>CASEVI010000012.1 GCA_949291375.1 uncultured bacterium | reverse complement strand
ATAAGTTTATTAGAATTTAGAACTTTTAAAGTAGTTTCATCAGCACAAATAACTTTTGCATTATTTTCCAAAAGCTTCTTTTTTAAAAATTCATAGAACGGTTTCAAAACTTCGGTAGTTTTAATTTGATAATTGCACATATCTTGTCGTGATATGTATAATCCATCATTAATTGCAATATTAGATTGACGATAATATGGTAATCCATACATAAATTTATTTACCATTATGTCGACTGCAAGTTCAGGTGTAGAAATAGAATGAGGATAAGGATCGGTATTTTTAACACCTTGGTAAAATTTATTTTTTTCTTTATCAAAATATTTTTTATAGATATTTTTTGTTATTTCAAATTTAGCTGGAATTTTTGTTACTTTATAAGAGATTTCAGGAGAAAGCTCAATTATATTATGGTTTTTACATATTTCATCTATTTCGGCGGGTTCAATATATTCGATTTTAGTATAATTTTTTTCTAAAAAATCTTTGTCAAAATTTGTGGACCCTTTCTTTTTACCACGCTTTGCTTTCTTTTTTTCATTAATTATTTCTTCTGCTTCATTAAAAGTATTCTTATTTAATATTGAGGATTTTTCGCTTTTTATTCCAAAAAGTCTTTGCCTATTTAAAGCATTTGTTTCTCTTAGCCTTTCCAATTGGTTTAGAGCTTCGTTTTTTTCTTTTTCGGTTTGATAAAATTTTGCTTCAAGAGCATCAAATTCCTCACATTTTTTAATATATAATTCTATTAATTTTTCTTTTGATAAATCTTTTAAATCATTTACTTTTTTCACTATATTATTATAGAAAAAAACTCGATAAATATCGGGTTTTTTGAAAATATTTTCTATTTTTTTACTTAAAAATAATATTTTTCACAGTCTTTAATTTTATCAAATTTTATATATTTTAAACCTCTTAAAAGCCGTTCAATTTGACTTTTATTTATTTCTTTTGCTTCTTCAATATTGTTTGGCCAACCAAATTTAGATTCATCGAGCGAACGAATATAAACCCACACACCTGTTTCATCTTTTTCATAAATTTTAATTAATTTTTGTTTCTTATTGCAAAATATGAATAGTTTGTTAAGACCATCATCTTTTGAAATTTCATAAGCCATATTTCTTAAAGTTGTTCGCCCTTTTCTTAAAGCAGTATGACCAGGATGATATAGAAAAATATAATCAACATTGCTAAGATCAATCATTATTTAATACCCCCAAAACAGTTTTTAAATTACTTATGGAACAAATAATTGCGTAACCATTAACAAAAATGCGAGCATTAGTGTCCGCTTGTTTAACAATAGTTGATTTAATACATTCATCAGCTCTTTTTCTTATGTCTATAAAAAGTCCATTTTCAGAAACAGGAGTATCCTCATTTAGTTCCCACTCTTTCATAATTAAACCTTGATATTTACATGACTAACCCCAAAATGTAGATTTTAAAATGTTATACTCTTAACATAAATCATTTTTTCTTTCACCATTTAAATATCTTTTTACAATTGAAATTTTAAATTGTTCTGGGTATTTATTAGTAATCGCCATAATTAATCCTCCTTAACAGAGGAAATTATGAATCAAACAAATTCGAATTTAAATTCCGGTATTTTTTTTACGCTTACGGTGGTTTTTGAAAAAAAGTTTAAAAATATTTTTGAGGCAAATAAAAAAGCACATCCCTACTAAAGAATCAATCTTCAATAAGAATGGGCTGAAATGCTAAAATGATGATTTCTAGGGGTGTGCAAAGTACCGTGTAAGAGTTTCAAAGCGTGTAAGAGTGCACACCCATCGTGTATGCGTATCTTAAAAATTTAACTATTACACGGCAAATTTGCTATACACTTACACCGAGCAAAATCCGAAAAATTGCGATATATCGTATAAAAGAAAAGTCTGCACACCCTTACAACGACAACAAAGGCAACTTTTAAATGCTACAAATTTGCAATTGAGACTTTATTTCCAAAAATCATCGATGTCTTGTTTTTTGGATTGCTCATTTTCTATTAGAGGTTCAATAGGCTTCTCTACATCATTTTTAAATTTTATAAGGCCATATATCTCAATATATAAAACAATAGGAATAAAATAGAAAAGTCCTATAACCATAGTAAGTATTGTCGATAAAAAGAACCAAGAAAATACCGCTGATAAAGTAAATATAACAATATGAATTATCAAAAATATTGGCTCTACAATTATTATGCATTTCATAAAAATATTATTTGCCCATTTCCGTTTCTTTACTGATGAAAGAGCAAAAGGTGTTCTATAACCAAATACATAATTTAAATCGACGTCTTTTTTAATAAAAACGATAGCTAAAATAATCAAAAGTAGATAAATAATAATTCCAGCTATTCCAAAACAATAAATATATACTGGGTTTAAAACATCTAAATCTATTGAATCAACTAAAAACATCGTTATCTCTAAATTAAAAATTATGATTCGGATTGCTTATTTTCGTCTACGATTTCC
>CASEVI010000011.1 GCA_949291375.1 uncultured bacterium | reverse complement strand
TCTTCTTTTAAGGCGTTGATTATTTGAGTTTTTTCTTTATTGCTTAATAGAGAATAATCAACGCCTATTTCTTTTTTTAATATTTCGTTTGCTTTTTTTTAAAACTTTGTTTTCAAGTTCGAGTTTTAAATGTTCTTTTCGAAGTGCCAATATTTCTTCTTCGAGTTCTTGTTTTGATTTATCTTTCTTTTTCATAATTGGTTCACTAGTTAGTTCTTTTTGCCATTCGTATAAAGTAACTCTAGTAACATTATACTTATTAGCAACAGTAATTGCTGACGACTCTCTTAAAACTAAATCAACAATTGCTTTTTTCTTATCTTTATCATTTAATATCGTTGGCTTTTTGTGAACTTTGTGTTTTCTATTCCATCTTTTATCTTTTTTCACCCATGATTTTAATGATGAAGCGGATGGATAATCAAATTTTCTGCACGCTTTAGTTATGTTTTCACCATGACTAAAGTAATATTCTATTACTGACTCTTGTTCCTCTTTACTCCATTTAGATGATTTATTCCTCGTTCTTGAAATTAAAGGTTCTCCTTTATTACTTTTATCTCTCCAAGATCTTAATGTATAGCGATTAATCCCTAATGCTCTTGCCTAATGCTCTTGCAGTCTTAGATAATTGTCCATCATAGGTATCTAATAAATTTAATGCTTTTTCAATTTCTTCTATTTTGTGCATACTTGTCCTTTCTATTTAGTCCAAGTTTTTGTCTGCACCCCCTTTGTGGTATTTTTCTAAACACTTTTGCGCAGAAAAAATAAAATTTATTGAAGTTAATCTATATTTCTATGCCTTTTCTTTTAAATTGTTTAATCATATTCTCATCAGTAATTAGTGACTTATCTATCAAATTGTTTTTTATTAGATTATTTATTTTACTAATTTGTGAAGCGAAAGAAAAAACTTTAATATTAGTTTTAAGAATATTATTACAAATTATAGTAGCTACATCTCCTAAAGTAGAATATGTAAGTTTCGTCATTTCAAAATGTTTATCGTTAAAAAAACTATATGGTTTTTTTGATTCGTCTAATCTAAAATTAAAATCTGAAAATTCATTTTCGTCTATAAATATTAAAGTAAGTGAATTAGACCATTTTTTAAATGATAAAAAGAAACTAATAGCTAAATCTTCTAATAATTCTAACTTATCAATTTTCCACCATGACAACTCATCTTTTTCTGTGCGTAAACTTGTTATAGCATCAGCTCTAATATTAGAAACCTTATCAAAAAAAGTATTAACTCCATCAGGCCAAATTGATGTATTTATTGTTCTAACATAATAACTCATCGAATTTAGTTGCCCTCTTCAATTAATTTCATTAACTCTTTTTGTAAAAAAATATTTTTAATATTTATATTTTGTTTTTTTAATTCAGAAAAATTGTTAAATTTAGTCCAACCGAAAAGATTGTTTAAAGCAATCTCTTGATCGCTTAAATCTCCAAATTTTAAATAATATAATATAAATTGGTATTCAAAAGAAAAAATTTCATCAAAGTCATATTTTGTTAAATATAACAAAATAAAATCAGCTAATTTTGAAATTTCCTTTATTCTAACTTCAGCAAGAATTTTTTTATAAAGCTCAGTTTTATTTAACCTAATATCTTCTAAAACAGGATCTAATGGATTAATTTCATCAAAATCTAAATATGAATCGCTTATTAGAAGAAGCATTTTATCTATTATAGTATCGGTTATCGAAGAATTTATAACTTCTTCATCCTCTAATAATTTAGCATTTGTAATATTCTTTTTTTCTAAAGCTACATTAGGATTTAAAACTTCATTTTCTAAAATAAAATCATCTAAAAAAATAGGTGTATTATTAGCAACATTATTTGGAAGAGACTGCGATAAAGTCGTATATTGCAATCCACAAGTAAAAGAAACCAAAAGTTTTGTTATGCTATTTAACATTAATTACTATCCTCACAAGAAATAAATTTAGACATCGAATCAAAAAATACAGAGAAAGAATTTAATAAATCAAATTTTAATTTTCCAGCTTTTGTATTGAAGTCTAAGGTTATAACAGATTGAAAATTATTTTCGGAAATTTCAAATTTATCTAATTGAATAATTTTATTTACTTCACATTTTAAAGTTTCATCTATTTCTTGAAAATTAATTCTAAAAGACATCTCTTTGTTTTTGTTATTTAAAATCACTGATTCTTTAACAAATTTTGAAATAAATTTCTCAAATTCTTCATCATCTAAAGAAAAAGATTTGATAAAACCAATCCTATTTATTGTTTCTAGTTTTAAATTTATCTTTTTAGAGAATTCAATACATTCTTTATATAAATCTCTAAGTTCATCACTATTTTTAACATTTAATTGAAATTCTATTCTTTCTTGGCCAATCAAAATTCTTAAATTATTAGAGATTAACAATTCTGGTCTAGGAAAGACAGGATTAAAAGGGCCACCACTTTCATAAAAAGTTTTAATGGTTACATTATCTATATTTCTTTTTAATATGCAATCCATTACAGAATTAGGATCTGTATCTTTAAAGTTTCCAAAAAATACTAATTTATAATCAATCATAAATAATTCCTTTTAGTTATTATACACAAAATAATTTATATAAAAAAGAAGCTTAAATTCATTTGTTTATAACATATTTTATAAAATCATAAAAAATTGTATTTGTCAGAATAGTTTTGTTGGAAAGGAAGTGCAGACAAAAACTTGTCCTTTCTATTTAGTCCAAGTTTTTGTCTGCACCCCCAAAACCGCAATTTCTAATTGACAATTACTCTACTAGAGTTACTTATAAAAAACTATGGATTAGTAGTGAAGTTTTATCTGGTGATTAGAATAATGAAAAAAGATATTAGCAATATTATTTGCAATAATTTTTAAATAGACTTTTAGCAGTAAATAATGTTAGTTATTTGTATCTCAAAATGAAATTTATTAATTTAAAATTAATAAATTATAGGAAGATAATTATGAATAAGTATATATAAAAAATTAAATAATTTTCTCTCTAATTAATTATATACTTTAAAAATGCTCAAAACCTATTTTTAAGAAAAATAAACAATATTCAAGTGAATTAAAAACATTTTTTATTGGTAATATTATATTATTTTAATTAATTGTTTAGACAAATTTTATTGAAAAACTTAGAAAAAAATATAAAAATTTTCCCACTATTTTTCCCACGCGGGCATTCGTAAAAATCAAAAAAAGTACGATGGTTATCGTACTTTTGCGATTTCATGGAGCAAGTGACGGGACTATTTGACATTGCGTTTATTATTATTCTAATTATGTTTTTTATTGTAAAAATACTAATTTTTATTCATTTCTTTTTAAAAAAGTTGATTTTTTTCCCACGGATTTTCCCACCTGTTATTTTATTTTTTTGTATTTAAAATTTTAATGTTTTAGAATTTTTTATCTTAACTAAGGCAATTAAATAAATAATAGTCAATTAAAAATAAAGATGAAAACTATTCTTTTTTATTTGCAAAACGATTTAGAAATTCTGCGCCTTTTTCTAATGCTTTTT
>CASEVI010000010.1 GCA_949291375.1 uncultured bacterium | reverse complement strand
ATAAGTTTATTAGAATTTAGAACTTTTAAAGTAGTTTCATCAGCACAAATAACTTTTGCATTATTTTCCAAAAGCTTCTTTTTTAAAAATTCATAGAACAGGATGTAAAATACGTCTGCTTCCTGTGTTTCTTAATCTCTAGGGAAATTGTTGATTTGTCTTTATTAAGCAATCTAACAATGACTTATTATCTCATATACATTGAGCAATAATATTTCTTTCTGCAAGATTTAAGTGCTTATTTTTCATTTATCCTCCTTTCTCTTGAGAAAGTGATATTACCTATAATGCATTTTATGAAAGACTAAATTCAACAAAAAATTTTAAAAGTTGAATTTGCTTTTTCGCTTCAGCATATTACTTTATTGGAAAACATTTTCTTGGAAAACGTATTCCACTAAATTAAAATATTTAATATAATATGACTGAGGAGTTACAAAAATGGAATTTATTGGTAGAAAAAAAGAGTTAAAACAATTAGAAAGTTTTTATAATTCTGAAAAATTTGAATTTGGATATATTTATGGACGAAGAAGAATAGGTAAATCAACATTAATGGAGATGTTTTTAAAAGAAAAAAAATCTTTATCTTTTTTTGCTACTGATAGTGAAGATATTATTAATAGAAAAGCATTCTCTAATGATTTTAGTGAACAAACAAATTTAAATGTTGGTGTTTTTGAAAATTGGTATTCTTTTTTTAAAGCAGTCGATTCATATTTTAAAGATGAAAAAGGCATCCTTTTTATTGACGAATATCCATCAATTTTATTAACGCGTGATGGAAAAAGAAAAAATAGTGATTTTGCAACATCTTTACAAAAAGCAATAGACATTCTTTTTAAAAAAAGGAAAATTACTATCATATTAACTGGCAGTAACGTCTCATTTATAGAAAAGGAAATTAATAAATATAATTATGAGTTATATCAAAGACATACTTTTTCATTAAAATTAAAAAAACTTGATTTTAATGAAGCGCTCGAAGCTTTTAAAGATGTAAAAGATTTAAAAGAAAAAGCAAAATTTTTAATTTTAACAAATACGTTTCCTCTATATTTAACTGCAATCGATAAAACAAAAAGTTTTGATGAAAATTTAGACCTTCTTTTTTATAATGAGAGTGCACTTTTTAATGATGATCCTAGTAAAATTATAACTAGCGATATTTCTTCAAGTGGCTTATATGCTTCCATTATTTATGCAATTTCTATCAATTATAATAGTGCAAAAGAAATCGCTAATTATTTAGAAGAAGATGTTAATAAAATTTATAAATATATTAACGAGTTGATTGAAAATGACGTTTTAATTAAAAGAACAAGTTTTAAATCAAAAAGAAACATTACTTATGAAATAGCAGATCCAATGCTTGCTTTTTACTATCGCTTTATTAGAGGGAAGAACGAACTTATTAAAAGTGGATATGGGAAAATCATAAAAAAAAGAGATGAAAATGCTATTAATAATTTTATTGAGCGTTATTTTGAAAAACTTTGTATAACTTATTTAGAGTATTTAAATAAAAATGGACTTTTGATTGGTTTTTATGAAAACTTTGAAAATTTTAATGTTGAAAACAATGTTTCGTTAAATAGAAGTGTTGAAATTGATATAGTAGGAGAAGATAACAACAATCTTTTAGTAAGTGAAGTAAAATTTTCTTCTTCGAAAAAAGGGAAAAATATTTATTTTCGTATGTTAGAAAATATTTCAATAAAACCTTTTTCAAATTATGAAAATAAATATTTATATATTTTTAGTGCAAGTGGATTTGATGATTCTTTAAAAGAAATCGATGATAAAAATTTACATTTAATTGATTTAAAAACAATGTTTAATGATAAATAGATTATTTTCAAATTATAAATCTTGTTAAAGAATAATTATTTTTTTAAAAAATCATTTTATTAAAAATAAATAAAATTAACTATTTTTATTTTTTTTTATATTATTTTTTGATATTTCTAAAAGAAATAAAGAAATATTTGTATTTGAAAAATAGTGTTTAGAAAACCAACATTTTCGACTGATGTTTTCCTACAAAACTATTCTGTCAAATACATTATGAAAAGAATTGGAAAGTAGAAGAAATAGCAACGCCTATGATTTTAGGTTTATGAAAGTTTTAAAATTAAAAATAATTTTAATTTTTATATGTTTTTAACATCGCATGGAATAATACGTTAGATTAAATATATAAACAAATATTTCCTTTTTAGCGACATACATGGAAGAAACTTAGATGAACTTAAGGATAGATTAAAAGAATCTGGTTTTAGTGAAGATAATCCTAATCATATATTAGTATCTTTAGGAGATCTTTTTGATCGAGGAAATGATTCTTATAATTTATGCAAATATATTAATTCGATGATTAAAAAGAATAGATGTATTGCATTATGGGGTAACCATGAAGTTATTTTAACAAGTTGGCTTTATTCAAATTTTGAAAATTATTCTAGTGTTATATATGCTAATCAAACTACTAAAACAGTTAAATCTTTTATAGAAGGATTAACTAAAGATAGAAAACTTAGAATTAGTAAAGATGAAAGTGCATACTTATCTTATTTTTATAGGAATGGGAATATTATTGATGAAAACTTAGCTAATGTTTTATATAAAATAAGAGCTAGTGAAGAATTTAGATATTATATAAATCATTTATTACCTTACTTGGTAATAAATGATAAATATTTATTATGTCATAGTGGATTAACATATAAATATGATTATGAAATATATAAAGATAATTTTAATAAATATGATTTTATTAAAAATGATGGAAGTTTATTAATTGAAAAAGAAACATGGGCATTAATACTACAACTTAATAATGAAAATAAATCATTAATAAAAATACCATTTAATAAATTTATTTATTGATTACGAGTCTTCGTTTTAATCTTTAATTTAAAATAATATCCTTTCATGAAGAATTGTATTTATGAAAAATATTTCTAAAAAATAACTATTTATTAAGATAAAATAGTTTTAACGTGAAATGATAATTATTTAATGCTATGGGTAAAAAGAAATTTGAAAAATTAAAATTATTTCTCAAAACAAAAGATGAAGCGAAAATTGTCTTATTATTTGAAGATTTAGAGCAGTTAATAGGTGAAAGACTTTGCAATTCAGCATACGAATATCAAGCTTATTGGGTTCCTAGTCAAACCCATACGTTAGCTAATATTTTCAAAGAGAATGATTATACAATTTTTGCAGATCTTCATAATAAAAGAATAATATTAGAAAAGGTTTCTTCTGAAATAAAAAAAGTTGAAAGAAAATCTATAGACAATAGCATTACAAAGACTTTTTCGCCTCAATTATCAATCCATAATATTAACGAAAATATAGATGACTTTTTAGCTTTATATTTTTTAGATAACCATCATCGATATAAATCTTATGATTTATGTAAACAAGTCTTCAATGAATATCGTCATGATGAAAGTAAATACGATTACCTTGCGTTAATGTTATTTACTTATTTAGCTAGCTGGGGGATGCTTAGAAATAGTTTTTTGCTACAAAAAGACTATCGTTTTAATCTACCTGTCGTTGAAATTTTATGTTCGAAAACATATAAAACACTTTATGAAAACCGTATTCCCACAATTAATGACATTTCTCTCATTTTACAATTAAAAGAGGAAATAGAAAGATACTATGAATCTCAATATTATTTTAACGAAATAAAAGCTAAAACTAAAATTAAGAATGTGTCGATTACTTTAACGTCAAAAATAATATTAGGAACAACTGGTATGTCATTAGCATACGATAGATATGTACGAGTCGGCTTATCCAAAAAAAACTTTGTTCTACTTTTAGCAAAAAATCTTTATTAGAATTAGTTAATATTGCCTATTCTAATAAAGATATTATAGAAGAATATATAAAAAAAGTAGGACCTATTTATACACCTATGAAAATCCTAGATATGTTCTTTTTTGAAGAGGGAATGAAGGGCCAATAAAATAACGATATTGTCCTAAAATATAAAATTATATAAATATTATCTTTATTAATAAAGCTATAAAAAGATTTTTATATTAAACAATAATTTTAACCTTAATTATTTTATTAAAGTCCGTTTTATACGATTTTTAAAAATTTAAATCCGTTATATTTAAGAGTTTATAGAAAATAAGCAACTAACTTTGTTT
>CASEVI010000009.1 GCA_949291375.1 uncultured bacterium | reverse complement strand
CTTATAGATTGAAAGGTAAAAATATTTATGATGATAACTTAGAAATATAACCTACATTTTCAATTGGCGTTTTTCGACATTTTGCTGTTGACATTGACAATCTATAAAATGCCAAATGGTGACTACGTCAATTTTCTCAATTCATCCTATTCAATAGACACAATTTCAGTCAAAAGACCTGAAATAAATTTTAAATATTTGAAAAAGAAAGAAATCGGTAGATTATTAAATATTTAGCCACGATTTTTTGATTTTATCTTCTAAACTAGGGTTAATAAATTAAAAAGTAATAAATATTAATTATTACTATAATGATATTCTTCTAAATTTATTCCAGGATAATAAAATTGAACTCCATAATATGTTTGTTGCATTGTTTCATCATCCGTTTCATCTTTATATCCCCTTAAAGAATTAAAACTAGGATCTTTTTTAAATTGCTCATGATTTAAAATATGATCAGAAATATACCATTTATTATCAATTTTAAGCACAGCATATTGATGGTAAGGGATATCTTGTAAATATAATTGTATTCCTTCAATAGCATATAATAAACGAGGGAAATTAACTGCACTAACACAGTTTATCGTTCCATGAATTGGTATTTCTTCAACTAAATTAGTAAATATAGCGTTACCACTTAAAGAATATGAAGCTCCTTGATCTAGACCAATTCTTAAATAATTTAAAAAGTAATTTTGACAAGCTAAAACTTTTTGAAAATCACTCATATTATCAGTAAAAATGTTTCGAGCAATATCTTCATAAATTAATAATGCTTTTTCTGCATAACTTTCTTTTTTAGGAATAACATTTATTCCAGTTGATAACATATAAGCCATAATATTAGGATTAGATAGTTCTTCTTTTAAATATTTAGATTCTTTATATTTAAAAGAAGAATAATCTTCGCTTCTTTTATTTTCTTTATAATCAAAATCTTTAAAATAAGATCTATAATTAAATGTCAAATAAACGGCATCTTTTAACGCATATTCTTCACTATTTCTTAAGTTTTCATAACTTGATATTGAAATTTTATAAAAATTATCTTCTAAAAATGTTAGATTAATTTCTGGATTAATTCCATCACAATTAAACATATAAGTGGTGTCATCACCAAATTCTATAATATATTCTGTTAAATCCTGATATGATATATTAGCCATTGGATCAACTTTAAAAGATAATTCGTAAATATTATTACTCAACATATAATAAAGGAACGGAACAATATCAGTTAAATTAGTTAAAAGAATACTATTAAGATTATTGCCGTATTTTTCGTCATATAAATTAAATAAAAATTGATGTTTATTTAAAAATACTTCATCTTTTTCATCTAAAACTAAGCCATATAAAGTAATATCTTTTTTTGGAACGATTCCAAAAAAGTAATCAAAACAATATTTATCATAATACCATCCTACCTTATTTAAATTATTTTCTTTTAGCATATTTAAATATTGATTATTATTAAAAAGATTTGTTCCATAAGGCAAAGATATAGTTTCTTTATGATTATCAGGAAAGACAAAGGTAATTTGGCTATTAAATTCTTCATATATTGTGTAGTTAGATACTTTTTCGCTAAATTCAAAAATATTAGTTGCAAAATCACACCAAGAAGACATATTTTCCGCTACTGGACTATAAAATATAGGACGATAAAACGCTCCAAAAGTTTCTTCACTTTCTATAGTAAACTTTTTTAATTTAGGCATTTCTTCGTAAAGATATAACACTCTTAAAGTTGAAGGAAAAAAGACTTCTTGAACATTTCTCATAATTGGTATATCACCATAATTATCAACATTAAAATATTTTAAATTAGTATTTGAAAAGTCTAATTTAGTAATCGAGGGACAATTAATGACTCCTTCTAAAAAATAAATTATTGTATCTGGGAAAACAATGTCTTTTAAGGAATAACAATTATAAATTTGACTGGTAAATGATTGAATATTTATATCTTTTAAATTTATTGATTCTAAAGAAGCAAGATTTGAAAAAGAACGAAAACCTAAAGTGGTATTTTTAAAATTTATTCTTAAATTTTTTATAGAATTATTATTAGAAAAACATTCACTTGTAATATTTATCTTCTCAATATTAATATTATTAATTTTTAAGGTAGAAGGAATATAAATATTATTATACTGTGCCCCTTTATATTTTTCTAAAACTAATATATTGTTAATAACATAATAATTGTAATCATCTAAATCAAAATGATATTCTATTTTTTCTTTTGATATTAAACACTGATATATTGCTAGTGAAGATAAATTATCTTCACTACTTCTTTCATCAATTTTTATATAATGAGGAGTTTTATATTTAACATATTCTACTTCAAAAATTTGATAACAAATTTCACATTCTTTTCTAATTATAAAATGATTTCCATCGTTAAATTCAGGATTTTTTATATATTCTTCTTTTATTTTATGATCTTTATAATCTCCTTCTTTAATTTCTTTTATCTCTCCACATTTTTCACATATTACTTCTATTTTTTCTTTTTCAATACAGCTTCCTTCTTCAATTATTCTTTCAACATAACTATGTTCACAAGGTTTAATAACTTCACCTGATTCTCCTTCTATATTTTTACAACCACTTAAAAAAGATAGACTAAAAATCAATACAAAAAGTAATGATAATTTTTTATTTATTAGTTTTAACATAATTTACCCCTTTTAACTTTATATTCTTTTTTAATTTTATAATATTTATTATTTTTTTAAAATTAATTAAAAGTTAAAGATGGTGTTTCAACTTTGTAGATAAATAAAAGGGTCCTATAATATAAATTGTGAAAGTGAGGACCCTATTTGAATATTTTAATAAATAAAAAATCAATTTCAACTAAATTTAATTTAAGAATGAACGACTTAAAAGATTTATTTAAAGAAACCCGTCTTTAGAAGATGCCACGATATATTTTAAGAACATAAAGAATAGTAAAATTCTAAAAAGGCGATTCTGTTCGTCTTTTTTTAATATCTAAAAACTTGACAATATTTATTGAAATTAATTAAAAATATCGTGGTATCGTGGCTAGAAAATGAGGAATTATATGTCATATTTTTAAGAATTAGAAGGTATAAAAATGGGAATTATTTATCCATTGTTGATTCAAATCATGTTCCTGGTTTAAAAAGAAATCAATCTAAAGTGATTAAGACGTTAGGATATGAAAATGATTTAAAAACAGGAGAAATTAAAGATCCAATTTCGTATTATAAAAACTATTGTAAAGACTTAAATAACAAACGAAACCTCGAAAAAACGAAGAACAGAGAAAAAATATCAGATGAACCTGATATTAAGAATTTAGGTTATTTTTTGCCAAAATTAGTTTTTGATAGTATAAATATAATGCCAGAATTTAAAGCTTTTGAGTCAATTAATTCAAAATATCAATGCGATATTTATCATATTTTTTCAAATTTGATTTTTGCAAGAATTATACAACCTGAATCAAAGTTTAAAACATATCACGACATTATTAATTCTCTTTACGGCACAAAAATTGATTATTCGCTTGATGATGTATATAACGCTTTAACATTTCTTGGTGAAAATTACGAGATGATAATATCTTTTTTGACATATCATGTTGAACAATTAGTTAAATATAAAACAAATTACACGCTTTTTGATTGTACTAACTTTTATTTTGAGATTGACAGAATCGATGAGTTAAGAAGAAAAGGACCTTCTAAAGAAAACAGAAATGACCCAATTATTAGAATGGCACTTCTTTTGGATGCAAATGCACTTCCAATAACAATGAAAATTTATCCTTGAAATGAATCCGAAATTAATAAATTGCCAGATACTATCACACAAATGAAAAAGGAAAATCAAATAAAAGGCAGAACAATACAAATCGTTGACAAGGGTCTAAATTGCGGAAAAAATATACAAAAGGCGTTAGCAAATAAAGATGGATATTTATTTTCAAAATCAGTTTTAAAGTCAAAAGACATAGAAAAAAGTGGTATGAATTAGGTGATGAATGAATTGATGTAAAGGGCAGAGATGATAATATATTTTTTTCTTACAAAGATTATATTGGTGATTTTACTTATGAATATAAAGACGATAATGGTGAAAATCAAAAAAATACAGTTAAAGAAAAAAGAATTGTTACTTTTAATCCTAAATTGCAGCAAAAGAAACTCTATGAATTAAATAAAATTGTGTCAAATGTAAAAGAATTAATTGCATCTAGAGCCAAAAAAGAAAGATTTGGGCCATATGGTGAGTATATAGATATTAAAGCTTTTAGCAAAGAAGGCGAATTAATCGAAGCAAAAATTAAAGGGCTTCTAAACACAGAAAAAATAGAAAATGAGAGAAAATATGCTAGTTTTAATGTTTTGGTCACTAGCGAAATAAAAATTGATTCAATAGAAATTTATAAACTTTATCATCAATTGTGGAGAATTGAACATACATTTTGATAAGGGCATAATAAATTGTACCAATTGGGGATGCGGACATTTTATTGGACAGTTTTTAAATTTTTCCATAGTCTAACTTTTATTCTCTTTTCTGTAAACCATTTTAAATATTTTTTTAATTTATCAATGAAGTCAGAACATGTTGTCTCTGTCCAATCGTAAGGATAATAAAATTGGTTTTTATTTTTCCAAAGAAACCCTCACACATTGAATTATCGGGCGAACAACCTTTTTTGCTCATAGATCTTGTATAGCCAAATTTATCCATTAATGTTATCCGACTTGGGACACGATAATGAAATACTCTATCATTATGAATAGTACAATTATTATTTTTAATTATCTCATGGCCTTTTATAAGCATTTTATTAGTTAGTTCAGAATTAGGAGATGTGCCACAAGTATAAACTATTGGTAAACCATCATAACAATCAATTAAAGGAGATAAGTATACTTTTCCATCTTTTAAAGAGAATTCTGTTATATCTGTCAATACTTTTGTATAAGGTTTACCACTTTAAAATCTCTATTTAATAAATTAGGAACCTCGGGGGAAATTTCGCCTTCATAAGACGAGTATTTTCTTTTTCTCTTTTGATATACAATAAGGCCGATTTGTTTCATTAATCGTCTAACAACTTTTTCACTAATATTAATGTCGAAAGTATCAATAAGAGCTATTTTGATTCTCCTATAGCCGTAACATTTATAATTTTCATTAAATATTATTTTTATTTTTTCTTTTATATCATCGTATTTATCGACTAAATTTCTAGTACATTCATAGTAAAAAGTAGATCTTTTTAGTTTTAATTTCTTTAATAAAGCTGTGGTTGGATATGCTCCTTTTAAGGCGTTAACTACAATAGTTTTTTCTTTGTTGGTTAAATTACCGTAATTAACGCCTATTTCTTTTTTTATTAATTCATTTGCCTTCTTTAGTATTTTATTCTCGAGTTCTAAATCATTCCTCTCTTTTCTTAATTTTTCAATTTCAGCGAGTAATTCGTCTTTATTGTTGTTGTTGTCAATATCCATTTTTTCTCCCGTTAATTTTCTTTGCCAAATATAAATAGTTTCTCTTGTAACACCCAATTTTTCGGCCAATTCTTTCCCAGGAATTGTCTTATTGGCAAATTTTTTTACAATAGCAATTTTATCATGCTCCGAATAATTATTTTTATTTACTTTCATTTTTCTTTTAAGTTTTTTATATCTTTTATCTTTTTTAACCCATAATTTTAAACAAGATTTTGATGGATACCCAAATTTTTTAACTGCATTAGAAATATTTTCTCCGTGTTCAAAATAATAATCACACACCTTTTTCATTTGTTCAGAAGTCCGTTTCCCCTTTTTAGTATGAACAAATGGTCTTACCAAAAGAGGTAAACCAGCTTTTTCGCAGTTGTACCATCTTCTTATAGTTCTTGCTTTTATTCCAGTTTCTCTTGATGTCTTTGCAAATTGACAATCGTATTTATGAAGTAGTTTAAGTGTTTTCTTTATTGTTTTTAAATCGTACATATAAGTTAAGTCCCCTTAATTTAATGTCCAACTTTTTGTCCGCACCCCCTTTTTGAAGTTTTTTAGTTAGCATTATTACATTTTAAATAAATAAATTAGTAACGATTATTGACATTTTTGTGTGAATATCTATATAAGAAAAGAAAATAAATTTATTATTTAAGTATTTTTACTTTTAATGTAATCTTCAATTAAACCTTCAATAAAAGAATCTTTGTTATCTATTTTATTTAAATAATTTATAACTTCTTCTTTAAGATTTAATTTAACCGTTAATTTGGTGCTTCTTTTGGCTTTAGCATCACTCTTATCTTCTCTTGAAGACCATAATAAAAAATCGATCTTTTTAACATTTGATATCATCTTACCTTCAGGAAAGTTAATATTAAAAAATTCAATACATTTCTTTGCATAATCGCTACTTAAAAATTGAAAGTAATAATTTTCAATTTTAGAATAAGTATTAATAGAGTAATTTATTTTATCTTTACTATTTGTATTTTATTTTAAACCTAAATTCATTAATACAAACCTATCCCATATTGGTTTATTAGGATTAATTGTATGTAATAGTTTGAAGTATATGAAGATTCTACTTTTCCTATTTCTTTAAATAAAATTTTTAAGATATCTCCAAATTCAACATTTTTTTATATTGAAACATTAAAGAATAATATACGTCACAAAATTTATTATTTTCTCTTATACGATAAAAATTTTTGAATTTCCTCGTAAATTCCTTAGTTGGTTCGTTTAATGAACTAAATTCTTTTATAATATATAAATACTTTGGTAAACCTTCATTAATTATATTTTTGTTTACTTTATCTAAATCTAATAAATTCTCATTCATAAAATATTAATACCACTTTACTATTTCTATACCTGCTTTTTTATAATCACTATTAATAACTTCTATATAATTATCTGATCTTTTAATTTTATTAACCTTATTTAACTCTTTATCTTCTTCTTTTAACATAAAACAAACATAAATTTTATCTAAGATAAAATTTAATTCTTTATATAAAACTTCTTTATCTAAATTTATATCAACTTTTAAAAGTTCTTCTAAAATTACTCCTATAGGAACAATATGTTCGATATGAAAAACTTGTCTAAATCTAAAATAACTACTTTTACCAACATATTTAACTTCTCCTCCATAATATGGAGAACTACTCGCACCTTTATAACATTTTATATAAACAGGCTCTTCGTTTTTATAGTAAACAGGCTTTTGGTAACTATAGTTAATAATTGGTTCGCCAACTTTTAATTCATTCCATTTTTCTAATGCCTTTTTACTAATGCATATATGACCTTTTTTGTTCCATAAATTTCTTATAGTTTGCCCTAGCAAATAATGAGCACTATCTAATTTAACATCATAATTATCAGGCCCAGGAACAGTATGAAACATATTTTCATCTTTATGAGCCTTAATTAAAGCTAAAATAATATCAAAAGAATTTATAGTTTCCATAATTTAATTTCTTTATTCTTTCATTTTCTATTATAGCATTGAATTAATAACTTCCCATTCAGGTGATTAACTATCGAGGTAAGATAAATATAAAATCTTTTAAATAAGTTAAGGCTATTTGCTCGCCTATTAGATTTAACAATCCTCGCAAACAGCGACATTCGATGTTTGTTCAGTTTCTTCAGTTTAGCACCTATTAGATTTAACAATCCTCGCAAACTCTGGTTTTAGTTTGGTTAAATATAATTCGTTTAGCACCTATTAGATTTAACAATCCTCGCAAACATTTCTGTTGATATATGCAGAGATTTAGTAGTTTAGCACCTATTAGATTTAACAATCCTCGCAAACATGAATCGACACGGAACCATAAGGACAAAAGTTTAGCACTGTAAACGCCATAATGAAAAAGTTGGTTTTCGCCAATTTAAAATGTAGGATTTCTTCAGTTGCTAACTATAGCAATTGGAGGAAATATGAACAAAAGAAAAGAAATTTATTCGGCGTTGGATTTTATGGTAAAAACAAAAAAGA
>CASEVI010000008.1 GCA_949291375.1 uncultured bacterium | reverse complement strand
TTTAAAAAAGAAGCTTTTGGAAAATAATGCAAAAGTTATTTGTGCTGATGAAACTACTTTAAAAGTTCTAAATTCTAATAAACTTATATCTTATATTCGGGTTTACATTTCAACTTTTTATGATCATCCTATTTATATTTATGAACATTGCAACACTCGCGAGCGAAAACAAGTAAGCAATTTTTTAAAAAATTACAAAGGTTATTTATTGACTCATGCTTATAGCGGCTATGCCAATCAAGAAGGAATTATCAACGCTTATTGTTGGGCTCATGCGAGAAGAAAATTGGCGGAAATCATAAAGTCTCTTAGCTCCGAACAATTAAAAATTAGTAAAGCTCGTGAAATTAAAGACTTGATTGATAAATTATTTGAAAAAGAAAGAAAATTTAAAATTAATAAATATGATCCGGAAAAATAAAACAATGTAGAAATATTAAAACCTACCTCTATGTTTTAGATAAAATATTTTATAAATTAGAAAATGCTAAACCAAAAGAAGGAACCGCGCTTTATTCTGAAATCGATTATATCTTAAAAAGAAAAAAGGTTTTAAAACCTTTCTAGAGAATGGTCATATTGATTTAAGTAATAGCATTTCAGAAAGAACAATTAAACCTTTTGTTATTGTCAGAAAAAACTTTCTATTTTCAAATACCGCCTAAGAGGCAGAGAGTTCTGCAATTTTCTTTTCGATTCTTCAAAGTTCATTAGCACATAACGTAAATCCTTTAGAATATATTTCATATTTGATTAAGAAACTTAATAACGGCTGTGATAATTACGAAGAACTTTTACCATGGAAATATGAAAATCAAGCCGGTTAATTCGAATTAATTCGTATGGTTTTTATTTTACGCTTACGGTCGAACTCTCGTGGCGGCGTGGCGGACGCCAAAAACTACTAAGTCATAAAAAAATAGGACTCAAATGTCCTACCTTACTTATATATCTAAACGAATATTTCGCGAAAATATTCGATATTTTTTATATTTGGTGCCTTCTGCCGGGATACCCTATAGCTATTTAATAACTATCAAATAAAAATAAATTATCGAATTTTATGCGTTTTTTTAAATTTACTTTCATTTATTAATAATTGTTTTATCCTTATGATGCTACGAAAATGCTACGAAAATTCTTCTTTATTTTTTTAATTCATCTAATGCTTTTAAAAGATTAATTTCTTTTTCCCAAGATGTGTTGAAATACTTTAGTAATTCATCTCTATAAATGCATCTTTTAAAAGGCGGGTTATCTTTAATCTTTTTGAATATTGGAGTAAGTTTCCAAGTAGGGACTCCAAGATATGCAGCACATTGTGCCATAGTCCAAATTCCTTTTTCTAATAATTTTATTTTGTCTTCTTTTTCATAAACGACATATCTATGTCTTCCTTCTCCGATTGTGATCATAAGCTCCCTCCTATTAATCAGAAAAATATTCTTTCTTTATTTTGTTATAGCATTTCATTTTTAAAACAAAATACATCTTAAAAGCTTTTAATTCTTCGTATTCATTTTTTGTTAATAAAATTGAGTCATCATTAGGTATAACAATATTTTCAATATTTACGTTATAAATTTCGGCAAGCTTAGCAAGAGTATCAATCGATGGTTCACAAACACCATTTTCATATTGACTTAAAGTATTAGGTGCAACATTGATCAGTTTAGCAACATCTTTAGCGCTAAATCCTCTTGCTATTCTTATTTCAGATAACATCTTATAATTCTTCATTTATTTCTGCTCCCTTATTTGTTTTTAAACACATACAGACTCTTGAAAGAAAAATATTAAATTGAATAAGTAGATTTATATCATCTTCACTTAAAGTTATTTGCTTTCCTTCGCCATTAACAATAAAGTCTAAACTAACATGAAACATTTGAGCTAGTTTTGCTAAAACATCGATTGATGGCTCAGCTTTTCCTCTTTCATAACAGCTAATAGTTGAATTATCAAAATTTAGTTTTTCTGCAACTTCCTTAGCTGTTAGTTTTTGTTTTTTTCTTAATTTAGCTAGTATTTTATAATTCTTCATTAGTTATTTTCTCCTTAATTTTAAGTAACTGTAATTTATCAATTAAAACGAAAGCAAATTTTTCAATTATATCTATTTCTTCATTGGTGAAAGTAATACTTTTATCTTCTTTTAAAAGTAGATAATTTAAACTTACACCATATATCCCGGCCATTTTTATTAAAGTGTCTATAGATGGCTCATAAACGCCATTTTCATATTCACTCATTAATGATTGAGAAAAATTTAATTGTTTAGCAACATCTTTAGATTTTAAATTTTTCTTTAATCTTAATTCTTTTAATATCTTGTAATTTTCCATTTTTTACCTCTTTACTCTTTAAAAGATAATTTAGTATTTAAATTTAAAAATACATTTAATAGAAAATTAAATATTTTTAAAAATGATTCAATTTCTTCATTTTTAACATGATTTTAAATTCTTGCCCACTAACAAGATAATCAATACTAACTTTATATATTTTGGATAAATTTAAAAGTATATCAATTGATGGTTCTCTTAGACCTGATTCATAATTCATTAAAGTGTTATAAGAAACCCCAATTCTATTAGATACTTCTTTAGCAGAAAGATTTTCTTTTTTTCTTATTTCTTTTAAATTTTTATAATTCACCATTAAAAATAATCTCTTTTTAAAATAAATATTTATTGTCTTTTAGTTAATATGTTTTTTCTTTAACTTTAAAATAAACTCACCTATTTTTATTAAGTTATTAAATTCTTGAGATGAAATAGTTATTTCATCTCTATTACCTAATACTAAATAATCAATTGATACATTATAAATTTTCACTAATTTAGCTAATGTATCAATTGGTGGTTCATTTATTCCTCTTTCATAAGAACTTAAAGTTGTAGGATCAATATTTAAAAGTTTTGCTACATCTTTAGCTTTTAAATTTCTTTCTTTTCTTATTAAAGAGAGAATTTTATAATTTACCATTTTAATTATTAGTTACTTATATTGACTTTCAATGATAGAATATAAAAACAAGATTTATTCTTGTAGAGTCCTTTTTACCTGCAAGTTTAGGGGGCTCTTTTTTACTTTTCTAAATCTTTTTTAACTAGATTTTTAAAGTATTCATTTTTATTCTCTATTGAATCTAAATATTCAATTAATAACCTATCAACATCGTTTCTTAATCTAAAATGATATGATTTATAGTTATTCTTCTCATATTTAGCAGTTGCCCTTAACTGGGCTTTAGTAACTATACAATCACCTCCTCCGTTAACTTTATTATATAACGGTTCCATTATATTGTAAAGGGATTTATAGACAAAATGAAATTTTTAAATTATAAATTCATGGGCTATAAGCGAATGATCGGAATCAGATCTATAATATTTTCTAATTTTAAACTCTTCGTTTTTATAAAAATCTATAATATAGATTTGATAATCATATGCTTGATTGACTGGCAATCTAGATCTATCTATTTTAACACCAGTTAATGGATAATTAATGAAATCAAAGCAATCATCATTGTTTGCAATAAAGTAAATATGCCAAGCATCATAATCGCCAAGTTCAGAAAAGGAACTTAAATATCTTTTATGACCATCATATACATCATAGGTTTTTGAACCAATTTTCATTTTAATAAGCTTTGTTCCTCCATAAACGGTGTCAGATAAATCTTCATAATAAACATTTTCTCCAAAAATATGATACAAACGATTGCCTAAAAAAGGTTGACCATACAAGTTCAGCATATGTGTATAAGTGTGATTTGTACCAAATGCCCCCATACAATTTGCATAATCGATTCTCTCTAATTCCTCAACAAATCTTTCTGCCATTTTACTTTCGCGAAATTCTGCACTTTCCTCATCATTTAGAGTTCTATATATTTCGTTGTTTGATAAATCTTCTAAAGCAATTCCCTTTATTTCAGGATTAATTTCGTTTCTATCTATTAGCGTATCAATATAATCGTTAGGATCTTGATTTCCAATACCGCCGCTTACTGAATCAACTCCATGGAAAACTGTTTCTGGATATTTATCTTTAAAAGTTTTATAAAAATTATAAACGAAATCTTTGCCTACTGTACCCAGTGCACCTCTATTATACAGGCCATCTAACAACTTTTCATTTTTACCACTTATATACGTATTTAATTGACTAGCAAAAATTGAATTTCTTTCAATAAAAAAATCTCTCATTCCATATTTTTTATAATAAAGATCCCAGGCTTCTAATTGAGCTTGCAAAATCAAATAATCGTCGTGAAATTCTCCATATAAAAAAATTTGGCCATTATCTTTAGTTGGAATTCTAGATAAATAGTTATCTTTATTGTAAGGTTTATATTCAGAAAGAGGTATTGCTTCATATAAAGCTTCATAAATTTTATTTTCTCTTACCTCAGTTACATTAGGAGACCAACCTACAAAATTATAATGATATTTAGAATCTGATTTTCTTGAGGGTAAATCACCATAGTATAATGCGTGTTCACCATAATTAATATCATTATATTCTTTAATAATAGTTCCATCATAATCAACATATTTTATAGAATAAGACGCCTCGGTCTGTGAATATTGTGCTTTAAAAATTGTATCTTTTGTAATTGGATTTAAAGAAGAATCCCACCCAATAAACGTGTATTCATAAAAATCACTTTCTCTAATAGGTATTTTCCCATTATATTCAGGTATGCTTCCTTTTTTAACATTTTCATCAACTTCTAAGATAGTTCCATCATAATTTTCCCAAGTAACGGTATAAACTAATTCTATCTTTTCATATTGAGCGATATAAGTTATATCACTATAAACTGGTTCTAGTTCTTTATTCCATCCTTTAAAAGAATAAGAATAATATTCATCATTATCTTTTGATGGAGTTTCTCCATCAAAAGATGGTAATTCTCCTTCTTTAACATTAAAGTCAACCTCTAGAATGGACCCATCTTCATTTTTCCACGTAACCTTAAAAGTTTTTTCTTCTTCTACCTTCGGAGTATTTACACAAGAAGCTAAAGAAGATAGAGTTAATAAGATTCCAGATATAATTAATATTATTTTTTTCATAAGATACCTTTACTTTAGATTATTTCTCTTATTTTTCAAGTGTTATTTTAAATTTTAGATTTTCGCCAAAAATCAAAAATATGCTGCCTACTATTAAAAAGCAAGTAAAAATATAAACGCCAACATCAGAAGATAAAACAAAATTATAATTAGTAGGATTATTAGTTAATAAATAATTTAAAGTTGAAGTTGGAGCAATTAAATTAGCAGCAAAAATAAATAAAATACCACCAATAATCATTAGTAAAGATGATAAATAATTTATATTTCTAATAAAAAAAGTGGGTGGAATAAAAAGAATTCCAATTAATACTAAAATAAAAGCAATTACTAATGGAATTGAAGTACCTAAATATTGTTGGTCGCCAAATATAATTGTTGAAAACTTAAAATTTAGTATATTTTCATTTATTGGCCCAATCACACTATTATCATTTACGATTAATCGAATTGAAGCTCCATTAAAAGCAAAAGCTAAAAAAGATAACAATATAAGTATAATCCCAAAAAAAACTCAATTAATTTAATTTTCTTTTTTGTATCCATATTAATAATTATTTTATTAAAAAATTTGTAAATAATGAATAATTATTGCTCTACTTAAGATACCTTGTGCTATTTAGTGGCATCAAAGACATTTCGTTCATTTAAGTCATTTAAAATATTGCAGATAAAGAAAAATTAAAAGTAAAAATATGAAGAAGAACCTACACAAACCATTTAAAAATGGTACTAATCAGATTAGGAAATTTTTTTAATTTAAAGTTTATTTTCTTAGGAAAAAACTTTAAAATTTTGTTAAAATTAAGAAACGAAATTATTATGTCAAAAGAAAATAAAAGTATGTCCAAAGCAGAAATTTGGATCAAGAGAGCAGAAGAAATATTTATAAAACGTGGCTTGGGTAAAACGAAGGAAGACGATTCAAAAGTTGGGCAGTCTTATGTTTATTCTATCACAAAAATAGTAAAAAGTAATTTGTACCATGAATTGATAAAATTAGCTCCTAATTAACTATTAACAAAATCATCATAAAATTTATCATAAATAAAGGTGATTAATTTTGGAGTATCTTTAAATAAAATTCTGAAATTTTTCTTATAATCATTAAAACCAACCATATATCTATGTGAAACTTTATTTCGAATCATTTTTAGTTCATAAATCATTTTCAATAAATCATCTACATCATTTTCATTAAAAGAAACTTTATTCTTATCAATAAAACCATATATAAAATTATTAAGGACATATCTATTTTGATTTCTTTCATAATAGCCAAATAATTTAAGGAACTCTCCGATCATACAATTTATACCATTAGGATTTTTTTCAAAAAATATCTTATAATCTTTATCTTTAAAAAATATTCTTAATGCTTCTCTATTTTTATCATTTAAAAGTTTTTTATTTAAATATAATTTATATAAAAAATCATAAAACTTATCAGATATTAATTCTGATAATAAAGTTTCTATTGCTTTAAATACTGGATTTAAAGCAAATGAAAAATCTTTACTTTCTAATATCTTTTTATTAATAATTAAATCATTTAAATTTAAAGCAAGATTTAAATAAGACTTAATATTAGTAGACATTTTCGAATCAACTATTCTTTTAGGAAAATATTTATATAAATTATCGTTTTTCTCAAAAGAATAAGTTATTTCATTTTCTTTTTCGTTAGATTCTTCGATAGAAAATATCATTTTAAACTGATGATTATTTTTATTAAAGTTAGTAAAAATTGTTTTAAGTTTATTAAACAACTCATCTTCTTCTTTGTTAAAACCATAATCACCTAAAAAAGACGATATTTCATCAATTAAATTAATAAAATATTTTTGGTAATTCTTATTTTTAGATATTTTAATTAAAAAATCGTTATCTAAATAAAAATTTAAACGACTTATAAAAGATAAAATAATACTTTCAGAATTTATAAGTAATCCTTTAGAAGCAAATGATAAATAATAATAAAAGCAATAAAAATATTTTTTTATATATCCCTTATATAAAAGCGTATTAACTTGTTCTGTTTCATTTAATTTCAAAAAAGCATCATTAAGTGCTAAAAAAGCAATTTCAATATAAAGTTCTTTATATATATTTTCTAACTTATATTCTTTATTTTTGCTTTTCAAAATAGATATATCGTTCTTTAACCTTGGTATAATTTCTTTTAATTTAAAATCATCTTTTATATTTTGGATATTTATAAAAATATCCAAAATATCTAAACATGATTCTATTCTGCTCTCTTTATTGATATATGTTGCTCTAAAACAATTTAAAGAATATTTTTCATAATGAAAAATATCTTTTATAACATCAATATTCGAATAATCACTTAATATTAATTCATTAGAAATATTATAAAAGTAATCAACTAAAGCTTTATCAATAACAAAATCTTCCATATCAATTACTTAAAATTATAACAAATATAATTGCAATAAAGGTGAAATCTATTAAAATTTATAATTTCGTTAAATGTATCTTTAATGTTTAATCTTTAAAGATTATATTTTCAATATATTAAAATAATAATGTTAGCCAATCTTCTTTACGAAGGGAGGTATTATGAATAATAAAAAAATGAAGCTGGAAGATAGGCTAGTAATTGAATGTTATACAGAGGCTTCTTTTCCTTTCACCGCAATATGTGAGAAAATCAATTTTTCATATGTTGCTGTAGCTCAAGAAATTAAGAAACGCTCGATAATAATTCCAGCAAAAGAAATCGATCATTGTTATGGGAGATTATGTCAAAATAGACTAACTTGTGAATATCACAAAGTAAAACATAGATGTCCGAAAAGATGCTTGAATTTTACTTTAATCGTATGCCCAAAGTTAAGGTCTCGTCCATTTGCTTGCAATGGTTGTCCAAACATCGATACATGCATACTTGAAAGAAAAGTTTATAGTGCTGTAGATTCTAATTATATGGCTGAATATGATCGAGAAATGGCTCACAAAGGTCCTCTAGCAATTACTGTTACAGAGTTAAAGAAGATAAATGATTTAGTATCGCCATTAATCAAAAAAGGATTAAGCATTAAAGAAATCTATATAAAATATCAAAATTCATTCAACTTTTCTGAAAGAACTTTAAGAAATTATATTAAGTATGGGATTTTAGATGCACGTCCAATCGATTTAAAAAGAACAGTCATAAGAAAATATAGCGAACTTTATAAAAAACGAGATAAAACTCAAATTAAAGACGCCTCTATCTTAGTTGGTAGAACTTACGAATCTTTTAAAAAATTTATAAAAGAAAATGACGTTACAATCTTTGAAATTGATACTGTTATTGGTAAAAAAACCGATAAATATTGTATTCTTACTATTTTCGAAAGAAAATCAAGATTATAAGTAGGTTTTAAAGTAAGAAAAACTGCATTTTCTATTTTAAAAGTTTTTGAAAATTTAAGATTGTTTATGGGAGCAAAATCCTTTTATGAACTGCTACAAGTTTTATTAACAGATAATAGGTTAGAATTTAATGCGCTACATGAAATAGAAGAAATTAAAGGCCTAGATTTTAATTCAAAAGTATTCTTTTGCAATCCTTACTGTAGTTTCCAAAAAGGAGGATGCGAAAGAAATCATGAATTTATTAGATATGTATATCCTAAAGGCACATCTTTTGATGAATTAACTCAAGAAAATATTTCATTATTATTTTCAAATATTAATTCATAACCTAGGCCTTCATTAAATCATAGCACACCATTCAAAATCTTTCTTAAAACTTATAAAGAAAATGCGAAAAAATTTTTAAATTTTTTCTCAATTATTGAAATAAAGTTTGAGGATTTAAAACTCAAATAAATTAATGCCAAAGAAGCTTGGCTAACAAATCTATAGAAAATAATTATTCTATCTTTTAAACATTAAGGTTGCGACTAAAGGCACAACAAAAGTCGATTTTAATGCGCTCTTTTTTAATTTTTTAATAAGAAAAATATATAAATCTAATAAAAATTACAATGTTATAAATATGTTTTTGCTATTTTTTAAAATTTTATTTAAAAATATTACAATTTCGTGATTTTTAAAGATTAACATTTCCTTTAACCTTAAATCTTCAAAAAATGCTAAAAACTAAATGGATTTATCTTCGCTAAACCAAGATTAATATTTGAACTTTCTTCTGCTAATTTATCTAAAAATCTTCTTGGTTATTCTTTTTATAATATTTCATCCATGACATATTCATTGACTATTTCTAAATATCTATCAATGGCTATTAAAGTTAATCTTAAAAATTCTTCTCTGTTTTTTACATCATTGCAAAAAAACTTAGCGATTTGTTTATTCTTTTTAATAGTTCCTTGCAAAGAAAAGACTTTTCCTTTTTCGCGGTATTTACCTTCTACTTTCTTAATACACTCTTTTAGTTTTTTAAATTCTTCTTCTTCATCAATTTTTACATTTTCTGGATGATATCTTAGAATTAAAGCTTTAAATTTATTATTAAAACAATCTCTGTCACGGATTTCTAAATATGGGAATCCTTCTTTTTTTGTCTTTCCCCTTGCCCCAAAACAAGCATATCTATATCTAGTTATAAAAGACCATGTTATAAGCTGTTTTCTTTCTTTTTTTACACGTTCTTCGATATAATTTCTGAAAAATCCTTCCCATTTTGTATGGTTATAACAAATTGGCAAAGAAGTTGTATTTAAGTCATCTGTTTTTTGTTTTATAAAACGACTATACATTTTAATAATCAAATTTGAAGAAGAGATATATTTTTTCCAAAAATCATTTATTCTAAAAATGTCAAAAACGCCCCATCCTTTTTTCTCGATATTCTCTTTATCCTCTTTAAATACATAAGATGTTTTATAAAAAACATAGAAAGTTTTTGAACAACTGAAACAATTCTTTATTTTTTCTTCGTATCTTTTTAATTGATTGTCGTGTTCATTAGAATAAATTTTATCTTCAATAACTAATATTATTTTTTCATCTGAACATAATTCTATTTGGACAAGAACATCGATTTTATTCTGTTGTTTATCTATTTTAATATTTTTAATTATTTTATTAATTAAATAACTGTTTGTTAAAAAGTTTAAGAAATCTAAGGAAATATTCTTTAATTCATTATCATAGTTAGAAATAATCCAACTAATAAAAGCATCTTGAGAAAGTTCTTTTGTTGCATAATTAAATATATTATTCATTTATATCCCCTATTTTTTCGATTTTGACAATTTTATAATAACTTTTATACATAATCTATATGAAAATTTTATTATATTCTGTAAATTTATCTTTGATTCTAAATTTTCTATTCTAATATCTATATAGGTAATTCTTTTTAAATAGCGCCACCGATTATTTGTTGCAGCATCAATTACCTATTTAATTTCTTCCTTTATATTTTAAATTCAAATATTTTTATTTTATATCATAAAATTTTCCCTTATATACATACCGAATGAGGTGATCAAAACCATTTCTTGAAATTTCATCTCCATTTTCTCTAATTATTTCATCGATTATTTCTATGTATGTAACATAACTTAAATAGTCGCCATTAAATTTTTTATGAAATATTTTTCTAATTGCTTTATTTAATACATTATCAAATATTGGAAAGTTATCTTGTTCTTCTTCGTTTTCAAATAAATAAAAACACATATAATGGCAAAATTTAGTGGCAAACGAAAAATTCTTTCTTGATTTATACTTCATAATATCTTTTGGATGAGTTGGTTCAGATAATATTTTAATTATCTTATAAGAAGATTTGACAGGGTATTTTAAATAATCATAAAGGGTTTCAAAAGATAAACTCATTAATCTGTTAAGCAATTCTTCTCTGCCAATTAAATCACTATTTATATGCGTCGAATTTTCTTTATCTATAGTATTTATTATGTTGCTCAATAAAAACTTATAACGTTCGTGATTATTACTTTTATTAATAATAAATTCTTCTTTAAATTGCTTGATATAATAAGCAGATGACCCTAAACTCATTTGATTAAATGAATTTCTATATGAAGAATTATATCTTAGCATCGCTTCAATTTTGGCAACATTTTCCTTATTTAATTGAACAATTTTTCTATCGCCTATATTCTTAAAAGATAAATCATATTTTGATGATAAACAGTGTTCTTCAGCAATTTTATTCATAAAAACTCCTAATATAAAGCCAAAACCTCATCAACACTTCTTAAAACAGAATTAATTGAATCTAAACTTCTATTTAAGAAATCATCAATTCTAATTTCATAATGAGAATAATCATAAACATAGTCATAATCAACAGGTTTTCCGCTCTGATTATCTAAAGAATAATCAACCAAAATAACTCCGCCTCTTTTATGAGGAACGAGCTCCATTATAACATCAAATTTATTTATGATATTTCCATTAATATCATAAAGCGTATATTCGCAATCTGGTACTAAATTATTAAAATTTACGTCCTCCAAGTATATCTTATAATTAAATAGATAATTTTCATGAACTCGTTCATCTTCTTCAAAAAGAATGCCCCCTACCACAACCTCACCTTTACAAATAACAAAAGGGTTAGTTGCATTATAAAATTCTAAATCGTAATAATAAGAAGGGTTACTAAATTCAGGACTTTTTTCAAAATGCGCGTTTTCTTCCTTTTCGAACTCTTTCTCTACAATATCGTATAACTTAGATTTATCAGGAATAGATTCTTCTGGTTCTTTATTCAATAAATATATAGTTGAAGCAACTACCAATAGACCAATGATTCCAAAAACTATAAACATCATTGCAATTAATTTTGATGTAGCAATTTTCTTTTTTTTGTTCAACTCTACTTTATTAACATTTTTTAATATTTTTGGATTAATTTCATCTAAATTAATTTCTTTTTGGATTTTATTCATTCTCCCTATAGGAAGCTTTACATTTTCTTCTAAGTTAGTTTCTTTTAATTTTGACAATTCTTGTTCATAATCTTCATAAACTTTATCTTCTTCAGATTCATCGAAATCAAAATAAGAAGAATTGCGCCTATTCGCAGAATCTAAATATTCTTCTTCAGATTCTTTTTGGTATCTCTTGCTCAAATATTTATCTTTTTTTCTTGTTTTTTCTTCTCTTTCATGTTTTTTCATCATGTCGATTTCTTTACATTCTTCACAAAGTTCAAAACGTGAACAAGAAGATCTTTTACTGCGATTTTTTCCCCCATATTTATTTATATTATCTCTATTTAAACAATAACCATGATCAGAGCATTCGATACCATAGCCAAAAATCAATCCATTCGTAATTTTCCTTTTTTTAGGATCAAAATATTTACAATGTTCACATCTCTTTTCCCGGTTCATATTTTTTTCTCCGAACATAAAACGCATTATATAACTTTTATACTTATACTTTTATTATATACATCAACTTAAAAGTAACAAAAATACTTTTAATTTTTACTATACAAATTTATAATAATTCAAAAAGGTTAACAAAAAAATGAATTCAGAAGAACTTATTGACCGAGTATTCCCTCATTTTAAACAAATTCTATCTAATAGATCGAATTTGTTAACTGAAGACAATATAAGATATTATCTTTTTTTCAGTATGGCTCATATAGATGACTGTTTAACTGAGTTAAACTTAGACAATTTTATTTTAGAATTGCCTTATAGATCTAAAACATCATCATATTGGGACGATGATGTTTTAATTACTAAAAACATAAATAAGGAATTAGACATGTTTTATAAATCAAATAAAAATGATGAATGTTTTGCTTTTGAAATTAAATATCATAAAAAAACGAAATCCGCTTTTCCTCATACCGATGCCGCTGGAGCTATATTTAATGATTTAAAAAGATTAAGTTTTATAAAAGAAAACAAAATTAAAAAATATTTCCTTTATGTGACAGATTCTGAAATGGATAAATATTTAGGCAATCCGCCTTTAAACTCTAATTCTTATCGCCGTTTTTTATCCTCTTTTTATAATTTAGAAAATGACAATACTATTAAATTAAATTTATCTTCAAAAAACATAGATATCCCACTCACTTTTTGGAGGTCAGCAAACGATAGTTATAGTGAGAAGTATAAAAACTTTATTAATATAGAAGTTAAAAGTGTTTATAAAGAAAAAATAATAACTAAAAGCAACCTACCTTTAAACATACTAGTTTATGAAGTTAAATAATAATATACTTAGCAATTATTTGAGGAATACCATGACCCGTTCTTTCTGCAAAATCTAAGTCTCTAAAAATTCTAATAAAACTTTCACTTTTAGGTTTGCTAATACCTTTAAAAAATCCTCCGTTTGACCAAAAGGAAGCTCACCATACGATATAACTTCAACTCTATTATTCTAAACATAGACAGACGGAAGTCCGCCATTTAACCAATCATTATAAGCAAGTGCATTATAAACAACTTCTCTCAAACAATCGATATCAACTAAAGTCTTAGTACTTCTAGTAGTTACAGAAATCTCTGTAATACCTCTATTTTTAGCCTCCCATCGATACATCAGCTCTTCAACAGCAGTAAGAACACATTGATTCCCAAAATTAACAGTCTCACTAAAAGCTTATTTATCATTTCCATTCGTGGCGGACGCCAAAAACTACTAAGTCATAAAAAAATAGGACTCAAATGTCCTACCTTACTTATATATCTAAACGAATATTTCGCGAAAATATTCGATGTTTTTTATATTTGGTGCCTTCTGCCGGAATCGAACCAGCAACCTACTGATTACAAATCAGTTGCTCTGCCAATTGAGCTAAGAAGGCATTTTATTTTTTAATGGTAGGCGCTATTAGGATCGAACTAATGACCTCTTCCGTGTGAAGGAAGCGCTCTCCCATTGAGCTAAGCGCCCATTATTTTATAAATAATGAACTTAGCTTTTAAGTCATTTTTATTGGTGGGCCTTAATGGACTTGAACCATCGACCTCACCCTTATCAGGGGTGCGCTCTAACCAACTGAGCTAAAGGCCCTTCCATAGATAGCATTTTCCAATGCTTGAATATTATATAGTTATTAAAGGATGAATGTCAAATTAAATTTTACTTGTATTTATAAAAAATAGTGATAAAAATCGAAATAATAGACTTCATTTATTTAAAAATATTAGATTTATTTATATATGTAAATAATTTATTTACATATAGAAAAATGTGTTAAAATTTTGAAGTAAAAAGGAGATTAGTTTATGTCAAAATCAAAGGTTTATTTTATTAAAGATATAACTCCAGAAAATGTAGTTAAATTATTTGATTTATTAAATGCTAATTTAACTGGAAAAGTTGCTTGTAAAGTTCATAGCGGTGAAAAAGGAAACCAAAATTATTTACACCCAGAATTCTTTAAACCAATTATTGAAAAAGTAAATGGTACAGTCGTTGAATGTAACACTGCTTATGAAGGAGAAAGAAATACTAGCGAAAAACATTTAAAACTATTAAAAAATCATGGATGGAGTGATTTATATAAAGTTGATTTAATGGATGAAACAGGTCCTGATGCTATCTTAGATATTCCTGATGGTATTCAAATTAAAAAGGATTATGTTGGAAAAAATTTATTAAATTATGATTCACTTCTTGTCTTATCTCACTTTAAAGGTCATCCAATGGGTGGATTTGGAGGAGCATTAAAACAACTTTCAATTGGATGTGCTTCATCTTATGGTAAAGGATATATCCATAATAGTGGCGGAGATGCTTATGCTGATATGATGAAAGCTGATCAAGATGCTTTTATTCGTTCAATGGCTGATGCAGCCAGTGCCGTTGCTAAACATTTTAATGGACACTCCGCATTTATTAATGTCATGAAAAATTTATCGGTTGATTGTGATTGCTGTGCTATTGCTGAAGATCCATGTATGGAAGATATCGGTATTTTAGCTTCTTTAGATCCTCTTGCAATTGATCAAGCATGTATTGATTTAATTTATCATTCTAACGATAAAGGAAGAGATCATTTAGTTGAAAGAATTGAATCTAGACATGGTTTATTAATATTAGATACTGCTGAAAAATTAAATTTTGGTAGTAGAGAATATGAACTTATTGAAGTTAAATAGTTAATTATTATTATTTATGTTTAGAAAAATGACTCAAATAAATGAGTCATTTTTCTTTATACATCTACTTTTTCTACTTCTTTATATTTTTCTTTTACAATTGATAATAAATACATCTTTATATTATTAACTTGTTTATAATCTTTAAAATCTCTTTCAATGACTTTTCGATATATATTAAGTTGTCTAATATATTCTTTATCATCAATTGATGAAGTTTTATAATCGATAATTTTAATTTTGTCTTTATAAACAAGTAATAAATCAATACTACCTTCAATATTATTCATTTCATATTGATATTCACTAAATACATGAGTTGATTCATCAACATCATCAAAAATATCTAAATTTCTAACATTTTCAATTCTTTTTCTTTCTTTTAAATCAACTATATAAGAAAAGTCAGGATTTATAAAATCTAAAGATTCAAGTAAGAAATGCATATGAGTACCATAATCTAATGAAGCTTTTAATTCTTCATTATATTTATCTTCATTAGATAATTCTTTAGAAGCTCTTTTATATGTTTTTTCTTTAAATTCATAATTTTTATCATTAACATTTAATAATGGTAAAACGATTTTATTACCTTCACTTAAAGAAATGATATCTTCATCAATTGATAAATATTTTGTTTTAAAATCTATAAAATTTATATTAAAAAGAGGATTTTTTAAATATGATGGATAAAAAAGCAATAAAAATCTTAAAAATGTCCTATTTTCAAATTTTTCTAAACTTATAACTTCAACCTCATCATCTTTTAAAATTTTCATATAATTATTAAATAATGAATTATATTTCATTTTTTCGATAAAATATGGATCATCTTGTTTAATTAAACCAATTTTTATTTTTCCTTTTATCTTTTTAAATAATCCATAATTTAATCTTTTAGTTAATTCAAATAATGATTTTGTTAAAAAAGTTAATGAATATTCACATTTTTCTTGAGTTAAAGCCGAAATGTTATCATCAATTTTTTCTATATCAAAAAAATCTTTTTCTTCAAATTTACTTACTTTATCTTTTTTATAAAGGTTTTTAACAATGCCACTAACTAAAGAATTAATAATCGAAAAATTAATCGAATTTTTTATTATAGCCATTTTATTTAAATCTTTATTTGCTTTTTTTAATGAAAAATAATTTGTTAATTCAATAAGTTTTTTAATTTCATTTATTTCTTCTTTATTAATTACTTCTTCTTTAAATAAAATATCTAAATAATCTTCGTTAATATCAAATTTAAATTCAAAAGCATTGAAAATTTCGGGCATAATGCTATTTCTATTCATCATATTTTTATAAGAAAGAGAACTTTTAGCAGGATTAAAACGAGGATTAACAAAATAAAGTGATTCTTTTTCTCTAGTGAATGCTACATAAAGTAATCTTTCATATTCATTTTTAGATTCTTGTTTCTCATTTTCATCAAGAAGTGTTTTAAAAATTGTATTCATTTCATTATCTAACTCGATATTTGGTAAAAATAAACCTAAATCTTTATCTAATGAGATTTTAATTCCTTTTAAATTATCATTGCCATTATTAAAAGATAAATTACATTCATCTAAAGGAATGTAACAAATTTTAAATTCTAATCCTTTAGATTTGTGAATAGTCATTAATTCAACACTATTTTCACTAGAAAATAGTGTTTCTTGAGATAATTTTATTTTATATTTTTCTAAAGATGCTAAAAGCAAATTAAAATCTTCAATTTGAGAACCACCATTTTCAAGTTGATTAGTTAATGAATAAACATATTCAATTTGATTAATATTATTAAAAATATCTCCATTATGATTTAAAGCTTTAATAACGTTAAATTCGTTGATTAAATCTAAAATAGTTTCACTTAAAGATGAAGATGAATGTCTTGAGACAAAATCTAACATTTTTAAATATATTTCATCATTTTTATATGAATTATTTTTAATTAAATCATATATTTTTTGATCACTATAAGAATATAAATAGCTTCTAACAATTGATACAAAGTTATGTTTAATATTATATTCGTTATTATTAAATCTAAGTTCATAAAATAATTTAGTTAGTGATTCAATAACAATTATTGAATCACTAACTCTAATATCATCATCATATGCTATATTTAAAGGTATTTTATATTCTTCAAATAATTTTTTAAATGTTAAATAATTAGTTTTTCTTTTTGTTAAAATAGCAAAATCACTAAAAACACAATTTCTTAAATAAAGTTTATCGTTTTTATCGATATCAATTACTTTATAACCACTTTTAATTTTAGAAATAATATCATTAATAATTAAAATAATCCCATTTTCAACTTCATTAGAAGCATTTTTATTTATTGAAGAAGAGATTAAAAAATTAAAACCTCTTTCATTATCATTACTTTCTTTATAATCTTTAAAAAGATCTTTTTTTAAATCATAATCAAGTTTTTCTCCACCTTCAAAAGATAATCCGCCATTATTTATAGACATGTTTTTCATAAAATATTTATTAACAAGCTTTAAAATAATTGGTAAAGAACGGTAGTTAATATTCATGTCAATCGCTTCTTTACTCTTATCTAATTTAAAATCTTCTCTTCTTTTAATAAAAAGTTTTGGATTGGCAAATCTAAAGCGATAAATAGATTGTTTCATATCACCAACTAAAAATAATTTATTAGTTGAATTATCACTTAAAGCGTTAATAAAAGATTCTTGAATATCATTAGTGTCTTGATATTCATCAACTAAAATAAATTTGAAAGTACTTCTAATTTCATCTTTTATTTTTTCAAACCTTTTATCAAACAATAATTTTAAAGATAAAAGTTGAACATCATTAAAAGTATATGATGAAGATAAATATTTATATTCATCTAGTCTTTTATTTAATTCATTAACTAAACTTAAAATTGTTTTTATATCTTCTTTAAAAGATAAAACTTTTAAAATTGTCTCATTAATAAAATCATTGTTTAATAATTTCCTTAATTCATTAATTAAGGCGGTTAATTTTTTAGATGAACCAGGTTCTAATTTATCGATTTCATCCTTAACTTCCTTATTATTTCCCCTATATTCGACTTTTGAATCAAAAATAGTTAAATATGAAGCATAAAAGTTAATAGAAGAAAAAACATCATTTAACGCTTTATATAAATTAGATTCTTTTAAAGTTTCGTTATTATCAATATCTTTAATTAAATCATAATAATGTTTAATTCCTTTATAATATTTATTATCAATATATTCTTTTAAAACTTTTTCTAATTTTTCTTTATTTAAATAAGTATTTTCATAATTAAATAAAAAATTATCTTTTGAAACCGGATTAAAACGATCAACTTTATTTTTAACATCTAATATTATTGTTTTAAGATTAGAATCATTCTTAAAACAATATTTATTTAATAGTTTTTTTATACTTTCATCTTTTTTTAAATAATATTCATTTAAAATATCATCTAAAAGTTCATTAGCTTTTGTAGAAATTATCGCCTCATCAACAACATTAAAGTTAGGATTAATATTTAAGTCGGTTGAATATTTTTTAACTAAAAAAGATGCAAAAGAATCAAATGTTTGAATATGAGAAGAGGCAATTTGAGAAGCAAATTTAGAACCATTTTTTTCAAACTTAGCAATGATTTTTGTTTTCATTTGATAAGCTGCTTTATCAGTAAAAGTTAAAACTAATAAATTTTCAGGATTAATATCGTTATTTTTATCGTTAATTATCTCATAAACTTTCTCAGTTAAAACAGCAGTTTTGCCACTTCCAGCTCCTGCTGAAATAATTAAACTTTTATTTGATTCTAGTGCCTTTTTTTGATTTTCGTTAAATTCTAAAGCCATTAATTAATCCTCATCCTCATTTAAATATTTATAAAAAGTTAGTTTATTCTTGTTAAAACAAATATTTTTATGTTCGCAATAACTACATGGAGAATCATTTTCTTTTTCACAAACTGCAGGGGAAATAAAAAATCTAGCATTTAAATAATCTTCAACTATTTTTTTATATGCATTTTTAGCTTCTCCAATTCTTTTATCTACATCACCATTAATTTCAATAAATTTTAAAGAATTTTCATATTTCGCCAAAGATAAGTTCTCACTTCCATCATTAAATTTTTCTAATAAAGGTTGAATATAACACTTTATTTCATCTATCTTTTCATTCTTTTTTAAATTTGCTTTTACTCCAATAGCATATAAAGGAAGCTGCAAGGAAAAACCATATTTTATATATTTATCGTTGATTGTCTCATTTCCACTTTTATAATCAATAACGATTAAACTATGGTTTTCATTATTAGTAATAATCAAGTCACTCTTTCCATTGATTTTTACTTTAACTCCATCAATATTTTCTTCAAAATTTAAAACTTTTTCATTTTTAACTTCGGAATTTAATTTAAGCTCTGAATCAACAAAATCTTTTATCTTTTTAAAAGTATACTTAATATAATTTGAAGTTGTTTCTTTTATAATAAATGCTTCAGTTTCACTTAAATCAATCTCTTTATCTTTATAATATTTTTTAAAATAATATTCATAGTTTTCTAAAAAATCTTTATCTTCAACATTTTCTAAAATTTTATGAAATAAATTACCTAATTTTGTGTAGTAAGTCGAACTAAATCCTTTGCTAGTTAATAATTCTTTATCTAAATATGTTTTAAAAGGACATTCTCTAAAATCACTTATTTTAGACATTGAAAAAGAACATTCATCTATCTTTCTATTTATTCCTTTAAAATTAAAATCATAATCTTTATAATTTTGATCCTTATCAAAATTATGATCATCTTTATATCTAGATAAAACTAATTCATTTGCTTTAGACGTATATAATCCTTCATTAATATTTATATTTCCATCTTTAATTTCTTCTTTTAAAGAAAGTTCTTTAATAAATGGCGAAGGATAAATTTTATTTTTTTGATGGATTTTAACTCTTGAATAAATAGTAGCATCGCTATAAAGCAAGAAATTTCTCATTAAAACTTTATTTTGTTCAGTTTTTTCATTACTTTTTGATAAATGTAAGCTCTCTAATTCTTTATCAAAAAGATAATCGTCGTCTTTAAAATATTTAAAAAATACATCATATTTAAAATCTAAAATAAATAGATAGATATCATTTTTAAATATTGGTGTAGTTATTAAATTTATTGCCTTTAAGTTAGAAATAGATTTAACAATTAAAGAAGATAATATTTCTTTTAAAATTAAATAACTTCTTTCAAAATTAGATATTTTATCTAATTTATATATTGATAAAAAATTACCTTTTGAAGGATAAATTATTTTATTTACTTCTTCTTCAATTTCTTTAATATATAATTTTTTATCAATATATGATTTATTTAATAAATCAATAATTGATTTATATGATAATAATCCTCTTTTTAAAGGATAATTAACTTTTAAATTATAAAGTGAAGAATAATTTTCTAAATAAAAAGGTTCTTCTTTTGATGAATAAATATATATTTTTGAAGGATCGATATTATCAATATTAATAAGTTTATTAATATAAGAAAAAACATAGTTATATTCTTCATTTTTATCTCTAAATACTTTTATTTTTTTATTATTATTAATATTTTCAATTATTTTATTATTATTTATTTTATTAAAATAAATAAAATCAATATCTTCATCTTTAACATCGTATTTATTTAATAAAGTTTTTAAAGATGTATTATTTTTAAAAGTTTCTTCAAAAATTACTATTTTTTTATTTTTTAAAATTAAAGGCGCATAAATATCTTTTTTTATTATTCCTTTATTAATCATTTCTTTTTTTAATTTTATATATTTATTATTCTTTAACTTTTCATCATTTTCATTTAAATTAACTAAAATTTTAGCTAATTCTATAGCTTTTATATAATCAATAGAATCATTAAAATTATGAATAACATAAGAAATTATTTCATCATTTATTTTAAATTCTAAAAATGAAGTTAATTCATTAATAGAATAATATTTTATCTTTAAAAAAGGATTACCCTTTTTTAAAGATAAAAATATATCTCTATAAGAATATTCTCCTATTACTAAATAAGATTTATTTATATCAAAGTTATAATTAATTAATGTTATTAAATCCATATACTCTATAAGTATAACCAAATTTAATAAAACTTTCTTTGATAAATTTAAGATTATAGTGACAGATACTGTGCTTTTTAAGCTTCCTTTTACTCATTTATATTTTTTTAATCAAAGAATTAAAATCAATAAAATCTTTTCCAGTTGGTTCTTTGCATGAAATTAAAATCTATCCAATGACTTTTTTGAGTTTTTATTGGCAGTAAATAAAAATGGTGAAGAAATACTTAATAATTTAAAAGAATGTTTAGAATACTACAACAACGACTTTTCATTAGATAGATATGTTTTAGAAAGTGGAATGCCTGGAGTTTTACCATATTCAAGACAAGAAGATAAATACAAATATATATGCGATCTCGTTGAAACTTTAATAATACGAGATATTTTACAAAAGTATGCGATAAGAAATAAAAATATCATACGTGATTTTACTTTTTTCATGATGGATAACATTAGTTCTTTGACTTCAGCAAATAACTTATCTAAAGAAATAGGAAAAGCAAACTTAAAAATCTCAAATAAAAAGATTAAACAATATATAGAATATTTAACTAGATTTTATTTGTTTTATAAAATAAGACGCTACGACATCAAAGGAAAGAAATATTTAAATACAAATAATAAGTATTATTTAGTTGATCATTCATTTAGATATGCAAGTCTTGGTAGAAAAAATATGGATTATGAACAAACCTATGAAAATATAATCGTAATGGAATTATTCAGACGTGGATATGAAGTTTATGTAGGAAAACTATATCAAAAAGAAATAGATTTTGTTGCTATAAAACAAAATGAGAAGATTTATATTCAGGTAAGCGATGATATCTCTAATAAAAAACATTTGAACATGAAATATCATCGTTATTAGAAATACGAGATAATGCTAATACCTATCATGATGAATACCAATATGAAGGAATAAAAATTGTTGATATCGAGAAATTGCTAAGTAAATAGTCAAATATTTATATCAAATATGTAAGATTGAAACTCAATATTTAATTTTTTTAAGAATATTATTTAGTTAGAATTAAGGTCTTTTTAGTTTTGAGATTAATAAAAAAAAAGACCACCCATAATGAGTGATCTTTGATTCTTTTGACGATAATATAAAATTAACGTTTTGAGAATTGTGGTGCTCTTCTTGCTTTTTTAAGACCGTATTTCTTTCTTTCTTTACTTCTTGCGTTACGAGTTAACATTCCATGAACTTTTAATGTAGCTCTATCTTCGCCAGCTTCTAAGAGAGCTCTAGCAATACCAAGTCTTAAAGCGCCTGTTTGTCCAGAGAAACCACCGCCAAGAACAAATGCCTTGACATCATATTTGGATTCAACACCTAAAAGGGTAAGAGGTTGTTTTAAGTCTAAAACTAAAGTTGCGTGTGGGAAGTATTCATTAACATCTTTATCATTAACGATAATTTTGCCACTACCTTCTGTTAAATAAACTTTAGCAACGGAAGATTTTCTTCTTCCTGTTCCATAGAAAGCTTTCTTTTTAGCCATTACTTGTTACCTCCTAAATTTGAAAAAGTTAAAACTTCTGGTTTTTGAGCTTCATGTTTATGCTCGCTTCCTCTATAAACAAATAATTTTTTGAACATTTGTCTACCGAGTCTTCCTTTTGGAAGCATACCCCAAACAACTCTTTCAAACATTTCTTCAGGATACTTTTCAAGCATTACTCCTAATGTTCTGGTTCTTAAGCCGCCATTATAGCCACTAACATTGTAATATTTTTTACCATTTAATTTCTTTGAGCTAGATAATCTAACTTTATCGCAATTAATAACGATAATAAAATCACCACAATCTTGGTTTGGTGTCCATGATGGTTTTTCTTTACCCATTAAATATGTTGCAATTTGAGTAGCTAATCTACCTAAAGGTTGGTTAGCAGCATCAACAACATACCATTTACGAGTAATTTCTTCTTTCTTTAAACTTGTTGTTTCCTTATTCATAATTCACTATCCTCCATAAAAGTAAAATCTTACCGGGACTTTAATTTTTCTAGAATTAGTGTCGGTAAATATTATAAATATTTAGCCTTATAATAGCAAATAAAATTTTAGCGATTTCTCGCTAAAATTGACTTTTTATCATATAAATTTTAAATCTACCTTAAATGTGAGACTGTTTCAAAAGCAATACCAATCGAACCAAAAATTGCAGGTCCTAAAATAACAATCAATATAAAGTAAAGAATTGTTAAAGCAACAGATACACAAACACTAATTAAAGCACCAATTCCACATTTTTTAGCAGTTTTTGGTTTATCATCCATCCATACTAAAAAAAGAATTAATCCAGCAAGAGGAACAAAAAATCCTAATACACCCCACCATCCAGAAGCTTTATCATCATCATTCTTTTTTACTTCCACAGATTTATTTTCATTGACACTACTTGTTTCTTCTTTTGCAGGTGCTCCACAAAAAGGACAAAAAGCAGCATCACCAATTTCTTTTCCACATTTTCTACAAAACATAACTTCTTCCTCCTTTTAAAAGATTACATTCCACCATGTTCTAATATATAAAAATAACAATAAACAATGAAACTAACTAATAAAATTATAAATAAAATAACATAAACAATAAATCCAATTAACGCAAATAAACCACATTTTTTACTAAATTTTTTATCGTTATCTATATAAACTAAAAATAAAATTAATCCAACAAGCGGAAAGAAAAAACAAAGTACATTCCACCATTTAGATTTATAAGAACTATCAATAGATTTATTTATGACCATCTTAATTATAATAAATTAATCATCATCTCTAGCACAAAGCATTAATATTCCACCGATTAAACTAACCAAAATTAATGTTGCTACACCAAGCCCAACTAGATCTTTGGAACTTGTTGCATTATTAATCTTTTTCCATGCACAAATTCCAATTGGTAAACACCATAAAAGCGGAATAATTGCCCAACCTTGAGAAATAATTCCAAGAACAATAAAAACTTTAGCAGCAATTAAAATTCCTTGATCAGGATTATAGGATTTTTTAATAGTAATAGATGAAGCATTAAAAGACTCGTTTACTGGATTAACATCCACATTTTCTTTTTTGTTTGGATCTTCTCCTTCACCATTATATGCCCCACAATTAGGACAATATAAACTATCACCTATATCTTTTCCACATTTTCTACAAAACATAATTTAATACCCTCTCTTTTTATTTATGATTATATTCTTTCATTGATTAAATCTTTTGTAAAACAATTTTAAAAAAATGCATTATTTTCGTTATTTGTTAAGATTTTTAAGAAAAAAGTTCATGTTTTTTGACAGTTTTAGTAATATTTACATATCAAATAATGTATAATATTTTTATTAAAAATAAAGGAGATTTTTAAAAATGGCAAAAAAATTTTTTAGTTTACCAAGGATACTTCAAATTATCTTACTTATTATTCCTATTGTTGGTTGGATTGTTGAACTTATCGTTAGATGGAGTGCAGTTATTGAAAGATTTACTCTTTTAAATTTAATTGCTGCATTACTCTATACATTCTTAGGTTGGGGTATCGTCCTTCAAATCGTTGATATTATTTGGATTTTACTCTTCAAACACTTATTCCTTACAAAAGCTTAATAAATTAAATTTAAATTTTATTGATATAAGTATTAAAAAAGCCACAAAATTGTGGCTTTTTTAATATATTTAATTGCGATATTTATATATTATTACCACTATTAAAATTTTTAATATATAATACTAGCATATGAAAAAGACATTTAAATTATTAGCACTTTTATCAAGTGTATTCGTACTCGCAAGTTGTACACAACCAGAACCAGCACCAGGACCAGATGATGATGGACAAGTCTGTGATGAAAACAAATTATATACCCCAACAGGGCACCTTTTTGATTCAGTAAAAATCGAATATCAATATAGAAATGAAAACGCTGATTATACTTTAGGAGGATATTTATCAAGAAGCGTTTCTATATTTAAAGATGTCGATTCTCTTTTAAAAACTGCTAATCCAAGTGGAAAACAAACTTTCTATTCAATGTGGACTTTCCATAATGAAACTGAAAACTTCGGTTTTGATCCATTTCTTCAATGGGATGAAGAATTCTTTCAAGATCATATCTTAATTGTTGGAGGTGTTGATCTTCCTAAAGACACCACTCTTTATTTTGGTGGATTAACTGATGAATTAGAACAACAAAGTGGAATTAATAATGGGAATCCATACCACTCCGTTTTAATTGATGAAGTTTCTCCTACAGATGAAGTTCAATCAGTTGCAACTGAAAGACCAGTTTATTTCTTTATTCCAGTTGAAATTCCAGAAGGAGAAACTGTTGATAGTTATTATGCTAAATATAAAAGCGATAGCTTAATTTATCTTTATTGGAAAGTAGCAGAATCAACATTAACTCATTGTTATGATACTAATTAATAAGTAACTAAATAAAATAGAATAATATTTAAAAAGTACCGTGTTTATCGGTACTTTTTATATTATTCATTTTCTTTAATAATCTCTTTAAAATATTTAATTAATTCATCCTTATATTCATCTTTTTTAAGTGCAAAATGAATTACGGCTTTTAAATAACCTAATTTATCGCCACAATCATAACGAATTGGATCAAATTCATAAAAGTAAGCTCCTTCTTCTTTTATTAAAGAAGCGATTGCGTCAGTAAGTTGAATTTCTCCTCCTTTCCCCGGTTTAGTATTTTCGATTTTTTCAAATATTTTATAGTTAAATACCCATTTACCAAGCGAAGCAAATAAAGATGGTGCTTCTTCTTTTTTTGGTTTTTCAATGATTCCTTTTAAAGAGTAAGTCTTTTCATCTACCTTTTCTTTTATATCCATCGCTCCATATTTAGAAATATCATCTCTACTTACTTTTTTTCCACCAACGATTGTTTTATTATCGTTTCTAATAAAAGCATCAACTAATTCTTTAACAGCACTTTTTTTAGTAAAATCAACAATATCATCTCCACAACAAACAACAAAATTATTATTTTTTATTATATCTTTAGCCATTAAAACAGCATGACCTAAACCTTTCATTTCTTTTTGAATTGCGTAATAAAAATTTGCTTTTTTAGGAATAGAAGAAACTATTGAAGCATATTCTTCTTTATTAGCGTTTATAAGCTCATCATAAAAGTTTTTATCTTCACTATAATATTTTTTAATATCTTCTTTATCTTCACTAATAACAAAAACAATGTTTTTAATATCAGCATTAATACATTCATCTACGATATAATCAATTGTAGGTCGATCTACAATATTTAACATTTCTTTAGATACACCTTTAGTTATTGGTAAAAATCTTGTACCTCTTCCTGCAGCAGGAATTACAGCCCATTCAACTTTATTATTCATAAAATAAAATTACTCCTATATCTATTTTAAGATAATGGAGTAATTTTTAAAAATACTTTATTATTGCAAAAATAGAAAATAAAAATAAAAAACTATTTATTTAAAATTAAATTTATTATCGATAATTAAGGAAGATTCTTTCTTTTTAAATAAAGCAGTCAAATAAATAGAAAGATTGATTATCTCTTTATCTTCTTCTTTTATAATAGAAATATTATTTGTTGATAAAATATAGCCTTTATTTAAATTATATTCTGTAGTGAATAATAAAGAAGATAATGCTTTATGAGATTTATTTTTATCTGATTTTATTTCTAAAGAATTATTTCATTATCTATTTCAACTAAAAATCAATTTCTCCTATTTTAGAAGATTTAAAATAATATGGCTCAAGATTATTCGCTTTTAACTCTTGGGCTACAAAATTTTCAAATATACCTCTATTATTTATAGAAGCATTTATATTATCTATAATTAAGCTTTCTAAAGTTTCTAAAGGATAATAATGAGTAAATAATCCAACATCTGAATTATAAAGTTTAAAATTATTTTTAGATTTAGAAATAACTAAAGGCATTTTAACTTCATTAGCAATAAATACAGGGATACTAACTCCTACATCATTTAACCATAAAAAGGATTCCTCATATCTATCAAATTTAAGTTCTTTATTTAAATAAGTAAAAACAAATTTAGTATTTTGTTTCATCAATTGGGAAGAAATATTTCGATATATTTAAATAATTTTTAATCTTTTGTCTTTTGTTTCATATTTTACAAAATCACTAATATATTGATTAATAATACCTTCTTTTATCTTATCTATAAAAGTTAAATTTCCACTATTTAAATATTCATTTATAACAGCAGGCATTCCGCCAACAACTAAATAAATATAAAATAATTTAATTAAATTAGAATGTAATAAAGGATCAATTGGTTTTAATAAATTAAAGCATTCTTTTAAAGAAGAAATTATTTCTTTTCCGTTTTCATTGACTGCCAATAAAAACTCAAAAAAAGTCATTGGATACATTTTAATTTCATGCAAAGAACCAACTGGAAAAGATTTTATTTCAATTCCTAAAAGAGAACCACTAAGGACATAACGAAAACTCCCTTCTTCATTTAAAAATTTAATCATCGTTATAAGTTCATTAGCTTCTTGAATCTCATCCAAAAATATTATTGATTCGCCTTTTTTTAAAGGAGTTTTAGAATTAGTTGTAAAAAAGTGATCATTTTATTAATATTATTTATAGAAAGCATTCTTTCTTTAATATTTGAATCCCTAAAAAAATTAATTTCAAAATAAGAAATATTGTTTTTATTTAAAAGTTCATTTATTATTCTAGATTTTCCACATTGACGTACACCACTAATTAACAAAACAGTATTCTCTTCTGAATGTATCCATTTTTCAATTTCATCTTCGTATTTTCTATGTTGATACTTAAAAAAATTATTTTCCATATATAAATATTAATGTCAATTTGTTTGATTGTTAATAAAACGGGGCATTTTGCCCCGTTATTTTCATTGAATTAGGTGCATTTTGCCCCGTTTTTCCTAATTTTACCTATTTTAAAAGGATTACAAATTAAAATGTAATCCTTAAAATTAATATCTAATTTTCTATTCAAGCTCAAACACACCTGTATAAAGTTGATAATAATATCCATGCATTGCAATTAATTGATCGTGAGTACCTCTTTCAATAATTCTACCATGGTCTAAAACCATAATTGCTTCAGCATCTTGAATAGTTGAAAGTCTATGTGCAATTAAGAAAACAGTTCTTCCTTTCATTAAATTAGCCATACCCTTTAAAACAATCTGTTCAGTACGAGTATCAATTGAAGATGTTGCTTCATCTAAGATCATAACTGGACATCCGCTAACGGCGGCTCTTGCAATAGAAAGAAGTTGAGCTTGACCTTGAGAAATTGAAGAACCATTACCTTTAATATAAGTGTTATATCCTTGAGGTAAACGAGTGATAAATGAATCGGCATTAGCAAGTTTAGCTGCTTCAATACACTCCTCATCAGTAGCATCGAGTCGGCCAAATCTAATGTTATCCATAATAGTTCCGCTAAAAAGATTAGTATCTTGAAGAACCATTCCTAATGATCTTCTTAAATCTTTTTTCTTAATTTTATTAATATTTATTCCATCATATCTAATTTTTCCATCAGCAATATCATAGAATCTGTTAATTAAATTAGTAATTGTTGTTTTCCCAGCACCAGTTGCTCCAACGAAAGCAATTTTTTGACCAGGTTTAGCGTAAAGTGATACATCGTGAAGAACAATTTTTTCAGGAACATATCCAAAATCAACATCAAACATTCTAATATCACCTTGTAAAAGTGTATAAGTAATTGAACCATCAGCTGTATGAGGATGTTTCCAAGCCCATAATGTATGTTCTTTTCTAGAACATTCAACAATATTTCCTTTATCATCATATTTACCCATAACTAAAGTAACATAACCATTGTCAGTTTCTTTTTCTTCATCTAAAAGTTCATAAACTCTACTTGTACCAGCAATAGCCATGGCTATAGGGTTAACTTGGTTTGAAACTTCAGAAACGTTGTTTGTAAATTGTCTAATCATTGGAAGGAAAGAGACGATAACACCAATTGAAATAGTTCCACTCATTCCTACTATAGTTACATTTGGAACTTCGTAAATGAATAATAATGTAGCAACGACTGCAATAATTATATAAAGAAGGTTACCAATATTTCCTAAAATAGGCATTAACATATTTGCGAAAATATTACCATTACATGATGTTTTTTGTAAATTTACAGCCAATACTTCAAAATCTTTTTTGCATTCTTCTTCGTGAGTAAATGATTTAATAACTTTTAAACCATTCATCATTTCTTCAACATAACCTTCAAGTTTTGCAACATTATATTGTCCATCTCTAAAGTTTTTAGCACTTCTTCCGCCAATTGATTTAGTAACAATAATCATTGCAACCGAACCAACAAGAACAATAAGTGTCAAATAAACACTTGAAAGAAGCATAATAACGAAAATTGAAATAAAAGTAACACTACAAATTAAGATTGTTGTAATTGATTGGGATAAAAGTTGTCTAATTGTATCAACATCGTTTGTAAATGTTGACATAATTCCTCCGTTATCGTGAGTATCAAAATAACGAATTGGAAGATCTTGCATGTGATTAAATAAACGGCATCTCATTTCATGCATATATTTTTGAGCATATCTAGCTGTAATTTGAGAATAAGTGAATCCGCCACATAATGAAATACAATATGCGGAAACTAGAATAATTAAAAATTTAGTAAAATCGCCAGAAATAGTTTCAAAACTACCAGCAACAATTGCTTTTTCAATTAAATTTGTAACATTTTGAATCATTAATGGAGCAACAATTGCGCCTAAAGCAGAAATAAAAACACAGATTGTAGAAATAGTTAATGCAATTGGATGTGCTTTATAATAATCAAAAATACATCTAAGAAGGACATGCTGTTTCTTATTATTTTTTGTTTTCATAATTAATGTGCACCTCCTACTCTATTTTGAATTTCATAAACTTCTTGATAAATAGCATTGTTTTTTAAGAGCTCTTCATGAGTGCCGATACCATTTATTTCACCATTATCCATAACGATAATCATATCGGCATCTTGGACAGAAGATATTCTTTGAGCAATAATAATTTTTGTAATACCCGGAATAAATTCTTTAAATCCTTTCCTAATATAAGCATCAGTTTTTGTATCTACTGCACTAGTTGAATCATCTAAAATTAATACTTTTGGTTTTTTAAGTAATGCCCTAGCAATACAAAGTCTTTGTCTTTGACCACCAGAAACATTAACACCACCTTGTTCAATCCAGCTATCATATTTCTTAGGAAAAGTTTCAATAAATGAATCGGCTTGAGCGATTTTGCAAGCCTCAATTATTTCTTCTTGAGTTGCATCTTTATTTCCCCATCTAAGGTTATCATTAATTGTTCCAGAGAAAAGAATATTTTTCTGTAAAACCATTGCAACGTTGTCTCTTAATGTTTTTACATCATAATTTTTAACGTTTTCTCCACCAACTTTAACTTCACCAACACTTGTATCATAGAATCTAGAAAGAAGATTAACTAAAGTTGATTTTGATGAACCTGTTCCACCAATAATACCAACAGTTTGACCACTCTTAATATGTAAATTAATATTAGCTAAAGCATATTTTTCTGCGTCTTCTTTATATTTAAATGAAACATTTATATAATCAATATCCCCATTTTTAACTTCATAAAGAGGATTTTCAGGATTTTTAATGGTTGATTCTTCGGTTAAAACTTCATATGATCTTTCAATTGCTGGAACAGCCATAATAATCATAAAAAGTATCATCGCAACCATCATTAAAGAAGATAAAACTTGGGCTGAATATGTAATCATTGCTGATAATGAGCCAACATTAAATGATGCGTTTTCAGCACCAAATTCAATACCAAGTTCAATACAAAGCATACTTCCCATGAAAAGAATCAAAGTCATTGAAAGATACATAACTGCTTGCATTGAAGGATTAACAGCACTCATTATTTGTTCAACCTTTTGGAAACCTTTGCCCATCACTCCAGATTCATGAGCAAATTTTTCTTTTTGTTGATCTTCTCTAGCATAAGTTTTAACAACTCTCATCCCACGAATATTTTCTTCTGTTAATTCGTTTAAATCGTCATATTTTTTAAACAACTTAACAAATAATTTAGTAGCAACTGGAATTAAACAAGCTAAAATAATTACAATAAATGGAATAGTAATTAAGAAAATCCAAGAAATTGGAGTAGCAACAACTAAAGCCATAATAAATGAGAATATAAACATAAATGGTGCTCTTACAGCAATTCTAATTAAAAGCATATAGGCCATTTGAATATTCCAAATATCAGTAGTTTGTCTTGTAATTAATGAAGAAGTTGAAAATTTATCAATGTTATTAAAAGAATAAGATGTAATTTTTTTAAATATATCTATTCTTAAATTTTTTGTTAAGCCAGTAGCTGCAATAGCACTCATTCTTCCAGCCATTATTCCACAAACTAACGATAAAGCTCCTAATACTAATAAGATAACAGCATAAATTAAAACAGAATGTAAAGCTTGTTCTTTTAAGGCATCTGTTACGGTGACATTAATAAATGATGATAAGACTTCAATTAAAAGTGACATTATATAAGGAATGACACATTCTAATATAGTTTCCAATAAAACAAAAATAATGGATCCAAAAGCATATTTTTTATACTCGCGAATGGAATGCATTAAATACCTGAATTTTGGAATAAAACTCAACTTATGTTTAATACTTTTCGTCATTTTCTTCCTCCCTAATTTTCAAAATCAATTCTTCGAATAATTTGAATAAAGTGTCTCTATCTTTCTTCTTTAATTTATCAGTCAATTGATTGTCGAATTTTTTTACTTTTTCAAGATTAAAATCATTAAAATCATGGCCTTTTTTTGTTACAGTTAATATCTTTTTTCTTTGATCTGAAGGATCAACTCTTCTTTCGATATAACCTTTTTTCTCTAAAGAAGAAATAAGATCACTTGCAACAGCCTTACCAATATAAAACTCATCTTCAATATCTTTTTGAATTGTATCTAGATTTTCATTTTCTCTATGACAAATATAATCAACTACCATGCAATCATGAGATGAAATTCCGTTTTCTTTGTCATATCTTTCTAGTTTCTTAGAAATATAACGAGATAAATAATGTAAATAGTAAGATACTGTCTTTTCCATAATTAGTTCGTTTTCGAACAAAATTATAGTTTTTAAACGAACTAAAATCAAGAGAATTTTTATATATTAATCAAGCATAATTAATTTTATAAAAGTTAAAAGAAAAATACGATAATTATCGTATTTTTCAATGTTTATAATTAAAATAAAATTCAATTTTTATTATTTCTTCTATTATGAAAGCGGTTACACAAAAATGAAGACACTAAAACCAATCGTTTCTTCTTATAGGAACTAAATCTTCATCAGTTCCGCCATTTTCAAGAATATATTTCTCAGCAAAATCTTCATACTTTTTGTTTCTTTTGCGAATTTCTTTAGATCTTCCTAAATATTTTCTGATTTCTTCTTTAGTCATCTTTTTCATCGTTGCTCACCTTGTCATTATTATAACTTTTAGAATAGAATTTTTCTATTAAATTAAAGTAATACTTTGAATTAAAAAAAATATCTATTTTTTATCAAGAAATAATAACTTTTCAGAAGCCCAAGAATTGCGATGACATTTTTAAAAATGATTTTATCAAAGTCCTTTTCAACAGTTATTCCAGAATAGTATCTTCGATATAATATTTCTTCCAAAAGTTTAAATAGTTTTATAAGTTCGCAAATAATACCATCTATATCAGAAAAATATTTTTTCAAAAATTTATTTCTTATAAGAAAAAATAATAAAGTATTTATATTTTTATAAACATCATCTGATGCATTACATAATTCATTTATTAAACGATTGTATTTATTCAATTCATAGGAAAAATAAAAAGCTTTTTCAATTATTGTTCGTCTATCAATTATTCTTTTTTCACTTCTACTTTTTAATAATAACGTTATTTGTATAGAACCAGCTAATAAACCAATAATAGATGAAGCTATAATACCTAATAAAGAATATTCTTTATTTCCGCTATTAAAAAATAAAATTAAAGAATAAACGGAAACTGCTAATGCACATAAAATTAAAACAATTAATATAGAATAAGAAATTAAACCTTCTCTAAAATTTATAATTTTTGATTTTCTTGTAGTTCTTGCCATTATATTTACCTTTATATAATACAAGAATGCTAAAATTCAAAAATTTATGCTAAAAATTTTTCAAATATGATAATTTCTTAACTTTTTTAAAAAAATAACTTAAAGAAATCTTAAAACAATCGTTCCTTCTAACTGGAACCAACTCTTCATCTGTTCCTCCGTGCTCAAGAACAAATTTTTTGGCAAATTCTTTATTTTCCTCAACTTTTTTAAAAAGTTTCTTATTTAACTTTATTCTTTCTTTTGCTTCATTAATGGCTTTTTTCATTTTTATATTCTTCTACTTAAATTAATTATACCTATCATTATAAATAATAAGATTGTTATTTGTTTTACTTATTAAAAGAAAAATATCGCTTCTTATTATTAGCGATATTTTTCTTAATTATTGTTAATAGATATATAAATATAAAGACTAAATTAGTTAGATGCTGATAAATCAACATTATGATAAACATTTTGAACATCTTCACAATCATCAAGTTGATCAAGTAAATCTTTAAATTTAGTTAATTCTTCTCCACTTAATGTAATTTTATCATTTGCAAGCATTGTAATTTCAGCAGCTTCAAAATCTTCAACTCCTAATGTTTTTAAAGCTTCTTTTGCTTTTTCAAAATCAGAAGGTGAAACAATAACTTCGACTTCGCCATCTTCATTATCAATACTTCTAACGTCAACATCATTTAAAATTAATGCTTCTTCTAAACTATCTTCACTGCCTTCATATTTAAAATCTAATAATCCAACATGATCAAAATTATAAGAAACACTACCAAGTTGTCCACCTTTTCTTGTAACAATTGTTCTAACATTTACTAAAGCTCTATTTGAATTATCAGTTAATGTATCAATAATTAAAAGTGAACCAGCTGGACCTAAAGCTTCATATCTTCCTTCAATATAAGAAGTATTATCTCCGCCTTGAGCTTTTTTAATTGCTCTATCAATAACATCTTTTGGACATTGTTTTCTATATTTATCAATTGCACTTCTTAAAGCAAGATTGGAGTTAGGATCAGGAACACCCTTTTTAGCGGCCATATAGATTTCTTTTGAGGCACGCATATAAATTGCACTTTTCTTTTTTGCAGTTGCAGCCATGGAAGCAGCTCTTACTTCAAAATGTCTTCCCATATTCTTCTTCTCCTTTTAAATTAATAATAAAAAATTTATTTATTCTTAAATAAATCTTTTTAATTTTATTACTTATTAAATAAGTATTCAATAATTATTAAAATATCGTGAAATTCTAATAAATAATGACAAATTGATATATAAAATAGATTCAATTTATAAATAATTTTTAATAATTTAATCAAAACTAATCTATCTAAAACTTACTTATGCAAAATTGCACAAGTAAGTTTTAGATTTAAAAGGAAATATTACTTTAAAAATAGTGAAGTCATTATGAAGTTTTCTTCACTGTTACTTCACTATTTTCTTCACTAAATAGTGAAGTATTTTGTGTTATTCGATAAATACCTTGTCCTTATTTGAAAAATAAACTGATTCTTTTTTTGCTTATATTCTTTTTAATTAAATAATTATCTTTAACAAGAGGCTCAATAACGTTTTTTCTAAAATAGGTGGAAAGTTTTAGTTTTAAGTTAACATTTTTTGCTTCATTAAAACAATAAGATAATATGTCTAAATCGTATTTATTATCTCTTTTTTCATTTATATATATTTTAGGAGTAACATTTAAACTCACCACTCCTCCCTTAAATGATAAATCTGGTAAAGTTAATGAAAAATATGAAGAAGATGAAGAGACATATGGTGAATAAACTTTATCATAATGAGAATACTCTTCTTCAATTTTATCAAATCCTCTACCCTACTTTTAAAAGGTAGCAATAAGTGTTTTTAAATTTGTAAATTTAGATTAATGATAAAATAACAATTAGCAAGAGGAAAAAGTGAAAACAAGGTGGTAATTTACTATCATCTGTCATCATTATTATTCATCTTTTTCTTTCTTCAAATTAATCAAAAACAAGATATTTATCTAAATTTATCAAATTAAATTATGAATTTTATTTTTGAAAGAAAATTATTAATCTTTATCAATAATTTCCAATGACCAGTTTTTCTTGAACCACTTCTTTTAATAATTCCATCATCTATTAAAGTTTTTAAATGACGATAAATAGTAGCTTTTGATTTATTTAATTTTATTTTCACCAAATGAAAGTCACATATTTTGTTCGTTCAGCTCTAAATCAAAAAATCTTTCAAAATATTTGACCTTATTAACATCTAAAGTTTTTCCTAAATAAGCTCCTAACTCTTTAAACATTTTTTGATATTTTGCAAGTATTTCATGTTTATAATCAACGATATTTGGATTTTTATGAACGTAAAAATATCTTTCTTCACCTTTTAAAGTGTATTTTGAAGATCTCGGTTTAAGAAATGCTCAGCTTTCCTTTAGACAAATTGAAGATAATCATATTATGGAAAATATAATTTTTAATGAACTTAAATATCGAGCTTTTAATGTTGATGTTGGAGTAGTTCTTAAAAGAACAATTGTAAATGATAAAACTGAAAGAAAATATTTTGAAGTCGATTTTGTAGCAAATTTAGGTCGAAAAAATATTTAATCCAAAGTGCATATGACATTTATAACGAGGAAAAATTTAAACAAGAAACAAATTCTTTTGATAATATAAACGATTCATTTAAGATAATTATTATTGTAAATAAATCCATAAAACCAAGAACAAATGAAAAAGGATATTTAACAATTGAATTAAAAGAATTTTTGCTGAATGATGATAGTTTGAATTTTTAAGATTGCGAAAAATGAGCAAGATTTATTTTTAATTAGCATAATATTAAAGCCAATTCGAAAATTTTCTTGGCCCAACCGGACCAGCATAAATACCAAATTCTTTCGTTTTTTTATCAACTTCTTTTTTCTTTAGTTATATTTTTACAATTAACATCAATCTATTGCGAATAGCATGTAATATGGCAAATAAATTAATTTATCCTCTTTTTTAAAATTTCGAGGAGAAACAATATATTTATCACCTATTTTTTTTGCAAATTTAATTCTAAACTCATCTAAAGAAGATTTGTTAGAAACGTTCCTTGATTTAACTTCAAATGGAATTGTTTTTCCGTTTTCATAAACCAAAAAATCAATTTCATATTTTTTTATCTTCCCATTCTTATTATCTTCCCAAGCATAATAATATGGTTCTAAACCTTTAGAAACTAAGGCTTGTGATGAAATATTTTCGAAAAGCATTCCTAAATTTGTATGTAGATTATCTAATATTAATCTTTGATATACATTATCTAAATCATTTAAATTATTCATATAAACTATCGATGTAAATAAGCCGGTATCGGCATAATATAATTTAAAAGAATTAGCATCTTTACTTAATGCGAAACCACCGCTTGGATCGCTACATTTATATACACAATTAATCATTTTAGTTTCAATTAATTTATCTAAAGTTTTAGTTAATAAAATTGAATCAGCTCTTTCATTTATAGAAGATAGGATGAATCTAGTGGAATGCTTAGTAAGCATGAAAGGCATTTGTTTCCAAATTAAAGAACATATCGTATTAAAACGATTATCTATCTTTTTTAAATCTTGTTCATATAGATTAACTATATTTCTTTTTTCGCGGTCGATTTGAAAATAATCTTTGGTTTTAAGATAGGTATCAACAACTTTTGGCATACCTCCTATTGCGACATAAGTTCTAAAATTTTGCATTAATTTTCTATGTATATCAGGGTTAAAACCAATTTTTTTATTAAAATGTTCTTTTATAAGCTCGGCTTCATGTTCTAATCCGCACGCCCATAAAAACTCCTCATAATCAAGTGGATTTAGTGTAATGTTTTCTTCTTCGGAAGGAATTAAAATATCATCTACATTTTCCTTTATAGAAACAAGAGAACCGGTTTCTATATAAAAATACCTCTTATCAGCAACCAAAGTTTTTATTGCTTGCCTAGCTTTTGGACAAAATTGTACCTCATCAAAAATAATCAAACTACCTTTAGGAAGTGGCTTAATCTCTAAAGCTAAAAATAAACGTTCGAAGAATTTCTCTATATTACTTAAATCATTAAAAGTGTCAATTATGAGTTTTGAGGCAATGGAAAAATCAATAAGTTTATAGTTTTTAAATTCATTCTTCGCGAAATATTCAACAGCAGTTGTCTTACCAACACGTCTGGCGCCTTCTACTAATAAGGCAGATGAACCATTCGATCTATTTTTCCACTCCATTAAAAGTTTAAATATTTTTCTCTTAAACATACCACACCTTTTTTTAATAATATCACATTTATCGTTACTTCAACATGTTTTTTTGCAAAAAGTTAGGTTTTGAAAACACCAATATTTGCAAAAAGTTAGGTTTTGAAAATGACAAAATTTGCAAAAAGTTAGGTTTTTTAAAGTTCTTAGATTCTCAAAACCTAATCTGAAAAGATACTAAAAAAACGAAAATAACAACACAAAATAAATAGTAAAGTTAAAGTTTATATATAGATTTTTACTTTTCAAAAAAGAAAAACTTCATTGATTTCTGATTTTTAATAGTTAAGAAAGCCTCATAAAAGAATATAAGACTTTTAGAAGTGGTCAAAACTCAAATTAAAAAGAAAATATAGTTGTCAAAGAATAACTCCTTATTTCCTTACTAGGGAAATAAAGAAAAGGGCAATTTAAAGACAAAAACGACAAATAAAATTAATAATTGTTTAATCATTAATTTTATTTTCTTTAAGTTTTACTTTTTATTTAAACATAAAGTTAAAAAAATGATATAAATATTAAACTAGCTACTGCTAGTGTTATCAAAGATGAATTTTAAATAAATAAAATAAGTTTAAGATTGGTATTTAAAAAATAAATAGCAATAGAATTGGTACCCTGCTTTTAAAAGGTAGCAATAACTGTTTTTAAATTTGTAGGTTAAGTTTAATGATAAAACTAATAATGGGCAAGAGGAAAAAGAGTTAACTTAAGAGTAAGTTACGACCGTCTGTCACTATTATTTACGGTTTCTTCCTTTCTAAAAACTTTTAAAAACACTATAATTATCGTCAAATAGCCAAGTTAAACCATCAATTTTCTTTTTTAAAAGAAAATTATTAATCTTCATCAATAATTTACGAATGAGCAGTTTTTCTTGAACCACTTCTTTTAATAATTTCATCATCTACTAAAGTTTTTAAATAACGATTAATAGTAAGTTCAGATTTATTCAATTTTGTTTTTAAAAGAGGAATTTTTTTAATTAAAAAGAAAATTATTCTTTATTAATATAAATATTGATATTGATTCTTTTTTATTAATATTACTTCTTCTTTAATTATTTTCTTTATTTATTAATTCTTTTATTAGTATATTATCTTAATTATTGAAGTAATTATGAAGTTTTCTTCACTATTACTTCACTATTTTCTTCACTAAATAGTGAAGTATTTTGTGTTATTCGATAAATACCTTTTCCTTATTTGAAAAATAAACTGATTCTTTTTTGCTTGTATTCTTTTTAATTAAATAATTATCTTTGAAAAGAGGCTCAATAACGTTTTTTCTAAAAAAGATGGAAGGTTTTATTTTTAAATAAGATGTAACATTTTTTGCTTCATTAAAACAATAAGATAATATGTCTAAATCGTATTTATTATCTCTTTTTTCATTTATATATATTTTAGGAGTAACATTTAAACCACCACTCCTCCCTTAAATAATAAATCTGGTAAAATTAATGAAAAATATGAAGAAGATGAAGAGACATATGGTGAATAAACTTTATCATAATGAGAATACTCTTCTTGAATTTTATCAAATCTCTTCCCTTTCTTTTCCATTAATTTTAAAAAAGTAAAAAAATTACATATCACTTCATTTCTTCTAATAGGTGGAATAGAGGCTAAGTCTTTCTCCTTATTTAAATAAGGAGAATTTAATAAAGCTCCTAGAGAAATAATCTCTAAACGATCTTTAAAAAGATTACTTTCTATTTGACTACCATTTATAAAATAATTTCTATGAGCTAAAGCTTTTTAATACCTTCATCGAGAGCTTTAAAAGGATAAGAAAAAGTGTACATTTTCATCTTGAAATTTTTGTACACTTAAATCTTAAAATTAATAAATATTGGTAAAAGAAATTTTTAATTTCCAAAGAGTTTCATTTGAAATAGGTTTTCATCGGATGTTGATACTATTAGTTTAAAATTATTATCTTGTGTAAACGCCATAATGAAAAAGTTGGTTTTCGCCAATTTAAAATATAGGATTTCTTCAGTTGCTAACTATAGCAATTGGAGGAAATATGAACAAAAGAA
>CASEVI010000007.1 GCA_949291375.1 uncultured bacterium | reverse complement strand
GACACCATGACCACTTTCTTCAGCAAAATTACACGCTCTAAAAATATCAAATAGTTGTTTATTTACAGGTTCACTTTTGCCACGCAGAAATTGTTCCTTTGTTAAAACGCTAGGTATTCCACCGAACGATTCAATTTCTAAGCGATTACTATAAATGTATATACCCGGATGATTGCTTTCGCTCCATTTGTTATGCACACATGCATTGATCCACGCTTGTTCAAACGCCTCAGTATCAAACATTTTTCTTTCTTTTCGCGGTGTTGTTGTAACATCTACAAATGTTTGATTAATTGAATTCACATAATTTTTTGCCTGTTCCATGGCTAATAGCAAACATTTCCCGCCAAATTCTTCTCTTCTTAAATATTTCGTTTTATCCGCGGAGGCAAATGTCGCAACATTTATAACAATATCATTTTTATCAGCCAAAAGTTCTGCTAAATAGTTAAAATGTCCATCTTTTGTTAGCAAATGATAGTTTTTTAAAAAAGTATCATCTGAAATATGGTTATTATTCGACAATAAATAGTTTTTTAAAATTTGGAATGTCAAATTATTTTTTCTAGAAGGAATATCAACAATATTCGTTGTAAAATTTGATAACGACTTGATAAATCTTTCTTTTATTTCTTCTGGCATTAAACTTTTGCAGGAAGAGCCTATTCTTATAGAGCACCCCATTTCTGATAAACCATATTTCTTTACATAAAAAACTGGTTACCTTTTTTGATTTCAATTTTAATAATATTTTTCCCGTCTATTATCTCATGAAATTGTTTAACAAAAGAAATGCAACGTGGTGAAATTTGATTGGTTATGATATCTGAGATTTCTCGCTTAGTTTCGTCAATATTAATAATACCAACAAGATTTTTCTTTTTGTTTACGCCAATTAATATTGTTCCTCCTTCAGAGTTTAAGAACGAAACAATTTCTTTTGGTAAAAAATTTGAAACTTTTTCTTTATATTCTAATTTGTCATTTTCATCGATAAGCATCTCAATATCACTTCGCTCGAATTATTATAGCTCTACAACAACCAGAAAACAACCAGAAAACAACCAGAAAACAACCAGAAAAAAGTATACATTTTAACTTTAAGTTTCTTCAATATCGATGATTTAGAACTTTTTGACACATATAAGTTAGATTCAGCCAAGGTTTTGGCTAATTTTTGGACTAAAACAAAAAATTTTTATAAATGTTGACTGTAAATAGCTAACCTATGCGATTAACAGTACTTCCCTTATATATCCTTATTTATAATTTGCGAATGTTCGAACCCGTTGTGCCATTGCGATGTGCGTATTATGGCGATTCGAATTTTTAGATGTATTTTTGACTATTTTCGAAAGCTATGATGGGACCCTAAAATTTTAAGATACGACATAATGAGCACGAATTGGTAAGATTTGGTAAAAAAATAACCTATAATGCTTACACATTATAGGTGTTCGTCAGAAATGGCATGTCCAAGAGGAATCGAACCTCTAATCATGGCTTCGGAGACCATTGGTTTACCAATTAACCTATGGACATATATTGCCTTGCTTAAATATTTTACACTAACTTTCTTTGAATATTTAACAAAAATATTCAAAAACATTTAACTTTATAAATATGTTGTGCTTAAATATTAGCCGGTTTAAATTTTAGGAGGCTTATTTTATGTTTAAAAAAATATTTGCACCAATCGATTTAACTAAAGGAAAGGTTTATAAAGTTATTTTACTTTTTGCAATTCCAATCTTTTTATCTTATATTTTTCAACAAATTTATACCTTAACTGATGCCATTATTGTTGGTCAAAATTTAAGCGCAAATGAAGTTAATGGAGTTAACGATGTTGGTTCTTTAACATTCATCGTTTTACAATTTGCCTATGGATGTAGTGCGGGATTTAGTGTTATTTCTTCAGCTAAAAAAGGCCAAAACGATAATGATGGGGTCAGAAAATCTTTTTTTGTTCAAACAATTTTAGGATTTATCATATCTATAATTTTAACTATATTATCAATAATTTTTATTGATCCACTACTTTCTCTTGTAGGTTTAACTTCTTCTCATGGTGGATTAACTTATGAAAGTGCAAAAACTTATCTTTTTATTATCTTTTTAGGAACAATTTTCCAAGTTTTTTATAACCAAATTTGCTCACTTTTAAGATCAATTGGTGATTCTTTGACTCCGCTTTTATTTTTAATTGGTTCAACAATTTTAAATATAATCTTAGATTTATTTTGTATTGTAGTTTTAAAACGGGGTGTAGCAGGAGCAGCAATTGCTACTATTTTTGCTCAATTTATGTCGGCAGTCTTATGTTATATTTATACTTTTATAAAATATCCTTACTTAAGATTTAAAAAAGAAGATTTTAAAATTAAATTTAAATTTTATTTAGACCATTTAAGACTTGGTTTACCTTTAGCTTTTCAATTTTCAATTTTGGCATTTGGATTAATTACAATGCAGTCAACAATTGTAAAATTTGATACAACTATTGAAGGAATAGTTATTGATAATGGCCCTTCTCAACTTGCTTATGGAGCAATAAATAAATTACAAACATTTTTAATGTGCCCATTAAATGCTTTAGGAACGGCAATGCTTTCTTATGTTGGCCAAAATAAAGGTGCTAAAGATATTAAACGTATTAAAAAAGGAATCGACCAAGCAATAATTATAATGTTTATTATTTATATCAGTGTTTTTATTATTGCAATGCTTCTTTTAATTGATGATACATTTCTAAAGATGTTTTATTCATCTTCTTCAATAAATGAAAAAGCAGCTTATTTAGGAAGAGTTAACCTTCTTTCAGTTATGCCTTTTTTCTTTTTAGTAGGAACTTTATTTATTTTAAGAGGTTCTATTCAAGGGGTTGAAAAACCACTTTTCCCATTTTTAGCAGGGATATTTGAACTTATCGCTAGAACTTCAATGTGTTATTTTGGACCTTATTTATTTACTAATAAAATATCAACATCTTTAAATTTATATTCTAATCCTTATCCATATATTGCAACTTGTTTAGCTGATCCATTTGCATGGTTTATGGCCTTAATTCCATTATTTATTGGTTATTTTTTATATGTTTATCGTCCATATTTACACTATAAAAAAGAAAAACTTGGCTTGGAAGATAGAAAAACCGCATTAGAAAAGAAATAATAAAGTTATAAATAATAGCATTAGTTATACCTACACTAATATCACATAATATAAAAAAGAAAAAACCAATTGCTAAAAATTGGTTTTTTCTTTTCTTTATATTATTTATTAAAGGATCTAAAAAATTAAATACTAAATTAATAAAATAAATAATTGCAATAATATTTAATAATGAATAAAAAGAAGGTAAAAAATTAAAGATAATAAAAACTTTTTTAAAGAAAAATATAAATAATGAAATCTAAAAAAATAAATTAATTGAACAATATTAAAAGTTATTAACCCAATTAAAAATGAATTATTATCATTTTTAAAAAGAAGAAAATAATCACTGATAGATGTAAAAATAAAAGCAAAAATAACAATCAATTTTTCTATTTTAAACTTAAATATAGTTAAAATTATTAAAAATAATAAATTTATAATTATTGTTGAGTATTTAATTGGTGAAGAAACATTATTTAAAGAATTATTAAAAAATAAATCAATAATTAAAAAAGATAAATATAATATTATCTCAATAATAAAATAAATAATAAGTATATCTTTTTCTATTTTTTCTTTTTTCATCATGAATATATTTTTATATATTTTTATTTATTAATAAATAACAAAATGGCTAATATATAATGTAATTATGAAAATAATAACCATTTCGAATAAATATTTAAAATATTAAAAATTTGTTTTATACATTAAAAAATTTAATTAATATCAGGGAGAATAGTCTTTCTTATATTGAAATTTAGGATTATTTTCTCTTTCCTTTTTTTATTTAATTGAGCTATAAAAAATACAATTTAAAATACTTAATAAACTTTCTCATTAACTTTTAAAAAATTTGATTATATTTAATTGATTATAAAACTACTAATAAAATGGCTACTAAGAATTTATTTTTCTTAATAGCCATTTTTATTTTTAAATAATATTAACGATCTTTATTTAATGCATTTTCAGCAATTACACGATCTTTTAAGTTGGCAGGAACTTCTTCATAACATTCAAATGTACGGTTGAAATATCCTCCACCCTGTGTAATTGATTTTAATTTAGCACTGTAATCATTAATTTCTGCTTCAGGAATTGAAACAATAATCTTTTGATTATCTGCTCCATCTTCTTCCATCATTAAGTTTTTAGCTCTACGAGTGTTAAGATCAGAAATAACATCACCAATATATTTATTTTCAATATGAATTGTAACTCTCATAATTGGCTCTAAAATAATTGGTTTACAGTGCATGTAAGCTTCTTTAAAAGCTAATATTGCGGCCATTTTAAAGGCCATTTCATTAGAATCAACTGGATGATATTTACCATCTTTAAGTGTTCCTTTAACTCCAATAACTGGGAAACCAGCAAGTAAGCCAGCTTGAAGCGCTTCATAAAAACCTTTTTCAACTGCAGGGAAATATTGTTTAGGAACTGTTCCGCCAAAAACTGTTTCTTCAAAACAATTTTCACTAGCTGGTTCAAAATCCATTACAACAACGCCATAGAATCCGCTACCTCCAGATTGCTTAATATATTTTCCAGTGGCTTCAGCTTTACCTTTAATTGATTCACGATAAACAATTTTTGGGGCGACTGTTTTACATTCAATTTTATAAGTATTTTTTAACTTATCTAAAATATAAGATAAATGATGATTTCCAAGTCCACCAATTAAAAGTTGTTTAGTTTCTTGATTTCTTTTAACTTCAATTGTTGGATCTTCTAAACATAATTTTTGTAAAACTGTTGAAATTTTATCTTCATCCTTTTTATTAGAAAGTTCGACTCCTCTAAAATAAACTGCGGTAGGATATTTTGGCGGGACATATTTAATAATATTTTTTGGATCACAAATAGTATCGCCAGTTTTAACATCTTCAAGTTTAGCAATAGCAACGATATCTCCTGCCTCAACTTTTTCTACAGGAATTTGTTTTTTACCTTCTAAATAGAAAAGAGACGTAACTTTTGTGGTTTTTCCAGTTGTAGGGCAATAAACTTCATCGCCAAGCCCAATTGAACCACTATTAACTTTAATTATATTTATAACTCCGCTATAAAGGTCAGAAATTGTTTTAAAACAGTATCCAGAAAATGGCTCTTCACTTGTTGTTTTTCTTTCAACTAAATTTCCATCTTTATCGTATGCTTCAAATGGTTCTAAATCTGCAGGAGATGGTAAGTAATCAATACACATATTTAATAGTGTATGGCAACCAATGTTTTTAGTTGCTGATCCAACTAATAATGGATCGATTTCACCATCTAAAACACCTTTTCTTAATCCTTTATGTATTTCTTCTCTTGTTAATGTTTCCCCGCTAAAGAATTTATCTAATAATTCTTCTGAAGTAGTAGCAACAGCTTCAAGAACCATATTATTGTATTCTAAAACAGTTGGTTTTTTATCTTCATAAATTTCAGCATCAACACATTCTTTACCATTATAAATTCGAGCTTTTAAATCAACACAATTTGCAAAACCATCAAATTGATCGGCATGACCTAATGGATAACAGAATGGGGCAACTTTTTTGCCAAGTTTTGCTCTAATATCTGCTAATAATGAATCGAAATCAATATTTTCTTTATCCATTTTATTAACAAAGATTAAAGTTGGGATATTCTTTCTTTTTAGCATTCTAAAATGCTTAATAGTACCTTGTTGAACGCCACTTGTTGCATCAATTACTAAGATTGCGCCTTTAACACAACTTGTAACGCCTATAATTTCTCCAACGAAATCATCATTTCCAGGTAAATCGATTAAATTAATTCGATAACCTTCATATTCAATAGGAACAACAGAAGCAGATATTGATGATAATCTATCTTGCTCTTCTTTTAAATAGTCACTAACTGTTGTTCCTTTTTCCACAGATCCCTTTGTAGGATTATTAGTGGCTACTTGAAATAAGGATTCTACTAATGTCGTTTTTCCTGAGCCTTGATGCCCTAAAACGACAATATCCCTTATTTTGTCGGGTGTAAAACTCATTATGATTCCTCCTAAATTATGTGAAGAGTTTTTAAAAATCTAAATCAATTCTAACACAGAATATTGAATTAGAATATAGTTTTTGTTTTATACTTTTTAATTGCTTCATTATATTTTGATTAATTAAATAATTTAAAAAAACAATAAATCGAAACAAATATGGAGAATTATTTAAATTATGTCAAAGAATATAATCAAAAAAATATTATTAACACCTTTTTTTAATTGTTAGTTGTCAAAACGTCAAAACAATGAGAAACAATATAGTTATAAAATACCCTTCATATGTCGGATATTCTCCAATTGATTCATCTTTTTTGTATGATTATGTTGTTGATGGTACTAAAATAATTAATAATTTTGATTTTATTAAAGACTTAAATTTTGAAGAAAGTAATGATAATTGTGAATTAGCTTATTGTATTGCATCCATCTATAAAAACGAAGGCATTAAGGCCTATTTTCTAGGTTCAAATAATGAAATTTATTTTTATGAAGATGAAAATATATTTTGTTCATCATTAGAAAATTATACGAGTTATGAAATTGTTAATTTCTTGATGAAAAACGGAAAAACAATTGATTTAACTCTTTTGCTTTAAATTATTAATCATTAAATGTTTTCTTACACTTCTATAAACCAAAAAATTTATTTTTTGGGTTTTTATATGATATTTTCTCTTTTTAAAAAATATTAAATTTATATGAAAGAGTCCATATTATTTTTTAATTTTTTTGTTTTTAGTTTTAAAAACTAGATTCTATAGTTTTAAAAATCTAAAAGTTATCAATTATTGATAAATATGCTTGTTTTTTGTCTTTTTTAAGTTTATCATATCAAAGTTGAAAACTTATGGAGTTTTTATGAAAAAGAATCTATTATTAATTAATTTTTTATTATTATTTCCTCTCCTATCATCTTGTTCTAAAAACAAAAATAAAGGGGATTTAAATACATATGATCTTAGCAATCCTCTTTTAATGTATTCTTTTTTAAATGAAAAATATAATAATGAAGATTTCAATTATTATACAATTAGTGAATATCTTTTAACTTCTAAAAGAGGAAATTCTCAAACTTTAAAATCTTTTAAAATCAAAAATAAAGATATGATATACCAACAAAAAGGGGCTTTTTCCGAACTTTTTGGTAATAAATCTATTAAAAGATTTTATTCATACGATAATAATAATTATGGTGTTAGTATTGGAAATGGTGAAATAATTAATGAAAATTATTTAACGTCTTCTTCCTATTCAACCCTTTCTTTTATAAATGAAGAAACTTATTTAAATAATAATGGTGAAGATTTAAAAAATATTACTAACTTTGAAATTTATAAAAATTACGAAGAACTTTCTTTTAATGATTATAAAATTATAAATGAAGATAAAGATTTTATTACTTATTCTTACTCTTTATCACTAGAAACCATTAAAAAAATGGATGCGGATGAAAGTAATGAAATTTCAACATTTTCTAAAATAAACGCTTTGAATTATGAAAAAAACGAAATTTTAAACTTTGTTGATTTTTCATCTGTTTCCATTATCGACGCTTCATTTGAATTACTTTTAAATAAAAATTCTTTAGAAATTGAAAAAATTAATGTAAAAGAAAATCTAAAAATTTCTTCAATTGAATTTACTTATACATACGAAACAACATTTAAAACATATGAAAATTTGTCTTCGCTAGATTCGTTTTATAAAAATTTAATTGATGATATTGATGAATCTATTAAAATTGCAACTTCTTTAGGAAAAAATGAATTATATTCTTTTTATGTTGATTTAAATAAAAAATATAAAAACTTAAATTACTATACTTATACTGATTCAAGCGTTACAGCTTTAGGAGGAATTTATTCTCAAACTGTTAAAGGATTTAAACTAAAAAAGAATAATGAATATTTTTTCCAAACCGTCACTACTTCTGCATTTGTAAAAAAAGCAGAATTAAGATATGAAAATGAAGCTAATAATTCTTATTGGATAGCTAGTGGAAATAATCCTGATTCATCATCTATTTTTGGAAGTGTTTCTTCTTGGAATAAATGGGAAAAAAATAGTAAAGAAGATTATTTAAAAACACTCGGTCATACAATGGAAAATTTAACTAATTATATTGTTAATGAAAATGATCCTTCTAAATCTTTTTTAGATGCTACATATAGCGAAAATGACGAATATAAAATTTATAACTATCAAATGTCAATAAACGAAGATGAAAATCACATAGATTCAACTAAAGAATACAAAATAGAAATGGCTCATATGTCTGGAATGGGCGAACCATCTTTTACTTATTCAACTATGGAAATTTATATTTCTAAAAATAACGACTCTATTTATAAAATAGTGCAAAAAGAAAAATATAAAACTGGATCATTTGAATGTGATTCAACGATGAATACATATTTTAATATTTATGAAAATGAAAATGTGATTCCAAATGAAATTTCAACTCTTTATAAAGAAAAAATAGGAGAAAACAAATAAACTATGAAAAAACATCAACTACTTTTAACATTATTATTAGCCATTAGTTTAGTTTCTTGTAATCCGACAAATAATGAAAATGAAGGAGAAGAAACAATTAATCCCGGTGATAATCCAGATATTAATTACACATATTTATCTCCAAAAACTTATGAAGGAGTCATAAATTCATCGATATCTTACGATGTTTTATCTTCTATAGGTGTCGATTTAGATATTTTTTCTTCATATATTACTTTTACTTATCAAGAAATGGATGGAGAAGTTAATAAAGAAAACTTTGATAAATCTTTTAAATTTCATATAAATTTTGACCTTTATTCAATTAAAGAAACATATGAATCATCTTTATTAACTTCTTCAGTTTTTCCACTTCTTTATAGCGATTTTAAATACCAAAATATTTTAAATAATGTATCTGATTTAGATATTTATTATTTAGCTGATGGAAATATTTATACAACTATCTCAAGATTTGAAAATAATAAAAAACCTTCAAGAAATAACAAAGAAGAAATTAAAAATAGTGCTAGAGAAGTCATCGGAACTTCTAAATTTGATATTTCTTCAATTTTAGAAATGATAAATTCTTCTTCTAGCGACTCTATTTCTTTTAAAGATATTTTTTCTCAAATTAGTTCGATGCTCAATGGACTAACTTTAGATTTTTCTCTTTTTGATATGATAATCTCTTCGACAATATTAAATTTTGTTAATGATGGTTTTAAAATTAATTTTAAAGAAAGTGGATTAAGTGCTTTTTCTTTGATATTTAATAATTTAGTTTCATATATTTTTCAAAATAATGATGTCGGTATTACTTTAGATGAAAATCAACCATTAATTAATATTACAAGTGCAAATATCGAATCAAATCCACTTGAAATCAAAATGAATTTTGAAGATGAAAACTCTTTAAAACCACTTTTTTATCTTTCTTTGACAAGAAATGATTCAAAAAATATAAGTATTAACCCTCCTTTTAACTTAGAAGAAGATTACTTAATTCAAAAAAATGCCTTAAAAGATATTAATAATTTATATAATCTTTATGATAATTATTCTTTAGATAGTCAAACTCAAAAAAGCATAGAAGAAGCTATTAAAAATATTAATGCTTTAAACGATGAAGAAAAAAAGAGAGTTGAAAATTTTAACAATTATTTGTCTTATCCACTTTTAAAAATGAATGAAAATAATGTTTATGTAGGTTTAAATGAAAAAGAAAATTTAGATAATTTATATAAAAAAGTTGAAAACATAGTAATTAAAAAAGTTGATTCTGATTCTTCTTTTATAAATGCTTATAAAACTTTAAATGAATTATTTACTTCAAAATATTCTTTAAATACTAAATATAATCTTTTAAATGATGTTGCTAAAAATAATTCTTCAAGATTTAATGAATTTAAAAATGAAGTAAGTGCTTATTTAAACACTTTTATTAATCCAATTTATAATGAATTAAATAATTTATTAAATAATTTTGAAGAAGGCGAAAATTCTAACAATTTAACTAAGGAACATGAATTATTAGAAAAAATCTATAATTTAGTAGTTTTAAAAGAAATAACTTTAAGTGATGATAAAGTTATTTCAATTGATGAATATAAAAATGGAAATAAAATCAAATCCTTATCGACTGAAATTATTAATAATACAATTAATTATCTTTCACTCACTTCTTCTTTAATTAACGAAGATTTAAATCAAAAAATTTCTAATATATTATTAAATTATTTTAATGATTTAACTCTTTTTTATAACAAATTAAGCGAAAATGATTTAACTAAATTTAATGAATATTCATCATATTTATTAATTAATAATGAAAACGATGACATTTATTCTATTTTTGAGCTTATTTCAAATAAAAATGAAAAATATTATTCAACATTAAAAAGGAAAAACGATGAATTAATTTATATTTTACTTTCTAAAGTTGATAAATTTGCAAATAAAAGAATCGATGAATATTTAACTAAAGAAGAAATTCATTATATTTTAAATATTGACCGATTAAATAAAACAAAAGAAGAATTAGATGATATATATTCAATGCTTAATGTTTATATTTCTTCTTCATTATTTAAAAATTATTCTTCTTCATTAACCTATATTGATAAATATTATTCACTTGTTAGTGCAATTAATGAACAAATCTCTAATCTTTCTTAATTTTACCGCTCTTTAATTATATTAAAGAGCACTTTGAATTTGACTTTAATAAAAAATAGTTATTTAATAAAGAAGTTTTAAAAAACCTGTTTTATTTATGGAAAAAGAAAAAAGAAATTTATATATCGCTTTAACGATTTTCTTCACTTTATTACTTATTGGATTAATGGTTGGATTAATCCTCTATTTTTTAAATAATATTAGCGAATTTATTATAATTTTTGCAATTTCTTATCCATTTATGCTTATAACTTATTTTTCTTTAAGATATGTTTACCTTCATTTTGAAAACTCTTCAAAAGGTAAAATATCTTTTTTAATTGGTTATATTTTAAGATTTGTGTCGATTATTGGAGCTCTTGGTTTTTCACTTCTTTATTTATATTTAACTAGTGGGATGGCTGCTCCACAAATCTATTATATTTTTATTGCTCCAATATTATTTACTATTGGTTATATAATTGGCATTTTATTTAAGTAGGATTGGGAAATTATATGAACGAAAGCGGATTAGATTTTAAAAGAATAATTGCATGGTTAAGTTGGGATGAAATCCCTCCTGAATTTTTGTCATCAATTTTAGTTCTTATTGTAATGCTTATTTTAACTTTAATTATTTCGATAAAAATTAAAAAATATGATCCATTAAAAAAACCTAGTGGATTTATAAACTGTATTGAAGCATTAACCGAATTTGCTGATAAACAAGTTTCTTCAATTATGGGACCTGCTTTTAAAGGATTTGGAGGATATATACTTTTTGTTGGATTATATATTTTCTTAGGATTCTTTGTTGGAATGATTGGTCTTCCTAACATCTTACAACCAGGTTCTTCTACTTATTTAGAAGCAATGCCAAACCCATTTACAAATATGGCAATGCCTCTATCTATCGCCTTAATCACTTTCTGTTTAACTCATTATACTGCAATCAAATATAAACATTGGACATATTTTGAAAGATATACTGAACCGATTGCCTTATTTTTACCAATTAACCTTGTAACAATGTGGTCACCAGTTTTATCTTTAACATTACGTTTATTTGGTAACGCTTTAGCTGGATATTGTATTATTACTCTTATTTATGTTGGTTTAGGAAGTGCAATTGAGCCTTATTGGGGATTCTTCTTTGAACCACTAATCGCTCCACTTGCTCACCTCTACTTTGATATATTTGACGGACTTATTCAACTTGCTGTCTTTACAATTCTTACGATGATTAATATTTCTAATGAATATATCTCACCAGAAAACTTTAAGAAAATGGAAGAAGCAAAGAAAAATAAAAAACTTCTTAAAAAACAAAAAAGAATTGAAAAAAAGGCTCAAAAAGAAGCCGCTAAAAACGCTGTTTAATTTAAGTAATTAAACTTAATTAATATAAATATTTAATAAAAAAGGAGAAGAAAATATGAATTTTATCGGACTAGGTATTGCTTGTATTGGTATGGGATTAGCTGCTTTAGGTGAAGGCTGGGCTGTCTCAAAAGCAATGGAAGGAATTGGAAGAAATCCATCTGCTTCAGGCGACATTCGTACTACTATGATTATTGGTGTCGGTCTTATCGAATCTATCGCAATTTATATTCTTGTTGTCGCTATTTTAATGGCTTTCGTTATCTAATTAATAAAGAAGGTAATTTTATGAAAAAGAAAGTAAAATTAATTGCTACTCTTTTACTAGTTTCTTTGTCATTAACTTCTTGTAACACTGAAGAAATCGGAGACAGAATCCAAGAAGTTGTTAATAATATGCTCCCAAATCTTTGGGTCACTTTAATGCAACTTGGAATTTTTCTTTTTGTCGTCATTTTATTTATCTTTTTAGCATATAAACCATTAAAAAAGAAAATGCAAAAAAGAGCAGATTATATCGAAAACAATATAAAAGATAGTGAAAATAAAAAGCTAGAAGCTGAAGAAAAGGTCGAAAAAGCTCAACAAATTATTGCCGATAGTGAAAAACAAGCTGGTGAACTTATTAAAGCTGCTCAAAAAACTGCTGAAAATAAAGCTCAACAATTTGAAAAAGATCTTGCTTTAACTTTAGAAAAACAAAAAACTCAAGCACACAAAGATATTGAAGCAGAAAGAGAAAAAATGCTCAAAGAAGCACACGAAGAAATTATTGATAGTGCGATTGCTGCTTCAAAAGAAATTTTAAAAAGAAATATCACAAAAGAAGATAACGACAAATTTATCGATGATTTTGTTGATGAATTAACTAAAGGAAATAACTAAAAATGAATAACGATGCTCTCATAAGCAAAATGGCTGAAGGATTTTATCAAAATGCCGTTGAAAATAAATTAGTAACTTTATATCAAGAAGATTTAAAATTTTTAACATGGAATCTTAAAAAGAACCCTGATTTTTTGATGCTTTTAACTTCTCCTTTTGTTGATGATAAAGAAAAAAATAAAGCATTAGAAGATACTTTTGGTGAATTATTAACTCCCGAAGTTATAATTTTTGCCAAAATGTTAATAAAAAATAAAATTATTAAACAAATTGATGAAGTTTATGAAATATTTAACACTCTTGCTTATCGAGATCAAAACGTTTTAGAAGGTGTTATCTATTCGCCATTTCCTTTAGATGAATCACAAATTAAAAAAATGGAAAACGCATTTGAAAAAGTTTTAAATAAAAAATGTGTCTTTGAAGTTTCGATTGATAAAACTTTAATCGTTGGTTTAAAAGTTTTAATTGATGGAACGATGTATGAACTTAATGCTTCTTCTCGTTTAGAAGATATGAAAAAAAATTTATTAAAGAAATATTTTATAGACTCAAAAGATGATGAAAGGGAGGGAACTAAAGATGAGTGATAACAAAAACTTAAATTCTCTTTCAGAAATTATTAAAGACGAATTAAATAAATATGAGCATAAAATAGATACTTCAAACGTTGGTCAAGTTGTCAGTGTCGGGGATTGTATTGCAACAATATATGGACTTGATAACGCAATGTATGGTGAACTTATTGAATTTCCAAATGAAAATTTTGGAATGGTTATGAATATTGAAGAAGAAAGTATCGGTTGTGCTCTTTTTGGTAGTGTTATTAATATTAAAGAAGGCGATACATGTCAAAGAACGGGAAGAGTTGTTTCAGTTCCTGTTGGTGATGCTCTTTTAGGAAGAGTTGTTAATTCACTTGGCCAACCAATTGATGGAAGGGGTGAGATAAAAGCAACTGATTATCGTCCAGCCGAAATGCCAGCACCTCAAATTATGGATAGACAAAGTGTTAATGAACCTCTTGAAACTGGTATTAAAGCTATCGATTCAATGATTCCTATTGGAAAAGGACAAAGAGAATTAATTATTGGAGATAGACAAACTGGTAAAACAGCTTTAGCTATCGATACAATTATTAATCAAAAAGGAAAAGATGTAATTTGTGTATATTGTTCAATCGGACAAAAAAATTCATCTTTAGCACAAATTGTTGATCGTTTAAAAAGATTTGATGCTTTAGATTATACAGTTATAGTTAATGCTAGTGCTGCTGAACCAGCTCCTATGCAATATTTAGCACCATATTCAGCAACATCAATTGCTGAATATTGGGAACATCAAGGAAAAGATGTTTTAATTGTTTATGATGATTTATCTAAACATGCTGTTGCTTATAGAACACTTCTTCTTTTATTAAGAAGAAGCCCAGGAAGAGAAGCTTATCCAGGTGATATTTTCTATATTCACTCTCGTTTATTAGAAAGAAGTTGCCGTTTATGTGATGAACTTAAAGGCGGTTCTATTACTGCTCTTCCAATTGTTGAAACTCAAGCTGGCGATATTTCAGCATACATTCCTACAAATATTATTTCAATTACTGATGGTCAATTATTTTTAAATAGTGATATGTTTAATAGCGGCCAAAGACCTGCCATTGATTCTGGATTATCAGTATCTCGTGTAGGTAGTGCTGCTCAATATAAAGTTATGAAAAAAGTTTCAAAAGATTTAAGAATGGAACTTGCTAATTACCATGAAATGCTTGATTTCTCTCGTTTTGGTAGCGATCTAGATAAAGGAACTCAAAAGATTTTAACTCATGGTGCTGTTTTACTTGAAACATTAAAACAAAGACAATATATGCCTCTTTCTTTAGCTCAAGAAGTCGTTGATATTTATGTTGCTCAATCAGGAGAATTAGACGATATAAGGGTTGAAAAAATCCATGATGTTTTAAAACTTTTAGATAACTCAATCGTTTCAAAACCAAATAATATTTATGAAAAAATAAATACAACTAAAGAATTTAATGATGAAGATAAAAAATTTGTTATTACATTATTAAAAACTATAAAATCGACTATTAAAGACGAAAACAAAAAAGAAATTAACGAAGAATAAAAATTTTTATAAAAAGTATGGCTCAATCACTTTTAGCAGTAAGAAAAAGAATAAACACAGTTCAATCTATTAGAAAAATTACAAAAGCAATGAAATTAATCGCTTCTAGTAGATATAACAAACTTAAAGAGATTTATGATTCAAATACCGCATATATCTCTTCTTTAAAGTATGCTATGGAACTTTGTTTACAAAGAGTCGACTTTGAAAAAAATGCACTTCCTACTTGTTTAACTAAAAATCCAGGAAATAAAAAATTATATATTTTTATAACTCCTACTCTTGGACTTTGTGGAAGTTATTATTATAACCTTGATAAACTTGCTAAAAAAAATATAACTAAAGATGATGATTGTATTTTTATTGGTGAAAAAGGTTATAAACATTATAAAAATAAAGTTCATTTAGCAATTCATGATTATGTTAATTTAAATGAAGATTTAACATTAGATAATGTTAATTATTTCCGCCATCAGCTTGATAAACTTTATCGAGATAATTCTTATTCAGCGATTTATATTATTTATACAAAATATTTATCTTCAATGTCTACAGAAGCAAGAATTGAACAACTTTTGCCTTTAAAAGAAGCAAAAGTTGATTATAAAAACCCATTAAAGCTCCCTTTTTTTGATGGTCAAAGTGCTAAAGTTGCTGATTTAATTGTCCCTCATTATCTTGATGCTTTAATTTATCGATATTTTTTAGAGAGTTTAATAAGCGAACAAACTTGTCGAAAGAATTCAATGGAAAACGCTACTTCTTCAGCCGATCAATTAATTTATAATCTTAAACTTGAATACAATAAAATTAGACAACAAAAAATTACTCAAGAAATTACTGAAATTGTTTCTGGAAATAATAATGAGACCGTTTCTTAAATTAGCTTATAGGAGGAAAAAGAAAAATGATTAAAAGTTACAAATTTAATTCAAAAAATAAAGAAGCTGAATTTGGCTATATTGTCCAAGCTATTGGACCAGTTATTGATGTTCGTTTTTCAGATGGCCTTATTCCTTCTATGAGAACTGCTTTAAAGGTGGAATTTACTTATCAAAATAAAGAACATAAATTAATTTTAGAAGTCGCTCAAGATATCGGGCACGATACTGTAAGATGTTTAGCAATGGGTGCAACTGAAGGAATTAGAAGAAATTTAAAAGTTATTAATACCCATGAACCTATTAAAGTTCCTGTTGGAAACGAAGTTTTAGGAAGAATGTTTTCAGTTTTAGGTGAACCTATTGATAGAAAAGGTGAATTTACTTCTGCTGAAACACATTCGATATATAATTTACCTCCTTCATTTGAAGAACAACCTACTATTAGTGAAGTTTTTGAAACCGGTATTAAAGTTTTAGACCTTCTTTGTCCATATTTAAAGGGTGGAAAGGTAGGACTTTTTGGCGGAGCGGGGGTAGGAAAAACTACTTTAATTCAAGAGCTTATCCATAATATTGCTACTGAAAAGAAAGGAACTTCTATATTTGCGGGTGTAGGAGAAAGATCAAGAGAAGGAAACGATTTATATAAAGAAATGGAAGAATCTGGAGTTTTAAAAAATACTGCTTTAGTATTTGGACAAATGAACGAATCTCCAGGTATAAGAATGAGAGCCCCATTAAGTGCCTTAACAATGGCTGAATGGTTTAGAGATGTTGCTCATCAAGATGTTTTACTTTTTATTGATAATATTTATAGATTTACTCAAGCAGGTAGTGAAGTTAGTGCTCTTTTAGGAAGAATGCCTTCAGCTGTTGGCTATCAACCTACATTAGCTACCGAAATGGGTCAACTTCAAGAAAGAATCGCTTCTACTCGTGATGGTTCAATTACTTCAATTCAGGCAGTTTATGTTCCTGCCGATGATTTAACTGACCCAGCTCCAGCAACTACTTTTGCTCATCTTGATGCTAAAACTGTTTTAGATAGAAATACTGCTGCTTTAGGTATTTATCCAGCAGTTGATCCACTTGAATCATCTTCCAATATTTTAGATCCAAATATCGTTGGAAAAAGACATTATAATGTTGCTAGAAAGATTCAAGCAACATTACAAAGATATAAAGATTTACAAGATATTATCGCTATTTTAGGTATCGATGAACTTTCTGATGAAGATAAACTTGTAGTTTCTAGAGCAAGAAGAATCAGAAACTTCCTTTCTCAACCTTTCTTTGTAGCAGAAACTTTCTTAGGAACTAAAGGAAAATATGTAAAATTAGAAGATACCATCTCATCTTTTGAAAGAATTTTAAATGGAGAAGGCGATGAGATGATGGAAAACGCTTTCCTTTATGTTGGTACTTTTGAAGATGCTATTGAAAAAGATAAAATGTTAAAAGAAGAAATAAACAATAATCCTTCTAAAGATAATAAAAATGAAGAGAATAAATAGGAAAATAAGTAATTTTAATAGGTAGTTAATTTATTATATGGCTAACGATTTAATGAAATTAAGAATAGTTACACCTTATAAAGTTATCGATTTAGATAATGTTAAAAGTGTAAAAGCTGAAACTGATTTAGGAGAAGTTGAAATTCTTCCTTTTCATTGTTCTTATTTAGCAAACGTTGAAATATCTGTTTTAACTATTAAATTTTTAGATAAAGAAAAACATTATGCTGTTGGAGGAGGGGCACTTCATTTTATTGAAGAAACTAATACTCTTATTTTAATTTTAAATTCGATTATTCCTGTTCAAGACATTGATGTTGCTAAAGCTAAGAAAAAACAAATTGAAGCAGAAGCTAAATTAAAAAGAGCGTCTTCTATTTTAGAACATCGTAAAGCTGAAGTTTCTTTAAGAACATCTTTACTTGAAATAAACGCTAAAAATAACTTCAAAGAATAAATATATTATGATATATTTATTAAGCGTTGGGGCTTTAGCTCAGTTGGGAGAGCGCTTCCATGGCATGGAAGAGGTCGCCAGTTCGATCCTGGTAAGCTCCACCAAAATATAGATTAACACGATTTATATCGTGTTTTTTTTATTTCCACGTGTAAATTATAATATATTACTAGAATACTTAATATTAATATCAATTAAGCTAGTTTCATTTAAAACGATTGTATTTTCAGTATTATAAATATTAAATTCATTTATTAAATTAAAACGAATTATAAAAAGTAAAACTAATTCCGAAGATAAACAAAATAGTCGATAAAAGAAAAATTATTAAAGATATATAAAAAGGAAACTCTTTATAATTCCTTAATATAAGTTTTGATATATAAAGAGTATTAAAAACTATTCCTCCAATATTCAACAAAGTTAACAAAATTGCTAAAATTGGCACTCTCTCAATCATCAAATAATTAATAACATAAAAAGACGAAGAATCACTATCAATGATTTTATCTACATATACACCAAATGAGGTGAAGGTAAGTATTAAATAAATTATCGAAAAAAACATAAAAATAATACTTAAAATTATAGATTTATCATTTTTAAAAAGTATTTTTATTTTTTCAATCATGTGCTTCATTTTTTTGAAAAACCTTTATTATAAAATTGTGATTTTTTACCTAGTTTGAACAACAAAACTATTTATACCGCCTATTATAAAGAAGATAAAACTTAGCGATAGAAAAATAATAGCTAGATAAAACGGATATCTTTTTTCTGTAGATATAATATCTCCAAGAGTTAAAGTATTAACAATTATTCCACTAACACTGCTAATTGTTATTAATGCACACATAAGCGGGGAATTACTAACAATTGAAATGTTGTAAAAATAAATAGAACTTTCGCTTATAGGAGGATGGTAATCAACGACAGTTTTAAAATTTACGAATGTAAATACCAATAATAAAATTTCTAAAAATAAAAATGTAATTAAAATAATCTTTTTAGTCATAAGTTATTATATTCCTCAACTTTCCCACAAGGGCAAATAGATTTATTCGTTTGTGTATTTATATAATTATTTGAATGTTAATGTACGTCACTTTTAAACTCAATATCGATTGAACCAAACTCATAAAAATTAGTGCCTGATTCATGACCATTGTCAAAGGTTTCCCGCCATGTTTTAGCAATGTGTCCCCATCCAGTATGAACATAAACGAAATCTGAGTCGTAAGCAAAAGCAACTGTTGAATGTCCACAACCATTGGTTATAACCGGCCTATTTTCTTTAATAGCATTTTTAATTATATCTATATTTCTTCCTGAAAAAATATCTGACAGATTTCCTTCACAAGTATTTAAAACATAATTATCACCATCAAAACCACGAGACATTAAATAACGATTAACAAAATCAATATGAGCTTTAGTACCTAAACCATTGCCAGGATCATCGTACCATACATTATCTTTTAAAAATAAGTAAAGATAATCATGAAATGCACTAACCTCAAATTCATCGGTGCCAGGTGATTGATTAAAACTTCTTATATTATTCGTACTATGTTCTTCTTTTGTAGGAATATCATATGTATCTAATACTAAACTGTCATTAACAAATGTATCATAGTAACCTAAAAGTATCTGAGTCGAGACAATAAAACATGTCCCATCACTATTTTGACCATGCTTATTCCTTAACTTTTCAAAATAAAACGAATTATTAATCTTTGTAGCACTTGTTGGAATACTGTATATCTCTTCATAATCTCCAGCTTCGAAATTTAATTCTGCAATTTTATGTAAATTGTCATCTTCAATTATTATATCGCTATTTAAATCAATGAAATTCCTTCCATTAAAAACAATTTCGTTAATATCCCCTTTCTCAGCAAAAATTTTTAAGAATTTTTGATCATAAGATTCATATGGAAAAAATGATTGCTCCCATTTCTTTGTTACTTCACCATTCAATTTGTTCTCTAAAATATAATTGTCATCATATTTATACAATGTGTATTTATTAGCGCCACTTGGTGTATAGACTTCATCAATATATTGTTTTCTTAAATTTATAGTATTGCTTTTTAAATTACTATTTTCTAAATTATCATAATTTACAAATGACCTGACATTTGTTGCCTCAAATAAAGAAGCCAAAGCAATACCGAGTAAATATTCAACCATAAAAACCTCCTTAATCTCATGCGATTGATATTAATAATATTAACTTTATAATATATTTAACTATGATTGATAATCAAAATAATTATTACTTTTTTATTGTTCTTATTTCGAACATTTGATTTTTATCGCATTTTTATAGGCTTTTAGATAAAATATTTATTAGTATGATTGATAAAAAAGTAATAGGACAAAATATTAAAAATATTAGATATAAGTTGGGGTTAAGTCAAGATGAATTTTCATCAAAAATATTTATATCAAGGTCATCACTATCAAAAATTGAAAATGGTAAGCAACTTATTGATTTAGATTTATCAATAACTATTTCAGAAACTTTTAATGTCCCTTTAAGTGAAATTTTAAAAGGTTCTTATAAAGAAAATAAAGGATCAACAATTAACTCAAATTATAAATTTAAAGTTTATTTTAATATTTCTTTATTATCACTTATTTTAATACTTCTACTTTTTCAATATTTTTATTCGCTTTCTAACAAGCTTTATTATAATCAAGTTTATTCATCATTATGGCGGTATTTTAAATTTGACCAACCATATTTAATATTGTTTAACCTTTTGTTTTATTTTTTGCTTATTTTAGAAATAATATCTTTTGTTTTACTTATAAGGAGTTTAATTAATGTTAAAAAATTTGAAAATAGTCGTAATTAATTTAATATCAATTTTTAGTTTTTGCACTTTTTCTTCTTGCGCTAAAGAAAATGCAAGTGAATATACGAAAATTGATTTTATTAATGATTTTGATTTAAGCAATAATCTTATTTATAAAGTCAAAGATAATATCCATTCTCTTAATTTCACTTTTAATAATCTTTCTTTTTTTAATAATATTTATTCAAATAAAAAATATATTATTGAGATTGGAAAATTAAACTTTGAAAAAAGTTTATCTATAAACGAAATAAAATTAAAATCTTCTTTTGCTATAACTCCCTTAGCTTTAAAAGAAGCAATAAAATATATAGAAAAAATATATACAAATAATGATTCAAAAACATTTTTCTATTTCAATGAAAACATGAATGAAGATTTAATTGAACATAATGTTTCATTTACTGTATTAAATAACAACAATAATCTATTGGGTATTTTAAAAGAATATTTTTACATTTTTAAAAGTAATATAGATAATAATATTTACTATTCATTATTTAGTGATTATATTTTTTATCCTTATAATAATCGATATCGTATTAAAAAATTTAGCGATGATTATTTAGTTAATCATTATGTTTATGAAAGATATCAATTTCCTTTAAATAGAAATATTAAAAATTTAAATGAATTTAATGATGAACTTTTTGTATCCTTTTCTAATAAAAATATAGATTTTTATATTAAAAATTCTTTTAATAGTTTTTCACCCAATATTAAAACCGAAGCAACTATATTAAATACAAATATATCATACGAATTTATTAACCCATCATCGAACAAATTCCCTTATATGGGATACTATTCCTCACCTATTTCTTTTTGTAGTTTTCTTTCGTTAAAAAAAGATAATTTAAATGAAGAATTAAAAATATATAAAAATATGGGCGTTTCAATATTAAAGTCAAATGGAAGTATTTTTGATAACGAAGAATATTCTTTTACATTAACAAGTTTTCTTTAAAATGATCTTTTATTAATTAATAATATTATTGAAAAACTATATATTACTAGAATACTTAATATTAATATCAATTAAACTAGATTCATTAAAGATTGTTGTATCTAAATATAAATAATATAAATTATAAGAAGAATCTTGAAAAACTTTTATTCCTTCATCCAACTTATCATCAATAATAAAATCGATTTTTATTTTATTATTGAAAAAATTATTTTTAATAGATACATAATAAGTAGGATATGAAGAAGAATGGGTTGTAATTAAAGTCTCAACTATCATTTTGTTATCTAATTCATTTTTAGTTAATAACCCTAAACACCCTTCTTTTTGTTTAGTAATATCATAAAATGTAGAAATTCTTTTATAATATTCTTCATATTCAAGTTTTTTATATTTTAACGAGTTATTTTCTAAATATTCATTAATAATATCTACTAATGTAAATTCATTTTCATCAATTTTTCCAGGAATAGCAAAAAAACAAAAATGACTAGCTTCTTTTTCTAAATTATTAATCTTAAAATCTTTATTAATATTATTACAAGAAGCTAAAATATTAAATAAAAGAATAAACGATATAGTTTTAATAAAATTTACTTTTTTCATATTTTTTATCTCCTTTTATTAAAATAAGAAAAAAATAACATAATTTTGGTGCAGAAATTTTGTTTTTAAATAAAAATATAATAAATTGGCGCCCACGAGAGGATTTGAACTTCCGACTTTCACCTTAGGAGGGTGCTACTCTATCCGAACTGAGTTACGTGGGCACTTTTTATATTATATAATTAAAAATCACTAAATAAAGATAATTCTTCACTTTCTCTTAAATGAGATAAACTTCCCATTGTTTTTAAAACATCTACCACTTTTGAAGGTAGTTTAGCTCTTTTAGTAAAATCTTCTATACTATCAAACTCTCTTTCTTCTCTAGCTTTAATAACACTTTCTCCGCCGTTTTCTCCAATTCCATCTAATACTTTAAATGGTGGAATAAGTGAATTGTTTTCTTTATTGATAATAAAATCATTGCTCATTGAACGATTTATATCGATTTTTTCAAATTTAAAACCTCTTTCAGCGAATTCTAGTGCAACAATTAAGGTATCTAAAATACCTTCTTCTTTATTCGATAATTTTTGAGTTGGATCTTTAGAAACTTTACGTTTTTCGTATTCTTCAATTCTTTCATAAATTGCATCAATTCCTCTAATCATTACGTCAATATCATATTGATCGCATCTTAAAGTAAAGAATGTTGCATAAAATTCAAGCGGATAATAAATCTTAAAATAACCAACACGTAAAGCCATCATAACATAAGCGCAAGCATGTCCTTTTGGGAAAAGGTATTTAATTTTTTTACATGATTCAATGTAATAAGATGGAACATTGTGATTTTCCATATCTAAAACTTGTTCATCAGATAATTTTTTACCCTTTCTAACGGTTTCCATAATAGTGAAAGCTTTAGAATTATCTAATCCCATTGAAATAAGATATGACATAATATCATCTCTACATCCAATAACACCATTAATGTCAGTAATTCCATTAGCAATTAAACTTTGAGCATTATTTGACCATACATCAGTACCATGAGAAAGACCTGAAACGATTAAAAGTTGTTTAAAAGATGTAGGCTTTGCTTCACGTAAAAGTTGCTTGACAAAGTTGGTTCCAAATTCAGGAATTCCAGTTGTTCCAACATCTTTTTTTATATATTTATGCTTTAGTTTTAAAACATCATTAGTAGTAAATAAAGAAATAATATTTTTATCATCCATAGGAATATCTTTAATATCTACATGAGCTAAATTAGACATCATTCTTAAAGCTTGTGGGTCAACGTGACCAAGCATATCAAGTTTTAAAATAGTATCATGAATTGCATGGAAATCGAAGTGAGTTGTTTTCCATTCAACCGTTGTATCATTAGCTGGATATTGAACAGGAGTAAAATCATAAATTTCCATATCACGTGGGACAACAACAATTCCTCCTGGATGTTGGCCAGTTGTTCTTTTAATTCCAACACATCCATAAGCTAAAGCGGCTATATATGAACCTTTAACTTTATCAGGATTAATTCCTTCATTTTCAAAGAATTTTCTAACATATCCGTAAGCAGTTTTAAATTGAACCGATGAAATAGTTCCAGCTCTATAAACCTTGTCTTCACCAAGTAAAATTTTAGTGAATGTATGAGCTGTTGATTGGAAATCAGCAGGGAAATTTAAATCAATATCAGGAACTTTTTCAGCTTTAAAACCTAAGAATGTTTCAAAAGGAATATTTTGACCATCTTTTATCATCTTTGTTCCACACTCTGGGCATAATTTATCTTCTAAATCATAACCCGAAGTAATTCCGTCACTCATATCATGGAATTCAACATGTTTACATTTTGGACATCTATAATGAGGTGGAAGAGGATTAACCTCGGTAATTCCACCACAATAAGCAGCAAATGATGAACCAACTGAACCTCTCGACCCAACGATATATCCTCTTTCATTTGTCATTCTAACAAGTTCATGAGCAATATAATAAGTAACGGAATATCCATTTCCGATAATTCCATCAAGCTCTTGCTTTAAACGATTTTCAATATAAGCAGGTAATCTTTCTCCATATTCTTCATGAGCTTTTTTATAACATAATTCAGTTAATAAATTTTCACAGTTATCAATTTTTGGAGGATATAATTTATCTTCAATTGGAATAATTACCTCGCACATATCAGCAATTTTATTTGTATTGCTAATAACATATTCTTTAATTTTTTCTTCATCTTCTAACCAAGCAAAAGCATCTAGCATTTCTTTTGTTGACATAAAATGTTGGTCAGGATTTTCAAATTTAGGATAATTTTTTCTAGAATATGGATTTAAAGGGTGGTTAACATCGCCAACTCCTTTAGCAGTAATCATAACGTCACGATAAATTTTATCGCTAGGATTAACATAATGGCAATCTCCGGTAGCAACAATCATCTTATTTTGTTCTGTTGCTTCTTTAATAATACTTTTTAAATAAATTTTCAATGTATCTTCATCTTGAACTTGGTCAGTATTGATTAAAAAAGAATAATTATTTAGTGGTTGAATTTCAATATAGTCATAATATGAAATAGCTTTCGAAAGAGTTTTCTCGTCTCTATAAGCAGCATCATAAAAAACTTCGCCATTAAAACAAGCTGAACCAACAAGCAAATTAGAGCGATATTTATTAAGTAAAGAACGAGGAACAAGAGGAATGTTTCCAACATAATTACATTCAGAGACAGAAATAAGTTTGTATAAATCTTTTAATCCGGCTTTATTTTTAGCTAAAACAGTAGCATGAGTTGCACTTCTTGTAAATTTATAAAGTTCTTTTGGATAATTTAATGCCGCCATATCTAAAAGAGTTGGTTCATTAATTTTTTGATCAACCATAACTTTAAGCGCTACCCAACATGATGCTAAAACTTGAGCATCATAATCTGCTCTATGTGCGCTTTCTTCATCATAATTTACATCAAGCCTATTACATAAGGCCTTTAAACTATGTGCTCTATTCATTGGGAAAATATATCTTGATAACGCAAGCGTATCAATAACAGGATGTATAAAATCAACTCCATAAGTTTCTTTAAAAGCACGATTAAGATGTTCATAGTCGAAATTAGCGTTATGAGAAACTAAAACCGAATTACCTATAAACTTTAAAATTTGAGGAAAAACTTCTTTAATTGTTGGAGCGTTTTTAACCATTTCGTTTGTAATATTTGTTTTTTTAACAACTTTTTCGGGAATTTCTTTTAAAGGGTTAATCAAAATATCTAGACGATCAACAACCATTCCACCTTCAATTTTTACAGCACCAAATTCAGTAATATTGTCATAACGAGTTGATAAACCAGTTGTTTCAAGGTCAAAGGCAACAAAATTGCAATCTTTTAATTTGATATTCTTAGGATTTAAACATGCATTTAAATAATCCGGAATTAAATAAAGTTCGCTACCATAAAGCATTTTTAAATTATATTTTTTAGCAGCCTTTTGAGCTTCAGGAAAACCTTGTACAACTCCATGATCAGTTATTGCAATTGCTTTCATTCCCATATGTGAAGCAAGTTTACAATATTCACTAATTTCCCCAACTCCATCCATTTCACTCATTTTTGTGTGTAAATGAAGTTCGACTCTTTTATTCTCTTCTTCATCGTCTCTTAATGGATCGTCTGGAAGAAGATAAAAATAATGTCCTGTAATTGTAAATTCTTTTGCGTTTTTAAAAAGAGTAACTTTCCCTTTAATCTCAATATTTTTACCAAGAATATCGTTAAAATTAGTTTCATTTAATTCTTTTTCGGTTGGATAAAGAGTTACATAAACGGCACTTTTTAAATTAGTTATTCCAAGTTTGACAGCTTTTTTATTATCACGAATATCTCTAATTTCACTTTCAAAAACTTTACCTATAAAATCAACTGAACCACTATTTTCATCAATATCTTCAAGGTTCATCGTTTTATAATCATTACTTTTTTTAAATATCTCTCTTTTATAATCTTTTTCTTTTTTTATTTCTTCACTTTCTTTTTCAGCCTGTGCGATATCTTTAATAGTTTTTTTATTTAATTCCATAAATTCTTCCTCCTTCTTCTTTTTTAACTCTTCTATATTTAAAGAAGTGTTTTCTAAAATTGTATTATTAAAAAAGGAAGAAGATTCTCCTAAATCATTTTCTTCATATATAACATCAACGACATTGTCACCATTATCAATAAAATTGTCATCGTTAGTATTTTTCTTTAAATTTCCAGTCAAATTTTCTTTAATACCATTAGTTACTTTATTAATGGATAAATTATCGGAATTATTTAAAGATAAAGATTTATTATCAATCTTTTCATTAAGATTGTTAATTATATGAGAATCTACATTGTTTTTCTTATTTTTCAGTTCATAAATTTCTTTTTCATCATAAATTCCTACTTCAATAGGAAGATTATAACAAACAAATGAAAAAAGATTTTCTAATTCTTTTTTTATTAATTCAAAGCTTTCTAAATCAACATCACTATTAAAAAATATTTTTAACTTTGAATTTAAATGAAGATAAGTATCATAATCATCAAATGTTTTTGAATAAATAAAATCGCTTAAAAATTCACTTATATATGAAAGAGAAAATTTTTCTTTATATGTAAAAATAAATTCATAATCATAATCATTTATTTTTTCAACATGACTTAAAAAATCAAGTAATAAATCTAATTTCCGTAATGAATCTTTTAAAATATAATAACGATATTTATTTTTAATTCGATTTCCTTTATCTTTATAAATCGAAATAAAATCCATATCGTATTTAGTCGTATCTTTTATTCCTATACTATTTAAAAAACGAATCATCTTCTCTTGCATATTTTTTCTTCTTACAATTAAAAATTATAAAATATTTATTAGTGATATAGATAATTAAATATTTATAAAAATTTAATTTTTAAAATAATCCGATAACATCTTTAATAATAATAACAAAGAAAAGAGCGAAAAGTAAAACTAAGCCAATAGTAGACATAATACTTTTAATTTTTTGAGGAATATGCCATTCATCATCATAAGCAATCTTTTCTTTTTGATTAGTATTATTTTCATTATTTCCAACAACTAAAGTCGTATTTTTATTAATTGAAACTTGATTATCTTTAACTTCACTAACGATATGTTGTTCTTTATTAACTTCATTATTCTTTTCACTATTATATAAATTATTATTTGAAGAAATTACTTCATTTTGAACTAATTCTTTATTTTCATTATTATCTTTAACTTCTTCATTTTTATTATTATTTTTACCTTTAATTTTTTTATGAAGTTTATAGAACCCATTAACAATTCCTTCAACTATTTCAACTAAAATTTGCCATCCATCTAATCCAGGAAAAGGTAAAAGATTAAATAAAGCAAGATTAACAGAAATCATTCCCCAAGAATTTAAATAAACATAAAAAGGTGAATTAGTTAAAATTGTTGTTGTTTGAGTAAAAATAGCAATTGGGCCACCAACATTATTCCAAGCTTCACTTTTTGAAAATAAATCAATAATTGCATTAGAAATTAAAGTGGTTGATTGAACCCAATTTTCTCCAGCAACTTTAAAAGAATCCCATCCTAAATAAGAATAATTAACTACTGGTCCAAAACCAATTCTTTCAAAATTGTTAGTTGCATCTTTTTTAAAAGTAACATTAACTTTATTTTGATTTATTTCTTCATTTTCTTTTCTTTCACCTTTAAAAGTTAATAATGCTTTTATTTCATCATTAGAATTTAAACTAACTTCTTTTAATGATAAATCTTCATTTAAAAGAGGTAAATTCAATGTTTCACCTTCATTAAAAGGAACAATTTCATTATTTACAACATGATAAACATTTTGATAATTCGAAGGAAGTTTATCCCCGACTGTATAAGTAAAGCCTTCAAAAAGACGAATATATTGAGCTAAATCAGTATCGTTATAATTAAAATTAGAAACATCAAAAGCTAAAACATAATCGCTTTTTCCATTATATGTAACGCTTGAAGAATTAATAATATAATATTGAGGAGAAATTGTTTTAAGAGAACCATTTGAATCAAGAACTTCCATCGTTAAAACATCGACATTCATCGCAGGATTTGATTCAAAAAAAGTTAATAAATCCTCACTTAGCTCATTATTATTTTCATCTTTAACATGCATTTTAAAATTAGCTTCATCATTAATTCCAACAACATTAATATAAAAATTATTAATATTAGGAAAACAAGCAGCTGAAATAAAAAATATAACATAGGCTAAAACAAAATTCATAATGATTCCTGCAGCCATTATGACAATTCTCTTCCATCTTTTTATTCCTTCTAAAGAACGAGAACGAGGAATATTGACTCCATCGCCAGCTTCGCCTTCTTCTCCATACATTGAAACATATCCACCTAAAGGTAAAAGACCAATTGAAAATGTCGTTTCGCCTTTTTTTCTTTTATGTTTAAAAATTTTCGGCCCAAACCCTATTGAATAATCACTACAATAAACATTAAAACTTTTTGCAGCAATTAAATGACCAAGTTCATGTATTGAAACTAATACTCCTAATGCAATAAAAAAGAGTACTAAAGATAAAATTGTTGTTAAAATTCCCATATATTGTTAAAATTCCTTATTTTTAATTAAATTTGATGTATCAATTCTTACTTTTTTATTTAATTTAAAAATGTTTTTAATAGTTAATTCTTCTTTTAAATCATACATCTTTATTATTTTATCAATTATTTTAGTTATATCAACATAATCGATAATTCCATATAAAAATGCTTCAACAGCAATCTCGTTAGCAGCATTTATAACAAGCCCTGAAATACCTTTATTTTTTATGACATAATAACCGTATTTAAGAGCTGGAAACTTATTTAAATCGATATCATGAAATTTATATTTATTTAAGGTATTAATCTCAGTATCTTTAAATTCTTTATCTTTAGTTTTAAAAAAAGATAGACAATCAGCAATTTGGATATGCATATCAGCTTTCCCGACAGAAAGTTTATAAGTCCCATCTTTAAGTTCGATAAAAGAATGAACGTAACTATTTCGATCAACTTTTACTTTTATTTTACTAGCTGGAACATTAAATAAATAATGTGCTTCAATAACTTCAAACGCTTTATTCATTAAAGTTGAAGAATCAATGGTTATTTTCTTGCCCATTTTATATGTTGGATGATTTAAAGCATCTTCAACTTTAATGTCTTTAAATTTCTTTTTGTTTAAAAAGAAAAAAGGTCCGCCTGAACATGTTAAATAAATTGTTTTTAATTCTTTTTTATTAACATTTTTTAAACATTTTGTAATCGCAGCATGTTCACTGTCAATTGGATAAATCATTTTTCTTCTACCAACAATCTTTTTAATTAACTCTCCAGCAACAACTAAACTTTCCTTATTTGCTAAAAATACAATTTTATTATTATTTAAACTATAAATAGTTGGAAGAACACCACTAAACCCCACAAGAGCATTTAAAACAATATCATTTTCACTTATCTTTGTTAAAGAGATAAGCCCATTATCCCCATGAAAAAATGTATATTGTTTATATTTAGATTTTAAATTATTAAAATCAATTTCATTTTTAACACAAATATATTTTAGACTTTCAAATTTAGGTATAATTTTATTTTCTAAAAATTCAATATTTTCTCCAACGCTCACACCTAAAAGATTATATTTCTTTTTTAAAGAATATAATAAATCTAAACTTTGACTTCCTATACTTCCAGAAGCGCCTAAAACAATAATTTTTTTCATTTTTATGCAAAAATTCCAACTCCATTAATCATAACTAAAATTAATAAAGAAGTTGTAATTGAAGTTACGATAATTGAATCAAAACGATCTAAAATGCCACCATGTGATTTTAAAATTGTTCCAAAATCTTTAATTTTATAAGATCTTTTAATTGAAGAGAACAATAAATCTCCAAGCGTTGCAGAAAAAGGCATAACTAAAGAGATAATTAAAATATTATACCAATGATTTAAATCTAAAACTCCATCTAAAAGTGGAAAATCAAAATAAGCAAAAATCATTGCGAAAGCAAACGAAATCACAAAAGAGATTATTACTCCCCCTACAAATCCTTCAACAGTCTTTTTAGGTGAAATTTTAGGGCAAAATTTATGTTTTCCAAATAAAACACCAATAAAAAAAGCTCCAACATCATTAAAACATGTCCCAATTAAAAAATATAAAATAAGAAGCGCCGAAGTAAAATATTTAAAAGTAGGATCAATTTCTACATCAACAGAAACATTTAAAAATGGTAAAAATCTTAAATAAATTAAACATTGTAATCCAAGAGAAACAACAAAAAGCATTGTAATTAAATAAAATGCATCATGAATTGTAAATGTTTGATCGATAAATACATTTATAAAAAAGAAGGCTATCGAAATACAAAAACAAGTTAATGAAATTTGGGGAGATTTAAAGCCTCTTAAGATATCATAATAGAAATTCCCTTCAGCACCAAAATTTAAATAATTTTGATATTCGATAATCAAATCTTTTAAAAAAATATAAAAAACAAGGGCAAACATCATAAAATATGCAAAAACATATATTATTCCTTTAAATTTTCTTTCAATAGATTGTGGAGCTTTGCAAAGCTCATGAGTCATAATTAAAATTAATAAAAGAATTAAAGCAAGCCAAAAATAACCACCTAAAATAATACATGGAACAAAAATGGCTACTAAAACAATAGCAATTATTATTCTAGATGCGATGTTTGTTTTAGCTTCTTTATTAAGTTGATTTATGTGATGTTCTCTTGTTTCAAGTTGAGAATCTTTGTTATTTTCTTCCATTTTTATAGCTTAAACTTTCATTATTTCTTCAGTTTTTTCTTTTAATAAAGAATCAATTTTTGCGATAAATTCATCAGTTAGCTTTTGAATTTCGCCTTCTTCTTTCTTTCTTGTATCTTCAGTATAAGTATCGTCTTTTTTAATTTTATCCATTAAATCTCTACGGACATTTCTAATTGCAACTTTAGCTTCTTCGCCATAACCTTTTGCTTTTTTAGTTAATTCTTTTCTTCTATCTTCAGTTAAAGCAGGCATATTTAATCTAATTTGTTTACCATCAACAATTGGATTAATTCCGATATCGGAAGCATTAATTGCAGCGACAATACTCTTAATATCACCACTATCAAAAGGAATAATTAAAAGTTGTCTTGGTTCTGGAACTTTAATTGCGGCAATTTGAGTAATAGGCATTTTGTCACCATAATAATCGCAACTTAAATTTTCAAGCAAAGCTGCGTTAGCTCTACCAGTTCTTAATGTGTTTAAACTTTCGCGGTAATTGTCAACACATTTTTCCATTTTTTTACTACATTCATTTAAAATATCATCCATATATCTGCTCCTTTTTAATTGTAGTTCCTATATTTTCATCTCCGTTAATGACTTTCATAAAATTTGAAAAATCATCCATTGAGAATACTCTTGTAACAACATCGCTATCTTTAAGTAATTCTAATGCTTGTTCATCCATAACTTTCAAATTTTCTTTGATAGCTTCTTTATAAGTTAAAGATTTTATAAATTTAGCATCTTTATATTTATTTGGGTCTTTTGTATAAACACCATCAACACCGTTTTTACCAGCTAAAACTAATTTTGCATCCATTTCTAATGCTCTTAATGCAGCACAAGTGTCTGTAGTATGTTTAACTTTTCCAACTCCCCCAGCAAAAAGAATTACATAACCTTCTTCAAATTCTTTTTTTGCTTTTTCTTTATCATATTTAGGGGCGACGTCTTCAACCATCAATGCACTATAAAGCTTATTTTTAATATTATTAACAGTTAATAATGCTGAAATTGCTTTTAAATTAATAACCGTTCCAACCATTCCCATGTAATCACCATCATCATAAGGAATGCCATTTTCTTCGGCTATTCTTCCTCTAAAAATATTACCAGCTCCACAAACAATTCCAACTTTAATATTATTAGAAATAAGTTCTTTAACTAAATCAACAATATTTTTTAATTTTTCTTTAGAAAAAATTAAATGAGAAGAAGAATCGCTTAACGCTTCTCCAGATAATTTTAAAATTACTTTTGTATTTGCTTCTTCTTTTTTCATCTTAATAATTATAATAGAAAAGAGATAAATATTTAAGTTTAAATTAACTTTATAAATGAAAAAAGACCCCGATTTTAGGGTCTTTAATGTTTGCGAAAATGGTCTTAAAACTATTTAGCTTGAGCCATAACTTCTTCAGCGAAGTTATCAACTCTTTTTTCTAAGCCTTCACCAACTTGGAAACGGATAAAATTTAAAACTTTAGCGCCTTTTTCTTTTAAAGCTTGGCCGACAGTTTTAGTAGGATCCATCATATATTCTTGATCTTCTAATGTAACTTCAGCAAAAACTTTATGAACTTTACCAGCAATAATATTCTTTAATGCTGCTTCTGGTTTATTTTTTAGTTTTTCGTCATTTTTAACTGCTTCAAGTTGAATTTCAGTTTCTTTAGCTTTTGCAGTTTCATCAATATCATCTTCACTAATATATTTTGGATTATTAGCACAGACATGAATAGCAATACCTTTGGCAAGTTCTGGATCATCCTTATCTAAAACAGTAACAACAGCGATTTTACCACCCATATGAATATATGTTCCAACACCTTGCCCTTTTTCTGGAGTGATGACTTCAAATCTTCTTAAAGTTAATTTTTCACCAATTTTAACAGTGGCATCTGTGAAAAGTTGAGCGCATGCTTCGTTAGCTTCTTCAACAGTTTTGCAACCTTCTTTTAAGATTTTTTCATTAACTGCTAAAACTAATTCTTTAAAAGCGTCAGAATGAGCAACGAAATCAGTTTCACTATTAACTTCACTAACAACAACTTTGCCACATTCATCACATTTTGAGATTAATGCTAAACCTTCAGCTGCAATTCTATCAGCTTTTTTAGCTTGTTTAGCAATGCCTTTTTCTCTTAACCAATCGCAAGCTTTATCGACATCATCATTACATGCAACAAGTGCATTTTTACAATCCATCATTCCTGCGCCGGTTCTTTCTCTTAAAACTTTAATTAATGCAACGTTTGCCATTAAAATTATTCTCCTTTTGTTTCAGCAGCTTCAACTTTTTCTTGAGCTGAAGCTTCAGCTTTTACTTCTTCTTTTTTACTAGCATCTTTATTTGCTTTGTTTGCAAATCTTGCTTCGTATCTTGCTTTTTCTCTTTCCATTCTTTCTCTTTGCATTTCTCTTCTTGCGGCTAAACGTAAAGCATTTTCTCTATCTGCTTGTCTAATTGCATCTTTCATAGTAACTTCTTCGCCTTCATCTTTACTATAAGCGATTTCTGGAAGTCCACCTTTTGCTTCAACGATAGCATCTGCCAAAACAGAAATTAATAATTTAACACTCTTTTGAGCATCATCGTTTCCTGGAATAACATAATTAATACCATCTGGATCACAATTTGTATCACAAATTGCAAATACAGGGATATTTAATTTAATAGCTTCTTTAATAGCGATTCTTTCTTCAGTTGGATCAATAACGATTAAAGCGTTTGGAGCTTTTCTCATTTCTTTAATACCATCTAAGTTTTTAGCGAGTTTTTCTTTTTCTTTTCTTAAAGCTGCTTGTTCTTTCTTTGGAAGTCTATCCCAAACACCATCAGCTTCTTCTTGTTCTAATTCTTTTAGTTTCTTGATTCTTAATTGAATAGTTTTGAAGTTTGTTAATGTACCACCAAGCCATCTATTTGTAATATAGAAAGATCCACTTCTTTCAGCTTCCTCTTTAACGATATCTTTAGCGACTTGTTTTGTTCCAACTAAAAGAACTTTTCCACCTTCTAAAACGATTTCTTTTAATTTTTTATAGGAATTTTCGACAGCCTCTTTTGATTTATTTAAATCAATAATATAAATTCCATTACGAGCACAATAGATAAATGGTTTCATTTTTGGATTCCATTTTCTTGTTTGATGTCCATAATGAACACCTGCTTCAAGTAATTTCTTTAATGTGATGATAGGAGCATTTGGATCAAAAACTGCTTCTGCCATTTCTTGTTGTGCAGCTTCTTTTGCTGCTTCTTCTTTTTGTTCTTGCTCAGCTTCTTTAACTTCCTTTGCAGCTTCGTCAAGAACGACGTTTAAATTTTCTTCAGACATTACGTCTCCTCCTTATTTGTTAAGCCTCCACTACTTCGAACAGCCTTCCCTACATAAATTTTTGTAGACTAGGACGCTGAATTCATAGTGTGCGTATTCTTTTGGGCATTAAAAAAACCAAAAGTAAAAGTATTATATATATTTTTAAATATATATGCAAACCTTTTTTATTTCTTTTTTGCCGAATTTTGTGGGAAAAATTTGTTATATTCGCTTTTAATTTTTTCTTTTGAAACATGCATATAAATTGAGGTTGTTCCAACTGATTCGTGACCCATCAATTCTTGAATCATTCTTAAATCAGCACCTTTATCTAAAAGATGAGTTGCAAACGAGTGCCTTAATACGTGTGGGTGCAAATCAAAACCAAGTGAAAGCCCTGTTTTTTTTACTATTTCTTTTAGAATATATTCTAATCCTCTACTAGTTAATTGTTTTCCTTTAGAATTTAAGAAAAAATAAGGTGTTTTTTTATCAACCATATTATCTTCAATTAACTGAACTCTTAAAAATTTTGCATAATCAATCATTGCATTTTTTGCTTCTATAGAAAAGGGAACTATTCTTTCTTTATTTCCTTTTCCGATAATTCTCATGTATCTTGAAGAAAATACAATATCTGTAGTTTTTAAATTAATAACTTCCGAACATCTTAAGCCCGAAGAATACATAAGTTCTAATAAAGCTTGGTCTCTACTTTGCAAAGGATCGGTTCTATTTTTGTTTGCTTCAAAAAGCACTTTAATTTGCGACTCATATAAAACTTCAGGTAATTTATCATGTTTTTTTGGAGAAACAATAAGTAAAAATGGGTTCGATTCAACTATATTTTGTTCATATAAATAAGAATAATATTTTTTTAAAGCAGATATTCTTCTTCTAACGGATCGAGGAGATTCATTATTGCTACGATATGTTTTATTTTTTAATCTTTCTGCCATAAAAAGACGTACATCGTCTCGAGTAATATTTCGAAAATCCAAACCTTTTTCAAGTAAAAAATTCTCAAAAATAGTTATATCTTGAGAATAAGACTTAATAGTATTTTCACTATAATTTAATTCATGTTTTAAATGTGATAAAAATAACGCTTGTTCCTTAGTCATTTATATATTTTTTAAATTCATCAATTGCTTTTAAAGAAGTTTCAATAACTTTACTTTTATCTTCCTTATTTGCTCTATAAATTATACCAAAATTAGCATTCATAGGCTGAAAATTATTTAACCCAGTATGAGTAATATATCTAATTAAAGCACCTAAAACTGTATTGAAAGATAAAGGCTTAAATTCTTTATTTTTTATTCTTAAATATAAATAAATTGCTGCTAATAATCCGCTTGCAGCGCTTTCAACATAACCTTCGACACCGCTTAATTGTCCGGCAATAAAAATATTTTTATTAATTTTCATTGATAAATCATCGTTTAAAATTTTTGGCGCATAAATATAGGAATTTCTATGCATTAAACCATATCTAGCAAATTTTGCGTTTTCTAAACCTGGAATAAGCGAAAAAACTCTTTTCTGTTCGCCATAAGTTAAATTTGTTTGAAAACCTACTAAATTATAAAAATCTCCAATTAAATCATCTTGCCTAAGTTGAACAACTGCATAAAATTGATGATTGTTTTTTTCAAGACCAACTGGTTTTAAAGGGCCGTAACGTAATGTATCAACTCCCCTAGAAGCTAAAACTTCAATAGGTAGGCAGCCTTCAAAATAATTTTTATCAAAATCATGAAGCAAAGCTTTTTTAGCATTTATAAGTTCATTATAAAACCTTAAATATTCCACTTTTTCCATTCCACAATTTATATAGGATCCTTCATCTTGGTCATATCTAGATTTAATAAAAACTTTAGAAAAATCTATAGAATCTTTATAAATAATCGGAGCAGAAGCATCATAAAACCCATAACTTTCAATTTTAGTTAAACAGTTAATTTGATCTAAAATTTCTTTCCCACTTAAAGGACCTGTGGCAATTATATTAATACCTTCAGGTAAAGTCGTTACATTTTTATTTATGATTGTTATATTTGGGTTATTTTTAATTTTTTCGGTAATATAAGAAGCAAAAATCTCTCTATCAACAGCTAAAGCATCTCCACTTTTAACTTCGCTAACTTTACTTGCTTCCATCATAATAGAACCTAAACGAGCAATTTCTTCTTTCAATAAACCACAAGCATTATCAAGTTTTTTACTTTTTAACGAATTTGAGCAGACAAGTTCACCAAAAAGGGCGCTATGATGAGCACCGTCTTCAACTTCTGGCCTTCTTTCATATAAATTTACTTTTATACCATGGTTTGCTAAAAAATTAGCAGCTTCAGAACCGGCAAGACCAGCTCCTATGATGTTAATAATTATCTCTTCACTCATTATTTCTTTCCATTAATTGGTTCTAAATAATCGCACTTTGGATAAGAAGAACATCCATAAAAATATCCTCTCTTCCCTTTTCTTTTTACAAGGAGAGAGCCACATTTTGGGCAATATCTTTTTTCTTCTTCCTCGGCTTGATCAATATATCTACAGTTTGGAAAATTTGAACAGCCAATAAATGTTTCGCCTTTCTTATTTTTTCTATAAACAAGTGGCGAACCACAATTTGGGCAATTTCTTCCTACTTCAACAGGTTTTTCTTTATCATCTTTTTTAATATATTTACATGTTGGAAAATTACTACAAGCGACAAATTCGCCATATCTACCTTTTCTAATAACTAAATCAGAACCACATAATGGACATTTTTCACCAGTTTTTTTAAGTGGCTCTTTATACATTTGATCTTTTACTTCATTAAATTTATCAATAAAAGGGAAATAAAAATCAGCAATAATTTTCTTTTCATCAGCTTCTCCATTTTGGATTCGATCTAAATTATTTTCCATTTCTGCAGTATATTCCGTATTAATTAAATCAGGGAAATATTTAGTCAAAACTTTAGAAGTTAAAATACCTTGTTCAGTCGGAGTTAAAATTCCTTTTGAGGAAGTAATATATTTTCTGGCAACTAAAGTTTGAATAGTTGAAGAATATGTTGATGGACGGCCAATACCTTTTTCTTCCATCAATTTAACAAGCTTTCCTTCGCTATATCTTGCTGGTGGTTTAGTTTCATCTTCTTCAATTTTAGTATCAACAAGAGTATATATATCTCCAATTTTAAATTCAGGAATTAAATTATCAGCTTCTTCATTTTTAAAAACATCAAAACCTGGAAATAATGTTTTCGTTCCGCTCAATTTAAAGTTTAAAGAATTTGATGCCTCAAAAGTTACACTTGTTTGTAAAACTTTTTTATTGCTCATCAAACAAGAAACGCTTCTTTCGAAAATTAATTTATATAATTTATAAGCTTTAGCTGATAAAAATTTCTTCATTTTTTCAGGGGTTCTATCTAATGAAGTTGGTCTAATTGCTTCATGAGCATCTTGTGCATTTTTAATTTCTTTTTTATCCACTTGAGGGCCTTTATAGTAATCTTCCCCATATTTAGAAATAATATATTCTTTACAAGATCCAACAAATGAATCTGAAAGTTTTGTTGAATCAGTTCTAATATAAGTAATTAAACCTGTTAATCCTTCATCAGTTTCAATACCTTCATATAATTCTTGAGCTAAAAAGGTTGTTTCTTTTGTTGAAAAACCATATTTTGAAAATGCAGCTTGTTGTAAAGTTGATGTTCTAAAAGGTTCTTTAGCAGCTAAATACTTTTCTTTTGAATCAATTGCAGTAACTTTTACTTCATTATTTAAAGTATTAAGAGCTTCTTTTGCTATTTTTTCATCTTTAAAATTTTCAAGTTTTTCATTTTTATAAGATGTTAAAGTTAAAGGAAACATTTTATTTTTAACTTTTAATGAAGTTAATAATCTATAAAACTTTTCGCTTTTAAAATCTTGAATTTCTTTTTCATGATCACAAATTAATTTCAACGCAACAGATTGAACTCTGCCAGCACTTTCACTATTAATTTTTGCTTTTAAAAGACTTGAAAGTTTAAACCCAATTATTCTATCAATAATTCTTCTTGTTTCTTGAGCATGAACAAGATTCATATCAATTGTTCTAGGATTTTCAATTGCATGTTTTATAGAGTCTTTAGTAATTTCATGAAATTCTAATCTTTTTGTTGTTTCAATTGGCAACTCTAAAACTTTGGCTAAAGAATAGGCTATAGCTTCTCCTTCTCTATCAGGGTCTGTTGCAAGTATAACTTCATCAGCATTTTTAGCGCTTTTTCTTAAAGATTTAACTAAATTAATTTTATCTTTAGAAATAATATATTTAGGTTCAAAATTATTTTCAACATCAACACCTAATCCACCTTTGCCAGAAATAGCCAGATCTTTCACGTGGCCTTTTGATGCTTCAACTTCATAATCACTCCCTAAATAATGAGCGATAGTTTTACTTTTTGTAGGTGATTCGACAATAACTAATTTCATGTTTTCCTCGTTTTCGTTTTTAAAATATATAAAGATTATTTAATTTTGTAAAGTAGGAAAATTTCTTATATATATCTTATATATATAAATATTTTTTAGTTAGTATAATCCTTCCAAATCTTTAGCATTTTCAATTAAAGCTGCGCCATCTTTAATAAATTTATTGGTGTTTGATTCTCTTACCGCACTTGAAGGAACACATCCAACATTTTTACCAAAACATATTGCATAATTAACAGTATTGACTGCCCCACTTCGATCATAAGATTCAATCAATAAAGTGCATTTTGTCAATCCGGCAATAATCCTGTTTCTTACTAAAAAAGAATTTTGAGTTCCGATAACTCCATTTGGATATTCACTTATTATTAATCCACCATGATTTGGAATTTTTTTATATAATTCTTTATTACAACTAGGATATTCAATATCAATCCCATTTCCTAAAACCGCAATTGTTTTTAATCCATAGTTTAATGCTTCATTATGAGCTTTTCTATCAATCCCTTTAGCAAGACCACTAACAATACAGGTATCTTTTGGTAGTTCTTTAACGATTTTTAAAGTCATCGTTTCGCCATAAATAGTTGAATTTCTACTTCCAACAATTGCTAAATAATGATAATTTGGATCATTTATTAAACTACGATTACCCTTATAAAATAAAACAAATGGTGGTTTTTCAATATTTTTTAAACAAATTGGGTAATCTTCATCTAAAATTGTAATCGCATCAATTTTTAAATTATCAATCAGTTTTTTATCTTCCTCACTAAAACGATTTCTTTTGTTTTTAAATTCATCCATCATTAAATCCCAATCGCCATTAAATTTCATGGCTAAATAAATTAATATGTTTCTTGATTTCATACTTTTAATAAAAAGCCTCCTTATAATACAAGAAGGCTAAATTTGAAAAAAATATTCACAATATTTTAAAAAAGTGTAATTGGAGGATATAAAATTTCCTCAACTGGTTTATAAGTTTCTCGATAAAATCCCTTAATTATGCCGATTTTTTTGATAATTTCTAAATGTTCTTTTGTTGGATAACCTTTATTTTTATCAAAATGATATTCAGGATATTTTTTTGCGTATTCATCCATTATTCTATCTCTTGTTACTTTAGCAATTATTGACGCAGCAGCAATACAGCGAGCTTTGGCATCGCCTTTTACTAAACTAATTGCTTCAATATTTTTAAATTTTAATGGCATATAATCGGTCAATATCATATCAATCGGTATATTGATTTCTTTTAAAGCTAAAAGCATCGCTTTTTTTGAAGCGTTATAAATATTAATTTCATCAATTTCTTTAGGAGAAACAATTCCAATTCCTATTGCAAGAGCGTTCTTTTTGACGATATCAAAAAGTATATCTCTTTCTTTTGCTGTTAACTTTTTTGAATCGTTAATAAGTTCATTTTTAAAATTTTGAGGTAAAATTACTGCACTAGCAACAACTGGTCCACATAAAGGGCCTCTACCTGCTTCATCACACCCAGCTATATTTTTTATTTTGTTATTAAAAAATTGATCTTCAAACGTTAGCATCTTCAACTCTTTCAATAGTAAATTTCCCAATTGTTCCATTTCTAAATTCATTTAATATAACTTTGATAGTTTTTGTCAAATCAACGCTATTGTCTTTATTTAAAAAACCTCTTTTACGTCCAATAATTTCTAAAATAAAGTTATTTTCATCACTTTCATTAAAATTATATTTATAACGATTATTAAAATCTGATAAATAATATTTTTTAATAAAATTTATCATATAATTAAAAATTTCATCTAAAGGAAGGATATCTTCTTTAATAGTACCTAAAAGAGCAAGATTAATTGCGCTTTTTTTATCTTTAAATTGAGGAAGTAAAATTCCTGGAGTATCCATTATTTCGAAATTTTTATTTACTTTAATCCATCTAATCGCTTTAGTTACACCAGGTTCATTTTTAGCTATTGCAATACTTTTTTTAGCCAATAAATTAATAAATGTTGATTTACCAACATTAGGTATTCCAACAACCATCGCTCTAATAGATATATTTTTAATACCTTTTTTTAAATATTTATCTTTCTTTTCGTCAATATAAACGTTAATCAAAGATAAAATATCATTTACTATCTTTTGATTTTTTAAATCTACAACTTTTGCTAAATCATTATTTTTAAATAAATGTTCTTCCCATTTTTTTGATTCTTTTTCATCACTTAAATCTTTTTTTGTTAATAAAAATACTTTCTTTTTATCTTTAATTATTTCCATTAAATATGGATTATAGCTTGATAAAGGAATTCGAGAATCTAATAAAACAATCACAAAATCAACTAATTTAAGTTTTTCGCTAATTAAATTAGATGCTTTTTTCATATGTCCTGGAAACCAGTGTATGTTTTTAACTCTATTATTTTCCATATAATTATTAACTATCTTTTATTATATAAAAAATAAGATGGGTAACCCCATCTTATTTTTAAATCACTATTTAAGAATTTGTTTAATTCTTGCAGATTTACCACTTCTTTGTCTAAGGTAAGTAATTTTATTTCTTCTAACTTTACCTCTTTTAACAACTTCAATCTTTGTGACGTTTGGTGAATGTAATGGGAAGATTCTTTCAACACCAACTCCGCTAGACATTTTTCTAACAGTAAATGTTTCATTAACTCCGCCACCTCTTCTAGCCATAACTACACCTTCAAAAACTTGAATTCTAGTTTTGCCATTTTCTGTAATTCTAACAGATACTTTAACAGTATCACCACTTGAGAATACAGGGACGTCATCTCTTAATTGAGTAGCAGTAACTTCTTTAACTAAATTTTTATTCATCGTTACTTTCCTCCTATTTTCGTTCTCTTAGTGTTCATATATAATAGTTAAATATAGCGGACCACTCGTATCGTTTTTTAAGGTTTTCTTAAAAACGCTTTATTATTTTATATAAAAGTTGGTATAAAGTAAAGCATTTTTAGGATTATAACATAAAATTCATTGTGTTAAGCAATTATACTTGACAGAGATATTATTTTTCTATAATATTATGCATGTTGAATTTAACTATTAATCAAAAAGGAGATATAAATTTATGGCAGTTAAAATTAGATTAACAAGAATCGGTAGACATAAAGATCCAATTTATAGAATCGTTGCTGCTGATCATAAATACGCTAGAGATGGCAGATACATTGAACAAGTTGGTTATTATGATCCTTCTAAAGGTATCGAAAACGCAACAGTTAATGAAGAATTAATCATTAAATGGTTAAATCAAGGTGCTCAATATAGCGACACTATTAAAGCTATCTTAACAAATAAAGGTTTAATTAAAAAAGCCAAAGAAAATAAAGGCGAAGCTGTAAAGAAAACTAAAGTTGTTAAAACCGCTTCCCCAAAAGCTGAAGCTAAACCAAAAACTAAAAAAGTAGCAAAGAAAGCAACAAAAGCAAAAAAGGTTGAAGAAGCTCCTATAAAAGAAGCTGAAGTCAAGGAAGGAGAATAATAATTTATATGGATTACATTAAATTAATCCACACAATTATTGATTCCTTTATCAATAATCCTGAGGCTGTCTTAATTAGAGAATTACCTCAAGAAAATGAAAGAGATAAAACAATTCTTATTTGTACAGAAAATGATGATACAGCTAGATTAATTGGGAAAAAAGGTTGTGTTGCTAATGCAATTAGAGAAATCGTTGCTGTTGCTGGCAAATTAGAAAACAAAAAGGTGCATATTAAATTTGAATCTTTCGAACAAGACAAATAAAATAAAAAGGAGTGTATACTCCTTTTTTTAATCTAAAATCAGTTAAGGAAATAAAATATGGAATATTTAAAAGTCGCAAAAATTCTTTCAACAGTCGGTTTAAAAGGTGAAGTGCGAGTTTTTACAACTTCTACTTTTAAAGACATTCGTTATAAAAAAGGTAGTTTGCTTTTTTATAAAGATGAAAATGGAGATTATAAAGAAATACATATCAAAAGCTATCGTAACAAAGAAGGAAATATCGATTATTTAACATTTATAGAATTTGATTCAATTGAAAAAGTTGAACCTTTAATTGATAAAGAACTTTTTGCTTTAAAAGATTATAAAAATTTAAAAAAAGATGAATATTATTATTCAGACTTAATTTCTTCTACTTGTTATGATGAAGAAAATAAAGAAATTGGAGTTATTAAAGACATAAAAGAATTTAATTCAAATGTTTCTTTAGAAATTAAATTAAAAGAAAATAATAAAACTATTTATATTCCATTTAATGATTTCTTTATTAAAGATGTTGATATTGATAATAAAAAAATTATCATTCATGTAATCGAAGGACTTTTAGAAATATGATTATTAAAATATTAACCACATTCCCCGAAATGTTTGTATCTTTTTTATCTTCTTCAATCATTAGAAGAGCTATTTCTAAAAAATTAGTTACAGTAAAACTAATTAACTTAAGAGATTATACAAAAGACAAACATCATCGCACTGATACTCCCCCAGTTGGTGGAGGAGCTGGGTTAATAATGAAATGCCAGCCGATTTATGATGCATTAATTGCGAACTCAAATGATGATACTCTTCGTATTATTATGTCTCCACGTGGAAAAACATATAATCAAAAAATGGCTCAGGATATTGTAAATAATTATAAAGATATAATTATATTATGTGGTCATTATGAAGGATTAGATGAAAGAATTTATAAATATTTTGATTTAGAATTATCCATTGGTGATTATATTTTAACTGGAGGGGAAACGGCTTCATTTGTATTAATTGATTCTTTATCTAGATTAGTCGATGGAGTTATTAATAAAGATTCAATAGTTGAAGAAACTTTTTCCTCACATTTTGTTGAGTACCCTCAATATACTGAGCCATATGAATTTAATGGCGATAAAATTCCTGATCTTCTATATTGTGGAAATCATGAAGCTATCAAAAAATACAATTTAAAAAAATCAATTGAATATACTTTAAAATATCGTCCAGATTTATTACAAGATTATTCTTTTAACGAAGAAGAATTATCTTTATTAAATGAAATTAAAGAACAAAAAATTGCTTCTTGGGAACAAAAAGCCATTGAAAAAGGTCATAAATTTATCAAAAAAGATTAAAATTTAAATCCTGGCGGAAGCATTCCGCCTTTTTTTCCTTTCATTTGTTTCATCATCATTTGCATTTGATCGTATTTTTTTAAAACACGATTAATATCAGCATTTGTTTTTCCACTTCCTTTTGCAATTCTTATTTTTCTAGAATTTTTCAAGATTGAAGGATTAGCCCTTTCTTCTGGAGTCATCGAATTTATAATAGCTTCAAAATTTCTCATTTCTTTATTTAATAATTCTTGTTGCTCATCGCTTATTGAAGGCATTCCAGGAATAAGTTTTAATAATCCTTTCATCGAACCCATTTTTTGGATTTGTTTCATTTGTTTTAACATATCATCAAGTGTAAAACGACCCTCCATTAATTTATTTACACTTTTTTTAGCTTCTTTTTCATCGATATTTTCACTTACTTTATCAACTAAAGTTAATATATCTCCCATTCCTAGAATTCTATCTGCCATTCTATCAGGATAGAAAATATCTAAATCAGTAATTTTTTCTCCAATACCAGCGAATTTGATGCCTAAAGATGTAGCACTAGCAATAGATAAAGCTGCCCCACCTCTACTATCTCCATCTAATTTAGTCATAATGATGCCAGTTAATCCGACTTTTTCATCAAAACTATTAGCAACATTAAGTGATTCTTGACCGCTTAAAGCATCAACAACTAATAACTTTTCATCGATTTGAATAGCATTAGTTATATCGTTTAATTCTTGCATTAAAACTTCATCAATAGAAAGTCGACCAGCTGTATCGATGATTAATACATCATATAATCCTAATTTTGCTGCTTCATCAGCTTTTTTTGCAATCTCTACAGGAGAAACATTTGTCCCCATTTCAAAAAGTTTAACATCAATACTATTAGCAAGTTCTTTTAATTGATCAATAGCAGCGAGTCTATAAACATCACAAGCTGCAATCATTACTTTTTTATTTAATTTATTTTTTAATAAATATGCCAATTTAGCTGCAGTTGTTGTTTTACCACTACCTTGAAGACCAACTAACATAATTTTTGTCGTTCTATTTTTTTGATATATAATTTCTGATTTTCCACTTCCTAAAAGATTTGTTAATTCTTCACGAACAATTTTAACAACCATTTCAGAAGGGTTTAATTTATCATAAACATCTAAACCAAGACATTTTTCTTTGATTTTAGAAATAAATTCTTTTACAACTTTAAAATTTACATCAGCTTCTAAAAGAGCTAAACGAATTTCTTTTAAAACTGAATCCATATTTGCTTCAGTTAATTTATGTTCACCTTTTAAGCGCTTAATAATCTTTGAAAATTTATCAGTTAATGCTTCAAATGCCATATTATTTCAGCTCCTTTAATATTTCATCTAAATATTCTTTAGGAATATTCATGTTTTCAATATTTTTAATTTTATTAAAAAGTTTTACTTTTTCTTCGTAATATATTAAGTTATCACAAGCATGTTTTAAAGAGTCTAAAACCGCAGTTCGACTTATTTTTAATTCTTCGCTAATCTCTTTTAAAGATAAATTATAAAAAAAATATTTTTCTATAATATCTTGTTGTTTTTCGGTCAATAATTGGCCATAAAGGTCATAAAGTTCGTTTATGTAATCTCTTAAATCTATCTTATTCATTTTCAATTAATCCATGGACATATTTACTTAAATCAAATAATTCTAAATCATCCATTTTTTCACCTAGTCCAATAAATCTTACCGGTATATTTAATTCATTTTTAATTGATAAAACTATTCCACCCTTACTAGTTCCATCCATCTTCGTAAGAATAATTCCTGATAAAGGTAAAATTTCTTTAAATGCTTTTGCTTGTAAAACACCATTTTGACCTGTAGTAGCATCAATAATTAAAAAAGTTTCATCTAAAGTATAACCTTCTTTTTCAATTACTTTTCCAATCTTTTTAAGTTCATTCATTAAGTTAATTTTATTTTGCAATCTTCCAGCGGTATCAATAATAACTAAATCATAATCGTTCTTTTTACATTGTTCCAAACCATTATAAACAACACTAGCAGGATCACTATTTTCTTTTCCACTTGCAATATCAGCACTAATTTTTTCGCTCCAATAAGTAAGTTGTTCTTTTGCACCAGCTCTAAATGTATCGGCAGCGATTAACAGAACTTTTTTCCCTAAAGTAATATAACGATGTGCTAATTTGGCAATGGTTGTCGTTTTTCCAACGCCATTGACTCCACAAACTAAAATTATTTCAGGCTTTTTATCGAAACTTAAATCTTTATTTGTTTCTTCATCTTCTTTTAAATAAGAAGAAAAAATAATTGAAAACAAAAGCTCATTAATTTCATCTGGATTATCAATTTTTTCTTTTTTTGCTTTTTCTGCTAATTCTTCCATAATTTTCATTGTAAAAGAAACGCCACAGTCAGCAGAAATCAATATTTCTTCAATTTCTTCAAAATATTCTTCGTTAATTTTACTATATTTTTTTGAAAGTTTTTTTAAACGATTAGTAAAAGCCTCACGACTTTCCTTTAATCCCGAATCGTAAATTTCTAAACTTTTATCTTTCTTTTTAAATTTTTCTTTTAATTTATCAAAAAATCCCATATTTTTTAAATCGTTGCTTTTTTATTTAAAGCATCTTTTGCTGCGTTTTGTTCAGCTTCTTTTTTACTCTTTCCTTCGCCTTTTCCTAAAACGATATCATTAAACAATACCTCAACATAAAATGTTCTAAAATGAGGTGGCCCTTTTTCGTCAATAACTCTATACTGAACCGATTCTCTATATTCAGCCTGCATAGCTTCTTGTAGGATAGATTTATAATCTTTTATTTGATCAGAATTAAAATTTTTCATCTCATCAATAAAAATTTTATAAATCATTTGAGAAACAAATTTAATTCCTTGATCTAAATAAGTAGCACCAATAACTGCCTCGAAAACATCTTCTAAAATTGAATTATTATTTAAAACATCTTCTTCATGTAATGAATGACCAATTCTGATGTATTTTATAAAACCCTCTTTTCTAGCTAAAGAAGCAAGACTTTTTGATTGAACTAAATAAGCTTTAGCTTTTGTTAAGTCCCCTTCTCTTAATTCAGGATGAAGCAAATATAAATTAGTAGCAACTACAAAATCTAAAACTGAATCACCCAAAAACTCTAATCTTTCATAGTCGTGATGCGAAGTTTTAGCATCACTATTAAAAGAGGCATGTGTGAAAGCCAATTCATATAATTCTTTATTTTTAGGTTTTATACCAAATTTTTGAAAAAAAGATGAAAGTTCTTCCATCTATTTAATTTCTCCTTTAATTTTTTCAACAATATTTTCTTTGGCTAATTTTTTTGAAAGATTAAGCGCGCTTAAAAATGCTCTAGAATCTGAACTTCCATGTGCTTTAACAACAATTTTATTAACACCAAGTAGCATTGCTCCGCCAACACTCTTGTAATCCATTTTATTTTTCATTTCTTTTATTTGTTTTCTTAATAATAGATAACAAATTTTTGTTCCTAAATTTTTCATAAAAACATCTTTTAATAAAGTGGACATAGCTTTTACGCCACCTTCGGTAGCTTTTAAGAAAATATTGCCAGAAAATCCATCAGTTACAACAACATCTGCGGTCCCTTTTAAAACATCTCTCGCTTCAATATTTCCACTAAAATTTAAAGAAGAATCATTTTTTAAAATTTGAAATGCCTCTTTATTGATATCCCTACCTTTTTCTTCTTCTGTACCGTTGTTAAGTTGATAAATGCTTGGATTTTCAACCTTATAAACAAGTGAATAATAAATTTTACCTAATTTTGCAAATTGAACTAATTCTTCACTAGTATTTACTAAATTTGCCCCTAAATCAATAACAACAGTCTTTTTATCACCTAATAAAGTAGGAAATGAAGTAATTAAGCCAGGTCTTTTAATACCTTCAATTCTTTTAACCTTAAAAATAGCAGCTGTTAAAAGAGCGCCAGTTGAACCAGCTGAAATAATTCCATCAAAATTATTGTTTAATAATTCTTTTATAGCAACCATCAATGATGATTTTTCATCTTTTAAAGCTTTCATTGGATCTACATCCATGCTTAAAAGCGTTTCTGAATAAACTAATCTGGTATTTTTATACCCATTAAATTCATTAATATTTTCTTTATTCCCGACAAGAGTTAAAACTGTATCATCATTTTCTTTTAAAAATTGTTTTACTGCCTCAGATGTAGCTTTAAAACCATTATCGCCGCCCATCATATCGATTACTAAATTTATCATTTTATTCTACTCCAACAATAAATGAATAAACTGGTTGATCACCTTTACGAATATCGATGTCAACATATTCATATTTCTTTTCAAAGTCTTTTTTTACTTTGTTCATTTCTTTTTCGCCAATATCTTCGCCACATAAAATAGTAACAACAGCACTATCTTCATCAATTAAGTTATCAAGCAATGCAAACAAAGCTTTAAACTTATCTTTATGGCAAGAAATAATATCTTTTGTTTCTTTAATTGCCATAAATTGGTCTTTTTTAACACTTATACCGTTGATTTCAGTATCTTTTATTGCAAAAGTAACTGCACCTGATTTAACACTAGATATAGCTTCTTCCATTGTTTCAGTGTTATCTTCCTCATCCAATTCTGAATTGAAATTCATTGCAGCAACAACTCCTTGCATGATAGTTTTTGTAGGAATAACATGAACATCAACTTTACCTTCTAAAACATCTTTTGCTTGGTTTGCAGCCATAATAATATTTCCGTTATTTGGAAAAATATAAACTATTTCTGCATTTGCTGATTCAATCGCATTTAAAAAATCGTTGGTTGATGGATTCATTGTTTGTCCACCACTAACAATATAATCAACACCGGTTTCGTTAAATAATTGATCTATACCTTTTCCTGAAGAAGTAGCAATTAATGCATATTTTTGTTTTTCTTTAGGTTTTTCGTTTAATTTTGGAGCAGCTAATGGAGCTTTTTTAAGTTCACTCGCAGCCATATGTGGTCCGTTTTTATTTTCTTCATTAAAAAGAATTTCATGATGTTGTTCAGTCATATTTTCACATTTTAACTTAACAAATTCACCGAATTGTTGAGCATAATTAAAAATATCACCAGGTCTAAGAGTGTGAACATGTACTTTAATAATATCTTCATCTTGAACAACAACTAAAGAATTACCATGAGAATTTAAAACGTTAGTAAATCTATTTTTGTTGAAAGCTTTTTTAGAATCTATTGGACCAAGTCTTAAAATAAATTCAGTACAATAACCAAATTCCTCTTCATCAAATTGAGTTTGAGCACTAGCGGCGGAAACTTCCATAGCGCTAGCCTCATTTCTTTCAATAAAATTACCTAATAAACAATCATACATTCCATCGATAATTTTGCAAAGTCCAGCACCACCACTATCTACAACACCAACTTCTTTTAAAACGGGTAATAAATTAGGAGTTCTATCTAAAGATGCATAAGCTTCATCTTTTAAAATTTTCATTGCATCTTCAATACTCATTTTAGAAGTAACAGTTTTAGATAATTTTGAACTTGCTTCTCTAATAACTGTTAAAATTGTTCCTTCGACAGGTTTAATAACTGCTTTATAAGCAACTTTTGCGCCACACTCGAAAGCTTCAGCAAGTCCTTTTGCATCAACTTCTTTTTTATCTTTTAATCCTTCAGCGATTCCTCTAAAGATTTGAGATGTAATAACACCACTATTTCCTCTAGCGCCCATTAAAAGGCCTTTTGAAAATGCCTTCGCAATTACATAAATATCTGTATCATTTCTAGAAGAGATTTCTTTTGCTCCACTAGTCATTGTTAAATTCATATTCATTCCAGTATCACCATCTGGTACTGGGAAGACGTTTAAAGCGTCTACTTCAGGATAACAATTATATAAATTATTAGCTCCACTAATAACTAAGTTTTTAAAAATTTGTCCATCAACTGTTTTCATGTTCTTAACTCCAAAAAAATAATTGAATTAAAGTACTTTTAAATCTTCAATATAAACATTTATGCTTTTAAAAATATCGCCATAATGTTTTTTTAAAAAATAAAATAATCTTTTTGACACTTCGTTAATAATTTCAGTAATCTTTAATCCATATGCTAAAACTAAATAAACATTAACAACATAATGTCCATTTATATCTTCAGAAACTTCGATTCCACCTTGATATTTTTCTCTTTTTAAATAAGATATTGCTGATTGAACACTAAAAACATTAGCAAGCCCAACAACTCCATAACAAGATGAAACTATATCACCAATAAAGGTAATCATTTCTTTTTTATCAATATCAACTTTTGTTGAATTCCTTTTATTTGTTTTTACTTTTTCCATATAAAAATATTTGCCTAACGCTAAAATATTATAACATACAATGTCATGTTTTAACTATAAAAATTAAGTAAAAATACTTAACGAATTTTTATTAAACTAACAAAAAAAGCCCAGCGACTTGCTATTCTTGCTCAAGGAGCTACCTTCGCCATTGCAGTGCTTAACTTCTCTGTTCGGGATGGGAAGAGGTGTGTCCACTGT
>CASEVI010000006.1 GCA_949291375.1 uncultured bacterium | reverse complement strand
CTAGGTTAAAGAAAATAAAAAAATATTAAAACAAAAGTAAAAATAAGTCCGCCGTATTTTTTATAAACACGAAAGCGGACTTAATCTATTATAAACGGATTTTAAATTTTAATTTGAGCAAAAATAAATAAAACAAAAAAAATAATAAAAAAGTGAATAAAATTTTACTTTTGTAGCATTCTTGTATAGTACAAGGGTTGGGAAATCATTTTTCCCTATATATTATATAAGTGTAGATTTATTAATTATTGTCATCATCTACGCTAAGAATTGACATAAAAGCTTCTTGTGGAAGTTCAACACTTCCAACCATTTTCATCCTCTTTTTACCTTCTTTTTGCTTTTCTAAAAGTTTTCTTTTTCTAGAAATATCCCCGCCATAACATTTAGCTAAAACATCTTTTCTTACAGCTTTTATATCACATCTTGCAATGACTTTACCATTTATTGAAGCTTGAACAGGAACCTCAAATTGTTGTCTAGGAATAACTTCTTTTAATTTTGAGACTAATTTTAAACCTTTTTTATAAGCATCAGGCTTATAAACAATCGAAGATAATGCATCAATTACATCGCCGTTTAACAAAATATCCATTTTTGCTAAATTAGATTGTTTGTATTCACTAATTTCATAATCTAAAGAAGCATAACCCTTTGTATATGATTTTAATTTATCAAAAAAATTATAAATAATTTCATTTAATGGAATTTCATAAACTATGATTCTTCTTGTTTGATCAAAATATTGTTGGTCGATATAAATTCCACGTTTATCTTGGCAAAGTTGCATTATCGGACCAATATATTCTTCTGGTGTCATAATCGATGCAGTAACATAAGGTTCTTCAATATGGTTTATAAGAGTTAAATCAGGCATTTTAGAAGGATTGTCTAATTCCATAATACTTCCATCAGTCATATAAACCTTATAAATTACACTTGGAGCTGTCAAAATTAAGTCTAATCCATATTCTCTTTCTAATCTTTCTTGAATAACATCCATATGTAATAAACCTAAAAATCCACATCTAAAGCCAAAACCTAAAGCTTGAGAAGTTTCAGGCTCAAATCGTAAAGAAGAATCACTTAAACAAAGTTTTTCTAAAGCTTCTTTTAGCTCTTCATATTTTCTTGAGTCAGTTGGATAAATTCCACAATAAACCATTGGATTAATTTTTCTATATCCAGGTAAAGCTTCTTTTGCTTCATTATTTAAAATAGTAATTGTATCACCAACATCAATATCTTTAATATCTTTAATTTGTGCGCATAAATAACCAACTTCACCACAATATAAAACACTCTTCGAAACTTCTTTTGGTGTTCTTATACCTAACTCAGTTACTTTAAAGGAAACACCAGTTCTCATTAATTTAATCTCATCGCCTACATGAACACATCCATCTTTAATTCTAATTAAAACAACTACTCCTCGATATGAATCATAGAAGCTATCAAAAATTAAAGCTTTTAATGGATTATTGTTATCTCCACCTGGAGCAGGAACATCGCTAACGATTCTTTCCAAAATTTCTCTAATGTTTTCACCCGTTTTTGCACTTACAGGTATAGCACTATCTCCATCAATTCCAATACGTTCGATTATTTCTTCTCTACAAAAATCTATTCTTGCAGATGGAAGATCAATTTTATTAATAACCGGAATAATTGTTAAATCATTATCAACAGCTAAATATAAATTTGCTAAGGTTTGAGCTTCAATACCTTGAGTAGCATCAATAACTAAAACAGCTCCTTCACAAGCGGCTAATGAACGAGAAACTTCATAAGTAAAATCGACGTGTCCAGGAGTATCGATTAAATTAAAAATATAAGAATTACCATTTAATGAATTATATCTAATAGTAACTGCATTAAGTTTAATTGTAATTCCTCTTTCTCTTTCTAAATCCATCGAATCAAGAATTTGATCTTTCATTTCTCGTTTTTCAATCGTTTCAGTTAATTCTAAAATACGATCAGCAAGTGTAGACTTGCCATGGTCTATATGTGCAATAATTGAAAAATTTCTAATAAGTTCCTTTTTATATTCCATAGTTTATAAATATATCATAAAAAATTTATTTATTTATAAAAATATTCAACTTCTTTTTCAATATCTTCAGAAGATTTAATAAATTTTGAATTTTTCCAAATATCTTTAAACAAAAAGCTATAATTTTTATATGAATACCTTTTATCAATTAATAATGCAATTCCTCTATCTTTTTCACTTCTTATAACTCTTCCCACAGATTGCATTATCTTATTAATACCAGGATTTATAAAAGTAAATTCAAACCCATTTAATCCATTATTATTAAAATATTCACTTAATTGGCTATTTTCATAAGAGATTGAAGGGAAACCCACTCCTATGATTACAACCCCGATTAATCTTGAATCAACTAAATCTATTCCTTCAGAAAAACTTCCACCATTTACACAGAATGCAATTGTTGTTTTTATTGGATTTTTAATAAATTTATCTAAAAAAAGTTCTTTTTCTTCTTGTTTCATATTTTTTTCTTGAAAAAATATATCATAATTATTAAACAGTGAAGACTTTAAAACGAGATCTTTAAGTTTTAACAAATACTCAAAAGATGGAGAAAAAACAATATAATTACCTATTTTACCTTTGATGAATTGGTAAATATCATATAAAACATTACCCATAGTTAAATCGCGATCTTTATATTTTATAGAAATATCATTTTTAACTAATACTAATAAATTATTATTTTCAAAAGGAGATTCCCAAGAAAAATGTTTATATGTTTCATCACCCAATAACAATTTTTCATAATATTCTATAGGAGATAAAGTAGCACTAAAAAATATTGTAGCAATTTGTTTATTAGAAATTTCTTTAATATAAGGGGATGCATCTAAACAATTTATCGAAATAGTTATGTTTTCGCCGTTTTTATAAACATTAATTTTAAAATTATGTTGATTATAAAAATCTAAGATTGTTAAAAATGAATTAAATAACAAAGATAAATTATCACTAGCTAAAGTTTTTGACAAATAATCCTTTTTCTTAAATAAAATGTAATTATTTTTAAATTTATTTATTAACGATATTAAATTTTCATCTATCTCCTCAAGTGTAAAAACGTTTGAAATTGTAAATTTATTTTTAAATTGTTCAATATTTTCATTTATTTCTAACAAATTATGGTAGAGTTTTTTAGATTTTAACTTTTTTAATTCTTCCATAGAATTAGTTATTTCATCTTTTGAGATTGAGGCAGAATACATATTGCGAGATCTATCCACTAAATTATGTGCTTCATCTACTAAAATAAAACTATCTTTTGTATTATTTTGCTCATCAAAAAAACGACGCAAATAAACTGTTGGATCGTATAAATAGTTATAATCGCAAATTATAAAATCACATCTTGTCGAAAGGTCTAAAGCTAATTCAAAGGGGCAAACTTCAAATTTCTTAGAAATTTCTAAAATTATATTTTTGTCAAAAGTATCGTAATTATTTAAGCTATAAATAATAATTTCATATAATTTGGAATAATAATCTTTGGCAAAAGGACATTCATCAGGATTACATCTTTTATTGGGATTTTTATTAGTGCAAATTTTTTCTCTAGAAGTAATTTGAATAGTTTTTATATGAACTCCTTTATTATAAATTAACTTAATTGCATTAATAATTGATTCAAAACCACTATTTTTAGCACTTAAATAAAATATTCGTTTACATTTATTATCTCGTAGTCCTTCTAAAGCTCCATATAATAAAGATATAGTTTTCCCTATTCCAGTACTAGCTTCAAAAAAATATATCTCTCTATTTTCTACACATTTATAGGTTAAATTAATCATTTCTTCTTGACCATTTCTAAAAAAAGGGAAAGGAAATTGCATGTTTTTCAAAGATGAAATTTTTAATTTTTCAAAATCTTTTTGCGAGTCTAAAAAAGCAGAATATTTTTGTAAATAGGAAAAAACTTTAGATAAAAGTCTTTTTTTAGTATATTTATAGTTATTAATAAGTATAGAACCATCTGTCTGAGAAATATAAGTTAATCTAACATTTATCTTAGAAATTTCTTCATTTAGGCAATACATTAAAGCATAAACTTCTGCTTGTCCTAAATGCCATTTTTTATTCTCCTTTGAAAATATATTTAAAGAAATATTTGTTGATTTTATTTCATCAATTGTAATTTCATTATTATCTCCAATGATAAGTCCATCACATCTTCCACTTATTGAATATAAATATTTATCATATTCGAAATCATACTTTAAAAAATATTCAGGGATATATTTTTCCCCTTGTAATGATTGATAAGATCTATGTATTTTAGAACCTTCTTGCATTGTAGAAATATTAAAAACACGAGAATCAATATTCCCTGTTCTTAATATAAAATCAACTAAATCATGTACACTGAGTTCAATTTTTACCATTTATTTAATTAAATCGCCAACTTTAAAATCTTTTGAATTTCCATTAAAAAAATCTGAATAATTCATTACTTTTTTGCCTTGTTTTTGAATTTGTTCAATTTTTATAGCGTCTTTAGCGCATTTTATAATGAAATTTTTCTTATCGTAAGAAATAATTTTGCCATTTTCATTATTAGAATCATCTTTTATAACTTTGCATTTAAAAATTTTATATTTTAAATTATTAAAAACAAAATGTGCTCCAGGTATTAATGATAACGCCCTAACCTTATTAAAAATGACGAAAGCATCTTCATTAAAATGGATTACTTCATCTTCTTCTTTAATTTTCTTTGTAAAAGTAGCAAGATTTTCGTCTTGTTCAACCCCTTTTAATTCACCATTTAAAACTCCATCTAAATATTTTTCTACACAATCAAAAGCTGCAATCTTCATCTTATCTACTAAGGTTGTAAAATTATCATCAGCGGAAATTAAAACTTTTTCGACTGCAAAAACTTTCCCAGCATCCATTTTTTCAACCATTTCCATCAAACTAATTCCAGTTTCTTTATCACCATTTAATAAAGAATATTGAATTGGGGCTGCGCCTCTATATTTTGGTAAAATTGAACCATGTAAGTTTAAACACCCATATTTAGGAACCATTAATAACTCACGAGAAACAATTTGCCCAAAAGCAAGAGTTAATATTAAATCAGGTTTTAGTTTTCTAATTTCATCGACATGGTCACTAACTTTTTTGTATTGAAAAACTGAAATATTATATTTTAAAGCAATTTTTTTAGTAGGAACTGATTCGATAATACCTTTTCTTCCTACAGGCTTATCTTCTTGCGCGACTAAACCTATGACGTTATATTTATTTTCTATTAATTTTTCGAATAAATAAGCACTTATTTCAGGAGTTCCAAAAAATAAAATTCGTATATCTTTTCTATTTAACATCATCCTCTCCTTTCTTTATAAATACTTAAATATTTTACCAATTTTTTCGCTAGAAAAGTAAATATTTTGCGTTGATTTTATAGAAAAGTTTTGGTATCATTTTTAAGCAATATTAATTGAGGTATATTTATGGCAAATATCAAATCACAAATTAAAAGAAATAAAACAAACGAAAAAGCTAGATTAAGAAATATCTCTTACAAATCAAAATTAAGAACCGCAATGAAAGCTGTTAAAGTTGCTTGTGAAAGTAAAGATGTTGAAAAAGCTACTTTAGCATTAAATAAAGCAGTTTCAATTATTGATAGAGCTGTTGTTAAAGGTATTGTCCATACAAAAACTGCTGCTAGAGAAAAGAGTTCATTACAAAATCTAGTTAATTCAATTAAATAAGTGCCTTATGGTACTTATTTTTTTATTTAATTCTTTTATAATGAAGTCAAAAACATTTCAAAAGCAAAAAATCGATCAATATTTCCTAGTTTTATTTCTTTATCTAATTTATATAAATCATTTAAAATTTTAGCAATTTTATAACTATTAAAATTTCTTAAACTTTTTAAAGAAATTTGTACTCTATAAGGATTAGCACTTAATATTGAAGCGATTTCTTCATTACTTCTTCCATTATTTGATAAAAACGTAATTTCATCATAAAAAATAAAATTGGTACATAAAAAAGAAATTAAAGTTATTGGCTCAACATTTCTAGTTATTAAATCATTATAAATTTTAAAAATTTTTTCATAATTTTTGGTTAAAATTGCATTTGAAAGTTCAAAAACATTATCGGAAATATTAATTGAGCATATTTCTTCAACATCTTTTTTATTAATAATCTTATTTTTCGAATAAAGCATCAATTTTTTTGCTTCATTAGAAAATAAATATAAATCAGTTCCAACGTTTTCAGAAATTAATTTTAAGGCATTTTCATCAATATCATATCCCTTCATTTCAAAATATTTTTTCATATAAATTAAAAAATCTGCTTTTTTAATTATCGGAAATGAATATATTTTGCCTATTTTTTCAATTAATTTAACTACTTCACTTCTTTTTAATAAATTATCTTTTTTTGTTATGAAAATCATCAAAGTATTTTCATCGTTCGCATTTAAATTTGCTAATAATTTATCCAGCTTATAATCATCAACTTTTTTACGCTCTTTATCAACTGACAAAAAATCTGCGTTATCAAGAATCACCGCTTTTTTAGAAAAGAAACCTAAGCCAACTTCTTCTAAAGCTGAGTTGCATTCATCAAGGCCAACTTCTAAATAATCACTTCTTAAAATATTTAAATCTTCTTTATCAAAAAAAGACTTAACTAATTTTTTTACTCTTTGATTAATTAAAAATTCTTCAGCGCCGAACAATATATAATTCATAACAAAATTATTTTACTATAAAGTTAAATAAATTTATATGTGATAGTTCCTTCTAAATCTGTTCTTCTAACTCTTATATTACATTTTTCTAAATTTTCTAATACTTCTTTATTTGGATGACCATAAAAATTATTTTTTCCAACTGATATTATAGCTTCACTTGGATTTGTAGCTTTTAAAAAATCTAAAGATGTAGCCGATGAAGAACCGTGATGAGATATTTTTAAACAATCAACATTTAAAGTTTTATATTCTTCGATTATCCTTTTTTCAACATCTTTTGAAGCATCACCGGTAAATAAAAAATATTTTTCACCTAAATTTAAGTATAAAACTAAGGAACGATTATTTTCATCAACCCAAGCATCAACATAATCATTTAAATTTTCGATATTTAAATCATATTTCTTTTTAAAATCATCAAAATTATTATAATCGTAAACATTTTTAATATTAAAATTTCCTTTTAAAGATTCAAGCGCACCATAATGATCAAAATCATAATGAGTTAAAATAACTGCATCGATCGAATAAATACGATTCTTCTTAAAAAAAGGTATTAGATTATTTGTTGCTAAATCCGTATATGTTAAACCGCCTGTATCAATTAAATATGTTTTATTTTTATCTCTAATCAATGTTGAATCCCCTTGACCAACATTTATAAAACTAACTTGATAAGTAAAACTATTTTCAATCGGAGCTATATATAATGATGATAAAATTGTAAAAATTATAATTATTTGTTGATATCTTTTCTTATAATTAATTTCAAAAAAATAAAGGAAAAAAGATAATAACGAAAAGTATATAATTATTCCAAATTCGTTAAGCGGTGGTACAAATATATTAATTTTTAAAGAATCTAAAGCATAAATTATTCGATATGTAATATTTAATAGCCATTCAATAACAGCCATTGGTAAAAATAAAAATGTTAATAAAGAAATGATAAACATTATTTTACTAAACGGTAATAAAATCATCATAAAAATTATAGATAAAACATTAATTGAGTTATTAAAAGAAATATTGAAAAGAATTATTAAAAAAGTTAATAAAACTTGTGTTGCTATTTTTTTCTCAATTGTTTTAAGCTCGTAAAATTTTGAGGAAGTTAAATAAAGGAAAAAATAAAGCAAAAAAGAGATATAAAAACTAGCTTGATAAACAATTCTACTACTTAAAATAATAAATATAGATCCTAAAATCGATATAGTTTCAAGACGATTAAACCTTTTATCAAAATAAAATTTATTTATATAGTTAAATATATAAAAACTTATAACTTTAATAGTTGTAAAACGAATTATATTTATAATCAAAAATGGAAAAAATAGTAAAAAAGATATGATTGGAGCTTTCTTTTCATCGATTTTTAATTCAATTATTTTTTTCAAACCATATAAAGCAAAATTTAAATATATACCTGTTTGAGAAAATAAAGTAATAATTTGTAAATCTTTAATTAAAAATGTTTCTTTTAAATCATAATTTAACGAAGAAAATAAAAATCCGCTTAAGAAATTTCGATATATTGGATTTTCAATAGAGTCTAAAAAATTCTTTTTTAAAAAATAAAAAGATAAAGGAAAGTTGAAAACTACCTCTATCTTTTCATAATTTAATTCATAATCGACGCTTTTTGAAAATAAATAAGATTTAAAATCAAATCCCGATTCTAACTGAGTAAAATCTAACTCTTTTAATGATGGAATTGATATTTTAATAATATCAAAAGAATCTAATGATGAATCTTTTTCTAAATCTAAATAATAAGATTTAAAGCCATTAAAAATAATTGCATAACTTTCTTTTCTTTCAATTACAACAAAATAATTTAAATTTATATCTATTAGCAAAGACTTTATAAATAAAAAGATAATAAAACTTACAAAACAAACAATAGAAACGACAAATAATTTTTTATTATTTTCTTTTACTAACAAAAAGATATTTATGATTAAAAAAATCAAACCATAAATAAAAGATTGATTATAAAATAATGATGAAGATAATAAAGAAAGAAAAATAGTTAAAAAGATCATTTTAATCCTTTAAAATTATTTCATTTCTCATTTTTGAAAAAGTAGCATTACCTATACCAGAAACATTTTTTAATGCTTCAAGGGTATAAAAAGTACCATTTTCATCTCTATAAGAGATGATTTTTTGACTTATTGTAGCTCCAACTCCGGTTATATCCATTAATTCAGCTTGCGATGCAGTGTTAATATTTGTCTTTTCAATCGGATTATTTCCACAAACATCATCAACCTCAAATTTTGGTGGAATATAATAAGATTCATTTTCGGTTAAAATAGCCTCAAAATAATAGCATCTTTCATCAGCGTTGGTTGTAACTCCGCCAGCAGCTTCAATTAAATCAGCCATCGAGGCACCTTCATCCAATACATAATTGCCGGCTCTTGTTATTTCACCGCTTATTTCAACAGAAATTTTATTTTCTTCTTCAATTCCATCGTTTATTAAAGAAGAATCGTTATTTCCGCCATTATTTAAGTTTGGATCAATCGCTTTAAAAACAACAAGCCCAATAACTGTAACTACTAAAGCTCCCAAAATAACCTTAATTATCATAAAAAACCTCCTTTATATACAAGAATGCTATAAAGGAGGTTTAATATTCACTTTTTTTGAATTTTTATTAATTATTTAATTTCGACAATTTCAACATCGTAAGGTTTAACAGCTTTAACAGTAACTTTATCACCGACTGTATGGCCAATTAAAGCAGTGCCTAAAGCACAAACGTTAGAAATTTTCTTATTGTTTAAATCAGTAAGTGGATCAGATTCAATAGAAGAAACGATTTTTACTGTATCAACTTCCCCGGTTGTTAAATCTTTATAAGTAACTGTGTTTGAAACTTTTACTTCTCTAGCTTTTTTATTATCAGCTATAATTTTTGCATCAGCTAAAATAGCTTCAATTTCTTTAATACGACCCTCAATTTCTGCTTGTTTATTTCTTGCTGCATCATAATCTGCGTTTTCGGAAAGGTCACCCATTGCTCTTGCGTTTTGGAGTTGTTCAATAACTGCAGGACGCTCAACATCTAAAAGATGCCTATATTCTTTCTTTAAATTTTCTACACCTTCTTGTGTTAAGATCAAATCTTTTGAATTTACCATATATTAATCCTCACTAATTGCTCAAATATTTTATCATAATTTGCTTTAAATACCATTATTTAATGTCATTAATTTTTGGATCTTCTTCATAAGCTCCTAAAACTTCATCAGCTTCTTCAAGTTCTTCTTCATCAGTAACTTCAAAAAGTTCACCTTGATCGTTATATTTCATAACATAGACATCACTTGGTTTTATAGGATTATAGACGAATACGTATTCAGCCCCTCTTTCCTTGTTTTCATAAGTAAAAAGGATATTATATAAATATTCATTACCTTCATCATCAAAGATTTGAATCTCATTATCATCTAATATTTTTGCCATTTTGACTCCTTAAATAATCTTCTAATATAATATTTGCGCTCATCATATCAATATTTTGTTTAATTTCATCTTTTTTTGCCCCAGAAGCAATCAATCTTTCTTTAGCTTCAAAAGTTGAATATGATTCATCAAAATAAATGAATTCTATAGAATTATCTAATTTTAATACATCATTAGCAAATCGACGAACAGATTTGCAACGTTCACCTTCTTCTCTATCTATTTGTAAAGGTAAACCTATAACAATTTTGCTTATATTTAAATTCTTAATGACTTCAACCAAGTGTTCTCTTGCTTTTTTATAATTCCCTTTTTCAAAAACAAAATTTTCATAATTATGAATGATTCCTAAACTATCACTATAAACAATTCCTAAAGTTGTTGTCCCTAAATCTAATCCAATATATTTTTCCATTTATTTTAAATCTTCTTCTTTAAATTTAAATTTTTCAATATTTTCAATATTACCTTGAGCACGATCAGGTTTTCCGCCTCCATTTCCCCCGCAGACAAAAGCAACCTTCTTTAAAACATCTCCAGCTTTAACGCCGTTAGATATTAATTCTTTACCAACGCCAACAATTAAGGGATGTTTACCATTTTCGTCACCAGCAATAACTACTAAATAATTACTGGTTTTTGACTTAATTGTATCTAAAATATGAATTAACCCTTCCCTATTAACTCCATTAAAATATTGGACGATAAAAGATAATTCATTTTCGGATTTAATTAAAGGTACGATTATATTTGCTTTAGAATCGAAAATTTCTTTATTTAATTTTTTAATTAACTCTTTATCTTCAATCATTTCATTATTAATTGAACTTAATCTAGGAGTAATTTCATTATTAGATTTAACACCTATTTGATTTCTAATTTCTCCTAATAACTCTTCTTTTTGTTTTAAATATTTATAAGCTTCTAAAGAAGTCGTTGCTTCAATTCTTCTAACCCCAGCAGAAATACTTTCCTCACTCTTAATAACAAATAAACCTATTTCAGCAGTATTTTTAACATGAGTGCCTCCACAGAATTCTTTAGAAACATCACCAAAGCAAACAACTCTAACTAAATCACCATATTTTTCGTCAAATTCAGCTAAAGCTCCAATTTTTCTAGCTTCTTCAAGTGGTAATTCTAAAGTTTTATTTTCAATCATCATCGAAATATATTTATTAACTTCTTTTTCTACTTTGTTTAAAGTGACTTGATCAATCTTTTCAAAATGAGAAAAATCAAAACGCAAATATTCTTCATTTACAAAACTACCTTTTTGTTTGACATCACTTCCAACATATTTAATTAAAGCTGATTGTAAAAGATGGGTTGCACTATGATTTCTCATGATTGCAGCTCTTCTTTCCTTATCGATTTTTAAAGTAACTTCGTCATTTAATGATAATTTACCATATTTAACTTTAATATGATGTAAATGTTGTTTGTTTGGAGCTTTAATAACGTTTGTAACTAAAGCATTAAAATTATCATTTTCAATAACGCCAGTATCAGCGACTTGTCCACCCATTTCAGCATAAAAGTTAGTTTTTTCAAAAATTACATCACCTTCATCTTCAATTGAATCAATTTTAACACCATCTTTAAATAAACCAATAACTTTACTATTTAAGTCTTTATAATCATAAGTAAATGTTGAAGGGGTAGAAAAATCTAATAAATCTTTTGATTGTTTATTAAATGATTCGATGTTTTTTCGTGAATTTCTAGCTAATTCTTTTTGTTTATTTAAGCATTCATGGAATTTATTAATATCAACACTTACACCACAGTCTTGACAGATTTCAACAGTTAATTCTATAGGGAAGCCATAAGTATCATAAAGCTTAAAGGCATCTTCTCCTGATAACTCTCTTTTTCCTTCAATCATTACATTTAAAATATTTTCACCGCTATTTAATGTTTTAATAAATTTTTCTTCTTCTGCTTTAATAATTTTCATTAAGAAATCTTTCTTATCGATTAAATATGGGTAAAAACCTTTCATTACTTCAATAACAGTGGGTACTAATTTATATAAAAATGGTTCGTGAAAACCTAATTTTTGTCCATATCTCATAGCTCTTCTTAAAAGTCTTCTTAAAACATATCCTCTTCCTTCATTTGAGAAAAATTCTCCATCGGCTAAAGCAAAAGTACATGCTCTAATATGATCAGCAATGACTCTATAAGGCATTAAATATTTGCCTTCATATGGTTTATTACATAATTTTTTAGTTTCAATAATATAAGGCATGAAAAGATCTGTTTCAAAGTTAGTTTCTGTTTCTTGTAAAACACAAGCGATCCTTTCTAATCCAGCACCAGTATCGATATTTTTATGTGGCAATTCTTTATAATCTTTTCTATCAACACCATTCACAGCATTAAATTGGGAGAAAACTATACCCCAAATTTCAATATATCGATCATTTTCCATATCTTTTTTAAGTAAATCAATTCCGATATGTTCAGGATCATATTTTTCACCACGATCATAAAATACCTCGGTGTTTGGACCACAAGGTCCTTCACCAATTTGCCAGAAATTTCCTTCTAATGGAATTAAATGATCAACAGATAAACCTTGTTTAATCCATAATTCTCTTGTTTCTAAATCATTTGGATGATATGTAACATATAATTTTTCTTTATCTAATCCAAAATATTTATCGTTAGTTAAAATATCAAAAGCCCATTCAATAATTTCTTTTCTAAAATAATCGCCAATTGAGAAATTACCGAGCATTTCAAAGAACGTATGATGTCTTGCAGTTCTCCCAACGTTATCAATATCATTTGTTCTAATACATTTTTGAACATTTGTAATTCTTTTGCATTCTGGAATTTCACTTCCATCAAAATATTTTTTTAAAGCAGCAACACCTGCATTAATCCAAAGTAAAGTTGGATCATTATGTGGAATTAAACTTGCACCTGGTTCAACCATGTGTCCTCTTTCTTTAAAGAAATTTAACCAGGTTTCTCTTATTTGTTGTGAAGTTAACTTTTTCATATCTTTATGCTCCTAAAAATAAAAAAATCCTAAATAATAAAATATTTAGGAACGAATTTATCGCGGTACCATCCTATTTCAAAATTAAATTTTGCACTTAATTAAAGTAATTTACGTTTACAAAACGAGGCTTTTAACCTTTTTAATGGGAAGTGGCTAAGATAAATTTTAATAAAGTTTTTTCACCAAACAACTTCTCTCTAAAATATAAAAAATATCTTTCTTTTCCTCGATTTATGATTATAGAAAAATCTATAATATTATTCAACAACAACTTTGTTTTTAAATAACGCAATTGCTCTAATTAAATAAAAAACATCGATAATCCCATTAATAATGATAAAAACAATAATTCCTATAGAGATAATCGAATTATTATTTTCTGTTGAATAAATTAAATTATAAAATCTTTTTCCGCTATTAACTAATAGAAAAAATTGAGGCTCAAAAGCCAAAAATACCAATGAAAGAGCATTAATAATCGTTGTTATAAGCAAAATAATTTGTCTATTAAAATAAAAAATCATAAATATTAAAGATAAAATATTTATAACTAAGCCAATGACAGTTAAATAATCAAATGCAAAACTAGCAATTATAAATCTAGAAGTATCTAAAACTAATTCATTCCCGATATAATTACCTCTTAAAATAACAGAATTACCACCAAAAATAGCAGTTTTTCCATTAATTAAACTAACAATATAATCGCCATTATCAAGTAAATGATGAGCTTCAAAGTCTAAAGTAAAAAGCAATACTAAAGAAATAGCAAAAGCAATTAAAGTACCTACAATTGTTATAACTCTAAAAAATATACTTTTCATTTTTTAATCTTTAACCTTTCCTTTATAAAAAATATGATCAATCAATCCGCCGCCGACACATTCTTCACCTTTATAAAAAACACATGCTTGACCAGGAGTAACGGCTTTATATGGCTTATCATAAACTAACTTAATGTTCCCATCTTCTAAATTATAGCATGTAACACCATGATCATCTTGACGATAACGAAATTTTACCATTAAATGTTCGCCATCTTTTATTTTTTCATTAAAATAATTCATTGAAGTAATAATTGCCTCGTCTGTAAATAAGTGTTCATCTTCTTTATCTTTTGCAACATATAAAATGTTATTTTTAACATCTTTTTTACAAACAAAGAAACCATGAGAATCCAATCCTTTAATACCACCTATTCCAAGTCCTTTTCTTTGACCAATAGTATAATAATAAACTCCTTCATGTTCACCTAAAACTTTCCCACTATTTATTTCAATAATTTTTCCTTTCTGCGCAGGAATATAATTTTTCAAAAACTCTTTAAAATTTCTTTCTCCAATAAAACAAATTCCTGTCGAATCTTTTTTATATTCTACAGAAACTAAATTTTGTTCTATGGCTATTTTTCTTACTTCTTTTTTTGTTATATCACCTAAAGGAAATAATGAGAATTTTAATTGTTCACTACTTATTTGACTCAAAAAATAAGATTGATCTTTACTTTTATCAAAAGCTTTATATAAATAAGTTTTTCCATCTTTATCAACTCTTTTTGCATAATGACCCATCGCAATCATTTCGCAACCATTTTTCTTAGCAAAATCAATAAATGGGCCAAACTTAATGTATTTATTGCAGAAAATATCAGGATTTGGAGTTCTCCCCTTCTTATATTCTTCTATAAAATAAGAAAAAACATGATCCCAATATTCCTTAATATAATCAATTCTTAAAAGAGACAAGCCTAATCTATCAGCTACATCTTTTGCATCTAAGAAATCTTGTTCTTGAGGGCAAATATTATTATCAATGGTTGGATTTCCTAAATAATCATTATTTGCTAAAGAGTCCCAATTTCTCATAAAACAACAAATTACTTCATAGCCCTGTTTTTTTAATAAATAAGCAGCGACAGCACTATCAACCCCGCCACTAAGACCTAACATTACTTTCATAATTAAAGAATCTCCTTAGAATCAACCATAATTGTAAAAGGTCCATCATTTATCAAGCTGATTTTCATATCAGCTCCAAAAACACCTTCTTTTACACTAAAGCCTAATTCTCTAACTTTATCATTAAATTTATAATACAAAATATTAGCTTCATCAGGCTTTAAAGAGTTAATAAATGAAGGTCGATTTCCTTTTTTGATATCTGCATATAAAGTAAATTGGGAGATTGATAAAATTTCTCCATTTACATCTTTTAAAGATAAATTTGTCTTTCCATTTTCATCTTCAAATATACGTAAATTGCATATTTTTTGAGCGATTTTATTAACAATTTCTTCATTATCGCCATTAGTAAAAGAAACTAAAAGTAAATAACCTTTAGAAATTTCATTAATTAATTTACCATCTATCTTAACATTGGCATTTAAAACACGTTGAATAAGTACTTTCATTGCTCATTAATATTAATACATTTTTAATTAAATTCCTATATAATTTAAATATATGAATAAGCCTTTAGCATTTAGAATAAGACCGAATAATCTTGATGAAATTATCGGTCAAAAAGATTTAGTTGGAGAAAATGGATTTTTAAGAAATTCTGTAAATGCGAAAACTCCTATTTCTTTTATTCTTTATGGCCCCCCAGGAACAGGTAAAACAACAATTGCTGAAGCATATGCTCATTCTTTAAATGCACACTTAATTAAACTTAATGCAGTAACATCTAATAAAAAAGATATTGAAGAAGCTATTGCAGAAGCAAAGTTTTATGATCCAACAATAATTATAATAGACGAGATTCATCGCATAAATAAAGATAAGCAAGACATTTTATTACCATTTGTTGAAGATGGAACTATATATTTAATCGGGGCTACTACTGCTAATCCGTATATTTCAATTAATCGAGCTATTAGAAGTAGGGTTCATCTTTTAGAAGTTAAACCACTTAGCGAAGAAGATATTGTCGAAGGATTAAAAAAAGCCATATCTAATAAAAATGGTTATGATAATAAACTAACCATTGACGATGATGCTTTAAAATATATTGCAACTGCTTCGGGTGGAGATTTTCGTTTTGCTTTAAATTATTTAGAAATTTTATCTATTTCTTATAAAAATAATTATATATCTTTAGAAATGGTTAAAAAAATTTTGAAAGTTTCAAATCTTTTAACCGATAAAGATGAAGATATGCATTATGACAGTGTTTCTGCTATGCAAAAATCTATAAGAGGAAGCGATGTAAATGCTGCTTTATATTATGCAGCTAGATTATGTATCTCTAACGATTTACAAAGTTTAACAAGACGACTTTTAGTAACTGCATATGAAGATATAGGAATTGCTAATCCACAAGCATGCATGAGAACAAAAATAGCGGTAGATAGCGCAGAATATGTTGGTTTTCCTGAAGCAATTATTCCTTTATCAGTTGCGATTGTCGATTTATGTTTATCTCCAAAATCAAAAGCTGCCTGTTCAGCTATGTATGAAGCTATGGATATGGCTAAAAATAAACCTTTGCCTGTCTTAGATTATTTAAAATTCACACCAGTTAATGTAAAAGAAGAAGATAAATATCCTTATGACATGCCTGACGTATGGGTACATTTACAATATTTACCTGAAATTTTAAAAAATGCTAGATTTTATAAACCAAATAAAAATGCTTCTTCATCTTATGAAAAAGCACTTAATGATAATTATGCTAAATTAGAAAAAGTTGTTCGTTCTTCTAATGTAAAAATGATAAAAGAAATATACTCGAAAAACAATAAATAAATACTAAATATTTACTAATCAATTAATATTTTCTTAGAAACATTGCTTTCATCAAAAGAATCTTCTATCAAGAAGGCGTTTAAAACGTCTTCTTTTACTTTCTCAAAATTTTCTTTATTAGTATATAAAGTTGCTAAGAGTTCTCCTTCTTTTACTTGATCACCAATCTTTTTATTTAAAACGATACCAGCGGACATATCAATAACATCATCGAGTTTTTCTCTTCCGCCACCAAGTTCCATAGATCCTTTTCCTATTGCTAAAGCATTGATTTTATTAACAAAACCAGATCTAATAGAATTAATCTTAATTATATTTTTAGCAACAGGGAATTTTTCTGGATGTTCAATATAACTTACATCACCTTTTTGTGCTCTGACAAATTCTTTAAATTTTTCAAATGCTTTTCCATTATTGATATTTTCAATTAACGCATTTCTCGCATCTTTTTCATTATCAAAAATTTTTCCTTGTTGGAGCATAATTGAGCCACTTGAAAGGCAAAGTTCGATTAAATCCTTAGGTCCATGTCCTTTTAAAGTATCAATTACTTCTTTAACTTCTAAATTATTACCAATCGCAAAACCTAAAGGTTGATCCATGTCCGTTATTTCAGCACGAACATCTTTGTTTAATTCTTTTCCTATATCAACCATTGTTTGAGCTAATTTTTTAGCATCTTCAATAGTCTTCATAAACGCACCACTTCCATATTTAACATCTAAAAGTATGCAATCAGCTCCACTTGCAAGTTTTTTTGACATAATTGAACTTGCAATTAAAGGAATTGAAGAAACAGTTCCGGTAACATCTCTTAAAGCGTAAAGTTTTTTATCGGCAGGGTCGATTTCTTTATCTTGACCAATTATAGCCATCCCAATTTTATCAATTTGAGTTTTAAATTCTTCGTAATTTTCATAAATATTGAAATTTGGGATAGATTCAAGTTTATCTAATGTTCCACCAGTATGCCCTAAACCACGGCCGCTCATTTTAGCTAATTTTCCACCACAAGAAGCAACCATTGGCCCCAAAACAAGAGAGACTTTATCACCAACTCCACCGGTTGAGTGTTTATCTAATTTTAATCCAGGAATACTGCTTAAATCCCAAACCTCACCAGAAATACGCATTTCATCGGTTAAAATACCGATTTCTTTTTTATTCATTCCACGAATATAAATAGCCATTAATAAAGCACTTGCTTGATAATCCGGAATTTCATTAGCAACATAACCTTTGATAAAATAACGAATTTCATCACGGTTTAATTCAAACCCATCTCTTTTTTTCTCAATAATTTCTTCAATATTCATAAATATTCCTCTAAGAAATATTATAGATAAAAAAATGTCAGTTTTGTATTAATTTTTGTATAATAATTTCATGGATTTTATCGAACATTTAGAAAAATATTTATCAAAAGAAACAATAAATGAATTAACTAAAGAATTAGAAAAAGAAAGGACTTCTTCTTTAATCTTAAATACATCAAAAATTGGAGAAAAGGAATTTATAAAAGAATTTCCTAAAATAGAAAAACATCCATTTTTAAAAAATGTATTTTATTTTGATAAAAATATTTATCAATTTGGAAAAAGTTATCTTTTCGATAATGGCGCTTTTTATATAATGGACGCTTCTAGTATGCTTGTAAGCGAACTCTTAGATGCAAAAGAAAACGATGTAATTTTGGATTTATGCGCTGCTCCTGGTGGAAAAAGTATATATTTATCTTTAAAAAATAGAAATATTAATCTTATTTCGAATGATATTTCTCATTCTAGAACACTAACTTTATCAAGCAATGTTGAAAAACTTGGTTTAGATAATATCACTATAATTAATTTTGATTTTTTGAAAAATCCTAATATTTTAAATAACACTTTTGACAAAATAATTTTAGATGCCCCTTGTTCAGGAAGTGCAATGTTTAGAAAAATGGAAGAAATGAAAAACGATTGGTCCTATGAAAAAGTAACATCTTTAAGTTCGATTCAATATGATTTACTTAATAGAGCAATCGATTTATTAAAGGATGGAGGAACATTAATTTATTCTACTTGTTCATTTTCTTTTGAAGAAAACGAATTAAATATTTTAAAACTATTAAATGAAAGAAATGATATTTCTATAGTTGATCTTCCACATGTCGATGGAGAATATCGAAGTAAAGAATTAAAAGAAGCTATTCATCTTTTTCCAATGTTTTATAAAGGAGAAGGGCAATTTATTGCTAAAATTAAAAAGAAAGGTTCATCAAAAAATAAAAATTTTAAAAAAAATATAATTAAAGACAAAAACAATTCAAATAAATATAAAAACATAATTTCATCATTAAATCTTAATTTTAAATACTATAAAGAAATTAAAAAACACCTCTATGGTTCAAATTTTGACCTCATTAATGAAAAAATCCCATTAATTAGGTATGGGATTGATATTTGTGAAATTAAAAAAGACTATTTTATTCCTTCTTTTAATCTCTCTCATTATTTTGCTTCAACTTCTTCCATTTTTTTAAATGAAGAAGAAATGAAAAAATATATTAAAGGTGAAAGTATCAATAAAAATTTAAATATAAAAGATGGATACTACATTGTTTCTTTTAATAATTTAAATTTAGGTTATGTAAAATATACTAAAGGAATTTTAAAAAATCTATATCCAAAAGGATTAAGGCATTAGTTACTTTTCATTTTACTTAAAATTTCATTAGTTTTATTTTCACAATCAATTGCTAAATCAGTCGTCTTTATATCCTTATAATCAACAGGGGTATAAAGGGCTACTTTTTTAATATATGTATCATATCTTTTTCTTTTATCTTTTAAGCTTAATACCTTATTATCTCCGCTAATTGCAAAGGCGACAATATTTTTATTAGCTTTAAAAGCCGGTCTAAATGTACCATGATGATATGGTAAAGTTTTAAAAACATCTCCCTTATTTCTTGTTCCTTCTGGAAAAATCATAATATCAATTTTTTCATCACTAGCTAATTTTTTTTGAACATTAATCATAATTTTTAAGCTTTGTTTTAAATCATCACGATCCATAAATTCTCCGCTTAAAATCTTAATAGCACGTCCAACAAGTGGAAATTTTAACGTTTCAATTTTTGCAACAAAAGTAATTGGTCTTGGAGCAAGAGCAATGAAAATTAAAGGATCTAAATCAGAAATATGATTACAAATAAACAAATAATTCTCATCATTATTTCTATTTTTATAAAATTCTTCTAAGTCAGATGCATGATAATTTATGTTAAAAGCTTTTAAAACCTTTCTAATTATGTGTTGAACTTTACGAAATCTTTTTTCTAAGCTTCTTTTTTCAGGATGAATAGAATAAGGTAAAAGACATGTAAAATAAGACCATATTAAAGGAAAAATTACTTTACAAATAACTTTAAAATATTTAAACATATTTATTCAGCCTCTTTCTTTAAAAATACTGAGACACAATGTGGTTCAATTGTTGAATTTTTTATATATAAATCGGAACCTTTTAAATAACCAGCTTGACCACAAATTAATTTATAATAATCATCAAAAACAAATGTTGCACGATTGTCTGTTGGATTAAAAATAATAATATATTCTTTATCATCTAAAGCCTTAACAAAAATTTCTAAAAGATTTTGGTCTAAATTGACAAAATTAATCATTTTTCCAATATTTTCAGGCTTTTCTTCATTAACTTTATAAAAATCTTTTTTAAAGGTAATCATTGATTTCAAATAAGTAACCATATCATAACGTTTATCTAAAACGTCCCATCTAAATTTATTATAATAATCACCTTTATTATAAGTATTATCTACATAATATTTTGTTAAACCGACTTCTTGACCAGCATGAAAAAATGGGATTCCAATAGATAAAAGAATGGTTCCGTTAATTTGTTTAATAATATTCAATACTATTTCTTCATTATTTTTGTCATAAATTGAAGAAACTTTATCAAAAATAGTGAAGTTATCATGGCACTCAACATAATTTATTGATTGACTTGCAAATTTAAATCTTGCTGGATAAACAAAATTTAATGAGGATGAAAGAAAAGCAAATTTAAAACCTTCAACATATGATGGATTGCCAGTTAAATAACCACCAACAGATAGTTTATCTGTTCCATTTGGACCTTTTAAAGTATCTCTATATGTATCATTAAAGAATGCAACATCTTCCATTTTAAATGAATTTAAAATCGAAGCTTTCTTTTCACTCTTTAATTCGGTATTCATATCCCATCCTTCACCATATACCATGAAATCTGATTTAATTGCTCGACAAACTTTAACAACTCGATTTATTGTATTTACATCTAAAATACCCATTAAATCGAATCTTAATCCGTCAATTGAATATTCTTCACACCAAAATTTACAACAATCAACAATTAATTTCTTAACCATTAATCTTTCGCTATCAACATCATTCCCACATCCAGTTCCATTGCACAAAGTACCATCTTTTCTTTTTCTAAAGAAATAACCAGGAACTACATTTTCAAAAGAACTAAAAAGACCTTCATAGACATGATTATAGACAACATCCATGTTCACTTTTATCCCTTTTTTATGAAGTGCTGCTATCATTTTTTTACATTCAATAACTCTAGAATAACCATCATTTGGATCAGTTGCATAGCTTCCTTCTGGGACAAAATATTGTTGTGGATCATATCCCCAGTTATAAGAATCTAAGGGGTGATTTTCATCAATTGTTTTAAAATCATAAATTGGTAAAATTTGAACATGAGTAATACCTAAAGAAGCTAAATAATCAAGTCCAGCTTCATGTCCACCTTTTGTTTTTTTACCTTCTTCAGTTAAACCTAAATATTTTCCTTTATATTCAATATCTGTGTTTTCATCAATTGTAAAATCTCTAACATCTAATTCATAAATAATTGTATCTAAATATGATTTATAAAGAGGTAAATGATCTTCATACATATCTATTTTTGTTTTAGAAAAATCGATAATTACATTTTCTTTACCATTAGCAACACTTGCTTTTCCATAAGGGTCAGTTGTTAAAGTAGGAATTTCATTATTTGTAACAACATAAATATAATGATAATTTTCATAATCGCCATCTAAAGTAAGTGAAAAAACACCTTTTTCGCCTCGTTTTAAATAATGACCAACATATTGAGAATTAAAATCTTTTCTAATTAAAACTTCGACCTTACTAGCTAAAGGTGCCCAAATTTTAAAAGTTGTATTTTCCTTTGTATATGTAACTCCTAAATCATCATTTGGATAAAAATAATCATCATCAAAAGATGGATTATTTACAATTTCAGAAACATTTAAATTAGCTATTCCATGGTTTTCAATAGAAACCTTATACGAATTTCCTAATTTAAAACCATCTTTATAATAACAAGTATACATAGCAATGCCGCTTAAAAACACTTGTTTTTTGATATCTAAACGAACAACTCTTTCATCATTGATAATTAAGTTAATAGGTGTAGAGTCTGCTTTTTGTAATGAAGAAAAAAGCGCAACTTTACAAGTATTAAAATCAACTAAATTTGCTCCAAAAAAATTATCAATCATCAGTTACAACCCCCACACAATAATCTTTTTCATGAGATAAAGAAGCAGAATACTTTTTATTTTTATATAGAACATAAACTGCTCCATTTTCTTTTTTCTTGATATTTATATCTTTTAAATCAACAGATAAAATATTTAATTCTAAAAATTTAATTAACGCTTCTTTTAAAGCGAATCGAGACGCAAGAAAAACTTCTTTGCTAATAGAATTATAATAACTTTTTAATTCATCTTCACTTAAAATTTTCCTTGCTAAATCTTCTTTGTCCTTAAAGCGAGGAATATATGTAAGATCTATTCCTATTGGCATAAATTAAATTTAACTATTTTTTCTTAAATGTAGTTTGCTCAACACTACCTGCCATATATTCTTCTTTTGCTGCGCTATAATCAAAATTATGTAATAAAACTTTGCTTCCTTTTGATGAGTTGGTTGCTGGATCGCTACTTACAACACCTTCTCTTTGTAAACGTTTAAAAATTCTAGAAGCTCTATTAAAACCAATTGAGAAAGTCGTTTGAATTTTACTCATTGAAATATATTCTTCGCTCATAGCCCGATTTTTAACTTCTTGATAAATATCTTCATCACTACCAAAACGCGATTCTTTACTTGCTTCCATTAAAACAGGGTCTTGAGCAACTGGCTTATTAATTATATCCATAATCTCTTCATCATATTGAGTTTCATAATTATTACGTAAATAATCACAAACTGCTTTAATTTCTTGATTAGAAACATAAGCCCCTTGGCAACGAATAAGGAATGTATTACTTAATAAAGCACATTTAATAAGCATATCACCATTACCAATTAATTTTTCAGCTCCACCTTGATCAACGATAGTATTTGAATCAGTATAAGAAGATGAAAGTAAAGCAACTCTAGAAGGAATGTTTGCTTTAATAACACCATTAATAACATTAACAGATGGTCTTTGAGTTGCAATAATCATATGAATTCCAGCTGCTCTAGCTTTTTGACCTATTCTAACAACAGGTTCAGAAATACGTTTATTAGATTCAACTAAATCAGCATATTCATCAACAACTACAACAATAACCGGGAGAGTTTCTTTTCCATGAGCTAATGCCCATTCGTTATATTCTTTTAATTTAGAACAATCAGTTTCAGCAAAAAGAGCATATCTTTCTTCCATCATATCGCAAATTTTCGTTAATATTTCATATGGTCTTTGAGGATCATCAATACCAACTGGTGGACATAACAAATGAGGAATTTCACGATATTTATTAAATTCAACAGTTTTAGGATCAATTAATAATAACTTTAAATTATCCGGAGAATTTCTCATGATTAAAGTCATAATTAATGAATGAACAAAAATAGATTTACCACTACCCGTAGTACCACTTACTAATAAATGTGGTGTTTCTTGAAGATCAACAGTTAAAAGTTCGTTATTAATATCTTTACCAAAAGGAATATTTGTTGGTTTTGTTTTTGGTAAACGGTTTAAAGCTTGTAAACAATCTTTAAAATTAACAATTGAACAAACAGCATTAGCAATTTCTAATCCAGAAGTTGTTTTTCCTAAAACAATAGGTGAAAAACGAGCATTAACTCCACCTAAACGAATACAAATATCATTTATATATGAATCAAATCCTTTAATAGATTCACTTCTTTCAGTTTGAATATCATAACGCGTAACTGATGGTCCAATTTTATAAGAAACGACTCTAGCTTTAACTCCTAAATCAGTTAAAACTTGGTTAATAGTATCACTTCTTTCTTCAGCTACCTCTTTATTCTTCTGATCAGTTTCATGAGTTGTTCTACTTTCAAGCAAGCTTAAAGAAGGGGCAATATATTTCTGCTTTTTTCTAATTTTTGGTTTAGCTTGATTTAAATTATTTTCCTTATTTAAATCATCTAAATATCCAAATGTTGGTTTAATAGCAACATCTGTTTTAGGGATATCATAATTATCTTTAATCTCTTCTTTAAGAGGTTCAATTTTATTATCAGAAACTTCTTTATAAGAATTTGTCTTAAAATTATTATTTTCCTCTTTTTTATTATTAAAACTAACTTTATCAGCAAATTCTTCTTCACTAAAATGAGCTCTTGTTAAAGGTTTATCTTCAAAATGATCCCCGGCATAATATTGTTCTTCAGGTTGAGATGGGTCAATAAAAGCAGGACGAACTTTTTCTAGTCTTTCTTTTTCAGCTCTTTCAATATAATCGTTTTGAGAATATTTTTTCTCTTTTTCTTCACTTTTTACTTCATGTTCTTGTTTAACTTCGATGTTTGTATCATCACCATCTTCTAAAGAATCAATAGTTGTTGTTGTTAAAGTAATATCTTTTGCTTTTGTAAAAGCACTTTTTGGTGAATATTGATAATTAAAATTACGATATTCATTAAATTTTTTAAATAAATACATCGAAGGGCGAATTAAAAGTAAGACTGCTCCCGCCACAAAAATAATTGAACCAATTGTATAAGAACCAACATATCCTAAAAATTGATTTATTAAAGCAGTTAAAAACATTCCAATAATTCCACTATTATAAATAATATTTATTCTAAAAACTGAATCAGTATAAATAACATTATTTAATAAAACTGTCCCAAAATTATCAAATGTTAAATATCTAATCTCACCACTTTCTAAAGTAGTTAAATTAAATCCATTAGTTAAAAGAATCATTCCGCCAATAGAAAATAAAATTACACCACTAATAAAAAGAGCTAATCTTAATTTAGTTTTTTTATGATAAATTATTAAACCTAAACCATAGATAAATAATAATAAATAAATAATATAAGAAAATATCCCTCCAACAAAAAAAGATACTACCCACGTAATTGCTCTAGCTAAATAAATAAATATATCATATTGAAAAGTAGGAGCTAAATTTAAAGCTAAATATATAGAAAATAAGCATATAAAAATTCCAATACTACTTTTAGCAGTTTCATTTGATATTTTGTTTAACTTTTCTTTATTAATCATACAACAAAATTATATAAATAAATTAAGAAAAATTCCATTATTTTAATGGAATTTTCACTTATTTTTATTATTGTTTTTTACTATTCAATAATTACAATGTTAGGTTTAACAACCGGATTACGATTATTATTTTTTAAAAGCATTTTTCTTAAAATATTAACAATTTGATCTTCCAATTCATTAACATCAAATTTAACGGTTGTCGAAAGCCATTCTTTAACATTTTCAACAAATACTTTTTGAATATCTTTTAACATTTGATCAGCATCTTTATCTTTTAAAAATAAGAAACCTCTCATTTGAATATCTGGTCCAGCTAAAATGTCTCTTTGACTTTTAGAAATAGCGCAACCCAAAACAACTACTCCATCTTCACCAAGTCTATTTCTATCAGAAATAATTTCATTAACAACATCGCCTACTCCGATTCCGTCAATCATCACATCGCCAATCATAATTTTATTATCATAATTAAAATCTAAAGAAGGAGCTTTGTTATCTTCAAAAACTAACGTTTGACCATTATCTAAAAGGAAAATTGAATTATGCGATAACCCTATCCCCATATCAAAAGCAAGTTTTGCGTTTGCTAAAAGCGAAACATAATATCCTTCAATAGGGAAATAATATTTAGGTTTTAATAAAGAAATTAACATTTTTAAATCTTCTTCATAAGCATGCATCTTATTTAAAGTACTTTTTGTTTCATAATGAACGTGACATCCGCTTTTATAAAGTTCGTCAATTGTTTCAGTAGCAATAATTTCATTATTATCTGAAGGTATTGCTGCTAAATAAAATGTATCACTCTCTTTTAAAGAAATTAATTTATCATCATTTTCATTATTTGCTAAAAGAGAAACTTTATCATAAATTCTTTCACTCTCATCACTCATTAAAATCACTAAAGAAGATTCTTTAACTCTTAAAACATCATCTTTACTGACAACATCTTTTGATGGGAATCTATTTAAATCTTTAATTTTAGATAATTTAAATAAATCTTTTGAAATGTCATCATAAAGATAAATTTTTTTATTAGTTTCTTTACATGCTCTAAAAATCTCATCAATGTGGTATAAATTATCACTATTTGCAGCGATAAATACTCGACCTTCGGCATTATGTAAATAATTTATTAATCGTGGATAAAGACGATGATTAGGTGAACAATATCCTGGTTTTAATGAATTTACTGATTCAGACATTAATAATAATGTTGGATTTTCTGCAATTTTACCTAAAGTATTTAAATCTAATCTAAAAGATGTTTCGTTTGAATATTCAACAATAAAATCTCCGCTATAAACGATATTTCCTAAATTTGTTTTAATTGCAAAACCAAAAGTTGAAGGTACTGAAGCGCAGGTTGAAAAAAGTGTAAATTGATGACCAGCTATTTCAAAAGAAGTAGGTAAATCAATTATTTTAAAATCATAGTCATTATCTTGAAGATAATCACTTGAAAACTTTTCTAAAAATAATTTAGTAAGGGCTGTACAATAAATTGGCGCTTTAATTTCTTTATAAATATAGGGAATAGCCCCAAAACTATTTTTCTTACATTTTGGTAATAAAAAAGCCTTTACACGATCTTTGTTATCTTTTAAATATGAAAAATCTGCAATTATAAAATCAATACCTGGCGTTGTTTTTGAAGGATATTTAAATCCACCACCAACAACAAAAATATCTTTGTTTATTTCAATAACATAAAGATCTTTACCATCTTCATCTAACCCGCCTAAAGCTAAAATCTTAATTTTGTCCATTAAAACTCCTTTACTTCAATTCTTATTATGATCTATTTCATTGATAAGGAATCAATCAACACATCATCAATATTATATAAAGAAAATAATTCTTTTTCATCATCAAAAATTAGATAAGTACGAGGATTATTGTTTTTTGGAAGAGAAATTGAACCTGGGTTTAAAATAAAATAGTTATTTTTAGTTTTTGTTAATTCATAAATATGGGTATGACCATATAAAAAGATATTATTTTTATGAATTTTATAATTTTCTTTATTATATAAATCACCATGGGTAAGAATAAATTTTCTTTTATTAATTTTAATTTTTTTGATATTAAAGAATTTCTTTTCTAAAACAAATTCATCGACACGGCTATCGCAATTTCCTCTTATAAAAAGACATTTATCTTTAATTGTTTTTAATAAAGCAGTCACATCAATAGGAGAATAATCAACTGGCGGAACATTTCTTGCTCCGTTATAGTTGATATCTCCTAGTACTAAAATACTACTAAAATTATACTGCTTATCTAATGATACAATTTTTTCTGCAGAAGATTTTGCTCCATGAATATCTGAAACAATTAAATGTAACATAGTTTTAAATATTATTTCTTAAAGAAAGATCTTTTCTTCTTTTCTTCAACTACTTCTCCATTTTTATTTTGATTTTCACCTTTAGGTTCAAATTCTTTATGAGAAACAGAAATTTTACCTTTTTCATCAATACCAATAACTTTAACTTTTAAAGTTTGACCAACTCTAACTACATCATGAGCGCTCTTAACATATCCATTGCTTAATTTTGAAACATGGCATAATCCCTCTTTATCACCAAAAAGTGAAACAAAAGCGCCAAAATCTTCAACTCTTGTAACAATACCTGTGAATTCTTCGCCGATTTCAACTACTCTTGCAATGTTAAGAATGATATTTTTTGCTTTAAGTAACATGTCAGCATCTGTATGATAAATTGAAACTTTTCCATCATCATCAATATCAATTTTTACATTATTACATTGTTCAATGATATCATTGATAACTTTTCCACCTGTACCAATAACTTCTCTAATTTTGTCCTTATCAATATAGAAAGAAACAAATTTAGGTGCATATTTTGATAATTCTTTACGTGGCTCAGCGATTGCTTTTGACATAACTTCTCTAATTTCAGCTCTTGCTTTATGAGCTTGCATTAAAGCATCATGTAAAATTTCTCTTGTAACACCTTTAATTTTAATATCCATTTGTAAAGCAGTAACACCAACTTCAGTTCCAGCAACTTTGAAATCCATATCACCAAAATGATCTTCCAAACCTTGAATATCAGTTAAAATTGTATATGGATGATTACCATCTAAAGGTCCTGAAGTAATTAATCCCATTGCAATTCCACTAACCATTCTCTTAATTGGAACACCCGCAGCCATTAAAGCCATGCATGATGCACAAATTGATGCTTGAGATGACGAACCATTCGATTCACAAACTTCAGCAACACATCTAATTGTGTAAGGGAATTCTTCTTCGCTAGGTAAAACATAAGATAATGCTCTTTCGCCTAATGCACCATGACCAATTTCTCTTCTTCCTGGAGTACCAGTTCTCCCGATTTCACCAACAGAGAAAGGTGGGAAATTATAGTGATGCATCCATCTTTTTGTATCTTCAGGAGATAAACTTTCTAAAATTTGTTCATCTTCTTTAATACCTAATGTACAAGTTGAGATAACTTGTGTTTGGCCTCTTGTAAACATTGCAGAACCATGAACTCTAGGTAATAAATCGACTTTAGCATCTAAAGGTCTAATTTCATCTATTTTTCTACCATCTGGTCTAATTTTTTCTTCAGTAATAAGTCTTCTAACTTCATTAGCGACCATGCTTTCTAAAATATCATTGACCATGAGCATTGCTGCCTTATGTTCTTTTTCTTTTTTATATTCACGATTATCGTAATCGTCAAGAATTTCATTTTTTAAAGCATCAATTGCATTTTGCCTTTCTAATTTATCAAAAATAGAAATTGCCTTAACCATTCTGTCATAAATTCTTCCATAAATATCATCAACAATAACTTGATCAGGTGTATAAAGTTGAATTTCTCTTTTTGGTTTTCCAATTTCTTTAATAATTTCTTCTTCAAATTCACAAAGAACTTTAATTGCTTCATGACCAAACATAATTGCATCAAGCATTTCATCTTCACTTAATTCATTAGCACCAGCTTCAACCATATTAATAGCTTCTTTTGTACCAGCGACAGCTAAATTTAAATCTGAAGCTTCTCTTTCTTCAACTGAAGGATTGATAATAAGTTTTCCATTAACTCTACCTACATAAACGCCTGCAATTGGACCATCAAATGGAATATCAGAAATTCCAAGTGCTAAAGAAGAGCCAAACATTGCTGTCATTTCTGGAGTTGAATCTAAATCAACACTCATAACAGTATTAATAATTTGTACTTCGTTTCTAAATCCATCACTAAACATAGGACGAATTGGTCTATCAATTAATCTCGCGGTTAAAGTTGCGTGTTCACCTGGTCTTCCTTCTCTTCTTAAAAAACCACCAGGAATTCTTCCGATTGCATATTGTTTTTCTTCATAAGTAACAGTTAGAGGGAAGAAATCTCCTTCTTTTGGTTCATCGCTGCAACAAGCTGTTGATAAAACAACAGTATCATTTAATCTAACAAAAACAGCACCATCTGCTTGTTTTGCTATCTCTCCGGTTTCTACTACCAATTTTTTACCGAAGAACTCTTTTTCAAAAACACGTTTCATTTTCTTAATTTTCCTCAAATATTAAACGTAAAAATTATACCATTAAAAAAAGATACTTTTAAATATCTATTTTTTATTTAAAAATTAAACCACATTTTTCATAGAAATACGAAAGTAATCCTATTTCTATGAAATCAAAATTAATGGTTTTAAATTAAAAATACTTATTCTAGAAATATAAAAAATAATCAAAAATTAGTTTGAAAATTGAGCATTATATAAATCATAATAGAATCCTTTTTTCTCAATTAAATCTTTATGATTACCCATCTCAATAATTTCACCATCTTTTAAAACTAAAATTAAATCGCTTGAAACAATAGTTGACAAACGATGAGCAATGATGAAAGATGTTTTGCCATCGGTTAACTTTTTAAAAGCTTCAGTAATTTTCATTTCAGTTCGAGTATCAATATTTGAAGTGGCTTCATCTAAAATCATAATATCAGGCATTAAAAGCATAACCCTAGCGATACAAATAAGTTGTTTTTGACCCGCACTTAAACCGCTATCATCAGCTATTTTTGTATCAAAACCTTTTCCCAATCTTTCGATAAAATCTAAACAATTTGCTCTTATGCAAGCATCTTTAACTTCTTCTAAGGTTGCATCTTTTTTTCCATAAGCAATATTTTCAAAAACGGTTCCATTAAAAATCCACGTATCTTGTAAAACCATACCAAAATGAGAACGAATACTTTTTTTACTATAATTTAAATTTGAAACTCTGTTTATTTTTATTGCTCCGTTATTTGGATCATAAAAACGTAATAACAAATTAATAAGCGTAGTCTTCCCACAACCAGTAGGCCCAACAATTGCAATTTTTTTACCATATGGAACATTTAAAGTAAAATCTTTAATAACTTTTTGGTTTTCAGTATATCCAAAATTTACTTTTTCAAACGAAATATCAGAAATTTTTTCACCGATATTTTCTTTACCTTCATCAATGTCATCCGGAGTTAAGAATACATTTTTTATACGTGTTAAAGAAGAGAACGCATTTTGAATTTCGCTTAAACATGAAGTAATTCCATCGAATGGTTTAGCATATTGAATAGAATATTGAAGGAATGTTGTAACCATTCCAATACTCATGGTTGTATTTAAAAATTGCCCGCCATTTTCATAAGTCAAAACACATAAAAGAGCTCCTAAAGTACCAACAAAAGCATAAATACAATTGTTTATTAATCTAGAAGAAGGGTTAACTAAAGATGAAACAAATTGTGCTTTTTGACCGACTTTATATAAATTTGAATTAGTTTTTTTATATTTTTCAAACGATTTAAGCCCATAGTTAAAAGATTTAACTGTTTCAATATTATTAATATATTCAAGGAAGATTCCGCTTCCTTCACCAATATATTCATTACATTTTTTGTAATATTTAGCACTCTTTTTAGCAATTACATAAGAAAGTAAAAAAGAAAAAGGAGTTAAAACGATAACGGTTAAAGCTAACATCCAATTCAAATAAAACATAATTGATATTGTTGCAATTATTTGAACTACACCACTAAAAAATTGTCTAATTCCACTAACTAAACCTGTATTTAAATTATCAACATCATTAATAATTCGACTAATTAAATCACCTTTTGATTGTTCATCTATATATTTAATAGAAACTTTATTGATTTTATTAAATGTATCAACACGGATACAAATAGTAATTCTTTCCACAAAGAAACCTAATATTGTGTCAAATAACAACTGAAAAATTACTAATGATGATATTATTATGCAAATAATCAAAATATTATGATATAAAGAAGTCCAATCAACCGAGCCAACATTAGTTACTTCTAAAAAAGAAGAGATAATATCAACACTATCCCCAATAAAATAAGGAATAAAAGTTATACATAAGACGGTAATAATCGATAAAATGACGCACAAAATTATCGAAACCATCTCTTTTTTTAAATATTTAAATAAAAACTTAAAATTACTCATAATTTTTCACCTGAGAAGAATAAATTTCTTTATAAACTTTAGAAGTTTTTAATAATTCTTCATGCGTTCCAATTGATTCAATTCCACCATGATACATGACGATAATTTTATCGCAATCAACCAACGAAGTTGCTCTTTGAGAAACAATAATAGTTGTTAAACCATCAATATTTTTAATATTATTTCTTATCTTTTTATCAGTTAAAAAGTCTAAAGCGCTTGTAGAATCATCTAAAATTAAAACTTCTCCTCTTTTTAAAAGAGCTCTTGCAATTGAAATTCTTTGTTTTTGACCGCCAGATAAATTTTTACCACCTTCAACAATTTTATGTTCTAATTTATCTTCATATTTATACACAAATGAATAAGCATCAGCTTCTTGTAAAGCTTCTTCCATCATTTCTTCATTTATATTTTCATTTCCCATTGTTAAATTTTCTTTAATTGAGCCATTAAAAATAGAAACTTTTTGAGAAACTAAAGAAATAAGAGATGTTAAATAAAAAGTATCATAATCTTTAATATTCTTTGAATTAAATAAAATTTCTCCTTCACTAGAATCAAAAAATCTTTCAATTAATTTGATAATTGTAGTTTTTCCACTTCCTGTTCCACCAATAATACCGACAGTTTCACCTTTATTTATATTAAAAGAAACATCTTTAATAACATAATTATCGCCATCTTCATATCTAAAAAAGACATTTTTAAAGGTAATTAAAGGATTTCCATTTTTAAATTCACTTTGTTTAATTGTTCCATTTTTAATTGAACTTTCTTTTGTTAAAAAATCATTTACTCTTTTTCTTGACGCTAAAGCTTTTGTAAAAACAATAACGAGATTAAATACAACTAAAAGGGCCGTCATAATTTGGTTTAAATATTGAATTAAAGCTAAAAGATCTCCACTACTCATTTCATCAGGTAAATTAATATAATTTTTAGCTAATAAAACAATAATAACTGCTGCTCCATTAATAATTAAATATGTTAATGGATTGACAAGAGCATTAAAAAAAGCATTTTTTCTAGCTTCTTTATAATATTCATCATTTATTTTTTTAAACTTTATTGCTTCATCTTCTTCTTTATTAAAAGCTCTAATTACTCTGCTTCCAGCTAAATCATCATTAGAAATGGTAACAATTTTATCAACCTTTTTTTGAACTTTTAAAATTTGTTTACTTGATAAAATGAAAATAATTGCGACGAAAACAGAAACAATTATAACAGCGACTAAAAATACATAAAAAGCTTTAATTGAAACAAAAATACACATTATTAAAGAGCCAACAACAAGTAAAGGAGCTCTTATAGCTAAACGAATTAAACTTGCTACACCCACTTGTAAACGATTTGTATCATTAGTTAGTATCGTTAATAAATTACCTTTACCAACAAGTTCCAATTCTTTTAAAGATAATTCATCAACCTTTCGATAAATTCTATTTCTTAAATCGGTTCCAAAACCTTGCGAACAAACACTAGAAAGGTATTGGCAAACCATCGTTGAAAAAAATCCAAAGATGACTAACAATAAAATAACTAAGCCTAAATAAATGATATAGGAATAATCTCCCATTTGACCTTTTGCAATTCCTACGTCAATAATTTGCTTCATTATTAAAGGAATAAAAAGTTCAAAAATAACTTCAATTGTTTTAAAAATAGGCCCAAAAATTAATTGTTTTTTATAATTCCTTAAAGAATATGAAATCGTTTTTGTATCCATAAAAATACCTTACTAATTATAACAAGAAAGAAAACAAAAGACTCTATTTCAAATAGAGTCTTTATAAATTTCTTTTTTAATAAACTATTTACGTAATCCAAGTTCAGCAATAAGTTTGATATAAGCATCTCTATCTTGTTTCTCTAAATAAGAAAGTAAAGATTTTCTTTTACCAACTAATACTAATAAGCTTCTTCTTGCAACGTGGTCCTTATCGTTATTTTTTAAATGTTCAGTTAAATGTTTAATTGAAGCAGTTAAAATAGCAACTTGAACCTCGACACTACCAGTGTCTTTTTCAGTTTTACCGAATTTTTTTACTAATTCAGCCTTTGTTTGTTTGCTTACAGCCATCTTTTTTTCTCCTTTAATAAAATAAACGCTATTACCAATGAAAAAGGTTGGAGATTCCTAGATCAAAGATAAAAGTCTCTTAATCAATATACACGAATCGATATATAAAAACAATAAAAAATTGAGAATTTCGATAAATTTTAAAGTATTTAACTTATTTTTTTACCATAATCGAAGTAATATATAGCATCATCCATATCTTTTTCAAGTTGCTCAACTAACTCTTTAGTAGAAGCAAATTTAATTTCATCTCTTAAGCGAGAGTAAAAAGATACAGCAATTTCTTTTCCATATAATTCATCTTGGAAATCAAAAATATAAGTTTCAATAGTAAGTTTATTATCATCAGAAATTGTTGGATTTTTTCCAATGTTAGTAAGAGAGCGAAAAATATGACCGTTTACATTTGTTTTTGTAACATAAACACCTTCTTTAGGAATAACATAATTATCACTTAAAGTTAAATTTGCAGTTGGGAAACCAAAACTTAATCCCTTCCCTTTTCCTTTAGAAACTACTCCTTTTATTCTATAAATCCTTCCAAGCCATCTGTTAGCTTCATATATATTTCCTTCTTTAATCAATTCTCTAATTGAAGATGAGGAGATTTTATTACCATTATGATTATTAACATAATTTAAAACATAAACTTCGCTAAATCTTTCTTTTAAATAGAAAACATCACCTTGAGCATTAAACCCATATTTAAAATCAGGACCACAAAAAATTTTAACTGGATTTAATTTCTTTAAAATTAAATCGACAAATTTGATATACGACATTTTTTTAAAATTATCATCAGTTAAAATAATAAAAACATAATCAACACCTAATTCTTTAAATAATTCGATTCTATCATCTAAAGAAGTTAAACAACCTTCAATTGTTTTTAAAGGTTTATCAAAAGTAAAAACCCCCAAATTTCCACTACTATTAGTTCTAGCATAATTGATTAATTGCGCATGACCAATATGAACACCATCGAAATTTCCTAAAACTAATGAGAGTTTAGCTACTTCATTAACTTCATCAAAATTTTTTAAATAAATTACTTTCATACCGAAATATTTTACTATATTCTTTTATAAATTTTAATATTACTTTTGCTTTATAAAAGTAAATAATTTATCATTTTTAAGATATGAGAGCATTACGTATTATTTTAGCTTCAATTAGAAGAGCTGATGATGAATTTAACCTTTTTAAAGACAATACTTCGATTTGTATTGGAATTAGTGGTGGGAAAGACTCTATGGCACTTTTATATTGTCTTCATTTATATCAAAAATACGCTAAAATAAATTTTAAAATTAAGCCGATGATTATCGACTTAGGGTTTCCAAATTCTGATTTTAGTCAATTAAAAAAATACGTTTCTTCTTTAGGATATGATTTATATATAAAAGATGCTAAACAAGTTTATGAAATATTAAAAATTCAAGAAGAAAAACAACATCTTCCACATCTTCCTTGTTCGATTTGTTCAAGAATGAAAAAAGCAATTATTAATAAAGTCGCTGAAGAATTAAATTGTGATCATGTCTCTTTTGCTCATCATAAGGATGATGCTATTGAAACTTTGTTTTTAAATGAAATTTATGGAGGAAGAATTGGTACTTTTGCTCCAAAAATGTATTTAACTAACGATAAAATAACTTTTATCCGCCCTTTTATTTATGTAGAAGAAAACACCATAAAAAGATTAATAAAAGAAGAAAATATTCCTGTTTTCCCTTCTACTTGTCCAAATGATAAGCATACAAAAAGAGAAGATATTAAAACATTGCTTAACAATTTTTATAAAGAATATCCAACAAGCAAAGATAATTTTTTAACTATGTTAAATAATAAAGAAAAATTGGATGTTTTTTTCAATCATTTTGAATTCAAAGTATCTTATTCTAAATATTATTTTAAACATGTAGAAGATTTAGAAAGCTTGATTAAAGAAATGAAATTTTTAAAGACTAAAACCATTCCAAAAGCAAATCTTTTTCATCTCCATTACTTTAAAAATAATAAATTAGTAGGAGTTGTTAATATCTTAAAAAACGACCGTAATTTTACTATTAAATTACTAAAATTTAAAAATTATAGTGATATAGACCTTATTCTTTATGATTTATATATGAAGATATATTCAAAATTCAATCCGATAGTTTTTGAAATTGAGTTAAATAATTCAATATTAAAAACTATTAAATATCTTCCTTATAAAAATAAAAAGAAATTAGGAAACAAATGCCTAATTTCTTTAACCGATAATCCAGTATATTTATTAAAAGAATTAAAAATAAATAAAGTTATAAATAAATAATTTATTTTTTAAACTTTTCAATATCTGCTTCATCTTTTTTTAAAGCTGAATCGAGTTTTTGAAATTTTAAAAAAGAATCATCCAAAACAAATTCAATTTCTGGAACTCGCCTTGTTTTTAGTCTTTTTGATAAAGAACTTCTTACAAAACCTTTAGTTCTATTTAATTTTTCAAGGTTTTTTTCATGATTATTGAAAAAAGAAACAAAAACTTTTGCATAACTATGATCACTAGAAACAATAACATCTGTAATTGTCATAAATCCAATTGATTCATTCTTTATTTCAAATTGGACAATTTCTTTAATATCTTTTGATATTTCTGCAGCTAAACGTTCTTTTGAATTACTACTCATTTGTCTTTTCTATCATCTCAAAAGCTTCGATGATATCTCCTTCATGTACATCATTAAAGTTTTTAATCTTAATGCCACATTCAAATCCTTCTTTAACTTCTTTAGCGTCATCTTTAAAACGTTTTAATGAATCTATTTCCCCATCATAAATAACTACGCCATTTCTTAAAACATGGACTAAAGCGGTATTTTTAATTAATCCATCTGTAACCATACATCCGGCAATTTCACCAACCTTAGAAATCTTAAAGACATTTCTAACTTCGGCTTGGCCAAGAATATTTTCAACAGTTTCTTTTTTCATTTTACCTTTAATTGCATCTTCAACTTCTTCAATTAAAGCATAAATAATTTTTTGAGTTCTAATTTCAATTTTTTCTTCTTCAGACTTCTTTCTAACTAATGCAGATGGTCTAACATTAAAACCATAAATAATAGCTCCAGATGCACTAGCTAATAAAACATCACTCTCAGTTATAGCCCCTGCAGCACTTCGAATAACATTGATTTTAACTTGATCATTATTTAATTTTTCTAAAGATGCTTTGACAGCTTCAGCACTTCCAGTCGTATCAGCTTTAACAATAATATTAATGTTGGTCATTTGACCTTCATTAATTTTTTCATATAAATTTTCTAATGAAGTAACTCCATTTGTTTGAGCTCTTTCTTCATTTATTTTCTTTAATCTTCTCTTTTCTGCAATTTCTTTAGCTTGTTTTTCGGTTGGGAAAGCCATGAAATGATCACCAGCTAAAGGAACTTCGTTTAGGCCAATAACACTAACAGGGGTTGAAGGTGTAGCTTCTTTTAAAACTTGTTTATATTCATTAGTCATTCTTCTAACCTTTCCATATGTTGAACCGACAACAACATAATCAGAAGAATATAAAGTACCATTTTGAACTAAAAGAGTAGCTTTTGGACCTTCTCCTTTATCAAGTTCTGCTTCTAAAACTGTACCAATAGCATATCTATTTGGATTTGCTTTAAGTTCAAGCATTTCAGCTTCGACTAAAACAGTTTCTAATAACTCTTTAATTCCTTGTTTTTTCTTTGCAGAAATTTCACAAACCATGACATCACCACCATATTTTTCAGCAATAACATCATGTTGCATTAATTCATTAATAACTTTTTCAGGATTTGCTCCTGGAACATCCATTTTATTAATTGCAACAATAATTGGAACATTTGCTGCTTTTGCGTGATCAATCGCTTCAATTGTTTGAGGCATAACACCATCATCAGCGGCAACAACTAAAATAACAATGTCAGTAACAGAAGCTCCTCTACTTCTCATAGCCGAGAAAGCTTCATGACCTGGAGTATCAATAAATGTAATCTTTTTACCATCAACAACTTTTTGATAAGCACCAATTTCTTGAGAAATTCCACCATATTCATTAGCTGCAATATTTGAATTTCTAATCGCATCAATCAACGTTGTTTTACCATGGTCAACGTGACCCATAACTGTAACAACCGGAGGTCTTTCTTTTAAATCTTCAGGTTTATCATCGATTTGAATTTTTTCAAAATCTTCTTCATCAATTATTTCTTCTTTTTTAAAATCATAACCGAATTCAAGACAGATTTCGCCAATTGTATCATCATCTAAATAGTTATTGATTGTAACAATCTTTTTTTGCATGAATAATTTTTTGATAATATCAGAAGCATTAACATTTAACTCTTTTGCTAACTCTCCAACAGTTAATGATTTAGTAAAAACAAATACTTGACCTTGAACTTTATTCATGTTTTTATTTTTGTTCATATTTGATGCTGGAATGTTAGTTTCTCTAACCTTTTTATTATTCTTTTTTTCCATAAATACTAATCCTCCTTCCTATTTCATCTTTAAAAAAGTAATCATGCGTTCATAAACTTCGTCTGGAACTTTAGTTTCTAAAGCACGCTCTAATACTTTTTTGTTTTTTGCTTTTAAAATAATTTCTTCATCTTTTTTAATATAAGCGCCTCTACCATTAGCTTTATAAGTCGTATCTAAAATCACCTCTCCTAAAGGTGTCCTAACAACTCTAAACAAATCTTCTTTTGGAAACGATTCATTAGTAATTAAACATCGACGTAATGGTATTTTTTTCATTATTTATCCTCGTAATAATCATCGCTATCATATTCTGACCAATCTTCTTCGTCGTCATCATAATAGTCATCATTATCTTCATCTTCGAATTCTTTAAGTTCTTCTTCAGTATAAATATCCATTTTCTTGACAGGTTTTTTGTTTTCTTCTTTATCTTCTTTAACTTCTTCTTTTTTCTTTGAAGATTTTTTACTCTTAGTTTCTGTCTTAGTTTTCTTTTCTTCTTCTAAAGATTTTTCTAAAGATTCTAAAGTTGTAGTTGTTTTAACTTCTTTAATTTCGACTGGCTCTTCATGAGCTTCTTCCTTAATAACAGGAGCAACAATTTCTTCAACTGGTTTTGTTTCTTCTTTTATCTCTTCTTTTTTAGTTTCTTCTTCAACATGTGAAGTTACACTTAGTTTAACTTCCTCTTTATTTTCTCCAGAATCAGTTGGTTCATCAGCAATTTCTTCATCAATTCCTAATTTTTCATCCATAATTGCTGAATCATCGACATTTAAAGCAGAATCAGATTTCTTTGCGCCTGATTTAAGAATGCTTTGCTCTCTAAATCTTTTTCTTGCTTCTTCAGCTTCTTCAGCCTTGTCTTCTTCAATATATTCTTCAATTGGCTTATAAGAAGTAACTCCATTAACTTCCATGTCGGATTCATTAATAATTTTAATTTCTTCTAAACCAGTAAGTTTTTTTGCTAAGAAAACATTTGAACCACGTGTTCCAACAGCAAGCTTCATAGTATCGTTTTTGCAAATGACAAGAGCATGTTTCATATCATCAGAGAAATTAATACCAATAACTTCGCCTGGTTTTAAAATTTCAGCTAAATAAACACCTAAATTTCTATGATATAAAATAACATCGATCTTTTCTTTTTGATCGTGTCCAGAACCTAATTGGCTAACAATTCTTTGAATTCTTTCGCCATTTTTTCCAATACAAGCACCGCTAGCATCAACATTTGGATCTGTAGAATAAACAACAACTTTACTTCTAACACCACTGATTCTTGCAATATTAACAATTTTTACAGTTCCATCGTTAATTTCATTAACTTCATTTTCAAAGATTTTTCTTAAGAAATCTGGGCAGCTTCTAGAAACACTAATTAAAGCTGATTTTTTATCATCTCTTCTAATTCCTTCAACATAGACTTTAATTGGATCGCCATTTTTAAATTTTTCATCGCCAATTAAATGCTTTCTATATAAAACAACTGTCGTACCATCTAAGTTGACTAAGCAACTATTATTATCAAATTTTTCAACAATACCTGTAACAATTGTTCCGATTTTGTCACTAAATTCTTCTAATAAAGCATCTTTTTCAGCTTTTGAAATGCTTTGTTTAAAATTGGAAACAAATCTATCAACATCTTTTTTAGTTAAAGAATCAAAATCAATTTCTTCACTGTAAACATCCCCAACTTTTAATTTTGGATTTCTTTTTTGTGCTTCTTCAAGAGGAATTTGAACGAAATCATCAGTAATATCATCATCATTTAAAACATCAAATTCACGATAAATATTAATTTTTGCTTTATCTAAATCAACAACTGTTTTAATGTGAGCTGCTTCGAGTTTTTCCTCAGCCTTTGTTTTATCAGTTTTTCTTAATTTTGAAACTCTTGAATCAATCTTATATTCATCTTCAAATTTCTTATTTAAAGAAAGTTGAAATGCATCTTCAATTGATTTTTTAATAATATCTTTTGAGAGTCTTTTTTGATTACCTAATTCGGTGATTGCTTCTAAAAATGCTTTTTTATTCATAAATATCTCCTAAAATTTTATAGCTAAACGTGCTCTATCAACGTCTTTGCGTTCGATTTTTGCATCTATTAGTCTAGTTTTTACTTTATAAGTTAAAGTAATAGAATTTTCGTTAACTTCCTTTAAATCTCCTTCTAATATATTTTCACCTTTATAAGGGTGAGATAAATGTAAATTGACATATTTCCCTACGTATTTATCAAGTTTTGATAAATCTATAGGCTTTTCTGCCCCTAAAGAGGAAACATCAAGAGTATAAGGTGAATCATCGGTTATAACTTCGTCTAGATATGTTGATAAATAGTTAGAAACTTCAACAATATCATCCAAATCGATATTTTCATCACGATCAACAACAATTTCTAACACGTTACCACCTTTGTCGTTATAAGACTTGATTGAATGTAATGTATAAGAAATTTCAGCTAATTTCTTTTCAATTCCTTCTTTAATAAGATTGGCGTCAATCATTTCTATCCCCCCTTCAAAAAAAATAGATGCCTAATGAGGCATCATTCGGTTAAATGATGCTATAATAATAAGGTATTTATTTATAAAAATCAATAAAAACGTTGATATTATCGTTAAATCTTATGGAAAAAGAAAAAAGTTGTGGTGCTGTAATATTTAAAAAAGAAGACGGAATTATAAAATATTTAATTCTTCATATGGGCTTAGGCCATAATTCATTATGTAAAGGGCATGCTGAAAATAATGAAAGTGAAAAAGAAACAGCTTATCGTGAAATAAAAGAGGAAACTTCTTTAGACGTAAAAATTGATACAAATTTTAGGAAGGTAATCACTTATTCTCCTAAAGAAAACGTTATTAAAGATATTACATTTTTTGTCGCTGAGGCGCTTAGTAAAAATGACCCAATAGATAACCACGATGATGAAGTGATATCTTTTGAATGGCTTGAAATTAATAAAGCTATTGAAAGATTGACCTTTGAATCAGATAAAGATACATTAAAAGAAGCTAATGAATATATTATTAATAATTTTAGTAAATAATTAGTGTTTAAATAGTTAAATATAAGTTAAAATAATTTACAATAATTCAAATATTTTTTTTGCCTCTTTCATTAATTTTTCATTAGAAGAAAGAGCATTTGATTCATATTCACTCGCCGAAGCATTATCACTAACTACTTTTAAAGAAATAATATCAATTTTATTTTTATAAGCTGCTAAAGTTTCTCCAATAAGTTCCATATCGCAAATTGAACAATTAAAATCATTGACTAAATGAGAAATAAATTCTTTATCAGTGATAAACTTATCTCCACTAGCACAATTCATTCTTTTTAAAGATAATTTAGCTTCTATTAAAGATAAATATTTATTAGGTAGAGGAATGATTTCGCTATCAAAACCTGGATATTGAGCTTTTTTGACATTATCAATTAAAGATAGATCAAAATCGTAATAAATAACATTTTCGACAATAAAAATTTCATTCTTTTTAATGTTCTCTTTCAACCCTCCACAAGCACCAACATTTAAAATTAAATTAATATTATATTTATCAATTAAACATTGGCTAGCCAATGTTGAATTGATGATTCCAATATTTGAATATAAAGCATAAATATCGTGATTTTTATAAGAAAAAGAAATACCATCAAAAGGTAAATTTTTAATTGTTTTAATTTCAACTTCATTTTTAAACTCATTAACAAAAGAAGCAAATTCTTCTTCTGTTGCTAAAATAACACCAATTTTCATAACTTTTTTATTATATTAAAAAGATATAAAAATTAAAATATAGCTTTTTTATAGATTTCAACTAATTTTTCTATTCTAAAAGAAGCATTTGCACTTGAAGTTGATGGTAAAAAATAAAGCAAAATCTTTTTTTCATTAATTTTATTTAAAAGAAATTTTTTAAATAACTTTTCGGCTTTTTTACCAGTAATTATTATTTTTTTAATATTTTTATAACTTTTTAATATGTTAACTATATCAATAGGTAGAATATCATCTTCACTAATAGTTTCGTCTTTACTTTCTTCAATATAGCAAGCTTTTATTACATCATATAAAGCGATATGATGATCTTTTAAAAATGTTTTTTTCTTATCTAAAGAATTTATTTCATTAATATCTATATTAAAAATTGTTGATAATATTTTATAAAAACGATTAGTTTCATTCATATAATAAAAATTATTGTCTAAAGATTTAACACTAGGAAAAGAACCTAAAATTAATATTTCACTATCTTTATTTATAAATGGCGGAAACTTATGTTCTTTAAATTTTAAAATCCCTAAATCTTTTTTAACATCAAAAATTAATTCTTTTAAATATTTTTTTGGATTCTTAATAGATTCTTCTTTGTTAGCAAATTTAGGAGTCAATGAATAAATATTTTTAATAAAATATGAATATTTTTTATCTAAATTATTTAAATGAACTTTATTTTGCCCACAAATAATTATTACTTTTTCCTTATCATTTTTAGATAAATTATCTAATATTCCTCCTACTACTTTTTTATTAAAAGATTGCGAATCTAAAGAACCTTCTCCTGTTAAAATATAGTCGTATTTATCCTTTATTTTTTTAAAATCTATTCTATTTAAAACAAAATCAATACCTTGGTTATATTTTCCTTTTAAAATATGTTTAAAAATAAAACCAAGTCCTCCAGCTGAACCATCTCCAATATCATCATTTAAATTAAATAAATGATTTTTAGCATATTTAATTAACAAATCATAAAATTTAACAAAATAATCTTCTAATTTAACAATATCTGTTGTACTTGCTCCTTTTTGATGTGCATAAATAAAATTTGCTCCATTTTCACCCAATAAAGGATTAGATACATCATTAATTATTTCAATTTTATAATTTAAATTTTTAAAAGAAGAAAAACTTAATTTTTGAACATTTATAATATCTTCAATAAAATGTATTTTTTCACTTATATCTACATCATTTTTATCAAAAAATCTTAAATTTAAAGCTTTTAATAAACCTACTCCTAAATCACTAGTAGCACTTCCTCCTAATCCAATATAAAGAGTATTAATATTTAATTCATTTATTTTTAAAAGAACTTCTCCTAAAGAATGAGAAGATCTTTTAAAAATACCTTTATCATCTTTATTAATTAACCCTAAACCAATAATATTTGCAGATTCAATATAAGCATTATTTTTATTATCTAAAAGAATTTTTACATTATTTTTATAGTTTGTTAAAGGATTTAAAGAATGAATATCATTATTTTTTAATATTTTTTTAATAACATCTAAAAAGTTTTCTCCACCATCAGAAATAGGAAAATATGAAAAATTTTTAAAATTTCTTTTTAAAAATTTTGAAATTTCTAATGAAGATATTGATCCTTTAAAAGAATCTATTAAAGATAAAATCTTAATCGCCATAATTTATTTAATTAATATTCTTTTTAATAAAATCTAAAGCTAAATTAAACCAACCAAAAGAAGGTGTATATCGACCCAAGCCTACTCCATGAAAATTTCCTTCATATATTATTAGTTCATTTTTAATTCCTTTTTCATCGAGTTTTTCTTTTAAAATATGTGAATTTAAACAATTTACTAATTCATCTTTATCAAAACACCAAATAAAACAAGGGGGAAAATCTTTATTAATATGTTCTTCATTTGAATATAATTTTTCTTTTTCAGCATCTTTTTTAAAAAAGCCGATAACATTATCTCTACTACCTTTATGAGTTAAATTATCTTTTAAACTTACAAGTGGATAAGAAAGAACCAATGCTTTTGGTGGATTTTTTATTTTATAAAACTCATAACCAATATCTTTTCTTGCATAAGAAAGAGCTAAAAAAGCACCAGCTGATGAACCTAAAATAATATAATTTTTACTATCAATATTTAAAATAGAAGCGTATTTATCTAAAAATTTATAAGTTTCTACAACATCTAAAATAGGTGAGGGATATTTTGCTTTTTCTTTTATTCCATAAGATAAAACAATCGCATTAATTCCATTTTTATTAAATTCTTTAGCAATAAAAATTCCTTCATTTAAAATAGAAACAAAATCAAATCCTCCTCCAGGAAGAATTATTGCAGTTAATGCATTTTCATATTTAAAAAATGGAAAAATACCTCTATTATCATCATTATTAAAACTAATAAAATGAAGAGGATCTTTATATCCTTCTAAATAAACTTTTTTTATTAACTTTAAATCTTTTAACTTTTCATTCATATTTTACTTACAAAACTAATTATAAAACTAATTTATTTTTACACACACCAAAATATATATGTTTTACTTTATCGAAAAAGAAAATTTATTGATTCTATTTATCCACTAATCAATTAAAAAAGAAAATATAGTTATCAAAGAATAAAATTTACTAGTTTTCTAAACTAACAAATAAAAATGAAGTGAAAAAAACGACAATAAATAATTAAAAAAAATTCAATATTTATTGATTATACTAAGTATAATATCTAACTTCCTTTAAAATATAAAAATCACAGATGAAAAATTGATAAAAATTATAAAGATTGTTTTGAATGCCATATAGAACCAGACTAGCTTTTAATTTATAAAATTGAATTAAATGAAAATTATTTCGTTTTACTTAATTTAGGCTCACATTCTGAATTATTTTAATATTTATAAAAAACTACAAAAAGATGACTATTATCAATAAATCTTCTTTTTAAAGGTTAAATATTCTTTTAATTTATTTAAATTATTAATTGCTCTATCTTTAAGAAAATTAATTATAGATATCTTTTTATTAGCATTATTATCACTATCTTTATATCTAGTTAAAGAAGATAAATCAATAACTCTTTCTAGTTTTATCACGCTTTTAGTTTTATTAACAATATCTTTATTGTCATTAATATTTTTAATATAAACTTCATCCTCTTTTACTCGATTATATATTCTTTTTAAATCAATTTTATGATTTAAAAAGATCTTATATAAATTAAATGATGATAAATATTCATTAAATAAGTGTTCATTTTCAATATCTTCAGTATCAAAATAAAGTGATGTCAATGAATAATTATTAATTAACGTTACTAATTCTTTTTTATTTAATAAATAATAGTTCCTTAAACTAAGCAATATTTCATAAATATTAAAGTTAGTAAGTGAAAAAGATAATAATTTTGATTTAATTATTGTTTCTTTTTCGTTTAAAAAAGAAAAATAATATAAATCAGAATTATTTTTATCGATTATTAAATTAATATTTAATTCGAATAATAAATCTTTAAAAGTGAAATTAAATTCTCCAATTTCATATTTAAGTAAATCATTTAAGTTTTTCATAAGCACAACTTAATCTTAAGAATAAAAATTCACTTTGTAAATGAAAATTGTATTTAAATAGTGACAGAATATAGTATATTTTATTTTCGAATATTTCTTATATCTAATCACTATAATTTATAAAATTTATACTTAATTTACACTATTTATTTACTATTAACCATTTTTTAATAAATTAATTTATTCGATATGAAAAATTAAATCTTTTTTGTATATTCTTTAATCACTATTAACGCTTTTTCAAATACCTACCACTTATAATATATATTTATATAAATTTTTATCGATTTGAAAAGCATAACTTATTTATAAAATTCAACCTAAAGCAACATCTAGAACCATCATTAAAGCAAAGCCAATTAATGCTGACCATGTTCCAAAATGAGGGTGTTTAGATAAATGAGCATCGGGAATTAAGTCTTCAATAACTACATAAATCATTGCTCCAGCCGCAAAAGATAATAGATAAGGCTCTAAAAAAGACAATTCTGCTGCTAAAAAGAAACCGATAAGAGCAAAAATAGGTTCAACAATTCCGCTTAAAGATCCATAAATAAACGCTTTTGTTTTACTATTTGTTGATTCTCTCAATGGCAAAGTAACAGCTGCTCCCTCTGGAAAATTTTGTATAGCCATTCCAATAGCTAACATTAAAGAGGCAATAAATGCATTATCATTATTTAAAAGCAATGCTCCGCCAAAAGAAAAACCAACTGCTAAGCCTTCAGGAATATTATGAATAGTCATAGCTAAAAATAGTTTTGTAGATTTGCTAAATTTTGATTTAACTCCTTCTTCTTCATTTGTTCCTTTATGAAAATGAGGAATAATTTTATCAATTATAAATAAAAATAATCCTCCAAATAAAAAACCAACTACTACTGGAATAAATGAAAAATTACCATAATTAGAAAGTGATTCACTTTCTAAAGAAGGCAAAATCAAAGAAAAAATTGAAGCCGCAACCATTATTCCACTAGCAAAACCTAAAAATATTGTATTAAGTTTTTCATTAATATCTTTTTTAAAGAAAAATATTAATCCAGCTCCTAATACATTTCCAATAAAAATAATCATAAAACCTATGATTGTTATAACAATGTTATTAGTTGAGATATTCATAAAAACCACCTAGAAATATTTATTTCTTACCTTAAAACAACATAATTTTTTTAGCAAACTATTTGCTTTTAAAATTATACCTATCTATAAAATACTTATTTATACATATATATAATATAAGAACGGGGTTCTTATATAAAAGGCTCAACCACCCCGTACATAGTACAAGAATGCTTAAACAAGAAAAAATATTCACTTTAAAGTGAAGTTTTTTATTTTTTGATATTTTTTTATGTTTTTATCTAATATTAGTCACTATTTATTTTATTCAGCGCTTCAAAATGATTTAATATTTCAAAATCTACCAAATTTTTATTATTTTTATTTTGATCTGAGTTTACATTAATTACCACTTTAGCATTAACAATTTTAATTACTTTCGTTCCTTTTAAAGAATTTTCAAAAAATAACCGCTATCATGAATTTCTTAAATGCGTTTTATTAAAAATGGACATTTATTCAATATTTATAAAGCGTTATATTCTTCATCGCTTACTTTTTCTAACCATTCATTAGAAGTATCTTCACCAGGAACTTCAATAGAAAGATGCGAGAACCAACTATCTTTTGTTGCTCCATGCCAATGTTTAACGTTTGGGGCAATATAAACTACATCCCCGGGCATGAGTTTTCTTATCTTTTTATTTTCTTCTTTATACCATCCTTCTCCATCAGTACAAAGTAAGATTTGGCCTCCTCCTTTAGTTGCGTGATGAATATGATAATTATTTCTACACCCTGGTTCAAATGTAACGTTTGCAATAAAAATTCCGTCTTTATTTAAAGGATTTAAATATGATTGACCTACAAAATATTCTTTATAAGCATCGTTTGGTTTACCTAAACCAAACATAGGTTCTTTATATATTTTTTCATTGTCATAAACTTCTCTAATCATTGGAAAAACTGCCCAAGCATTTGGCCAGCCAATATAAAAAGCAATATGAGTAATAATTTCAACCATTTCAACTTTACTAACGCCATGATTTTTTGCGTTAGTTAAATGATATTTTAATGAATTATCGCTAATTCCTTTACTAACTAAAGCAACAACAGTAATTATACATCTATCTTTTAAAGATAATTTATCAACTCTAGACCATACTTCCCCAAATAATACATCATCATTAAGTTCAGCAAATTTAGGTGCTAAATCTCCTAATCCATTTCTTCCAGCGGTTTGTTTCATATTTTTTTAATATCCTCCAATTATTTTTTATTAATAATTTTAGTTATTAATTCTTCATTTATACCATGATTTAATAATAAACCATCTTCAATTTTTGCATCTTTATAAAGATATTTTAAATGTTTAATAGAACCTTCTATACCACTCCCACCACTAGTTGCAAACGGAACTATTCTTTTTCCTTTTAATGAAAATTTATCTAAATAAGTATCTACTATTCTTGGTTCAATATACCACCAAATTGGATAACCTATAAAAATAATATCGTAGTCTTCTAAATTATATTTATTAGCTAAAATTTTAGGTCGAGAATTTTCATTTTTCATTTCTAAAGAAGAGCGTGATTTTTTATTTTTCCAATCTAAATCTTCCTCTGTATAAATTTCTTTTGGAATAATTTCTTCTATATCTCCATTTGTTAAATTCGATAATTTTTCAGCTGCTTCTTTTGTTACTCCACTAGCTGAAAAATAACTTATAAGAATTTTCATTTTATTTTTCTCCTAAAAGTTAATATTTAAACTATCAATCCATGAATTTATAGTTTCTTCATTTATTTCACTAATTCTAAATCTTCTGCCTTCGAGCCAAGTCGCTTCTTCACTTAAATGTTTTAAGCCTCCAATATTAAATGAAGATGAAGAAGCTGTAGCAAAAGGAATGATTGTTTTATCTAAAAAATTATTAGATAAAACAAAATCATTTATTACCCAACTTAATTGACCCCACCAAATAGGAGCACCAATAAAAATATATTTTGATTCATCGAATTCATCAAAATTAGCATTAACAAGTTCAGTTAAATGATTTGGATCATTTCTTTCTTTAGAAACTCTACTATTTGAATCATTATAATTTAAATCTTCTTGAGTATATGGATCGACTGGTTCTAATTCATAAATTGGTGAATCAATATATGAAGAAATCATATTCGCTACTCTTCTTGTGTTTCCAGTAGCTGAAAAATACACTACCATCGCTTTATTAGAGACGTTTATATTTTCACAATCATTTTCTCCATTATTTTTTTCATTATCTTGAGCATTATCATTATTAGGGTCATCAACAATATTATTGGAATTACATCCTGTTAAACAAATACCTAATAAACTTAAAAATAATAATGATAATTTTATTTTTTTCATAATTTTACATCCATTTTATTATAAATTTTTACAAAGTTCATAAGCTTTTTTAAATAAGAAGGTTTAATAGTTTCTGGATATCCAGCTCCTTTTGCCATTAATCTTCCTACTTTATTCATTTCTAAATAAGAAGTTAATATATCAAAATGAGCATTTAAAGCTTTCATAACAACACTATCATCATTCCATGCTGCTGCAATATAAATTACTTTTAAATGTCTTTTTGTTATTGCTCCATTTTTAGCTTAAAAACGATCTATTAAAGTTTTAAGTTAAGCAGACATAGCAAAATAATAAACAGGTGTGACAAAGACTAAACAATCGCTATTTAAGATTTTATCTAGAATTGTATTTCCTTCATCATTTTGGATACATCTACCATTCATACCACATTTGTTACATCCTAAATATGGATGTAACAAAATATGAGCAACATCAATAATTTCAATTTGAAGTCCTTTTTCTTTTGCACCTTTTATAAATTCATCCCTAATTGTGTTCGTAGTCCCGTTTATATGAGGACTACCTTTAAAAACTAATACTTTCATACTAATTATTATTTCCTCTTGGAAGTGCGCCAATAATTTTATGTGGTTTATATAATTCCTCTAAATATTTAATTTCATCTTCAGTTAAATCAACTTCAAGGGCTTCTAAAGCCTCATCAATATATTTAGTTTTAGTTACTCCAAGAATAATTATCCTACTTGTTTATTTTTAAATAGCCAAGCTAAAGCAATTGAACTTTGTGAAACATTCTTTTTAAGGCTTAATTCATATGCTCTTTCTACTATTGGATAATCAATATCTCTATTTAAATCATATTTTTTATGACCAACTATATCAATTTGACTTCTTTTTGAAGAAGAGTCCCATAATCTTGCTAATCTTCCACCGGCTAAAGGGGAATAAGGAGTTGATGAAACATTTTCTTCTTTTAAAAGTGGCATCATTTCTCTTTCTTCTTCTCTATAAATTAAATTATAGTGATCTTGCATTGAAATAAAGGTATGCCAACCATGATATCTAGCACAATCTTGCATTTTAGCAAATTGATAAGCATACATTGCTGAAGCGCCAATATATCTAACTTTACCTAAATTTATTACTTCATTTAAGGCTTCCATAGTTTCTTCAATTGGGGTGTCATAATCAAAACGATGAATAATTAATAAATCGATATAGTTCGTTCCAAGTCTTTTTAAAGATTTATTTACTTCTCTAAAAATAGCTTCTTTAGATAACTTTCCTTCATTATAAAAAACTTTTGTTGCGATAATAACTTCTTCTCTTTTAACATATTTTTTTAATGCTTTCCCTAAATATTCTTCACTAGTTCCATTAGAATAACAATTAGCAGTATCAAAAAAATTTATTCCTACATCTAAAGCATGTTTAATAATCTTTTCGCTTTCTTCATAATTTAATGCCCGATTTTGAACATTACTACCATCACCAAAAGACATACATCCTAAGCAAATTTTAGAGACTAATAAATCACTATTACCAAGTTTAATATATTCCATTTTTTCTACTCCTTCTTTTTAAAAGTTAAACATTTTCCAATAATTCTACCTGTTGATAAATATTGATATGTAGGAAATTCAAATAATATAGGTTTTAACTTTTCATAATCTATTGTTTTTCCATCTATTAAATATTCTTCCTTAACATAAACATTTTTAATATTACATATAAAATTATTAAATCCATTTATTTCGTAATTATCGATGACTTCGCATTCAATACTTAAAGGCGATTCTTCAATAATAGGTACTTTATTTTCGCTTTCAAAACAAGCAAAAACATTAGATTTATCTATCTTCAAGCCGCTTAATGAACCAACATAATCAGCTTTTGGAAGCATTTTTTCATCAACTAAATTTATGGACAATGATTTATTCTCTTTTATCCCAATATTAGAATAATGACTTTTTGAAAGACTTACTAATATATTAGAATGAGAAATTATTCCAAAATGAGCAACTAAAACAAAATTATTTTTATCATCTATCTTACTAACAACTACTCCTATTAATGAAGGATATAAGCATAATTTTGAACCAATATTTACTTTCATAACTCAACCCATTAAATCTTTATTCACTCCATGTCAATTAAATTTTATTAATCAATTGACGTCATGTCAATAGTCTTTTATAATTTATTTATCTAAAAAAAGTAAAAAGAAATGTATTTAAGAGCGAGAACTAAAGAACAATTTGATGAAAGAAAAAAAGAAATTATTAAAGCAATAGATACTTTATATTTAAATAAAGAATTAAATTCTATTTATTTAAAAGATATTTCTGAAATGACTAATATATCTAGGACAGCCATTTATTTTTATTATAAAAGTAAAGAAGAGATTCTTTTAGATTCTTTATATACTCATTTTATCGAACTTGATGATTCTTTAAACCTTCTATTAAATAAAGATTTATCTAAACATAAAATAATCGAATCTATAGCTTCTTTATTTGAAAAAAATATAATTATATTAAAAATAATGTCTTCCAACTTGGAAGACATTGAAAGATCTACTACTTTGTCTAATTTAATAACTTTAAAAACCGAACTTAAAAGATTCCAAACAATTTTTAAAAAGTTAGTTAAAAAATGTAACTCATTAATTGATGAAAATAAAGCATTAGTTACTTTTATAACTATGATGTATGGTTTTTATCCACTTTCTTTTCCAATTTCAATACAAAAAGAAGCTATGAAAAAAACTAATACTGAATTAAATGTTTCTTTAAAAGAACTAATTATAGATTCTTTAAATATTTTACTTAAATAAGTAAATTGGTTTAAAAGAAAATAATTAATACTTAACTATATAAACTAGGTGCCGACTCAAAAGTTAGAACTACACTTTTAGGTCAAATTTCAATGTCGGTAAATGAGAACAATTATGTTGATAATAAAAGTGCTTTTGATAAAGGTTTAGATTTTATAAAATCAATTTCAGAGTAGAAATTTCCAATAATTTTCCCATTTTGAATAGAAAAAACACCGATAAATACGCATTTTTGG
>CASEVI010000005.1 GCA_949291375.1 uncultured bacterium | reverse complement strand
TTCTTTTGTTCATATTTCCTCCAATTGCTATAGTTAGCAACTGAAGAAATCCTATATTTTAAATTGGCGAAAACCAACTTTTTCATTATGGCGTTTACATGTGGTCATGAATATGATGATACGATGAATTTTTGTCCTAATTGTGGTTTTAAAAGGATGGAGAATTAAGTAAAGAAAAGAAAAATATTGACTATCTTAAATTAGTCAATATTTTAAATATAGTTCTTTTTGGTTTTAACTTTATTTTTCACATTTATTTGGTTAATGGTTTATTCAAATAGTTCAACTATTGGTGTATTTTTAGCTCTTAGCTCAATTGCTGCATTTTTTTCAACATTTTATTTATTAACTCAAGGATTATATTTATTATTTCTTCTTTTAAATAAAGATAAAAAGAATGATAAAAAATTATTAACTGCTTATATTATGTTAAGTGTTGTAGCTTTTCTTCTTTTTATAACCAACTGGGTATTTTTCTCTGATTTTGTAACAATCAATTCTTTTTTTAGATAATTAGATATTTATATAAAGTTAAAAAATAAAAAAATCGGAGCCATTTTTAAAATAATGATTCCGATTTTTTATTTTTTTAACTTTATTATTTTTTATAGATCAATATCTTTTAAACAATCAAAAGGAGATTCTTTTTCTTCGTTTAATTCATCGATAAGTTCATCTTCACTATAAACTTTAAAATCATCTCCACTAGGAAGTTTTTCATCATCTCCATGAATATTTAAAGGAATCGAAGTAAGTAAAAGAGAATAAACTATTTCATCTAAAGATATTATATCTTTAGTATAAAAAACTTCTTCAGTTTCGTTATTTTTATCGTTAGTAAAATATAAAGTATCAACTATATCAATATCTTTATTAATTACTTTTAAAGAATAAGCACTTATCGCATCAATATTGGAAGTTAAAGAAAATTCAACAATTAAAATATCATTAACTTTTGAAAAAGTTATTTCACCTTCTATTTTATTAATTTTTGAGATGATTGAAGAATGATTGATTTCGTTTAATTCAACGATTGAAGGAAGATAATTGATTACTTCTTTACTCCCTTCTTTAAAACTAGAAAAATTAATATTCATATAAATAATTAACCCCTAAATTCAGCTTTAAATTTAGTAATTAAAATTTCTTTAATCTTATTATCTAAAGCATTAATTTCATCTTCTTTTAAGGTTGAATCAATTTTTTCTAAAGTAATACTTAAAGCAAGTGAAACATGATTTTCTTTAATATTTTCTCCCTTATAAATATCAAATAAAGCGATATCTTTAATTAATGAAGATGCCTTTTTAATTTCATTTTTAATCGATAAATAAGAATACTCTTCACTAACTATAAAAGCATAATCTCTTTTAACTTTAGGAAATTTAGAAATTTCAAAGAATTTATTATTAGCACTTCTAGTGGTAAATAAAAGAGATAAATTCATTTCTAAAATTTCACATGCCTCTTTTTTTAATGAGAATTCACTTCTTTTTAAAGGATGAATATCTCCTAAAACAGCTAAAACTTTACCATCTAAAATAACTTCAGCACTTCTATTTGGATGGAATTCATCATTACTATTTTTAATTAAATTCCATTTAATACGATTATTATCTATATTAAATAAAGATAATATACCTTCTAAATAGCCTTTTAAATCATAGAATGAAAAGGAAGATGAAACAATTCCATCTTGAAGATGTTTATTCCCAACAAGTCCCATCGAAAGATGAATTTCTTCTTTATCACCTTTAGAATAAACATTAGAAATTTCAAATACTTTAAAATCACTTTCTTTATGATTGATGTTATATTCAACTATTCTTAAAAGCGAAGTTAAAATATTCTTTCTAATAAATTTATGATCTTCAGTTAATGGATTAGAAATAACAATACCTTCATTTTTATTAATAAAATTAAACATATTATTATCTTTTTCATTAATTAATGTATAAGTTAAAACTTCATTAAAACCATTATTTAAAAGATAAGATTCAATATTTCTTTCTTTTTCTCTTAAGGATGAAACATTTCCTACGGTAGTTTCCATAACTGGAAGTTCATTAGAAATATAATCAAAACCTTTATATCTAATAACTTCTTCACTTATATCAGCTTTTCCATCAATATCGATTCTATAAGAAGGAACAACCGCTTTAAAATTATCATGATCAATATCTTTGATTTCAAAATTTAATAGAGTTAACACTTCTTTAACTTCATCAAAATTAAATTTAGAACCTAAACGATTATTAATATAAGTAAGTGAACAATCAACAATCTTTTTATCGTGATTAAAAGTATCATATTTTATAACATTAGATATATCACTAAATGAAGATAATTCTTTTAATAAATGAATGAATAAATTTAAAACATCTTCACTTTGGTCTTTATTAATTCCTTTTGAAAATCTTAAAGAGGAATCACTAGATAATCCCAATCTATTTGAAGTTTTTCTAATAGAAGCAAAGTTAAAATTAGCAACTTCAATAACAATGTTTTTGCTACTTGAAGAAATTTCACTATTTTCTCCACCCATAATTCCACCTAAACACATTGTTTTATTATCACTTGTAACGCATAAATCTTTTTCTTGAATTTTGTATGTTTTTTCATCTAAAGCAGTAAAATCTTCAATGATATTATCTTTTACAATTAATTCTTTTTTAGGTAATTTATCTAAATCATAACAATGAATTGGCTGACCAGTTAAAAGCATAACATAGTTACCTAAATCAACGATATTATCTATACTTCTAATTCCTTCACTTTGTAAAACATCTTTAAGCCATTTAGGAGATTCTTTGATTTCGATACCTTTAACAATCTTTGCATAAAAAGATTTACAAGCATCAGTTTCAGAAGAAACTTTAAAATCGTTTTCTTCATAAGTATGAAATTCTTTATAACTAGGAATTAAAACTTTTCTATTAAATAATGCACCGATTTCTCTAGCTACATTATAAAGAGCATAGCAATCACTTCTATTTGCTAAAAGAGATAAATCTAAAATTATATCATCAAGTCCTAAATAAGATAAAACTTCTCTATTTCCAATAATAGCATCATTAGGTAATTCTTCAATTCCTTCAACTTGTTCTTTTTTTAAATATTTAGGATCGACGCCTAATTCATTTAAAGCACAAAGCATTCCATTAGATTCACATCCTCTAATAACACCTTTACTAATAGTTTTTCCAGCTAAAACAGCTCCAGGAAGAGCAACAATGACTTTTAATCCTTTTCTAACGTTTGGTGCTCCGCAAACAATATCTAAAATATCGCTTCCAATATCGACTTTACAAACGTGTAAATGATCACTATCTGGATGATTTTTACAATCAATAACTTCGCCGATTACCAAATTTGTAGCATCAGCGCTTTTTTTAATTTCTTCTACTTCAATTCCGGAAAAAGTTAATCTTGAGGCAATTTCTTCAGGACTTAAAGAAGAAATATCAACATATTTAGAAATTTCTTTTAAACTTACTAACATAAAAAATTAATCCTCCTTAACTTTTTTGAATTCTTTAATGAATCTTAAATCGTTTTGATAAAATCTTCGGATATCATCAATGCCATATTTAAGCATTGCAACTCTTTCAATTCCAATACCAAAAGCAAAACCACTATAAATTTCAGGATCATATCCAGACATTTTTAAAACATTAGGATGAACCATTCCGGCGCCTAAAATTTCAATCCATCCACTTCCTTTACATAATGAACATCCTTTTCCTTTACAGTTAAAACATGAAATATCAACTTCAACAGATGGTTCTGTAAATGGGAAAAAAGATGAACGGAATCTTACTTTTGTATCTTTGCTAAACATTTTTTTAGCAAATAATTCTAAAGTTGCTTTTAAATTGCCTAAATTAATATTTTTATCAATTACCAAACCTTCAACTTGAGCAAATTGATGAGAATGTGTCATATCATCATCATCTCTTCGATATGTTTTTCCAGGACAAATAACTTTAATTGGTTTTCCTTTGGCTTTTTCCATAACATGAGCTTGGACTGAAGATGTATGGCTTCTTAAAAGAAGATTATTGTCAATATATAAGGTATCTTGCATGTCTCTAGCTGGATGATCATGGGGAATATTTAAAAGTTCAAAAACATATTTATCATAATCAACTTCAGGACCAGTTTCGACGCTATATCCCATTCCGACAAAAATATCTTCTATTTCATTAATTACTTTAAAGAATGGATTAGCACTTCCTCTTTGATAATTATTTCCAGGTAAAGTTATATCTATTTTTTCTTTTTTTAAATCTTCGTTAAGTTTTTTACTTTCTTCTTCTTTGATTTTAACATCTAATGCTTCTTCAACGCTTTTTCTACAAGCATTATACATTTCACCAAATGCTTTTTTATCTTCAACTTCTCTAATATGATTCATCATTAAAGAAATTTCACCTTTTTTTGCTAAATATTTATTTTTTAAATCGGTTAAATCCTTTAATGATGATGCTTTATTTATTTCCTCTAAGCATTTACTCTTAAGATTTTCGAATTCTAAAGCATAGTCCATTTTCTTTTTCCTCCTAAAAATAAAAAAAGAATTAGTTATAGGAGTGTTTTTTAAACACGGTACCATCCTAATTCTTAAAAATCATCTTAATTAACTTTATTACGTCAAAGCTAACGGGTTCATCAAACCAGCTCCAAGGCGAATTCATAATTCCATTTTATAGAGTTTTTCACTATCACTCTTCACTAATATAAAATTAAAGAAAAATTACTACTCCTTTTCAACGCAAAATAATTATACATAAAATTAATTATTTAATAAATAATTAACCCTTATTTTATATCTAGTTTCATATTTTTCTTTCCGATTAAATTAATTCCTTCGTTACCTAAAACTAAGATTATAAAGAAAAATAAAACACAATAAGGAAGAATTAAAAAAGTTGTATATTTAGCAACGACTCCAAATAAAGGAGCAATTAAAAAGTTAGAAATATAAGCAAACGACATTTGAATTCCCATCACATTTTGTGAATATTTTTTTGTAAATCTATTAGGAGTGTCTTTGATAATTGCCGGATAAACAGGAGCACAACCTAAACCAATTAGTACAACAGCAAAAGGCATAATCTTAACGTTAAAAGTCATGAATAAAAGAATAATTCCTATTAAAATAATAGATTCTCCAATTCTTATCATATTTTTTTCTCTTACTTTTAAAGAAATAATTCCGGCAATAAAACGTCCAATAGTAATCCCTAAATAAAAGAAAGAACTCCATAAAGTGGCATCTTGTTCATTAACATTTAATCCAAAATGAGCCATTGATGAAAACCACATTCCAGTTAATGATTCAACTGCGGTATAAGCTAAAAAACCAAAAAGAGCAAACCAAACACCTTTTAAAGCAAAAGTTTTTTTATAAGAAAGTTCTACTATTTCTTCTTCTTTTTCATTATTTTGATTACCTTTTTCTCTAGAAGCAAAAATAATTTCGCATTTTTTCCATAATGGAATAGAAGCTAGTGAAATAATAAAAATACTTGCTTGAATAATAGCTAAAACTATTGCTCCTTTTCTCCAACCATCATTATCAACTAAAAAAGATGAGATAATTAAAGGTGAAATTGTAGTTCCAACTCCCCAAAATGAATGAAGCCAATTCATATGTAAAGCTTTATAATGTAAAGCTACATAATTATTTAAAGTTGCATCAATAGCTCCTCCTCCAAGCCCTAAAGGAATTGCAGCTAAAAGCATAAACCAAAAAGAAGGAACAAATGATAAGCTAACTAAGCCAATAACCGTTAAAACAATTGAAAAAGTAACTGTTCCACTTGGTTTAAGTTTTTTAATTAAATACGGAGAAAAAAATGATGAAATAATTGTACATAAACTTACCGTACAAGTAACAAGACCTTGATAATCTTCTGGGACATTTAATGATTGAGAAATTGAAGGCCAAGTTGTACCAATTAAAGAATCTGGTAAGCCTAATGAAATAAAAATAAGATAAATAATCAATAGCAATATAGTAGTCATATAGTAGTTATTTAGTAGAAATATAGTTATATAATAAAATTCCGGTTGCAATTCCAACGTTTAATGAATCAATATTTGAAATTGGTATTTTAATAGTTTTGTCGACAATATCTAAAACTTCTTTACTAACACCATTTCCTTCATTTCCAACAATTAAAATTGCTTTTTTTGGCCAAACAAATTTTCTTAAATCGATTGTATCTTTTTTTAAAGAAGTTCCAATTAATTCAAATTCTTCTTTTAAGCCAAAAAGCATTTTAACATCTCCTTTTATTAGGTTCAAAGAAAATATAGCTCCTTGAGAAGCTTGAATACATTTTTGATTATAAAAAGAAGAAAGTGATGTTGAAATAATTGTTTTTATATTAAAAGCAAGAGCTGTTCTTAAAATCGTTCCGATATTTCCTGGATCTTGAAGAGAATCTAAAAATAAGATTAAATCTCCTTCTACTATAGAATTTTCTTTTATTTTACAAACAGCAATAACTTTAGAAAAAGATTTATTAACACTTAATTTTTTCATTATTTTTTCATTAACTATATATTGAGTAATGTTTTCATCTAAATCATCTATTTTTTCTAAAGTTAAAATAAAATCGATGTCTTCTTTTTTTGCCATTTCTAGAAGATGAAAACCTTCGATAATAAAACGTTTTTCACTCTTTATATATTTAGGATTTTTAAGTTTATTTACATACTTTATAATTTTATTTTCTTCGCTTTCAATTATTTTAATCATTTTTATAGATTCTCCTTTTTATATTTTTTGTTAAAACATCATAATTTGGTAAATAACGATAAACTATATTATAAAAATTTTTTGAATGATCAAAATAATAATAGTGAGCAAGTTCATGAACAATAACTGAAGAAATATTTGTTAATGAATAAGAGATTAAATCATAAGATAAAGTTATTTTATTAGTTTTTCTAGAATTTGTTCCTAGTCTAGTTTTCATATTCCTAAAAGATAATTTATAAATTGGAGGAATATTCATCATTTTTCGATAATATTCAAAAGTATTAAAAATATCTTCATAAACAAGTTTTATTATTGTTTTATAATAGTTTTTATCTAGTTTTATTACTTTTTCTTTAAAAATGATCGAATTTTCATCTTTATTTATAAAATATTTATTCCCTAAAATATAAACAAATTCATTATTTAATTTTTCATTAATAATATCTTCATTAATTACACCTTTTTTTACTAATTTAATAGCAAATTCTTTTACTTTTTCTATTACTTCTTTTTCATTTATTTTATAAAAAGATGTTACAACAAACCTTTCTTCTTTATAGCGATAATATGTATATCTTTGATATCTTTTTTTATGTATATAAACAATTGGAAATTTTTTATTTCCAATTGTTATTTTTCCAATAATTTTATCAACTTTCATAATGGAAATATTATATTTAAATCTTTATAATAATAAAAGTTTGAGATTTTAAAGAGGGAAAAATAAAAGATATCTATGGAAACAGTAATGATTAGTGCATGTTTAGTTGGTGATAAAGTTAGATATGATGGAAAAGGAAAATATAATCCATTAGTTAAAGAAATATTAACAAAATATGAACTTTTACCTCTTTGTCCCGAAGTTTTAGGAGGATTGTCAATTCCTCGTGATAAAGCAGAAATAATAAATGATAAAGTTATTACTTATAAAAATAAAGATGTAACAAATCAATATAATAAAGGTGCTCACGCTTGTATTAACCCTCTTGAATTTAAACATGTTAAAAAAGCAATTTTACAAGATAGATCTCCAGCTTGTGGAGTTCATAAAATTCATAATGGTAAATTTAATGATGAATTAATTGATGGAGAAGGTATTTTAACTCGTTTATTAATTAAAAGAGGCATTGAAGTTTATACTATTGAAGAATTTTATGAAAAATTTATTAAAAAAAGTAATGAAGAAAAGAAAGAAAATTAATTAACTTATTTTTTATAAAAATAAAACATTATTATTTAATTTTTATGAATAAAAAAATTGAAATTTTATATAAAGTTGCCTATATTGCTTTCTTAAGTGCATTAATATTTATTGCTACTTATTTTATTAAAATTCCTTATTTTAATAATAGTGGATATTTTAATCTTTCGGATGGATTAATTATTTTTACTTCAATTTATTTTGGACCAATAGTTGGATTATTTTCTTCAATTATTTCTACTTCTTTAGCTGATTTATTAAGTGGATTTATGATTTGTATTCCTTTTACAATTATTGCTAAAGGATTAGAAAGTTTACTTTCTTTTATTATCTTTAAACTTATTTTTAAAAGAAAATTATTAAAATATGTCTTATTATATCTATCTTTTATTCCGATGGTTTTATCTTATTTTATTTTCTATTTAACTTTATATAATTTTGATTTTAATCTTTCATATATCTATTCTCTTTTTGATATAATACAAGGAGTTATTGGAGTAAGTATAGGAATTATAATATATTTAACATTTAATAGTATAAATGTTAAATATCGTTATAAATATCTATTAAATCAATAAATAAATATCTTTTATTTTTTTAAAAAAGGGGAGGAAAAAATAAAAATAAAATTATGAATATATTATTTTTCTTAACACCAAAATCTTATATAAAAGTAATAGAAGAAACAATGTCTATTAGACAAGTATTAGAAATATTTGAACATTATCGTTATTCTACTTTAGCAATAATCGATAAAAATGGAAAATATTTATCGACCATAAGTGAAGGTGATTTACTTTATTATTTAAAAAATAACTTAAAATTTGATTTAAGAAGTTATGAAAATATTAATATTTTAGAAGTTCCAACCTATCGACCTTATAAAGCAATATCTATTTTAGAAGAGATGGATGCTTTAATAATTAAAGCGATGGATCAAAATTTTGTACCTGTAATTGATGATAAAGGATCATTTATTGGTATTATTACTAGAAAATCAATTATTAAATATTTAATGGATAAAAAATAGGATTTTATAAAGAAAAAATCCTATTTTTTTATATAAGAAAGATAAAAATAAAGTTATAATTTAATGATTTAATAAAATTTAAAATTTCTCAATAATTTCTTTAGCAAGAAAGACTAAATTATATCGAGAGTTGACTCTTCCTTTTTGCCAATTTCTCCATTCATGTTTTTCTTTACTCAAATCATCGCCAAAATAAAGAATTGCTCCATAATTAATATTAAAAAATTTAGTTAAAGCAATTAAACCAGCTTGTTCCATTTCAACAGTAATTGCTCCTTCTTCTTTTCTTCTTTTAACTCTTTCTTTTGTTTCTTGATACATCGCATCAATACTCCATGATAAACCTTTTTTATAAGAAATATTCTTGTTTTTTAGTTCTTCTTCAATTATTTTTAATATATTTTTATTAGAATATATTATTCGAGATGGTGGTTCATAAAAGAAAGAAAAACCTTCATCTCTAATTGCTCCAATAACCAAAAATAAATCACCAACTGATGAAGAAATTAAACTTCCTGCTCCTCCAATAAATAATATATTTTTTAATCCATTATTAATCAAAAGATGAAGAAACCCACCAATTAAAGGTTCTCCAACTAATCCTTTTATAATAAAAATATTTTTATTATCTTTAAATTGATAAATATAAAGCGAATTTTCTCCACTAATTTTAGTATAAAAACTAATGATATTTTCTTTTTCTAGTTTTTCAATCACTTCATGAAAATAACAAATTATCGCTTTATCTTCGTTTTTAAATTTTAAACTTATATTTTCGCATTTTAAAAAAGGTTCATCATTTTTATTAAATTCACTTAAAGGTATTGAACTAATTTTAATATTATCATTTAAAGGAATTCTTAAATAAACATACCCATTATCATAATGATGAATATAACCATTATTTGCTAAAATCGTATTAATTGAAGCGATATTATAATCAAAGCACTCAAAATAAAGTTCATCTTCTTTACATAGTTTATTTCTTTTTATATAACCAATTAATAATTTTAATCCTTCTTTTCCATAACCTTTATTTCTAAAAGATGGAGCGATAATATAACCAACATGACCACTATGATTTTTTAAATAATCATTTAAATAATGTCTAAATTTAAATAAACCAATAATTTCTTCATCTTTATAAAGAAAAAAGTAAGTATCAGGTACATATCCTTCTTTTAAATTTATTCCTTTTTCACTATTTTTTCTTTCTTTTAAGGCTTCATTTTTAAACCTTTTTAAAGTATAAGAGAAATAAGGATTTTCAAACCCATTTTCGCTTTTTATACTTTTAAAAAATTCAAATTCTTTCAAATAATCTTGATCATTAAATTTCTTTAAATAAAGCATATTAACTATTTTTCTTTCCTATCTTATTAATTAAATAAACAACGATATTAAAAAGATAGCAAAGTAAAATAACAAGAATTAATAAAATTATAATGTAATAAAATACTCCAATTCCTTTTTCAGTAACACCAAACCAAGTTAAAGTTTCATAATCTAAAAAGAAATATGGAACTAATTGACCATTAAATTTAACATTTGATCCAACACAAATAAAAACAAAACCTAAATAACAAAGAGGAAATACTGTTCCAAGTAATGGACTCCATTTTTTAAAGTTAATTTTATGATCAAAAACAAAAAAATCTATCAAAGATAAAATAGGGACGATTAAATGAACTGTTAAATTAGTCATTGATAATAAATATGAAGCACCCATTGTAGGAGCTAAAAGAATAAAAAATACTAAAAAAGTGATTGTTATTCCAACAGTAAAAACAAATTTTATATGATATAAGATATTATTAATAAAATCTTTTTTTAAAAATAAACCGACTATTTTAAGAATAAAAAATACTAAAGTAATTAAAATAATTGCAATATTTGATTGAATTGTAAAATATAAAAATGCGGAACCGTTACCCATAAAACCTGTAGCAAAACAGTTGATGATTATTCCATAAAAACCAAAAACAAGTAATAATAATTCAACTAATAAATTAAAACTAATCTTTATAACTTCTTTTTTCTTCATAAACTTAAATTCCTTTATTATATATTTTAAAAAAGGCTAGTAATTTTTTACTAGCCGATTTAATTTATTTTAAAACATCTAAATCGATTTTAGTTAAGTGCCAAATGTCATTATTATATTCTTCAATAGTACGATCACTTGAGAAATAACCACTCATTGCAATATTAATTAAGCAAGATTTAAACCATTGTTCTTTTTTAAGATAATATTGTTCAATTTTACTACATTCTTTAATATATGAATCGAAATCAAGAAGAATGAAATATTCATCATTGTGATTCATAATTTCATCGAAAATTCCTCTAAATCTATCAGGAATATTTTCACACCAAGGACCTCTAAAGAGAGAATCTAACACTCTTCTAATATATTGATTATTGTTATATAAATCCCATGGATTATAACTTCCACTCTTCTTAATATCTTCAATATCTTTTACTTTTAAACCAAAAATAAATGAATTCTCATCACCAACTCGATCATTAATTTCAACGTTAGCTCCATCTAAAGTACCTAAAGTAAGAGCACCATTCATCATAAATTTCATATTTGAAGTGCCACTTGCTTCTTTTCCTGCTGTTGAAATTTGTTCACTAATATCAGCAGCTGGAATAATGAGTTCTGCAAGAGAAACACCATAGTTTTCGATAAATATTACTTTCATAAATTTAGAAACTTGTGGATCATTATTAACAACATTAGCAACAGCATTAATTAAATTAATAATTTCTTTTGCAAAAACATAACTTGGAGCGGCTTTAGCACCAAAAATATAAGTATGTGGAACCATTGAGAATGAAGGATTATTTTTAATTTCAAAATAATAATGCATAATTTTAAAGACATTCATAAGTTGTCTTTTATAAGCATGTAATCTTTTAATTTGAACATCAAAAATTGAATTTATATCAACTTCAACTCCATTATGTTCTTTAATATAATTTGCTAAAGCGATCTTATTATTAGTCTTAATTTGTCTTAATCTTAAAAGTGTATCACTATCATCTTTAAATTTAAGTAAATTTTCTAATTCTTCAGGTTTTTTCTCCCATGAATCACCAATTCTTTCGCTAATTAAAGAAGATAATTCACGGTTTGCATACATAAGCCATCTACGATGTGTAACGCCGTTTGTCTTATTATTAAATTTTTCTGGGAAGAATTTATAGAATTCTTTAAACGTTTCTTTCTTTAAAATTTCTGTATGTAAAGCAGCAACACCATTAACCGAGAAAGCGACAAAAATAGCAAGATTTGTCATATGAATCATACCATCTTTGATAATCATCATATTATATTTTTCTCCATCAGTTGCTCCAACTTTATTTGACCAAATAAGGAAACGACGATTAATTTCTTCAATAATCATAAAGCAACGTGGACAAAGATCTTGGACATATCTAACTGGCCATTTTTCTAATGCTTCAGCCATAATTGTATGGTTTGTATAAGCAAAACATTTTGAAACAATCTTATGTGCATCATCCCAACCATATCCATGTTCATCCATTAAAAGCCTCATGAGTTCAGGGATAGCTAAAATTGGGTGAGTATCATTAAGTTGAAAAACATATTTATCGGCTAAATTATCTAAAGTTCCATAAATTCTTTTATGACTTCTAATAACTGATTGTAAACCAGCAGAAACAAAGAAATATTGTTGTCTTAATCTTAAAAGTTTACCGTGTTCTGTTGAATCATCTGGATAAAGACCATGACATAATTCATAAATTGTTGATAAATAATCTTCAAAAGATTGATTCTTAGGAATATTTTCTTCACTTGGTTGAGCACTCCAAAGTCTTAAAGAGTTAGCAACACCATTTTTATATCCAACAACATAAACATCATATGGGCAAGCTCTAACTTTAATTGCATTAGCAGTTTTAATTGCGTAACTACCATCTGATTTAATATAAGTTTCGGCATTCCCATAAAAACTTACTTCACAAGAATGTTTAGGTTTTCTTACTTCCCAAACAAATCCATTTGAAAGCCATTGATCAGGAAGTTCTACTTGTTTTTCATTAACAATCTTTTGTTTAAAGAAACCGTATTCATAACGAATACAATTTCCACTTCCTGGATATCCTAAAGAAGCAATTGAATCTAAAAAACATGCAGCGAGTCGACCTAAACCACCATTTCCTAATCCAGCATCAGCTTCTTCATCTTCGAGTTTTCCAATATCAATGCCGAGTTCTTTTAATCCATCTTTAGCAACATCGAATATTCCAAGGTTCATCATATTATTAGTTAATAATCTTCCAATTAAAAATTCCATTGAAAAATAAACTAATTGTTTACCTTGTTGTTTAATACATGCTTGACGAGTATTTCTCCAGTTTACTCCAGCATAATCTCTAACTAATTCTCCTAAAATATCGAATTGTTCAGAAATATGTGCTTCTTGAGGATTTTTACCATATTTAGCAATAATTCTTTCTGTATACTCTTTTTTAAATTCTTCTTTACTATCAAAATACATATATAAAAATAACCTTTCTACTTAAAAAATACCAAAATTTGGTATTTTTTAACTAATATTTTCAAACAACTTAATAATTATACACTATTTAAGTGGCTCCTTGTACTTAAAAATCATTGCTGCAAAAGGAGCAATTTTTATTGTAAATTTATGTGGTCGATATTCAGGACCATATTCACTTGAAGCAATTGGAAGTCCATTATAAGCATTACTTCCTCCATAAACATCTTTATCTGAATTAAATATTTCTTCATAAACTCCAGGTCTAGTTAATCCAATATCATAATATTCATAATAATTTGGAGTCATATTATAAACAAATACTAAATGAGAATCTTTAACTCTTCTTTCAAAAGCAAAAACACTATCATTAGCATTATCAACCATTAACCAGTTAAAGTGTACAGGGTTATATTCTTCAAAATACATTGCTTCTTCATTTCGATAAATAAGATTTAAATCACGACATAATCTTGAAACACTATCATGTTTAGGGAAACGTTTTAAATCCCAAGGAAGTGATTTATTTTCATTCCATTCATCCCATGAAGCAAGTTCATTACCCATAAAATTAAGTTTTTTACCAGGATGACCAAATTGATATGTATATAAATTTCTAACTAAAGCAAATTTTTGATCATAATCTCCCCACATTTTATTAATGATTGTACCTTTTCCATGAACAACTTCATCATGAGATAAAGGTAAAAGGAAATTTTCGCTGAAAAAATATGCCATTGAGAATGTTAATTTATTATGTTCATATTTTTTATAAACTGGATCAAGATGATAATATTTTAAAGTATCATTCATCCAACCTAAATCCCATTTATAATCAAAACCTAAACCATTCCATTCAGTTGGTTTTGTAACTCCGGTAAAATCAGTAGAATCTTCAGCAATCATCATAACATCGTTATGAGCAATATGAATTTTACCATTTAATCTTTTAATAAATTCAGTCGCACCAAAGTTTTCACCATTATTTTTATTACCATCCCAATAAACAATATTAGAAACAGCATCGCATCTAATACCATCAAAATGGAAATAATCTAAAAAATAATTCATTGCAGACATTAAAAATGAACGAACTGGATCTTTTCCTAAGTCGAATTGTTTACTTCCCCAAGGAGAATACATATGATTATCGCCATATTCATACATTGGAGTTCCATCAAACATTGATAAAGACCATGTATCAGTAGCAAAATGAACAGGTGCAAAATCTAAAATAACCCCAATACCAGCTTGATGCATTCTATCGACAAAGCTCATAAGTTGGAAAGGATTTCCATAACGTGAATCTACGCTATAAAAACCAGTTGCTTGATAACCCCAACTTCCATCAAATGGATATTGGACAATTGGCATAATTTCGATATGTGTATATCCTAATTCTTTAATATAAGGAATTAAATAATCAGCAATTTCTTCATAAGAAAGGTTTCTTCCATCAACCTTTCCTTTCCAAGAACCAAGATGCATTTCATAAATTGACATTGGTGCATCAAAATTTCTATTTCTAGTATTTAAAAATGGACGATCATGCCAAATAAATCCTTCAATATTAAAAAGTCTTGAGCATGTACCAGGACGATATTCACTAAAGAATGCATATGGATCAGCTTTATCAACATAATTTCCATTAGCATCTTTAAAATGAAATTTGTAAGAAGAATAATTATGTAAATTTGGAATAAATAACTCCCAAACTCCACAATCATCTACTTTATACATTTTATTAGCGCCAACATTCCAATCATTAAAATCCCCAATAACTGAAACATCGCTTGCCATAGGTGCATAAAGTCTAAAAACAACACCATCTATAATTCTCTTATGTTTTTGTTTCTTAAATAAATTAGGGTCTTTTTTTGATGGAACATCAATTTCTTCTTCAATTTCCCATTTAGTAAAATGTGCCCCGAAATACTTATAAGCTTCAATTGTTTGACCATTTAGAAAGTCATAGAGTAGACCATAAGCCATAATTTCTTATTTCTCCTAGAATTATTTTTAACTAGCAATATTATAAAACAAACTCATTTTATATTCATCTAAAAAAGTGGATATTTTGATTATCAAAAGACCTTATTTTAATATATAATAAATATGTTTTTTTGGAGGAAATTATAATGGCTAAAGTTATGGCTGTAAACTGTGGCTCAAGCAGTTTAAAATTCAAACTTTATGAAATGCCTGAAGAAAAAGTTATTACATCAGGTATAGTCGAAAGAATTGGTCACGAAGATGCAATTTTTCAAATTAAAGTTGGTGATAATAAATTAAAAGAAATTTTGAGTGTTAAAGATCATGGAGAAGCCGTCCAAATTGTTATGGATGCTATGATTAAGCATCATATCATTAGCGATATTCATGAAATTAAAGCAACTGGACATAGAGTTGTTCAAGGCGGGCCTTATTTTAAAGAATCAACTCCATTCAATGAAGATACTTATAAAAAAATTGAATCATTAATTCCACTCGCACCTTTACATAATCAAGCACACTTAGTTGGATATAATGCATTCAAAAAAGTTTTACCAAATACTCCTGCTGTTGCAGTTTTTGATACCGCATTTCATCAAACAATGGCTCCAGAAGATTACGCTTATCCAATCAAAAAAGAATACGCAGAAAAATATATGATTAGAAGATATGGTGCTCATGGTACTTCTCATAAATATTTAAGCGAAGTCGGTGATGCACTTTTAGGAGAAAAAGAAAATAAAAGATTAATCATTTGTCACTTAGGAAGTGGCGCTTCTATCACCGCTACAAAAAATGGTAAATGTGTTGCAACTTCAATGGGCTTAACTCCACTTGGTGGAATTATGATGAATACTAGAACAGGAGATATGGATCCATCTGTTTATTATCAAATTCAAAAAATGAGTGGAAAATCATATGAAGAAATTTTCCAAGAATTTAATAAGCAAAGTGGATTATTTGGTGTTAGTGGCGTATCAAATGATTCTAGAGATGTCTCTAATGAAGCAAATAACGGTAATGAAGATGCAAAATTAGCATTAGATTTATGGTCAAGAAGAATTGCCGATTTTATCGGACAATATTATGTTAGACTTGGCGGATGCGATATGATTATTTTCTCAGCAGGTATTGGAGAAAATGCACCTGAATTAAGAGCTTTAGTCTTAAATAAAATAAAAGAAGCATTAAATATCGATATCGATTGGAATAAAAATAATGAAGCTAGAGGAATTGAAGAGGAAATCTCAACTCCTTCAAGCAAAATTAAAGTCTATGTTATTCCTACTGATGAGGAAGTAATGATTGCTCGTGATGCCTACAAACTTATAAAGGAGTAGACAAAGTGAACGAAATTATACTTAATCAAGCAAAAAAATTTAAAAAAGAATATAAAGAAATTTTAGAAAATATTAAAAAATTCGATAAAATTGCTGTTTTTAGGCATATAATGCCAGATTTTGACGCTTTAGGAACACAATTTGGCTTAGCAACTTGGCTAAAAGAAAATTTTAAAGATAAAGATATAAAAATTTTAGGCGATAACCATGTTACATTTACTCCAAAAGGTTTATATCCTGAAACTGACAAAGTAAATGATTCTTGGTTTAATGATGACTTTTTAGCAATCATTGTCGATGTTGGCGATGAAAAAAGAATTGCCGACCCAAGATTTAAACGTGCTAAATTTAAAATTAAATTAGATCACCATCCAGAAACTGAAAAAATATTTGATATTTCAGTTGTTGATACATCTTTATGTGCAGCTAGTGAATTAGTTACAAATATGTTATTAAGTTTTGGTGATGACTACGTGCTTTCAAAAGAATCTGCTTCTTATTTTTATGGAGCAATTGTTGGAGATAGTGGAAGATTCTTATTTGGCTCTACATCTCGTCACACTTTTGAAATTGCGAGTGAACTATTAGCAAGAAATATTGAAATTGTTCCTTTATATGAAAAAATGTATGAAAAAGGAATTGATGATTTAAAATTCATGCAATTTGTTTTAAATAATTATAAAATCACTCCTTCAGGAACAGCTTATTATGTTTTAACTCAAAACGACTTAGATGAATTACATTTATCTAGCGAACAAGGAAAAGAACACGTTAATCTTTTCTCTTCGATTAAAGGAGTTAATATTTGGTGTTCTATTACTGAAGATATTACTGAACCATGTTTTAGAATTTCATTAAGAAGTAGATATTATAACGTCAATGAAATAGCTGTTAATTTTAAGGGTGGTGGACATAAGCAAGCAAGCGGTGCTCAAATCGCCACACTTAATGAACTAGATAAATTCATTGAAGCTTGTGATGACAAAATAAAAGAAGGTAAAAAAATCTAAAAATAAATGTTAAATAGTTTTATTCCTTTACATATTTATAGTGGATATTCATTCTTTAAATCTTCCATTAAACTTGAAGAATATATTTTAGAGTGCAAAAAAAGAAACTATAAATATGTAGGAATAAGTGATTTAATGAACCTCTATTCATTTCCTCTTTTTAATGAATTAGCTTTAAAGAATAATTTAACGCCGCTTTTTGGTTTAGAAATAAAAATTAATGACCAATATTTCGTATTTTATGCGAAAAATGAAGATGGTTACAGAAACTTAATTAAATTAAGCAACTTAGTAAACAAAGATTTAAATAAAAACCTATCTTTTGAAGATATCTCTTCTTTTAAAGGACTAATCGCGATTTTATCAACTTCTTCTCCTTTATTCGATACGGTTGAAGAAAGCACAATATTAAACTTTTATAATAAATTCAATAATTCATTTGAAAATTTTTATATAGGAATAGATAATCACGAATTTATCAATCAATCTCATATTAATTTAATTAGAGAATTTCTACATAAAAATAATTTCAAAACAATCGCTTTTCCATTAATAAAACATTTAAAAAGGGAACAATCTTCTACTTTAAAAATTTTAGAAGGTATTGAAAATAATTTTACAATTGAAAAAGAATCTTTAAATAATACTCTTTCTTTTCATTTTTTAAATGACGAGGAAATAAGTACTTTATTTAATAAAGATGAAATTAAAGCCTTTAACGATTTTATCTCTTCAATCGATTTTTCTTTTGTTAAAAAAAGAGCTGAATTGATTAATTATTCAAAAGAAACTTCTTCTACTTTATCTAGTGATGATTTATTAAAAGAAAAAATTTTAGAAGGATTAAAAAATAAAAATATCGATTTAAAAACTTCACCAAAATATCGTGCCAGACTTAATTATGAATATTTAACGATTACAAAAATGGGTTATTCCAATTATTTTTTAATTGTTCAAGATTATGTTAATTATGCAAGAAAAGAAAATATTTTAGTTGGACCAGGTAGAGGAAGTGCAGCTGGTTCACTTGTTTCTTATTTATTAAGCATTACTGATGTTGATCCTTTAAAATATGATTTACTTTTTGAAAGATTTTTAAATCCATCAAGAAAAACAATGCCTGACATTGATATAGATTTTCAAGATGTTAGGAGAGATGAAATTATTACATATTTAGAAAAGAAATATGGATTTGAACGAGTTTCTAGAGTTATCGCTTTTCAAATGATTAAAGCAAAAAACGCTATAAGAGATGTTACAAGAGTTTTTGGCTATCCAGTAAGTGTTGCCGATAATTTATCAAAAAAAATTCCTTTAAATTATAAAAAAGCCGATGGATCTACCGAATATAGTTTAGAAGACGTTTATAAAGATATTAAAATTTTTAAAGATACGGTTGATTCTTCTTCAGATAATAAATTAATTTTTGAAAACGCAAAACTTATTGAAGGCTTGCCTCGTCAAAGAGGTCTTCATGCTGCTGGAGTTGTTTTAAGTGAAAATTCTTTATTAAATTTAATTCCGATAAATTATTTAAATGAAAATGAACTTGTTACACAATATGAAAAAGATTATTTAGAAAATCAAGGATTCTTAAAATTTGATGTTTTAGGTCTCTCAAATTTAACAATTATTGCAAACTGTCTTTATTTAATTAATAAATCTCGTAATTTAAATTTAAAATTCGAAGATATTCCTATCGATAATCCAAAAATTTATAAGTTATTAAAAGAAGGTTATTTGATGGGATTATTCCAAATAGATGCAAACGAAGGAAGACTTGCTGTATTAGATATAAAACCAGATAATTTTAAAGAAATTGTTGATGCTATTTCTTTAGCTAGACCTGGACCAAAACAATATATTCCTAGTTATGTCGCAAGAAAAAATAAAAAAGAAAAAATCAGTTATCCTTCTAAAGATTTAGAAGAAATTTTAAAACCAACTTATGGAATTATTATTTATCAAGAGCAAATTATGAGAATCGCTCAAAAGTATTCTTCTTTCACTTTTGCTGAAGCTGATAATTTTAGAAGAGCAATTTCAAAAAAACATGCTGATGAAATCTTAAAAATGAAGCAACGCTTTATTTTAGGAGCAAAAAAGAACAATCATAATGAAAAAGAAGCAAATTCAATTTTTGAAATGATATTAAAATTTGCTGAATATGGATTCAATCAATCTCATGCCGTTTCTTATGCGATGATCACTGCAAAAATGGCCTATTTAAAAGCAAGTTATCCAAATGAATTTTATTCAGCAATTTTATCCAATAACAACGACTCAAAGTTCAATAATTATCTTTATGAAATAAAAAGAAGAAATATAAAGATAGATTTACCAAATATAAATAATTCGGGATTATTTTTTATCCCATATAAAAATTCTTTAATTTTTCCTTTAAATAAAATAAAAGATGTCACTTCTAACTTAGCAATCAATATTGTTGAAGAAAGGAAACGTAATGGAAAATATAAGTCATTTCAAAATTTTTTAATTAGATCAATGAATTTTGAAAATAAAATAAATGATAAACAACTTTCTGCCTTAATTGATGCTGGTTGTTTTGACTGTTTTATTCCAAATAGAAAACAATTAAAAATGCAAATTCCTGATGCTATGGATATGATTAAAGCTGGTGGCGGGGGAGCTTTAGCTTTAATTAGAGGAAGCAATGATGAAAATGAACTACTTTTAGATAAATCTATTATTGATGATCCTTTAGAAAGAATGAATAATGAGTTTAAAGCATTAGGTTTTGTAATTTCTGATTCCTTATTAAACCATGTCTCTTTAACTCCAAGTGAAAAGAATAATATTACTGCTATTTCTAGCTTACTTATAAATAAAAATTCAAAAATTCTTGGAATTATACAATCAATTAAAACAGTTACTGTTAAAAATGGTAAAGATAAAGGTAATTTAATGGCTTTTATTAATGTTGCAAACAATAATGAAGATATTGATGTAACTATTTTTTCATCTTTATATAGTAAATATCATTCGATTATTAAAGAAAACAATATTGTTTTAATTGAAGGAAGAAAAGAAATCAAAGATAATAAAGTGTCTTTTGTTTTAACGGGTATGAAAGAGGTTAATATTAATGAATAAAATTGTAATTATTGATGGATATTCTTTACTTTTTAGAGCATATTTTGCTACTTTTAGTTTAGATAAAACTAAATTAATGAAAAATCATGATGGTATTCCAACTAACGCTATTTATGGTTTTTTTAATATGCTTATTCCTATTTTAAAAAACTTAAAAGAAAACGATGCTCTTTTTGTTGCTCTTGATTCATCTAAAAAAACATTCAGACATTTAGAATATAAAGAATATAAAGCAAATAGAAAACCTCTTGACGAAGAATTAAAACTTCAATTTCCAATTTTTAGAGAACTTCTTGAATCTTTAAATATTACTTTTTATGAAAACGAGAACTTAGAAGCTGATGATATTGCTGGAAACATTGCAAAAAAGATGGAAAAAGAAGATTATCAAGTTCAAATTTATACTTCAGATCGTGATTATCTTCAATTAATTGATGATAACATAACGATTGAATTAATTAGAAAAGGTTTAAAAGACATTAAAGAAATGAATGAAACTTCTTTTATTGAAGAATGGGGTTTTAAACCTGCTCAAATTATCGATTATAAAGCTTTACGTGGTGATGATAGCGATAACTTAAAAGGTATTCCAGGAATTGGGGATAAAACAGCTAAAGAATTAATTAAAAATTTTGGAAGTTATGAAGAAATTGTTAAAAATGCTGATACATCTAAAAAAGTTGGACAAAATATTATCGAATACCAAGAAAATGGAAGACTTTGTTTAAAATTAGCAACTATTAAAACTGATGATGATCTTCCTTTAAATAAAGATGACTTAATTTATCGTGGCTATGATTTTAATAAATTAAATAACTTTATGCAAAAGTATGATTTTAAAACATTGATTAACAAAATTCCGACAGCTTTAAGAAAGAAAAATGATGAAAACGAAAAAATCTCATACGTTGTTGTTGAATCCTCTTCTTCTTTTATTAATGACATTACTGACTCTTTAGGAATTGCAATTAATATAAGTAATGAAAATTATCATTACGCTACTCTATTAGGAGTTTCTATCCACGTTAATAACTCAAATTACTATATTTCTAAAGAAAATTTATTAAAAGATGATAAACTTCTTAAAAAAATTAAAGATAAAAATGTAAAGAAATATGCTTTTGATTATAAAAAAATATATGTTGTTTTTAAAAATAACAATATCGAAATTAATGGATTATATTTTGATTTACTTTTAGCTTCATATTTACTTGAATCTTCAATGCCTAGCGAATTACAAAATGTACTTTCTTATTTCGGAATAGATATTTCATATGCCTTAAATAATGAATCATTATTTAATGATGATTCATTATTAACCGTTATTTCTGCACATTATTCATATAAATTGGCTGAAAAAGTTATTTTAAATTTAAAAGAAAATAAACAAATAGACCTTTTATATGAAATCGAGCAACCTTTAACTATAGTTTTAGCTAATATGGAAATTGAAGGATTTCCATTAAATAAAGAAAAATTACTTGAATTTAGAAATAATTTTCAAACAAAAATTGATGAACTTAAAACGACTATAATTACATTAAGTGGTTTAGATTTTAATTTAAATTCTCCAAAACAACTTGCTGATGTTTTATATAATAAATTAAATTTAGCTCCTACATCTAAGTCTCGTTCAACTAGTGCTGAAAATTTATTAAAAATGATTGATAAACATCCAATTATTCCTTTAATTTTAGAATATAGAAAATATAGTAAACTACTTTCTACCTATGTTGATGGTTTAATACCTTATATCGATAAAAACGGATTAATCCATGCAACATTTAATCAAGCATTAACTACTACTGGCAGACTTTCTTCTTCTGAACCAAATTTACAAAATATTTCAGTTCGTGATGAAGATGGTAAATTGATTAGAAAAGCATTTTTCTATAACGATCATAAATTAAATATTTTATCTTTAGATTATTCTCAAATCGAATTAAGAATTTTAGCTCATTTATCAAATTCAAAAACTATGATTAAAGTATTTAATAACAATGAAGATATCCATTCTGAAACAGCTAAAAAAATATTCCACCTTGATAGAGAACCAACTTCCTTAGAAAGAAGAAAAGCTAAAGCAGTCAATTTTGGAATTGTTTATGGAATTAGTGATTGGGGTTTAGCTGATCAACTTAAAATTTCAGTTGGTGAAGCAAAAGAAATTATCTCATCTTTTTATAAAGAATTTCCAGAAATTAAAGCTTTCTTAAATAGTTTAGTTGCTCAAGCAGAAATTAAAGGTTATACCACGACAATATTTAATAGACACCGTTATTTAAAAAATATAAATTCTCAAAATTATACTGAAAGAGAATTTGAAAAAAGAGCAGCGATGAATGCACCAATCCAAGGAAGTGCCGCCGATTTAATTAAAATTGCAATGATTCAAGTTTATAAAGCTTTAAATGAAAAAGGTTATAAAGCAAAAATTGTTAACCAAATTCATGATGAAATTATTTTAAAAGTTGATGATACTGAAAAAGATGAGGTATTAAATTTAGTTAAAAACATCATGGAAAATTGTGTTAAGTTAAATGTTAAATTAAAAGTTGATGGAGGATGTGCCAAAACTTGGTACGATGCTAAATAATTATGCCAGAATTACCTGAAGTAGAAACTGTCAAAAAAACTATTTTGCCACTTATTCAAAATAAAACTATTGAAAAAGTTGATATTTTTTATGATAGATTAATTCAATCTAATTTAGAAGATTTTAAAAAAGATATAGTAAATAAGAAGATTTTAAATGTTCAAAGATATGGAAAATATTTATTTTTTGATTTAAGCGAAGATTTTATTTTAATCATTCATTTAAGAATGGAAGGAAAGTTTTCGTATAACTCGAACAATAAAAATACTCGAATCTCTTCTACTACTTTAATATTTTATTTTGATGATAATACATCTTTATCTTTTAATGATACAAGAAAATTTGGTTTGATGTATTTAACTACTAAAAAAGATATTCATTCTTTAACAATGCTTCAAAAATTAGGTGTAGAAGCTAACAAAGTAGAAGAAAAAGATTATGAAATTTTATTTAAAAAATTAAAAAGAAAAAAACCTATAAAAGAACTTTTACTTGATCAATCTATTTTATGTGGAATTGGAAATATCTATGCCGATGAAACACTTTATCGCTCGTTTATTAATCCTTTAACAAAAGGAAATGAATTAACCAATGAACAATTAATAGAAATTTTTAAAAACGCAAAAATTGTTCTTGATAAAGCAATTAAATTAGGTGGATCGACGGTTCATTCTTTTTCTAGTAATGGAATTGATGGAAAATTTCAAAATGAATTACTTTGTTATGGAAAAGTTGGAGAACCTTGTCCAAGATGTGGAACAAAATTCCACAAAATATTTTTAGGCGGAAGAGGCACTACTTTTTGCCCAAATTGTCAAATAAATCATTCATTACAAAAAGCTATTGGAATTACCGGTCCTATAGGTAGTGGGAAATCTACAGTTTTAAATTATTTGAAAGCAAAGAATTATTTAATAGTTTCATCGGATGAAATTGTTCATTCCTTATATGAAGAACCATATATCAAAAATAAAGTTTCTAAAATGTTTGGCTTTAATTTTGACATTTTAAATTCTGAATGTAGAAAGAAAGCTAAAGAATTAATGATTTCATCTCCTTTAATCAAACATAAAATTGAAGATTATATTTACCCCTTATTAGAAGAAAAATTATTAAAAATAATTGCTGAAAATGAAAAAGTCGCAATTGAAGTTCCACTTCTATTCAAAGCACATTTTGAATATATGTTTAAAAAAATTATTGTTTTAACGCTATCAAAAGAAAAACAATTAGAAAATTTAAATATTCGCGGAGAAAAAAATATTAATTCTTCAATAAAATTAAATAATGATTTTGATTATAAAAATAATAAAAATGTTTTTTTAATTGAAAATAATTCCTCTAAAGAGGAACTATTTAAAAAAATCGATACAATCTTAAAAAATTAAAGTTCTAATTTTCCACTTAAAATATTTTTAAACTTAATCAAAGCAATAAATTCAACTATTTGAGAAGCTGATAAAGAATTATTGTCTTTTAAAGTATAAACTTTTTTTAAATCACTTATATCGTATGGACTTGTGATAATAGTATAAAGTTCCTTGTTTTTTGCTCTGTTTCTCAATATTGGAAGTAATATTAAATCACGAGTAATCTCATTACGATATTCTTCACCTAAAGAATCTAAAACAAGATATTTAACACTTGAAAACATATCGATATTTTTTTGAAAAATATCTTTATCATTACTAAAAAATAAATCTTTCAATTCATTAAATCTTTTAGGAACATTAATAAAAGCAATTCGATCAGCATCATTTTTTATTCTTCTTACAAAATAATTACTTAAAGCTATAGCGCTCATTGTTTTAAAAGTTGAATGCGAACCATGAATATAAAAATTATGAATTCCTTCACTAACTGATTTTTTTAATGTTAAAGATAAATTTTCACGAGGAATACTAGAAAATTTCAAATTATATAAATTGTTTATATCAAAATCACAATAAATAAATCTTTTTGCGTATTCCATATAACGATGGAAAGCATCAAATTCACGGTTTAATTCAATCATAAAGCCATCTTCGTCTTTTTTTAAAAAATACATAAAATATAAATTTTGTTTTTTACAATCTTCGTATTTTTTTAATTCAAGATTTTTTAAATAAGACTTGTGATAACGATCAAATTTCCCAACATTCTCTTTAATTTCTTCTATAGAAAATCCATCTTTTTTTACAATATCTAGAAAAGTTTTATCGTTAAAAATAGAAGCAAGAGCTTCCTCACGATATTTACTCATTTCACTAGTTTCGTTTTCTATATCAAATTTTAATTTTTCCATAATAATTAAATATCAAAATCATCATCATCCGAAGGAAGAACAACATTAAGATCATTATCATTATAATCAAATAAAGTTAATTGTTCTTCTGTTTTCATTTTTTCATTAGCAATTTCATTTTTTTCTTTATAAACTTCTTTTATTGAATTATCGTTATATAGATTTTCTAATAAAGAATAAATATCATTAACACCATTTCTAATCAAGGCATCAGAATAAACTTCAATATTATTTTTAAAGAGTCTATTTTTATCTTTTTTTAATGCATAATCCAAAATAGCGACAATCATATCATTAGTAAAATGATAAGTATTAGAAAGCATCATAATAATATTTTTTTCAAAATTAGAAGGTTCTTTTCCTTTTAATGTTTCTCTTAAAAAATTAATAGGTGTAATTGATTGATAATATTTAATTAATTCATTGTTTGTTTTAATTTTTTTAGTTTTATTATTATCGATATTATTCAATTTAATTTGACAAACTGAAGAATTTTTAATAATTTCTTTCTCTAAATCATCATAATTTATTGGATGCTCTTTATCTAAAAGATTAAAAAACATTTGAATATAACGAGCCATTTCTTCCTCGTTAACACCATATAAATTTGCTAAATATTCAATTTTTTCTTGATCAGAATCTTTTAACATTTTAGGTGTAATTTGAGAATTCTTTTTTAATTTTTTTAAAAATATAACAAAAGAAAAATTATTTTCAGAGTTATCAGATTTTAAAGAAATACGATATTTGTTATCATCTTCCTTTTTCATTTCGATATTATAGATTTCTAAAAAAGAAGCAGAAACATTTTCATAGTTATTCAATTCATATTTAATCTTATATTTATTAACAATTCTTTCATATTCTTTTTTATCATTATCTAAAGCTGATAAAAGAGCACTACATAAATGTTTTTTATTAAAAAAAACAGATGGAGGCAATACTGGATTTAATAAAATTAAATAATTATTTTCATTTTTAAAAGTAGAAATTAGACCAATACCTTCTAAAATTTGTCGTGCATATATAAAATCGTTTTTAGAAAGTGATAATAAATTAATAAGTTTAATTTCACTAATCTTTTGATTTAACATATTTTTAAAACTGATATAAAGCAAAAAAGCTTTACCACCAACAATCGGTAAATAATAATCTTTAAAATATATTAAATAATCTTCAGGATTACTATCTTCTTTTTCAATGCAATAAATATTATCTTCCATAGTTTCTAAATTATACATTCATTACCTCTTTAAATTAAGTTAAAACTTTATTAAAAATCTAAACTAAATTTTTAGTATATTTTAAGTAATTATTTAGTATTTTTTTGCGAATATCAATTTGTCTAAAAATATTGATTTCAGCCAATTTTCCTAACTATAAATAAATTTATTTATTTAAAAATATGAAAATATTATAATATCATTGTTTAATTTTAGGAGATTTAATTATGGTCAAAAAAATTGGAATCCTAACAAGTGGTGGCGATGCTCCAGGAATGAATGCAACAGTCATTGGTGCAATAAAAACAGGCATCTCTTTAAATAAAGATATGTATGTTGTTTATGATGGCTACAAGGGTTTAATTAATAATAATTTTAAAAAAGTAGATAAAAATTTTATCGAAGATAAGATGAATGTTGGTGGTACTGCTATTAAAACAGCACGTTTGCCAGAATTTAAAGAAGAATCAGTTAGACAAAAAGCTGTTGATGCTTTAAAAAAAGAAGGTATCGAAGCTTTAATTGTCATAGGCGGAGATGGTTCTTATATGGGAGCAAAAAAATTAACCGAAATGGGTATTAATTGTGTTGGCCTTCCAGGAACTATTGATAACGATATTGCTTCTAGTGATTTCACAATTGGATTTGATACAGCTTTAAATACAGTTGTTAATGCAATCGATAACATTAGAGATACAATGACTTCACATAATAGATGTGGAATTATTGAAATTATGGGAAATCGTTGCCCTGATTTAACAATTTTTGCTGGCTTAGCAACAAATGCCGAAGAAGTCTTTACATGTGATCACCCATTAACCGATAAAGAAGCTTTATATAAAAGAATGAATAAAGCTTTAGAAGAAGGAAAAGAATCATTTATTATCTTAGTTGCTGAAAAATTACTTGATGTTAAAGAATTAGAAAAAGACATTAATGCTAATACAAACCGGGAAGCAAGAGCAACAGTTTTAGGACATATTCAAAGAGGCGGAAAACCTACCGCCATGGAAAGAGTCAACTCCTTTAGAATGGGTGCTTATGCTGTTGAATTATTAGACCAAGGAATCGGTGGTGTCTGTGTTGGAATCCACGAAAATAAATTAGTTTATACCGATATCTATGATGCTTTAAAACTTGAAAGAAATAAACACATGGATTTTTATAAATTACATGATTTAGTTAAATAAAGGGAGAAAAATATGTTAAAAGAAAACATCACAAAGAAGACAAAGATCGTTTGTACAATCGGCCCTTCTTCTCAAGATATGCCAATGTTAAGAAAGTTAATTGAAAACGGCATGAACGTTATGAGACTTAACTTCTCTCATGGAGCATATGAAGAACATTTAGGAAAACTTGAAAAAGCAAGAGAATTAGAAAAAGAAGGAATTTATATTCCTGTAATGCTTGATACAAAGGGTCCAGAAATTAGATGCCATGATATGGAAAATGGCAAAATCGAAATTAAAAAAGGCCAAGTTACTCGTATTTCTATGAAAGAAGTTTTAGGAACTCCCGATAAAATTAGTGTTAACTTCCCTGGATTATATGACGATATTAAAGTCGGCGCACATATTAAAATCGATGATGGTAAACTTGATTATTTAGTTACTGGAAAAGACGAAAAAAATCATGAAATTATTTGTGAAGCTCTTAATGATCACCCTATTTCAAATCATAAAGGTGTTAATTGTACTGGCGTTAGATTATCGATGAAATTTATCTCTGATAAGGATGAACAAGATCTTATTTGGGGATGCGAACATGGAGTTGATTTCATTTCAGCTTCATTTGTTAGAAATCCAAACGATGTTTTAGCAATTAGAAGTTTATTAGCAGCTCATAATCATCCAGAAATTAAAATTATTTCAAAAATTGAAAACTGCGAAGCGATGACTTGTTTAGATGAAATTGTTGATGCTTCTGATGCTATCATGGTTGCTAGAGGTGATTTAGGACTTGAAATTCCCGAAGAGGAAGTTCCTATTGTTCAAAGAAATTTAATTAAAAAATGTAGAGAAAGAGGAAAACCAGTTATTACTGCAACTCAAATGCTTGATTCTATGTGTCATTCTCCAATTCCAACTAGAGCTGAAGTTGGTGATGTTTCTACAGCTATATTTGAATCAACAGATTGCGTTATGCTTTCAGGAGAATCCGCAAATGGTGAATATCCAGCTGAATCAGTTGCCATGCAAACAAAAATTGCTCGAGTTACAGAAAAAGAATTAGATTATGAATCATTAGCTAGACAAGCTTATGAAACATCTAATAAAGATAATAACGATGCTATTGCAAATGCTATTGCAAATACTGCAAAACTTATTGATGCAAAATTAATCGTTTCATTTACTGAAACCGGAAGATCTTCAAGAAGAATATCAAAGGCTAGACCATGCTGTCCAATTCTTTCTATCTCTAATAAACTTACAACCGTTAGACAAAATGCTTTATATTGGGGAATTTATTCAACATATATTAAATCTAAAAAAATGCCTGACTTTATTGAAGAGATGGAAGTTATTGCGATTGTTAAAGCTAAAGCTCTTGGTCTTAAACCTGGAGATTATATCCTTATCGGTGGAGGAACTCCTACTGGTGCTGGAAGGACAAACTTTATGAGAATTGTCCAAATTCCTGAAGATAGAGATATTTTATAAAGAAAATATATTGCAAAATTAATTTAAAATACTAAAATAAAGTTGCGTTGAAAAAGACACGTTTATTATTCGCCTTTTAAAAGAGAGTAAAAACATTTGCTGAAAGTTTTTATTAAAAGAAATAATAAATACCACTTTGGAGCAATTAGGGTAACCTAACGTTTAATTCTTTAATCGAAAAAAAGAAACTATGAGCGATAAATATTTAATAAAATAAATTAATATTTATAACTAAGGTGGTACCGCGAAGTTAGTCATTCGTCCTTAGAAAAACAATTTTAAATTGTATTTCTAAGGACTTTTTTATTTTTAAAGGAGAAAATTTATGTTATTAAAATTATTAGATGGGTCATCTATTGAAGTAGAAAATAGCTTAAATGGACATGATGTTGCTTCTAAAATTTCTACTTCATTAGCTAAAAATGCACTCGCATATAAATTAAATGGAAAACTTTTTGATTTATATCATACATTACCTGAAGAAGGAGATTTTGAAATTATCACTTCAAAATCTAAAGAAGCTTTTGAACTTTTAAATCATTCAACTGCTCATCTTTTAGCTCAAGCAGTCGTTTCATTATTTAAAGATGCTAAATTAGGAATTGGTCCTGCTATTGAAGACGGCTTCTATTATGATATTGATTTTGGAAGTTATGTTTTAAAAGAAGAAGACTTAGCTAAAATTGAAGCTAAAATGAAAGAATTATCAAAAGAAAATGAACGCATAATTCGTAAAGAAGTTTCTAAAGAAGAAGCTTTAGAAATGTTTAAGGATAATCCATATAAAGTTGAATTAATAAATGAATTAGAAGGAACTATTTCTACTTATACTCAAGGAGATTTTACTGATCTTTGTATGGGTCCACACGTTCCTTCAACTGGTTTTATCAAACATTTTAAACTCGATACAATTGCTGGAGCATATTGGAGAGGAAATTCTAAAAATAAACAATTAACAAGAATTTATGGTATTTCTTGCTTCTCTAAAGAAGAGTTAGAACATATCGAACACATTAAAGAAGAAGCTAAAAAAAGAGACCATAGAAAACTTGGCAAAGAATTAGGATTATTCATGCTTTCTGAATATGGCCCAGGTTTTCCATTCTTCTTGCCAAATGGTTTAATTTTAAGAAGACAAATTGAAAACTGGTGGTATGAAATTCATCAAAAACATGGTTATAAATTAATTACTACTCCTGTTATTCTTTCGAAAGAATTATGGTTAACATCTGGTCACTGGGATCACTATAAACAAAATATGTATACTACTAAAGTTGATGATAGAGATTTCGCTATCAAACCAATGAATTGTCCAGGTGCATTAGTTGTTTATAATAGCGAGCTCCATTCATATAAAGATTTACCACTTCGTTTAGGTGAACTCGGACTTGTTCATAGACACGAAGCAAGCGGTGCTTTAAATGGTTTATTTAGAGTTAGATGTTTCACTCAAGATGATGCTCATATTTTCTGCACAAGAGACCAACTCCAAAGTGAAATTGAAAAACTTTTAAAATTATATGACGAAATCTATTCAACATTTGGTCTTGATTATTCAATCGTTTTATCAACTAAACCAGAAAGTGATTACATTGGTGATGATGCTATTTGGGAACAAAGTGAAAAAATCTTACATGATGCTTGCGTTGCAACAAATAAAGAATTAACAATTAATCCTGGTGATGGTGCTTTCTATGGACCAAAACTCGACTTCAAATTAAAAGATTGTATGGGTAGAATTTGGCAATGTGGTACAATTCAACTTGATATGAACCTTCCAGAAAGATTTGATTGTACTTATATTAATGCTAATGGTGAAAAAGAAAGACCAGTTATGCTTCATAGAGCAATTTTAGGTTCATTTGAAAGATTTATTGGAATTATTACCGAACATTTTGGTGGTGCCTTCCCTCTTTGGATTGCTCCAAATCAAATCAATATCCTTCCTGTAAATAATAACTTCCATTTAGATTATGCTAATAAATTAAAAGAAAGATTAGAGAACGAAGGATTTAGAGTAACTTTAGATGCAAGTGAAGAAAAACTTGGTTATAGAATGAGAAATTCTATTTTAAAGAAAACTCCTTACACATTAGTTATTGGTGATAAAGAAAAAGAAAATAACACTGTTACATATCGTAAATTTGGTGATGAAAAACAAATTTCTTTATCCGTTGATGAATTTATCGCTAAGATTCATAAAGAAATTAACAATAAAGAATTCTTAATTGATCCTAAAACAATCTAATTATATTTTAAAAATATGATTCACCAATATTGGTGAATCTTTTTAAAAAAGAGAATGAAATTTATGAAAAAAACTACTACAAATGTCACAAAAATTTTAGATTATCATAAAATAAATTATGAACTTTTTGAATATGATTCAAAAACAAGATTAAGCGGAAATGAGATTGCTTCAATTTTAAATGAAGACCCTTTAACTTGTTATAAAACACTTTTAGTAAAAACCTCTAAATCTCCTTTTAAATATTATATTTTTGTTATTGAAGTTAATAAGGAATTAGATCTAAAAAAATGTGCTAAATTAAAAAATGAAAAAGCATTAGAAATGGCTCATGAAAAAGAAATGAAACCAATTACTGGATATGTTCATGGAGGCTGTTCAATGGTAGGATTATTAAAACCTAATTTAGAGATAACAGTAAATTCTACTTTTTTTACTCACCCTTATATATATATGAGTGCTGGAGAAGTTGGTAAACAAGTTAAATTAAATCCTAATGATTTAAAGATTTTTTTAACTATTCACGAAGGAGATATTGAACGTTAAAATCTTCTATATAATATCTTATTTAACTATTATTTCATTGCAAACATCGATTTTTACTAAATAAGAATGTTTCTAAAAGAAAAAATATTCACTTTTTTATATCAAATTTATTCAAAAGTGAACGAAAATAATCTATTTTTTCATTATTAAAATCATTATAAAATCAAAATAAAAACGGAATTTTAAATCCGTTTTTTATTTTTATAAAGATCCTTGAATCTTACCAACACTTCCTAAGGCAAAATCTAAAATCATTCTTGATAAGGTTAACTTATTTTCACTATATCCAAATGTGGTATTTATAAATTCTCCAATTGAATTATTTTCTCCAATATTTCCTAATGCATTTAAAATTAATAAATAAATTGAGCAAATTAAAAAACCAATAAATAACCCTAAGATTGCACCTAAACAATGATTAATAGTTTTTCTAATCGTTCCACCATTTAAAAAGAAATTGGCAATAGGTGTAATAAATGCTAAAAGTAAAGCTAAAGAAAGAATAAATAAAACTACATAAGTTCCAACAAGTATAATTAATCCACCGGCTTCAAACTCATTAATCCAATTTTTAACAGCATCGATTCCACAAATAGCATTAGCTATTGCTGCACTAAAAAAATATGTAATTGCTAACGCACCAATAACTGAAATAAATTTTATAAATTTATTAGCAAATCCACTTATTGCTCCACCAATTAAAAATAAACCAAGAATAACTAAAATAACAATATCATGATTGCAAAATAGAAAATCCATACTTTACTCCTTTCGTTTTCCTTTAATATTATACTTATTAAAAACGATTTAAAACATATAATTATTGGTTAAAATAGAAAAAAAGAAAAAACATGAATTTTCCCTATTTTAAAAGAGGCTTTTTTTAGCCTCTTAAATTATAAAATTAATTAAATTATTATTTAGCTTTTCCTTGATTTTTAACAGCATCCATAGCTGCTTTAATTTTTTCTTGGTCGCCTAAATATCTTTTACTTAAAACATGGAAATATTCATCAAACTCATAAACAAGTGGGACACCTGTAGGAATATTTAAACCGACGATTTCATCATCACTAATATTTTCAAGATATTTAACTAAAGCTCTTAATGAATTACCATGAGCAGCAATAATAACTTTTTTACCACTAACAATAGCAGGTTTAATTTCGCATTCCCAATAAGGTAAAACTCTAGCAACTGTATCTTTTAAACATTCTGTTAATGGGCAATCTTGAACACCAACATTAGCATATTGTTTTTGATTTGCTGGGTTACGATCATCTTCAACTGTTAATGCAGGAGGTTGAATATCATAACTTCTTCTCCAAATTTTAACTTGTTCTTCACCATATTTTTCAGCAGTTTCACTCTTATTTAAACCTTGTAAAGCACCATAATGTCTTTCGTTTAATCTCCAAGTTTTATAAACTGGAATATATTCTTCATCCATCTCTTCTAAAACATGATTTAATGTATGAATTGCTCTTTTTAAATATGAAGTATAAGCACAATCAAAATGGAAACCTTCTTCTTTTAATAATCTTCCACCGTTTTTAGCTTCTTCAACACCTTTTTCAGATAATTCAACATCAGTCCAGCCAGTGAAAAGATTTAATTTATTCCATTCACTTTCACCATGTCTAATTAATACTAATTGATATGTTTTTGCCATTTTTAATTTCTCCTTATTTATATTAAAAATTAACAAAACTATTTTACTATTTTTAAACTCTATTTTAAATAAATAAAGTATTAATTTAACTAAATATTTATAAAAGAAAATTGATATCAAACGATATCAATTTTACTTATTTTTTATTTTTAATATCAAGTGTATGAATAATTTCATAAACAGTTTTTAGTGCTAACCAAGAAGTAATATTATTTACATCTAAAGGTGGAGCTACTTCAACTATTTCTAAACTTGTTACATTAGAATTAGCAATTAAACCAGTAATTAAATTTAAAATATCAAACGATTTTAACCCAAAAGCTTCAGGGGTACCAGTTCCTGGAGCAAAAGAAGGATCATTAGCGTCAATATCATACGAAATATGAATTTCATATTTATTATCTTTATATTTCGAAGTTAAAAGAAGCAATAATGGTTCAATACCTAATTTATTAACATCGCACGCTTTATAAACATCTAAAAGCGGATGTTTTTTAAATGTTTCAATTTCTTGAGCTTCAAATCCTCTAACTCCAATTAAAGTAATATTATAATCTTTATATCCTAAATCTAATGCTCTTTTAATTGGACAAGCATGTGAATAAATTGAATTATGATAACTATCACAAATATCTGGATGAGCGTCGATATGAATAATAACTGGTTCTTTTCTTCTTTTTAAGCAACTATTATAAAAAGCTTTTTCACTAGCTATTGCAATAGAGTGATCTCCTCCAAAAATAAGGTGAAATTTATCAGTGTAAGAATAAAATTCTTCTTCCATTTTTTTAGCAAGATCACTGAATGTTTCATCAGCTTCATAATCACCTAAATCATAAATTTTTGATTTTAAAAGATTACCTTTCATATCTAAAGCCGGTAAATCATAAGACAGTTCTCTTAAAACTTTTGGCGCTAAAGATGCCCCTTTTCCTACAGATGCATTTTTATCAAAAGGAACACCACATAATAAAATATCACTAGATTCGACATTTTCAGCTAACAAATCTCTAAATTCTTCTTTCATATTTTTAAATTTTGCCTTCTTTATCGATATTTTCTTTAATTTCAGAGTCTCCTAAATTAGAGAATTTATCAATCATCATTTTACTTTTAACGTTATGTTGAAGATTACAAGGACCACCAATACACCCACCTTCACAAGCCATACCTTCAATAAAATTAAATAAATTCTTATTATTTTTGAGTTCTAAAAGTGCTTTACGAACGTTTTCCATTCCATCAACATTAATTCCTTTAACTTCAAAATTAGTATTTGTTTCTTTTAAAGCTTGTTCAACTGCTTTTGATAATCCGCCACATTTAGCAAATCCTCTACCAAATTTTGAACCTTTTCTAAATTCTTCTTCTGGAAGTGAAGCTAAATCAATTTCATAAGCATCAAATAATGATTGAAGTTCTTCAAAAGTCATTGCACTATCAACGTATGGGCTAACTCTTGGATTTTTAATTTCACTCTTTTTAGCTGTACATGGACCAATGAAAACTACTTTTGCAAGAGGATCTTTTTCTTTAATAAATTTAGAAATCATTGCCATTGGTGAAAGAGATGAAGAAATATATTTAGAAAGTTCTGGGAAGAATTTTCTAATATATAAAGCAAATGCTGGGCAACATGAAGAAGTTAAAATTTGTCTTTCTGCAAGTTCATGACTTTCTTCTAAAGCAACCATATCAGCACCTAAAGCAGCTTCGACGATATTTCCAAAGCCAAGTTCTTTAATTCCTGCAACTACTTGACCTGTTTTATAATCCATAAAGTTACCACCAATTGAAGGAGCAACAACAGCATAAAGATGATTTTTATCATTATTTTTAATAAGTTCTAAAATTTCTTTGATATAAGAAACATCAACGATTGCACCAAATGGGCAAGTATAAACACATGCACCACAATGGATACATTTTTCATCGTTAATTACTGCTGAATTATCATCTTCAAGCATATTTGGAGAAATAGCTTTTTGTTTACAAGCTCTTTCACATGGTCTAACTCTATTTTCAATTGCGCTATATGGACATGCTTTTGCACACATTCCACAGTTAATACAATTGCTTTTATCAATTTTTGCTCTTAATCCATCAGTAAAAGAAATACATTTTTTAGGACATGCTTCATAACATCTATGTGCGATACATCCTCTACATTGATCGCTAGAAACTGTATAACCACCTAAAGGACATTCATCACAAGCAATCGGAATAACTTTGATGACATTAGAATCATCTTTACTTGAAGCATCTAAAATTAATTTAACTCTTTCTTCAACAATAGCTCTTTCTTTATAAACACAACATCTAAATGAAGGCTTTTTACTAGGAATAACATTATGAACGATATTGAATAAATCGTTATAGTCTAATTCGGTTTTTCCTTCTTTTAAATATTTAATAGTTTCAACTAAAACTTTATGTTTAAGTTCTTGGACTCTCGTTTCAAATTTAATCATAAATCTTCCTTTCCTAAATACTTAAATATTTTAACAAAAAACATCGCTTAAATGTATCAGAAAAATAACCATTTTATGAGTATTTTTCTATAATTTTATTAAAGAAAGTTATATAATCATTTTTCAATGGAAAAACTTTATTCAAATTATCACACACATACATTTAGATGCGGTCATGCTTTAAATAATAAAGATGAAGAATATGTCTTAAAAGCTATTGAATTAGGATATAAAAATTTAGGATTTTCAGATCACGGACCTTTTAAAAATATTATTGATCAAGGTATGAGAATGGATTTTAATAATGATTTTAAAGATTATTTATCTTCTATTTTGTCTTTAAAAGAAAAATATAAAGACAAAATAGATATAAATATTGGATTAGAAATTGAATATATAAAAGAAAGAGATTCTTATTATCAAGAATTATTTGATGTTTATCATTTAGATTATTTAATTATTGGTCAACATATGAAATATGATAATGATAATAATAAATTATTTTATTTTAAAAAGGATGATAGATTATCTGATTTTATTAAATATAAAGATGATTTAATTGATGGGATTAATAGTGGATATTTTATTTATGTTGCTCATCCAGACTTATTTTTTAACCATATTAGTAAAATAACTAAAGAAATTGATGAAATTATTGAAGAAATATGTATAGCTGCTTTAAAAAAAGATATTCCTTTTGAAATTAATATTAATGGTGAGACTAATAATAAATTTAATGCTATAAGAAAAGGAAATTTACATTATCCATCTCCTTATTTTTTTAAAAAAGCTAATGAAATAGGAAATAAATTTATTTTTGGAGTTGATGCTCATGCTCCGTTTGATTTTGATAAAATCGATTATGAATATTTTGATAAATTTTTAAAAGAAACAGGAATAAAAGAAGAAAAAATCATTAAAGAATTAAAATTTTAATTTTTATTTTTTCTTAATTTTAAAAAGGCGTTTCATTTAACGGAAACGCCTTTTATTTAATTAGTAAATATTAGTCTTCAATTTTGTAACCATTGTATGCATCTTTTAAGATTTGAATCATATCTTGAATCATTGGGATACGTGGGTTACATGGTGTACATTGATCTTCGTAAGCAAGATAAGCTAATTCTTCAGCTTTATCGTTCCAGACTTTTTCATCAATATTCTCAGCTTTGAAGCACATTGGTTCTCCACATTCAATACCTAATTTATAAACGGCATCAGCTAATGATTTAACACCTTCTGCATCTGTTTTTGCTTTTAAGCCGAGTAATCTAGCAATTTTTGCATAACGTTTATCAGCATCATAGACATTATATTTTGGCCATGTACCTAATTTTTGTGGAACTTGACCATTATATCTGATGACAAATGGTAAAAGAATTGCATTTGCTCTACCATGGACAACATGGAATTGACCACCAATCTTATGAGCCATTGAGTGACACATACCTAAGAAAGCATTAGCAAATGCCATACCTGCCATTGTAGAAGCGTTGTGCATTTTTTCTCTTGCTTCAAGGTCATTTTTACCATTTTTAACAGCACGTGGTAAATATTCAAAAACCATTTGAATAGCTTGAATTGCTAAAGCATCTGTATAATCACTTGCTAACATAGAAACATAAGCTTCTAATGCATGAGTTAAAACGTCTAAACCTGTATCAGCAGTAACTCTTGGAGGTAAATTTGTTGTAAATTCAGGATCAACAATAGCAATTGTTGGAGTTAATGTATAGTCAGTTAATGGATATTTCTTTGAATTTGCTCTATCAGAAATAACTGCAAATGGAGTGACTTCACTACCTGTACCTGAAGTTGTAGGGATACAAATTAATTTAGATTTTTTACCTAATTCTGGATAACGGAATGCTCTTTTTCTAATATCCATGAATTTTTGTTTTAAATCATCAAAGTTAACTTCTGGATTTTCATAATATAACCACATACCTTTAGCAGCATCCATAGCTGAGCCACCACCAAGAGCGATGATTGTATCTGGTTGGAAGTCGTGCATTAATTCAGCACCTTTTTTAACTGTTGTAATATCTGGATCTGGTTCAACACTTGTAAATAATTGAATTTCAACTTTATTTCTTCTTAATTGTAATTGGTCTAATACTTTTTGTAAGAAGCCTAATTCAACCATTGATTTATCTGTAACAACAAATGCTTTGTTGAGGTTTTTAGCATCTTTTAAATATTGAACACTATTTCTTTCAAAATAAATTTTGCTTGGAATCTTAAACCATTGCATATTATTTCTCCTCTTACCAATTCTCTTAACATTAATTAAGTTAATAGCACTAACATTACCACTAACTGAGTTGTGTCCATAAGAACCACAACCTAAAGTCATTGATGGGAGGAATGAGTTATAAATATTACCAATACCACCAAATGATGTTGGGGAATTCCAAATAATTCTACATGCTTTTAATCTAAGACCGAATTGATCGGCTAAATTTTTATCACTTGTATGGATACAAGCACTATGTCCTAAACCACCAAGTTCAACCATAGCTTCAGCTAAATCAAAACCGTGTTTTGTATCTTTTGATTTAATAAGAGCTAAAACTGGTGATAATTTTTCTCTTGTTAATGGTTCATCCATACCAACTTTTGAACATTCAACAATTAAAATTGGTGTATTTTTTGGAACTTCAAAACCAGCTTCATGAGCAATTTCCCATGCTGGATGACCGACTAAACCAGCATAAAGTGCTGTTGATTTTCCATCTTTTGTTGGTCTAAACATATATTTTTCAAGTAAAGCTTTTTCTTCTTTATTACAAACATATGCACCATATCTTTTAATATCTTTAAGGAATTCGTCATAAATTTCTTTATCGACGATAGCAGCTTGTTCGGAAGCACAAACCATGCCGTTATCAAAAGCTTTCGACATTAAGATATCATTAGCAGCTTGAGCGACATTACAAGTTTTTTCAACATATGCAGGGACATTACCAGCACCAACACCTAATGCAGGTTTACCACAGCTATAAGCAGCAGTAACCATTGCGTTACCACCAGTAGCTAAAATACAAGCAACACCTGGGTGTTTCATTAATGCTGTAGTAGCATCTAATGATGGGTGTTCAATCCATTGAACACAGTTTTCTGGAGCTCCAGCTTCAACAGCAGCTTTTAAAATGATTTTTGCGGTTTCAACAGAACAATTTTGTGCATTTGGGTGGAAACCAAAAATAATTGGGTTTCTCGTTTTTAAAGAAATTAAACATTTAAAAATTGTTGTTGATGTTGGGTTAGTAACAGGTGTAACACCAGCAATAACACCAAGTGGATCAGCAACTTCTGTAATTCCAGTAACTGGGTCATCAGAAATAATTCCACATGTCTTTAAGTGTCTCATTGCATTGACAACATATTCACATGCAAATAAATTCTTAGTACATTTATCTTCGAAGACACCTCTTTTTGTTTCTTCGACAGCTAAACGTGCTAAATATTCGTGATGGTCTAAAACTTTTGTAGAAACTTTAGCGACGATGTAATCGACTTGTTCTTGATTTAGTTCACGAAATTTTTCTAAAGCGACTAAGCCTTTTTTTACTAAAGCATCAACTTCAGCAACAGCTTTTGGATCTAATTCTTTTTCCATTTAACTTCTACTCCTTTATGTTATTTTTTTTAATATACAAACGATGAGCTAAACTGGCTAACGATTGAGCCATATTCATATTTGAAACGATAACATCATCGTTGACATCCAAATTTATTGGTGCAAAATTCCAAATCGCTTCAATTCCACTTGCTACTAACCTAATAGCAATTCCTTGAGCTTGACTAGATGGAACGCAAATAATTCCTATTGAAGCATCATAACTTCTTCTTTTTTCTTTCAAATCGTCAATATTATAAATAGGAATATTATTAATAATCTTTCCAATTAATTCTTTATTGTTATCAAAGGCTGCGACAATTTCTAAATTATAATCTTTGAATCCGTTATGGTTTAATAAGGCTTTCCCTAAAGAACCACATCCAACCAATATTGCTTTATGATTCTCATTATAACCTAATATATTTTGAATATCTCTAATTATTTTTTTAACCTCTCTGCCTTTATTTGGTATACCTGAAGAAGTTGAAATCGCTTGCATATCTTTTTTTACTTGTTCACTATTTAAAGATAAATCGTTAGCGATTTGTAAAGTTGAAATAAATTCAACTTTTTCATCCTCTTTTTTAAGAAGATAAGTGAGATAATCAGGAAGTCTCCTTATTTGATTTTTAGATAATTGAGCTTTCATTTTTTAATCGGTATTTTTTTACCGACTCTTATTTTATAACAATTAACTATGTTTTACAACTAGAAATTCAATAAAAAAGTTCCTTTTAATTCGAAGGAACACTTTAAATTCTCTTCTTATAATTTAATATAAACCCACATAGTTGAAGGAAATAAAAAACAAAAGTTAATATGATTAAAATATTAAATATATTTTTAAAAGCGAATGATGAAAAATAAGTATAAATAAAAATACTTCTAATTATTTCAATTATTATAAATGGTAAAGAAATATATAAACTTTTTTTACTACTTCTGCCTAAAGAAATAACTCTTAAAGAATAAATTGAATAAATAAAACAATAGATATGAGAAAATACAGTTAAAATCAAAGCGCCCCATCCAAAAGGGAATGATGTTTCAGTTAAAATTCCTAATTGATGATTAAAAAGAGCATAAAGAATCGTTCCTCCACCGACTAAAGGAATAAAAATTAATGCAATAGAACCTATTAAAACTAATATTTCTCCAAAGAATTTATTCATAAGATTTATTTTTCTTCTTTATTATCATCTTTTTTATCATTATTTTCACTTTTTCCAGTGCTATTTAAATCATCTTTGTTATCTACTTTTTCTTCATTATTTAAATCAGTACTTTTATCTTCTTTGTCAATATTTACCTTTCCTTCTTTTAACATGTCTTGAACTTTTTTATTAAATCCTTCAAATTCTTTTTTAAATTTTTCTTCTTCCTCTTTTGAAACAAATTTATGATGAGCAATTTCGTCTCCAACAAATTTAGTTAAATCTTCACTACTAACTTTTAAATAATAATATCTAAATTTTTCAGCCATTTGCATATTAAAATCTAAAATAACAGGAATAAAAGGTAAAAGTAAAAATACTGTAACAATCATTGCGGTTAAAGCATTTAAAATAATCGATGTATCTAAAAGGAAAAACATTAAAAGATAGGTGGCAGAAAAAATAACAAAACAAGCTAAATAATAAGGCCACATAAGAATAAAGAATTTTTTATTATAATTAAATTCTTTAATAGATAATGTTCTTTTAATTGATTTATTTAAGAAAAATGATGCAATTGGAAAACTTCCATCTCCTTGCATTGCATAATAATTTATAAAAGACCTAGCAAATTTATATAAAAAGAAATAAAAAGAAAAACTAACAGCAATAAAATTAGAAATACCTGAAATTAAATTGATTAAATATTCGTATTTAAAAAGAATTTGAGAAATTTGTTCATAATATTCTTCATTTCCTAGCATTGTATTAACACTATTAAATTCATTTATAAATGCTTGAATTTGACTATTATCAACAAGTTGACCAATAGAAATAATTAAAATAACAATAACAAGTTCTAAAACTATGTATATTAAATAAGCAAATAAAAGCCATTTAAATAATTGTTGGATATTTTTAATTCCTCTTCTTTTACCAATTCTTCTTGTGCCTATAAAAGACATAATATTAACTTGTGAAGAATCTTTTGTTTCTAAAGCCATATTATTCGCAAAAAAAGAATAAAAATATGGTGAAAGATAATTCACTAAAAGATAAAGGATTAATAAAAGAAGAATTAATCCTAAAAAGTCACTAAAAATTGTAGGCATATAAGTTAAAATTAAAGCCAAAAATAAATATATAATAATTAATATAACTGAAAGTAATGCGCTAAATTTTATAGTAACATTGAAATTTTTAAAAAATTTTTGATAAACCGATTTAATCATTTCCCTCGCTACCTTTGCCATATAAACGATAAATTTCTTGTACAGCAACTTCTAAAGTTTCTTGGTTTATATCTTTAACATTTTTGTCTTTTTCTAATTCTTTAATTAATTTTGGAAGTTTGTTTACAGAAATAATGTAACTTCTTTTTGAATTTAAATCTTTTGGATTTTGAATAACACAATCATCATTAACTAAAATAATTGATATAAATAAATCTTTGCTTATTCCAGTTAGAGAAATTAATTTTTCAATCCTTGTTTTATTAATAATCATTGGATTATGAATTTCAGTTCGACCATTTTGTTTATTAAAAAATAACCAAACACTATCATTTTTATTTCCGCTGATTGCACCTTTATAAAAACGATCTTTAATTACATAAATATATTTATGAGCAAAAAGAATATGATCAATTGTTGCAACATTGACTTCTTTATTTCTTAAATGAACATTATTTAAGAGCAAATAATCATTCTTTTCAGCAATTGAATATATTTTTTTATGATATACATATCTGAAATTTCGATACATATATTTTTTTCTAAAGATTGGATAAAGAATGGCTATTAAAAGAAGAGCAATTAATAAAATTGCTCCAGTAACAGATATAATCGTAATCGCAATCGTACTATTTTCGGCTAAAACTACAGGATTTAAATTCATATAATAGATAATATTTTACTATCTAATCAGCCATTGATAAAGCGAGTTTAAACATTTCATTAAGTTTTGTTTGTCTTTCTTCTTGCGTTAAATCTCTTTCTTTACCAACAAATGTATCAGAAACAGTTAAAATACATAAAGCTTTTTTATGTAATCTCATTGCATTTAAGAATAACCCATAAGATTCCATTTCAACACCTAAAACTCCTAAAGCTTGAAATTTTTTATAATAATCCTTATCAGCATCATAGAAAATATCACTAGAGAAGATTGGTCCAACATGAACTGGGATATTCATTTCTTTAGCATGATTATAAGCCTTTAAAAGAAGTGAAAAATCTGAACAAGGAGAAATTACTCCACCTTTTAGATCAAATTGAGAAGCATAATTAGAGTTTGATGAAGCACTAGTAGCTAAAATAACATCGCCTACATGACATTCTTCTTGATATGATCCACAAGTTCCAATACGAATAATATTTTCAACACCATAACAAGTATAAAGTTCATAAGAATAAATACCGATTGAAGGAATACCCATTCCACTAGCCATAACACTAATTTCTTTTCCTTCTTTAGTTTTTCCAGTGTAGCCATAAATTCCACGAACCGATGTAACTTCTTTATAATCAGTAAGGAAGTTTTCAGCAATATATTTAGCTCTTAATGGATCTCCTGGCATTAAAACTGTTTTTGCAAAATAAGCATCATCTTTAATATGTGTTGACATAAATTTCTCCTTTTAATCAATAATTACTTTGTTTTTATCATCAATACTTTCGACTATTTCTTTTAAGTCAAGAGTATTAATTTCTCCTTTTAAAAAAGATTCATTAAGATTTAAAATTTCTTCTTTTTTAAATGCCTTAAATCTTTCGGCTTCTATTTTATCAATTTTAACTTTAAAAATTAATAGATATTCCGGCATGGAATAAAAAGTATTTTTATTTTTTAAACATTCTCGATATTTAAGAGCAATAAGTTTAATTTCTTTTTCAGTCTTTAAATCTTTTTCTTTAAAAATCTCTAATATTTTATCTTCGATTTTATAATTAATATCAATTAAAGAATTAATCACTTCATACTCTCCATTTTCTTTTTTAAATAAATAATAATTATCATTATTATCATTTATTAATAAAACAATTCTTAAAGCTGGAGAAGGATAATAATCTTTATAAAAGAAATTTATTCTAGAAAAATTAACATTTTCGAAATAATTAAGTTCATTCATTAATTCTTCTTCTAATTTTTTAATTAATTCACTTTTTTTAGAATCATTTCCTTCGATTTTATAAAGTTGAATAAGGGACAATTCTTTAAGTAAAAAATTATATAATTCAAGATTCTTTTTTTCATTCATAAAAAGATCAATCACCACTATCACTAGTTAAAGACATAATATTTTCAAAAGCAGTAAAGAAATTATCAGCACTATAACTTTCTAATTCACCATTATATGCAATAGAAATTCTTCCGGTTTCTTCACTAACTACTACTGTTACAGCATCACAAATTTCGCTTATTCCAATAGCAGCTCTATGTCTTGAACCATATTTACCAACGAGTGGTTTAGTTGTAGGAGTATAATAAACACTTGCGGCCATAATCTTATTATCTTTAATAACTACAGCTCCATCATGAAGTCTTGTTCCTGGATAAAATATTGTAATTAAAACTTCAAAAGATACAGGGCAATCAATAATCGTTCCATTTTTAACAATATCTGATAATTTATCTTTTCTTTCAAAAGTAATCAACGCACCAATCTTATGTTTAGATAAATATAAAACAGTTTCATTAATTGTTTTATAAAGTTCCTCATGATCAAAAATGCGATCTACTTCGCCTTTTTTCTTAACTAAAATCTTATCATTCTTTTTTTGAGATGATTTATTAGCAATAAAAGTTCTAAGCTCAGCAAGATTTATAAACAATCCAACGAAAGCAACTAAGAAAATAACTAAAAGAGAAAATAATTGTAAACCATCAAAACATAAAATATGTGATAATAAAAATATTAATGAGGATACACCTAAAGAAATTTGAATAAGTTTTCTTTTAACAAAATAATCGACAATGAAGTTAATCAATCCTAAAGTTAAAGCAACAAAAACACAATCTAAAATAGCATTGACTGTCAACTCATCAAAAACTGTTTTAAATTGTAATAAATTAATCATGTTCATTTCCTTCTTTCTTTAAAATTTCTCTTGCAATGTAAACACCATTTGCACCTGCTTGAGCTAAACCTCTTGTAATTCCAGCTCCATCACCACCAACATATAATCCATGAATAGCAGTTTCAAAATTGTTATCACATTCTATTCGATCACTATAAAATTTCGCTTCAACACCATAAAGAAGCGTACTTCCTCCAGCAATACCTGGAGTAACATGGTCTAATGCTTCAAGCATTTCGATAATTGATTGCATCGTTTTATAAGGTAAAACTAATGCTAAATCACCTGGAACTGCTTCTTTTAATGTTGGAATAACGAAGTTATCGTTAATTCTTTTATAAGTTGAACGTCTTCCTTTGATAATATCACTATATCTTTGCACTATAACTGATCCATTAGATAGCTTGTTAGCTAAGGAAGCAACTTCATAAGCATATCCATTAGCATCTTTAAATGGTTCAGTAAATTTATGGGATACTAAAATAGCAAAATTAGTATTTTCACTCTTTAATGATGGGTCGCTATAAGCATGACCATTAGCAACCATAATTCCGTTATTATTTTCAATAACTACATGTCCAGATGGATTAGAACAGAATGTTCGGCAAGTTGTTCCAACGGTTGTTTTAAAAATAAATTTTCCTTCATATAAATATTTGTTAATGTCAGTCATGATAACATCATTTGTTTCAACTCTAACACCAATATCAACTCGATTAGAAGAAACTTTTAAACCGTGTTTACTTAAAACACCGCTTAACCAACTAGAACCTGGTCTGCCAACTCCAAAAACTACATATTTAGAAAAATATTCATTACCTTTAGAATCGATTATACCTTTAATTTCATTATTTTCACCAACAATAATATCGGTTACATCGCAAGCGAACTTCATATCGATATTATTTTTAAGTTCTTCATAAATCGATGCTAAGAGTTTTAAGTTAACTTCAGTTCCTAAATGTCTTACTTGACTTCTTAAAAGTTTTAAACCAACAGCAATACCTTTTCTTTCGATATCTAAAACTTCTTTTGTTGAAGGATCTGTAATAAATGTAGGGGCACCATGATCTAAATTTATTTTATCAACATATTGAATTAAATCTAAAATTTGTTCTTTTGGTAAATATTCATTGAGCCATCCACCAAATTCACTAGTAATATTAAATTTTCCATCACTATATGCGCCACATCCTCCAAAACCATGAGTCATAGAACATGCTGGATAACATCCACTATTTCCATAAATATCAGAAGGACATTGTTTAATTTTTCCATTTAAAATTGGACAAGTGCGGTGATAAATATCATTACCTTTATCAACTAATAATATTTTCAAAGAAGGATTATTTTTAACAAGCTCATATGAAGCATAAATTCCGCATGGACCTGCTCCAACTAAAATTACATCATATTTATTCATACATATAAATTATATGGTAAAAGGGGTATTTTTTTAAGTTTTTTTTACTAATTTTTTAAAGAAAAAATGATAAAGATATGGTATATTTATTAAGTAATTTATGGAATTTGCAAAATATAAAAAAATATACGATTATTCCTATACTTTAGGAGCCTTCCCAACATTAGAACTTATTAATAATAAAAGGGAAAATGTTTTAAAAATTTTTGTTCATTCTTCTTTTAAAAACGAAGAAGTTTTAAAAGATATTTATTTAAAAGTAAATAAAGAAAGGGTTGAAATAGCTTCATCAAATAAAATTTTTAATATTTTAAGCGATAAAGAAAATATATTTATTATTGGTGTTTTTAAAAAATATCATTCTTTTTTAGATAAAAATGATGACCATATTTTATTAGATAATCCTTCTAATATGGGTAATTTAGGAACGATGATTCGTTCTTCCTTAGGTTTTAATATTAAAAATATTGCAATCATTACTCCTGGAGTTGATTTTTTTGATCCTAAAGTAATTCGCTCATCAATGGGTTCTATTTTTAGTGTTAATATTGAATATTTCAATTCATTAAAAGAATATAAAGAAAAATATAAAAACCATCTAATTTACTCTTTTATGTTACAAACAAATAATTATTTAGATACTTTTAAATTTAATTTTAAAAAAGATTATTATTCAACTCTTGCTTTTGGAAATGAAGCAGCAGGATTAAATTATGATATATATAAAAATGAAAATCCTATAAAAATAAATATTTCTTCAAAAATTGACTCACTTAATATAACAAACGCTCTTACAATTGCCGTTTATGAATTCGATAAACAAAAAAGGAATAATAAGTAATTATGAAGTTTGTTAATGAAAAAAAAGTTTATTCAATGTTTGAAGTTACTAAAGCTTCATCATTTTCAAGAAATTTTCTTTTAGAATTAGAAGAAAATAATTTAATCGAACCTTATTTTAAAGATAAAAATACTTCATATCGCTATTATGATGAAACCGTTTTTGTAAAATTAAATGAAATTAGAACTTTATTAAATGCTGGATTAACTAAAAAAGAAATCAAAGACTTTTATATTGATAAAGATTTTGAAGATGAATCTTTATTAAAAAAAGAAAATAAAGAGAAAATTATTAACAATTTAAAAACAAAAAGAGATGATATTGATACGTCATTACTTTTTTTATCATCATTAGTTAATAAGATTTATAAAAAGAAAATGGATGAAATTATTTATTATTATGAAGAAAGAAACATTAATGATATAAAACTCATTTATCCCTTATTAAGAGAAATCTATATTCATGCTTTAGCTAAAAACTACTGCTTTTCTTCTTTTCCTCCGTTCGTTTTATTTTCAAAAAATATATTAAATAATGAAAACGAAGATATCTTTTTAAATGGAACTAATTATGTAAGAGTTAAAATTTGTATTCCTTTAATTAGAAAATATAATGAAAAAAATATCGAAACAATTTCAAAAAATATTTCTTTAATTTATGAAATTAATAAAACTTCTTTTTTAAGTGCATTTAATAATTTTAAAAATATAGTTATAAATAATTCTTTAAACGATTTTTTATATCTTTTCTTTTTAGATAACGAAAAATTAAAAATTAATAAGTTTATTATGCCTTTAAATAAGTAAAATCAATTTAATTTGATTTTCATTTTTCATTTTTTCTATGATTATTAAACTTAAAATTTAATATCTGGAGGAAAAAATGATGAATGATATCGTAAATCTTTCTTTACTCGAAAACTTAGGTTTTAATAAACTTATACCAGTAACTGATGAAAAAGGACGAGTAATTTATTTTACATTAAAAAAAGAAAATGAAAATATTGATGCAATTTCATTTACTTCTAATTCGTTTACTCAGCAAAATCAAACAAACAACTTCAATATTTTTATTTCTGGTGATAACTTTATATCAAATAAAAAGGAAATTGATGAAAAAATTCAAATGATTTCTTCTTTTAAATTACGTTACTTAAATTATAAACGTACAGATTATTCGGAAACTTATTTATATACTATAGATAATAAGATAAATACTTATATTGTCACTTCTTTTAATAATTTAACTAAAAATTTATTTTCTTTAGAACACTGCGAGAGATTTAGACGATTAATTCAGCAAAAAGATTATGAGATTAAATATAAAAATTCAATTCTTTTTATTTTAAGAGATATGATTGATTATGCTAGAAAAATAAATCTTATTAGTAGTGAAGAAAGAGATAATTTATTTGAGTTTGTTAAACCGTTTAAGGAAATTAAAATTAATCAATATAAACCAATAAGAAATCGTTATACTCCGTATAAAGATTTTTTAAAATTAATAAGTGAAATCGATGATTATAACGATAAAGTAATGTTCCGTTTATTATATTTTTCAGGTTTAAGAATTGGCGAATTTTTAGGAATTCAAATTAAAGATATTCGTTTTAAAAATAGCGTTGCTTTTGTTCATATTTATAAACAAAAATTATCAATGAATGGAAATATTTCAAAAAGATTAAAGAATCTATCTTCATATAAAGTAATTATTTATACTCAAGAAAATAGGGAGATTTTAAAAGAATATATAAATAGAAATAATTTAAAAAAAGAAGATTTTTTATTTAATACTTACCGAATTAAAATTCAAAGAAAACTTGATTATTATCTTAATAAAGCAAAACTTGAACATAATTCTTTACATGGATTTGGGAGAAAATCAATAAATACGGAACTTTATAAAATTGGTGCTGATAGTAAAGTTAGAACTACTTTGCTTGGTCAAGCTTCAACTCAAATTAATGAACAAAATTATATTGATAAAAAGGTTGCATTAAAAAAAGCTATAAAATTTTTAGAAGATATTCCTAATCAAAAGTAAATAAAAAAAGAAAATTATATCTTTTTTATGATATAATTTTTTTACGCCTCATTAGTTCAGTGGCAGAACACCAGCTTCCCAAGCTGGCTACACGGGTTCGATTCCCGCATGGGGCTCCATCAGTACAACATGTCTGATACATTCTTAGTCGCTGACTAGGGGTGTGCAGACATTTTTTGATTTTATGCTTAAATAGTCACTTTTTAAAATTACGCCGTTGTAATAGTGGAAGCCAAATTCTCTAAAATTGATTGAAAAACCATCATTTTTCAGGCTCACTTTGAAACGGCAGGTGTGCACTATTAAACGGCAACCCTTATTTTGCACACCCTTGCACACCCCTAAACACGGCAACTGCACACCATATAAACTCGATTTTAAGTAATTTCCCCAATCGTACATTGAATCGATGACCGGTTTTAAAGTGTTGGCAAGTTCAGTTAATGAATATTCAACCTTAGGCGGTACGACCGGATCTCTAGAAACTATAAGGAAAAAGTTATGAAACACAAATTTACCATCGGCGTTTCTAACGTGTCTCCAAAGAGCAGAGTAGGTACCTATAAGAAAGTATCACCAGAGACAAAAGTAAAAGATATGATTGGTGATGCAAGTAAGGTAGCCATCATCGTTCCTGAGGATTCAGTTAAAAGCGTCACAATCGAAAAACCAAAGAGGAGAAATCTTTACTGAACAATTATATTAAATATTTTGAGGAAGTTGCAATTTTAAAGAAAATATTAGTTGAGGAAACGACATTTATTCCTTATATTATTTGTGAGGAAATGCTATATATTTAAGAGAATAGTTGCTGACAAACTGAAAAAATGGAAAGAAACTTATGACGGAAAATATGCAATTTTATTAGACGGGGCTCATCGTGTTGGAAAGACAACACTTGCCACAAATTTTGCAAAAGATAATTATAAATCCTATATTTTGATAGATTTTTCTAATACCTCTAAAAGCATTATTGATTTATTCGATGATTTGTCTGATTTAGATTTTTTCTTTTTAAGGTTGCAGTCATTAACTTCGATAAAACTATACAAAAGAGAATCTGCAATTATTTTTGATGAAATACAATTTTTCCCAAAAGCTAGACAAGCGATAAAGTATTTGGTTGGAGATGGGCGATATGACTATATTGAAACTGGATCATTAATAAGTATAAAGAAAAATGTTAAAGATATTCTAATCCCTTCGGATGAAATGAAGATTGATGTTTATCCATTAGATTATGAAGAATTTTGTTGGGCTTGTAATATAGACTATTCGATATTTGAAAAAATTTTAAAATCCAATAAGCCATTAGGAAATGCAGTAAATAGAAAACTTATGAGAGATTTTAGACTTTATATGGCTGTTGGAGGGATGCCGCAGTCGATAGAAGCGTTTTTAAACAAAAAAACATTTATCGAAATTGATGCCGTTAAAAGAGAAATTATTCAATTATATGAAGCTGATTTTAGAAAGATTGATAATAGCGGAAGAATATCGATGATTTACGATTCAATTCCGAGTCAATTAGCTTTAAAAAATACAAAATTTTTATTAAACAGAGCAGTAAATAAAAGACCCACTAATAAAGATTTAGAATTGTTTTTTGATTTAATTGATTCAAAAACAGTATTAATTTGTTATAACGTAACTGATCCAAGCGTCGCACTTAATTTAACCAAAGATTTAAGTCATTTTAAATTGTATTTAAGCGATATAGGATTATTTGCCACGATGCTTTTCAATGATAAATCTTTTATCGACGGCAATATTTATAATAAATTGTTAAGCGATAAATTAGAAACTAATTTGGGGTATTTATATGAAAACGCTTTAACGCAAATAATAAAATCTAATGGAAGGGATTTATTTTATCATTATTGGTATGAAAAAAATGACAAACATCCTTACGAAATCAACTTTTTAATGAGTAGCAAAAATAAAATCACTCCTATTTAGGTAAAATCAGGAAATATTAAGAATCATAAATCATTAAATTTATTTATTGAAAAATACTCTCATATAATCTCAAGGAGAATTTTGTTTTCTCAAAAAGATATTTCCAATGACAAAATGATTGAAATAAAGCCAAGTTATTTGTCTCCAACATTAATTGAGAACCTTTAAAGGCTGCATCCACGATAAAAAAATTGTTTCCTTTTTTATGGTGGACAATGTATCAAAAGCGTAGTATTTTGGCACATTAAAAGACACGTTTGATACAAACATAGAATTTTCAAGGGATGTTAAAGCCTTTTATTTTTGGTTTGATGTATATTTCTTTAAAAACTTATTATTTACCATTAAAATATTAATTAAACGAAAAACAAATTAAAAATTTATGAATATTAAAATTTTAAAAGATAAAAACATAAAAATATTATTAAATAGATCATTAAATCACACAATTAAATATATTTTATTTAAAGAGAATAAAGAAGACGCATTTGAAACATCTATTTTAGGTTCTTTTAAAATAAATGAATTTAAAAATTGTAAACATTTATTTAATACATTAACGATATTTAAAAATAAAGAAATAGATTTTTCAAACAATGAATTTTTAAAAATTCTTAACTTGTCTAATTATGATTTTTTATATATTGAAAAAGATTTAAAATTATTTAATGAAATAAAAGAAAAAATAAATAACAAAGAATTTATAAATGAAGAAATTTTTTTATTTTTTAAAGATTTAGTCAAAAAAACAAACAAATACTTTTTTGATAATGAACGCAAAATAAATTTAATTAAGACTCAACAAGATAAAGATTTTAATAATTTTATTAACTTTTATTATTTAAATAATGAAACAAAAATTTTAAAAGTAGATTTATTTAATGATTTGAATATAAAGGGACTAACTTCTTCTTTTTTAACTAATCAAATTATTATTTTTAATCCATTAGATTAACTTGAATATGATTTAATTCTATTTTTTAAATATGAATTATTAATTTTTATCTCATAAAGTAAATTTTTATTATCAACTTTTATTTTCTTCCGTTTTGAAATTGTATTTAAAGCTAATAAACTTACTTCAATTTCATAACTTCTTAAGCATGCGATTATAAATGCTTCTTCATCTAGACTTATCTCTTTATATTCTTTATTTCCTAAAAATATTAAAAACAACATTCTGGTCGCTTTATCTTCTTTATCATCACTTAATAATTTTAATATACCTCCATAAAAGAAACTAATTTCAATTCTTTCCAATAAATTATAAGGAAGAATTGTTTTTTCTAATCTTGGAAGTTTGTTATTTAAATATGAATGGACATTCCTTTTTAAAATTTCATATAAAGTCAATAATGAACTTTCACATTTTTCATATTTAGAATCATTATTAAAATCAATAAATTCTTTATAGATCTCCTTAAATTTCTTATATTTTTCTTCATCTTTTTTAATGTTTAATTCTAAAGATGAAAAAGATGGAAAATTATAAGATGGTGCATATATTTTTAAACTATTCATTTTTTTACCTCCTTTCAAACTTTTATAATAAAAATTAGTCCCCTATATATACAAGAAGGCTAAAAATTAGCTTTTTTTATTAAAAAAATAAAATTTTCGTAATAACTATCGAAATATTAAATAAATAGTAAATAATTAGTATTTTTTTAATAAATACTAAATATAGTAATAATAAATCTTTACAATTCCTTAACAATTCTTTACATTCCTATGATTTATTGACGAAACTTTCATACATATTATATAGACGTGTTAAATAACACGGGGGAAAAATTAAAAAATTATGAAAAAAGTTTTATTAGCATGCGCATTATTAGCAAGTTGTTCATTATTAGCTACTTCTTGTAATAACACACCAACTCAAGGTGATGATTCAGATAATACAGATAATCCTAGTAGTGAAACTTTCGATACTTCTAGAAATGTCAATCTTTATTCAAGAGAAGCTGGTTCAGGAACAAGAGAATGTTTCTTTGAAGGCATCGGATATAAAGATGTTGCTAAAGAAGATAAATGGGAACCAGGTGTTCAAGTTTCATCTCCTACATCAAATGGTGATATGATGAGCCAAATTGGTGCTGATCCTTATGGAATTGGTTATTGTTCATTAGATGGAATTGGTGAAAATAAATCAATTAAAGCTCTTTCTTATGATGGTGTTGCTCCTACTGAAGAAACCGTTATTGATGGAAGTTATGCTTTACAAAGAAATTTCAACTATGTAATTAGAGATTATACATCAACTACTGTAGAAAATGGTGAAGCAAGAAGCCAAGTTGCTCATGCATTTATTGAATTCTTTTCAACAGTTGAAGGTCAAGTTCAAATTAAATCTGCAGGTGGAATTATTACTGAACAAGCGACAAAAACTTTCGAAGATTTACTCGCTGAATATCCTATTTTAAGCGGTAGTGAAACAGTACAACTTTATACTTGTGGTTCAACTTCTGTTGAAAAAGTTTTAAATGCTTCAATTACATATTTTACAAGCAATATTCCTAATAAAAATATTACAATAAGCGCTAGCCAAACAGGTTCAGGAGCTGCTGTAACAGGAATTACTGAAGGAAATAGTGGAACTTTAGCAGATATTGGTTTCTTATCAAGAGAAATTAACGATGAAGAATTAGCAAAATTAACTGAAGAAAATATTCACGCTTCAATGTGTGTTGATGCAGTTGTTGCAATTGTTAATAGTAAAAATACTTCAGTAAGTGATATTAATGGTCAAACATTAACTTCTATTTATAAGGGTGAATTAAAAACCTGGGCTGATATTGTTAGTGCCCTTTAATAAGTTGTTTTGATTATTTTTTATGGAGAACTTAGTTAAAGTAAAAACCAAAAATAGTCGAAGCAAAAGAAAAATAATAGTAGATAAAATAATACATCTACTATTATTTTTTCTTGTTGCAATATGTGCAAGTATTATCATTATTTCTATTATTTTTATATTAATAAAAGGTATTCAACCATTTGTTGATAATTATGGAAGCGATGGAAAATTTGTTAATCAAAATTTATCTTCATTTTTTACTAACTCTACTTGGACATATGATGGAAATGGTGGAGCGATGTTTTTAGTTTTAACAACTATTTATGTTGTTTTATTATCTTTAATAATTAGTGTACCAACATCGATTTTTACAGCCTTATTTATTGCAAAAATTTCTCCTAGAGGAATTAAAGATATTATAAGAACCGCAATTGATTTATTAGCAGCTATTCCTTCAGTTATTTTTGGTCTTTTTGGTAAAGGAATTATCAATCCTTTTGTATATTCAATTGCCGAGGCTTTAGGTGTTCAAACGTTTGCTGGATCTTCGATTTTAAGTGGCGCTTTAATTATTGCAGTTATGTCCATTCCAACAATGACTACTTTATCAATAAGTGCAATTAATGCAGTTGATCATTCTTTAATCAATGGTTCACTTGCTTTAGGTGCTTCAAATGCTCAAACTAATATGAAAATTATAATTCGAAGTGCAAAATCTGGTATTTTTGCTGGAATTATTCTTGGTATAGGTAGAGCTTTAGGAGAAGCAACCGCTATTCAAATGGTAATTGGAAATAGTACTAACGGCCTTAACTTCTATAATATTTTCCAACCAGGTTCTACTATTGCTTCGGCTATGTTATCAGGAATTAATGAAGCAAGTGGATTTGGTTATGATGTTCGTTTCTCTCTTGGTATTGTTTTAATGGCCGTTATAGTTATTACAAATTTACTTTTAAACGCTATAAAAAACTATAACCGTGATAAAGATGGACCGGTTAGAAAATTTATTAAAAAAATTGGAGGATTATTAAACAATGAAAGAAAAGAATCCAATTAATTTCACTAAACTTATTGAAAGAAACATAAAAAATAGAAAATATAAAGATGGAGTTACTAACGGTTCAACATTTTTATTCTCTATACTTTGCGTTGTTGTTTTATGTTTAGTTATAGGTTATGTTCTTTTTACCGGTGCTAGTTATTTAACTCCCGGATTTATCACTAGTAATTATTCTCAATCATCTGTTGCCTTAAGAACAAGTAAAGACTTTGTTTTTAATGAAAATGGATATGATTATAGCGATTTAGAAAGATTTGATGATGTTTCTTATAGCGAAAAATGGGGAATTGGACTTCAATATGGTAAAGATAATAACCAAAATAATGTAATTTATGTTGTCGAAGTTAGCAAAAATTCACCGTTTAATGAATTAGTTAGAAGAGATGATGGTACTAATTTTGCTATTCCTAATGATATGTATTTATCTTATATTACTGTCCAAACTGAATCTGGTGCATATGAAACTGCATATAGCGATGATGGAATTGAAAATATGATATCTACATTAGATAGTGCTGTTAGTATTTATGATTCCAACTTTTTAAGTTTAGGAGGTGGAATTTCTACCTCATTAATCACAACTTGTTGGTTAATACTTTTTACATTAATATTCTCACTTCCTTTAGGAATTGGAGGTGCAATATATTTAGGATATTATGCAAAAGATAATAAAGTTACAAGAATTATTAGATCTTTAATTGATATGTCTAGTGGAATTCCTTCAATTATTTTCGGTCTTGTTGGTGCCGCAATATTTATTCCTTTTGTTGGAAGTATGACAGGAACTACTGGTGGAAATATTTTTACTGGTGCATTAACAATGACTTTAATTTTACTTCCAACGATCGTTAAAACTGTTGAAGAATCAATTAAAACAATTCCTAAAAGTATGATTTCAGCTTCTTTAGCTTTAGGCGCTTCAAATACTGAAACTATATTTAAAATTATTTTACCAAATTCAATTGATGGAATTTTAAACGCAGCAATATTAGGAATTGGTAGAACAATTGGTGAATCTGCAGCTTTAGTATTTGCTTTAGGAACTTTTATTACAGCAGCACCAAGTTTTACATCTGGAAATACTACTTTAGCCGTTCATATTTGGTATATCCTTGCTGGAGAATATCCTGCATATGAACAAGCATGTGCTATCTCAATTATGATTTTCTGTGTTGTTGTAATACTTTCACTTTTGACCAAATTAATTAATTATTTATTTAAAAGAAAAAGGGAGAGATAAAATATGAAAAATCCATTTAAATTTAAAAAAGAAATCGTAAACGAAGAGTTATTTAATAATGATTTACCTCTTCCTCATAGTAATGAATATCCTGATGAAGAAGTAATATTTAGTGTTAAAAATTTTGATTTTTTTTATGATAACGGAACAAAACACGCTTTAAAAAATATTAATTTAGAAATATTTAAAAAGAAAGTTACGGCTTTTATTGGTCCTTCTGGATGTGGAAAATCTACACTCTTAAGATGTTTTAATCGAATGAATGATTTAATTGATGGTAATAAAAAAGAAGGAGAAATTCTTTATAAAGGTAGTCCAATTGATACATTAAATACTATTCAACTTAGAAGTAAAGTCGGAATGGTTTTTCAACAACCAAACCCATTCCCAATGAGCATTTATAATAACATTACCTATGGTCCAAAATGTCAAGGCTTAAGAAATAAAAAAGAATTAGATAAAATCGTTTATGAATCATTAAATGATGTCGGACTTTATGAAGAAGTTAAAGATCAAATTTCTCATTCTGGTACTTCTCTTTCAGGTGGCCAACAACAAAGATTATGTATTGCAAGATGTATTGCAATGTCTCCAGATATTATTTTAATGGATGAACCTACCTCAGCACTTGATCCAATTGCTACATTAAAAATTGAAGAATTGATTAGAAAATTAAAAGAAAAATATACAATTGTAATTGTTACACATAACATGCAACAAGCTGCAAGAATTTCCGATTATACTGCATTTTTTATGCTTGGAGAATTAATTGAATTTAATAAAACAGAAAATTTCTTTGCTCATCCTAAAAATAAAAAGAGTGAAGATTATATTACTGGAAAATTTAGTTAATACTTACATTTTTATAAATTATAATTATTTAAGAGGATATTTTTATGGACTTAACGAATTTAGAAATCGATGTTGTTGAAATGTCAAAAAGAGTCAAAGAATCATTAAACTATGCTTTCTCATTCTATTTTGATCCAAATACTACTAAAAAAGATATCATTAACGATGAAGTTATTAATGAATATGAAAGAAAAATTGAAGGTGTTTGTTTATTAAATATTTTAAAAGAAAGACCTTTTGCAACTGAACTTAGGAAATTAACTGGTTATTTCAAAGTATGTGAAGATTTAGAAAGACTTGGAGATCATGCTGAAGATGTTTGCTGGGTAAATGCCAATTTAGCAAAATATAAAGACACAATGAGACTTCCTAAACTTGATGAAATGATTAATAAAACATTAATTATGGTTAATAAAGCAATTGATTCATTAATAAATTTTGATGAAGATGAAGCAAAAAAGATTATTAAAAGTGATGATGAAATTGATAAACTTTATTTAGAAATTCTTTCTTTATTACCTTCATTAAAAAAAGATAATCGATTTGATGATGAATTTACAATTTTCACTACTCTTTTAGTAAAATATGTTGAAAGAATTGCTGATCACGCTTCAAATGTTGCTGAATGGGCAATTTATATTAAAAGTGGATATTATAAGGACAGATATATTATTTAAACTATGAGCTATATTATTTATTCATTAGAAGATGACAAGGAGATTTCAAGAGTTATTAATTTAATTCTTTCAAAAAATGGTAACGAAGTTATCTCTTTTTATGATGCTACTTCTTTTTTTAAAGCTTTCAATTCTTTAAAACCTAATATGGTTTTACTAGATTTAATGCTTCCTGATATGAAAGGGGAAGATGTTTTAAAAAAGATTAGAGAAGATAAAGCTAATAAAGATATTGAAATTATCGTTTTAAGTGCAAAAAATTCAATTGTTACTAAAGTTGATATGCTTGATTTAGGTGCTGATGATTATATTGCTAAACCTTTTGAAGTTTTAGAACTTATCTCAAGAGTAAATGCTAAAAAAAGAAGACATAATGAAGAGGTTGTTACTTATCAAGATTTATCTATTTATCCACTTAAATATGAAGTTTATCGCAATAATGAAAAAATTGATTTAACAACTAATGAATTTAAAATTCTTTCTTATTTAATTAAAAATAAAGAAAGAATTATCTCTCGAGATGAACTTTTTAAAGCTTATTGGGGAGAGAATATGACAAATTTTGAATCTAGAGTTATTGATGTTCATATAAAAGGAATAAGAGATAAACTAGATCCAAATAATAAAGATCATTATATCTTAACAATTTATGGTGAAGGCTATAAATTAAAAAACGAGAATCAATAATTTATTAAATAGGAGGATTTTAAAAACAAAAAAATCCTCCTATTTAATTTTAAAGATTGTTAATTTTTACACATTATATTAATTTTAAATGAATAAATTGATAAAATTAATAAGCAATCAAGGAATTTAATTAAATGAATAAAAAACAAATCATTCTTCAAGCATTTATCTCTTTATTTATATCATTACTTGTTCTATTAACTTGTTTTACTTCGACCTATTTAATAAGTGAAAATGAAGCTAAAAGCTCTTTAAAAGAATATGCTTTAACTATTTCTTCTATCTATAAAGATGAATCAAATAATGATCAGTTATTACTTCGTTTTGATTATGTAAATAATTTAAGAATTACAATTTTAAAAAATAATTCAAATACTGTAATTTTAGATATAAATAATATTGATAATTCCATTACTAGTGAAGAAAATAGATTAGAAGAATTTTTAAATAATATCGATAAATTCTATATAAAATCATCTTTAACTTTAAATAGTGATGTTCTTTATTATGTAACTCAAAATAAAAATGGCTATTTAATTAGAGTTGGTCAACTTAGAAGTCAAATAATTAATTCTTCAATCTATGTTTTAATAATCGGAGGAATTTTATTAATAATTATCAATATTATTTATTATATTTATCTATATTTTTTATATAAGAAAAACTTTAAATTGCTTAAAAATGAAGTTAATAAACTTTCAGATCTAGTAACTACTGACCCATTTTTATATCGCGAAGATGGTTTTTTAGCCCTTTCTTCTTTAATTGATGATACAAGAAAATTAATCATTAAAAATATTGATGATTTAACTTTAGAAAAAGAAAAAATCGAAAATATTATTAACGTATTAGAAGAAGGAATAATCGTTTTGAACAATAAAAAAGAAGTAATCTTAATAAATAATTTTTCTCTCAGAATTTTAGAAACTAAAAAAGAAAATGTTATTAACAAATCTTATAAATTTATGCTTTTCCCTCTTTCTTTTGAAGAAAAAATAAAAGAATTAGATGAAAAAGGAGAAAATCATATCGATTTAGTTCTTAAATTAAACTCCAAAGATTATGATTTTATATTTTCTAAAATTTTTGTTGATGATAAATTTAATGAACATAACGAAAATAATCAAAACTTTATTTATACAATTTTAATTAATGATATTACTTATTTAAATGAAGTTATTGAAATGAAAAAAGAATTCTTCCAAAACTCTTCTCATGAATTAAAATCACCTTTAACTACTATTATTGCTTATAGTGAAATGATTAAAGATGGATTATTAAAAGAAGATGAAGAAATTAAAGAAGCAAATCTTCATATTTATAATTCATCGAAAAGAATGAAAGATTTAATTCAAAATATGCTTTATCTTTCTTCGTTAGAAAATAATGTTATTACGCATCAAAAAATTAATATTAATGTTTATGAGTTAGTAAATAAAATAATTAATGAAAATGAAATTAAAATAAAAGAGAAAAATATAACAATTAATGTTAATAAAAACGATGATTTAATTTTAAATATGGAAGAAAATGATGCGGATATTTTATTTAGAAATTTAATTATCAATGCTATTAATTATGTTTTTAAAGATAATGGAAAAATAGAAATATCAATCTTTAAAGATAAATTTTTAATAAAAGATAATGGAATTGGTATTAAAAAAGAAGATATTCCAAACATTTTTACACGTTTTAAAAGAAGTGATGAAGCTATAAAAGTTAATAGTGAAGGAAGTGGATTAGGACTTGCAATAGTAAAACATATATTAATTAAATATAACTATAAAATTAATGTTAAATCTGAATTAAATAAAGGAAGTGAATTCATAATTACTTTTTAAATATATTCTAGAAAATAATTTAAAAATATAAGAAAATGAAAATATGAAAATAATTTCAATAATTCTAACAATATTATTATTTGTCTTTATTTTTTTAGAACTTCTATTTTTAGCTTTATTAAAAGAAAAAGAAAGAAAAATTTTTAAATGTTTTCCTCTTTTATTAATCTCAATTATATTTTTAACTATAAACATCGAAAAATTTTATTTTTTATCTTTAATTTCATTTTTATATTTTCTTGGAGATTTATTTTTGCTATCTTTTAAAAAGAAATTGTTCTTTTTTGGAGCAATTTCTTTTACTTTAGGACACCTTTTATTAGTTTTTTATTTGTTTTATAAAAAAATATTTACTTTTAATTTAATAAACTTTTTAATAATTTTAATCTTTATAGTTGTTTTTATTATTGTTTTTTATTTAAAAATGAAAGAAAAAATGAAAAGTTTTGTTTATGGAGGTTCATTTTATCTTTCACTTCTTTTATTTATTTTTATATATTCATTATTCGAAATTAATTCTTATAAATTTATTTTATTAACATTTGGATTAATTATTTATTTTTATTCAGATACATTAGTCGTAAAAGAAAGGTTTATTAAAAACAGTAAATATTTAAATTTAGCAATTATGAGTTTATATTATTTAGCAAATCTTTTGATTTTTTCTTTTCTTTATATATATTAATTGATTCATAAATAAAAGGGATAAGTGCAAAAATTAAAAAGAAAATCACGATAAATAAAGCACAATTAATAAAAAATGCTTCAGGAAATATTAATATAATTGGATCATCTTCTACATAAAATATCCAATTTTCTTTTCCAGGAAAAAATATTGAATGAAAAATAGTAAAAGCTTCTTCAAAATCAATTGCTGCAAAAATAGCAACAATAATAAAAAATAAAGTTAAAATTAAAGGAACAATACTCATTGAAGAATAACCTTTAATTTTTAAATTAGTAAAAATCTTTTTCTTTTTTAAAATTAATAAAGTAAAAAATAATATAAAAGAAATAATAAAAACTATAATACATAAGAAAAATAAAGGTATACAATCTAAAAAATGATTCATTCCACTTTCACTATAATTAAATTTTCCTTCGCTAAAAGGAAAATTAAATAATAGTGAATCCATTAATGAATCATAAGCATTTTTAACATCTAAATAAGTAAAATCAAAATTATAATGATTTAAATAACTTAAAACATGTAAATAATTAATTTGTGAATAAAAAAACCAACGATTAAAAAGTATAAAACATATTGGAAAAGTCAAAATCATTAAAGAATAAGAAATTCCAAATAAACTTGATAAACTAAGATTCAAAATTTTTCTTTTCATATCAAAAACATATTTTATCTTTATACAAATAAAAATTAAATATTATTTTTAACTTTATTAGTTTATTAATGTAATTGTTTTACATCAATCTTCCCAATTAATGTTTTTGGTAATTTATCTACGAAAATTATTTCTTTAGGTTTTGCATAAATTGAAGCTTTATTTATGATTAAATTATTAATTTCCTCACTATATTTTCCAAAATCTTTAGAATAATCTCTATCTAAAACAACATATAATTTTATAAGTGAACCAAATCGATCATCTTCTACTCCAATTGCTGCATTTTCAAAAACATAAGGTAAAGAATTTACAATGTTTTCAATTTCACTTGGAAAAATATTAATACCATTAACCTTAATTAATCTTTTAATTCTTTGTTCAAAATGAATATACCCTTCTTCATCTAAAAAACCATAATCACCAGTTTTTATATATTTTTCATTATCAATGAAAATAAAAATATTATCGTTACTTTTATTTTTTGAAAATCTATAACCATTCATTAATGTAGGTCCAGCAATACAAATTTCACCTTTTTCTAAAGGATTTAAAACATTATTATTTTCATCAATAATAACTACTTTTATATCTTTTAATGGTTTTCCAACAGTTCCTTTTTTTGTTTCATTAATTGAATTAACACTACATACCGTCACAGTTTCAGTTAAGCCATATCCAACCCCTAATCTACATTTAATATTAGCTTCTTCCATTCTTTTATTAAATCTATCATAAAGTGAATCACTAACAAAATCGCCACCAACAAAACAATTTCTTAAAGAAGAAATATTCTTTCCTTTAAAATCTTTATTTCTTAATAAACCTTCAAATAAAATCGGAACACCAACAATAAAATTTAACTTTTTTCTTTTTAAAAATTTTACCGTTTCTTTTGAAGAAAATTTAGGCATTAACATATCACATCCACCATAAGCAAGCTCAATATGAACGCAAATCGTTAATCCAAAACCATGAAACATTGGTAAAACAGAAAGAACATATGTAACTTCACCTTCTTTAAAATCTAAAACTCCATAGCAAGATTTACATAATGAATTTATTGCATAAGAAGATAAAGCGATAGTTTTTGGATCACCAGTCGTTCCACCACTATGTAAATAAACACTATCTTTTTTAATATCTTTATCAAATTCTTTATTTTTGTCCTTTTCTTTATAAAATTCATCGATTGAATAATAACTTTTTTTATTCTTTCTATAAGTTAAATCTTTTTTTGAAATTTGATTATATAAAAAATTTAAGATGAAATTACATTCATGAGTTGGACAAACACTATAAACTTTAATTCCTTCTTCGTTTAATTTTTTAAATTCGTTATACCTAGTATCTAAAATAAATAGTATTTTCGAATTGCATCTTTTTAAAATTTCTTCAAGTTGTTCTTCTTTCATTAAAGGATGAATAACATTTGCAATCGCCCCTAATTGATTGATAGCATAAAAAAGATATAAAGCTTCAGGGATATTAGGTAAACAAATGGTTACTACATCATCTTTTTTTACACCTATTTTTTTAAAATGGGCAGCAAAAATATTTATTTTATTTAATAAATATTCATAACTATAATATTTCCCTTTATAATAAAAAGCTTTTCTTTTTGGATAAGTTAAGCTTGTATTTAAAACACTTTCATAAAGTGTTTGTTCATCTAAATTTAAATATGAAATCATAAAATCTCCTAAAAAAGAAATAAATTAAAGCCTGCTGACCAATATAAAATACAATGAATCAAAGTAATTAAAGGAATATGAATTATATAAACCCAAATAGTATATTTTCCAATAAAAGTTATAGGTTTTGTTATTTTATATTCTCTTTTAAATATTGATTCTTTATTTTTATAAACTGTGTCGCCAATAAATTCACCAATTAAAAAATATGTTATATAAGGGAAAAGCGGAAAAAAATCGCCTCCCCGAGCAGAAAACCCAAAAATAGATCCTAAAATTGCAATAAACATTTGTTTAGGATTTTCTGGATTAAAGAAATAATTAATATCACCAACTTGATAAAAAATAGTTAAGAAAATAGAAATTAAACAAATTAAAAATGATACAAAATACCATGTTTTGATATTGTTTTTAGATAATTTTAATGTTAACCATTTTATAAAATATACAAGTAAAATAATCACGCCATAACAAGATAAAACTCCAAAAGGAATAAAACTAGATTTTAAAGAAACAATATCTAAAGCTACTGCAATTCCTGTTAAAATAGTCACTCCTATTCCACATCCTAGTAAAATTAAACCTCTTTTAATGTTATTTTTAGAAAAATTAAAAGAAATTCCACAAATTATAAAAAACAGCATTAAAATAACATGTCTAAAAGCTACTCTAACATCCCAATTATAATACCATCCTCCTACTTCCATATAAGAATATAAATAACTAGGTAAAATTATTCCGTTTTCATTAGGAAGATTGGGAGTAAAACTTCCATTTATAAAAGAAACATTTACATCAAAAAATTTATATGTAAAATCATATATATTCCACATTAAATGGTCTAAAACCATTAAAATAATCGCTAAACCTCTAGCAAAATCTATTTCCCAAACACGTTTTCTTTTTTTATTTTCTTTAGATGAAATTTCTATTTCTTCTTTAGGTAAAGAAGAAATAATAACTCCTTCATTAACTTCATTTTGCATACCTTAAAATTATATCAAATGAATCACTATTTTTAATAAAAATTAAATCTATTTTAAGTAGATTTTTAATTATTTTTTCTTTTTATTATAAATAATATTTATAAATAAATTTATTAGTGCAAATAAAATAATAAAAGAAAGAATAATAGAAGAAATAATTGTTCCATTAGCAATTATTTCTCCATTTAATAAAAGATTAACTCCAAAATAAGTAATTGTTTCACTTAAAAATTCTTTATTTAAAATTGTAAAATTATAACCTTCTAATCCAATTAAAATATCACCTATTAAAAAAATAGTAATTCCAAATAAAATATAATATTTTTTATTCCATAAAATAAAAATAAATATAAATCCGATAAAAGTTAAAATTAATCCAATTAAAGTAATATAATCAAAATTTATAGTTTCACCTTCAATAAAAGTTTTAACTAAATAAATAGAAAAAGGATCATCGTTTATATTTTTTAAATCTATATTTCCTCCTAAAAGAGCAATTAAAGGAGGAACTTTTATTTTTAAATCAATATTAAAATCAAAAATATTTAAATCAATATTAGCATTTATTAATAAAATAGGTGAAATAGTAAATATTAAAACTATTCCAGCAATAAAAATAATTAAACTTATTATAGCTATATATCTTCTTTTAAAAAATTTAATATTTTTCATATCTATTTATAATTATAAATAGATAAAAAAATTAGAGAAATACATTCTCTAATTTTTGTAAATAAACATTTATTATTATAACAATTATTTCTTTTCACCTTTTTCAATAATGCCATGGAATAAACCAACAACAAAGATCAAAGCAAAACAAACAGCACAAATAATTCCACCAATAGGAACAGCACTATTTGAAACTGAAGCAGAGAATAATCCACCTTGATTAATTGATTCATTAACAAATGCATCATTAAGTTTTAAAAAGAAAACTCCTTGTAATGCAACCATAATTGTTCCAACTAAAGATAAAAGAGAACCAAATAAACAAAGATTCTTCTTTCTCCAGCAAATAAGAACTAATAATGTACCAATCAAACCTACCATTAATCCAATAAATGTTGCATAATCAAAGTTTAATGTTCCTTCAAAAGTAATTTCACCAATATCTTGTCCATTAAGAGTTCCGCTCATTGTAAAACTATCACTAGTTCCACCAAATAATCCAATAAATGGTGGCGTAAAAGTTTCAACTATTGACGTAGTTTCTAAAATTCCACCAATTCCAAGTGTTGCTGTTGTAACTAATGTTGGTGAAATAATTAAAATACATAAAACACCAATAAGTAATAAAACTACGATAAGAATGGTCCAAAAAACTCTGCTTAAACCTTTTAAAAATTTCATTATCATTAACCTCCTTTCAATTAAAAAATGTTATCTATATTATACTTAAAATTTAAAGATAATAGTTGATATTTTTATAGAAATTCACAATTTTTCATAATAATTAATTTCTTATTAATAATCTTTATAAAGTGATATTTTTTTAATCAAAAACCATTCTTGTCTATAGACGTCGACGTTTTGGGTGGGAGGGAATATAATTAAATTTATTCCCATATATATGAGACAAATCAAAATAAAAACACTTTTTAATACTTATAAGAGATTAAAAAGTGTTTATCATTCATCGCTTTTATTAAGAATAAGACGATTACGTAAATTAGTTTTATCAATTGAATACCCAATAAATACAGCTTCATTATCTATTTTTTCATCGTTTAAATATTCTTCAATAGAATAAATGGTATTAACAAGTTCAAAATGATAAGTATGATTTTTAATATTAATAAATCCTTTAGCTCGATTTATAAATCCATAAAATCCACGAGAAATATCTTCAAGTAAAGAAATAAGCTCAAAAATCGAAGAAAGATTAATTTCTTTTTTTAATGCAAAATTAATTAAAGGAATAGTTTCTACTTTAGTATTTAAATTTTTCTTTTTTAAATCTTCTTCGCTATAAAAAAGATTTTTAAAGAAAGTTTCATCATAAGTAGAATAATGATTATCATTAATAATAATTGCTTTTTCATTTAATTCTTTTATTTTTTTATTAATTAAAGCTTTTTCTTCTTCATTTAACGATTCATTTTTACTAACAATAATTATTGAAGCATATTCAATTTGATCTTTTAAACAAGGATCTAATTTTAAATTTTTATTATTTAATAAAGAATAAAAATATAATCCATCAACAATTGTTATCGCATTTAAAATACGAATTCTTTCATAAGTTACTTTTTTTAAATTAGATAAGATTGAAGATAAATATCCTACTCCAGTAGGTTCAACAATTAAATAATCTGGATCAAGTGAATTAGCAATAGTTAATACACTTGAAGCAAATTCACCTTTAGAAGAACAACAAATACATCCTTCAGTAAATTCATATATTTTTAATTCATTATTTAATTTATTTGTCTCTTCTTTTAAAGTGGAGCTATCAATATTGATAGCTCCATACTCATTTTCTAATATACAATAATCTCTTTTAGTCTTTTTAATTATTTCTTTAATAAAAGTAGTTTTACCAGCTCCTAAAAAACCAGAAATAACTAAAATATCCATAGTTTATATAGAAATTATTTATTTTTTATAGTGTTAGAAAACTATTTATCTTGAGGAATTCTAACAACTGGTTTAATTAAATCTCTTGGTTTATCTCTCATTAAGAAGAGTGCTTCTTCTAAATGTTCCCAACCATCAAAAACATGTGTAACGAGTGGATGGACATCGAGTTTACCAGCAGCGACTAATGAACCAAGTTTTTCCATTCTTAATCTTCCGCCTGGCATTAATCCACCATTGATTTGTTTATGACCCATTCCAACACCCCATTCAACACGAGGGATATTGATATATTGTCCACTTCCTAAATAGTTGACGTTACCAATTTTTCCGCCTGGTTTTAAGCAATCAACTGCTTGTTCAAATGTTTCACATTCTCCACCAGCAATAATGACTTTATCAACGCCTTTACCATTTGTTAATTTCATAACTTGTTCAGCAATTGGGCCATCTTTATATGAAACAAAATCAGTTGCTCCATATCCTTTAGCTGCTTCAACACAAACAGGACGTGTTCCAACAGCAATAATTCTACTAGCACCTCTTAAAGCAGCGCCAGCAACACTCATTAATCCAACAGGACCAATTCCAATAACTAAAACGCTATCACCATATTGAACATCAGCAAGTTCAGCACCATGGAAACCTGTAGGAACCATATCTGAAAGCATGCATGCATCAACAGGATCAATATTTTCAGGTAATAATGCTAAGTTTCCATCAGCATCATTAACATGGAAGAATTCTGAGAAAACACCATCTTTGAAGTTTGAGAATTTCCATCCAGCAAGCATTCCACCTGAATGCATTGAATAACCAGCTTGAGCTTCAAGAGAATTCCAATCTGGAGTAATTGCAGGAACTAAAACTTTATCTCCTGGTTTAAAATCTTTAACTAAAGAACCAACTTTAACAACTTCTGCGCAACATTCATGACCTAAAATCATGTTATGTCTTTCGCCAATAGCACCTTCCCAAAGAGTATGAACATCTGAAGTACAGATAGCAACTGCAAGTGGTTTACAAATTGCATCCATTGGTCCACATTCTGGGACTGGTTTTTCGATCCAGCCTGATTCGCCGATCTTTAACATTGCATAACCTTTCATTAATTTTCCTCCGTTATGTATTAATAATTATTTTAACATGAAAGCGCTTTCATGTATATCAAAAAGTGAAAGTTTTTTTAAATAAACAAGAGTAAAAAAACTTAAAAAGTTTCATTCGAAACTATTAATCTATTTAAAACGAATAATTATTAAAACTTTAAAATAATTGCTAAATTTTCTTTTCTTTTATGAAATTTATTAAATTATTTTTACTATTTTCTAATTTCTTTTTTTCATTTTCATCACTTAATAAGTAATTTTCTTTACTAATTTCTATTCCGTTTTTATTAATATTAACTAAATAGGAATATGCAAAATCTTTTGAAGGAGAAAGAATTGATAAAGGTAAAAGATTATTAGTAGAAAATAAAATATTTTTAATTATATAAACGACACATTCACTTATTCCATAAAATGTCGCACCTTTTCCTTTAACAATCTCGAAACCTCTTTTTTTAATATTTTCTTCTATCTCTTCTTTATTAATAGATAAATTATTTGCTTTTAAATATTCATTTAAAGGAAGATTATTTATTAAAGTCGAAGAAAATAAAGTAACTGCACCACTTCCATGTTCTCCTAAAACATATCCGTTTATATTTTTTGAAGGTATATTTAAATAAGTAGATAAAATATTTTTATAACGATTAGTATCAAGTAAAGTACCACTTCCGATTACTTTATGGTAATCATAATTTAATTTTTTAATAGTATAAAAGGTTAATATATCAACAGGATTAGAACAAATTATGATAAATTTATCATAATTTGCTTTTTTTAAATTAATTAAAATTGAATCAAATATTTTTAAAGCTGAAGAAGTTTGTTCTAATCTTGATTTAACTGAAGATTGAGAAATTCCTGCACTTATAATAATAAATTCACAAGAAGATAAATCTTGATAACTTCCTTTTTTTATATTAGTAAATGAAGATAAAATAACTCCATCACTTAAATCATTTTTTTCAGCTATTGTTAAATTTTCATTGATATCAAGTAAATAGATAGTATTAAATAACTTTTCTTTTATTAATGAATAACAAATTGTTTTTCCAACATTTCCTAATCCAATAACTGCACAATTATTTTTCATATATTTTCCTTTAATTAATTAATTTATTTATTTATAAAACTAGATAAATTATAACCTTATTAAATTATTTTATAAAATTAAAAGTTCCTATTCTTAAAGGAACTTTTAATAATAAAATAATCTTTTTAAGGTATTATAAATCATCTTTTAATGCACTTGATTTTGCATAAGCTGTACTTCTTGCTTCAAAGAAATCAGTTTTAATCATATTTGCATCACTATAAGTAGAAACCCAACTCATTGATTCAGGTTCTTTATCGTGTCCTTCATAAATAGAGGCAAATCCTAAATTAGAACATCTTAAATTTCCTAAATATTTAATATAATCATCAACCATTGTTTCATTTAATCCAGGAATATCATTACCAATAATATATTTTCCCCAAGCCATTTCTTGTTCACATCCTTCTTTAATCATCATTCTTAATTCATCGATTGTTTCATTAGTAAATAACCAAGATTCTTCTTTTTGAAGTTCATGAATAATATTTCTAAATAACCATAAATGAGTATTTTCATCTCTATTAATATAACGAATTTCTTGAACACTTCCAGGCATTTTTCCATTTCTTCCTAAATTATAGAAAAACATAAATCCACTATAAAAATAAACACCTTCTAAAATATAATTAGCACACATAACTCTTAAAAGAGTGTGATAATCTTTATGCTCGACAAGTTCATTATAGCAATTTCCAATAAAAGTATTTCTTCTTAATAAATGTTCATCATTTTTCCATTGATATAAAATATCTTCTCTTTCAGTTGGAGAACAAATAGTATCAAGCATATAAGAATATGCTTGAGAATGAATTGATTCTTGATAATTTTGAATATTAAGACATAAATTTACTTCGTTTGCAGTAATATATTCTCCTACATTAGGTAAATTAGCTGTTTGAATAGAATCTAAAAAGACTAAAAAAGATAAAACTTTATCATAAGCTCTTTTTTCAGCAGGTGTTAAAAGAGAACGATAATCTTTAACATCTTGAGAAAGATTAACTTCTTCTGGAATCCAAAAGTTATTCATTGCTTGACGATACCAATCACTAACCCAAGGATATTTCATATTGTTAAAATCATTTAAATTAGTTGTATTTCCACCAATCATTCTTCTTTTAGCAACTTCAATATCACCATTTGGATTAAATAAAGCTTTTCTAACTAATTTTTTATTTTCTTCCATATTTTTTTCCTCCTAAAGAATATATTAATAATTAGTATTAATTAATTAAGCAGAGCAAGATTCACATTCTTCAACTTCTAAAGCTTTACTTCTAACATAATAAATTGATTTAATCTCATTTTCCCATGCATGAATATAAAGATTTAAAACTTGTTTCATACTAAAATCATTAGTTATATATAAATTCATACTTGTTGCTTGATCAACGTGTCTACTTCTAACTCCTCCAGCTTTAACACTCCATTCTTGATCAATTAAATGGGCATCTTTATAAATAAAGAAGTTAGTTGAATCTAATGAAGGAGCAACTCGAGGAATAATTTCGCCCTTCTTTTCTTCATAGAAGAATTTTTTCATAATTGGATCAACTCCAGCACTAGTTCCTGAAATAATTGAAGTCGATGCAGTTGGAGCAATAGCGATTAAATAACCATTTCTAAGACCATATTTATGGACATTTTCTTTAAGTTCATTCCATTTTTCACTATTATAATTTCTTAAAAGGAAATAATTTCCATTATCCCAATCACTACCTTCAAAAAGTGAATATTTACCTTTTTCTTTAGCAAGATCATTACTAGCTTTAATCGTAAAATAGTTAATATTTTCAAAAACTTTATCAACAAAATGTAAATGTTCATCACTTTCCCATTTAATTCGATTATTAGTTAACATATGATGATATCCACTTGCTCCAAGTCCAATAGCACGATATTTTTTGTTAGTAATTTGTGCATATGGAAGAGGATATAAATTTAAATCAATAACATTATCTAAAGCTCTAACTGTAATATTAATAATGTCTTCAAGTTCATCTAAATTATTTACATCAATATTTCCTAAAGTTAAAGAAGCTAAATTACAAACAACAAAATTTCCTGGTTCAGTTACTGTTTCAACATAGACTTTTCCATCTTTAGTAACAATTTCTTCTCTTTTTAAATCAATTGAACTCATATTTTGAGCAATTTCAGTACAAAGATTTGAACAATAAATAATTCCAGCATGTTTATTTGGATTATATTTATTTACAATATCACGATTAAATGCAAATGGTGTTCCAGTTTCAACGGCACTTTTAATAATTAATCTAACTAAATCTTTTAAAACGAATTCTCTTCTAGAAATTCGACTATCAGCAATACATTCGAAATATTTATCTTCCCATTCTTTACCATAATAATCTTCAAGATAATATCCTTTTATAGCATGAACTTCATATGGATCAAATAAATACCAAGTTGAATTTAAATTCTCTCGACACATTTTCCAAAATAAATCTGGATAACAAATTGCCGGGAAAATATCATGAGCTTTCATTCTTTCATCGCCATTATTAGTTCTTATTTGTAAAAATTCAGGTAAATCTTTATGCCAAGCATCTAAATAACAAGCACAAGCTCCATTTCTAACTCCAAGTTGATCAACAGCAACTGCAACATCATTTATTATTCTAACCCAACGAATAATTCCTCCAGCTGCTCCTTTAAATCCACGAATAGGAGCACCATTTGCTCTAACTTTTCCTAAATAAAGTCCCATTCCTCCACCAAATTTAGAAACTTTAGCAAAATTATCAATTGATCTAAAAATTCCATCTAAAGAATCAGGAACAGTATCAATAAAACAAGAAGAAAGCTGATGATATGGTCTTCTACTATTTAAAATTGTTGGAGTAGCCATCGTTACTTTTAAGCTGGATAAAATATTATAAAAATCTCTTATTTTTTTTAAACGATTTTCTTTTTCATTCATCATTAAATGGGTAGCAATCATTAAAAACATTTCTTGAGGTGTTTCTAAAACAGTTAAATCATGATCTTTAACTAAATATCTTTTTACTAATAATTCAACTGATGAATAAGTTAATAATTTATCATTATTTTTATTAATAAATGTCGATAACTCATTTATTTCATCTTCATTATATTTTCCTTTTAAATCTTTTAAATATAATCCATTATTAACTAAATAATAAAATTTATCTTTAAAAGAAAAGATGTTTCTTTCTTTTAAAGTAATTTTTAAATTATGATAAAAAGAAAGAAGATAAATTCTTCCAGCAATATATTCCCATTTAGGGGATGAAGTTGAAGTAAGTTCAACACTTGCTCTAATTAAAGCTTTAATTTTATCTTCTTCAGCTATATTTTCATATAAAAAAGAATTAAATTTATTAACTAAATTAATTAAAGAATAAGATTCTTCTTTATAATCTTCTTGAATCTCTTTTAATGTTTTATCTACCTCATCTTTATAAAGATTAAAAAAAGAAACTATTTCATTTCGATAAGTTCTTTCTTTACTCTTTTTTTCTCGATAAAGAATATAAGCTTTACTTTCTTCATAATAATTTTCTTTCATTAAAACTTGTTCAACTTTATCTTGAATTGATTCAACATTTAATTCATTTTTATTTTCTAAATTATCTTTTTTAAGTTCTTCTTCTACCTTTTTAGCTAAAGAATAAATTAAAGAAGATAATTCATTTTCATTCATTTCTTTATATTTAGTAAATGATAAAAAACATTTTTTTATAGCGATAAATATTTTATCTAAATTATAGTTTTCACTACTTCCATTTCTTTTTTTAATTTCCATATTCTTTTATTATGACCCTCTTTTTTATAAGATTTAAGATAAAAAAAGTTTATTTTATTTTCTATAAATAAAATAAACATCTTTAATAAGTATACACTAAATTAAGAGAGTAAAAAAATAATTAGTATAAAATTTCTTGCTATTTTTTATACTTTTAAAAATAGTAAAAAACTAGTATTTAATATTAATAAGTTAATGTTTCAAAAGGAGCTATATATACTCCATCTTCTCTTTTATATGCTAAAGATGTCGCAGTAATAATTAATAAAAAAGAAGCTTCTTTATTGTTATCAAAAATATTTTCTTTTAATTTTAATAATTTTTTTGCCGAATTATTGATTTATTCTTCAGTACCGAGTTTTATTTTAGCTTATCCATAATTACCATCATCAAAAACAATTACTGCATCAATTTCATTATCATATCTATCACGATAATAATAAATTTTAGCATCAATAACATCAGCATAAACTCTTAAATCTCTTATACCTAAATCTTCGAAAAGAGGTCCAAAAGTATTCATATCTTTAAAAAGTAAAAGTGGTGTTAAACATAAAGCAGAGACTCCAATTGAAGGATCAGAAAAAATGTCTTGTGTTTTTGCTTCTAATAACAACTTTACTTCTTAAATTAGGATTCCAAGCTTCAAGTTCATCAATAATATATAATCTTTTAGCTGCATCCATATATTTTAAAAATGTTTCGTTAGCAAATGTATTTTGTTTTTTTAAAAAATCATTAATAATCACATTATCAGCACACTGAGAAGAGATATTTCGAGCATAAGATCTAAAAAACTACTTGCTTTTTGTTCATCTTTATATATTTTTAGATCTTTAATTGTAAACATATCTTCACTTACTAATGAAGAATAAAAAGCTTTAGCTTGATATAAAGAAGTTTTTTCATCATTAAAAGATAAAGATAATGGCCATTTACCTTGACAAATAAAATAAGCATAATCACTTAAAGTTTTATCACACCTTACAACAGTAAACATATTTTCTTTTAAATTTGATAAAGAAACTAAGCCGTTACTATCTTTACTTTCAAATAAAGACATAATTCTCATAATTTTTTTAATTCTCAATGTTTCAGTATGTCTTGATAATGGTTGATTTTTACTATTTATATTGCTAATACTACCAGTTAAGATAAAAATACCAAAAACTATCATATTTATCTCATTCAAGTTTAATATTATTCCAAATAAAAGAAATAACTTACCGTTCATCAATTAATAAAGTTTTTTCTATTTTTTAAAAACTCAGAAGGCGATAAAGTCACAAGTTTAATTAAATCTGCATAAACAATTTCATCAGTTAAATCAATAATTTCGTTAGCAAAACTAGAACACGTTGTTGATTTTCCACATCCTTTAGGAATAGAAACTAAAACTCTTCCAACACATGGTAATAAGAACGATAATGTTTTATCAAATAATCTAGGAATATAAGAATTTTTCATAATTAAATTATTACGATAATTATCATATTTTTAAAATATAATCTTAAAAAACACTACTATAAAGTAGCGAATTTAAATATGAATGAATTAGATTGATTAATTTTTAATCTTTTAAAAATTAATCAATCTTTTTACAAGGTATTCTATTTTCATTTAATGCATCTAACATAATAATTGCACTAGCTATATTAGTTGCTAAAGGAGTATTAGTAACATCACAAAGTCTTAAAAGAGCACTAATATCTGGTTCATGAGGTTGAGCAGTTAAAGGATCTCTTAAAAAAATAACTAAATCTAAAGAAGAATCGGCAATCATACTACCGATTTGTTGATCTCCTCCTAATGGTCCGCTTTTTAAACAAATAATATCAAGTCCAGTAGCTCCTTTAACAAGTGTTCCAGTTGTTCCAGTAGCATATACTTTATGAAGTGATAAAACATCTTTATATTTTTTAGCAAGTTCAATCATATCATTTTTCTTTTTATCATGAGCGATTAATGCAACTTTCATAATTTTATTTAACTCCTTTATTATTAATAAGTAAATTAAACTAAATGAATAAAAACTTTACATTTAAATTATAATGAAAAAAACGATTATTTTGAATTTAAAATAATCGTTTTTAAAAGTTTAGCTAATTATTTTTTTCTTAAATTAGAAATTGTATCTATAATTTAAATGATAGATACCTGTTTCATAAACATTTGAAACAGTTTCAACATCTTCCTTTGTAAAATCTGCTAACATAAAATGAAGTCTTAAAGTTGAAAAATTACTTCCATCATATAAATAACCATTTGTATGAGAGTTAGCATAATTAAAGTTAATACCACCAATAGTTTCAACAGCACCATCATTGCTATCATCATAACAAGAAAATACTACGAAGTTATAGTCGACATCATTAATAGTAACTACTTCTGGAGAATAGAATCTTAAAACAACAAAGTTTTCAACTTCTTCTCCTTCTTCACTTGGAGCTGGTTTTTCAATCTCATCAATCATTTGATCAACGAATGTTTTACTTAAACTATTACAAAATGAAGGAGTAATCCCTTCAATAACAGTTTTTTCACTTCCACAGCTAGCTAAAACAAAAGGAAGTGCTAAAATACTTAAATATTTTGTTTTCATAATATTTTAATTTTCCCCTTTTCATCCTATAACTATATACTCAAAAGAATCATAAATCAATAAGAACACGGGGAATAACTAAATGAAAAAGAGGTATATTTTTAATACCTCTTTAACTTTACATATATTATTGTTCACTATCAGCTTTTTTATCAAGTTCAACAATTTCTTTCTTATATTTTTCAACTTCAACTGAGTTAGCTAAAATAAAGTGGCCTGGTAAAATTTCTACAAATTTAGGTTTTTCAACACTATAATCATGTTCTTTTTGAGGATTATAGGTAATTCTTATTCTATTTTTCTCAGTTAATGGGTTTGGTTTAGGAATTGCTGATAAAAGTGATTTTGTATATGGATGAAGTGGATGTTTAAAAAGTTCATCACTTGTTGCGAGTTCAACAATTTCACCAAAATACATAACAGCAATACGATCACAGAAATATTTAACAACTGACAAATCGTGAGCAATAAAAAGCATCGATAATTTATATTCGTCTTTTAAATCGTTTAAAAGATTAATGATTTGAGCACGAATAGAAACGTCAAGAGCAGAAATAGGTTCATCACAAATTAAGAATTTTGGATTCATAACTAAAGCTCTAGCAATACCAATTCTTTGTCTTTGACCACCAGAGAATTCATGTGGATAACGGTTTGCATAATCTTCAATTAAGCCGACTCTTTCTAATGCTTCAACAACTCTACGGTGGTTATCAGCTTTATTTCTAAATCCTTGAATCTGTAAACCTTCAGAAATGATTGTTTCAACAGTCATTCTTGGATCAAGAGAATCAACAGGATCTTGGAAGATCATTTGAATTTCTCTCATTAATTTAGGATCTACATGATTATTATCATGTTTAATTTGCTTAATTTTAGCTTTTTGAACTTTACAAACATTATCGCAATATTCTTTAGCTTCCTTTAACTTTTTATCATGTTCTTCCTTGCTGATTTCATTATTTTTTAATGCTTCAGCAAGTTTTTTCTTTTCTTCATTAAATCTAATTTTGGTATATTTAATTTCCTTTTCGTTCCATCTAGAACCTGCGCCGATTCTATGACCTTTATAATAAATAGATCCAGAAGTAATATTATAAAGTCTAATAATTGAACGTCCAGTAGTTGTTTTACCACAACCAGATTCACCAACGAGCCCAAAACATTCACCTTCCTTAACTTGGAAAGAAACATCATGAACTGCTTTAAGTTTATATCTTCCAGGTCCACTGCCAAAGAAGAAATATTGTTTTAAATGATTAACTGAAAGAATAATATTGTTATCAACATATTCTTGTTTAAATTTACATTTTGAACGAATATCTTTAATAACTTTATCTTCTGTCGTAACATTTTTAAGTTCATCATCAGATGGTGGATAATGTTCATGTAAATCATCAGCGGCATCATTTTTACTAATATTTACATTAGTTTCTTGCATTTCTTGATAAAGAGTTTCATCTTTTGCAAGCATTTTCTTTTTAGAGGATTCTAATTCTTCTTCTTGGCGAATTTCTTTTTCGTTATTCATGAATTGACTCCTCCTTTTTCTTTTCTTTTTTAATTCTTTCTTCTTCTTCTTTTAAAGAATTTTCGATACGGGTTTTAACAATTTTAGGCATTTCAACTTTTGGAGCACCTGGATAAAGTAACCAAGTAGCAGCATAATGTGTATCAGTTACCTTAAAATAAGGTGGTTGATATTTAAAATCAATAGCCATAGCGTATTTACTTCTTAAAGCAAAGGCATCACCTTCAGGTGGATAAAGCATATCTGGAGGTGTTCCTGGAATAGCTTCAAGTTTTTCTTTACTATCAACATCAGGAACTGAAGAAAGAAGTGCCCATGTATATGGATGACGTGGATCAAAGAATACTTCATTTGAAAGTCCGTATTCGACAATCTTACCTGCATACATAACAGCGACTCTATCAGCCATGTTAGCAACAACACCTAAGTCGTGAGTAATAAAGATACAACTTAAATGTCTTTCTCTTTTTAACTTATTAATAAGTTCAAGAATTTGAGCTTGAATAGTAACGTCAAGAGCGGTTGTTGGCTCATCACAAATTAAAATTTCTGGATTAGCTGTTAAAGCAATAGCAATAACGATTCTTTGTCTCATACCACCTGAGAATTCAAATGGATATTGTTTAAATCTTCTTTCTGGAAGTGGAATACCAACTTCTTTCATGACTTCAAGAGCCATTCTTTTTGCTTCGGCTTTTGTAATTTTAGTTTGATTAATGTAACGACGTTTTTCTTCACTTATACGAGTTTGAATATTTTTAATATCATCATAAAGTTTTTGCAATTCATCAAAAGGAAGTTTTTCTATTTCTAACGATGTATCTTTATGAGTTTTTGAAACGTTAACTTCTCTATTTTTAAGCTCTAATTTTTGTTTTTTAATAAGTTTTTTCTTATTTGATGATAAGATTTCATGGACATGATTTCTATCTTCTTCATTTAAAGAAGCTTCAAAAGCAGAAATTTTTTCTTCTACTCCTTTTAATTCTTCATTTAAAGAAGTTAATTTTTCTTCATGTTCTTTTTTTAAATCTAAAGCATAAGCTTTATTTTCAACTTTGGCTTCTTTTTTTCTAACATTTAAATCTTTCTTTAAAAGAGGATGAAGTTTTTTATGGTTATTTTTAAGCATTTTTTCATATTCTTTTAAGAAATTAATTCTAAATGTTAAGAAACTAACATCTTCTGAATCAATTTTATCTGCTTCGTTATGATGAGCTAAATATAAATCTCTTAAAGCGGTTGTTGTAGCAAGTTCAACTTCAGCAATTTCCTTTTTAAGATCACTAAATTCATCTTTTTTAGCCAATTTTCTTTCATAATGGCCAACACGTTCGTTTAATCTTTCAACTTCAGTATTAATAAATATTTTTGTATCGTTGATTAAACTTTTAACATCTTCTAAAACTTTTGCTTTAGTAGTTTCTAAATCACCTTTTTTCTCTTCATTTTGATTTTTTTCTAATGCAAATGAAGCTTTTTTATAAGATTTTAACAAATTTTCAATTTTATTAACTTCTTTTTCTATTTTATCTTGATCATATAAAAAATTGGTAATTTCATTGTTAAATTTAATGTGTTCTTTTGAAATTAATTCATTGTAATGTTTCTTTAAAATATTTTTGTTAATCATGGTTGCTTCAATAATTTGTTTTCCAACCTTCATAACAGGGTTTAAAGCACTTAATGGGTCTTGGAAGATCATTCCAATTTTATGTCCTCTAATACGATGGAATTCTTCTTCACTAACTCTAACTAAGTCTTCACCTTCATACATAATTGAACCTTGTTCAATTATGGCGTTTGCAGCAGAAATACCAATAATCGCTTTATTAGTAACAGATTTTCCACTACCTGATTCTCCAACTATACAAAGTGTTTCACCTTTATAAAGATCAAAACTAACACCTCTAACAGCATGAACTATACCTCTATCAGTCTTAAAGGAGACAACAAGGTCTTTGACTTGAAGAACACGGTGATCTTTATCACGAATAATTGTGTTATTTTCATTTGCCATAATTATTGTTCTCCTCCTTTAAGTTGTGGGTTAAAGGCATCTCTTAATCCATTACCAAAGAGGTTAAATGAAATAAGGAGTAAAGCCATTAAAACAGTTGGAATTATTAAAATGTATGTTGTTTCTCCCATATAATTGGAGTTTGCTTCACTTAAGATAACACCAAACATATTTTGTCCTGAAAGACCTAATCCTAAATAAGCAATAGATGCTTCAGTATAAATAACACTTGGAATCATAAGAATTGAACCAGTAATAATTGTTCCCATGGAGTTAGGAAGAATATGTCTAAAGATTAATCGACTATCTTTAGCACCTAAAGTTCTAGAAGCTAAAACATATTCTCTGCCCTTAAATCTATAGAATTGCGTTCTTGTTCTAGCAGCAACGCCCATCCAACCGGTTAAGAATAATGCGACCATCAATGCAATAACATCACTAGCCGAACCCCAATCAAATTGGTTACCATACATAATACAAAGAGTAATAACAACCGTTGTTGGTAAAGAACCGACAATTTCAACAATTCTTTCCATAATAATATCGGTCCAACCACCGAAATATCCAGAAATTGATCCCCAAACAAGACCAAAAATAATGTTAACGGCACTAACACCAATGGCAAGAAGGAAAGAGAATCTCATAGATGTGAAGATTAATTTACAATAATCTCTCTTATTACTATTAGTACCAAAAATAAACATTGGCATTGAATCATAGCCATAATATCTATAGCCTCTAATAATACATCTTAAGGTATAACCATCCCATCTATTTCTACTTGGATTATAAGTTGCATCACCGATTTGTTCAATAACTTCGACAATTAATCCATTATCTAAATCTAAAATTTTAAATCTTTGAGCGAGTTCATCTTTATCTGATGTTGCTGCAGAGTGATCGTTTGATAAATTAATTTGAATTTCGCCTTGAGCTTGATAACCAACAATTGATGTTGAAGAAATTGTCATTTCTTGATTTCCATAAACATCTTCATATTGATCGTAAACGAAATTACAATAAATATAATTAACTTTATAAGCATTTCTACCTGAAGTTGATGTCCAAGCATTTCCGCTTTCAGCTGTTCTAAGTAATAATTCATTACCTTCAGTAAATGAAATTGAATCTAATAATTCTTTTTCAGCACTATCAGTTGAATTAGAAGAAATAATAACATCATCTAAAATGATTGAACCTCTACCTGAAGAAGTAGCTTGAATTTCAAACATAAATCTAGCATTAAATTTTCCTTCTTCATTTAAGGTAACATTCCCTAAAACCTCATTAATATTAACTTCGCCTTTTAAATCATTACTATATTCAGAAAGAGTGTATTTATTACCTTCTGAATCTTGAAGTAATAAACGATATGGACTTGTGACATATCCTGGATAAACTTCATCTAAAGTGGAATAAGTAATAGTATATTCAACATTTTCTAAATCAAAATCAATATAAGGAGAATACATATTTCCATTAACTGTTCCATCTGGACAGAAAACACAAACATATCCACCTTTACCTAAAGCATTAGAAGCATTAACAACACCTGTATATGTTTCTAATTCAGAGAATACACCTTCTCTATATCCTTGAGGTCTTTGAGTAGATTCATCAAATAAAACCCCAGTTTTTCTAATTGTTCCATCCCAGAATCCTGTTCCAGAAGGGAATAATTTTGGTTGAATATTCTTTTCAATTGTTTGACCACCAACATTGTTTCTATCAACATCAAAAGCACCAACGTTAGGAGTACAGAAAGGTACAACAATTGCTAAAAGTACTAAAACTCCAACAATAATTCCGCCAGCAGTAGCAGATTTTGACTTTAAAAATCTTTTAATAGAATCTTTAAAGAAAGTTGTAGCTTTGCTTTTGAATTTTGTATCATGAATTTTAGAATCTTGTTGAACAAACTCAAAATCGGATTGCTTAATATCAATCTCTTCGCCTGTATTTTTATTGAGCAAAAACTTTTCTTCTTTAATCATACTACTTCTTTGCCCCCATTCTAATACGTGGATCGATAAATCCATAACTTAAGTCAACAACAATTGAAGCTAATAAACCGATAATAGTATAAAAAGCCATATCTGTCATTAATAAGTTGTAGTCATTTTGTTGGAAAGCCGCAATATAGAGTCTTCCAACACCTGGAATTTGATATAAATTCTCTAAAATCATGGAACCGCCTAAAATAGCGATAAATTCAGAAACAACACTAGGCAAGACTGGAACCATTGAATTTCTAAATGCATGTCTTAAAATTGCTTGACCTCTTGTTAAACCTTTAGTTCTAGCAAGTAAAAGATATTCACTAGATAAAACTTCGCATAATTCTGCTCTTACAAATCTTGCATAACCAGCAATTGAACCGACTGATAAAGCAGTAACCGGAACAACATATCCAGCAACTTTTACAATTGTAGGAGATGTCGATTGTGGCCAGAAAGGTGGAATTGCACCATTTGAGTTATATGCAATTAAAATAAGATATGATACCAAAACGAAACTTGGAAGAGCAATTAAAGCGATGATAACAACTTGAGCAACGTTATCAAAAATCGAATTCTTCTTTAAAGCGCAAATAACGCCAAAACCGATTCCAAGAGGAACGGAAACGATAACACTAATAATATTAATGCTAATTGTAACTGGTAATCTGGATAAAATAATATCCATACATGGGGAATTAATTTGGAAGTTTGTTGAAACTCCCCAATCCCATCTTAGAATAACATTTGAAAGCCATGAAAAATATCTATCCATAACTGGTCTAGCATAATAATAGTAAGTAATACCATCACCGCCGGTAACTTGTCTAAGAAGTTTACCAAGACCGTCTTGAGGAGAGGTAAATTCAAGTACGAAACCTTTATCAACTTGATTTCTAAAATATGCGATAACTTGTCCCGGAGTTGTTGAAACTGGAGTAGGCATCTCAAGACAGTTAATCAAAATATAAGTTAGAGATAAGACGATAAAGCAAGTAAGGCAAACAAACAAAATTCTTTTTATAACATATTTTGTCATTTGTACTCCTTTCTCTTACAAACATAAACCTAGGAGGGTTACTCCTAGGGTTATGTTTTTTAAGTTTATTTTTTTATTTTACCACATTTTAAGCAGCTGAACTACTTCCTCTACCATTTTCGTCAATAGTAACTCCGCCACCTGATGCTGCCCACCAGAGGGATTCAAATGACCAATACTTGCCATCCCATTCAAGATATTCTGAAGGAATGTTAGTATCAACAGCGAATGATAATTCGAAACCTGCAATCTTGTTACAAGATAAGATATCAACGTAGTCAACCGAGTCAAGTGAGTTACCACTAATTGAGAAGACTGATTGTGAATTCGAAACACCGGACCAAACATCGCTTAAGAGTGCGTTTTGACCAGAACCATCAGCTGAATATTCATCAGGTGTAATAGTGAATGAAACCAATTGTTTTCCACCACTTAATAATGGGTTGTTTCCATCAGCATCAACATATGAACTGACTGCTTCATTAAAGACGTTACCGATATATTCATTATAGTAGTTAATGATTCTATAGTAGTTATCTGAAGCAAGAATTGATGATGAGAATCCGAAATCAGTTGGTTTATCAGTAGTTCCTAAATCAATATGACCTGCATCTAATTCTTCAATAATTGCATCTTGCATATATTGAACAGCGAATTGTGGAGAATTTGCTGGATCATCGAACGAATCACCATAAACTTCTTTCATAGCAGCCTTGTGTTCATCAGTATCATTATAGAATGTATTTGTAACAGGATTGACTTTTTGTCCTGGTTGGAAATATTCATAATAGATACCATCATGTTCTGCTTCAGCATAAGCTGCACGATCAAATCCTAAGTTAAGAGCTTTGAAGTAATTATCATTTGATAAAATTGGATTAACTTCTTTATCTTTAGTTAATGATCCATCTGGGTTCATTGCTTCATACCAAACTCCGCCTGGGCCAAAGTATGAATCCCATAATGCTTTGTCCATTCTATTAAATGTTGTACCGAATGTACCGTCTGGTAATGTTGTCTTTAATCTTGGATCTGTAGCATATTTTTCATATTGAGTATCTGTTGAAATTGAAACTGAATCAGTATAGCCTGCTTCAAATTGTTTCATAGCTTCTTCTCTATCATTTAAAACTGCAGTATCAACTCTCATATAGAAACCAGGGATTTGGTATAAAGTTCTATTATGGTTATCAGTTGATAATTTAGCTGGCCATGTATCGTTTTTCTTGAATGCAATTTCAACTTGAGGGTTATATTTTTCAAGCATATATGGTCCAACTGATAATGATGTGTCAGCAGGTGTTTCACCTTCTGGAGAAGTACCATAAACTTTAGCACCTTCAATGACATTACCATCACCAATAGCAGCCACAAAGTCTTCACACATTGGGTTTGCCCATAATTGATCAAGATAATATTTAGCAAAGTCTTGGTCAAATCCTTGTTCAAATTCAAATGTAAGTGAATTATCTTCATGATCTAATTCAACATTAACTTTTGATAAGAAGTCTTCGGTTGTACCGATTGTTGTTGCTTTAGCTGTATCTTGATAATATTTTGAGAAACCAACAAGTTTAGTTTTACCTTGTGAAGAAGTTGCAGATTCATCACCTCTATACCAACCAATAGCACCAGTAGCTAATAATTTAATTGGTGTGACATAGTCTTCAAGAGTAATTGGTCTATTGTCAAATTCCGAATATTTTTCAGAACTTGTTCTGAAATTGAGCCCTGCTAAGACACCATGTTCTTCATCATCAGCATCGCCACCGACCCAAACTTTAACTTTCCATTTTGTAGCAATTCCATCTTCATCTGGATTAACTGCTTCTGGTTCAGCTCTAGATAAAACACCGACATCTTCAGTTGCAGTATATTCTTCGTTTAAAGCTTTACCCCAGAAAGAAGAAGACATATATGAGTATAAATCGTTAACAGCAGCTTGATCACTATCAAGATAGTTAATTGTACCAAGTTCACTATTTGGTGAAAGAATACTATGATAATACATCTTATATGCTTCATTTGTTTCAGCAGCTAAAGGTTCAGTAATTTGACCATATTGAGTAGTACCCCAACCATATGAAGGAATGTAATTATCAGCTTCTAATAATGGAGTTGTAAATCTTTCTCTATAAACAGCATGACCACCATTTGATTGGAATCTAATACCAGTTAAGCCATGTTCCATAGCATATGTTTCTAATTCAGCTGTAAGTTCATTTCTTTCTTTTTCACTTAAAACTCTATATTCAGCGTCCATGTTTTTAGCGATAGAACCTGAAGGAACAACTGTTAAATTAACTTCTTCTTTTAAATGTCTGACTGTTGCTTCCCCACCGCCAACTGGATTAACGATTGCTTCGTTACTAACAGCTGATAATGTAATAATTAAGTTAGTTTTTTCACTAACTGATGGAGCGGTGACTGTACCATCAGCACTAACTACACCATTAACTGGTGAACCATCATCAGCATTTCTAACACTTGCAAATAATGTGAAATTTTCTGGTACCCAATAAGCGAGTAATTTTGCGCTTTCACCGCTTTCCATTAAGGTATCGCCACCACTAGAAATAAATCTATAGGAACCATCACTATTTACATCAACAACGTATGGTGCAAAATATTTTGAATCTTTCGCACTAACGACTAATGATGGATCTAAATCGAGTTCAACTTTTGAACTTGTAGTATCTGCACTACCTTCCCATTTATAAGATAAAGGTTCTTCAGTAGGTCCACAAGACGTGAGACCAGCTCCAGCACCTAAAACTAATGTTGAGAGAGCAATAGCAGAAAATAATATACTTTTTTTCTTTGCCATAATATCCTCCGTTTGATTTTTTTCAATCAATGCTAAAATGATAGTTTTTTTTAAAAAAAGAATATTTAAAATTAATTAATCTTAATATTATCTTAATATCTTCGTTAAAAAAAAGAATATTTTGAGAATTTAAGGTTATTTTCTTCATCTTTTAATTTTAGTTGATGAATGTGTTCTGCCAAACAAAATAAAAAGATAAGGAGACTATTAGCCAACAAATGCCTGAAAGTAATATTGGGAAAAATTTAAAGCGATTGGATAATCGTCTTTCTTTATGAACTTGTTCATATCCATAAATTCCATCATATTTTTTTGAGCCATTTTTCTTTATGACACTAAAAAGATTCGAAAATCCAACACTTATAACATCAAATGTCCCAAAATTTCCAGCTATATATAATAAAGAAAAACCGACTAAACAAGCACCACTTACAAAAGATCCATTCATCATGTTATAAATAGAAAATCCTTCAAAGTTTAACAAAGAATAAACAACAAAAAATAGTCCTCCAGCAACAATGCAAATTAAAAATATTATTAAGTTTGAAATATTAAAGAAGTGATATATTGTTATTTTTCTTTTATTTTGCCCATTCATATTTTCTTTTTTATATATAGAAAAACTATATTTAGCTCAATTAAAAAATCAAAAAACTTGAATTAATTAATCAAGTTTAATTAATATAGCATAGTTTTTATTTTTTTTATAGAAATATTAAGCTTTTAAATAAGGAAAATGGATCTAAAGCAATTTATTTGTGCATAGATCCATTTTTAAAATTATTTAATTATTTACTATTATTTTTATCATCATCTGTTAAATCAATGATTTCAACACCATCTTTATCGTATTTTTTAATATTTTTATCTTTTTTCTTTTTTGAATGTAAATATAAAGGAATAATTACTGCAATTAAAATTAAAACAATAACTATTGCAGCAATTAAAGAAATTATTGTTGGAGACATTACAAATGATTTTTCACCTTTTTCTAATAAGAAATGTGAGGGAACATTCTCAATAAAAACACTACTTCCTTCTTTAGTTAAATTAAGTTCGCTATTTCCATCACTACTATAAGCTTTAGAAATAGAATTTTCATATCCGTTACCTAAGTTAATAACTAAGTAGCCATCTCCACTATATCCACTTGGCATACCACCCAAATTTCTTAAAACAATACGGATATCAAAAGTGTTTGCTTTTTCAGGATATTTTTCTTCAAGTAGTTCTAAAGTTTTGCCAATTCCTGATGAAGTAGAGAATAAAATTGCATTTAATTCACTATTAAAATTACCAATTATAAATGAATATCTTAATGAGGAAATGTAAACAAATGGATTAGTTAATAATTCTTCATAACTTAAATTAGTTAAGTCAATAGTATATTTATAAGTTCTATTATCTAAAATTTCTTCACTAGCAATTCTAGAAGCAAATGTTACTTGGCTCATTTTTTCATCGAAATAAAGAATTAAACTTTCATCAGATAAAACTGCATTATCAATTGCTAATGATTCAACTGTCTCATTAATCTCTAAAACATATTCTTTAACTTGGGTATAACCGCTAGAAAGATGATATTCAAATTTTAAAGTATAAATTCCATCTTCATAATAACCGTTTTCCTCATCTTTTAATGGAATAATTGTATAAGCTCTATCTGCAATAATTCCTTCACTAAATAAACTTGTCGTAGCTTTTGTTTTATATAAATATGTATCGTTTGTATCGCCCGTTGAATGAAGAGCACTAAACATATGGTCAGTTAAAACTACTTCACCTTCACTATTTGTTAAAGTAATAGTATTAGAATCAACACTTCTATTAACAAATTGTTGAATGTATAAAGTTGAAGCGCTTCCTTTTGCCCCAGCATAAAGATGGTATTTACCATCATTTTCATTAAATTCACTAATTATAGGAGTATAAATTTTAGCTGGGTCAGCATTATTATATAAAACATCGCTTACATCAAAATTTTCAAAATCAGTTCCACTAACTCCAATTAAAGAATTAAAGTTTGCATTTGGTTTATTAATTCCAGTAACATCAGCTAAATTATTTAAAACATCTGATTGATAAATTTTTTCATTATCTCTTTCAAAAGTAAAATCTTCAACAGCATCGCCTTTTGAATAATCTCCAAAGAAACCTAAATAAGGGATTGAAAGATCATTTAAAGAACTACTTTCACTTTCAAATAAAACATATCCTTCTATATAAGTTCCATTTTCAAAAGTATCATTTAATTCATCTTTAATTGAATCTTCAAGTTCATAGTTAACATTTACAACTTGTTCTTCTTCACCACTTAAAGAAACATCAAATGTATATTCATCAACCAAAACATCATTTATTGTTTGAAATTTTTTATCTTTAAATTCTGGAGACATTTCTCCATCAATATATTTAGTTTCAGGAACTTGAACTAATAGAGTAACTTTATAACTTCCTTTTATTTTTTCTTCATTATGAATAGTTATATCAAAATCAATTAACCCTGAAGAAATATCTTCATTATTTTTAAGTTCAACTTTAGCACTCTTTTCACTACTTCCAGTTAAATAAATAGATGAAGAAATTGCGTTATTAACATCAATTAATCCAGCACCTTGTCTTCTTGGAGAAACCATTGCTCCATTTGATTGTTTTAAAACTTGAGCAGTTGACATTTCTCTTGCTTTTAAAGTTGTTTGATATTCTTTTCTTTCTTCTTCGTTAGAAAAATCATTTTCACCTAAAATTAAAGCACTTGCTCCTGAAAAATTCGGAGCAGCCATTGATGTTCCGCTTAAATATTGATAAGTATTATTACTTTTTTGGTTTCTAGAATTTAAAGAAACCGCTCCAGCAATATTTTGCCCAGGAGCACTAATTTCAATAGCCATAGATAAATCAGCTAATGTACCATTACTTGAGAAACTTGAAATTTGATTTCTACTAATTGTTAAAACTTTATTTTTAGCATTTTCTAAAATCTCATATTCTTCACTACTTATTGAATAAGCTGGAATTAATTCATCTTTAGTTGAATTAGTTAAATCAAAATAACCTAAAGAACCTAAATTATCTTGATTAGCAATAATTACTGCAATAGCACCTTTTTCTTTTGCGTGTTTAATTTTTTCTGAAAAAGTATTGCTTCCTCTTTTTATAACAGCAATTTTACCTTTTACATCAATATTTTGATAATCATCTCCTAAATTTTCTCCGCTTTCTTGATCTATATCATTAATTGAACCCACTCCAGGAACTAAAACATATTCATAAGCTGCACTTTCTTCATTTTCTTCAATTAAAGTTGTGAAAGGAATAATTGCAGCAGGATCATCGCTTATTCCATCATTATCAATATCTCCTCGAGCATTAAGTTGATCTCTACCACTAATTGTGTTTCCTTCAACACTAAGTTCTGGAGTAACTTCATCATCATCGATTAAATTTGCACTAGCTACTCCTACTCCACCATTATTTCCTAAATAAGAACCTAAAGTACCTTCTTCAATTGTATCTAAAGTATCATACATATAAGCTCCACTATTTTGCCAAGTAGCTTTTCCTTCATTTCCTGCTGCTAAAGAAACAATTACTCCTTCATCAGCTAACTTTTGAATTGCTTTATATGATGCACTTTCATCTTCAAATTCATTTAAATCAGCTCCTAAAGAAAGATTAACAACATCTGCCCCAATTTTATAAGCATCATTCAATGCTTTTAAAACCATTGAATCAAAACAATATTGAGTATTTCCGCTATCTCCAAAAACTTTCATAAAAGCTAGTTGAGAAGAAGGAGCTACTCCTTTAAATTCCCCATTAGCACTAGCTATTGAAGAAACATGCATTCCATGAACACTATTAAATGAAAAAACATCATCATCTTCATTACTAGTTTCATTATCTAAATTAGTAATTGTTCCTCCATAATCATGATAAAAAGGAATTTTACGATTATAATAAAAATCTTCTTGATTAGTTGCATCTAGACTTGACACTAAGGAATTAACTTTTTCTTCACTTAATTTAATATCTATAGAAGAAGATAAATCTTTAAAAGATTCATGTTCTAAATTAAAAGATGAATCTAAAATAGCTATTAATGTTCCTTCACCTTCTTTAGAAGTTGAAGGAACGTTCATTCTATTTAAAGAGTTATTTTCTAATGGAGTAGTAAATATTTTTAAAGGATCATAATATTCATTTTCTTTACTATTACTACTATTTATAAAATAAGCTTTATTTTCATGAATACTATCTACACTTTTTAAAGAAGGTAAAATATCTAAAAAAGAATAGTTAATATTTAATAAAACTCCATTAACTAAACCACTATAACTATCTTTTATTATATATTCACCACTATAATCATTTATTTCATTTTTAAAATCATTTAAAGAATATCCATCATTAAATAAAACAATTACTTCTTTATCTTTAATAGCTAAATCATTAAAAGTAGAATATTTAGACGATATTGAAGTTGATGTAAGTAAAGCTAAAAATGAAAAAGAAAGTATAAAAGAAATTTTTTTAAATTTCATAAGTTTCTCCTAAAATAAATTAAATAACACAAGATTAATTCTAACCTATAGTTAATTTTTGTAAATTATTTTTAATTATTTGATATTAATAATAACAATAAGAATAATAAGAATATTAATATTATTAAGACTTAGAAATTATACAAAAAAAGAAATGTATGCTTTTTAAATCATACATTTCTTAAATATTTAATAAATATTATCTAAATTTAGCGTATTCAATTCTTATATCTTCATGAGATTCATGAGAGCGAATAATATCAGCAATCATTTTAGCAATTGATATAACTTTTATACGTTTAGAATCTTTAAATTCTTCATGTTCAATTGTATCTGTACAAATACATTCAGTTACATAATCAGCTGCTTCCATTTTTTCTTTAGCATCTCCATTAAATAAAGCATGTGAACAACATAAGAAAACTTCTCTAGCACCTTTTTCTTTTAATACTTTTGCTCCTGCTAAAATAGTTCCACCAGTATCAATAATATCATCGATCATAATACAAACTTTACCATTAATATCACCAACAACATTAGTAATTTCTGCTACATTTGGTTTTGGTCTTCTTTTATCAATAACAACAATATTAGTATTAGGAATAAAAGCCGCTAAATCTCTAGCTCGATGCATTGCTCCGTGATCTGGAGCAACAATTGCAATATTTTTTCCAGTAAAAGAAGGATCATCTTTAAGTCTATTTTTTAAATAATCAGCAAAAAGGAGTGAAGGAGTTGTATTATCAACTGGAATTCCAAAAAAACCTTGAATTTGAGGTGTATGTAAATCAACAGTAATTACTCTTTTGATCCCGCTATTTGTAAAAAGATCAGCGACCATTCTAGCGGTAATTGGTTCATTTTTAGCAGCGATTCTATCTTGTCTAGCATATCCATAATAAGGCATTATAAGTGTAACTTCTCGACAATTAGCTCTTCTAACTGCATCTATAAAAATTAATGATTCCATAATACGGTCATTAACAGGTTTACAAGTTGATTGAATAATATATACTTTTTTACCTCTAACATCGCTTTTAGGGAAAGCAATACATTCTCCATCAGCAAAATGTTTAACTTCACTAATTCCAGGTTTAATGTTTAAAAGTTCACAGACCTGATTAGTGAGTGCAATATTAGAAGATAATGAGAAGACAATAATATCTTTTATCATAACAAATAAATTTCCCCCTCTTCTTTTAGCTTTTAGAAGCAAAGCAACATCATTATATAAAAATAAAATTAAGAATTGAATAATAAAAATAGTATTAAATTAAAGAGATGAAATTAATAATATATTCATATCTTAATAATTAATTTTAAATATTAGTTATTAAATTTATAATTTTCAGTAATTTTCTTAAAATATTCATAATTAAAATTATTCAATTTTTCTTCATCACTAATAAAATTAAACACATCTTCTTTAGCAAGATAAAAATCAATATTTTTAAAGTTTATCTCTAAGGGTGATTTCAAAGTTTTTGAATCTAAATATTGATTTTCTTTAATTAAGACTTTTTCTAAATATAGATAATTAACTTTTGCGTTATTTTTAAAATAAAAATCACAATCATATAAATTTCTATCTTTTTGGCCTATTTTTCCATTTCCTATTTAATAAAGCCGCAATTTTGCAAGCAAAAAGAGAAGGTTCGTCATAAATAGAAATTTCGAATTTGTCTTGATACGAATATTCCATAGTTAAAATATTTCCATTAACAATATCCGTCATATCAATTTCAAATTTTATTTTTGTAAGTTTATCTGGGTTTAAATTGAATTTTTTATTAAACAATTTTAATAACAAAGATTGAGTATTTATTTTTAAAATCGCTGATTCAACAAAATTATCAAGACTTTTTTCCTTATAATTTATTGTGCAATTAATTCCATATTCCTTCATTGTTTCTTTAATAATATTAAAATATTTTTTTAAACTAAAATTATTATCATACTTAAAAAGTGAAAAATCTAAATCTTCACTAAACTTATCTAAATTATAAAAAAGTCTTAATGCTGTTCCACCATAAAAAACTGAAAAGTTAAAAAATTCTGTTTTAGATAAAGAAAAAGTGTTATTTCTTGTAAAACTTCTCTTGCATAATTTTCTAATACTAATGAATTAGATAAATCAGTAATTTTTATAAATCTTCTTAATATTTTTGAATTCATTAATTATTCTTTTTTTATTTAAAAACTTAATAAATAATTTTAAATTAGTTGATGTGGGAAAATCTTTTGCACATTTAATTAAATTATCTCTATTTAAGTTATAAAAATCTAATTCATCAATTCTTAAATCGCTAAATAATAAATATTCTAAATCTGAAAGACTAGATATAGTTGGTAAAGAATATAATTTATCAACTATCGCTTTTTCTTTGGAATCGATAAAACATATTCAAAATTATCAAATAAAACTTTTTCTTTTAAAATTCCATTTCTAAAAGCACTCGATGGTAAATATTGATAAGTAAAATATCTAAAATCATTTTTAAAACTTTTATTTTTATTTAAATTATTTGCTGCTGATTAATATTTATTAAATATAAATTCGAGAATTAAATCATAATAAAAAAAGAGCAAAATTAAAAGATAAATATGAATGAGGATATATATAGTTGACTAAAAAATACCCCGTTACTTTTTTATTAGTTTCATAAAGTCTTTTTTTAAAGAAAAAAGTTCTTTATTTTTAATCATTCTTGAAATTTTTGAATTAGCATTCAAGAAATTGAAAAGTTTTTCTTTCATCTCCTTATTTGTTAAAATCACTATATTTCCTCAAGATAATCTCATATTATTGTCTTATCTAGAGGAAAACAACATATTTTTAAGTTTTTAAAAAGCCTCCTTTATATACAAGAAGGCTAAATTTTAAAAATTTATTCGAACTTCTTTATTTTTTTAAAATAAAATCTTTAATATCATTATAAACAAGCATATGTTCATCTTCATTTAATATTTCATGACGCATATGATCATATAATTTTAATGTAACATTTAAATTATGATTTTTATAAATTTTTGTTAACGAAACTAAACCTTTACCATTATTTCCAACAGGGTCTTCTTTCCCTCCTAAAATTAGAATAGGAAGAGTTTTGGAAATATTATCAATATTTTTTTCTTTTTGAATGGTTGATAATCCTTTTAAGAAATTTTTATAAAATTTATTGGTAGGTCTAACCCCACTTAAAGGATCTTCATCATATTTTTTAACGTTTTCTAAATTATAAGAAAGCCATTCATTAACAGAACTTATTTTTTTATTTTTTACGCTTTTTTCATATGCTCCAATTGATAAATTATGAAATAGTTTTGCTTTTTTATTTTCATTTCTTTTATTAATTAAAATTTTAGAAAGAAAATAACCTACTTTAACTAAAGGATTTCTTCCATTACTTCCTATCAATATACATTTATCAATAGTTTCACTATATTTTTCAATATACCCTTGCATTATAAAAGAACCCATTGAATGAGCGATATTAATTAAAGGTTTATCGTTATTTAAAGATTTCAACATCTTGTTGAAATCTTTAATTGTCTCAATCATTTTAAAGAAATAATCATCACAAGGATTCATTAATTCACCATTTTTTTCACCTTGTCCATAATGATTTAAAGAGTAAACGTTATAACCTAATGAATTTAAAAAAGAGGCAAAATCATTATATCTTAATGAATGTTCAGCCATTCCTGTAACAATTAAAATGTTTCCTTTTAAAGTTATATTATTATCTTCAATAATCCATTTATGACCATATAAAACATCATTATATTTATTTTTAAAAGACAATTCTTGAACCATAAATATCCCCCACATTATATATAGAAATATTTTATAAAAAAACGAAAATAAAATATAGATAAATAAAATTGGACAAACCTGGACTTGAAAACCAAATTTGTCCAAAAATCAAATTTATACTATTATTTTGCTTGTTTTATCGATAGGCCTATTCTCTTTTTAGCAACATCAACACTAATTACTTTAACTTTTACTAATTGATTAACACTATAAAGTGAAGAAATATCTTTGATAAATGAATCAGAAATCTCGCTTATATGAACAAGTCCATCTTGATGAACATTTATATCAACAAACATTCCAAAATCCATAATATTTCTAATTGTACCATTTAAAATCATACCTACTTTTAAATCTTCAATAGTTTTAGCTTCATTATTAAGTTCAATAATTTCTAAAGATTCACGAATATCTCTTCCAGGATTTTTAATTTCATCAATAATATCTTTTAAAGTTTCTTTACCAATATCAGGATGATTCTTTAAAAAATTATTTTCATTAAATTTAGCTAATTTTAACTCTTTTTCATCTAAAGAATCTTTTAAAACATCAATTTTAGTTTCATTTAAAATTTCTTTAGCTTGTAAATAATTTTCTGGATGAATTGAAGTGTTATCTAATATTTCATCACTATCTTCTATTCTTAGAAAACCAGCGCATTGTTTAAATGTTTTTTCTTTTAATCCTTTAACTTTTAATAATTCATTTCTGTTTTTAAAATTGCCATTACTTTTACGATATTCGTAAATATTATTAGCAATTGAAGAAGTAATTCCAGAAACATAAGAAAGTAAAGAAACGCTTGCTGTATTAAGTTTTACACCGACCTTATTTACGCAATCTTCAACTACTTTTTTAAGAGCTTCATTTAACTTTGTTTGATTCATATCATGTTGATATTGCCCAACACCGATTGCTTTTGGCTCAATTTTTACAAGTTCAGCAAGAGGATCAATAACTCTTCTAGCTAAAGAAATTGCGCTTCTTTTTTCAACCGTTAATTCAGGGAATTCTTTTTCAGCTAATTTTGAAGCACTATAAACACTAGCCCCACTTTCATTAACAATAAAAATCTTACAATTTTTTAAATCATATTCTTTTATCATATCATTTAAAATTGCTTCGCTTTCTCTTGACGCAGTTCCATTACCTAAAGCAATATAATCGATATTATATTTTTTAATTAAAGAAGCAATTTCCTCTTTGCCATCTTCTATTTTTTCTTTACTTCCACTCGTTATATAAACAACTCCTATATCGTGAGGGATAGATAATTCATCAACATAAGCATATTTACATCCGCTTTTAAATCCAGGATCAAAACCAAGAATTTTTTTATTCTTTAATGGTGGATATAAAAGTAAAGCCTCAAGATTCTTCTTAAAAACTTCTATTGATTTATCTTCACATTTTTCTTTAATTTCACCATTAATTTCATTTTCAACACTTGGTAGAATAATTCTTTTCAAACTATCATTTATAGCTTCTTTAAAAATATCTAAATAATTTGAATCTAAAAAATCCTTTGTTATTCTTTCTTTTATAGCGTCTTTATCATAAGAAAAAGACATTTTTAAACATTCTTCTTTTTCTCCTCTAGCAATTGCTAGATATTGATAAGGTTTAACTCTTTTTATTTCAATACTAAATGAAGCATATGTTCCATAAGTATCTTTTTCATCTTTCTTTTTCTCTTTAGATTCAATTAATCCGTGATTAAAAATAAAATTTTTAATATATTTACGATATTTGGCTTCATCTCCAATATCTTCACTCAAAATATCAATGACACCACTTTTTACATCGTCAATTGTATTTAATTTTTTGTTTTCGTCGATAAAAGAAGATAAAAATTTATCAAAATCATCAATTTTTTTATTCAAATAGATAAGATTCGTAATTTGGTCAAGACCTTTTTCTTTTGCGATAACTCCTCTTGTTTTTCTTTTTTCTTTATATGGACGATATAAATCTTCAACTTCAGCTAAAGTTTTTGCATTTAAAATTTCTTCCTTTAATTCGGGAGTCAATTTATTTTTTTCATCAATTAATTTTATGACACTTTCTTTTCTATCGTTTAAATTTCTTAAATAAGACAATCTTTCTTCAATATCGCGAAGGTTTTTATCAGTTAAATTTCCAGTTACGTCTTTTTTATATCTAGCAATATAAGGAACTGTATTTCCTTCATCTAAAAGTGAAATTGCTGCTTCAACTTGTTTATTTTTAAGTGATAATTCTTCACTTATTTGATTAATTATATCTAACATATTTTAATTTCCTTTGCTTAAAAATTATATCAAAATTAAACTTTTTATCATTAAGTATTTTTGTTATCTTTATTTTCAATAAATAATGTTTTATTTTTCCACTTTATAAATACAATTAACAAAGCAACAATTGCAGTTAATAAACTAGAAAATGGAAAATTTAACCATATACCAAAATCAGAAAGCGAATAAAAACATAAAATTAAAATAAATGGAAAAATACATGAAATAGAAAGAGAAATTAAAGTTGCTTCTACTGGCCTAGAAATCGCAGCAAAAAAAGATTGGAGTGAAAAAGAAATCCATCTTGTTAAATAAGTAAAAGCATAAATAAATATAGCAAAACTTGTTAAAGAAACAGTTTCTTCTAAAATCGATTCAGTAAAAACTAAAGCAAAATTTGTTGGAAATGAAATCATTAAAATAAATGAAACTAGACAAACGATAAAAGAAGAAATTAAGCATAAAACTTCGATTTTTTTAACTCTATCCATTTTATTTGCCCCATAATTATATCCTATTGCAGGTTGTAAAGAATCACACATACCATAAAGTATAGGAATAATAAAACATTCAATATACATTAATGTTCCATAAGCACTGACCCCAGCCTCTCCAACCATTTTTAAAAGCAAAATATTAAAAACAATTCCTGGTAATTTACCAGCAATATTATTTAAAAATATTGGCAATCCGTTTTTAAATATTAAAAAGATATCTCTTTTACTAACTCTTGGATAAACAAATTGAATATCTAACTTTTTTAATAAAAAAGGTAAATAAGAAACGATTGAAAAAATTAAAAACGAACAGCAAGAAGCAAGTGCGCTTCCAAATATTTCGAAATTAAAAACACCTAAAAATAAAAATTCTAAAAGAATAATTAATAAAGACATCGAAATATTAATACTCATGCTAGTTTTAATTTTTCCACAAACTCTTAAAAAATTATCAACCGCAAAAATTATTGAAGAAAATGGCAAAAATATAACGTATGTCTGTAAATATTCGACTCCTAATGTTTTAAGTTCTCCTGTAGCACCCATCAAATCTAAAATATAAGGAGCTAAAAAATAGCTTAAAACAGCTAAAATAAATTCAAAAATTAGTATAAAAAGTGTAGCAAATGTAAATATTCTGTTAGCTTCTTCATTTCTTTTTTCGCCTAATCTAATAGCCATTAAAACACTAGAACCAACTCCAACCATATCAGCTACCGAAAACATAATATAAATAAAAGGCCATACTAAATTAACAGCACTAAAAGCGGTTTGACCTAGATAAAGAGAAACAAAAAAGCCATCAATAACAACATAAATAGCACTAAAAAGCATTCCGATTGCACCTGGAATTGCTATCTTAAAAAATAATTTTTTAATTGGAGCTTTTTCAAAAAAAGTTGTTTTTAACATATAAATAAAATCCTTTCAAATACGCTCTACTTTATTAAGATATAAATCTCTAATGCAACTTTGAAATTATAATATATATTAATATTTAAAAACAATTTATACGATAATTCTTTTATTTAAAAAATGTTTTTTGAAAAATTCCTGTGCATTAGAAAAAAATGATGGGGCTTTTGCCTCACCATTTTATTAATATTTATTAAAACTTTATAAAATATTATCGTTTCTTTCAATAATTTAAGAATTAATAAACAGAATCTAATGAATCTTCGTTATTTTTATCTTCTTTTTTTATCTCACTAACTCCAGCTTCTGTTGTAATAAATAAAGCAGAAATTGAAGAAGAATTTAAAATAGCACTTCTTGTAACCTTAGTAGGATCAACAATTCCATCTTTAATCATATTAACCCATGTACCATTTTTAGCATCGAATCCAACACCTTTTTCTTGAGTTAATGCTTTTTCAACAATTGAATCACCATTAAATCCAGCGTTTTCAGCAATTTGATATAGAGGGGCACTTAAAGATTCCAAAACTACATTAATACCTCTTTGAATATCTTGATTTTCATCTTTTAATGTATCTTTTAATTCTTTATATGCTTCAATTAAAGCAAGTCCGCCACCACTAACAATACCTTCGCTAACGGCAGCCTTAGTAGCATTTAAAGCATCTTCAATTCTTAATTTCTTTTCTTTAAGTTCACTTTCAGTAGTAGCTCCAACCTTAATTAAAGCAACGCCACCAGAAAGTTTAGCTGCTCTTTCATGATATCTCTTCTTATCAAAATCACTCTTACTATTGTCAGCTTGAGCATTTAGTTCTTTAATACGATTATTAATAGTTTCTTTATCGCCATTTCCATCGATAATTGTAGTGCTATCTTTTGTAATAGTAATCTTTTTAGCAACACCTAAATCATCAACAGTTAAATCTTTTAACTCCATATTTAAATCTTTAGAGCAGAATTTTGCACCAGTTAAAATAGCAATATCTTCAAGAATATTCTTTTGATTATCGCCAAATTCAGGAGCTTTTGTAGCAACAACATTAAACGTTCCTCTTAATTTATTAACAATTAACGTTGAAGTGACATCATTATCAATGTCATCAGCAATAATTAAAAGTGGTTTATGTTCTTCTACTACGGATTGTAAAAGAGGTAAAACATCTTGAATATTATTTAATTTTTGGTCAGTAACAAGAATATAAGCATCTTCAAGTTCAGCAATCATCTTATCTCTATCTGTTACCATATATGGTGAAATGTAACCTTTATCGTATTGTAAACCTTTAACAACTTCGAGTTCGGTATCAAAGCCTTTTGATTCATCAACACTAATAACGCCATTTCTACCAACTAAATCCATTGCTTTAGCAATTTCTTCACCAATTTCATTTGAAGAAGATGAAATTGTTGCAACTGAAGCAATATCTTTGGTTGTTTCAATTAATTTAGTATGAGAAAGAAGATAATCAGAAACGGCTTTACCAGCTCTTTCAATACCTTCTCTTAAAAATACTGGATTTGAACCTTTATTAACATATTCAAGTCCCTTATGAATCATTGCTTGTGCTAAAACTGTTGCAGTTGTTGTACCATCACCAGCTATATCGTTAGTTTTATTTGCAACTTCATAAACAAGCTTAGCACCCATATTCATGAAGTTATCTTCAAGTTCAACTTCTTTTGCAATAGTTACGCCATCATTAGTGATAAGTGGTGAACCATAACCTTTATCTAATACAACATTTCTACCTTTTGGACCAAGTGTGATTTTTACAGTATTTGCTAAAATATCAACACCTTTTTCCATTCTATTTCTAGCATCTTTGCCATATCTAACAATTTTTGCCATATTAAAATCCTCCTAAAACAAAATTATTCAACAATAGCTAAAATATCTTCTTCTTTTACTAAAAGATATTCATTTTCGTTTTCATCTTTATAAGATGTAGTTGAATATTCTTTATAAATTACTTTTTTGCCATTGTTAATTTCTTTATTTTTAACATCTTCGCCTTTGTCATAGACAGTAGCAACATTACCACTATCTTTTTTTGAGGCTAAGATAATATCCCCGAATTTCTTTTCTTGAGAATCTTCTTTTTTTAATAAAACATAGTCATGTAAAGGTTTAATCATAAACAAAATTTCCTCCAACTTTTTATTTACTAACAATATTATAATCAAGTTTTTAGCAGTCGCAAGTATAAAGTGCTAAATAATTAATTTTTTGTTAATTTTACATTTTCTTAAAATTTCTTTACTTCTTTTTATAAATGATAACTTTATAATATATAAAAATTTATTTTTTTAAATAAGGGGTTTGTTATGGAAGATCAAAATAAAACATCTACGAAATCAAAGGGTGGTTTATTTTCTTTTTTTAAGAACAAAAAAGAGAATAAAGTAGCTATTCGATGGGTATTATATGATGTTGGCAACAGTGCTTTTACTATGGTTGCTTGCTCACTTTTTGCTATTTTCTTTCAAAATTTAGTTAATGCTGATTTTGGCGGAGCAAGCGATGCAGCAACAGATTATGGGAATAGCGTTTATGCTCTTGTTACCTCATTAATCACAATCTTAGGAGTAATTTTAGAACCACTATTTGGTACAATTTCTGATTTTAAAGGTTATAGAAAGAATTTATTTTTGGTTTTTTCATTATTAGGGGTTGTTACTTGTATTGCTTTAGGTTTAGAAATGAACCATATTATATGGCTCGTTTTACTTATTGTTAGCAAAATTGTTTATAATGGCGCTCTTATGATATACGATTCAATGCTAGTTGATGTTACAAGTGAAGATAGGGTTGATGAAGTATCATCATATGGTTATGCATTAGGATATATTGGAAGCTGTATTCCATTTTTAGTTGGTGTTGCTATTGTAGCTTTTTGTTTTACAAATTTTAATCTGGCTCCAGGAGAAGAAGCTGGAATGGCTCATTCTTTAACAGTTCCTTGGGGATATTTAATATGTTTTGCAATAAATGGATTATGGTGGCTTGCTTTTACCCTTCCTCTTTATAAATCTTATGAACAAAAATATGGTTTAGAAAGTAGACATAATGTTGGCCGTAGTATTTTAGAATCTTATAAAAGACTTGGTAGAACATTTAAAAAAGTAAAAACACACAAAGGAATTTTCCTATTTTTACTTTCATTCTTTTTCTATATAGATGGCGTTTATTCAATCATCGATTTAGCAATGAAAATCTCTACCTCTTTGGGAGTTGATCAAGTTCAAGCATTAATTGCATTAGTTATGGTTCAATTTATTGCTTTTCCTGCATGTATTGTAATAGCAAAATTATCACAAAAATATAGAACAGATCATTTAATTTTAGCCTGTATTGGTGGATACTTATTCATCACAATTTTTGGTGTTTTTATTTCTCAAACTTGGATGTTTTATGTCCTTGCAATATTTGTTGGATTATTTCAAGGAGGAATTCAATCGATGTCTAGAAGTTATTTAACTAAAATTATCGACAAACAAGATAGTGGTGAATTTTTTTCTCTTTATGATGCATTTGGAAAAGGAGCTTCTTTTTTAGGAACACTTCTTTATGGTGTTATAAATGCTCTTTGTGCTACTTCTTCTAATGAATTTATTGCAAAATATTCATCTAATTTCGGAATTATACCTTTATCAATTTTAGTTATTATTGGTGGAATTATATTTATAAAAGCAATGAAAATAAATGAAGAAAAACTGCTAAATAAAGTAAATAATGAAAATGATAAAGAGGTCATAAAAGCCGAATAAAAAAAATAAAAATCGCGATTAGCGATTTTTATTTTTATCTTTTTTCTTATTTTTTTCATTTTTAAATTCAATTTTTTTAATGAAATCATTTTCATTTTCATTTTTTCTTATTTTTTCAACTCTTTGAGGTAAAGGTGTATTATCAATAGGCATTTTTATTTCATCATTTAATAACCTAACTTCAAGTTGACTAAATGGGATTGAAATATTATTCTTCTTAAATTCATTAAAAATTTCTTCTTGAAATAAATATTTTAAATCATAGTAATCTTCACTATCACACCGGCATTTTAAAACAAAAGTTATCGCTGAATCGTTAAATTTATCAATATTTACAGAAAGAGATTTATCTAAATAAACTCTTCCATCAGATTTTGCGACATTTAAAATTATTTCTTTTACTTTCTTTATATCAGAAGAATAAGCAACATCAAATCTTAAATCTAATCTTCTAGTTCCAGTTCGATCATAATTAATAATTTCTTCTTTAGCGACAGTTGAATTTGGAATAATTATTTCTTTATTATCTACAGTTAACAAAGTCGTTGTCATAGTATTTATTGATAAAACTGTTCCTTCTTCATCTCCAATTTGAACATATTCTCCAGTTTTAAATGGTTTAGTCGATACTAAAATTAATCCATTAAAAAGATTTGATAATGTATCTTGAATTGCTAAAGAAATTGCTAAACCAACAATGGATAAAAGCGAAACAAATCCAGCAATCGGAATTCCTATCATTTGAGAAACTATTAACAAAAGTAAAATATAAAGAACAATCTTAATTACTGAGCAGAAAAAAGTTATTGTTATTTTCTCCATCTTTTTGTTTTTATTAAAGGCTTTTTTAATTATATACATTAAAATTTTTATTATAAAAATTCCTAAAACCAAAGTTATTATAGCAATAATAATTGCAATAGCGTTTTGGTTTAACCAATCTTTACACAATTGCCAAAATTCATTCCAAGTCATAATACACACACTCCAATGTTAAAACTTTATTAATTTTACCACTTTTTTGAATATTTTATTTCCTTCAAAGCCTTCTTGTTTACACAAGGGTGGGTGAACCTTTTATATAAGAACCCCGTTCTTATATTATATATATGTATAAATAAGATATAATGTATTTATAAAAAGGAGAAAAAATATGCCTGCAAATTATGCTCATTATTTTTATGGGGAATTAATTAAAGAAAAATTAAAAGATAATAAAGAAATTTATCCTCTTATTTATAATAATATAAACGAATTTGAAATAGGATTACATGGTCCAGATGTTTTATTTTATTGTAATCCATTTAAAAAGAATCCAATTAATACTTATGGAAATGATTTGCATGATAAAAAAGCATTAGATTTTTTTATTAATGCAAAAGAAACATATTTAAATTCTAAGCATAATGATGCTGAACTTGCTTATCTTTTTGGGTTTTTATGTCATTATGTATTAGATATGAATTGTCATCCATTAGTCGAAAAATATATTGACATAGAAAAAGCAAGCCACTATGAAATTGAATCTTCTTTGGATAGACATATTTTAAAATTAAATAATAAAAATCCTTTAAAAGAAAATTTAACTAAACATTTTATTTATAAAGAACAAACGGCTAAAATATTAGCTAAATATTTTAATATTTCTTTTAAGGATGCAAAAAAGAGTATAAAAGAAATGAAACTAATTGGTAAAATTATTGTTTTACCACATAAATTTGAAAGAAAAATAGTAAATTCTTTATTAAAGATGTTAAAAGCTGAATCATTTAATAATATTCTTGTTCCTTTTTCAGATAATTTAAAATGTAAAGAAAGTGATGAAATAATTACTAAAAAGATTTATGAGTCAGTTGATGAAGGAAAAGATTTAATAATTAATTATTATCATTATATAAAAGATAATTCTTCCTTAAATATGGAAGAATTATCTAAAAATTATTTAGGAATAAAAATAGAATAGTAATTAAATTAGATACAATAAAAAACCAACTTATTTTTCCATTTTGTCAACTATTTCCTTTTTTAATTAAATTAATGTAAAAAACTTTATTTTTAATGTAAGCGCTTTCAAGTCTACTTATATACTAATAATATAGGTAATGTTGTTAATGAAAATAGTCGACGCTATCGAATGGAAATGTATTTTTATGATATCTAAGAAAAGTAAATAAAAAAATTAACGCATCTTAATAATTTATTAAAAACATAATAAAAAATAATGTTTTTTTAATGTAAATACTTTAAATATTAATGAAAACAAAAATAAGTTGTTTTCAATTATTAATTTTTATTACAAAAGGACATTCGCACTATTTTTATCAATATCGATATTAAAAAGGTTTATCAATTGTATAGTTTGTTATGATTGCATTTAATATTAAAAAAAATCCAATATTAAATATTTATTTTCCTAAAATTGGTATTTTTATTTTATTTTTTTAAAGAAATGGCTGCCAAGATTGGATTCGAACCAATGTATGTAGGTTTCAGAGACCTATGACTTTACCGCTTGTCTACTTGGCAATATTTATAAAATCTCCTACTTTTTTAAAAGTAGGAGATTTATTATTTTCAAAAATTATTTTCCTTCAGCTTTTCTTTTTTCTTCTTCTACTTGGAAATGATAACCATCTTTACATGCATCTAAAACTGAATAATCACATGTAAAACCGAGTTCTTCTTTTGCTTTATCACAGTTAGCATAGGAAGTTGCGATATCTCCAGCTCTTCTTTCTTTAATAACATATGGAATCTTATGTCCACATGCTTCTTCATAATAATGAATCATTTCTAAAACAGATGTTCCTTTGCCTGTTCCAAGATTATAAATACAAAGTCCAGGTTTTGTTTCTAATTTTTTTAAAGCTAAAACATGGCCTTTTGCTAAATCAACAACGTGAATATAATCTCTTACGCCAGTTCCATCAGGTGTATCATAATCGTTTCCAAAAACGGAAACTTCTTTTAATTGGCCTGTTGCAACTTTAGCAATATATGGAAGTAAATTATTTGGAATACCATTTGGATCTTCTCCTAATAATCCACTCTTATGTGCACCAATTGGATTAAAATATCTAAGTAAAGCAATATTATAATCAGGATTTACTTTAGCAACGTCTTTTAAAATTCTTTCAATCATAACCTTGGTTTCGCCATAAGGAGATGTTGCTTCTGTTACTGGATCTATTTCATACATAGGAACTCTTTTTGGTTCTCCATAAACTGTAGCACTAGAAGAGAAAACAAAATTCTTCGTTCCATATTTTTTCATCATTTTTAAAAGCGCAAATGTTGAATCTAAGTTATTTTCATAATATTCAACAGGTTTAGAAACACTTTCTCCAACTGCTTTATATCCAGCAAAATGGATAATTGCATCAATTTTATCTTCTTTAAAGATTTTTTCTAATTCAACTTCATTTTGAACGTCTGCAATAACAGTTTTAAAATCTTTATGGGTAATTTCTTTAATACGATCTTTTACAACTTCTTTAGAGTTGTAAAGATTATCGATAACTACAACATCATATCCGTGCTCAAGTAAAGCAACAACGGTATGTGAACCAATAAATCCTAAACCACCAGTAACTAAAACTTTCATAATTCCTCCTTAAATTACTTTCTTTGAGAAAGTTTTTTAGCTTCTTTATGTTCTTTTTTATTCTCGATTTTATCAACCTTTTTATCATTTTGATAAGCTTCGAGAGGTAAAACATCACGGCTAATTTTATTCATAATTGAATCAGCAATTAATTTTGATGTTTCACTTTCTATATATAGCCTAAGGGCAATATAAGATAAATCTAAATTTTCACTATTTTTATCTTTTTTCTTACGACTTTTTTCTAATGCATCTAATCTTAATTTTGTACGATGAGTTTGATTTTTTAAAACTTCATCATGCATTTCTTTAAATAAATTATAAAGTTTTTGTTTATCGTTAGTTAAAATTTTATCCATTTCAATAAGTGTTGCAATTTCTCTCATTGAAGCAGATTGTTTAAGTAAAGATATCGCGATTAAATAAGCGATATGATCTTTATCATATTTTTTATTTTCTGGTGCATTTAAAATTTTTGCTTTAACATAGTTATTAATCATAAAAGGTGTAATGATAGTTTTATCATTTTCAATAGGCTCCAAAACACCTTGAATATAACTAACAACTTGTTCCATATATAAAGGAATCGTCGATAATTCCTTATAATCTGGGAGTTTATATGATTCTAATATTTTTATATAATCTTTTAAATTTGCAAAATTATCTTCCATATGAAAACTATTTTAGCACAATTTAAATAAGTATTCTAAACAATAAAGAGTAGTTTTTATTACCAGTTTGATTAATTTACTAGTTATTTACTAGATAAATACTTAATAATTACTATTTAAATAATAGTTCATATGTGGAAAATACCCCATATTCGTATTCTTTTGTTTCGATTAATTTAAAACCGAACTTTGAATATAAGTGTAGAGCATTTATGTTTCGCGGATCAACCATTATACCAATACCAATTTCACCCATATTTTTAATTTCTTCAATAACATTTGAAACTAAAAAATATCCTACATGTTTATTTTCATAACCTGTTTTTACCATTAATCTACTAAAACAAAATAGATTTGGAGTTTTAAAAGGATAATCGCTTTCTCCCCATTCATCTTTAACTTTACTTAAAACAGTTGAAGCAATTATTTCATTATTTTCTTTAACAATTCTTTCTCCACCACTTAAAACGTCTTCTTTTATTAATTCATCACTAGGATATTCTTCACTCCAAAAAGGAAGATTTTTTTCTTTCAACCTTTTAAAAACATTTTGTTTGAGTAAAATACATTCATTTATATCTTTTTCAACAGCCTTTAAATATTCCATAAAAATAAAATTTTTATTTAGTTTTATTACGATTAGAAAGTAAAATTAAAGCTATTGCACCAACTATTGATAGAATAATTGATACGATTAAAATAATATAAAAACCGTGATCACTATGAGCTAAAGGTAAATCATCTAAATTCATTCCAAAAAGTGAGGCAATAATATTAGGTATTGAAATAACAATTGTTATAACTGTTAAAGATTTCATAATGACGTTCATATTATTATTGATAATTGAAGCAAAAGCATCCATCATTCCGGTTAAAACATCACGTAAAATATTGCACATTTCAACAGCTTGGTTAATTTCAACTTGAGTGTCCTCCATTAAATCATAATCAGACTCAAATCGACTATAAGTTTGAGACTTTAAAAGTTTTGCCAAAACCCCTTTATCTCCATTTAATGCAGTTGAAAAATAAATTAAAGATTTATTAATATCCATTAAATCCAAAACTTCTTTATTTTTCGTAGAATTTCTAATCTTTTTTTCAAGTTCATCCGTATAATTATTTATTCTTTTTAAATAAGTAATAAATAAAGTTGCAAGACGATAAACAATATTTAAAGTTAAACGAACATGCTTATGTGGTTCAATTAATTTAACCCTTTTAAATAATTCGTCCATCAATTCAAAATTATGTCTTTCGATAGTCACATAATATTCATAATTATATGCAATAATAAAAGGGGCTGAAGAGTATAAACCTTTTTCTTTATCACTTAAATAAGGGGTATCTAAAACAATTAAAGTATTTCCATCATCAACATCAATACGAGCGCTTTCTTCTTCATCTAAAGCACACAAAAGTAAGTCCGAAGGAATGTCGGTTAAAATAGATAATTTTTCTAAAACATCTTGAGTTGGTTCTTTAACATGAATCCAACTTCCAACTTCAAGTTTTATTTCGTCTATATTTTCGTAAACTTTTTTATCTAAAGTTTTATTTACCTCTTTATATATTGTAATCATCGATACTATTTTAGCACCAAAAAGAATGAAAAAAGAAATAAAAAAGTTAAGAAATGGTTTTATCTTCGTATTTATTATTAAAAAGATATAACTTATTCAATTTAAAATCATTTTCTTTATAAACTGTGAAATAAGATATTGAAAGATTTGGTATTTTAGTTAAGAAATTATATTCTTTTGCATTTATAAAAACTAATAAAGCACGAATTATGTTCGAATGAGTGACGATTAATATTTTTTTATTGTCAGATGTTTTAATTAATTTATTAATTCCTTTTACAACTCGTGAAATTAAAACATTTTCAGATTCTAAACCGCTTTTATAATATTCATCTAGCTTTTTATTCTTATAGGCATCAGTAAAAAGCTTATTCTTTTTGCCTTCAAAATAGCCAAAATTCCTTTCAATAAAAGAATTATCTATTAAAATATCATTCTTATTATTAGTAAGTTCGTTTTTAATGATCTCGGTTGTTTCAAATGCTCTTTTTAATGGAGAAGAAATATATAAGTCAAATTTATAATTTTTTGCTTTTAATTCTTTAGCTACTTCACTTGCTTCTTCTTCTCCTTTTAAATTTAAAGAAAAGTCAGTTCTTCCTTGACAAATACTTTCTTTATTCCGTTCCGTTTCGCCGTGCCTAATTAAATATAATTCAATCATATTTTATAAACCTAAATAATGCGAAATCAAAATCCATGAACCAAGTAAAACAAGAATAATTCCACCAATTATATTTGCAATTTCATATTTGCCTTTTAATAACTTATTAATATTTTTCCCTAAAAATATACCAACAATACAAAATAAAAAAGTAATTACACAAATCATTGAACAATGTAAGAAAATAGTTGTTGAAGTTGAAATAGCTAACATACTAACACCAGTTGCTAAAGCATCGATGCTAGTAGCAACTCCTGCAATTAAAACTGCTCCGTAAGTAAAATTTTTATCGACTTGCTCTTCATCTTTTTTAACGACTGATTTTATTCCATCATAAATCATCTTTCCTCCGATAAAAAGCAAAAGAACAAAAGCAATCCAAGGAACAATATCTTTTATATATTCATAAAATAAATCGGCTATAAAAAATCCGATTAAAGGCATTAATCCTTGCATAACACCAAAATTAGCTGCTATAAATAAAGACCTTCTTCGATTTAAATTTTGATAAACCAACCCATCGCAAATTGAAACACAAAATGCATCCATTGATAAAGCAACGCCTAGTAATAAAACTTGAAAAATAATTTCAATTGTCATAGCAAGAAAAAAATATAACACATTTAAAAAAATTAATCATCAGTTAATCGACGTTCTTTAAAGGTATGAATTAAGAAAATATGAAATTTTATTTATTTAATATTTATTTTGATATTTTTCTTTAAACTTTATTTTAAACCTCTAATAATTTCCAAAAGCATAAATTTATTAATGCTTTTCAAATGAGAGTTTTTTATATAAAAAATTATTTCGTTAAAATTTTTTGATTTTTTAATATTCTCATATAAACTTATTCTTGAGGAATTTAAATCATCAACATAATTTAATCTTCTAAAAAGATAAAATTGCGTTTCTTCAAAGTTTGAATTAAATGGTACATAAGAAATATGGATAATACATTCTTTATCTTTTGAAATATTTTTAACTTGAAATTCTAAGTTATAACCTTCTAGGTGTATTTCGTTAATCTCACAATTTTCATTTTTGATATCTTTAATTTTAAATATATTTAAAACTTTAAAATTATATGTTTTATCAAATAATTTTGTATCAATAGAAATTCTCATAGTCAAATTTGATTTATCAACTTTATTTTTAAAAGTAGTTTTGTATAATTTCCCATCATTTTCTTTAGTATTAAAAACAAACTTTCCATTTCCTAAAGTGGTGAAAACATCGTATTCATTAACATTATTCATTTCATAGTTTAAAGAAGAAGCAAGAATAAAATATCCGCCTTCTTTTATAAATAAAGGCATATCACCCCTTTCTCTATAAATTTTAATATTTTTATTCTTCTTATATTTATAACCATATTTCAAATCATAATAATTTGAATTTGTAAAATAAATTTTCTTTGAAGTAATTCCATTATTTCCTTCAGATTTATTAAATGGGGAAACCAAAAGATTTTCAGCGAAAATATATTCACTATCTTTAAATTTTTTTGCTTTTATAGAAAAATCATCATAATAAATTGGTCTAATCAATGGTTCGCCTTCTTTGTGAGTAATAAAATTATAACTATATAAATAAGGAATCATTCTATGTCTTAATCGTAAATAATTTTTAATTAAATCGCTATAACCATTAATATACAAATTGGGATCTTTATTTAAAATATCAGAACATGTACAGTGAAGTCTATTTATAGGAGAAAAAACACCAAATTCGAGAAACTTTAAATATAAATCACCACTTTTTATTCCTTCCATATGGCCACCAATGTCATGACTCCGATAAGTAAATCCACAATCAGAAGAACCGATTGTCATTTTAATCAAATATGATAAAGAGTCAAATGTTTGGTAAGCATCTCCAGAAAAGCCTAATGGATATCTTTGGCCGCCTTTAGATGCAAAACGAGAAAGAATTATAGCCTCATCATTAGTTTCTTTTTCCTTTTTATAAAAATAGTGATTGCAAAGCCATAATGGAGTTACTCCGGAGAAATTACTTTCCTCTCCCTGCTGCCAATCTATCCACCAAAAATCATTTCCGATATCCTTTAAAGGCTTTAATGTATATTTAAAATATGAATCTCTAAAAGTTTTATTAGTAAAATCAAATGGCACACTTTCTTTAGAAGAGATATCAATATTATTTATTAAAGCCATTTTTTTATAAGCATCTTCAAAAAAAGCTATACCATCGGCTGGATGTATATTTAAGCCAACCTTTAAATTTAAAGAGTGTAATTCGTCCATAAATTTTTTTGGATCATTAAAAAGAATTTTATTAAAAGTATATCCAGTCCATCCATATCTCCAATTTTCTCCCTCATAGCGATAAGGTTTAGGAATATACAACTTTTTGCCATTTACAGTCTTAAAAAATTCGTCCTCATTAATATTTGCATCTTTATAAATATTTCTTCCATTAGTCCAAGAATAATGCCGATCCATATCAATTATAGCAACACTAAAAGGTATTTCTTCTTTTTTAAATTTCTTCATCAAATATAAATATTCATCTTGAGAATAAGGATAAAATCTGCTCCACCAATTTCCAAAAACAAAAGATGGTAATAATGGTGGAAAACCGCTCAATTTATAAAAAGTTTTTATAACATCACTTCTATTATTTAAAGATAAAAATACATAAATATCATATTCATCATTATTTTTAATATCTAAAATGTCATTTTGTTCATCTAATAAAGAAGAATCTTCATCGTGCAAACAATAAATACCGCATTCACTAATAAGCCCATTAACATATTCATTTTTTTCACCATAAATAAGTTTTTCACCATCCATTCTATCTACAGTTACATATGTTCCGCCAATTGAGTCTTTATAATCTTTTATTTCATATTTTTTGTCTTTATAAATAAGTATAAATTTGTCTATAGAAAAATCATAAATTAAATCATATGAATAAAACTTAATTTCAAAAAGATTTTTATCAATTTTACTTTTAAAAACGACATCATCAAAAAAACGATTTAATATAAGTTGGGTTTTAGAATCATTAAATTTTTTATTACAATCTTTTTCGATACGAAAACAATATTCATTAAATAATGTAATTCTATAATCATTAAAATAAATAATGTTTTTGTCATTACTTTTTCCACTATAGTTCATTTTTTACTCCTTTTTCATCTTTTTTAAAGCGTTTTCAATATATTTTTTATCAAAATTAAAACTTTTATATCCTATAAAACAAATATTTAAATATTCTTCCGTTGGAAAAATGCTTTTACTAATATCATTCATAATATAAATTAAAGCTTTTTCTTTTTTCCCATTTAAAGAAAAATCAATATATTCTTTTCGATAAAGCGATGGATATCCTTCATAAATATCGAGTTTCTTTTCATCTTCTCTATTTATTTCCCAAACACCTATTGGTACGATTCCGTTTTTAGAAGGAATGATTGTTAAATATTTATTAAAATAAAGTTCATAACCTTCCAAATAAAAGGAAGTAACTAATTTAGCGTTTTTACACCTACTTTTCATTTCTTTTATATTTAAATTTGAGCCATAGCTTAAATAATATTCCATGTTAATTTTCCATTCTTTTATTAAAAAAATAATTTAAAACTTCTATTCTTTTATTTAAAACTTCTTTTGTTATTGGGCTTGAAGAAACAATATCAAATCCATGCATTGTCTTTTTTGTCTCATTTAATATAACTTCTTTATTAAATTTCCTTAATTTATATGCAAAATCAACGTCTTGATCTCTTAAGCAATCAAATTCACAAGATTCAATATATGCTTTTGGAAAAATAGATAAATCATCCATTTCATTAAAAGATGGACATTCTTCATTTATAAAATATCTTTTAGTAACTTTTATAGTCGCTTTAGAATTCCACATTGGAGTATCAATAAATTCTTTCATTGATTTAGAATCTAATCTTTTATCAACAAATGGATAAAATAACATCATAAATTTAATTAAATCAGTTTTCGTTCTTTTTATTAAATCAAGCGCTAAAAATCCTCCAGCACTATCTCCAGCAATTCCAATATTACTTATATCAAAATTATATTTTTCTTTGTTTTTAATTAAAAAATCAAATGAAAATAAAACATCATTTATTGAGGCTGGATAAGGTTTAATTAATTTATACTTCATGAAATAAACAATACAATTTCCATTTATTGCATAGTTTTTAGCATTTTTATATTGATGAGGAACCGCACTAAACATAAATCCTCCGCCATGAATATAAATTAATAAAGGTAAGTTTTTCTTATTAATAAGTTTTTTAGGAATAATGAAATAAGAAATAACTTTATGATTATCAATATTTTTATTTTTGATTTTAATTACTTTTACATTTTTATCAGATCTAATAAATAAATCAAAAAGAGGAATTAAAAGTTTTGCTAAATAAGCAATAAAATTTGAATCTGGAGTTTTAAAATATCTAAAAAGTTTAAAACTTTTATCAATGTTGTATTTTTTCTTTTTCATATTTATTCTAAGTTTTTATACATCAAAATATGAGGATAATTTTCTTCTAAAAAGAAATCACCCTCTTTTTTATATCCACATTTAATATAAAAATCAATCGCTCTTTTTTGAGAGGCTAAATATACTTTTTTAACATTTATTTTTTTAAGTTCATCTTCTAATAAAATAATTATTTTTCGTCCGATTCCTTTTTTACGATATTTTTTTAAAATAGCCACTCGACCAATAAAATATTTATTTTTTGTTTTATCAAAATAAAATCTTCCACAACCAACAGGAATATCGTTGAAATAGACTAAAACGTGAGTTGAAATATAATCTATATTGTCAAATTCTTCATTAAAACCTTGTTCTTTTATAAAAACATTCTCACGAATATATTTTTCATCATCTATTAATTCATTATAAAAAATCTTAAAAGTTAGCATAAATTTACTTTTTTTATTATTCTATTATTATTTCTTTCTTACTTATTTTATATTCTTCAAATTCATTAAAATCATCATATATAAATTTTTTAATTATTTCTCTCATTTTTATACCTATTTTAATAGATTCTTCATCATCAACTGATAAATAAGGAGTATTAAAATGAAAAAGTAAAGGTACATCATAAGCATGAAAACTATTAATATTTCTTTCTTTTAAATATGGGGAAACAAATCTAAATTCATATTTATAAGCTTTTCCTTCATAAGAAGATAAAAGCTTATAAATAGGATTTTTATATATAGTAGAAGTTAAAGCTTCATATGAATCATAAACTATATTTTTATATTTTCTTTTATAATCAAACTTCATATATAAAGATAAAGGCAAAAGTAAAAATTTAGGTAAAGAAAATATAAAAAGATTAGATTCATTAATTAAATTACCAATTAAAATAGTTTTTTTATTCTTAGCTAGTAAATTAGAAGGATAATCTAAAAGTAATTCATGATCAATAATAGGAGAAAAAGCACAGCGATTATCACCTTTTTTTAATAAATACATTTTTAATTTCGAATTAGCTTTTTTAACTATTTCAGGATCTAAAGAATATAATTTGTTAAGTTCGTTTTTCTTTATTTTTAAATACTTTAAATATTTTAATGTTATTTTATGAGATTCTTTTTCATTAAAAAAATGATTTATAACTGGAGACATTATTATTGCTCTAGAGAATAAATGTTCAATTTTTTTAATTGATAAAAGTGCGATTATTGATGCTCCTCCAGCAGATTGCCCAATTAAAGTAATATTATTTTTATCACCATTAAAGTTTTCAATATTATTATAAACAAATTTTAAAGCTTCAATTTGATCATAAAGGCCATTATTATAATCAAAATTTTTATCTAAAAAATGTAAATTCAAAAATCCATATAAACTAAGTCGATAATTTATAGTTACAACTATTGAATTAGTTTCTTTTGCTAAAAGGGAGGCATCATACTTCATTTCGTGAGTATTTTCATTAATTTCTCCACTCCCCCCACTTTTAAAAGAACCTCCAAAAATCCGAAATAAAACTGGTAATTTTTTATCATTTTTATTATTTATAGGTCTATAAATATTTAAATATAAACAATCTAGAGAAATATTTTCACAATTTAATATTCCACTTCCTTGAATAGGATTTTTCTTTCCATAATAAGCTTTATAAACATCTTCCCAAGGATCACATTTTATAGGATGTTTAAAAGTTAATTCGTTTATTGGAGGTTTAGCAAAAGGAATACCAAAATATTTATAGCACCCATCTTCTTCTTTTCCTTCTACTTTTCCATATTCAGTTTCTATGATTGGACTTTTTATTAACTCTTTTTCCATACTTTTATAATTTTAAATGAAAAAATAAAAATAAAACATCAAAAAAATTAACCAGTTATTTTTAATTCATCTTGTAATTTAGTTTCTTCTTTTTCATCACTTTCTCTAAATTGAAGATCATAAAGAAGCTTATACGATCCATTTTTAACTATTAATTCTTCATGAGTGCCTTCTTCTTTTATTTTTCCATCAGAAATAACAATTATTTCATCAGCATTTCTAATCGTTGATAATCTATGAGCAACAACAATCGCTGTTCTTCCTTTACATAATTCATCTAAAGCTTTTTGAATTAATAATTCGGTAGTATTATCTAAAGCACTTGTTGCTTCATCTAAAATTAATATTGAAGGATTTTTTAAAAAAATTCTCGCAATTGATAATCTTTGTTTTTGTCCTCCAGAAAGTTTTACACCTCTCTCACCAATATCAGTATCAAATCCATTTGGTAAAGACATAATATAATCATAAATGTTAGCTTTTTTTGCAGCAGAAATTAATTCTTCTTCACTAGCTTCTAAATTTCCATATAAAATATTATCTTTAATCGTACCACCAAAAAGAAATACATCTTGTTGAACAATACCTATTTGTTTTCTTAAAGATTCTAAAGTAAAATCTTTAATATTTTCTCCATCAATATCAATTTCCCCACTATCAATATCATAAAATCTAGGGATAAGATGGCAAATAGTTGTTTTTCCTCCACCACTAGGTCCAACTAAAGCTATCTTTTTACCATGAGGAATTTTAAAAGACATGTCATTTAAAATTCCTTTAGATGATTTATAATGAAAATTAACATGTGAAAAAGTAATATCACCTTCTAATTTAGGACAAATTTTATCGCCTTCATGAACGTTTTCTTCTTCTTCGTCCATAATTTCAAGGAATCTTCTAAATCCAGTTGTGCCATTTTGAAATTGCTCAACAAAATTAATAAGTTGGTTAATTGGAGTAATAAACATATTAACTGAAATAATAAATGTTGAATAATCTGCAATATCAATATAATTGTTATATAAAAAAATTCCACCAGCTAATAAAACAATAATATTAAATACGTCTGTAATAAATTGAGAAGAAGCAAAAAATTTACCCATTGCGTTAAAAGCTGAACTTCTTGCTTTAACAAAATTTTCATTACTTACTTCAAATTTTTCTTGCTCTTTTTTAGTATTTGTAAAAGCTTTAGTAACTCTAATTCCGGAAATCGAAGATTCTAAAGAGGAATTAATTTCAGCCATTGCAATTTTAGATTCTTTCATTGCTACTCTCATTTGATGTCTAAAATGAGCAGTTACGATTATAAGTAAAGGGACACACGCAAAAATAATTAAAGCTAATATCCAATTTATTAAACATAAATATATAAAACTTGCTAAAAGAGTAAAACCAGCAATAAAAATATTTTCAGGTCCATGATGAGCAATTTCACTAATATCAAAAAGATCATTAGTCATTCTCGACATTAAATTACCTGTTTCATGTTCATCATAATATGTATAAGGAAGTCTTTCGAGTTTATTAAACATATCTGAACGCATTTGAGCTTGCATTCTTACCCCCATAATATGACCATAATATTGAATAAAATATCTTAAAAACATTCTTACAATATAGATAATTAAAAGAGAAATTCCACATATAATAACTAATTCAAGTTTTTTATTTGGAATAAAATCATTTAACATATAACGAGTAATTATTGGATAGCCCATTCCAATAATTGCAACTAAAAAAGCAGCACTCATATCCAAAATAAAAATCTTTTTATGAGGCTTATAATATTTAATAAATCGTTTTAACAAATCCATAAATTAACACCTATATTAATTAACAAAAATCTTATTAGTTTTAAATTTTAAGATATTTTTTAAAAAATTCTATATTAAAATAAATAGTTTACTTTTCTTAATATTTAATAATTTTAAAAATCCAATTAAAAAACACGATATTTATCGTGCTTATTAATCATTTTGGTGGCCCAATTCGGACTTGAACCGAAACGATATCGCTATCACTGGATTTTGAGTCCAGCGCGTCTACCAATTCCGCCATTAGGCCTTATTTTATAAAAATAAATAAGCAGTTATTTATTTTTATCGTTGTTATTTTCTTTATTCTTTTTAACCATAAACTCTTTTTCATTTAACATCTTTACCATTTCTTTAGTTTTTTCTGTTTCTTCATTTAATCTAAGTTTATTACCTTTTTTTAAAAGAATATATGCAACAACAAATATAATTATACCTAAACCAAGGATAATAAATAAATAATAAGATTTAGAAATGTCTTCAATAGGATATAAAAAAGAAAAAGTAATTAAGAATAAGAAAATAATTAAGGAAATAGTAATTAAAATAATTCCACTTATATAATAAGGTTTTGAAGTTTTTTCTTTTTTATCCATAGATTTATCTTTATTCCTAAAATTAGATAATAAATTTTTCTTTAAAAATATAGTACAAATATTAATTGACTTTTTATGTTAATAATTTTCGTAAAAATGAATATTCAGTTATAAGTTTTTCTTCTCATATTATTTTAATTTTAAGCATTAAAAGTCAAGAATTACTAATCTTTTCATAAATTTTCATTGTCAAGAATATTTTTTCCGATAGTTCTTTTTAAAATAAGTTTTTTCTAACATTTTCCATCTTCTTCTCCATTTTCAATATATTCTAAAGAAATAAAGTCATGACAATTTAAATTATTTTCAAGGTTGTTAACTTTCATTTCGTTTTCAATTTCTTTTAATGTTGCCATTGGCAAAGCACCTTCTCTTTTAATAGCTAGACTACCACATGAGTTAGCGATTTTTAAACTATTTATTAAAGTTTCATCACTTAAAAGAAAAAGAGAATCATCATTAGTTATTAAATCTTGATTATAGGAAAATAAACTACCAATAAATCCGCCAAAAAACGCATCCCCGCATCCAATAGCATCTTTAATTTTATCTTTTTTAACTTTGTTGCCTTTTAAAAAATATACTTTTTTCTTATATGCAATATCAATAAGTGATCCCTTATCTCCATCACTCATTAAAACGATTTTAAAGTTTTTATAAATCGTATTTAGCATCTTTAAAGCTAAAACCTCATCATTTGTATTAAATAAAAGAAATAATTCTTCTTTACTAATTTTTAAGATATCAACGAATTTTAAAATCTCCTTTGTAATCATTTTCCAATCATCAATATAAAACAAATTCTGGCGATAATTTGGATCAAAAGCAATAATTACATTTTTTTCTTTTAAAATTTTTAAAATCGAAATAATGTTTTCAAAATTATCGAAATTTAAAGAAGAGATCGTTCCTAAATAAAATAAATCAGGCAAATTATTTAATAAGTATTTATAATCGTCTTTTTTAAAAGATAAAAATGAAGCCTTATCTAAATTAAATTCAAATTCTCGTTCTCCGTTTTTATCTATTTTAGCCAATGAATACGCAAGAGAAAGACCATCATCTTTATAAATTAAATATTCTTTTAAAATATTTTCACTTTTTATACTTTCTTCTATTTTTTCTAAATCATATCTATTTTTATTATTCTTAAAAGGTAGTATAGAAAATAGATATGAATCAACATTTTTAAATTTGGATATTTGAGCAGCAACATTTAAAGGTGCACCACCTACATGTTTACTTTCAAGTTTGTTATTTTTAATCACTTCATCAATGATAATTTCGCCATAAGAAATAATTTTTTTCATATTTTTATAATTATAAACTAAAAATCAAGTTATTTGATAATTAAGAATCATTTTTAGAATTTAAAACTCGTTAATTAGCAAATAACTTAAGACATTTTAGGCATCTGATATCTCCATTATTTAATATATTTTTGACCCTAGCAAGTTTAACTACAACCAGAAAATAGCATTTATTTTATATTGTAAGTTTCTACAATGTCGATGATTTAAGGCTTTTATATACATATAAGCAAGATTCAGTCAAGGTTTTAGCTGATTTTTTATTTAAAAAAGAAAAACGAAAATTATGAGTTTCAAATTGTCAACTTAATATCTCTTGTATTCTATATTTATAAATTGCGATTATTCGTACACATTGTGTTATTGCAATGTGGGTATTATGGCGGTTCGAATTTTTAGGAGTATTTTCGACTATTTTCGATAGTAATCCCACTCCCCAAAATTTTAGGATACAACATAGTGAGCACAAATCGGTAAAGTTCGATAAAAATACCCTATAATGCTTAAACATTATAGGTAATTATCAGAAATGTGCTTGGAAAAAGCTTTAAATGCCCTCGAAATCGATAAGCGAACGCCTTTAATGTTTCGGCAAAAACCTTCTGTTCTTATTTTGATTTGATTATTTCCCAGTATCCACCTTTGTCTGGTCCTGAATGCTTGATAATCTTTTTTTCTTGTAATTTTTTTAAATGGTGTCTAATGCTTCCCTCTGTTTTATGCAAAACAATAGCTATATCTTTTCTTGAGATCTTTTCATTATTTTTAATTAATTGAATTATTTCCTCTTCTATGTTTTCTGGTTGTATTGTGGTTATTTTTCTGGTTGTTTTATCAAAACCTTCTCTATTAAACGGGATTACTACATCAATGAAATATTCAGAAAAGATATATGCATCCTCACCATAAACTTTAACAACAGAAGGGACACCATGACCACTTTCTTCAGCAAAATTACACGCTCTAAAAATATCAAATAGTTGTTTATTTACAGGTTCACTTTTGCCACGCAGAAATTGTTCC
>CASEVI010000004.1 GCA_949291375.1 uncultured bacterium | reverse complement strand
CTTATAGATTGAAAGGTAAAAATATTTATGATGATAACTTAGAAATATAACCTACATTTTCAATTGGCGTTTTTCGACATTTTGCTGTTGACATTGACACCACATTTTTTACAAATCATATTAATTTTTCACTCCTATAAATATCAATATATATCATAATTCTTTTTAAAAATTTTTGAATAATTTTTATTTTTAATATTTATATAGGGAATATCTCCCACTATATAAATTTATAAAATTTTTATTGTTATTTTTTAATAAAATTAATTTTTAATTTATTAATAAATTAAAAATTAAATAATAAAAAAATATATAAAAAATTTTTTAAAAAATATTGTAAAAATTACTTGTAATAAATAATATAGTGGTATAAAATATTGTCATGTGGTAGAAAGTGGGGGAATTTGGGAGAATGTTTATAGGTAGCTATGATTATAATCTCGACACCAAAGGAAGATTAGTAATCCCTTCAAAATTTAGAGGAGAGCTTGGAAACGATTTAAATGTTTATCTTACTCGTGGTTTTGATGGATGCTTATCTATCTATAAAGAAGAAGACTTTGAAAAAGTCGTCCTTAAATACCAAGCTAAATCCTACGAAAAAAGTGAAGTTCGTAAAGCTCTTAGAAGTTTCTTAGATTCAGTTGTCCAACTATCATTGGATAATCAAGGAAGAATTCTTATTCCTTCAAAAGTGTTAGAAAAATTTAACATCGGAAATAAAGTACATATCCTTGGAGCAATCGATCATTTCGAAATTTGGGATTATTCAAAATGGAATGATGAAGAATCTTCTATCGATGATGAATTTGAAATAAACGCTGAAAAGATATTTAGCAATGAAGAGTAACGAACATAAAAGTGTCCTTTTAAAAGAAGCAATAGAAGGATTAAACATTAAAGAAGATGGAATTTATGTTGATGCAACATTAGGAAGAGCTGGACATAGTTCTGAAATCTTAAAAAGATTAAAAAATGGAAAATTATATTGTTTTGATCAAGATAAAGAGGCAATTGATTATTCATTTAAAAAATTAGCTTCAATATCATCAAACTTTGAAATTATTTATTCAAATTTCAAAAATATGAAAGAAGAATTAAATAAAAGAGATGTTGAAAAAGTTGATGGAATCTTATTCGATTTAGGTGTTTCTTCCCCACAATTCGATGAAGACTATCGTGGATTCTCTTATCGATTTGACGCTCCACTTGATATGAGGATGAATCAAGAAAATCCACTTACAGCTAAAAAGATTGTTAATACCCATCCTTTAGAAAAACTAGTAAAAGTATTTAAAGAATATGGTGAGGAAAAATATTCTTATTCAATTGCTAAAACAATCGTTAAAGCAAGAGAAGTTAAAGAAATAGAAACTACATTTGAATTAGTTGATTTAATTAAAAAATCTCTACCAAAAAAAGAATTATTTAAAGATAAACATCCTGCTAAAAAAGTATTTCAAGCATTAAGAATTGAAGTAAATGATGAACTTGAAGTATTAAAAATTGCTTTAAATGATTCAATTAATTTACTTAATAAGGATGGACGAATCGTCGTTATTACATTTCATTCTTTAGAAGATCGAATTGTAAAAAATGTCTTTAAAGAAGTTTCATTTATTAAAGGCGATCGAAAAAATGATTATTTATTACCTAATGAAATTAAAAAAGCAGAATTTGAATTAGTTAATAAAAAAGTAATTACTCCTTCAGAAAGTGAAATTGAAGAAAATAGAAGAAGTAAGAGCGCTAAATTAAGAATATTAAAAAAATTATAAGTTTTATTTAAAAGAAAAAAGGAGATAGCAATTTATGCAAATGAAAGACAAAATTTATAGAAATAACCATTCAAAAATTTATTATTATTTTAAAAAATTTGGCATTTATTGTGGTGCTTTTGTAGGAGCATTTGTTCTTTTTGCTATCCCAGTTTCTATTGTAAGAGCAATCGTTTCTCTTCCTCAAGTTGAAAGAAATGAATCAAGAGAAGTTGCTTTAAACTCTTCTATTGAAGAGATGAAATCTTTAGAAAGATTTTAATTTCTCTATTTAAAAGTTAGAATAATTCTTATTGCACATATAATTTCTTCCTTTTTAAAAAGTCAGATACATATTTATCAGTAGTATCTGACTTTTTAATTTATAAAATTACTATTAAATTAATCAATAAAAAATCTAATTTTAGTTGAATTCTTTTGAATGAATATATTTTTAAATATATACTTAAAAAGGATTTTATAGTTTATGGTTGCATTAGTGATTTCTCTTCTTATTGTTTTATTAGTTTTATTATTTTTAATAGTAATTCTTCTTTTTAAACCTTTTTATAAGGGAGAATTTTTAGAAGATGAGTTAATTCAAACAAATGGTGAAAATTATGCTGAATTTAAAGTCGATGAAAAATATAAAGAACATGTCGATTGTTATAAAATTTCTAAATATTATGATGATCGTTTTTTATCAATTGTTTTAAAAGATAATGTTTATTATTATGAAGCAGCAATAATTTGTTATAAAGATAAAAAAATAGCAAAAATTATTTTAATTAAAAATTTCTTAAAAAATTATAGCGAAGATTTTTTAATTAAATTACCTTCCTTTGCTACATCTTTTAAACTTGAATTTTTATCAATTAATGAAGAAGAATTTAAAGTTAATAATATTTATAAGACAAAAAAGATTAAATTGTTTTTAATTTCTTCTCTTTTTTCTTTAATTTCTATAATTCCTCTTTTTTTAACCTATTCTTTTATATATTTAGGTGAAGGAAATCCTTCATTTGATGAGTGGAATAATGTTTTAGATGTTTATTTTAATAAATATTATTTTTATATTGCTGCAATAACTATTTTTGCATTAACTTTTATAATTGTTTTAACAATTCTTTTATTGAAAAATAGAGAGATTAAATTTAAATTAATTAAAAATAAAAAAAACGATGAAAATAATGAGAACAATAATAAAAAAGCGATTAATATTTATAAATTTTTAAATTATAAAATTGACTATAAAATCGATTATAAAGATGATAATAAAAGGTATTTTATTTTTAAACTACTGAAAAAGAAACAATTTTTAGAAGGAATTATTAATTTTAAAGCTTTTGATAAAGATAGTAATTTAATTTTAACTTTTCCTTATAAAATAAATAAATATTCTAGAAAAGTTAAAATTTTAAAAACCCTTGATTTTAATACTTTAACAGCTAAATATAAAATTTTATTTTTTAAAAAATTCATATATAAAAATAATGAAATTAGTCTTTATGAATATAAAAATAAAAATGGAGTAATAAGTGAAATTAATGAAACAAAAGGATTTTTAATTTCTTCATTTACATGTTTTGCAATTTTCATATTATTATTTTCTTCATTTTTTAATGCTTCTTCCTATTTAAATAAAATAAAAAATTCAATTAATGATTATGAATATGAATTTGTTGATGAAGAAAATAAAGATGAAGGAATTACGATTACTAGTTATAAAGGTGATTTAAATAAAGTTTATATTCCTAAAATAATAAATAATTATGAAGTTAAAAGCATATCGCCATATGCTTTTAATAGAAATTTAAATATTGAGGAAGTTTATTTTTCTAATGATATTATTATTGAAAGCAATGCATTTAGAGAATGTAGTAATTTAAAAAAAGTAGATTTTAATTATATAAGTGAGATAGGTTCATATGCTTTTAATGAAACTTCTTTAGAACATATTGAAATAAATGATAAAACAAAAATAATAGAAGCAGGTGCATTTTCTAGTATTAAAAATTTAAAAAGTGTTAGTTTTAATTCTTCCTCTTTAAAATTAGGAAATTATATATTAAAAGATTCCATTCTTTATGGTGATTTATATATTTATAAACAATTTTTAGAAAAACCATATCGTGCTTTCACATCTTTTAGTTATAATAATGCATTTATTTATGATAATGAAGGCTATATTACAAAAGATAATTATACAAATATCGGTTTAAAAAATAATACTGTTTATTTTCTTTCTTCCTGCATTCACGATAAATCTTCTTTTATAGTTAAAGATGATGTTATTTATAAAGAAATTGACGCTATTGAAATAAATAGTTTTGAAGGAACGTGTATAGAAAGATCTTATAAAGAATATGAATGTAATATTTGCAGCAAAAACTTTAAAGTTTTAGGCTACTTAAACTTAGATGTCCATAACTTTGTTGATGGTTATTGTACTTGGTGCGGAAAAAAAGAATAATTGGAGGAAAAAGATATGTTTATTGTTTTATTAACTGGATTATCACAAATTTTAATGGTTGTTGTAGCGATAATTGTTTTTGTTATATTAGCAGCAATTTCGTGTTTAATTTTATATAAATATTTAAAAGACAATAATACTTTTGTTATTAAAGCATCAAGTGATCGAAATAAAAATGTTTTAGATTTTACTGAAGCTTTAGGAAATGAACAAAAAAAGGCAAAAGAAGATAGTGAAAGATTTTCTAAACTTTTAGTATTAGATGATGATAATTCTTTAAAAAACGTTGGTTTTTTAAATGATAAATTTACTTTAAAAGAATTTTGTGATGAATTTAGAAATTTTTGCGCTACAGTTGATAAAGAAAAACCTCTTTATTATTCAATTGAAGATATTAGAGCATTTGTTAGTAATTTAGCAACTTCAAAAATAATGATTCTTCAAGGAATGAGTGGAACTGGTAAAACTTCAATCGCTTTAGCTTTTCAAAAATTTATTGGAAATGTGTTAGAACCAATTCCAATTCAACCAATGTGGAAAGAAAGAAGTGATGTTATAGGTTATTTTAATGAATTTACTAAAAAATTTAATGAAACAGATTTATTAGTTGAATTATATAAATCAAATTTAAACGATAAAATCTATATTATTGTTTTAGATGAAGTAAATATCGCAAGAATTGAATATTATTTTGCGGAATTTTTATCATTACTTGAATATCCTAACGAAGAGCAAAAAACGTTAGAAGTTACTAACGATGTTTGGGATAAAGATCCTTTAATTTTAAAAGATAAAGAACATCCAGGAAGATTACCTATTGGTGATAACGTCTATTTTTTAGGAACGGCAAATAATGATGAATCAACATTTGCAATTTCAGATAAAGTTTATGACCGTGCAATGATACTAAATTTAAATCAAACTGCCGAAGAATTCACTTCAAATAAAGCTCCTAAAAAATATCAAATTTCAAATACACAATTTACTGAACTTTATAAAGATGCAATTTCTAGTTTTTCTTCAACTGAAGAAGCAAAAAAATTAGATAAATGGATTGAAGAAATTAATCAAATTATAATTGATTCTTTTGATATTGGTTTTGGAAATAGAATGATTTCTCAAATGAAAAAATATGTTCCAGTTTATATTTCTTGTGGAGGAAGTTTTGAAGAAGCTTTCGATGATTTTATTTCTAAAAAAATATTAAGAAAATTAGAAGGTAAAGACTTTTTAAGATTAAAAGATGAAGTTAAAGTATTTATTAACAGAATTAATAATACATTCGGTGAAAATTCCTTACCAAAATGTATCAATTATGTTTCAAAATTTATGATTATAGGTTAATTTTATGAATCGAAACGGAAGAAAATATAATCAATATAAAGGACTAAGAGAATATTTAGATGTTGTAACATCTAATAACAAAATAAATCAACTGGTTGAAGCAACTTCTTCATCAGAGTTTTTTAATAATGAAATTGAAGTATTTGATAATTCAATAACAATTGATGAAAGTTGGGTAAATAAAATTGAAGAATATTTAACCTATATTTCTAATGCTATTCAAGAGGGAAGAAGATTTATTTTAAATACTGGTGAAACAGTTGATATTGAAAAAATTAAGAAAGTTACAAAAGATTCAATTGTAGATTTAGCTAAACATTCAGATAAAATTAGAAATTTTGATTTCGAAAAAGCTACAGTTGAACCAAAAAAACTTTTAGTTATCGAAAAAAATGATGATTATGGTTTATATGAGAATAGATTTTTAGTCTTTTTAATTTTTTATATTAAATCATTTGTTTCTATTAGATATGAAAAAATTAAGGATGCTCAATCTTCTTTAATTATTAAATCCAACTTTTCAAACGATGCTTTTATATATAAAGACAATATTAAATATAATTTTGTTATTGAAGATAAAAGATTTAATGAATTTAAAATCGAAGAAACCGATATTAATAAAAATATTTTTGAGCGAATTGAAAATATTGAAGGAATTATTAATCAATTTTTAAAGTCCGATTTAATTTCTCTTGTTAGAAAACTTCCTCCAATTCAAGAACCAATAATTAAAAATAATGTATTAAAAAATGATCCAAATTTTGTTAAATGCTATGAACTTTATGAATTTTTAAAAAATTATAATGAAGATGGTTTTATAATTGAAAATAAGAATGTTAAAACAAATAAATTATCTAAAGATTTTGTGCATTTTTTTAAATATATTCCTATAATGATGACTTTTTTATCATATAGCGAAGTTAAAGAATTATTCCCTCTTTTAAATGAAGAATACGAAAAAGAGAAAATGGAAAAAAACGAAATTTTTTTAAATAAAATTAAAGAAGCCACTTCGTTAGATGAACTTAATTTAAAAGATGTCCTATTTTTCCTAAAAAACATCTATATTAGTATCGAAGAAAAAGATAATGAAATTAAAAAACTAACAAGTGAAAAAGAAGAAGCTTTAAAAAATCTAACCATTAAATTTGAAGACGAAAAACAAAAAATATATGCAGAATATATTTTAAAAGAAAAAGAAAATAATAAAATAATTCAAAGAATAAGCGAAGAAAAAAATAATTTAAATGAAAAAATTAAAGAACTTAATGAAGAGATAGATAAAACTCGTCATTTATTAAATTCAGTTTCAAAAAGTTATTTAAATAATAGTGAAAATTTAAATGAACAACAATTTACTGACTTAGAAAAGGATTATGAATTTTTTACAAATTATTTTATTAATGAATGGAAAAAGATAAAAAAAGACTTAAAAAAGAAGAAAAAAGAAGAAATTAAAAAACTTTTGAAAAGAAAGGAGAAGTTGAATGGTTAATAAAACATTAATAGATAAAATTATTAGCGTTTTAATGGTTATTGATTTAGCTCTTGGGCTTTTCTTTTTAGCTATTTTATTAACCTTTACTTTAGAATATGAGGGAGGTCTGATTTTAGATAGTCCTTATACTTATATAATTTTGTTATTAATTTTCGTAATTCCTGTTTGTTACATTATTTATTATTTAATTATTATAAATACAAGATATAAAAAACCATTTGTTTTTAATCGAGCTTCTTTTTTAACTATCAAAGAAAAGAAAAAAGAAAAGAAAAACGAAGAACAACGTTTTCCTTCTTTAAGTGCTATTGATAATGAAGAAAAAGAAGAAATTAAATATGATAAGATTACTAATTTAAAAGATTTTTGCGATGATTTTCAAAGCTTTTGCGCAACTATTGATAAAGAACCTTTATATTATGATATTTCTGATATACGAGCATTTATTGCGAATTTAGGGACTTCAAAATTAATGATTCTTCAAGGAATGAGTGGAACTGGAAAAACATCGATTGCAATTGCCTTTGAAAAATATGTTGGAAATGTTTTAGAACCAATTGCAATTCAACCAATGTGGAAAGAAAAAAGTGATTTAGTTGGTTATTTCAACGAATTTACAAAAAAATTCAACGAAACGCTTTTACTTAATGAACTCTACCATTCAAGACTAGATAATCGAATTTATATTATTATTTTAGATGAATTAAATATTGCAAGAATTGAGTATTATTTTGCTGATTTTTTATCTAGACTCGAAGTTAATGAAGAACAAAGATACATTGAGATAGTTAATGATACATGGCCAAACGATCCAAAAGAATTTGCTGATGGGAAACTTTTATTAGGAAAAAATGTATTTTTCTTAGGTACTGCAAATAATGATGAATCAACTTTTGCAATATCCGATAAAGTTTATGATCGTGCAATGATAATAAATTTAAATAAAAAAGCCACACCTTTTAAAAGAAATAAAGTTAATTCAAAAGTTATTTCATATAATGATTTTGAATCAATATGTGAATATTCATATAAAAAATTCATTAAAACAAATGAATATACTAAAACAAATCAAATAATTGCTAAATTTAATTATTATTTAAACAAATGTTTTAATATTAATTTTGGAAACAGAATGTCAATGCAAATTTTTAAATATGTTCCTATTTATTTAGATTGTGGCGGCACCTTAGATGATGCTCTAGATGATTTTATTACTAAAAAGGTTTTAAGAAAAATCGAAAGTATGGATTTTTTAAGATTAAACGATGGAATAAAACAATTTTTAGATTTTTTAAATGATAATTTTGATGAAAATTCGTTTAAAAATGCTAAGAAATATTTATCAAAATTTTTAAGAAGGTGATGTAATTATGAGTAAAAAGTCAGGACTTATTATAATAATTGTATCGATAATAGCTTTTTGTAGCATCGCTTTAGCTATACTTTTTAGTTTAAATGTCACAGGTGTTTTTAGATTTATTGAAACATCAATAACTCTCAAAATACCATCATTTCATAAAGAATATGATGGAAAAATTGTTAAAGATGTTGAATATGAAATTACGAGTGGATATTTATTAAATGGCGACCATATTGAAATAACATTAAAAGAAGATGTTAAGAATGTCGGTGAATATAATGATATTTATGAATATAAGATTTTAAATTCTAATGGTGCAGATGTTACAAAATATTATAAAGTAAATGAAGAATTTAATGATTTAGTTATTGAACCAAGAGAAATTATCTTAAAAAGCAATTCGCAAAAATTTCCATATTATGAAGGAGAAACTTATTCATATCCTAATTATATTATTTCCAAAGGTTCGTTAGCTGAAAATGATGAAATTAGTAATGTTTTTTTTGATGAATTTTATGAAGAAGGAATTTATGAAAATTTCTTTACTGTTTCAATAATCAATCAAAACGAAGAAGATGTTACGAATAATTATGATATTTATTATGAATATGGATATATTTTAGTAGGAAATAGTAGTCTTTCAACTGGAGATGGAGGTGAATTTCCTGAAAAAATATCTGTCCTTTCTTCTAATATCGAATCTAAACCAGCAACATTAAAAAGTAATAAAGCATATAATTATAATGAAGGCAAAGAAGTTAATTTAGAAACAATCTTTAAATATCGTCCAAAAAGTAGCGGAAGTTCATTTTTTGTTAGTGAAGTTAAAGGGGATTATACAAAGAAAGGTTGGGATAATGCTAAATCTTATATTCCTAAAAATGGAATTAATCCTCAGGAATTTTCATCTATTCTTTTATCATCTTTAAGCGATAGAAAATTTGAAGGTGAAATTGAATATGAATCTATTAAAGCAAGAGATAGCGATTTAACTAGTTTTTATCCAATTTTAAATAAAAATCAAAATAGTGATACTTATTCTGTAATTTCAAATTTAAAAGATAAAACAATAAATGTAAGTGGGTATTCATTTGACTTAATTAATGATTATAATTTATTAACTAATTTAAAATTTAATGATCAAAAGTATATAGAAGCTGAAAAAGAGTATTCTTCATTTGTATATAAAAATTATTTAAGTATTCCTTCTTCAACAAAAGATAAAATAGAAGCAATCATAAATAAAAATAATCTAAAAGGAAATGATCTCTATTCAACATTAATTAATATTAAAGATTTTTTTGATTCAAATTTTTATTATAAATATAAGGATTTAAAAGATGTTAATAGCGATGACGTTTTAATAGATTTTTTAAATAATACAAGAGAAGGAAAAAGCGATCGCTTTGCTGGAAGTGCTGTGCTTTTCCTTAGAAGTTTAGGTTATCCTTCAAGAATTGCTAATGGATATGTCGTAAATGGAATTATACCTAATCAAACATATTTAATAAGTGGATCAAATTTTACTTCTTGGACTGAAATATATATAAATGGAAAAGGGTGGTTTGCTGTTGATTTTACATCTAGCAAAATTAAAAACGAGAATGAAATAGTTCCATCAATTGAAGTTGAAAACGATTATAATACTTACGATATTTATATAGGAAGCGATGATGCTAGTAAAATTTATGATGGAAAAACATTAAAAAGTTCGACTTCCTATAATTTTAAAGGTAGTTTAAAAAGTAACCATCAACTTATTGCAACAAATAATTCATCTTTGATTGATGCTGGAAGTATTGAAAATAAAGTTGATTATTTAATCGTTGATGAAAATTTTAACGATGTAACAAACCAATATAATATTAAAGAAGATTTTGGAACTTTAACTGTCATAAAAAGACAGATTACTGTTGAAACTCAAAATCAAAAAATTAGTTATGATGGTAAAATTCATTATACTGAATATACGTGTAAAAATTTAGCTAATGGAGATAAAATTTATTCTTATTATGAAGGTGATGGTTTAATAGAAAAAGGAGATTATCTATCAGTTATAACGATTGATGAAATTAGAAATAATAATGATAAAAATGTTACAAATAATTATTCAATTAATTATTTGTATGGAATGATAAGGATTGTTTAATTTATGTTAATAGAAAGATATAAAGTAAAATTAGAAAAAATTGGGAGAATTTATAAAATATTTTATAAATTCAGGTTTTTATTTGCTTTTATATTAATTTTTATTGTTGCGTTAACTTCAACTCTTTTAGGAATAAAAGGATATATAATTAACACTGTTAAAATAACTGATATTAATTATGGAGAAAAATTAAATTACGAAGCAAAAGGATTATTTTCTAATTATATTTCTTATGAATTTAAAGCTGAAAATAATAATGAATGGTCAAAAGAAGAACCTTATAAAGTTGGAAATTATGAAATTAGAGGAATTTCTAAAAATATATTTGGTGGATTTACTTATGGAGAAAGTACTAAATTTAAAATTAATCCTTTAAATGTTGATGTAAAAATATTAGAAAATTCTTCATCGATTTATGGTGAAATTCCTATTTTAGATTTTGGACTTATTAATGGAGATAGATTAATTGAATTAGATTTTTCTTATGAATCATTTAATAACAATCTAGCTAATGTAAAGATGGATGAATCTTCAATAAAAATTATTGATATAAATAATGAAGATGTTACAGATTGTTATAATTTTAATTTTGAAAGTAGTTATGAAATCTCTCTTTTACCTAGAAAAATAACCTTTGAAGCGAAAGAAAGTATTGAATACGATGCTTTAAAACATAAATTCAATAATATCGACTTAATTGATGGTTCACTTTATAATCTAGATCGATATGAAATTGATGATTCAAATGAATTTATTGATGCAAAAGATTATAAAAACAGTTTAAAAATAAATTTTTTTGATAATAAAAATCGTGATGTTTCTAACTTTTATTCTTATTCTTTTAATGATGATTCACATTTAGAAATTACAAAACGAAATATTATTATTAAAACAAGTGATTTTACAAAAATTTATGATGGTAAAGCGAGTGAAAATAATACGAGTTTAAGTGTTATTGAAGGCTCATTAGCAAACGGAGATAAAATTGAATCTACCCTCCCTTTACATATCGACGCAGGAACTTATAAAAATCAACCAACGATTACTATAAGAAATAGTAAAGGAGAAGTCGTTAATAAAAATTATAATATTAAAATCGAAGCTGGTAATTATATAATTTCACCTCGTCCTTTAAAAATTACGTTTAGATTTAGTGATAAAACATATGATGGAGATTACTATAATAATGTTGAAAATATTTATGATGAAGGAATTTTAGATGGACATTATATTTCTGTACACGTAAATCAAAATATGATGCATGTAGGAACCCATAGTTATGATTTCGAAGTAAATGTTTATGATGATAATACATATGAAGAAGTAACGAAAAATTATTCAATTACTGTTTCTTGTAATAATTATGAAGTTTATAAAAGAAAAATAACTATTCAAACTATTTCTTGGGATACTGGTTATACTGGTAAACCACAAGGTTTTCCAATATATAAAGTTAGTAGTGGAACATTAGCTGCTACTGATTCTTTAGAATTAGTATCATATAGAAAAGAAACTAATATCGGAACATATGAAAATGAAGTTATTTTAAAAATTATTCATCGAGATGCTGGTGATGTAACCTTTGATTATGATATTGCTTATGATTATGGAACTTTTTCTATTTTAGAAAAAGTTGATAACAATGGAGGCAATGATGATGATTTAGATGATTCCGATTGGGAAGGTTTTTTAGATACGGATTATGATTCGGGTGATGGTGGTTATCCTTCTTACTCAACGGAAATAATAAATTCAAATGATTCACTTGAATATGGTGGTGGAGGAAATAATTTTAATCAAAATTTAAATGAAGTTGTTTTAAAATATACTCCTACAAAATCAGGAAGTTCCTTCTTTAAATCAAGTTCTTTTGGTAGATATAATGGCAAATCATTTGAAGAAGCTCCTTTATATCAACCAAAATATGGAGTCAATCCTCAAGAATTTATTTCTATTTTATTAGATCAACAAAGTGGTATAGAATTAGCTGGTAGTTTAAATTATTATAAAGTTGCTTCAAGAACTTCTGATTTAGTTCCTTTATATCCTAAATTAAATAAAAAACAACAATATGATGCGTATAGCGTTATTTCCGATTTAAAAACTAAAGATATTTTTGTTGAAGGTTATGATTTTGATTATTTAAAAAATCATTCTTTAATAGATAATGCTACTTTTAACGATGAAAACGTAAGATTAGAAGAAGAAAATTATAGAGCATTTGTTGATGAGAATTATCGAGGAATTGAAGGAAAAACTTTTGATTTATTAAAAGATTTTATCAAAGAAAAGAATTTAGCAAGTTTTGATACAATTACTTTAGCAAATAAATTAATGAATTTATTTAAAAATGAATATTTTTATAGTACAAAAAATTTAACGGCTGGAAATAGTTCTAATCCAATGATTGCTTTTTTAACTCAAACAAAAATTGGAAAATGTGATTATTTTGCTGGTGCTGCCTCTTTAATTTTTAGAATGAATGGTAAACCTTCAAGAGTAATAGGTGGATATTTAATTAACGGGGAAACAGTTGGAAAAACTTATGATGTTATCGCATTTCAAAAACACGCTATAACTGAAGTATATATCGAAGGGAAAGGATGGGTTGGTTTCGATTTTACTGTCGCTCCACTTTTAGATGGAGAAGAAATTCCTCCAATTGATGGTAATAATGAAGATGGAAGTGCTACTGGAGGCACCTCTTTAGAAGAAGGTGGAGATAGCGGAAATCAAGGTTCAGGAGGTGGAAGTGGAGAAAATCAACCAAAAGAAATAATTAGTCTTTATACCGATTCAGCAACTTTTGAATACGATGGAAAAGAACATAGCTATGAAAAATATTCTATGGATGGAAATTTAAAAGATGGTGATCAACTATTTATTAATACTTGGAGTAAAATTTCTAAAGCTGGAAGTATAAAAAATGATATTCAACTTGAAATAAGAAACAAGGAAAATAAACCTTCTTTTAATAATTATACGATTAGGAAATATTTGGGTGATTTAACAATTCAAAAAAGAGATATTTATTTAACGACTGAAGACATTACTATTTCTTTCAGTGATTTAAAATCTTATGTAACAACTTTAAGCATCGAAAATTTAATAAGTGGAGATTATATTTATAGAGGAATCCAGCAAACCGCGAATATTAAAAAACAAGGTGTTTATAAAAATATATTTACTGTTCAAAAGATAATTAATGATAAAGGAGAAGATGTTACAAATTGCTATAATATTCATTATATTTACGGAAAATTAACGGTAATTTAATACTTTAAAAGACAAAATAGTTTAAATTAAACTAATTTTGTCTTTTTTTAAGTTTAATTGATTAACTTTTAAATGCTATCTTTTAGAATAAATTTAGATTCCCAATTTGAAAGGAGGAAATATTGATGAAAGCGAAAGAAATATTAGATCCGCTAGGTGAATATAACGAAAAATTTTCAAAATCTATAATAAAAAATTCAAATGATTATTTTGAAGATTTAGTTAAAAAATCTGGAATAGATGTTGAAAAAAATAAGCGTCTAGTCGCTGAATATGATGAACTTTTGAAACAATATAAAGAAGCTTCGTCAAAAGGTAATAACACAGACCTTTTGAAAAAAATGTGTTTATTTGGTGGGATTGCTCTTATAGTATTAGGAATAATCCTTTGTTTCTTTTGTGGAGGCACAAGTGGGGGAGCATTAGCTGGATTAATTGTTTTTATTGTTTTATTTTTTCTTTTAGGTTTAGGAGGTCTTTTAGGTTACTTTCTTTATTTTAAAAAAATGTCAGAATTACTTAATAGAAAAACTGAAGAACTTAAGAATAAAAAAGATAATAAACTTCAAGAATGCTATGAATCTATAGATGCGTTAAATTCTCTCTATGATTATGATATGCCTCAAGAAATATTTAATAAAACAATAGATATTATTAATTTTGATAATAATTTTGATTTACAAAAATATTTATATGTTAAAGATAAATATAATTATCAAAAATCCGATAATGTTGATGAAAGTTTACTCTATGTAATGAGCGGAGATATTCAAGGAAATCCATTTTTAGTCGAAAGATATTTTGAAAAAGAAATGGTTAATGTTCCATATTCTGGAGAGTTAGTAGTTAAATGGATAACCTATGATAGTGATAATCGAGCGCATAATCATAAAGAAAAATTAACAGCAACAATTTATAAACCGGCACCAAATTATTATGGCGTTACTCAATTACGTTATTTTAACGACGCTGGAAATCAATTATCATTTTCAAGAAAACCAGTCGTAGATAAAAACTGGTCAGAAAAAGATATTGAATCATATGTAAAAAAATATACAAAACAAGCACAAAAAATTGCTAAAAAAGAGTTAAAAGAGGGTTTAGCAAATTCCTATACTCATATGAATAATGATACCTTTGAAGCCTTATTCGGGGCTATTAATCGTGATAATGAGCATGAATTTAGATTGCTCTTTACTCCATTAGCTCAAAATAATATTGTAAAACTTGTTAAAGATAAAAAAGTTTTTGGTGATGATTTCAGTTTTGATAAGAGTAAAGGAATAAATACAATTATTAGTGAACATTCCCAAAAGATTAATTATGATTTATGCCCTAATGATTTCAAAACATATTCTTATCAAATCGCAAAAGAAAATTTTGTTAATTTAATTTCTAAAGCTTTCGATTCAATATATTTTGATTTTGCCCCATTACTTTCAATTCCTTTATATCAACAACTCAAAAATAAAGATTTTGTAAATAGGGAATTTCCAAGTAACTATAACCCAATGCTACATGAATGTTTAGCAAATGCTATGGATCCTTCATATTTTATTCACAAAGAAGCAACAACAAGTCAAATCTTAAAAACTAGATTTGTCTCGAAAGATAATTTAGCTGATAGACTTGAAGTTGATTCATATTCTTTTAAAGGGGTAGAAAGAGTGGAATATGTAACCAAACGTTGTTCAGATGGAAATTATTATGATGTTCCAGTTCATTGGATTGAATATTTGCCATTAGTTAATAAGAAAGCTATTGAAGTTAAAAATATTGGGCATACTTATCCCGATTTCTGTTCACTTGTTTCAAATAATAAAGATTTCGATGAAATTATTGGTGACAGAAACTATTTTATTTATAGAGGATTTTTACTTTTCCCATTAGATAATTATAGTTACAATGAAAATCTTGATAATAAACTAACTGAATTTTTCAAAAATTCGAATTTAAATTCGAATATTAATACGAATATAAATAAATCTAATTAAATACTAGAAAGGAGATTAAAAATATGTCAGTACAATTAGACGAAGTTAATGGACCATTTAAAGAAGAAGGAAATCAAGTAAATGTAATTCAACAAAAAATTCCGGTAACCGTTGGTAAAGGATCTTTATTTTTTGAAATACTTTTATGGGTTTTAGGGATTATTCCAGGTATTGTGTTTTTGTTTATGAAAATTGGTGCACAAAACCATTTTGAACGATTACAACAACAAATTCAAGCTAGCTCTTCTCAAATTGATAACTTTTTAATCCAAAAAGACACAATTTTAAGAAATTGTGCAAAACTTTTAGATAAATCAATAGATTTAGATAAAGAAACAATGGTTAAAATTGCCGAAGCTAGAGGTGGAAATAGACTTAGTGATGAAGATAGAAATGAAGTTTATGCGAAGTTAGATAGTGTTCAAAATGCAATTAATGTCGCTTTTGAAAATTATCCAAATTTAGAAGCACATCATACCATTCAAGAAGCAATGGATAAAGCGGATTATTTATCTAGAGAAATTACTGCTGCAAGAGAACTTTATAATGATAAAATCCTACAATGGAACACAGATATATTTAAATGGCCAACAAATCAAATAGTTGCAGCTAAAAATAAATATACAACGAGAATTCCATTCTCAGCATCTCAAGAAGTTAAAAAAAGAGCTGATGAAGAGACTTATTTCTAATATTTATAAATAGAATTTAAAAGAGGGTTTAAAAAATATGAAAACATTAGGCAACATTTTATGGATCATTTTTGGTGGTCTTTTATGGGCAATCGGATTATTTATTACAGGTATTTTCCTTTGCTGTTCAATTATTTTTATTCCTGTAGGTATCCAATATTTTAAATTTGCAGGTTTTGTTCTTTGCCCTTTTGGAAAAACAGTTGAAAAAGTCGATAATAATATTTTAAAAAAGATTATCAATATTTTATGGGCTATTCTTTTAGGATGGGAAAGTGCTTTAATGATGCTTCTTACTGGAGCAATTCTTTGTATTACAATTATTGGTATTCCTTTCGGAAAACAATATTTTAAAATGGTAAAATTTATCCTTCTCCCATTAGGAAGAAAATTTCTTAAAAAAAGTAAATAATAATTTCTAAAATTAATACTATTTTTATTCCTTAATTAAAGAGATATAACAAAATTTTAAAAATATTTATATCTCTTTAATTCTATTGTTGTTTTTATATATATTTTCAATTTTTAAAAAAGAAAGTGTATTATTTATTTATATGAATCTAAGTTATGGTAATTTTATAAAAGAGAGAAGAAAAAAATTAAATTTAACTCAAAAAGATTTAGCTAATGTCATAAAAGTTAGTATTCAACAAATTTCTAAATATGAAAAAGATATTTCTAAAATAGATATTTCTTTAGTATCTTCTTTTTGTAAGATTTTAAAAATTGATTTAGAAGGTTTTTTAATTAAAAATATTAATGCACCTTTAAAAGAAGATTTTGAGGATTCTTTTTTAAATTTTGATATTTTAAAATTTAAAAAAAGAATGTCTTATTATCGATTAAAAAATAATTATACTTATATTGATTTAGAAGAAAGAGTAAATATTAATAAAAATAGATTATCTTCTTTTGAAAGAAACGGTTCATTACCTACTATTGAAGAATTTAAAGTGATTGCTGATTTATATAATCTCGATTATCTAACATTTTATTATGGATATGATGAAACTGAAGAAAATTTATATATTAAAGATAAAGAAAATAAAATAAATAATAAAAAAAGAATCGAAGAATTTAAAATAAGTAAAAACGATTTTAAAGATATATTTAAAAATAAAAAAGTTTTATCAGTTATTCTTTTACTTTTTATTTTTGTTTTAACTAGTTCAATTTCTTTACCATTAATTTTATCTTCTTCTAATAATAGTCAAATTAATGATGATATGAATAATGATGAAGAAGATAACAAAAATCCATCTAATCCAAGCGGTGATAAAGAAGAAAATGATAATAATAACGATAATAATAAACCATCAATCGATGATAAACCAAGCATAGATGAAGATGATAAACCTTTAGAAGACGATGAGGATAGTGAAGAAGATAAAATAGATCAAGAAGCTTTAGATGAGTTAGCTAAAAAGTTTTATTTCCGTATTTCATCGAAAAAAGAAATAACTATTAGTGGATTTAAAAAAGATGACGAAACAATAACAATTCCAGGAAAAGTAGGTTCTTATATGGTCAAAAAAATTGAACATAGCTCAAATTCATCATTTTTATCATGTAAAAAGATTATTATTGAAGAAGGTTTAGTTGAAATTGGAAAAAATGCTTTCGGAGTATGTTCAAATTTAGAATATTTATCATTGCCTTCAACACTAGTAAGAATAGATGAGGAAGCTTTTCATACAAATCCAAATTTAAAAGAAGTAGTTTTCCCTAACGGTAATGAAAATTTTACTTTTATTAATAATTCCATTTGCTCTAATGATGGTAAAAATTTAATACTTTGTTTAGAAAAAAGAGAAGAAGTTTCAATTTATTATGTTCCTGAAGGAATTGAAACTATAAAAACTCATGCTTTTGTAGGAAACAATAATTTAAAAGAAATTTATTTACCAGATAGTGTTAAAAATATTGAAACTTTAGCAATTATGGATTGCTATAATCTCGAAAAACTACATTTAAACAATATAATAACCGAATTAAAAGAAAGAGTAATTTGTGGTTCGAATAATTTAAAAGAATTTTATATACCAAAAAATATAAATAAAATTAATAATTCTCCTATTATTTCTTGCTATCATTTCGGCGGTTATAAAGTTGATGAAGATAATGAGTATTTTAAAGAAATTGACGGCTCTTTATATTCAAAAGATGGAAAGATTCTTTATTCTTTAAAAAATTCTTCATTAAATCAAATCGTTCATATTAAAGAAGGAGTTAAAAAAATATTAAAACTCGCAATAAATTTTATTTTTGATGAATGTGAATATATTGTTTTACCTTCTACTTTAGAATTTTTAAGCGAAGATGGAATTTTTAATAATCCAATGTTAAAAGGAATTATCTTTTTAAATGGTGCTAAAGGATTGCAAAGACAATCGATAGTTAATTGTGAAAATAGTTCTGTTTATTTTGAATGTGAAAAGTTACCTCCTAATAGTAGTTTAACTTTTTTTAATCGAGAAAATGCAAATCAAAAAGTTTATTATTGCGATGATTGGGAATATGTAAATGGTTTTCCTAAACCATTAATTTAAGTTTTGTATGAATAAAAAAGAAATAAATTTAACATATGGTGAATTTATTAAAAAAAGAAGAAGCGAATTAAATCTTTTGCAAACTGATTTAGCTTCTTTTTTAAATGTTACTCCGCAAACTATTTCAAAATATGAAAAAGATGAATGTGTTGTTAGTTTTGACTTAATAGGTAAGTTATGCAAAATTTTAAAAATCGATATTAGTAGTTATTTTTATAAAATTAATTCTTACGAAAATAGGTTAGCAGAAAAATATGATTTTGATGATACAAAATTTACATTTAATTTAAAAAACATTAGAAATGATTTGCATATAAAACAGCAGACTTTAATTGAAGAAATTAATATTTCATCATCAAGATATTCAAATATTGAAACTGGTAAAAGTTTACCTACCTATGATGAATTTTTAAAATTAGCTACATTTTTTAATTTAAAAATTGATTATTTTTATTTTGGGTTAAATCAAACTGAAATCATTGTTAATGAACTTAATAATAAAAAGAATGATAATAAAAGAAACTTTTTAAAAAGTAAAAATTTAAATTTAATTTTATCGCTTTCTGTTGTTATAAATTTAATTTTAGCAATTTCTTTATTAGCAATAATTATCCCAACAGTTAAAAATAGTTCTAATGATCAGTTAATAGTTGATGATGATAATAAAGATGAAGAAAATAATAACGATGATAAACCTATAAAGGATGATGGAGAAAATAACAAACCTTCTGATGATGAGTTAAACGATAAATATGATAACCATACTTTTAATGAAGAAGAACTTTCAAATTTCATTTTTACTTTAAATGAAGATGGTTATCATTTAATTTCTTATAAAGGAAAAAATAAAAATATTACTATTCCTTCAATAGTTAATGATAAAAAGGTGAGCGTTATTGAGTCTTATTGTTTTGCAAATAATTCTCTTATTGAATCAATAACTTTATCTGAAAATATTTATTATATTGAAACTAACGCTTTTTATAATTTATCTTCTTTAAAAACATTAACTTTAAATAGTAATATTGAAACTATTGAAGAAGGGTTTTTAATTAATACTCCTTCATTAACAACTATTAAATTTGATAATGAAAATAATAGCAATAGTAAATATAAAATTATTGATAATAGTATTTTTTCATTGGATGAAAAAATACTTTATTATGCTTTTTTAAATATTAAAAATGTTTATAAAATAAGACAAGGTGTTGAAGTAATTTCTTCTTATTCATTTAATTATTCTTCAACTATTAAAAATATAGATTTTAATGGAGCGAATTCTTTGAAAATAATAAAATCATATTCATTTTTCAAACTTTCTAATATCGAAAAATTAACTTTAAACAACAATATTTTAAAAATAGAAGAAAATGCTTTTTATGATTTATCTAGATTAAAAGAGCTATATTTACCTTTATTTTTAAAAGAAATAGATGGAAATATTATTTCTTATTCATCATTATCTTATTCTTATTTAAATATTTATTTAGATGATAATAATAACTATTTTGAAGTTTTTGATAATTCTTTATATTCAAAGGGTAGAAAAATACTTTATACATTTATACCTTTAAAAGATATAAACATTTATATCTTCCCTTCGTCTTTAAAAGAAATTTCATTTTATTCAATTAATTTAATTAATAATTCTTTAAAAGGTATTGTTTTACCTTCTTCAATAACTAATATTGATAAATATGCAATATGCGGAAATATATCTATCGAATTCGTTATTTTAAAAGATGGAATAAGCGGATTAAATGATTATTCATTTTATTTTAATGATAATATGAATTTATATTTTGAAAGCAATAAATTACCTATAAATAGCAGTGATATTTATTCTTTTAAAAGTGGGGATAGTTATTTTAAAAATCAATGGTATTTATCAGGTGATAATATTCCAATTTTAAAAGAAAATTAGACATATTCCCTATTAATAATATATATATTATTAATTGTATTTTATATATTTTAATATTAAAATTATAAGCAGTATGGATATAACAGTTGCGGCCGTAGAAATAAAAAATACATCTTTTAAATTATTAATCGGTTATTTATATGATAATAAAATAAATGTTCTTTATAAAAGAACATATCCTTTAAGAGTCTCTAATAAAGATGGAGACGTTTTTGATTTAACTTCTTTAAGTGAAGATTTAAAACAAATTAAAGTAATTTCTGATCCAAAAAAGAGATTAAGAGTTGATATTAATGAAGTAGTTTTAATTCTTCCTCCTTTTGGTCTTAAAGTTTTTTCAAATGAAAAAACTACTAATACAATTTCTAGTGATGGAAGAATTGCTAAAATTGATATTGCTAATGCTTTAAGCATGATTAAAAAAGCAAGAACTAATGAACCAAATGATGAAATTGTTGATATTATTCCTTATGTTTTTTCGCTTGAAGGAAATCGAGTTTATAAAGATCCACCTTTAGGATATTTTTCAAACTCACTTTTAGTAAGTGCTCATATTTTTACACTCCCTAAAGTTATGGTAGAAAATTTTAAAAAAGCAATTACTGATGCAGGAATTTTAATTAAAAGAGTAGTTATTGCTCCTTTAGGAGTAAATTCTCTTTTAGAAATTAATAAGTCATCTTTTGATAAATATTTACTTGTTGATTATAACAAAGATAATACAACTGTTTCCTTTTTTGGAAATGGAAGACTTTATGATTCAACTTCATTCCCTAATGGAGGAAACGATATAACTAACGCAATTGCTAATTCTTTTGAAATTTCAATGGATAAAGCTGAAGAATTAAAGATAATTTATGGGCATGATTTAAGAGAAACTAAATTTAATGCTCCAATTTTATCTGTTTTAGGTGATGATGGAATTAAAAGAAAATATAATAAAAATGAACTTGTTCAAGTTGTTGATGAATGTTTAAATAACTGGGATAAATTATTTACAAATTCTATAAATTATTTACTTAAAGACTATGGAAATTTAAAAGAAGATATTCCTTTAGTATTTATAGGAAACGGAACTTTACTTAATGGTTTTAAAGAATTTATTAATCGTTTACATTCTTCTAATCCAATTAAATTCTTTACTAACGATTCTATTGGTGCTTTAGAACCTGGTGATGTTAATCTTTTAGGAGCAATTGCCTTTACTTCCGTTTATAAAGGTTCTTTAGAAGATGAAACAAAAATCGATATTAAACCTATTGAAAGAAAGGTTGATGAATATCGAGAAGATGAAGATGAATTATAAAAAAGTGTTTATTTATTAAATAGATAAAAATAAAGATAAAGCGAGGATAAAACTATGATTGATGCACATGAATTAGATGGCTTTGAACCTGTAGCAAGAATTATTGTTATTGGTGTTGGAGGAGCTGGAAATAACTCTGTAAATAGAATGATTGATGAAGACATTAGAAATGTCGAGTTTTATGTCGCAAATACTGATAAACAAGCTTTATCTTTATCAAAAGCTCCAAATAGAATTATTTTAGGAGAAAATGTCACTGGTGGACTTGGAGTAGGAGGAGATCCTATTGCTGGAAAAGAAGCTGCTGAAGCTTCTAGTGAAGATATTCGTGAAATAGTTAGAGGCGCTAATATGGTATTTATCGCTGCTGGAATGGGGGGCGGAACCGGAACTGGTGCTGCACCTGTTATTTCTAGAATTGCAAAAGAAGAAGGTGCTTTAACTGTTGCTATTGTTACTCGTCCATTTACTTTTGAAGGAAGAAAAAAAGTTGAAGCAAGTGTTCAAGGATTAAATGAATTAAGAGAAAATTGTGATTCATTAATCGTTGTTTCAAATGATAAATTATTAATGAGTAGTGGTAATCTTCCTGTTGGAGAAGCATTCTCTTTAGCTGATGATGTTTTAGCAAAAAGTGTAAAAACAGTCACTGATTTAATTTTAATGCCTTCTTTTATTAACCTTGATTTTGCTGATGTTAAAGCTACTTTAAAAGATAGTGGTGTTGCTTTAATTGGTTTTGGTAGTGGACAAGGAGCAAATAATGCTATTGAAGCTGCTGAAAACGCTTTATCTTGTCCATTAATCGAACAATCAATTGATGGAGCTCAAAAAGCATTATGTCATATTACTTGCGGACCAAGAGTTTCTCTTTTAGATTGTCAAACTTGTGTAGATCATATGGTTTATAGTTGTGGAGGAAATCTTGATTTAAAATTTGGTATTAGTGTTAATGATCAACTTGATGATCAAATCATGGTTTCTATTATTGCTGGAGACTTTAATACTGAATTTGATTTCTCAGTTAATCCAGGTACAAAACTTGATTTGTCAGCATTAAGAGAAGAAAAAGAAAGACAACAACAAATGCTTTTTGAAAAGAGTGTTGAACAATCTAAACTTAAAGCTGATGAAAGAAATAAAGAAGAAGCTTCAAATAAAGAAAAAGAAGAAGAGGATTCAATTATTCCTGAATTCTTAAATGATACTGATTTCTAATTAAAATGAATATAACTTAAAAAGCCTCTAGATTGAGGCTTTTTAAGTTATTAAGTTTTTAAATAATAATTTATCTAATATATCTAGTTTTAATAACAACAATTATGTAAGAAAGATAAATAATTATATTAAAAAGAATAAATACACCAATTGAAGTAAAACAAACTCCTAATAAATAATTTAAAATAATTAAATAATAGATACCAAAAATTAGTAAAACTAACCCAATGACTCCTAAAACAATAGAAACATAAAAAGCAAATTTATTTATCTTACCATCTCTTTCAAAAGCTAAATTATATAAAGCACTATTATCGTTTTTAATAGTTTTTATTGAAACAAATGTTTCAATAATTGAAAGAAATAAACAAATAAGAGTCGAAGCTAAAACAATTAATGAATCAGTTTCTTGATTAACTAAATTTAAATATAATAAAAAAGCATGAATAGGTATTTGAAGAAGTGAAAATATTAAACTAATAATTCGATAAATTCTTAACGACATATTATTTTCCTTTATTTAAATTTATTTATATATTATTTATTAATATTTTCACTTTTAAATAAGAAAAGTGGTTCTTTAACACGAATTGAATTATTTTCAATAACAACAACTTTAGAAGTGAAATAATCAACATATGCTCCATTAATTAATTTTTCATCTTTAATTAAACTTCCGTTAACTGAAGAAGAAAGATTAAATAAACCATAAGAATAAGAATTATCTTTATAATGATTTATAATTGCAAGATTATCACCTTTTGTTAATAAAACTTCACTAGTTAAAACATCTAAATTTAATTTATCTTTTTTAAAATTAGTTAACGAAATAATAAAATCATACCATTCTTTATCAATACTCATATCAATTAAATCTTTATCAAATAAACTAGGATGATGATTGGCTTTACTTTCAAGTCCATTATAAATAAACATAGGTCCTTTCATAAAGATTGGGAAAGCAGCCAAATTTCTCATTACTCTTTTATTTTTACTTAATTCAATTAAACGAGGTTGATCATGATTTTCTAATCCTCTAATTCTTAAAGCAGAAGCAGGATTATAAGCTTCTTCATTATTTAATAAAACTTTATAAATATCTAAATAGCGATTATTCTTTTCTTTTATATATTTATCAAATGGTTCAACGCTGTTATACATATAACATAAATCAAAACCTAAAGAATAAAGTTCAGCATCACTTAAAGCATTAAAACCAATGCTTCTAACATAATTAGAAAAAGAAGCATGAATAGATTCAGCAAGTAAAATAGTAGAAGGATATTCTTTGTCAAGCATTGTTTTTAATGCTTGATAAAACTTCTTATCTATTAAAGAAGCAACATCAAAACGATATCCATCAACACCTAAAGAAGAGTAATAACGAATAACATCAACAAGATAAGAGATTAATTCATCATTCTTTGTATCAAGATCATAAACATCACTCCAATCTCCGACCTTATTTGCACATTCTCCTTTTTCATTTTTATACATCCATTCATTATGGTTTTTATAAATAAATGAATCTCTAGAAGTGTGATTAAAAACAATATCAATCATGATTTTCATACCCATTTCATGAGTTTTATTAATTAATGAAATAAAATCTTCTTCATTCCCTAACTCTTCATTAATTTTCATATAATCACTAATTGAATATGGTGAACCTAAACTTCCTTTTCTATTTATTTTTCCAATAGGAGAAATAGGTAAAAGATAAAGAATATCTACTCCTAAAGATTTAATATAATCTAATTTTTCTTTTAAGGCATTAAATGTACCTTCTTTTGTAAAGTTTCTAACAAAAACTTGATATATAATTTTATTTTTTAATTCATTTTTCATACCCTAATATTTTATATTTAAGAAATAAAAAAACAATATCTTTTTTGACACTATTTATAAAGAAATTATTAAAATAAGTATAATTTCTTAATTAAAAATATCGTTTTTAAAACTTTAATATTTTGAAAACAATATTTCCTTAATATAAAATTATAAACATGAAACAAAAAGAAAGTGGTGTAATTATGCATATTACTTCATTACCATCAAAATATGGTATTGGAGGTTTAGGTAAAGAAACATATAAATTTATTGATTATATTAAAGAATGTGGATTTTCATATTGGGAAATTTTACCTTTAGAAGATGTAGGATTTTCTAATTCACCTTTCCAAGTTATTACTGCTTTTGGATTAAATCCTTTATTAATTGATATTGATGATTTAATTGAAAAAGGCTTAGTAAATAGTCGTGATTTACAAAATTTAAACTTTGGAAAAAATCCTAGAAAAGTAGATTTTGAAAAAGTTACTTTGGCTAAAGATATTGTTTTTAAAAAAGCATTTAAAAGATTTGATTTAGAAAATAAAGAATATCTTGAATTTAAAAAAGATAGTCAAATTTTTAAATATTGTTTATTCAAAACGATAAAATTAAATAACAATAATAAAGCTTGGTTTGATTATTCATTAGAAGATAGATATTACGATGAAGAAGTAATGGTTCATTATTTAAAGCATCATAGCAAAGAAATTGAATTTCAATTTTTTTTACAATTCATTTTTATTAAACAATGGAATAAATTACATGAATATGCAAAAAGTAAAAATATTGAAATAATCGGTGATATTCCTCATTTTTTAGGATTTGATAGTGATGAAATGTATTTTAATCCTGAACTTTTTATGGTTGATAAAAGAAATTTAGTTACCTATGTTGCTGGTTATCCTGCTGATAATTTTAATTCTCGCGGTCAAAAATGGGGTTATCCTCTTTATGATTGGGAATATATGAGACTTAATAATTACAAATGGTGGAGAAGAAGACTTTATCGTGCTTCAAGTCTTTATGACCGTGTTAAACTTAATCACTTTAGAGGTTTTAAAGAAGTTTATGCGATTCCTTTTAGAAGTAAAAATCCTAAAAAAGGAGTATTTATGGATGGACCAGGAATTGAATTTATCAATTTAATTAAAGAAGAAAATAATTTAATCGCTTCTGGTTTAGGTAATTTTTCTTTAAAAATAAGAGATTTTATTAAAGATAGCGATATTCCTTATAATATTACTTTAATTCCTACTCTTTTTGATGATGTTGAAGACATTAGAAGAATTTTGCCCTCTGAAATTGATGAAAATACATATTTTTATTTAGGAAATCACGATAATACTCCTATAAAAGTAAAATTAGATGAAATTAATGAAGTAAAAAAAGAAGAACTTTTAAATAAAATAAAAGAAGAATGCAAAAAATTAAATGTGCCATATTTAGAAGATGCTTTTTCAAATTATGATATAGCTTTTAAACTTATTGAACTTATTTTTGCTTCAAAAGCAGAACATGTTTCTTTTACCTTTCAAGATTTATTTTTTAAAGGTAAAGAGTCTAGAATGAATCGTCCATCAACACTTTTAGAAGATAACTGGACATATCGTTTTTTACCATTTGAATTTAATAATGACTTAAAAAATAAAATTTTTTCATTAAATGAGAAATATAGACGTTTAAACACTGATTTTAATAAAAATTGAGGTTTAAAATTAAAGTAATGATAATTTAGGTAATTTTTTATATATTTATAAAATTAGTAAAATATTCGATAACCATCGAATATTTTTTAATTATATGTAAATTTCAATATTAAAATATTTAAATTTTAATAATTATTTACAATTTTTATGAATTTAATGAATATTAAGGGAAAAATTAACTCTTTACACAAGAAAAATTTGAAATTATAATGAAAGCGCTTACAAACAAAGAAGCAATTTTATTTATGAAAGAAAGAGAAAGTGGAATTTTATTACATATTTCTTCCCTCCCTTCAAAATATGGCATTGGGAGTTTAGGGAAGGAAGCTTATGAATTTATTGATTTTTTAAAAAAATCTAATTGCAATATTTGGCAAATCTTACCACTTAATGTAACTTCATTTGGAGATTCACCTTATCAATCTCCTTCAAATTATGGTTTAAATTATTATTTTATTGATTTAGATACATTAATTAATAAAAAGTTATTAACAAAAGAAGAAGTAAATTCAATTGATTGGGGTAATAATGAAGAAAGAGTTGATTACGGAATACTTTTCAATAATAGATTAAAAGTATTAAGAAAAGCATTTAATAGATTTGATAAAACTAGTCTTGAGTTTAAAGAATTTATTAAAAACAATCCTCAATTTAAAGATTTTGCTATATTCATGGTTTTAAAAGATATTAATCATTTAAAACCATGGTATGAATGGGATAACAAATATAAAACATACTCATTAGAATTAGAAAAAGAATTAATTCAAAATAATAAAGATGATATTCTATTTTATATTTGGACCCAATATGAATTCTTAAATGAATATAATTCATTAAAAGAATATGCTCATAAAAATAAGATAAAAATTATGGGCGATTTGCCAATTTATGTTGCATTTGATTCATTAGAAGTTCGGAAATATCCTTCACTATTTGAATTAGATATCAACCACTATCCAGTTAATGTTGCTGGTTGTCCACCAGATTGTTTCTCAGTTGATGGTCAATTATGGGGCAATCCTTTATATAATTGGAAATATCATAAAGAAACTAATTATAAATGGTGGAATGAAAGAATAAATAACGCATTAAAGTTCTTTGATTATTTAAGAATTGATCACTTTAGAGGATTTAGTGGGTATTACTCAATTCCATTTAAAGATACAACAGCTAAAAATGGAAGATGGGTAAAAGGACCTGGATTTGATTTATTTAAAGATAAATTAGATTATCCAATTGTTGCTGAAGATTTAGGAATGATAGACGATGATTTTATTGAATTCTTTAATAAATGTGGTTATCCAGGAATGAAAATTGTAACTCAATGTTTCGATAATCCAGATAAAACAAATATTTGGAGGCCATCAAATTATACTTACAATTTCTTCTCATATAGCGGAACTCATGATTCTAAAACGTGTCGTCAATTTATCGATGATTTAACTAAAGATGAAAAGAAAATGTTTTTAGAAATATTGGAAGATGAATGTAAGAGATTCAGAATTCCTTTTGTTAAAGATTTATCTAATAAAGAATTAACATTAAAGGTTTGTGAACTTAATATTGCTTCATCTACAAAAGCTGCTATATTACCTCTTCAAGATTTATTTGCAATTGGAGCAGAAGGAAGAATGAATTTCCCTTCAACACTCGGTTCTTCAAATTGGTCTTGGAGAATTAGTAAAAAACTCTTTGAAAAAAATAAAGAAGAAGTTTCATCTATGTTATTAAGATGGAACGATAATTATCAAAGAGGTGATTAATTTATTTTAGGTTATTAAGCTCGTAACAGAGTTAATAATATATAAAATTACTTAAAAAATAATTTTTACATTCATATTTAAGGAGGAATAAAAATAATATGAAAAAAACAAAATTATTTGGTGTTATTGCCGTTTTAGGCATTTCACTCGCAGGCTTAGTTGCTTGTGGTGACAAAGGAAACACAGATAACCCAGGGGGGGGAACAGATAACCCAGGTGGTGAAACTCCTCAAGGAAAAACAATTAACCTTGTTCTTTCTGGTCCAGCTGATAAAGCTGAATTTGATGCCGAATTAATCGAAGATTTCAAAGAATATAGAAAATCACTCGGCGATCCAAATACTTATGTTATTGAACAAGTTGCTCACGGAGAAGATAAAGTCGACTCTGAAATTACTGACTGGGCAACAGGACCAGATGTTTATGCTTTTGGTGCTGATAAAACACAAGGCTTAGTTGCTAAAGGTGCTTTAGCTGCATTAAGAAGTACTTATAAAACTTATGTTGAAGAAAATACTAATCAAGTCGGTCTTGATAGTGCTACTTTCAATGACACTTTATATGCATTCCCATATACTGCAGATAATACCTATTATTTAATGTATGATAAATCTGTCTTTACAGAGGAAGACGTTGCTTCTGTTGAAGGAATTCTTGCAAAATGTGCCGAAACAAATACTCAATTTGCATATAAATTACAAGAAGGTTTCTATGGACAAGGTGCTATGTTTACATTTGGTGCAGACTATAATGTAACATTTACTGAAGATAACCAAGTTGATAAAATTACTGCTGACTTTAATGGTGAAGCAGGATTAAAAGCTGCTAAAGCTATTTACAACATTGTTCAACATCAAAGTGAAGGTACATGGGTTGATGAATATGTTTTAGCAGGAACTGGAAATGTTAAAATTGCTGTTAACGGAACTTGGGATATTGCTGCTGCAAAAGCACAACTTGGTGATAATTATGCATGTGCACCAATGCCAACAGTTACAGTTGACGGAGATACAGCTCATTTAGGTTGCTTTAATGGTGCTAAACTTTATGGCGTTAACCCAATTAGAAGTGCTAACGATACAGATAGAATGACAGCTGCATTCGAATTAGCTCAATATCTTTCTGGACCAGAAGCACAAGAAAAGAGATTTGATGAATACAATATTTGTCCATCAAATACTGAGGTTGCTGAGTTAGATAAAATTAAAAATGATGCAAACTTCCAAACATTAACGGAACAAAGCGAATGGTGTCACGTTCAAACAGTTGTTCCAGGAAACGTATGGAATGCTCCAGGTGTTTTAGTCAATGGTATGAAAGAAGGTACAATTACACTTGATAATTTACAAGCTGCCGTTGATACTTATAACGAAACTGTTATTAACTCATAATAATTATTAAACAACGACAAACTACACTTTTTGTGTAGTTTGTTTGTTTTGGAGGTTTTTATGTCGAATTTAGAATATTATTCATTGACAAAACCTGAAAAATTTTTTTATAAGATTGGTGACTTTTTTAAAAGTATCCCAATAGGAATTTGGAATTTTTTAAGAAAAACTCCTTCAAAAACAAAAGAATTTTTTAAAAAAATTTTTAATCCGATTATAAATTTGTTCCATTGGTTTGCTCATGGTGATTTATTAACTAGATTAAATTTTTTAGTTATGGGAATAGGACAAATTACGCGTCATCAAATTTTAAGAGGATTATTAAATCTTTTTTATGAAATTGTTGCTGTTATATTTATAGTTTTAATTGGTGTACCAAACTTTACAAAACTACCAACATTTGGTTATGTTTCATCTGTTCAATATGAAACTGATGAAGCTCCATTTATTGGATATATGTATCAAGATGATAGTTTTAAAATTTTGCTTTATTCTGTCATTTCCATTATTGTTATTTTAATTTTAGCATTTCTTTGGTATACAAGTATTAGAGATTCTTATGAATTACAACAATTAAAATATATTGGTAAGCACAAATCTGATAAAGAAACTTTAAATGGTTTAGTCGGTAAAGATTATCATAAAGTGATGCTTTCAATCCCTACACTAGGAATTGCAATTTTTACTATTATTCCTTTATTTTTTATGGTTCTAATCGGTTTTACAAATTACAATTCAAATCATATGAATCCTAAAGAATTATTTGATTGGGTTGGCTTAGGTAATTTTCAACAATTATTAGGCGTAGCCGGTGGACAAAACGGAACTCAATTCGCTTTAGTTTTCGTTCAAATTTTAATTTGGACATTAATTTGGGCATTTTTTGCAACATTTACTAATTATTTCTTAGGGATGATTGTTGCGATTATGATTAATAAAAAAGGCATTAAATTAAAAAAATTATGGAGAACAATTCTAATTACAACCATTGCTGTTCCACAATTTGTTTCTTTACTTTTAATGTCAAAAATGCTCAACACTGATACTGGCGTTGTTAATGCAGTGCTTAGAGAATTAGGCTTAATTACTCAAAATATTCGTTTTTTAAGTGATGGTATTTTAGTTAAGATTACTATTATTTTGGTTAATATGTGGGTTGGTATACCATATACTATGTTAATGTGTACTGGCATCTTAATGAACATTCCAGATGATTTATATGAATCTGCTAAAATTGATGGTGCTAGTCCTTATAAAATGTATATGAAAATAACATTACCATATATGTTATTTGTTACTACACCATATTTGATTTCTCAATTTGTTGGTAACATTAATAATTTTAATGTTATTTATCTTTTATCTAATGGTGGACCTGTTTTCTCAAGTGTTAACGGAGAAATGATTACTGCGCAAGTGTTTGGAGCCGGACAATCTGACCTTTTAATTACATGGCTTTACAAAATGTCAATGGGTGAAGTATTTAAAGATTACGGTACAGCATCAGTTATTGGTATGGTAGTGTTCGTTGTTGTTGCTTTCTTCTCCTTAATATTCTATGGAAAGAGCAATTCTGTAAAAAACGAGGAGGATTTCCAATAATGGCTAAATTAGAACGTTATCACAGTAAGAAAATTAAAGATATAACATCTAAGACTTTAGTTTATATAATTTTGGTTGTTCTTTCAATTGTTTGGCTTGTTCCTTTTGTTTATCTAGTCTTACAATCTTTTTCGGAAAGTTATGATCCGTTGAATGTTGTCCCTGAAGTTTGGACATTTAAAAATTATATAAATTTATTCACTGATGAAATATATCCTTTCGGTACATGGTATTTAAATACTTTAATTATCGCGATTATAACAGCTGTTCTTCAGACAATAATTACATTAATGACTGCTTATGCATTTTCAAGATTAAGATTTAGAGCAAGACAAGCTTTTATGAAACTTATTCTTGTTATTGGTATGTTCCCTTCATTTTTAGGAATGATTGTTACATATTTCTTGCTTCAAATGATTGGCCTATCAGGTACAATTTATGGTTTGGTCGTTGTTTATTGTGCTGGCGCAGGAATGGGATATTATGTTGCAAAGGGCTTTTTTGATACTATACCACGTTCATTAGATGAAGCTGCAATGATTGATGGTGCAAATAAAAACACTGTTTTCTGGAAAGTTATTTTGCCATTATCTAAACCTATTGTTGTTTATACAATATTGATGAGTTTTACTGCTCCATGGGGAGATTATATGATGGCATCTTATCTTGCGCAAGGTAAGCAAGAATTGTTTAATGTTGCTGTTGGTTTACAACAAATGTTGTCTAAAGGAAGAGACATTCAATATTTTCCTCAATTTTGTGCCGGTGGTGTTTTTGTTTCCATAGGTATTATGGCTTTATTCTTCTGGTTACAAAGATATTATGTTGAAGGTGTAACAGGAGGAGCTGTTAAAGGCTAATAAAAATGATAAAAAAGAGATTATTAATTTTCCTTGTTTTACCAGTACTTTTTGCTTCATGTGGTCAAAAAAGATTTTATGATGAGACATATGGCTATAAAATTGACGAAACAGCAGAAGAAGTTATTCCCGTAGATGATAATTATAGAAATTATTATGAAATCTTTGTTCGCTCATTCGCTGATTCTAATGGCGATGGGATTGGTGATTTGAATGGCGTTACCGAAAAGTTAGATTATTTATCTGATTTAGGATACTCAGGGATTTGGCTGATGCCAATTAACACATCGCCTTCTTATCACAAGTATGACGTTTCAAACTATTATGAAATCGACAAATCTTATGGTGATATTGATGACTTAAAAAATCTTATTAACAAAGCACATGAAAAAAATATTAAGGTTATTTTAGATCTTGTAATTAATCATTCTTCTTTATTTACAAAGGAATTTAAATTAGCAAGTGATGCTTATAATAAATTTATTAATAATAAAGAGTTAAATGAAAACGAAAAAAGATACGTTGATTATTATTCGTTTTTTGAGAATAAAGAAGATCCTAATTCTCGTGGAAAAACTTTATATAAAAATCCTTATTACAATTTTTATTATGAAGGTAATTTTTCTAGTGAGATGCCTGAATTTAATTTAGATTCAGAATACGTTCGAGAAGATTTCGAAAAGATTATGAAATATTATCTTGATCTCGGGGTTGATGGATTTAGATTAGATGCTGTTTTGTATTATTTTATTAATAATACAGAAAAGAATATTGAAACATTAAAATGGATTAATAATTATGTAAAATCTTTAAATCCAAAAGCATATATTGTTGGAGAGGCTTGGAGTTCTGCTGAAATTATTCAACGATATTATGAATCAGGCATCGATTCTTTCTTCTACTTTCCTGCTTCAACTGCATATCCTGATGGCTTATATATTAATTCAACAAATATGGATGGTAGGATGGTAGAATCATTCTATGAAGGATTAGAAAAAATTAATAAAACTTCTGATAAAGGGATTCCAGCACCATTCATTGATAACCATGATATGTCTAGATATGTTAGAGTAACTTCTCCAGAAAAAACAAAATTCTATTTTGGTTTATTATCAATTACTAATGGAACTACATTTACATATTACGGAGATGAAGTTGGAATGTCAGGTAATAATCCTCCGGATCAAAACGTTAGAACATCGGTTAAATGGGGAGAAGATGGAAAATACGACACAGTACAATTAAGCGGTGTTACTACAGTTGATTATCCTTATGGAACTGTTAAAGAGAATTTAGAAAACGAAAATTCTATTTTGAATTATTATAAGAAAGCAAATTATTTAAGAAATAAATTTCCTGAAATTTCTAGAGGCAAATTATCTTTATTAACTGCTGATAAAGATAAAGGATTATTGATAATTTCTAAAGATTATCTTAACGAAAAAATTGATATCGCTATAAATTTTAAAGAAAATGATAATATTATTCTTACGACGAGCGATATAAACAACAAAAAAGTTGTTGGTCAACTGGTTGTTGACAATGTAAAATTTATCGGTGAATTAAAAGATGGTTCGATAATTTTACCACCTTATTCTATAGCGATATTTAAATAAAAACTTAATGGAGGAATTTAAAAATGGCAAACATTAAATTAGATCACATCTATAAAGTTTACCCAAACGGTGTTAAAGCCGTATCAGATTTCACAATGGATATTAAAGACAAAGAATTTATTGTATTTGTCGGCCCATCTGGTTGTGGAAAATCTACAACTTTAAGAATGATTGCTGGACTTGAAGATATTAGTGCTGGCGAATTATATATTGATGATAAAATTGTTAACGATGTCGAACCAAAAGATAGAGATATAGCTATGGTCTTTCAAAACTATGCTCTTTATCCACATATGACTGTTTACGAAAATATGGCTTTTGGTTTGCAATTAAGACATGTTCCAACCGAAGAAATTCATGAAAGAGTTTTATGGGCAGCAAATATTTTAGGATTAACTGATTATTTAGATAGAAAGCCAAGGGCTATGTCTGGTGGACAAAGACAAAGAGTTGCTTTAGGAAGAGCTATTTTAAGAAATCCAAAAGTAATGCTTTTAGACGAGCCTTTAAGTAACTTGGATGCTAAATTAAGAGCTCAAATGAGAAGTGAAATTGCTAAACTTCATCAAGATTTAAAAACTACATTTATTTATGTTACTCATGATCAAGTTGAAGCTATGACACTTGGTACCAGGGTAGTTGTTATGAAATTAGGCGAAATTCAACAAATAGATTCACCAAAAAATCTTTATAATTACCCTCAAAATAAATTTGTTGCCGGATTTATTGGAACACCTCAAATGAATTTTTTTGAAGCAACACTTTTAAGAAATGGCGATACTGTTGAAGTAGATTTAGATTATTCAGATAATAAATTATATGTTGACGCAAATGATTTAATCAAAGTTCAACCTCATTACTTTGATGGGAAACATAAGGTTTGGTTTGGTGTTAGGTGTGAAGATTTAACTTTAGATACTACCAATTCTAATCCAAAAGATTTATTCAATGTTAAAATTTCTCATTTTGAAGAATTAGGAAATGAAACATTAGTTTATGGCGATATTAATATGAATGGAGATGGGTTTAAAGAATCATCAACCCGAATTATTATTAAAGCTTTAAATTCTAATGGTTTAAAACCTGGAGACATTGTCAAAGTTGGTGTTAATATTAAAAAAGCTCATTTCTTTGATTATGATAGTGAAGTTTCTATTGTTCCACGTATTCCTTCACTAAATGTTATTTCTTGTTCGATTCATGAACATACAGTTTTGTTTGATGGAAATTCATTAGAGTTGCCAAAAGTAGTTGAAACAAAAGATGGAAATGGACAACTTTATATACCTTGTGATGCTTTGTCTATTTCTGAAAAAGGAAACTTAAAAGCACATGTTATAAATATTGAAGATGTTGAAGGAACTAAAGTTGTTTATCTAAAATTAAACGAAAGAGTTTTATTCCTAACACTCAAAAATGAAAATATTAAGGTTGGTGATGATGTAAAACTTTTAGTGGACATTACTCGAATTACAATCAAAAATGGAGACGATGTCTTGGTTTCTACTTTAAAACAATTCAATGAAATTTCTGCGACATTTATTAATTTTGTCACTGCTAATAGCAATGAAAAAAATAAATATACACCTATTTTGAATGCTAATATTGAAAAAGTTAATTCTGATTATAAAGATAGACTTAATGAAATTAATTTAAAATATGATAAATTAATTGAAGAAAATTCATCTAAAGACTTATCTGCTATTAAATTAACTAATGAAGCAAAAATTAAAGAATTAACTATTTCTACAAAAGAAAAAATAAAAGAATTAGATGCTAAGTATAAACATGATATTATTGAAGTTAAAAAACAACATAAAATTAATAAAAAATCTGTTGTCGCTAAAGTTAAGGAAGAACAAGAAAGAATTAAAAAAGAAGAATATGATTCTTATAAAAAATTCTTGAAAACAAACAAAGATAAGGATGTTTATCATAAGAGAAAATCTGAACACGAAGAATTTAAAGAAAATTATCCAAAAGAAAGAGAAAATTTAATAAATAAGGCTCTTGATGGCGAAACTTTAAATTACGAATCTGCTTTAAATGAAATTAAAGCACCTTATAAAAGAGAAAAGAAGATACTAAAGAATAATTATAAGGAAGCTGTTAAAAAACTTAGAGATGAATATAATGTCCTTAGTGTTTTGGAAAAAGAGAGAAAAAATGAATTACAAAAATTAGAACAAAACAAAAAGAATAATTTAAGTAAAGCTAGACAAATTTTCTTCCTTAAAATTAATGGATATTTATATAAATCACCAGAATTAATCTCTAATAAAATGATTCAAGGTCTCGGTACAAAAGTATTCGTTAAAGATTTTTTAGTCGAAATTCCTAATGATAAAATTTATGTTTCAGATGAAGGTATAGAAGCTACTGTCACGTCTTTCTTAAATTATGGAGATCAGAAGTTTGTGATTTGCAATATAACAGAAGAAGATGGAAGTGTTCATGAATTCTATGTTTTACACAATGAAGAAATTCAAGTCGGAACAAAAATTCACCTATCATTTGATTTAATCGATACACATATTACTGAGAAATCAATGAATTTAAGAATTTATTAATAATGAGTTAAGGAGAAGTTAACATGAAAAATAAATTTAAAATGTTAGTCTTGGGCTCATTAGCAATGGTTTTGACAGCATGTGGCGCCCCTAAAGGTTATTTATCTTACGAAGAAATAGAAAATATTGCTTCAACATTTAAAGATATTGATTACAAAACCTATTCTTACGTAGGAGAATTTAATTGTAAGGGCTTAACTGGGGATGAATATGCTGCTAGCGGAACAGATAAGACATTTGATTCAGAAGAAACTTCATTTTATTTAGGATTGCCTTTAAAGTTAAATAGTGAAAATTTAGAAGATCAATATAATTCGATTATTTCTAAATTTACAACTACCGACTCTATTGATACTGTATATTGCTATTCAACGAGTGAAAATGGTTTATCTTTTAAAACATTCTCAATTAATAAAAGATTAATCATAAGACGATTCGGAATGGAAATTACAGCTAAATGGAATTTAGATTTGACTTATGATTCGAATGGCTATTTGATAAAAGAAAACTTTGAATCTGTAAATGCTCAAACAGATAGTTATTTAAATTCAGTTTATGGATATTGTACTTATTCATATAATTAAATTGTAAATATTGTATTATAATAAGGTTGGTATAAACCAACCTTATTATTTTTAAAAAAATTATGAAAAAGAGATATTTAAAAATTTTATTATTAATTTCAATTTTCACACTATGTTCATGTAATTCTAAGATTCCTGAAGGACCGATAAGAGATTATATTGAAGGTTTTTCAATTAATAAAGCCTTAGATAATATATTTACAGCTTCTTTAGAATATTATAATTATGAATATAACTCTAGTGGAGAAGAAATTGGCAAAGCTTATTGCTATTTTGAATTTGATAGAAGTAATGAAAAATTACCTTATTTATATTTATATAGAACATATGAAGGAAGCTTGGTTCAAGAAGATGATGTTAAAGAAAAAGAAGTTCTTAAATACATTGACGAAAGTAAAACATATGGTTGTGAAATCACTGATGGAGTTCGAAAAGATTTAACTGTCGATAAAACTAAAATTAACGATTCTATCACGTCATTTTTTTATAAAGATAAAACATATGATTATTACCGTGGCGGATTATATTACGGTGATTTAATAAAAATAAGTGCTGAAAAATGGCATATAAATTTTTCTATTAGTGAAGACGGCCTTTTAAGATATCAACTAATTAATGATATGACTTATGAAGGCGCTATTTTTAATACAGATTATACTGTAACTAAGGAAGGTATGTTGAAAGATTATTATTATGATGGCACAATAATTGAAACAAAAGATAAAATATTAAATACTATTAAAATCGAATATAACATTGAATTAGATAAGAGGACATCAATATGATGAAAAAAATATTTGAACTTCAAGAAGGAGAAAAACCACTTGATATAATTAAAGATAATTGTGGATTCGCTTCTATTTTTAAAAAAATAGGTGTTATAGGTGATTCTTTGAGCAGTGGTGAGTTTGAATCAACAAATGATAAAGGTGAAATAACTTATCACGATATGTACGAATATTCCTGGCCTTCTATTCTTGAAAGAATTACAGGAACTAAATATGATAATTTTTCTCGCGGTGGAATGACATTCAAAGAGTTTTATGAAACTTGGGCTGATAAAAATAATTTTTGGAAAAAAGAACAAGCCTATATTATTTTTTTAGGTAATAATGATTTGTTTGTATATAATCAAAAGGTTGGGTCAATTGATGATATAAATATAAAAGATTCTTCAAAAAACAATGACACTTATTTTGGTTATCTTGGAAAAGTAATATCTAAATTAAAATTAATTGAACCTGATTCGAGAATTTTTTTAACATCACTCCAGATTGACAATTTGTCTCCAGAAAGAACAAAAGTAGTAAGAGAAGTTAGAGAAGAGATGAAAAAAGTTGTCAAACTTTTTACTTATACTTATTTGATTGATTTTACAGAATATCTTTTTCTATATGATGAAGAGGCTAGAAATAAAATTGCTATGGGATTTCATCCAAATCCTTTAGGTTATTATTCTTTAGCGTTAGCTTTTGGCAATTATATTGATTATATTATAAGGAAATATCCTGATGACTTTAGAAAGATTCCATTTATTGGTACTGGATTAGTTAATAATAATTATAAATAAATTTTTAAAAATAACTGTAAGCACTTTCATTCGAAACTAAATAAAAATTAAAAAAAGTCGATTATTATCGGCTTTTTTAATTTATGAAAATTATTGAAAACGTTTTCATTTTTTTTAATTTTTGCTCAAAAATTATTTAATTTTAAAAAAATCATTTACAATAATGTCATCTTCAATCAAAGAAGTTGAAGATAAAACCTTATATATTTAAAGGAGGCGTAAAATTATGTTTAATGATAAATATGAATACAATTATAGAGAAGAAGAAAATAACAACGAAAAAGAAGTAGAAATAGTCGGCGTTGGTAATTTCTATAGTGCTTTAGGAAATTATGTTCCTTCTGCTGGTTTTATTAAAGTTGAAAGAGATTTCTAATTAATCTTAAAAAATATACTTAATAAATGTTTTAATATCCGTTAATAAAATTAGAATTTCTAATTTTATTATATAAAGTAATGTAAAAATTATTTAATTTCTCCTTAAAGAAGATGCTTTGAATTATATTTTCAAAGCGTTTTTCTTTAAGATAAAGAAATTAAATAAAAATTGTGAAAGCACTTTCATTTTATTTTCATAGAAGTTTTAAATCAGTGATAATTGTCGTATATTTTATTTAAATAGCTTATGAAAATAATAATGTAATAAATGTTTCTTTTTCATCTTTTTCTTTATTTATAAAATCTTTTCTTTATACTAACGAAGGTTTAAATAAATAAAGAATTGTTGTTATTGATTTATATAAATATTTTGAAAGGTAGAAAAAAGAAGAGTTAGATATTATTATGTTTGCTAATTTAAATTTAAGTGATGTATTAATAAATATAAAAGTTATTATTTCTTATATTAAATGCTTTAGGTTTATTAAAAAATAAACGCTAAAGCATTTTTTCTTTTTATTTTAATAATTACTAATATATCTTATATAACTAATAACTTATTTATACATATATATAAAATAAGAATGGGATTCTTATATAAAAAGGATCACCCAACCCGTATAACATACAAGAATGCTTCTAATATAGAAAAATATTCACTTTTAAGTTAAATTTTTTAACTGTTTTTAAAATTAATATAGATAAACTATTTTTTGTCACTCTTAATAAAAATAATTTCATAAATTGAATAATTCTTTCTATAATTTTATTAATAGTTATAAAGATTAACAAAAAAACTTTTGAATTATTTTTTAATGTTTATTCTGGTTTTCATAGCAAATATTTATTAATATTTTATTCAATGAAAAAATATATATAATAATTAAAAAAGCTGAACATTTATCCGATTTTTATGGACTTTTTTATTAATTTATTATATATTTTTAGAGGTAAAAGACACGTTTTTGAGATTATTTAATTATTAGCGAGATATAGTTTGGTGAAAAGATATCAATTAAACCTTAAAAATATCACTTTTATATTCTTTATTATTTTTTTAAAAAAATAATTATAACTACAACTATAAATTAAGTGATTAATATAATTTTATTAATAATAAATTTATATTAATAACTAAGGTGGTAACGCGGTAATTCGTCCTTAGAAAATTTAAATTTTCTAAGGATTTTTTTATTTTATTATTAACTTAAATGGTAGGAGGAAAAAATAAACTATGGATTTAAAATCAAGTCTATTAATGCCAAAAACAAATTTTGAAATGAGAGGTAATTTAAATAAAAAAGAACCTGTTTATTTAAAAAAATGGCAAGATGAAGATATTTATAAAAAGATGAACGAAAATAAAGATTTAACTTTCATGCTTCATGATGGTCCTCCATATGCTAATGGTGCAATGCATTGTGGACATATGTTAAATCGTTTACTTAAAGACTTTATTGTTAGATTTAAAAATATGGAAGGATATAACACCCCATTTATTTTTGGGTGGGATACTCATGGTCTTCCAATTGAAAACATGGTCACTAAAAATGGAGTAAATAGAAAAACTACACCAGTAGTTGAATTTAGAAAAAAATGTTATGACTATGCTTTAGAACAGGTTGAAAAACAAAAAAGCGATATTATTCGTCTTGGCTGTTTAGGCGATTATGATCAACCTTATTTAACTTTATATAAAGAATTTGAAGCAAATGAAATTCATTGTTTTGCTTCTATGGCTTTAAAAGGCTTAATTTATAAAGGTTTAAAACCAGTTTATTGGTCTCCATCAAGTGAATCAGCTTTAGCTGAAGCTGAAATTGAATATAAAGACGTAAAAGCTAAAACTATTTTCGTAGCTTTTGATTGTTTAGATGGAAAAGATTTAATTCCTAATGATGCAAAATTTGTTATTTGGACAACAACTCCTTGGACATTACCTGCTAACCTTGCAATTTGTGCTAACCCAGATTTTATTTATGGTTTATTTGATACTAATTTAGGAAAATTAGTTTTCCTTAGAGACCTAGAAAATTCTATAAAAGAACAACTTAATTTAACAAAATGTGATTTAATTAAAGAATTTAAAGGAACCGAATTAGAAGGATTAAAGGCAAAACATCCTTTCTATGATCGTGAATCAGTTTTAATTTTAGGGGATTATGTTACTGCTGATAGTGGTTCTGGTCTTGTTCATATTGCTCCTGGACATGGTGAAGACGACTATTTAGTTTGCTTAAAATATGGAATTAAACCATATTGTCCAGTCGATGAACATGGAAAAATGACTAAAGAAGCTGGTCCTAGACTTGAAGGCTTGTTCTATGAAGATGCTAATGAAGAAGTTTTAAAAATCTTAGAAGAAAATCATTCGTTATTAAAAGAAGAAGATATTGTTCACTCTTATCCACATGATTGGCGTACACATAAACCAGTAATTTTTAGAGCAACTGATCAATGGTTCTGTTCAATTGATCCAATTAGAGATGAATTAATTGAAAAAATTCATGGTGTTAGGTGGCTACCTTCTTGGGGTGAAACAAGAATGGTCAACATGATTAAAGATCGTAATGATTGGTGTATTAGTCGACAAAGAATTTGGGGTGTTCCACTTCCTATTATTTATTGCGAAGATAATACTCCAATTATTGAAAAAGAAGTATTCGATCATATTGAAAAATTATTTAGAGAATTCGGCTCTAATGTTTGGTATGAAAAAGAAGCAAAAGACTTATTACCTGAAAATTATACAAATCCACATTCTCCAAATGGTTTATTTAGAAAAGAAAAAGATATTATGGATGTTTGGTTTGATAGTGGTTCTTCTTGGAATGGAGTTTTAAAAGAAAGAGGATTAAAATATCCAGCTGATCTTTATTTAGAAGGCAATGATCAATATAGAGGCTGGTTTAATTCATCTCTTATTTTAAGCGTTGCAAATAATGATGTTGCTCCATATAAAGAAGTAGTTTCTCATGGTTTCGTTATGGATGAAAAATGGGAAAAAATGTCTAAATCTAAAGGAAATGGTATTGATCCACTTAAAATTATTGAAGTTTATGGATCAGATACTCTTAGACTTTGGGCTTCATTAATTGATTATCAACAAGATGTTAGATTATCTGAAGGAATTATAAAAACAATTAGCGAACAATATCGTAAAATTAGAAATACATTTAAGTTCTTATTAGGAAATATTTCTACGTTTGATCCTAAAGAAAATATTGAAATTACTGAATTAATTGATAAATGTGTTTTAGCTAAATTTGAAAGTGTTAAAAATGATTATTTAGCCTCATTTACAAACTATGATTTTATTAATGCAATGACTAAAATCATGAATTTTATGTCAAGTGATTTATCTTCATTCTATTTAGATATCACAAAAGATATTTTATATTGTGAAGATGTTTCATCATTAAGAAGAAAACAAGTCGTTAAAGTTTTAAATGAAATTACATATTCTTTAATGGTTTTACTTAATTCAATCCTTCCTTTTACAATGGAAGAAGTTAATCAAAATTATCCATTTAGAAGCAAAAAAAATGTTCAACTTTATCCAATGTTAAAAGAATCTCATGATTATGATAAATCTTTATTAGATAAATATAATTTATTACTTTCTTTAAGAGAAGATGTCTTTAAAGAATGTGAAAAGAATAGAAACGAAGGTGTAATTAAATCAAATCAAGAAGCAAAAGTATTTGTTAATGTTTTTGATTCTTCTTTAAAAGATTTATTAAAAGAAGTTTCTAATAGTGAATTAACTAAACTTTTAATTGTTTCTTCACTTGTTTTTGATGATTCATTAACTGAAAATAAAGGAAAAGTAGCTTATGTTAAAGTTATTCATCATGAAGGTGAAAAATGTAAACGTTGCTGGAATTATTTTGATAAAGATGAACTTAAAGAAGTAGATGGAGAATATATATGTCCAAGATGCTTAAAAGTATTAAAAAAGTAGTGAAAGAATATAAAAAACAACTTTTAATTATCTTTTTAGTATCCGTTTTTTTATGTTTGATTGATCAATTAACTAAATGGTTAGCTGTTTATTTTTTAGGTCCTTTAATTACTTATCCTTCTTCAAATGAATTGCCTTTTCAACAAGGAAATAGTGTTGAAGTTATTCCTGGATTATTAAATTTTACTTTATTAACTAATAATGGTGCCGCTTTTGGAATGGGAAGTGGCACCATTATTGCAAGAGTAATTTTTATTATTATTTCTTGGTTAGTATTTTTAGGAGTACCTATTTTTATAATTTATTATTATAAAAAGAATAAACACCAGTTTAATATTTTAAATCTATTATGCTTAATATTAATTTATGGTGGTAATTTTGGTAATTTAATTGATCGTACGTTTTATTGGGATAATCCTTGTGGAGTTATTGATTTTATCGATGTTACTCCTTTAATTCCTAATTTTGGAATATTTAATATTGCAGATAGTTTTGTTGTTATTGGGGTAATCATTTTATTAATTTCTTTAATTATTGATATTTTTAAAGGTGAAGATAATAAAAAGAAAGAACAAGAAGAATTAAAGAATATTAAAGAAAATAAAACTAATAGTAATAATTTAGTAGAAAATAATGATAAAATTAGTAATAATGATAATTCTTTAAATAAAGAAAATAATAGTGAAAATGGAAAAGAAATTTCTAATTAATAAAAATATTGAGACATTAAGATTAGATAAAGCTTTAACTTTATTAAATGAAAAATATTCTAGAGAATATTTTTCATATTTAATTAAACATGGCAATGTTTTAGTTAATAAAAAAATTGTTTCTCCATCATATAAGGTAAAAGAAAATGATGAAGTAATCGTTAATTTTGATGATAAAGAATCTAATTTAAATTTAAAACCTTATGAATTTAAATTAGATATTGTTTATCAAGATGATGATTTATTAGTTATTAATAAACCTAAAGGATTAGTAGTCCATCCAGGAAGTGGACATATTGATGATACGCTTGTTAATGCTTTAATTTATAATAAAATTGAACTTTCAAGTGTCAATGGACTTAATAGAGTAGGAATTGTGCACCGTATTGATAAAGATACTTCGGGTTTACTTTTAATTGCAAAAAATGATTATACTCATAATGAAATAGCTAAAGAATTAAAAGATCATTCAATGGAAAGAAGTTATATTGCTTTAGTAGATGGAATAATTGAAGAAAATGATTTAAAAATTGTTGGAAAAATTGGACGAGATAAAACTAATCGTTTAAAAATGGCGATTGATAGTAAAAATGGAAAAGAAGCGATTACTCATGTCCATGTTTTAGATAGATTTAAAAATCAATATACATTAATTAAATGTGAACTTGAAACTGGAAGAACTCATCAAATAAGAGTTCATCTTTCTTCAATTAAGCATCCTTTAGTTGGAGATACAATTTATGGAGGAAGTAATCATATTTATAATAACGGTCAACTTTTACATGCATATAAATTAGTCTTCTTTCATCCAACATTAAAAAAAGAGATTTCTTTAGAAATCTCTTTACCATCATACTTTTTAGAAGTTTTAAATAAACTTAAAGAAGAGAAGTAGTTTCATTTATAACTTCTTTATAGTTAGCAAAACTCTTTTTAGCAATTTTATTAAATTCCTCAATTCCAAATTTATGAATAAACGATTTTGAGAAAAGATTTACTTTTTCTCCAGCCCCTAAAGGAACACTAACATTATATTTTTTATTTATTAAATCAATTTCTTGAAGGAATAAATAACGAGCGATACAACTAGCTAAAGCTACGCTAGGAAAATAAGTTTCACCTTTTTCTTTAAAAATGATGCCTTTTTGGATTTTACTCATTCCTTTTAAATATTCATAATATTTGTCTTCATCGACAAATTTATCCATATAAACATTATTAACATAAGGAACACGAGCATGTAATCTTAAAAGACAGAAATTATGTAAAATTGCTTTCATTTGATTTAAATTAAAACCTTTTGATTTAGCATTATTATATTTTTCGATACTTAAAACTTTAGCTTCATAATAAACTTTTTTAATTAAAAGAGGAACGATTGATAAAATTTGTTTATCACTTAATTTTTTAGAATCGGTAATACCATATTCATTAATAAATTTCATTGTTTCGTTATCACAATAAGCTGCACAAACAACAACCGGTCCTAAAAAATCACCAGTTCCAACTTCATCACTACCGATTTGTGGATTTACATCGATAAAATAAGGAGATTCTTTTATAATTTCTTTCTTTTTAGGGAATGAAAGTGGCTCATCACTATATTTTAAAGCAAGAGTAAGAGGATCCTTTCCTTGAATTGTAATTTTAAAAGTATTTTTCTTTTTATTATCATAAGCTGTAACTACATAATCAGGTGTTTTTGCAACAAAAATAATATATCCAATATTTTCGCCAATGATATTTTCTTTAAAATCGTTTCTAATTTTATTTAATGTTTCAACATCAACTTTAATCGTTACCATTGTCATAATTATAACATATTTAAAATTTTTTATAATGATTTTTTCGATAGTTATCGTAAATTCTTAGTTTATATTAGTTAAAAAATATTAAAAAATATATTTTATTTTTAAATAATATTCTTTTATTGATAAAGAAAATAAAAAAATGAGGAATATTTATATTTATTTATAAGAAATGAAAAATAATGTATTATAAATAAGTTAAATTTATGAAAAAAAGTTTTTATATATTAGAAATAAATAAAGTTATCGATCTATTTAAAAAATATGCTAAAACGATTAAAGGAATCGATATTTTTAATAATCTTGCTTTATCTAATGAAAAAAAGTATGTAATTAGAGAATATAAAAAGTTAGATGAAATGTATAAGTTATATGAAAATTATGGTGAACTTCCTATTTATTCTAAACTAATTTTATCTAGTGAAATTAACTCTTTAAAAGCTGGTAAATTATTAAACCCATTAAAACTTAATTTATTAAAAGATGAAATATATTCTTCTTTTGAAATAACTTCATTTTTAACAAAAATTAAAAATAAAGATGATTATAAGATAATTTTTGAAATATTTTCAAAAATTAAACCTTGTAGTGAATTATATAATAAAATTAATAAATCCATTGGAAATGATGGTTCTATTTTAGATAGTGCTTCTAAAGAATTAGGAAATATTCGTAATTCTTTAAGAAATATTGATAAAAGAATTCATTCTTCTTTATCTATAATTATGCAAAAAAATAAAGATAAGATGAATGGTGATAATTATGTTTTTAGAAATGGACATTATGCTATTCCAATTTCTTCATCTTTAAAATCTTCTGTTTTTGGAGTCGTTTTAGATATTTCTGATAGTGGCGCAACAACATTTATTGAACCTTATGAAATAGCTGAATTAGAAAATGAAAAAAATATACTTTTATTAAAAGAAAGAGATGAAATAAGTAAAATTTTATCTTCTTTTAGACAAGATGTTTTATTTTATTCACATGATTTAATTTCTTCTAATGAAGCGATTGGAGAGCTTGATTTTTTAACTTCTAAAGTTAAATTTATGAAAGAATATCACGCAGCTATTCCTACAATTTCTTTAAAATACTCTTTTAAATTTAAAAAAGCAAAACATCCTTTACTTGATCAAAATATTTGTGTTCCCAATGATTTTCTACTTGATGAAAATAAAAGAATTTTATTAATAAGTGGCCCAAATGCCGGAGGAAAAACGGTTGCTTTAAAAACAATTGGAACATTAGCTTATATGGTTAAACTTGCTCTTCCTTTAACATTAGAAGAAGGAAGTGAATGTGCTGTTTTTAATAATATTTTTGTAGATATTGGTGATAATCAATCATTAGAAAATAATTTATCTACTTTTTCTTCTCAAATTTCAAACGTATCTTCAATTTTAAAAAGCTTAACCAATAAAGATTTGGTTATTTTTGATGAACTTTGTAATGGAACCGATCCAAAAGAAGGAGAAGCTCTTTCAATTGCAATTACTAAGTATTTATTAAATAAAAAATGTTTATCAGTTATTTCTTCTCACTATTCTTTACTTAAAAAGTTTGGATTAGAAAACGAAAATATTTTAAGTTCATCCTTTATTTTTGATGAAAAAAAGATTCGCCCTACATTTAAAATGTTATTAAATGTTAGTGGAAAATCATATGGTTTTGCAATTGCTAATAAATTTGGAATTGATAAAGAAATAGTTGATGAAGCAAAACAAATTTATGAAAAAAATTATTTGAGTGAAGAAGATAAGCGTATTGAGATTATTGAAGATAAAGAAAGAGCTTTGTCTTTTAAAGAAGAAAAACTTAAAAATTACGAAAAAAGATTAAATAAAGAGCAGAGTTTAATTGATCAAGAAAAAAATAAAATTAAGATAAGAATAGAAAAACTAAATCAAAATAAAAGTGAAGAGTTTGATAAATATTTAGATGCTAAATATAAAGAAATTAACGATATTTATACTGAATTTATAAAAGATAAAAACGCTAAAAAAGCAATGGATAAATTATTAAAAATAAATATTGAAGAAAGTGAAAATGAACCAATTAACGTCGGAGACTATGTTTTAATTAAAGGATTAGATGTAAAAGGACAAGTTACTTCAATTAAAGGGAATAAAATTAATGTAAATTCATCAGATGGATTTAGTTTTGAAACAACTTTTGATTCCCTTAAAAAGATTCCAACTCCAAAAAAAGTTTTAGATAACAATCTTGATATTGATAATAAAATTTTAAATAAAACCACCGTTTCATCAAGTTTAAATTTAATCGGCTATCATACTCATGAAGGTGTTGAAATGATGGAAGACTATATCTCAAAAGCACTCGTTGATAAAAAGAGCAGCGTTAAAGTTATTCATGGTTTTGGTAGCGGAAGACTTAGACAAGCTTTATGGGAAGCTTTAAAAAAGAATAAACATGTTTCTTCTTTTTCTTTAGGACCTGATGGTGGTTCAACAATAGTAAATTTAAAATAAAATGAATGAGATTTTAAAAAAAGAAATAGATTTATTAAAAGATTTGCCTGGTTGTTATATGATGTTTGATATAAATAACAACATTATTTATGTTGGAAAGGCAAAGAATTTAAAAAAGCGTGTCTCACAATATTTTTTAAGACCACATACTGGAAAGACGGCAGCAATGGTTTCACACGTTGACCATTTTGAAACTATAATTACTTCAAGTGAAAAAGAAGCTTTAATTTTGGAGATGAATTTAATTCAAAAACATCATCCAAGATATAACATTCTTTTAATGGACGATAAACATTATCCATATATTGAGCTTCATAAAGGTATTAAAGATCCGTATATTTCAATTGCTCGAAATTTGAAAAATAAAAAAAGCTCTTATTTTGGACCTTATCCATCTTCTTCAAGTGCCTATGAAGTGATTAATATTATTAATTCTTTATATCCTTTAAGAAAATGCTCAAGCGTACCTAAATCTCCTTGCCTTTATTATCATATGCATCAATGTTTAGGACCTTGTATTAATAAAATCGAAGATTCTCAATATAAAAAAATTATCGATGAAATTGAAAGTTTTTTAAGAGGAAATAATGAAGAAGTTATAAAAAAATTAAAAGAAAAGATTAATGAATATTCTTTAAATCTTGATTATGAGAATGCTTTAGAATATAAAAAAAGACTAGATTCAATTTTATATATAAATGAAAAACAAAATGTTGAATTCTTAGATAAAATTGATCGTGACTTTATTGGATTTTATACTAATGAAAATTATGTTTCGATAGTTATTTTAATTTATCGTCAAGGTTTATTGATTGGAAAGAAGAAGTTTTTTTATGAACTTATTGGAGAATTAGATGATTTTATTAGTGATGTTTTAATTCAATATTATCAATATAATATGCTTCCAAAAGAGATAATAATTTCATCAAAAGAAATTAGTGATATACTAAAAAACTACTTAGATACTACTATAATTCTACCTAAAATTGGAAAGAATATTGATATTGTTAATATTGCTACACAAAATGCTCAAGATTATTTCTCTTCGTATTTGCAAACAAATCAAAACAAAGAAACCAATGAAGATCTTTTAGAAAAATTAGGTAAATTATTAAAAATACCTATTCCTTACTATATTGAATTATTCGATAATTCCCATCTTCAAGGAACAAATGCTATTGGAGCAATGGTTGCTTATATAAATGGTGAAGAATATAAAAAAATGAATCGAAAATTTAACATCGAGTCATATAATAAAAAAGATGATATTTCTTCAATGAAAGAAGTAATATATCGAAGATATTCTCGTTTAAAAGAAGAAAATCAAAAATTTCCTGATTTAATTATTGTTGATGGAGGAATGACTCAAATTGAGGCAGCTAAAGAAACATTAAAAAAAGTTGGGGTTAAAATCAATTTAGCAGGTTTAGTAAAAGATGATAAGCATCGAACTAGAGCTTTAATGGATGAAAATTTAAATGAAATCACTTTAGATGATAAAAATTTATTTATTTTCTTAACAAAGATGCAAGATAGTGTCCATCGTTATGCTATTTCTACTCATATAAAGAAAAGAAATAAAAGCATGTTTAATTCAATTTTTGACGATATAAAAGGAATAGGTAAAAAAAGAAGAGAACTTTTAATAAAACAATTTCCTACATTAATTGATTTAAAAAAAGCAAGTTTAGAAGAGCTTAAACAATTTATACCTAATGAAAGTGCTGTTGAATTAATGGATAAATTAAAGGAGTTATAAAAAAATGAAAAAGATTGCTGAAATGTTTGATAAACAAGAATTTGAACAAATTATTGAAATTTTTAAAGACTCTTTTAAATATGAAGATTTACTTTATGTTTTATCTTCTTATATTTCTTTAAATAATGTTGGTGGTGCTTTTGAATTTTATAAAAAAAGAGAAAAAATCTTAGAAAAAACAGATTTTTTAGCATCGATGAATTATTTACTTTTAATTCTTGCTTTATTAGATAATGAAGAATTAGTTAAAAGAGAGTTTGAAAGAATTAAATCTTTACCTTATATATCTCAAGAAGCCGAAGAATTTATTCAAGATTTGGATAAAAATTATAGAAAAATAAAAGCTACAACCGAAGATAATTCTACTACAAACTATAATTTTATTGAGGAATTAAATAGCGATAATTCTGATGATGTAATTGGAGCAATTAAATATATTCATGAAAATTTTGAAGATAAAATTAATAGTTATGGTGTTGTTTTTTATGAAGCATTTATAAAAAGAGAAAACTTTGATTTAGCTAAAAATTTTCTTTTATTAGAACTTTTAGAAACAGGATTTGATAAAGAAATTTCCTTTTTTAAAAACGGAAAATTTTATTATATCAATCCAAAAGAATATCAAGTTCAATATTTAACTTATGAAAAAAAGATTGATGAAATGATTAAATTTGTTAAAAGAAACGAAAAAGTTACTAATTTAATCGATGACATAAGTTATTATTTTATTTCTTTTTTAAATAATGAAATTCCCACATTTTTTAATAATGATGAATTAGAAACTATTTTATATTTAGCCATTCGAAAAGCTTATACGAATATAAGTGCTGATATAAACGAAGATAATATTGTAAAAGAATTAAAAATCGATGAAAAAATAATAAAAGAATACGAAAATTCATTTAATAATATTTAATTTTTTGGTATTATTTTTTGGCCGCACTTTATAAAGTGTAATATTATTTACTACTATTATTACTTAGTATATAATTTTTGAGAATAAAAATAAGTTAAGGAGAAATGAAAATGGCAACAAATTTAAAGAAAATCGGAAACTCAGAATATGAAGTTAAATACTGTGTTAAAGGTGATGAATTAAATACAGCTAAACAAAAGGCTTTAAAATCTTTAGCAAGTAAGGTTCAAATTAAAGGCTTTAGAAAAGGAAAAGCTCCAATTGAAATCGCTAAAGATCATATTTCACCAATGCAACTTGCTAATGAAACAATTAATGAATCAATTAATCCTGCTTATCAAGCGGTTTTAAAAGAACATAAAATTAGACCTATTGCTCAACCAAATGTCGAATGCACAGGTTATAAAGAAGATGAAATTGAATTAACATTTAAAATCATTGTTGAACCAGAAGTTACTTTGGGACAATATAAGGAATTAAATATTCCTCTTAAAAAAGCAATTGTTACTAAAGAAGAAACAGATGGTGCTATTAATAAACTTTTAGAAGATAACGCTGAATTAACATTAAAAGATGGTCCAGCAGCAATGGGTGATACCGTTGTTTTTGATTTTAAAGGATATATTAATGGAAAAGAATTTGATGGCGGAAGTGCTGATAATTACTCTTTAGTCTTAGGTTCAAATCAATTTGTTCCAGGATTTGAAGATCAACTTGTTGGTGTTACTGCTGAAAGCAAAAAAGATGTTATTGTTACTTTCCCAGAACAATATATTAAAGATTTAGCAGGAAAAGAAGCTAAATTCGTTTGTATTATCCATGAAGTTAAAACTAAAGTTATTCCTGAATTAAATGATGAATTCGTTAAATCATTATCTCTTGAAGGAGTTAATACCGTTGAAGATTTAAGAAAACATGAAACAGCTACACTTTTAGCTAGAAAAACAAATGAAGCTAAAAATCAACAATTTACTGATCTTTTAAATAAAGTTATTGAAAATTCAACTTTAGAAATCCCAGAAAGATTAATTCAATCTGAAGCTGCTTCATTAAAGCAACAAACAATCGATCAAATCACTCAAAATGGTTTAACTTATGAACAATATAAAGAAATCACTGGTATGAGTGATGAAACTTTAGATAACAATTTTAGAGAAAATGCTTTAACAAGATTAAGAGAATATTTAATCTTAAATAAAATTGGTCAAGTTGAACATTTAACTATCACAAGAAGTGAAGTTGAACAATACTATGAGAATGTTGCAAAACAATATGGTATGAAACTTGAAGATGTTAAAAAAGCATTATCACCAAATGAACAAAACATTATTTCAAATCTTTACCAAAATAAGATTGAAAGATTCTTAATTGCTAACAATTTAGAAGATAAAAAAGCTGAAGTAAATGGTAAAAAAGAAGAAAAAGAAGTTAAGGAAGATACAAAAAAAGAAAAGACTCCAGCTAAAAAAACAACAGCTAAAAAAACAACAACAAAAAAAGAAGAAAAAACTGAAGAATAGTTTTTAATATATAAGGAGGGCTTGTTTAACAATGTCAGATATTGAAAAAATCAAGTTACCTGTTCTCATTACTAGAGGAGCCACCGTATTTCCAAAACAAGAAATTAATCTTTATGCTGAAAGAGATTTTAGTGTTGCAGCAATAAATGAAAGTATTAATTTTTATAACTCTTTAATTTTTATAGTCTCTCAAAAAGACTTAACATTAGATAAAATTGGCTCTATTTCTGATATTTATACAATCGGTACATTGTGTCGAATTTTATATAAAGTCGATCAAAAAGATATTATAAAAGTTGTTTTACAAGGAATTGATAGATATTCTTATAAGAATTTAACTTTTGAAGAAGGTTCTTTCTTTATTGAAGGTGATTTATTTAAAGACGAACCTTCTGATCAAAATGCTGAAGTCGCTTATATCAATAAAATTATTAAATATTTTGATGATAACAATATTGAAGATTTTTTTGGAAAGCAACCAAAGAATTTTTATGCAACTATTAAAAAAGGATTAAATTCAGCCGATTTATCCTATCTTTTTTCTAACGAATTAAATATCGAACCAGAAAAGAAACAAGAGTTATTAGAAGCTAAAAGTGTTAATGAAAGACTTGAACTTTTAATTAAAGATTTTGAAATTATTAAAATCAGAATAAAAGTTGACCAAGACTTACAAAACACTATTCGTCAAACTAGCGAAAAACAACAAAAAGAATATTATCTTCGTGAACAACTTAAAGCAATTCGTCAACAATTAGGCGAAGGCAGTGAAAACAGTGAAGATAGTTATGAAGAAAAATTAAAAAAAGGAAATTATCCTAAAGAAGTAGTTGATAAAGTTCATGATGAACTTAAAAGAATGAAAAACCTTCCTCAAGGTACCCTCGAGTATTCATTAATTTTAGATTATTTAGATACTTTATTCGCCATTCCTTTTAATAAAGAAACTGAAGATAACGATGATTTAGTTCGTGCTAGAAAAATTTTAGATGATGATCATTATGGATTAGAAAAAGCAAAAGATAGAATCATTGAATATCTAGCTATTAAAAAATTAAACGGAAACTTAAAAGCTCCTGTTTTATGTTTCTATGGACCTCCAGGAACTGGTAAAACATCACTTTCAATTTCTATAGCCAAAGCTTTAGGTAGAAAATTTGTTAAATGTTCTTTAGGTGGTATTTCTGATGAATCAGAAATAAGAGGACATAGAAGAACGTATGTTGGTTCTAAACCAGGAAGAATTATGACTTTCCTCAAAAAAGCTGGCACAATTAATCCAGTTTTCTGTCTTGATGAAATTGATAAACTCTCTCATGATGGCTTTAAAGGTGATCCTTCGGCCGCACTTTTAGAGGTCTTAGATCCTGAACAAAATACACATTTTAGAGATAATTATCTTGAAATTGATTATGATTTATCAAAAGTCTTATTCATTTGTACTTGTAATTATCTTGAAAATGTTCCAGAACCTTTAAGAGATCGTCTTGAACTTATTCCAATTGATTCTTATACATTAATTGAAAAAGTTAAAATTGCTGAAGATCATTTGATTGCTAAAGAAGCAAAAGCAAACGGAGTCGATCCAAAAAGCATTAAATTCACTAAAGAAGCAATCGAACATATTATCGAAAGATATACTCGTGAAGCTGGAGTTAGAGAATTATCAAGAAAAATTGGAACAATTATTCGTAAAGTCATTGTTGAAAAATTAAATACAAATACTTTAAATGAAGTCTATAAGGTTGGTGTAAAAGAAGTTAAAAAATTCTTAGGAATTGAAATGTTTGATCCAACTGATAAAGAGAAGAAAGAACAAATCGGCATCGTTACTGGTTTAGCATATACTCAATATGGCGGAGATATTCTTCCTATTGAAGTTAATCATTTCGAAGGAAGTGGCAAATTAGTTTTAACAGGTAATTTAGGCGATATTATGAAAGAATCATGTTCAATCGCTTTAGATTATATTAAAGCTAATGCTACAAAATATGGAATCGATCCAACTTTCTTTAATAAAAATGATATCCATATTCATGTTCCTGAAGGAGCAGTCCCAAAAGATGGACCAAGTGCTGGAATTGCAATTACTACCGCAATTATCTCGGCTTTAACTGATAAACCTGTTTCAAATGATGTTGCGATGACTGGGGAAGTCAATTTAAGAGGCAATGCACTTCCAATTGGTGGATTAAGAGAAAAATCTTTAGCTGCTTTAAGAAGTGGCATTAAAACAATTATTGTTCCAAAAGGAAATAAAAAGAATATAAACGAACTTCCTAAAGAGATAACATCTAATTTACATGTTATTTATATGGAAAACGTCGATGATGCCTTAAAGGTTTGCTTGCGTTAATATGGAAAGTGTTTACCATTATAAAAAAGCTAACTTTATAAAATCCATTACGGATATGAATCAAGCACCTACACCAAGATTAAGTGAGGTGCTTTTTGTCGGTAAATCGAATGTTGGTAAATCATCTTTAATTAATGCTTTAACAAACAATAAAAAACTTGCTTATACCTCTTCAAAACCTGGTATGACTCGTTTACTTAATTATTTTTTAATAGATAATAAATTTTATTTTGTTGATGCTCCCGGATATGGCTATTCATCAAAAAAAGATTTAGATTATGAAATGTATGGAAAAATGATTGATTCATATTTTCATGATAATAGTTATTTAAAACTAGTAATTTTTTTATTAGATTCACGTCATGAACCTAATGAAGACGATTTATTGTTTTATGAGTATTTGATGTATAATAATATTCCATTTATTTTTGCTTTAACAAAGGTTGATAAACTTAATATGTCAATGAAAGCAAAAATAAAGAAAAATTTATCAGCTAAATTTAAAGATTTTGACGAAAATAAATTATTTTTAGTTTCAGTTAGTAATTATCATTTACTTATGAAGTTAAAAGATAAAATCGATAGTGTAATATAGCTAAAGGAAGGTAACAATATGCTTGATAAACGTTATGATTTTAAAGAAATCGAAAAAGGAAAAGTAAAAAAATGGAAAGAAAGTGGTTATTTTAAAGCTGGAGATACTTCAAAATTACCATTTTCAATGGTTATTCCACCTCCAAATGTAACTGGTGTTTTACATATTGGCCATGCAATTGATAATACTTTTCAAGATATTATTGCTCGTTATAAAAAAGCAAAAGGTTTTGATGTACTTTATCTTCCTGGAGTAGATCATGCTGGTATTGCTACTCAAGCTAAAGTTGACGCTAAATTAAAAGAAGAAGGAACTGATCGTTTTAAAATCGGTAGAGAAAATTTCTTAAAAGAAGCTTTTAAATGGAAAGAAGAAAAGAGTGATATAATCCATTCTCAATGGGAAAAAATGGGAATAATGATTGATTATTCTCGTGAAAGATTTACTCTTGATGAAGGTTTCCAAGATGCGGTCTATAAAGTTTTTAAAACTCTTTATGATGAAGGATTAATTTATAGAGGCGAAAGAATCGTCAATTATGATCCCGAAATGAAAACAGCTTTAAGTAATATTGAAATTGTTTATAAAGAAGATAAAGGGCATTTCTATTATTTTAAATATCGCTTTGTTGATGAACCTTCAAAATATTTAGAAATTGCTACAACTAGACCTGAAACAATGTTTGGTGATACATGTATTGTAGTTAATCCAAATGATGAAAGATATAAAGATGTAATTGGTAAAAAAGTAATAAATCCAGCAAATAACGATGTAATTCCAGTAATTGCTGATGAATATGTCGATATTGAATTTGGAACTGGTGCAATGAAATGTACTCCAGCACATGATCCAAATGACTTTATAATTGGTCAAAAATACAACCTTCCACATCCTATTATTATGAATGTTGATGGCACAATGAATGAAAATTGTGGCAAATATGCTTCAATGGATCGTTTTGCTTGTCGTGAAGCTTTATTAAAAGATATTAAAGAACATGATGACTTAATTAAAGTTGAAGAAATCACTCACCAAGTTGGACATTCTGAAAGAAGTGATGCAGTAGTTGAGCCAATTTTATCAAAGCAACGGTTTGTTAAAATGAAGCCACTTGCTGATAGAGTTCTAGAAAATCAAAAAACTGAAAATAAAGTTAGATTTTATCCTGAAAGATTTGAAAACGTTTTAACTAGATGGCTTTCTAATATTGATGATTGGTGTATATCTCGTCAATTATGGTGGGGACATCGTATTCCAGTTTGGTATAAATTAAATAGCGATGAGATGGTTGTTTCTAAAACTTGTCCAGGAAAAGAAGATGAATGGAAACAAGATGAAGATGTTTTAGATACATGGTTTTCTTCTGCTTTATGGCCTTTTGCAACTTTAGGTTGGCCAAAAGAAACTGAAGATTTTAAACGTTATTTCCCTACATCTTGCTTAGTTACAGGTTATGATATTATATTCTTCTGGGTCTCAAGAATGATTTTTCAATCTCTCCATTTTACAAATAAAATTCCTTTTAAAGACGTTGTAATTCATGGACTTGTTAGAGATTCTTTAGGAAGAAAAATGTCTAAATCATTAGGAAATGGGGTTGATCCTGTTGCAGTTATTGATAAATATGGAACTGATTCACTTAGATATTTCCTTGCAACAACCGCTGCTCCTGGACTTGATATGAGATATAGTGAAGAAAAGGTTCAAGCTTCTAATGCATATTTAAATAAAATTTGGAATAGTGCTAGATTTGCTTTAATGAATCTTCCTAGTGATTATAAATTTAAAGAAATGGAATTTGACTCATTAAATGAAGTTGATAAATTTATTATTTCTCGACTTAATGAAACAATTAAAAAAGTTACAACCGCAATGGAAAAATATGAATTTGGTATTGCATGTCAAATTTTACATTCGTTTGTTTATGATGATTTCTGTGATTTCTATTTAGAGATGTGTAAAGTTACTTTACAAAATGACTCATTTAATAAAGAATCAACTTATTACGCATTATTTAAATCATTAAAATCAATAATTTTAATGATTTATCCATTTGCTCCATTTATTTGTGAAGAGATTTATCTTTCATTAAGTGAACATAAAGATTCAATTATGCTTGAATCTTATCCAGTTAATGATGAAAATATTTCTTTTGATGAATCTAATGTTTTATTTATTAAAAATGTTATTGAAAAAATAAGAGCATATAAAGTTGATAATTCTTTAGCGCCAAATCAAAAAATATCTTTAAAAATTAAAACAAATAAAAATATTTCTTCTCTTTTATCTTATATTGAAAGATTTACATTCGCTTCAAATATTGAATTAACAAATAATGAATATCATGATTTAACTTCCTTAGTCATTAATGATGGAATCATTTATATTGATGATAATATTTCTAAAGAAGAGAAATTAAATAAGCTTAATCTTCAACTTGAAAATATTAATAAAGAAATTAAAAGAAGTGAAGCTTTATTAAATAATGAAAAATTCTTGACGAAAGCTAAAAAAGAAAAGGTTGATGAAGAAAAAGAAAAATATCAAAAATATAAAGAACAAAAAGAAATATTAGAAGCAAAAATCAAAAATATTTAAAAAAATGAATAATTTTTACCTCTCGTAGCATTCTTGTATTGTGAAGGGAGGTTTTTTGATGAATAAAGTTATCTTAACAGATAAAGAACTTGAAAATATTAAACCTGGTGAAGCGATAACTTTAGCGGCGATTATTGCAATTATGATTGTTTCAATTATTGCTGTTGCTGCTTATAAATTATTCACTTCTAACGATGGAATAGTTAAACTTCCAGGTGGATATCAATTTTCATGGAATTAATTCGATAAATAAGAGAAATTCTTTCAATTTTAACGTGATTATTTGTTGATTTTAAATAAAGTTTATGATATATTTTTTAACGTTGTAACTCTTAATTAGCTACAACCGCATTAAAAAGGTCTTCTTAAATTTATTTTCAATAAAAATAAATACCTTCAAAGCGAGTAATTATTTAATTAAAGGAGGAAACATATGTACGCTATAATTTTAAGTGGTGGAAAACAATTAAAAGTAGAAGTTGGCCAAAAGATTTACGTTGAAAAATTAGATGTTGAAGCTGGCAAAGAATATACTTTTGATAAAGTTTTATTAGTTGCTGATAAAACTATTAAAACCGGTAACCCTTTTGTTGAAGGCGCTAAAGTTGTTGCAAAAGTTGAAAAACAAGGCCTTGGCAAAAAGATTCATGTCTTTAAATACAAAGCAAAAAACAATTATCGTAGAAGTATGGGTCATAGACAACCATATACTTGCTTAACAGTTACAAGCATTAACTTATAATGATTAAAATTACTTATTTAGAAAATAATGATCAAATAATTTATTTAAAAAGTGAAGGTCATGCTAATTATGATATAAAAGGCAAAGATATTGTTTGTAGCGCAGTTAGTGCAATTATAATCGGTGGACTCAATGCTATTAAAAATATTGATGATTATCAAGTAAGTAGTGAAAATGGAAAAGTTGAAATTGCTTTAAAAACTGATAAACAAAATAATATAGATAAAATAGTTTTTAAAACAATGCTAATTCAATTAAAAACTATCGAAGATAGTTATAAAGATTACGTTAAAATTACTAAAAAGTAATGAAAGGATGGAAGTATTTATGGAATTAAGATTTAAACTTGATTTACAACTCTTCGCTTCCCACAAAGGTGTTGGTTCTACTAAAAACGGAAGAGATAGTGCTGGTAGAAGACTCGGTGCTAAAAGAGGCGATGGACAATTCTGTAAAGCAGGTGCAATTATTTATAGACAACGCGGAACAAAAATCTATCCAGGGTTAAATACCAAAAAGGGTGGAGACGATACAATTTTTGCAACAAAAGCTGGTATTGTTAAATACGAAAGAGTTGGCAAAAATAGAAAACGTGTATCTGTTTACGAAGCTGCTTAATATTTAATTAACCATCTGCTTTGCAGATGGTTTTAATTTTTTTAAAAAAGGAAAACTTATGTTTATTGATCGTACTATTATTGAAGTTAGAAGCGGAAAGGGAGGAGATGGTGCTCTTACTTTTTTACATGAAAAAAATCGTCCTTTAGGTGGTCCTAGTGGAGGAAATGGAGGAAGAGGTGGATCAATTTATTTAAGATGTTCATCTTCAACTACAACATTAGTTAATTATCGTCATAGCAAAGTATTTATCGCTGAAAATGGTGAAAATGGTGGTAATAAACTTCAATATGGTAAAGATGCTAAAGATATTTATATTGATTTACCTGTTGGAACAGTAGTTTATTTAGAATCTAATCATAGTTTTATTTGTGATTTAAATAAGGTTGGCGAAACGTATTTAATCGCTAAAGGCGGAAGAGGTGGAAGAGGAAATGCTTGCTTCAAGAACGCAAGAAATAAAGCCCCAAAAATTGCTGAAAATGGACTTCCTGGAGAAACAAAAAGGCTAATTTTAGAACTTAAGCTTTTGGCTGATGTAGGAATTATTGGTCTTCCTAGCGTAGGTAAATCAACATTTATTAGTTGTGTTTCTAATTCAAAAGCCGAAATTGGAGATTATCCTTTTACAACTATTGTTCCTAATTTAGGAGTCACTTATTTAAAAGATGGTTCTTCATTTGTTTTAGCTGATATGCCTGGATTAATTGAAGGTGCTCATTTGGGAAAAGGATTAGGTCTTGCTTTTTTAAGACATATTGAAAGAACAAGAGTTTTAATTCACATGGTTGATATGAGTAGAGAAAATCCATATCAAGATTATTTAACTATTCGAAAAGAATTAGAAGAATATGGAATGAATCTTATCGATCGTCCAGAAGTAATTATTGCTTCAAAAATGGATGAAGAAGGTGCTAATGAGAAACTAAAAGAATTTGAAAAAAAGATAAATAAAAAAGTTTATCCCCTTTCTTGTTTAACTAATGATGGAATCGATGAAATTTTATATAAATGTAAAGATTTACTTAAAGACGCTCCTGTTTTCCCAATTTATAAAGAAGAAGAAAAAGAAGTTGTTATTAACCTTGACGAAAGCGATGAAATCTTTGATATCGTCAAAGAAAAAGAACATTTATTTGTTATTAAAGGCGAAAGAGTTGAAAGAACTTATGATTTAATCAATATTTCTACTGATGAAGGTATGATGAGATTAATTACCTATTTAAATAAAATTGGCGTTGATGAAAGGTTAAAAGAAATGGGTGCTAAAGATGGCGATATAGTTAAGCTTAAAGAATTCGAATTTGAATATTTTGAATAATTTATTCATCAAAAAAATATAAAAATTAATGTATTCATATTTTTTTGGAACTATCAAAGACATTAAATTTAATAAAATTATTTTAGAAATTAATAAAATCGGTTACGAAATTTTTACAAAACCTGACGAAAAATTTACTTTAAACGAAGAAAATAAAATCTACATCTATGACTATACAAAAGATGATAGAGTTTTACTTTGTGGTTTTAAAACTTTTAAAGAGTATGAAGTTTTTACAAAATTAATTGAAGTAAATGGCATTGGTCCTAAAAAAGCTTTACAAATTTTAGGTAATGTAAAAGTAGAAGAACTGATTTTTTTAATTAAAACTAGAAAAATCTCTGAACTTAGGAAGATAAAAGGAATTGGCGTTTATGCTGAATCAATTGTTATAAAATTAGCGGATAATATCGATAAAAATGATGAAAATTTATTAAAATATTCTAATGTATATTTAGCATTAAAATCATTAGGGTATTCTCAAAACGAAATAAATTCTTCTTTATATTCTTTAAAAGATGGACTAAGTGATGATGAAGCTTTAAAAGAAGCAATTAGAGGGATGAAAAAATGAGTAATATTGATAATACACTTCGTCCTAAATCTTTATCTTCTTTTTTTGGTCAAAAAGAAATAGTTTCTCAACTAAGGGCATTTATTTTTAGTGCAAAAAGTAGAAAAACAGTTTTAGATCATATTTTATTTTATGGCCCTCCAGGTTTAGGTAAAACAACTTTAGCTTATATCATCGCTAATGAAATGAAAGGAAATATCGTAACTATTACTGCTTCATCGATTGATAAAAGTAGTGAATTAATATCTATTTTAGGTCAATTAAATCCTGGAGATATATTATTTATTGATGAAATCCATCGTTTAAAAAGGGAATTTATGGAAATTTTATATAGTGCAATGGAAGATTTTAAAATTCATGCTACTTATAAAAATGATGAAAATGTCAAAGCTTTATCATTTTTCTTATCACCATTTACTTTAATAGGTGCAACGACAAACGCCGGAACTTTATCAATTCCTTTAAGAGATCGTTTTTCAATTATTTTTAAATTTGATTATTATAAAAAAGATGAAATTATTGAGATTATTAAAGAAAATGAAAAAATATTTAATTTGAATTTATCTGAAGATTGCTATCAAGAAATCGCTTTAAGAAGTCGAAACACCCCACGTTATTTAAATAATTTATTAAAGCGTTTATATGATTATAAGGTTTATAAAAAAATTAAAATATTTGATAAAAATGAATTATTTAACGCATTTAATTTTTTAAAAATAAATAAATATGGATTAACACGCGAAGATATAGAAATCATTAAAATTATGAAAGAAAAATTTATTCGCCCAACATCTTTAGAAGCAATTGCTGCATTAATAAATGATGATGTGAATAACATTAAAAATATTAACGAACCATTTTTAGTTAGTAAAGGAATAATTGAAAGAACCAAACAAGGAAGAAAACTTACTAAATTTGGGGAGGTTATTTACCAAGAATTTTATAAAAAATAATCTTTTTTAACTTCCTTTAGGTAGTTATTTTTTATTGTTATTAAACTTATTTTTATATATAATTATTAACGATTGTTTATAAATATAAATATTTATAAAGTCTGAGGATTTTTAATATATGAAAAGAATAGTTGGATATATAAGTGTTGTTGCATCATTACTTCTCGCTTTATTAGTCGCTTTAGTTCCTTCATTTATCAATGTTAATGGGACGGGCGATTATGAATCAATGAGAACATATGTCTATAAAATCAGTGAAAAGACATTCGATATTTCAAATGGTGGAACAACTGATGATGGAAATATTTCTGATCAAGATAAGCAAGATCGTTTAGATGAAGCTGTTAATGAATTTAAAGTTAGGCTCGATAATGCAGATATTAGTGATTATCGTCTTGAAACAAGCGGACTTGATACTATTAAAGTCACTTTTAAAGCTGATAATTCTTTATATGATGATATTTCTTCATATTTAAATTTTTCATGGTCATTCATGGCTTCTACATATAGTGGCGATCCTACCGCTGGACAAACTCCTAGTGAAATCGCTTCTTTAAGTGGTGATGCTAATTTCTTTGAAAGTGGTTCAGCAAGAATTGAATATCGTGATAATTATCCTTATGTTGTCATTTCTCTTTCTGATCCAGAACAATTTAAAACAATTGTTACAGCCGCAAGTGAAGCAGAAGCTGATGAAGATACTAGCGATGATTCAAGTGATGATTCTAGTGAAGATAGTGAAGAAGAAACAACCGCAAATCAAAATTTAATTTATGTTTTAAATAACTGGGTTGATGGGTTAACTATAGAAACATTAATTGAAAATAAAGGGAATGAATTTTTAAGCGCAAATCAAATTAAAGAACATATCTTATTCACGTTTGATTCAACAAATCCATCTTCTTTTTATTGGGATTATGATTCAAGTTTATCAAGCGATGAACAAGAAAATAAAGTTTATGAAGAAATTTATTTTGGTGGATATAATCTTTCCTCAAGTGAAGATAGTTCTTTTTATGGCTCAGTTGAAGGAGATAGAATTTTAGCTTATAAAAAAGCTAACATTTGGATGCATAAATTTAATTCTTCTACCTATGATTTTAATGTCACATTATTAAATGTTAATGGCGATAATGCTTATACAACAACAGTCAAACCATTTACTGATTTCCTTGTTTACATGAATACAATTAATTGGTCAAATGGCTTATTTATTGCAACTTTAATTGCAACCATAGTTGTTTCATTATTCTTAATTCTTAATTATGGAATTAATGGAATTAGTGCAATTTTAAATGCAGTTGCAATGTTTATTGCATCAATCGGATTATTTAATACATTTGGAAGCGAATTTAATGTTGGTACAATTATTGGCCTTATTACTTTAGTTATGCTTACAATCTTCTCTTCTGGAATTTATTTTAAGAAGATTAAAGATGAAATTTATTTAGGAAAGAATATCAAAAAAGCTTATATTGACGGCAATAAAAAGAGTTTAGCTTCTCAAATTGATTTCTCAATTATTACTTTAATTTTAGGTATTACTTCTTATTTAATTCCTAATTCAATTTTAATTTCGTTTGGTTCTTTACTTATTGTTGGTTCAATATTAAATATAGTTTTAAATGGAATAGTACTAAGAGCACTTTCTTGGTTGATTTATAACTCTTCAACGGTTGCTAATAAATTGAGTTTAATTGGAGTTGATAAAAAGAAAGTTCCAAATCTTTCAATGGATGAAAAACCTACATATTTTGATCAATTTAAGAAAAGAGATAATAAAAAAACTGGTTTAGCTTTAACAATTATTTCTTCTTTACTTTTAATTGCTTCTATCATTGGATTGACAACTTTCCAAGTTGTAAGAGGAAATATTTATAATTCGACTTCATCTGAGCAAAATAGTGAAGTAGTAATTAGAATTGATAGGAGAAACGTTTCTAGCGATGATTCTCGTGATATTCAAAGATATCAAGAAAATATTAAAAATGTTTTCTTAACAAAATTTTATGAAGACCAAGATACATTAATGTTTAACGATGTTGAAATTGAATCTTATAACTATTCTTATATCGTTAATAACGTTACTAATAAGGAGTATTATTTTATAGTTTCTTTAGATAATGCATATAATCAAGATTCAATGATTTATACTCTTGATAATGATCAAAATGTTGTTGAAATGAGAATTGAAGAAGCGTTAGATATTCAACTTAGACCAGTTTTAGGTTCTCCAACAATTACATTAAATCAAGTTTATAACGTTAATAATGATTCAAATAATTATTATGTTATGCTTTATTGTTTAATTGGAGTTGCAGTAAGTAGTGTTTATATGTTATTTAGATTTAATATTTCTAAAACACTAACTTCACTTATTTTAGTTGGAGGAAGTTTAACTGTTACAATTGGAATTTTCTCTTTAATAAACGGTTCATTTGCTTCAATTATCACTCTTGGAGGATTATTATTAACACTTTTAGGTTATATCATTTTAATTGCTTACTTTAATAAAGAAAAAGAAGTTTTACGTGAGAAAAGAAAAGAAATTGGCGATGATTTATCATTAAGAAGAGAACAATATGAATATCGATTAAATTCATATTATCCTAGTATTGTTAATTTAACTTTAATTTCTTCATTTATTGTAATTTCATTATTCTTTGCAAATGGAATTAATCAATATTTACTTATTCTTATTTTATTAGGAATGATTATTGAAGTTATTGCAACTAGATTCCTTATTTTGCCTATTGAATTTATGTTTTTATCTTTCTTTAATAAAATTAAAACAAATATTAATAAATCATTTGAAGAAAGAAAGAAGAAACATCCTTCTAAAAATAATAAGAAGAATGATGATGGACCAGAAGAAGCAATCTTTGTTGGTATTAATGATTAATTGAATAAAAGTGGGAACTATTCCCACTTTTATGATTTAAATATCGAAATTTATGGAAGATTTATTAAATAGATTATTAAAATATTATAATTTAACATATGAAGATTATTTAAAAATTAAAGATGATAATATTGACTATTCTTTTCTTTCTTTTTTACTTTCAAATAAAGATTTTTTAAAAACAAAAGAAGTAATTAAAGAAACTATTAAAAATAATGAAAAAATCATTATTTATGGTGATTATGATTGTGATGGAATAATGGCAACATCAATCATTTATAATTTAATAAAAAAAGAAGATAATTATAAATGTGGTTTTTATATTCCTTTTAGAGAAAAAGATGGTTATGGTATTACAAAAGAAAATATCGATATGTTTTTATCTCTTAATTATCGTCTTTTTATTCTTGTTGATAATGGAATTACTTTAAAAGATAATATCGAATATATTATTTCTAAAGGCGCTAAAGTTATAGTTATTGATCATCATGAAATTATAAAAGAAAAAGAATCTTTTCCGACTTCTTTAATTCATTGGGAAAAAATAGAAGAAATAAATGAAAACATTTCAGCTGGAGGACTAGCTTTTTTATTTTCTTATGTTTATTTAAATGGAAAGCTAGATGAATATTTACTCTCTTTAGGAGCGATTTCGATTATTTCTGATTTAATGCCTCTTTCATCTTTTTTTAATCATAAAATAGTAAAATTAGCTTTAAAAGCAATAAATAAAAATAAATTTAATGAAATTTGCTTATTAATTAATAAATATCAAGATATCAACGAAGAAGATATTTCTTTATATTTAGTTCCAAAAGTTAATTCAGTAGGAAGAATAATTAAAGACAATTCCTTATTTAATGTTGTAAGATATTTTTTAATTGATAAAGCTAAAAACATTAATCTTTATTTAAATTATATAAATTCGGTCAATGACAATAGAAAAGAGTTATTAGCTGATTTTGAAAATATCGAGATAAAAATCGATGATTCTTTGCCTTATTTATTATTGATTTTAAATATTGAAGAAGGAATAAGTGGTTTACTCGCTAATCGTTTTTTAGAAAAAGTAAATAAACCAACATTTATTTTAATAAAAACAAAAAATAATACATATAAAGGAAGTGTGCGAAGTAAGTTTGGGTTTAATATCGTTTCATTTTTAAAAGACAATAGTGATATTTTCATTGCTTTTGGTGGTCATGAGTTTGCCGGAGGATTTGAATTAAAATTAGAAAAGCTAGATATTTTAAAAGAAAGATTACTTAATTATTCTTTAAAACATAGTTTTATAAAAGAAGAAAAAAAGTATGTTGAATTTAAATTAAACGAAATTAATAAAAATTCATATGATTTGATGTCATATTTTGCCCCTTTTGGAAAAGACTTTCCTAAACCTTTATTAAAAATTAATGATATAAGTACTTTATCTTTAAAATTTTCTAAAGATACAACTCATATTATTACTCGAATTTCTTTTGATTCTTCACTTATTTATTTTAATTATCCTAGTGAAATGCTAAATAAAAATAGAATAAATTTATTTGGATATTTAGCGATAAATAAATTTAACGGACATATTTCTTATCAATTTAAAGCAATTGATTATGAAAATTCCTTAGAAAGCAGAGAAAATTAAGCAAAAAAATATAGATTATAGTAAAATATTTAGGTATGGCAGAAAAAATAAATTTAACTGACGAAATAAAAAAAGATGGGCTTGGAGAACAAGTTGTAACAACAAAAGTTGAAGAAGGCACTGGAAAATTATTACCTAATGGTGGCTATCCAATGCATACTTTTGACGACTTAAAAGCCGCCTATTCTTTATATATTCATAATGAAGCTGATCAAAAAATGATCGAAGATGCTTATCATTTTGTTGAAAAAAAACATGCTGGTATATTAAGAAAATCTGGTGAACCATATATTCATCATCTTATTGAAGTCGCTTATATTGTTGCAACTCTTCAAGGGGGTCCTGTAACAATTGCAGCTGCACTTTTACATGATGTTGTAGAAGATACTGATACAACTGTTGAAGATATTGAAAAAATGTTTGGTGATGAAACTGCAAGAATTGTTGATTCATTAACTAAAATTCAACGTTTAAAATTATCAAAAAGAACTCAAGAAGAATTTGAAGCTGAAGATCATCGTAAAATCTTTTTAGGAATGGCTAAAGATGTTCGTGTCATTATTATTAAACTTGCTGATAGACTTCATAATTTAAGGACAATCGAAGCTTTAAAACCAGAAAGACAACATGCTTTAGCAAAAGAAACTTTAGAAGTTTTTGCTCCAATTGCTCATCGTTTAGGTATTTATAGAGTTGAAAGCGAACTTGAAGATTTATCTTTAAAAATCGAAAAACCTGAAGAATATCAACATATCAGTGAACTTTTAAATGAAAAGATTAAAAATCGTAAAAATGCTCTTAATCAATTGAAAAAGAAAATCGCTGATATTTTATATCGTCAAGGATTTAAATTTGAAATTGAAGCTAGAGTAAAATCAATTTATTCAATTTATAAAAAAATGTTTTTAAAAAACCACAAATTTGAAGATATTTATGATGTTTTAGCATTAAGAATAATTACTGAAACTGAGTTAAATTGCTATGAAATTTTAGGTATTATTCACCAAAATTTCACTCCGATTCCAGGAAGATTTAAGGACTATATAGCAATGCCAAAACCAAATATGTATCAATCTTTACATACGTCAGTTATTGATGGAAATTCGAATATTTTTGAAGTCCAAATTAGAACCAAAGAAATGGATGAAGTTGCTGAAAGTGGCGTTGCTGCTCATTGGAGATATAAAGAAGGCACTCATTATAGCGCCAAACAAGAACAAAAAGAAATCGAAGAAAAATTACATTGGTTTAGAGATTTTGTTTCGATTAGTAAAGATAAAGATTTAAGCGGTGAAGATGCTCAAGATTATTTAGATACATTATCTAAAGATATTTTTGAGGCAAATGTTTATGTTTTTACTCCAAAAGGTAAAGTTATTGATTTGCCAGCTGGATCAACCCCACTTGATCTAGCTTTTAAAGTGCATACTAAAGTCGGCGAATCGGCAGTAGGAGCAGTTGTTAATGGAAATTTAGTTCCTTTAAATACTCCTTTAAAAACTGGTGATGTTTGTGAAATTAAAACATCAAAAACTTCTCCAGGACCAAATGAATCATGGCTTAACATTGTTAAAACTTCTTCAGCTAAATCGCGTATAAAAAAATTCTTACTTAAAAAGAATAGCGAACTTGTTAGAGATGAAAAAATAAATAGAGGAAAGACTATTTGTTTAGATTTTTTCAAAGATAGAGGTTATACCGAAAAAGAAATGATCCAAATGTTAAATACTCCAAAATTACTAGAATTCTACCATTTTGATACTATCGATGATGTTTATGTAGGACTTGCTATGCATAATCCTACTCCAGGAGCAATTGCTAACTTTTTAGGATTAAAAAAGAAAAATAATGATTTAGCATTATCTAAAAAAGAAAATTTTGATGATGATAAATGTCCGGTTACTATTGAAAATGGTAAAGGAATAAAAATAACTTTAGGAAATTGTTGTACACCAATTCCTGGAGATGAAATTATTGGATATGTTACTAAAGGAAATGGCGTTACAGTTCATCGTAAAGAGTGTCCAAATATTTTAAATGAAAAATCACGTTTAATTGATGTTAAATGGAAAGAAAAAAGAGGAGATGAATCTTATCCAGTTGATTTATCAATTGAATGCAATGATCGTAATAATTTAATCGCTGATATTTTATCTACTCTTGCTGGAGCAAGAATTAAATGTACTGAAATAAGTGCTAAACTTCATAGTGAAAATTTTACATGTACTATTTCAACACAAATTTATGTTAAGGATATTAATGAATTAAATAAAGCATTTCAACTTATAAAAAATGTTAAAGATGTTTATGAAGTTAAAAGAGTAATTCATTAATTTTTGAATATATAGAAATAATTATATATAATTATTTCATTCTATTTAGAGGGAAAAGATTTATGTTTAATTTAGTTAAAGGTACCCACGATGTAATTTTAAGTGAGGCCGATAAATATTCATATATTGAGCAAACTTTAATTCAAGTTGCTGAATATTTTAATTATAAAGAATTTAGAACTCCAATTATGGAATATAGCGAACTTTTTCAACGTTCAGTTGGAGATAGTAGCGATATTGTTAGAAAAGAAATGTATACATTTTTAGATAAAGGTGATAGAAGTATCACTTTACGTCCTGAGTTAACTGCTGGAGTAATTAGAAGTATTGTTAATAATAAACTTTTAGCTTTAGGAGATATTCCAGTTAAAGCTTATTATGTTGGTCCATGTTTTAGATATGAAAGACCTCAACAAGGAAGATATCGTCAATTTAATCAATTTGGTGTTGAATGCGTTGGTGTTATTTCTCCTTATAGAGACGTTGAAGTAATTTCTTTATGTTATTTTGCTTTAAAAATGCTTGGTTTTAAATCTTTAAAACTTGTTATTAATTGTTTAGGTGATGATGAATCAAGAAATAATTATAAAGATGTTTTAAGAAGTTATTTTGAAAAACACCTCGATTCGATGTGTGGAGATTGTAAAGAAAGATTTACACTCAATGTTTTAAGAATTTTAGATTGTAAAGATCCAAATGATCAAGAAATCGTCAAAAATGCTCCAAAAATCGAAGATTATTTAACCGAAAAATCTAAAGATAATTTTAATAAAGTATTAAAAAGTTTAGATGAATTAGGAATCGAATATGAAATTACTAGAAATCTTGTTAGAGGACTTGATTACTATAGTGATGTAGTTTTCGAATTTCATTATGTTTCTTCCAAAGGTATTAACTATGGTGCTTTATGTGGAGGAGGCCACTATAATAAACTTATTCAAGAAATAGGTGGTCCTAAAGATATTGAAGGGTGTGGATTCGCAATTGGTATTGAAAGAATTGCTTCAGTAATGAGTGATGATTCACTTTTTGATGAAATTGATGATGCTTTAGATTGCTATATTATGCCTTTAGATGTTTCATATCAAGATAAAGCCTTAGAAATTGCTACATCTTTAAGACTTAATGGATTTAAAAGTGATGTTAATTTAGAAGGAAAAGGTTTAAAAGGGATGCTTAAAAAAGCCATCAAATTATCTTCTAAATATGCATTAATTTTAGGTGAAGACGAAATTAAAAATAATTCAATCGTTGTAAAAGATTTAAATAAAGAAACTCAAGAAAGTGTTGAATTAGACAAATTAATTGATTATTTAGATGAAAAAGAAAATGAATCTCATTCATGCTCTTGTCATCATCATGAGGAATAAAATATATGGAAAAAGAAATCAAAAGAACAAATTATTGCGGAGAATTATCGTTAAATGATTTAAATAAAACTGTTTCTGTTGTTGGTTGGGTTTCTAAAAAAAGAAATCTCGGCAGTTTAATGTTTGTTGATTTAAGAGATAGAAGTGGAATTATTCAAGTTTTAATTAAAACTGATTCAATCAATGTTCCTGACATTCGTAATGAATATATTTTAAATATCACTGGTGTAGTAAATAAAAAAGATGTTCCAAATCCAAATTTAAAAACTGGTGAAATTGAAATTGAAGCAAATGAGGTTATCTTGGTTAATACAGCAAAACAACCTCCATTTATTATTGCTGAAAAAACTGATGCTTTAGAAGATATTCGTTTAAAATATCGTTATTTAGATTTAAGAAGACCAAATTTATTAAAGAATTTTATTACTAGAGCAAAAATTGTCAAAATTGCTCATGAATATTTAGATCAAAACGGTTTTATTGAAGTTGAAACACCTTATCTTGCACCTTCAACTCCTGAAGGAGCTAGAGATTATCTTGTTCCTAGTAGAATTCATAAAGGCCAATTTTATGCTCTCCCTCAATCACCTCAACTTTATAAACAAATGTTAATGGTTGCTGGTTTTGAAAGATATTATCAAGTTGCTCGTTGCTTTAGAGATGAAGACTTAAGAGCTGATCGTCAACCTGATTTTACTCAAATAGATATTGAAACTTCATTTTTAACACAAGATCAATTCCTTACTTTGATGGAAGGATTTATTCAAAAAGTATTTAAAGAAGTAATTAATGTTGATATTAAATTACCTTTAAGAAGAATGTCTTATGATGAAGCAACAAATATATATGGTAGTGATAAACCAGATACAAGATTTGATTTAAAATTAACTGATATTAAAGATTTATTTGTTAATTCGGAATTTGAAACATTTAAAAACGCTAAATATATTAAAGGTATTAAAGTGGAGAATTTTGCTAAAGAATGCAGTAGAAAAAAACAAGATACTTATAATCTTTTAGCAAAAAAATTCAAACTTAATAACTATTTTGTTGTAAAATATGAGAACAATGAATTAGTTGGTTCAATCGTTAAATTTTTTGATGAAAAAACAAAAGCTGGTTTAATTGAACGATTTGCATTAAAAGATAATGATATTATTTTTATCGCTCAAGGAAATGTTTTAAGAAATGTTAATTTTGGTCTTGGTGCTTTAAGAAGTGATTTAGCTGAAGAATTGCATTTAATCAAACCTCATACATTTGATGTTTTATGGGTTGTTGATTTCCCACTTTTTGAAAAAAGTGAAGAAACCGGTGAAATTACACCATGTCACCATCCATTTACTAGACCAGTTGATGAAGATTTAGATAAATTAGAAACTGAGCCATATAATGTTTATTCTTATACTTACGATATCATTATGAATGGTTATGAAGCTGGCGGCGGCGGCTTAAGAATTTATGATCAAGAAACTCAAGATAGAATTTTTAAAATTTTAGGATTTAACGAAGAAGATATTCAAAGAAAATTCGGTTGGTTTGTCGAATCGCTTAAATATGGAACACCTCCACATGGAGGAATGGCTTTCGGTCTTGAAAGATTAACAATGGTTTTATGTGAAACTAATAATATCAGAGATGTTATTGCTTTCCCTAAAAATTTGAGTGCTGTTTGCCCAGTTACAAATGCTCCTGTAAGTGTTGATGATGCTCAACTTGCTGAGCTCGGAATAAAAATTGTGAAGGAGGAAGATTAGTTATGCAAAGTTCACAATCTAGAAAAACTCAAAAATTATGTGTCGCAGCTTTAAGAGCAACAGCTATCGACGGAATAAATCTTGCCAATAGTGGTCACCCAGGAGCTTCACTTTCCCTTGCTCCAATTATGTATATATTATATCGTGACTTTGTTGTTGCAAATCCATTTAAACCAAATTGGATTAACCGCGATAGAGTTGTTTTAAGTTGTGGACATGCTTCAATGCTTCTTTATACAATCCTTCATTTATGTGGATATAATATTTCAATTGATGATTTAAAGAAATTTAGAAAATTCGGTTCTATTACTCCAGGACATCCTGAAGTAGGAGTTACTGAAGGAATTGATGCTTCTAGTGGTCCTTTAGGACAAGGAATTGCTGAAGCAGTTGGAATTGCCGTTGCTGAAAAGATGCTTTCTGCTCAATATTCTAAGCATTTATTCAATCATTATACTTATTGCATTTGTGGTGATGGATGTTTAGAAGAAGGAATTTCTCAAGAAGCAATTTCTTTTGCTGGTTTAAATAAATTAAATAAACTTATTCTTTTATATGATGCAAATGATGTTACGCTTGATGGTCCATTAGCACAATCTGATGTAAATGATGTTAAAAAAAGATTTGAAAGTGCTAGATGGAATGTTATTTATGTAAAAGATGGAAATAATTTAACATTAATTCGTAACGCAATAGCAAAAGCTAAAAAAGAAGAAGAAAAACCAACTTTAATTGTTTTCAAAACAATCATTGGATATGGTTCAAAAAATCAAGGAACTTGTAAAGTTCATGGCTCTCCTTTAGGGGAAGAAGATGGTAAAAATGCAAAATTAAGTTATGGATATACCTATGAACCATTCGATATTCCCCAAGAAGTTTATAATGATTTTAAAGAAACTTTTATTGCTAGAGCTAATGATAAATACGAAAAATATAACAATTATTATCAACAACAAAAAGCAATAAATGCTGAAAAAATTAATGTTTTAGAAAAAGTATTTAATAATAATATCGATGATTTAATCGATAATTTAAAATTTGATATCTCTACTTTAAAAACCGATGCAACAAGAAACACAAGTGGAATTTTATTAAATTATTTCCATGAACATTTGCCTTTCCTTATTGGCGGAAGTGCTGATGTTGCAAGCAGCGTTAAAACTCATTTAAATAACGGAGTAACTTTTACTCCTTTAACACCAAATGGAACCAATATTAATTGGGGAATACGTGAATTTTTAATGTGTGCTGCTTCAAATGGAATTTTATTACATGGCGGGTTAAGAAGTTATGTAGGTTCATTCTTTGTGTTTAGTGATTATGCTAAAAGTGCGATTAGAATGTCTTCTTTAATGAAAATTCCTCAAATTTATTTATTATCACATGATTCTATTGCTGTTGGTGAAGATGGTCCAACCCATCAACCAATTGAACAATTTGCAATGCTTAGATCTATTCCTAACTTTAATTTAATTAGACCATGTGATGCTAAAGAAACTTATGGTGCATATAGAGCTGCTTTAAAAAGTAAAGTAACTCCAACTGCAATAATTCTATCTCGTCAAAATTTACCATTACTTGAAAATTCGAAATATGATGGTGATTTTGAAAAAGGTGCCTATATTATCGATAAAGCTGTTAAAGAAATACCTGATGGTACAATTATTGCAACAGGTAGTGAAGTTTCATTAGCAATTGAAACGAAGAAAAAATTACTTAATGAAGGTTTTGATTTTGACGTAGTTTCAATGCCTTCATATAATAGCTTTGAACTTCAAGATGATAAATATAAATCAAGTGTTTTAAGATCTTCAAGAGAAAAAACTTTCTCTGTTGAAATGGCTTCAACATTTGGATGGTATAAATATAGCGCTCATCCTTATGGAATTGATTGTTTTGGAGCTAGTGGAAGTGCTCATGATCTTATTTCTCATTTCAAATTTGAAGAACCTTATTTAACTAAATTTATCCTTGATTTTATGAAGGAGAGTAATTAATATGGCAAATTACATTTATTTAAATAAATTTAATAAAAATGGCAAATTGGCCATGAGTAAAAAGGTTTTTGTTACTATTGGAAAAGAATCTTTAAAAGATGTCGTTGGAATTTTAAAAAAAGATGAGAAATTAGAAAAATCTAAGCCAAGCGTTGTTGCAATTATTAGAGGAAATAAAATTTCTTATAAATTTAACCTTCTTGTTGAAAAAGATATTAGTAAAGAAATTATTGAAGAAGAAGTAACTAAAAATTTAAATGTTAATTTATTAAATCAATGTGAAGCTATTCCTTTTGATATTTCTTTTTCATTCAGCGATGCAAAAACAAAATAAAGCTTTAAAAAATATAGATATGGAAGAAATTAGTAGAAATAAAACTCAAGAAATCGCAATGCAAATCCTCTCTTCTTTTTTAATTTGTCAGGATGAAGGAATTGTTATAAATATCGAACAAACATTCGAAGATTTTTTAAATATGAGTTATGAAGATACACCGATATTTTTAAAAGAAATTATAATTAAAGCTTTAAAATACGAAAAAGAAACAATCTCTTTAATTTCTCAATATTTAAAAAACCGGAAATTTTCTCGACTTAATACTTGTATTAAAGCCATTTTAATTTTAGCGGTAACAAATTTTAAATATATCGAAGGAATGAATAAAAATATCGCAATTAATATAGCGGTAGAATTAGCTAAAAAATATGGTGAAAAAGATGATTATAAATTTGTTAATGCTATTTTAGATAACTGTTTAAAAAATGAATAATTTCGAAGAAGAATTAAATAATAATATTAAAAATCATACCTTTAGTGTTTTAGAAATTAATAGTTTAGTTAAAGAAATATTCGATACTTCTCCAATTTTTAAATCGCTTAAAGTAAGGGGCGAAATTTCAAATTGGAAAGGGAAAAATATTTCTGGTCATATTTATTTTTCATTAAAAGATTCTACAAGCACTATAAAATGTGTCATGTTTAAATATGACACATTTTCTTTAAAAGAAGATTTTAAAGATGGTGATGAAGTAATTTTAACTTGTTCATTATCAGTTTATGCTATAGGTGGATATTATCAATTAATTGTTAAAAATATTTCTAGAGAAGGTGAAGGAGATATTTTATTAAAAAAACAAAAATTAATTGAAAAATTATCTAAAGAAGGACTATTTGATAATTCTAGAAAGAAAAAAATACCTTCTTTCCCTTATAAAATCGGAATAATCGTTGGAAAAAATAGTGCTGCTAGTAAAGATTTAGAAACTAATATTATTCGTCGTTGGCCACTTGTTGAAATTAATTTTTATTATAGTTTAGTTCAAGGAAAAGAAGCTCCTTTAGATTTAATTAAAAATATTATTAAAGCTGATAATGATCATAATGATGTTTTGATTATTGCTCGAGGTGGTGGAAGTATTGAAGATTTATCAGCATTTGATGATGAAACATTAATTCGAACAATTTCTAAAATAAAAACTCCTTTAATTAGTGCGGTTGGTCACGAAATAAATCGATCAATTACTGATTTTATTGCTGATAAATACGTTTCAACTCCAACTGGAGCGGCTGAAATTGTTGTTCCTAATAAAGATGATGTTTTAACTGATTTAAAGCAAAATAAAGAATATATAAATACTTTAATGAATAATTATTTAGCAAATTATCTTCATAAAATAACTATTTTAAAAACTAACAAATCATTAACTAATTTAGATAAAATTTATGATGCATATTATGAAAAGATTAATAATTATGAGATAAAAATAAACAATTTATTTTCTAATTTTATTTTAAATTTAGAAAATAAATTAAATAAATATAAACTTTTAGCTGATTCATCTAATCCTTATAACATTTTAAATAAAGGTTATTGTATTATTAAAGACGAAAATGGTTCGATAGTTTATGAATCCAAATTATTAAAAAAAGAAAATAATAGTAAAATAATTTTTAAAGATAAAGAAGTAGACGTAACAATCATTAAAAAGGAGAAATAATTTATGGAAGAAAAAGAATTAACTTTTGAAGAAAAATTAGCTCGTTTAGAAGAAATTGTTGAAAAAATGAATAAAGGAAACGCTCCTTTAGATGAGATGCTTTCTTTATATGAAGAAGCGCAAAAATTAATTAAAGAAGAAACTGAAACATTAGATAATGCAAAAGCAAAAATAAATGAATTTAGTAAATAAATAGTATTTTATTAGTATATTTTTATGAGTAAAATTATACTCCATATTGATTTAAATACTTTCTTTGTTAGATGTGAAGAAATTAAAAATCCTTCATTAATTGGTAAACCAGTTGCAATTGGTGCAGAAGGAAGAGCTGGTATAGTTTCAACTTGCTCATATGAAACTAGAAAATATGGCGTTAGTTCAGGAATGCCGATGTTTCAAGCAAAAGCTTTATGCAATGATTTAATAATTTTGCCTCCTGATTTTAATTTTATTGAACTTTTAAGCAAAGAGTTTATTTCTCATATTCGAAAATATAGTGAAATCATTGAACAAATTTCTTGTGATGAATGTTATGTTGATATAACAGAATCTTTTAAAAAATATGGTAAAAATAATATTTATTGGTATTTAAAAGATATTCAAAATTCTTTATACAAAAAAACAAAATTAAAATGTTCTATTGGTGTTGGACCTACTAAATTTTTAGCAAAAATGGGTTCAGATTATAAAAAACCAATGGGAATTACAATTATAAGAAAAAAAGATATTAAAAAGATACTGTTTCCTTTAGATGTAAATTCATTTTATGGAATTGGAAAGAAAACAGCTCCAAAACTTTATAAATTAGGAATTAAAACAATTGGCGATTTATATTATAAAATTAAGCTAAACATTCCTGAAGTTAATGATACTTTAATGGAATCAAAAAATTATATTTTAGATTGTTTAGAAGGTCGATCTTCAGATGAAGTTCATGTGATTTCAGATGAGCAAAAATCAATCGGAACAACTAGAACATTATTAAGTGATTCCAATTCTCGAGATGAAATACGTGATTTTTATTTAAAAGAAGTTGATAGAATCATTAAAAATATGAAAAATGAAGGAAAACTTACAAAAACGATTCAACTAACTTTAAAAGAAGCATCTTTAACAGGTGATTTTAAAACATCAACTTATTCAAAAACAATTGGTGACTATACTGAAAGCGAAGCTAAAATTAAAGATGCGGCAATTAAACTTTTTGAAAGTTCGTATAAAAATCAAACAATTAGATTAATTGGATTTAGTGTTAAAAATTTAATAAATCGAAACGAAGCTGTAACTCAAATGACTTTTGATGATTATATGATCCATGAAAAAGAAAGTGAAACATTCCTTTTAATTAATGAATTAAATCGAAAATTTAACAAAGACGTATTAAAAAGAGTATCAGATTTAAAAAATAAAAATGGAAATTAATCAAGCTTTTCAAAAATATTTAAATTTTTTATTAATCGAAAAAAATTTACTTCCTCAAACTATTGAAAATTATAAGGAAGATTTTTTAGTTTTTAAAAAATATTTTCCTTATATTGAAGATACATCTGATTTAACAAAAGATGATATTAATGAATTTAATTATAATTTATCGATAAACAATTTAAAAACTTCATCAATAAAAAGAAGATTATCTTCAATAAAAAATTTTTATATTTTTTTAGAAACTGAAGGTATCGCTTCAAATATTATCGGAAAAATTTATACTCCAAAAAGTGAAAAATATTTACCAGAATATTTAACAATTGAAGAGGTCGATGCGTTAATTAATTCTTTTGATATTTCTAAAGATGATGAATTACGCGATAAAGCCATAATTGAAACGATGTATTCTTCTGGTTTACGTGTTTCTGAGCTCGTTAATTTAAAAATTAAAGATGTTAATGTTCAAGAAAAAATAATTAAAGTTCTTGGAAAAGGATTTAAACAAAGGGAAGTTCCAATTAGAAATGAAGCCTTATACTTTATTGATTTATATTTAAAAAATGTTCGAAAAAAGATTATTTCAACAGATAAAACGACCCTTTTTGTTAATAAAAAAGGACAAAAACTTACTAGGCAATATATTTTTGAAATGATTAGGAGACATGCAAAAATTATAAATTTAAATAAAAAAATTTCTCCACATACTTTAAGGCATTCTTTTGCAACCCATCTATTATCCAAAGGTGCTGATTTAAAAACAGTAAAAGAAATGTTAGGACATGAAAATATTGAAACGACTCAAATCTATACTCATGTTGCAGAAGAAAAAATCATGAATGCATATGATAAATTTTGGAACAAAAATAACTAAAAAAGTTAGCAAATTATTATATTTATACCTTAATTATTGTTATAATAATTAAAGTATTTTTAAACAAGGTAAAGATTATGAAAAAATTTAAAAGAATTATTTGTATTGTTCTTGATAGTTTAGGAATCGGTAATGCGAAAGATGCTATAAATTTTCATCAAAATAAAGAAGTCAATGATTTTGGATCTAATACTTTTAAACATATTAGTGAAAGTTTTAAAAACGGTCTTAATATTCCTACATTAAATTCTTTTGGAATAAGAGATTTAGATGAGATTAAAGGGTGCAATAAAGTATCTCATCCAAAGTCTTACTCATTACGTTTAAATGAAGCTAGTAATGGGAAAGACACTATGACCGGTCATTGGGAAATGATGGGTATTTTAACTAAAAAACCATTTCAAACATTTACCGAAACTGGTTTTCCTAAAGATTTAATTGATGAACTTGAAAAAGAAACTGGTTATAAATTCATCGGTAATTATGCTGCTAGCGGAACTGAAATTTTAAAAGATTTTGGGGAAGAATCTATTAAAAACAATTCATTAATTATTTATACTTCCAGTGATAGCGTCCTTCAAATTTGTGCAAGCGAAGAAATCGTTGGTTTAAAAGAACTTTATCGAGTTTGTGAAATTGCTCGTAAATTATGTATGAAAGATGAATGGTTTGTAGGAAGAGTTATTGCTAGACCATTTATTGGAAAAACAAAAGATACATTTAAAAGAACTTCAAATCGTCATGATTATGCTGTTTCTCCAAGTGGAATTACGGCAATGGATATATTGAAAAATAACGGATATCAAGTTAATTGCGTTGGAAAAATTAATGATATTTTTAATGGTGTAGGTGTTACTTCAACAGTTCATATTTCATCAAATATTGATGGTATGAATAAAACGATGGATATTATTAAATCAAAAGATTTCAATGAAGGATTCTGCTTTGTTAATTTAGTCGAATTCGATAGTGAATATGGTCATAGAAGAAATCCTATTGGTTATGGAAAAGCTATTGAAATTTTTGACCAACAATTAAAAGAATTAATTACTTATTTAAATGAAGATGATTTATTAATGATTACTGCCGATCATGGAAATGATCCAATTTGGAAAGGAACGGATCATACAAGAGAAAAAGTCCCATTATTATGCTATTCATCTTCATATAGTAACGGAAAAATGCTAGATGATAGAGATTCATTCGCTGATATTGGAGATACAATTTTAACTAATTTTAATCTTAAAAAAGACGATTCGATGATTGGCAAAACAATCGAAGAATTACTTAACTAGAAAGAAGGTAAAAAAATGAAAAGAAGTTTTTTAATTTTAAGTGCACTTTTAATTTCAACTTTAACTAGTTGTCACGCTTCTACAAATATTTATAACGAAAAATTAAATTATAAATTATTAATGCCTGTTGGGGCACCTGCTTTACCACTTTATATGGAAATTTTAATGGAGGATAATGTTGAAACAACATCAACTCCAGCAACAATTACTGCAGAATTTTCTAATGAAAATTATGATTTCTTAGTATTTGATTCAACACAAGTTGTAAATATCTTAAAACAACAAGAAAACCCATTATATGAATTTAAACTTATGCTTACAGGTGGTAATTTTCACCTTTTAGGTTTTAATAAAGAAAGTGATTCTCTTCCAAACGAAGGAGAAAATATTTATTCGTTTCAAAAAGCAGGTACAGCAAATAAAATGTTTGTAAATATTTATGGAGATATTATTCCTGAAGAAAATTATTTTGATGCTGTTGGTAATTTACAAACTGAATTACTAAAATTAGACTCAAATTTTTCTATTGACGGAGAAAATATTGATTGGGCTGTAATAAGTGAACCTCAATTAACAAATTTAATGACTAAATGGTCACAAAATGGAATTGATACTTCTAAAATTTTAGATATTAATTTGCAAAAAGCATTTAAAGAAGCAAATAGTGACAAATATACTTATGATTATGTTCCTCAAGCTGCTTTATTTGTAAGAAAAGAATATGAAGAAGAAAATGAAGAAGTAGTAAAAAAAGTAATTGAAAGAATCGATAATGCAGTTAATGATGTTATTAATGACCCAGAAAATGTTGCCGAAACTATCGATGAGAAATTTACTGATCAAAACGAGCAAACAAGCAAATTTGGATTTAATTCAACGTTAATAAAAAATGTTCAAAAAGATGGTAAAAATGGTTTTGGAATTGTTCCTACTTCAATAAACGAAGAAATGGATGAAACAATAATCAATCAATTTTTATCTATCGTTAATCAAAATAAATAGTAAAATATTATAAATGAAGGAAAAATATAAGAATAGTTGGAATATCGCTTTTGAGTGGTTAGGTATCTTAACTATTCTTTTAATTTGGTTAATTTCTTCATCGTTATTAAATAAAATATATTTGCCTACAATTAGTGATACTTTTAATGCTTTGATTAATTTATTAAGCTTAAAGAGCACTTATGAAGCTTTTGGATTAACATTTATAAGAACAATAATTGCAATAATTATTTCAATTATTTTAGGTATTATTTTTGGCCTTTTATCAGGCTTATTTATTAAATCCAGAAAATTTTTAACTCCATTTTTAAATTTAATGAGATTTATCCCAATCCCTTGCTTTATCTTTATTATTTCTTCAATATTTTCACCAAATATTTTTTCGATAATAATCTCTTATATTGTTATTTTTCCTCTTATTTATGAAGCAATTGTCGGAGGAGTATTAAATATAGATGAAAATATTAAAAATAGTTTAAGAATTGAAGGATTTTATCGAGCAAATTCGATATTTAAAGTTATTTTGCCTTTAACTTTTCCTTATTTAAATGTTGCAATAATAAATTCTGTTGGAATGGGTATAAAAATATCAGTAATGAGTGAAATAATCGTTGGGAGAAGTAGTATTTGGGGAATTGGAAGACTCATATATGTTGCAAATCAAAATGCTGACTATCCAATGATGTTTGCTATTGTCATTATAATTATAGTTATCTTTATTATTATAGATGCGATTTTAGGAGTTTTAAGAAGAAAAATTTCTTAAAAATTAATAGAAGAAGTAAAATCTTGAAAAATCCGATAACATTCGGATTTTTTTCTTTTTTTAATAGTAGTTCTCTTAAAAAATTTAAAAAAAATTAAATTTTTTGGCATAAAATTTTTATTTTTAGCATTCTTGTATAGTGAAAGGGATTAAATTAATAATCAATTTAAGGAGGGAAATATGGATTTTATCAATGCTTATCATCTATCTAGGTGGACTTTATATGTTAAAAATAGAAACAAAAATATTGAAGAAACGTTAAGTAATGAGTTTAAATCATCTTTACCAACGGTTAATTACCCAATTTTTAAAGGACAAATTTTTCAATATATTTCAAAATTTGATAAAAATAATAAACCAGTTTATAAATTAGCTTTATCATTAGAAGATAGTTTAGATTCAGAAAGTACAGTTTTTATTTGTCCTTTAGAAACATTTAATAAAATAAATACTAAAGTTGATAGTAAAAAGTATGTTGAAATAGGATTGTTACCTTTGATTAGTAAGAATAATATTTTTTATGCAAAATTAGAAGGTGCTAAAATGATCAATAAAAAATTAGTTAATTTAAAAGATAATAAAGTATTATCAAGAGGTTATGGAAATTTAAGTATTGAGCAAGTTGAAAGAATACAATTATTTTATTTAAGATTAGCTAATAATAAGTTTGAAATCTTTAAACGCTATAAGAAAAATGATTACATTTGTTAGTAGTTTTTTAGTAGATTTTATATTAAACAATTGTGGAAAACTAATGAATAGTATTGGTAACTATTCAGATTGATATCATTTTAATTTATAGTATTTTTGCGATATTTATCGTGTTTTTTCTTAATTTTATTTTACATAATAGGTATTATACGAAGTTAAATAATTATAAAAAAATTACAAAACAAAAAAACAAAAATTAAATATAAAACCTATACATCTCTTCACTTAAATAATTTGTATCATTATGTTTATCTTTTAAAAATTTCTTTGTTTCTTTAACAACTTCTATAAAACCAGTGTTGAAATTATCCTTCATCATTCTAATCATATATGAAGAATCATAATTTCTTAAAGGATCAATCTTATCGGCTGCAAAAAGTATCTTAGATATATCAGACATATTCTTTTTACCTGTTGTATGAAATTCAATAGCTTCCAACAGTTCTTCATCATCAATGCCTAATATGTTTTTAACTATATAAGCTCCAGTAAATGAATGATAAGCATATTCCGGCAAGTCTAAATACTCTTTAAAACTCGTTTTCATGATTAAAAATTCTGTTTCTTTAGTTTCATATTTACCTACATCGTGTAATAAACCACAAACATAATATCTTAAAGGATTATCAAGTTTATTACTAAGAGCAATATCATACATAAGTTTAGCAACGCTTAAAGAATGCAAATAACGACTTTCTTTAAGTTTATTTGTTAAAAAGTTCTTTAAAAAAGGGTCAATATCAATTATTTCCCCTTTATTTAATGCAAAACGATATTTTTTAAAGTAAAGTACTTCCATTTTAATTATTTTAATAATGCAATATGATCTTTTGCTTCTTTATTTGGCCTATATAATAATAATGTATTGCCAATATTTTCAACAACTTCTGCTTTTAAAGATGAAACTAAATCTAAAATTAATTCGTTTTTAGAGTCTATGTCTGAAAATGATGATTTTAAGAAAGAAATTTTAACCAATTCATATTTAATAAGATAATTATCAATATTTTTTAAAGCATTATTGCTTAAAGTGCCTTTACCTACATTAAATTTTAAAATATTTCTTTCAATAGCAAGTTTTTTTAAATATGTTTTATTTTTATTACTTAACATTCTTCAATTTTGCACGTGTTGTATAAACGTACACTCCTTTTGGCACGAAAACTCTAAATTTTTGATTGTTTCCTTTAAATTGAACCCAACCTAGGCCTAATATACCAATATCTCTTTCGCCAGTTTCGGTAATTTCAAAGTCATAAACATCAAAATTAGTTAAATTTCTAAATTTAAATGAGGTATTGCTTTGATCACCATTTTTTAAAACTGATTCAAAGAATTTTAATGCATCACCTCTTTTAGCTTTAATGTTAATTCTTGGAGAAACATAGCAATGCATTGCAGTTTTTTCTTCGGTTAATTGTTGAATAAATGCTAAACCGCCTATTGCTAAAGAAACTTTATCACTAATATTAAATTTCCTATCTTCAACAGATTTTTTTGGAACAATATAATTAACGATTGGTTTTTCTAAAACACCTAATAATGAATTGTTAATAGGAAAACCAGGAACTTCATAAATATATGTGTTATTTGTAATTGGAATTTGAAAACCTCTTAATGATGTATTTGGGAACGTATATGTAACAATATATTTATTTGTTTTATTCTCAAAATTCTTCAAAATCTCACTAATTAAAGCAGATTTGCCACTTGTTGAAGAGCCAACGAAATATACATCTCTCCCTTCATAGTAATCTCTAATAAGTTTTCTAAATTCATCAATATGATAATCGTTACTAATTGATGTTAAAATCGTTTCTTTAACCTTTAAAGAAGATACTCTTAAACGATGATTAACATAGGAAATTAATTCTTCATCATCACTACCTTTAGGCATTAAATCACGTTTATTAGCTACAACTATAACATCTAAACCACTTAATAAATTTGTAACTTCTGAAGGAAATCCGCCTTCAAAAGAAAATAAATCGATTACATAAACAACTAAGGCATTTTTTTCTTTAATTGTTTTTAAAATACTCTTAAATTCATCATTTAAAACAACGACATTATCTTCACTTTTTTCTTCATTGAAGCATTTATCACAAAGTAAAACACCATCAGGATATTTTTTTAAAATTAAAGATGTAATATAACCTTCTTTTTCTGGATTTTCTGTTTGTAAAATTGCTCCACAATGAGAACATCTTTTAACTTTTTTTAAAATCGACATAAATATCCCTCCAATCTTTACAGAATATTGAATTTTCAAGTCTTTTTTTATAAATTAATTCGATTTTTTTATTAATTTTTGTAAAAAAACCATTTTTATTAGCAATTTCTTTAACATATAATGTTTTCATTCCTAAACGATTTCCACATTTTATATCGGTTAATAGTTGATCGCCAATAAAAAGACAATTCGATGTATCTATATTCATTTTTTCAATGAATTTTTTTAATTTCAATGTAAAAGGTTTAAATGATCTATAGATAAAATCTACCTTCAATATTTTAGCATATTTTGATACTCTTTTTTTATTATTATTACTACAAATTATTAAATTTATATTATTTTTGTTTAATTCTTTTACAAAATCGATGACTTTTTGAGTTGGTATTTTTTCCGTATATAAATCAAGTGTATTATCTAAGTCACAAAAAAGATAATTGACATTGATTTTTTTATAAAAATTAATATCAATTTCGAATAAACTTGTAGCTTTAAAATTCGGAATAATTAATTTCATCTTTAAAATTATAATTTAGAAATGAACAAAAATAAAGTAAAATTTTAACTATAATTTTACTATTTTATTACTATTTTACTACTAATACTTAAAAATAATAAATTTAATGCTCTTTTTTTTATAAATTTATGTTTATAATATTAAGCATGAATGAAAACAAAAACTTAAAAACAAAAAATACTCTAGCTCGAATTTTACAAGTTGTTGGTTTAATTATAATGATTTTATCTCAAATATTGGCTCTTCCATTTTTTATAGCGAGTTTATGCTTAACTTATAAAAGGGAAGATAGCGATATGAATTATTGCTTTTTTGAGACACTTCTTCTTTTAATAATCGCATTTATTTATATAATAATTACCTTTATTTAATCTCCCATATCATCAAAAATTGATATTTGTTCGTATTTCTGTTCATCTTTTTCATCATTAGATGATAAATCATCATTTTTTTCGACGATATCAATTTTAAAATTTGAATCAATTTTTGGAGTATCAAATTTGAAAAGATCTTTAATTTTTCGATCATCAGGCATTTCATCGATATTTTTCTTACAATATTTATCGATTGGTGTTAAATGAAAATCATTGATTTTAAAGTTAAATAGGACATCATTATCATAAAGTCCGCATAAATTTAATTCTTCAGTCTTGTTTTCTATTTTTTTATAAAAAATTAATTTATGAGGATCACTCTTAAACGATTTAAAAATCATTTGAGTTGCCCCGAGTCTTTTAGTTAAAGTTAAATTTGATGTATCATATAGACGATACATTCCTCCATCAGTTAAAAACATAATTTTCTCTTTAACGTCTTTTTTTAATGCAATTAAAACTCTTAATTGAGAATTTCTCAGTGTAGAAATTGCTTTAATTCCACTAGTTTTTAATCCAGTCGCACTAATTTCTTGCTCATTAAAGAAAGTCGCATTGCCACTTTCAGTTATTATTAAACAATCGCTATTATTAGTTAAAACTTCAACATCAGCAATTTCATCATTTTTCAATAATTTCATGCATTGAATAGGTTTTGAATATCTTTGAGCATAAAATTCTCTTAATTTTGTCTTTTTAATTTGCCCATTTTTACTAATTAAAGCAATGGAACAATCAATATTAAAATCGCTAACAATAATTGTTTTAATAATATACTCACTTAAAGGTAAATTAATCATATAATTAATATGCTTACCTTCATCCTTCCATTTATTCTCAAATATTTCGTGAGCAGGAATAAATAAATAATTACCTAAATTAGTAAACGCTAATATGTAATCTAAAGATGAAATCAGTTTTGCTAGAACAATAGAATCTCCATCTTTAACTCCTGGAAGTTGTCCTTCACATGCTTTATATGATTTAATTGAAGATCTTTTAATATAACCATCTTTAGTTACTACAACATAGAAATCTTCTTTAGCAATCAAATCACGTTTATTAATATTAATATTTTCAACTTTATCAGAAATTTCACTTCTTCTTTCGGAGCTATAATTATCAATAATATTTTGTAAATCATTGCTTATATATTTAATTAATTTTTCTTTTGAAGATAATAAAGAGGCGATTGTAGAAATCGTTTTTTCTAATTCTTTCTTTTCATCTAAATAAACTTGAACATCCGTATGTGATAATTTATAAAGACGAATATTTAAAATTGCTTCAGCTTGGTCTTCATTAAAACTATATTTTTCAATAAGTTTATTTTTTGCATCATCTTTATTTACACTATTTCTTATTAAAGAAATAATTTCATCAATAATTGAAATAGCTTTAATTAATCCATAAACAATATTAAGTCTCTTTCTAGCCTTAGATAAATCAAAAGAAAGTGCTTTTTTATTTACTGTGATTAAATGATCAATATAAATATCTAAATAATCAATTAAAGACAATGTTTTTGGGTGATTATTACAAATAGCAACAATATTTGCATTATAGGTAATTCTTAAATTTGTTTTCTTATAAAGATATTGAACAACAATTTTTGGATCAATATCCTTTTTTAATTCAATAACGATATTAATATCATCACCACTAGATAAATCCTTAACATCGCTAATCCCATTAACTTCTCTGTCACGACGAATTTCATCGATAGAATGGACTAATTCTTGTTTTTCAATACCATAAGGGATTTCGCTGATAATAATTTGGGTTGAATCGGAAAAAGATTTAATTTCTAATTTAGATCCAATTTCAAATTTACCTCTACCCGTTTCATACATCTGGCGAATCCCATTATTATCATAAATGATTCCGCCTGTAGGAAAATCCGGCCCTTTTAAATGAACTAATAAATCATCCAAAGTACAATTTGGATTGTTAAGTCTTTCAATGACCGCTTTACAAATCTCACCTAAATTATGAGGTGGTATTTCGGTAGCTAAACCAACTGCAATACCTTTACTTCCGTTTATAAATAAATTTGGAACATAACTTGGCAAAACAGTAGGTTCTAATTCTTCATCGCTAAAATTAAGCGTAAAATCAACAGTCTCTTTTTCAATATTTTTAACTAAAAGCATTGAATATTTAGATAACCTTGCCTCAGTATAACGATAAGCAGCTGCTGGATCACCATCTATAGAACCATTGTTTCCTTGAAAATCAACTAATGTTTGACTCATTTTCCAAATTTGAGACATTCTAGTTAATGCATCATAAATTGATGAATCTCCATGAGGATGAAATCTACCCATGACATCTCCAACAATTTTTGCGCATTTTCTTGTAGGCTTATCAAAAGTATTATTATTCGTAAACATCGAATAAATAATTCTTCTTTGAACAGGTTTTAATCCATCTCTAGCATCAGGAATAGCTCTATCTTGAATAACATATTTTGCATAAATTGCAAAACGGTCACTCATTAAATCATCAAGAGCTTGAGACACTATATTTTCAATAATTTGTGGAGTTTCTTTTTTCTTAGTAGCCATTATTTAATTTCCTTTATAAAATTATCGTTTTCATTGAAATCAACATATTCTTCGAGCCATTTTCTTCTTTTTTCAGCATTATCACCCATTAAAATAGTTATTTTCTTTTCACAAATTAATGGATCATGTATTGAAACTTTCATTAATAAACGATGTTCTTTATCCATTGTGGTAAATTTTAGTTGTTTATCACTCATTTCACCTAAACCTTTAAATCTAGAAACAGAGTATCCTTTACCAATTTCTTGTTTTGCTTTATCTAAATCAGTTTCATCATAACAATATTTTTCGATTGTTTTTCCTTTTTCGGTTTTAAAAACTCTATAAAGAGGTGGGACAGCAACGAAAACATGTCCTTCTGTTATTAATGGCTTCATATAATTATAAAAGAATGTTAAAAGTAATGTTTGAATATGAGCACCATCAGTATCAGCATCGGTCATAATAATAATCTTATCGTATTTAATATCATCAATGTCAAAATCATTGCCAATACCAGCTCCAATTGTATTAACAATTGTTGCAAATTCTTGGTTCTCCATTATTTTAGAGACTGCTAAACCATCGGTATTTTTTGGTTTACCTCTTAAAGGTAAGATAGCTTGATATCGTGGATCTCTTCCTTTTTTTGCTGTTCCGCCAGCTGAATCTCCTTCAACAATAAAAAGTTCGTTCTGTTTATAATCCTTAGATTGAGCAGGAGTTAATTTATCACTCAAAATTATTTGTTCTTTACTACTTTTTTTCTTATTTCTTGCTTCTTCTTTTGCTTTTCTTGCGGCCAAACGAGCAGTTTGAGAATCGATGCATTTTTTAACTAAATTTATAGCAAATTCTTTATTTTCATTTAAATAATAAGTGAAATTTTGATAAATAAAATTATTGACGACAGTTTGTGCTTGAGGAGTTCCTAATTTAGTTTTTGTTTGTCCTTCAAATTGAAGAATAGATTCAGGAATTCTTAAAGAAATAATAGCAGTTAACCCTTCTCTAATATCGCTACCTTCAAGCTTTTGCTTATTTTTAGCTAAACTATTATTTTCAATATAATCATTTACAGCACGAGTAATACCTAATTTAAAACCTATTTCATGACTTCCGCCATCAATTGTTCGAATATTATTCACATAACTTTTAATATTTTCACCATAATCATCATAAAAATATTCAAAAGCAACTTCAATTTGTATTTCGTCTATTGTATCTTCAAAATAAAGTGCAGTTCCTAAAGGCTTTTTATTCGCTTCAATTTCATGAATATAATCTTTAATTCCGTTTTGATAGAAGAATTCAACCTTTTTATTATCTCTTTCATCTATTAAATAAAAATGAACATTTTTAAGCAAAAAAGCAGACTCTTGAAGATAATTATAAATTCTTTCAAAACTAAACTCAGTTGTTTTAAAAATAGATTTATCTGGTTTAAATGTTGTCGAAGTTCCATGACGGTTAGTTTTTCCAATAATTGTTAGTGGTTTTTTTAATTTTCCGCCATTTTCAAAAGCTATTTCGTAAATATTTCCATCTCTTTGAACAACAACATCCATATAAGAACACAAAGCATTGGTAACACTGCTGCCAACACCATGTAAACCACCGCTCGTCTTATATGAATTTTCATTAAATTTACCGCCACTATGAAGAGTTGTTAAAATGAGTTGGATAGCTGGAATTCCTGTTTTTTTATGAACATCGCAAGGAATTCCTCTTCCTTCATCTGAAATAGTAATTGAACCATCTTTGTGAATAATTAAATATATCTTATTTCCATATCCATTAATTGCTTCATCAACAGAGTTATTTAAAATTTCCCATACTAAATGGTGGAGACCGTAAGTATCAGTACTCCCTATATACATACCAGGTCTTTTTCTTACAGCTTCAAGACCTTCTAAAACTTCTATGCTACTTGCGTTATATTCTTTATTATTTTCCATAAAAACTTTTAAAATTATAACAAAAAATCGCTCATTTTTCACTATTTTTTTATATATTTTTACTAACTTAACGAATAAAAAAATCCTCGATAATTATCGGAATTTTCAATAATTTAAAAAATCAGGATAGAAATAAAAACACATTTCTATTAGAATATTGTTTATGGTTATTTTTTATCGTATTTTAATTCTTATTGGATGTTCTATTGTAGGCTATTTATTTGGCTCAATACCTAATAGTGTAATTATTGGAAAAATATATCACAAAGATCCTCGAGAATACGGATCAAAAAACCCAGGTGGAACAAATGTTGGGAGAGTTATTTCTCATTTTGCTGGGGCACTCACAATATTTTTAGATGCTTTAAAAGTAGTTATTCCAATGATTGTTATTTGGTATTTAACTAAATATAATACTCAATTTATAAATTTATTGAATGGTAATATTTTAGTATATAATTGGTATGGATTTGGTACTTCATTATCTGATTTGGCGTATTATCTTGTTCCATTATTTTGTTTTATCGGTCACTCTTATAGCTGTTTTATTAAATTTAAGGGTGGAAAAATTGTTTCAACAGTTGTTGGTTTAATGTTTGCGACCACTTATCTTGCTCTTCCTATTTTTATTGTTATATTCTTTATATCTTTAAAAACAAGCAAATACGTATCACTTTCATCAATGATTATGTCTTCTTCATTTATGATTTTTACCTGGATAGTTTATTTAGTCTTTATTTTTAATGGTTATAACAATGAAATCAGTAATAATTTAATGTATTTTTCTATCAGTGGACCAATTTCAATTTATTATCCAATCGTTGCAACTTTAGGAAACATATTATTAATATTTAAACATCGAGAAAATATAAAAAGATTAATTAATAAGACCGAATCTAAAGTCAAATGGATAGATAATATTGGAAAAAATAAAAAATCTTAATTATATAAATATTTAAAATATTTATAAAAAATGAGAAAGTGTTTAACTTTCTCATTTTTCATTTAAACTATTTTTGATTTTTCATGCTGTTCATAACAGCTTTAATTTGAGCTTCACTTGGTTTACGCCCCATTTGCATAAACATTGCACGAATCATTTTTTCATTGATAGGTGGGTTTTTTTCCATTTGTTTTTTTATAAATGCTCTTGTTGCAAAAAAACCAACAACTAATCCAACAATTAAAGCTAAAATTAAATAAACTACAAATTGCCAAACTTCAATTGTCATACTTAATACCTTCAAAGACTAAGCACGTCCGTCGTAATCACCAGTATCAGTTCTTACTAAGACTTCTTCATCTTGCGAAATAAATAATGGGACCTTAACAACTAATCCTGTTTCAAGGGTTGCTTCTTTTAAAGCTTTGTTAACTGAATCTCCTTTAACGGCTGGTTCGGTATGAACAATCTTTAAAGCAACTTTAGAAGGAAGATTAATACCTAAAATTTCATCATTATAAGTAACAAGTTCAACCTCAAGATTTTCTTTTAAAAATTTCATTTCCCATTGTAATCTTGATTTTGCAATTTCGACTTGTTCATAAGTGTTTTGATCCATAAAAACTAAGAAATCACCACTATCATATAAATAAGCCATTTTTTTCTTATCTAATCTAATAGGTTCGACTTGATAACCACTATTAGCTGACATTTCTGTAATAGCACCTGTTCTTAAATTTTTAACTTTTACTTTAGCAACCATTTTTCTCATAGCTGTTTTATTTAATAAAATATCTAAAACAAGATAAATGTTGCCGCCGTCTTCAAAATAATTTCCTGGTCTTAATTCTGTAACATTAATCATTTTCAATCTCCTTCAAATAAATATTAGTTTCTAACTCCTTTTTTAAAGTTGTTATATCACCATGTCCTGGATAAACAATCAAATTTGGATCCAATTTTACAAGTTTTTTTAAACTATCTTTTATAGTCTGGTTTGAACTTGTAGGTAAATCACTTCTACCTATACTACCTTTAAAAAGCGTATCGCCACTAAACAAAGCATTCTCACTTTTTAACAAATAACAGACACTTCCATTCGTATGGAACGGAGTTTCAATTACTTTTATATAATATTTATTTATAAAATTAATTTCATCTTCATCATCTAATAAATAAATATTATTTAAATTTATAGTTAAGTTTTCACCATTCATTTTCGAACAATTTAATCTTGAATTATATAATTTATTTTCTTCATCTTTATCGATAAAAACAGTGCAATTATAATATTTTAGAAATTTAGTTAAACCTCTAATATGATCAAAATGTCCATGTGTTAATAAAACGCCTAAACAACTTGTATGATTTTCTTTTACATAATTTAGAATACGATCACTTGTTGAACCGATATCAACTAAAATAAACGGCCCACCTTTTTCTCCAATAACATAGCTATTAGAGCAAAATTCATCATCATATTCGTTATCAAATCTAAAAATTTTAACCATATTTTAGATAAAATTACTATTTCTTTTCTTTGAAAACAGTAACTTTACGGCAATGTGGACAATATTTATTTTTTTCAATTCTATCTGGATTGTTTTTCTTATTTTTGCTTGTAATATATTGCTCTTCACCACAGACTGTACATTTTAAAATAATGTTATCGCGCATAAAAAAATCACCTCACTTTTTAAAGTCAAATTATAATAACACAAAAGTTGTCTTTTTTCTACAATATTTGGTTATTTTTAAGTATAATTATTCCGATGAAATTAAGAGAAAAAACAAAAATTGTAAAAATTGGTAATATTACTCTTGGCGGAAATAACAAAGTATTAATTCAATCAATGTGTGATATTAAAACTTCTAACGTTGATGAAGTTATTAAAGAAATTAATAGTTGCACAAAAGCCGGCGCTTCATTAATGCGTGTATCTATTTTAGATAAAGAAGATGCATTAGCAATTAGAAAAATAAAAGAAAAAATTAACATTCCATTAGTTGGTGATATCCATTTTAGTGATGAACTAGCTCTTTTAGCTATTGAAAACGGAATAGATAAAATACGAATTAATCCAATAAACACACCAAAAAATAAGTTAATCTCTATTATTAAAAAAGCTAAGGAATATAATGTTGCAATTAGGATTGGTTTAAACGAAGGCTCAACTACTCCTGATGGCAAAAATATAAATTCAATGAGTGATCTTGTTAATTTAGCTTTAAATGCTGTTTCTTTTTTTGAAAGTTATGATTTTTATAATATTGTAATAAGTATAAAATCTTCTTCACCTTTAAAAACTATTAAAATATATGAGAAATTATCAAAAAAGACTCAATATCCACTTCATATTGGCGTCACAGAAAGTGGATTCGATGATATTGGAATTATTCGTTCTACTATCGGCCTTTCTAAATTATTAATGGAAGGAATTGGAAATACAATTCGTGTTTCTTTAACAAAAGATCCTCTTTTAGAAGTAATTACTGCTAAAAGAATGCTACATGATTTAAATCTTTATCCGAATTATCCAACAATTATTTCGTGTCCGACTTGTGGAAGATGCGAAGTGAAAAATTTAAAAGATATTGCCCAAAAAATTACAAAATATCTCGAAGATAATAATATTAATATAAAAATCGCTATTATGGGTTGTATTGTTAATGGAATAGGAGAAAGTAAAAACGCCGACATTGGAATTGCCGGCGCTGATAAGAAATTTATTATTTTTAAAAACAAAAAAATTATTAAAACAGTTAACGAAGAAAGTTTATATGATGAACTAATAAAAGAAATAAATAAATTAACTATTTCGTCGAAATAATTTCTTTCAAAGAAGGATTAAATTCCTTCTTTTTTATCATTTCAATTTCTTCTTTATATGGAGGATTATTTTCTACATAAGGTGTTTCTAAAATCTTAGGGACATCTTTTAAACGTGGATCATAAACATATTTAATCAATGAATTAAAACCAATTTCGCCAAACCCAATGTTTTCGTGGCGATCTTTATGTGCTCCTAAAGGGTTTTTTGAATCATTTAAATGAATAACTTTTAATCTATCTAACCCAATGATTGAATCAAAAGTATTTAAAACATTATCAATATCATCAACAATATATCCAGCATCATTAATATGACAAGTATCTAAACAAACTCCGATTTTTTCTTTATATTTAACACCGTCAATAACTTTTTTTATTTGTTCAAAACTTGTGCCGAGTTCAGTGCCCTTGCCAGCCATCGTTTCTAAACAAATTATCACATCAATGTCTTTAACTTCTTCTAAAACTTCATTTAATCCACGAATTATATTGTTTAAACCAACTTCTTCGCCTGCATGAACATGTAACCCAGGATGCAAAACTAAAAAGTGGCATTTAAAATCAGCACAACGTAAAATTTCTGATTTTAAAAAATCTTTTGAAAATTTAAATTTGTCTGCATCTGGATTTCCTAAATTTATCATATAAGGAGCATGGCAAACAAATTTATCCAAATCCATATTATTTTCTTTAGCTAATTTTATTCCTTCTTCAACCTTGCATTTTTCAGTCGGAGTTCTTTTATTATTTTGAGGAGCCCCAGTATAAAACATTAAAACATTTTCTCCATAAGAAAGGGCTTCTTTTACACTTCCTAAAAAATAATCTGGGCCAGACATACTAACATGAGAACCTAATAAAATTTTATCTTCCATTTCTCTTACCTTCTTCTTTAAACTTTTTATCTAATACTTTTCTAATTTCTTTTTTAATCATTTTTCTTTTATATTTTCTTTTAACTTTTTCGGCTTCAACACGTACTTTTTTCTTATAATTTGGTTTAACATTTTTTGATTTGATACGCGAAGTAACTTTATTAATTTCTTTTTCTAATTCAGTATTAATATAAACTCTTTTTTTAGTTATGTCAGGCTTTTGGTCAACAACTAGTTCTTTATTAGTGATTTTTAAGTAGTGTGGTTCAATACCTAAATTAATTAATTGATTAACTTTATCAATGAAATCATGATTATAAAAAACATAAGAATTGCCTTCTTTACCATTTCGAGCAGTTCTTCCAGCACGATGGAAATAATATTCAATATTAGTTGGAATATTTACACTTAAAACATCACTAACATCATTAACATCAATTCCTCTAGAAGCTAAATCCGAGCAAACCAAAATTTGAAAATCATTATTATTTGCCCTTCTTAGCATTGCTTTTCTTTCTCTTAAAGATAATTCTCCTGAAATCGTACCAACTTTATACTTACTTTTCTTTAAAAATAAATAGATGTCGTTAACTTCTTTTTTTGTATTTGCAAAGATAAACAAAAGATAAGGATTTTTATTTTTTAAGAAAATATCAATTGATTCAAGTAAATCAATATGTTTTGTGTTAATAAAATAATGCGATATTTTATTTTTTAAAGAATTATTATTATCATCAATAATCAAATCATTTGGTAAATTTTTCCTTAAAAAATCACGTACTGATTGAGATATTGTTGCACTTAAAACAACCACTTGTGGTGATTTTAATTTTTGAAAAACTTTTTCTACATCATTAAAAAACCCAGTTTCAGCAAGCATGTCTGCTTCATCAAGAACTAAAGTTTTACAATTTTCAAGATTAATGGATTTATCTTCCAAAATATAAGAAAGTCTAGTAGGTGTTGCGATAATAATTTGTGAATTAGTTTTAAGTTGTTGCTCGCCTTTTTTCAATCCAACACCGTTAATAATAAGTTTTATTGCTAGTGATGGAAAATAATTCTTAAATTCCTTAAAAAATTCATAAGTTTGGATTGCAAGTTCATTTGTAGGTACAATAATTAAAGATTCTATCCCTTTATCAAAAGTTAGATTGTTTAAAATAGGAATCAAAAAAGAATGTGTTTTTCCACTTCCGGTTTCGCTTTTAACAATCACGTTTTCACCTTTTAAAATTTTAGGAATAGCAATATCTTGAATATTAGTTGCTTCTTCATAACCTAAAGTATGAAGAGCCTTGATAATAACTGCTTTTAAATTAAAAGACTCAAATTTCATAACAATTATTTTATATTATTGCTGAAAAATCTTCATCAAAAATGATAAAATTTTACCATGAAAATCGAAATTTTAGAACCAATTGGCTTTTGTAAGGGAGTAGAAAGATCAATATCAATCGCATTAAAAACAAAAGAAAACTATAAAAAGAAGAAAATAGTTATTTTAGGCGAACTTATACATAATAAAGAAACAAACGATTTATTAAAGGAAAATGAAATAAATATTTTAAATATAATTCCTTCTAAAGATACAATTTTATCTATGATTTCAAATTACGATATAAAGGAAACGATTTTTATTTTTTCGGCTCATGGACATGATATAGAAATTAATAAAATTTTTGATAAAAATAATATCCAATATATTGATGGAACTTGCCCAATAATTTCAAAAATTAACTCAAATTTATCAAAAAAAGACTTTCAAAATTATAATGTTTATTATTTTGGAAAAAAAGACCATATCGAATGCATATCATCATTAACTTTTATTAAAAAATATCGAAAACTTATACTTATTGATAAAAACTGTGATTTATCAACTATAAATTTTGAAAATCATGATTCGATTATTATTAACCAATCTACTATATCTTTAAACCCTTTAAAAAAAATAATTTCTAAACTTCCTTACAAAGAAAAATTTTTATATATAGATAATTTTTGTCCTGCATTAAAATTAAGATTCGACCAAATTGCTAAAAATATTAATAATTATGATTTGTTTTTAATAATTGGAGATAAAAATAGTTCAAATGCAAATGAACTCGTCAATTATGTTAAATTTTTAAATAAAAGTGCATTCTTAATATCAAATATCGATGATTTAAAAAATTTAATTTTAAATAAAAACATAAAAAAAGTTGCTATTTTATCAGCAACTTCAACAAGTAAAAATAAAGTAAATAAGTGTATAGAAATATTAAATAAGTGTTGGTAATTTTTCATGATCAATAACTATGATATTTAAATTTTTATCAATATTTAGAAGAATATTTTTCATTTGCTTCATAAAAATTCTTTCGATTTCATGTGGCAAATTCAAATAATTATATTCATTTAAAACAACGCCTCTTCTTCCATGGTGAGGAATATCTCCACTTATAAAAATATCATAATTTTCATTTTTAGCATCTAAGTAATAATGCCATCCACCACCGCCAATTATTGCAACACTTTTAATATTTTTCTTTCCATAATTCAAAAGTTCACCATAACTTACATTTAATTTCTCTTTAGCATATTTTGCAAAAGATATAATGTCTATTTCTTTATCTAATATTCCACCTCTAGCCATTGGAATAGAGTTTAATTTTTTAATATTTTTTAAGCCTAATTCTTTAGCTAGGGCATCATTCATTCCTTCATTTCCTTCATCAAAATTCGTATGATAAGAATATATTGGCACATTATATTCGTCTAATTCTTTAACAAGTTTTGCTTTTACTAAATCGTTTTTTAATACTTTTTTAAAAGTTCCGTATATAAATGGATGGTGAGTAATTATTAAATCAATATTTTTAAAATCTATTATCTTTTTTGCCTCGTTAAATGAGATTGAATCAAAATCTAAACAAAGTAAAATTGTTTTTGTTTCTTCCTTCAATTTTCCATATTGTAGGCCGACAAAATCATTATATTTTTTTGCTATACTTTTAGGAAAATTTTTAGATAATTTTTTTAATAAGATTTTTGTATTCATAAAATAACCTCTTCATTTATTCTTTTTTCTTCGATCAAAGAAACATATTTTTCGGAAGTTTTATCATTTATTTTTGAAATTATCTCATTTATTTTTCGATTTCTTTCAATATATTTTTCTTTAAAAACATCATTTTTTTCTTTTAATAAAATAGGGCCATAATGAATTTCTTTATCGTTATATTGTTTATATCCTTTTTTAAAAGAAATAATTTCGTAATAAATATTTTTTTCTTTTAATATAAGTTCATTATCAATATAGAAATCTAACCCAATAAAAAATTTTCTACATAAATCTATATTTGTGTGCGAATCAATTACAATTTGATTTATATATTTTAATTTATCCAAATGTTTAGAAATAATTTCTACGATATTTTTATAACCCATTCCAGCAAGAACGATGCAAGAATATTCATCAGTTAAATCATCAATTCCATCGGATAAAGCAACATTAATATTTAAAGACGACACGTTCTTTTTTAAGTGATTAAAAGGACCGATTTTATTTTCAACACCTTTTAATTTAATCGAACTATTTTTATTTCGCAAAATTATTAAAAGATAGCCATGATCACTCCCGACATCGAAAACGCCTTTATTATTTGGATCAATAACATTGGCAATTTCTTTAATTCTCTTCGCTATCATAAACTTTTTTCTCGTTTAAACTTTTCTTTAATTTAAAAAGTGCTTTTGCTTCAATTTGGCGGACTCTTTCTCTAGAAATATTATATTTTTTTCCAATTTCAGCTAAAGTATGTTCTTCACCATCTTCTAAACCATAACGAAGTTTGATAATCTCTTTTTCACGATCATCTAGTGTACATAAAGCATCTTTTAATAAAATATTTAAGTCGTTTTTTGATGTAAAATCTTTCGGAGAATCATCATTTTTATCTTCAATAAAATCACCTAATTGTGAATCTTGGTTATCTCCAACATTAGTTTCTAAAGAAATAGTATCTTTTCCTAAAAGTAAAGCAGCATCAATTTTCTCAATTGGTATAGTTTTATTTAATTTTAAATAAATTTCTTCGGCTGTTGGGTCATATCCCTTTTCTTGTAGAAATTCATTTTTTGCTTTTGAAATCTTATTAAGAATATCAATTATATGAGTTGGAATTCTAATATTTCTTGCTTGATCGGCTATAGCTTTTGTGATGGCCTGTCTAATCCACCAAGTTGCATAAGTAGAAAATTTATTGTTTAACCTATAGTCAAATTTTTCGGCTGCTCGAATTAATCCAAGATTTCCTTCTTGAATTAAATCTTGAATAGGAACACCTCTATTTATATATTTTTTTGCAATAGAAACAACCAAACGAGTATTAGCTTCAATTAATTCATTTTTAGCTTCTTCATCACCGTTTTTAATTCTTTTACCAAGTTCAAGCTCTTCTTTTTGTGTTAATAATTTTTTATTACCAATATTTCTAAAATATTGCTGAATATCATCAGTTGTTTTTTCTTTTGAAGAAAAAACCTGACTATCATTTATTTCGTGCTCATTGTTATCATCATCTTCTTCATCAAAATCAGTATCTATATCTTTAATTGGAACATCTTCATGATTAACTATTTTAAAACCATTTTTAGTTAAAATATCTTTAATTTTCTTAATTGTCGATTCTTTTAAAGAATAATCATCTAAACAATCATAAAAATCATCTTTATCAATTATTTTTTCTTCATTGTCATCATAAATTAAGTCATTTAAAGATAATACTATTGAATCAATAACATTTTTGTCTAAACTATCTTTAGTTAAAATATTTTCAATGTAAGTGTCAATTTGTTTCTCCATAATAAGATAACCTTTTATTAATTAACTGAAAAATCATCTAACTTCTTTTGTTTTGTTGGGTGTTTTAATTTTTTAATTGCTTTTGCTTCAATTTGACGAATTCTTTCTCTAGTAACACCAAATTCTTTTCCGACTTCTTCTAATGTTCTAGGTTTATTATCATCAAGTCCATAACGTAATTTTAAAACTCTTTCTTCTCTTTCAGTCAAATTACTCATTACATCATATAATGCTTCTCTTAACATGGTTTTAGAAGTAAATTCTGTTGGTGAAAGACTTTCTTTATCTTCGACAAAATCTCCTAAATGAGAATCATCTTCTTCACCAATTGGAGATTCTAACGAAACAGGTTCAAGAGCAATTCTTTGAATTTCACGAATTCTATCAGGAGACATAGCACCATTCATCTTAGCAGAAATTTCTTCAGGAGTTGGTTCTCTTCCTAATTCTTGAGTTAATTGTCTTTGTACTCTTGTAATCTTATTAATAGTTTCAACCATATGAACAGGGATTCTAATAGTTCTTGCTTGATCAGCAATAGCTCTTGTGATAGCTTGACGAATCCACCAAGTTGCATAAGTAGAAAATTTAAAACCTTTAGTATAATCGAATTTATCAACAGCTTTCATTAAACCCATATTTCCTTCTTCGATTAAATCTAAAAGTGGCATACCTCTACCTAAATAATGTTTAGCAATTGAAACGACTAAACGCAAATTAGCATTAATTAGTTCGTTTTTAGCTTTTTGGTCGCCTTTTAAAATACGAACCGCTAATTCTTTTTCATCTTCAGCTTTTAATAATTTAACACGTCCGATTTCTTTTAAATATAATTTAACGCTATCATTAACTTTAACATCATTTAAAACAAATGAATCAAGATTATCGACATCGATATTTAATCCATCAACATCTTCACCATCAATATCTTCATCGAAATCGCCCATTTCATCCATATTTTCCATATCTTTCATAGAATCTTCATCGAATTCGATATCATCACCACTACTTTCTCCAACTAATGTATAACCATTACTTGTAAAATATTGGAAAATTTTATCAATGTCATCATCAGATAAATCAAACCTACGAGTAGATTCGATAAAGAAATCTTGATCTATCTCTTTTGTATCAGCATTTTCCTTTAAAAATCTTTTTAAAATTTGATCGAGTGTTTCAATTCTTTCTTCTTCAGAATCTTCATCGATACCGCCCTTATTTTTTACGATCTTTTCAACTTCTTTAGTAAGTTGTTCCTTATCCAATTTTTTTACTGTTTTTGCCATAAATTCCCCTTTCAGAAGCAGTTGTTGCTGCTACTTTATTTTTAGAATTTGATAATAATGATAATAAATATTCATCGCTATTACCGTTTTTATTTTTAAGTAATTCTTGATTACTTTTTTTAATATTTATTAAATTTCTTTCAAATTTAATATTATCTATCAATTCTTCAACTATATCTTTGCTATAAGAATCATAGTTTTTTAAAGTAAATATTTTTTCGATTTCAATTTTTAAATCATCTTTTTTATCAAACAAAGATGAATCAACAATTTTATCTAATTTATCTTTATTTAATTCAAAATCATTCTTTTCTTTTATATAGTCGCTTACTAATTCATAAATTTCACTAAATATAGGCGTATAAAACGAATTCATTTTTTGTCTAAAAATTGAAAATGCCTCTTCATTTTTTAACATGTAACTTAATAATAAACGCTCGGATTTAATAATTTTAGGTTCACGAGTTTTTTGTCTTTTTTTTGATTTTACTTTTAAATCGATATTTTCCTCGTGATTTGTAGTAGTATCATCATCAGCTACATCAATATAATCGACTTCGTTGCTTACTTCTAATTTAGCTTTATCAATCATATCTTTAATAACGTTATAGGATACATTAGTCGCTTTTTCCAATTCCTTAATATAAGAATCAACGAGAATAGAATCAGGATTATTTTTTAATAAAGGTACAAAGAACTTAATCATTGTTTCTTTATTTTCTAAAATTGATAAATCTAAATTTTTCTTAAAATATGTAACAAGCCAATTTAATTTATCAGTTACATTAGATAAAAAAGAAACTAATTTTTCATTTCCTAAATGATCAATAATCTCATCGCTATCTTTATAAATAAAATCAACATTATTATTAACAACTCGATAAGGTATTGAATAACTTTCTAATAGCGAAAAAGCTTTATACATTGCATTTTGTCCTGGTTTATCTAAGTCAAGACATAATCTAACTTCACATTTTAAATCTTTTAACATTTTTAAATGTTCTTTAGTTATAGAAGTTCCCATTAATCCAACTGCACTTTTAATATTTGCTCTATAACAAGCAATTACATCCATAAAGCCTTCTAATAAATAGACGTAGCCAACTTTAGCGCTTTCACTTATTGCGTCATAATAGTTATATAAAATTTTAGACTTATTAAAAACAATTGTACTTGAAGTATTTACATACTTTGCATCTGATTTTTTATCTCCAAAAATTCTACAACTAAATCCGCAAACATCATCATTACTATTTTTGATAAAAAAGGCAATTCGACCAAAATTTTTATCTTTAATAATATTATTTTTTAAATCAATAATTCCAGTTTCGCTTATCTCTTTTAAAGAATATTTTTTTTCTCTAGTTAAAAATTCAATAACTTTAGAGCCATCTTTTAATACGTAGCCAATTCCAAAGTGACGAATTACATCATCACTCAGCCCTCTATTATGTAAATAATTTAATGCATCTTTCCCTTCATCGCTTTGAAATAGTGATAAAGAATAAAAAATTGATATATCTTTTAAAATTTGCAAAGTTTTTTCAATTTTCGGATCTTTTTTTATTTCTTTAAAATTTTCTAAACCTGGCTCAACAATATTTGCAATTTCGCAAACCTTTTTTGCTGCTTCAATCCATGAACATCTTTCTTTTTCTTTTACAAAAGCTATTGCATTACCGCTCTTTCCACAAGAAAAGCACTTAAAAACTTGTTTTTCTGGTGAAACAGAAAAATTTCCTAATTGTTTATCGTCATGGAAAGGACATAAAGCTACATAATTACGTCCTTTTTTTTCTAAATTTAGATAATGTCCAACGATATCAACAATATTTACTTTTCTTAATATTGAATCAAATAAATCGTTATTTTGGTTGTTTTTATTTAAGTTTTCCAATTAAATAATCCTTTAAATCATTAATATCAACTAAATCTTGAGACATTGTATCTCTATCTCTAACAGTAACTTTATTAGTTTCTGGAGTATTGAAATCATAAGTAATGCAAAATGGAGTACCAATTTCATCGTTTCTTCTATATCTTTTTCCAATGCTGCCTGTTTCATCAAAAGACACATTAAAATCTTCTCTTAATGCGTGGAATACTTCTTTTGCTTTATCACTTAATTGTTTGCTTAATGGTAAAACTGCGGCAGTAATTGGAGCAATTTTTTTATTTAAATGCATTACTTTTCTTATTTCACCGTTTTCTAATTTTTCTTCATCATAAGCATCGCAAACGACCATTAAGAATAATCTATCAAGTCCTAATGATGGTTCAATACAATATGGAATATATTTTGAATTGGTGTCAGGATCAAAATATTCTAAACTCTCTTTTGAAAATTCTTGGTGTCGTTTTAAATCGTAATCAGTTCTATCAGCAATTCCCCAAACTTCACCCCAACCAAATGGGAATAAATATTCAATATCTGTAGTAGCTCTGGAATAAAAAGCTAACTCTTCAGGTTCATGATCTCTGTATCTAAGGTTATTAGCAGCAATTCCTAAACTTTCAACAAAATCAATACAATATTTCTTCCAATAATCAAACCATTTCAAATCAGTCCCTGGTTGACAGAAGAATTCAAGTTCCATTTGTTCAAACTCTCTAGTTCTGAAAGTGAAATTTCCAGGAGTAATTTCATTTCTAAATGCTTTACCAGTATTAGCGATACCAAAAGGTAATCTTTTTCTTGTAACTCTTTGAACGTTCTTAAAATTAACAAAAACACCTTGCGCTGTTTCAGGGCGTAAATAAACTTCTGCACTACTATCTTCAGTGACTCCCATATGAGTTTTAAACATTAAATTAAACTTTTTAATATCAGTAAAATCATGTTGACCACAAGAAGGACATTTAACATCATGAGTTTTAATAAATTCATTTAAATCATCATAATTCATACCATCAACATCAACATCTTTAAATTGATCACTAATAAGTTGATCAGCCCTATATCTAGAATGACATTTCTTACATTCAATTTGAGGATCATTAAAAGTTTGAACATGACCTGTTGCAACCCAAACATTTGGATTCATTAAAATAGCAGAGTCTATCCCGACATTTAAATCAGAGTCTTGAACAAATTTTTTCCACCATAAATCCTTTAAATTCTTTTTTAATTGACTACCTAATGGGCCATAATCCCAAGTATTTGCAAGTCCGCCATAAATTTGACTTCCTTGAAATACATAACCAGTAGTTTGCAAATGTGTAACAATATTTTCAAAACTTTTCTCCATATTTTTTCTCCAAAAATCAATGAATTTTACTTATAAAAAAAACTATTGTCAATGTATTATAAGAGTAATAAAAATAAGGAAAATTTATTTAAAATTATAATAAGAATTAAGATAAACACCTAAAAAATCATGCAAAATTTTTGAAAAAAATCTAAACAAAACTAAAAATACTTTTTTGTCAATTTTTATAGTTACATCTATGTTTTCCAAATCTACATCTTCTTTTTTATATAATTTCGTATATGTTGGATCAAGACCAAGCAAAATTAAAAGATTATAAAAAAAATATAAAGTTAATAAATTGCAATCAATTGACAAATTATCAAGATTTATTAAGGTGAAATTTAAATAATCATATAATTTCGAAATGATAATGGTTTCATAATCTATTTTACTTAATATCTCATTTAAAAAATCTAAAACTAAAAGTCTATCAAAAGACTCATACACATTTATTAGTATTTTTTTAGGGTAAAAACTTTTGATTTTAAAATATTTCGTTGGTCCTTTATATATAACAAATTCGCCATCAGCAAATAAATTTAACGAATTATTTTCTTTTCTTTTATTTTTAGTTATAGAAGCAGAATATAAAGCTTCTTTAGTCAAAATAGAAAAAATAAATTCATTATCTTTATATTCGTTTATTGAAATAATAATTCCGTTGATGGTTTCCATTGATTTTATTTATATCCTAACTTTGCTAAAAAACTACTAGAATTCTTCCAATTTTCTACTACTTGAACTAGAAGTTCTAAATTAATATGAAAGCCAAGAAGTTTTTCGATATCCTTTCTGGCTTCAATACCAATCCTTTTAATCATTGAACCTCTTTTTCCTATAATGATGCCTTTTTGAGATTCTTTTTCAACAATGATTTTAGCAAAAATATTTTTACCAGTGGAAAAAGATATTTCATCACAAATAACAGCAATAGAATGCGGAACTTCTTCTTTTAATAGCTGTAAAGTTTTTTCTCGAATTATTTCTTGTACCATAAAAGTAAAATCACGGTTTGTAATAGTATTAATATCATAATATTGAGGTCCTTCTGGTAAATAAGATTTAATTCTAGAGATTAAGAAATCTATATTAAAATTTTCAATAGAAGAAATTTCAATCATTTCTGAATCTGAGAAAAATTCTTTATATTTATCTTTTAATTCATTAATTAATAAAACATTAGTTAGATCTATTTTACTAAAAACAATAATAACAGGCGTTGTAAAACGAACATTTTTACTTATAAAAAGATCGGAATCAGAAAATCTTTTAGAAGCATCAACCATCAATAAAACTAAATCGTTATTTTTAGCATTATAATAAGCGATTTTATCCATTTCTTTTTCAAGTTCTGTTTTTGGTTTATGAATTCCTGGAGTATCTACAAAAATAATCTGAGAATCATCATCATTATAAATACCTTGAATCGCATCTCTTGTTGTTTGACTCTTAGGGCTTATAATAGAAATCTTTTTCCCAATAATAGTGTTAATTAAGGTAGATTTTCCAACATTTGGACGTCCTAAAATCGTCACAAATCCACTTTTCATTTTTATAATTCACTCCCATCAAAAAAATAAGGTATTAAATCGCTTATTTTATATTCAGCAATTTCACCCTTTAAATTAGCTAAATAAATAGGGGTATTACTATTAATATATTCAGCAATTATTTGTCGACATGCTCCACATGGAGAAACCGGACCATTAGTATCTGCAACAACTGCAAAAGCTATAATATCATCTTTTCTAACACCGTGGGCATAAGCGCCAAAGATACAGTTTCTTTCAGCACATAAAGTTAATCCATAAGAAGCAGACTCCATATTTGCTCCAACAAAAACTTTTCCATCTTTTGTTAAAAGAGCCGCACCAACTTTAAAGTGCGAATATGGTACAAAAGCATTATTTCTAACTTTTATAGCTTCTTTTACAAGTTCTTTTTTGTCCATAAATCTTCTCCTTCTAAAATCTCATCTTGTAATTTAAACATTATTTCTTCGTCTTCTTTTTTTATATGATCATACCCTAAAAGATGCAAAAGACCATGTACAAAGAGGAAACATATCTCTCTTTCAATCGAATTATTGTAATTCTTTCTGTTTTCATCAGCTACTTGATAGCAAATATACATTTCACCAATATCTAAAGGAACATCACCTTTAATAATTTCCTTTTTATCATCTAAAAAAGCAAAAGAAATAACATCGGTTGGTCGATCAATATTACGATATTCTTTATTCATTTTATGAATAGTATCAACATCAACAAAAGTTACTGAACAAATAATATTATCATTCAAAGATAAATTTTTAAGAGTTTTCTTAGCAAGTCTAGTAAAAATAGGCTCATAATCAATTAAATCAATATCTAAAGTGTTATTAATATAAAGTTCCATAACTTTAATATTATAACAAAAATCTATTATATTCTTAACAAGATTTCGAATAATAATAATAATAAGTTGACTTTAAATAATTCAACTCTTCATTATTTTTATTAAAATCTAAAACTTTATCAAAATTTGTAGAAATATAATAAAATGCGAAAACATGAAATAATAAATAATTTAATGAGATTTCTTTTTCAAAAGAACATAAAAATAAGCAAGTAATAATAATTATTAATAGTAAAATATATTTTTTTAAATTATTTAATGATATAAATTTATAAACTTCGTCATTTAAAATTTTAAAATTCCCTAAAGCATTTTCTTCATTTTCACTTAAAAATAAATTATTTTCACAATTTTCAATATATTTTTTCTTATAATCTAAATACGATGAACAAATAAGTTTAAATAAAAGCTGAACAAATAATACAAAAAAAGCAATAATCAAACTTATATAACTATTAACGCCTAAAATTACTAAAGCAAAAATTATTAATAATATTGAAGAAATTAGCTCTAAAGGGGAAGTAAATAATAAAGTTTTTAATTTCGTAATTTTAATATATTTATCTTTTAAATTCCCTTCACTTCGATAAATTCCTTTAAATAAATTATTATCGATTTTTTTCATAAAGTTTATCAATAAATAATTGAAAATAAACAATGAAAAAATAAAAGAAATAAATAAAATTAATGGTACTAAAAAATCTACGGTACTATTTATAAAATATAATCCGCATAAAAATAAAGAATAAGTAAAAATCTGTAAAAATATCATTAAAATTTCTTTAAAAAGAGGTATAATCCTTTCTTTTTTAAAAGTAAACAAACTCCCTTTAACTTTAATAACTTCTAATACTTCGCCATTCCAAACATCAAAAAAATCAGAATATTTTAAAAAAACTTTACCAATTTTAGGATCTAAAATCACTACCCCTCTTTTTTTAACATTTTTTAAATAAACAAGATGTAAAACATTTCTCCTTTTAATGACTATTAAACATTTTTTATGTTTTAATCCTTTAATATCTTCTTTGTTATTAAGACGATAAGCACTTAAACTAACACCTTCATTTTTTGCAATTTTAATAACGTCTTTTAAAGATAAAGCTTCATTTATACTCGCTTGAGGATAAAAAAGAAAATCCTTCCTCTTATAAATATTCGCTAATAAAATCTTTAAAGAAGTAATAGCACAATCCTTTTCACCAATTTGTCTAATAAAATAACTCATAAATTTTTCTCCTTCTATATACAAGAAGGTTAAATTTAAAAAATTTATGCCATTTTTTTATAAAAAAATCCTCAATTTAATGAGGACTTATCTTATCTATATTTTTTTCTAGCATTTTCGCTCTTTAATTTTCTTTTTAAAGATTTTTTTAAAAAGCATTCTCTTCTACGACATTCTTGGATGGTTCCAGCTTTATTAACTTGTCTTTTGAATCTTCTTAAAGCTTCATCTAAAGTTTCACCTTCTCTAACGACGACTTTTGACATTTACCTTCACCTCCTTTGACATGCTCAAATAATATACTAAAAAATTATATAAAAAGCAATAAATTTAAGCATTATTTCTTCATCAAAGCAACTCCGTTGCTAGTTCCAATACGTGTAGCACCAGCCTCAACGAATTTAATCATATCTTCGTGAGTTTTAACTCCTCCTGCTGCTTTAACACCCATTTCTGGACCAACAGTTTTTCTCATTAAAGCAACATCTTCTAATTTAGCCCCCCACTTAGAAAAACCTGTTGAAGTTTTAACAAAGTCAGCGCCGGACTCTTTAACTATTTTTGAAGCTCTTACAATTTCTTCTTCATTTAATAAACAGCATTCAATAATGACTTTTAAAATATTATTAGGTATTGCATTGCGAACCATTTTTAATTCATTTAAGACGTATTCGTCTTTATGGTCTCTTAAAGCTCCAATATTGATTACAACATCAACTTCATCAGCACCATGTTCAACAGCATCTTTACTTTCAAATGCTTTAACTTCAGGTCTTGAAGCACCTAATGGAAATCCAGTAACAACGCAAACTTTTACATCGCTTCCAGCTAATTCTCTTTTAGCAACTTCAATATAACATGGATTAACACAAACAGACATAAAATTATATTCTTTTGCTTCTTTGCAAAGTTTAACAATCTCTTCTTCTGTTGCATCGGCTTTTAATAATGTATGATCAATTAATTTATTATATTCCATAAATTCTCTCCTAAATTACGTAATTATTTTAGCAAAATTAAACAGTAATTTATATAAAAAAAGACTCAATTCGAGCCTTATTTTGAACCTTTAACTTTGATAATTTGTTTGCCATCGTAATAGCCGCAATTTTTACAAACTGTATGTGGTTTGCAGATTGCGCCACAATGTGAACAAACACTAACACCATTTACACTTAATTTGAAATGAGATCTTCTCATTCTTTTAGCTGTTTTACTAGTTCTTCTTGCAGGTACTGCCATAAATAATATTCCTCCAAATTCAAAATAATTATAGAGAAATTTAGTAAAAAATCAACAAATTTTCTTTGACAGTGTAAAAATTAATTTTTATAGATATATTCGAGAATTTTTCCATTGATATTCTCTTTTGATTCAATATTAATTTCTAAGAAATTTGAAGAATGTCCTTTATAAATATTATTCTCCCCAGTTTCGAATAAAAATTCCATTTTTTTACCTATAAATTGTTTCTCATACTCTTTTTCAAGAATTGTAGATAATTCTATTAAGCGATTTACACGTTCTTTTTTTATGTTTCCATCAATTTGTTCCGGCATTTTTTCAGCTAATGTTCCTTTTCTAGGTGAAAAAGGAAAAACATGAATTTTTGAAAACTGAATTTCTTTTGCGTTCTCAAAAGTTTCTAAAAAATCTTCTTCAGTTTCTCCTGGGAAACCTACAATTATATCTGTTGAAATAGCAATATCAGGACGAATTTCTCGAATTTTTTTAATCTTTTCTTTAAATTCATTAAGATTATATTTGCGATTCATTCTTTCGACAATTTTTTTACTACCGCTTTGTAATGGTATATGTAAATGATTAGCAATATTACCATATTTTTTTAATAAATATAAAAATTTATCATCAATATTACTTTCCTCTATGCTTGAAATTCTTAAACGATATAAATCTTTATTATTGATTAAAATATATTCTAAAAGATCACTAAAATTAAAATCATCATACAAATCGAATCCATATGAAGACATATCAATTCCAGTAAGAACAATTTCTTTATACCCATGAGCTATTAAACGAGCTATTTCTTTAGAAATATCTTCTTTTTTTCTACTCCTGGACCTACCTCTTACATAAGGAATTAAGCAATAAGAACAAAAATTATTGCACCCATCTTGAATTTTTACATAAGCTCTTGTATTAAATAAAAAATGGTCCAATTCAATCTCTTCATATTTCCAATTATTATCATTTTTAATAATTAGTGGCTTTTTAGTATTTTTATAGTCATTAATAAGTTCAATTAATCGATTCCTATTTTGAGTTCCAATAACTATATCAGCTCCTAAAACTGTCGATATATAGTCAGCATCAAAAGAAGCATAACATCCCATAACTATTAAGATAGAATGTGGATATTTATTTTTATAATGACGTATCATTTTCTTATCTTTAATAACTGAGGTATGTGTTACTGCGCAAGTATTGATAATAATAATTGTTGGTTCTTCAATTTCTTTTTCATCAAAAAGTTTATAGCCGTTATTCTCTAATTCATTGGCTATACATTCAACTTCATAACTATTTACTTTACATCCCAAAAATTCTATTAAAAATGTTAAATTTTTTTCCATTTGCATAATCTTCTATATACATAATAGCTTATTAAATTATTTTCATACATTGAATATAAAAAACCGGTTAAATTATTATCATAATATTCTTTTATAACTAGTTTAATACGGTCAATAATGCGATCTTCAGAATAATTTTTTAAATATTTATCGAATAAACAAATATAATTATCCAAATATCCTTGCTTATTTATAATAAAGATTGTCCTTAAATCATAATGATAAAAGGCAACTGATGTTTCATCTTCCATTACTCTAACAAATTTAGTAAAAAGAGAATCAAATAAATCTATTTGATATGTTTCAAAGGGATTTACTACAAAAGGTGTGTATTTTTTTCTTAAATCTAAATATGGTTCGTTCATCATTTCTTCATAATTTTTTGAATAAACTAAATTAGTTGAACGATTAAAGAAAGGAATATAAATTTTTTGATCTTCTACTTTTAAATATGGTAAATCTAAACACCTTTCTTTTATATTTTCGATAATTTCTTCATTAGTATTAAAATTTTTATTTAAAAATTCTTCTTCAATAACTTGCTCAATAGTATTTTTATTAATAATTCCCTTAATGATAATATTTGCTTTAATAACGTCGAATAAATCTTCATAATCAGCATAAACCAAAAAAGAAGGTTCATTTTCTAAAACTCTTTTATAAGTTCTAAAAAAAATGAATTCTTCACTATTATTAAAAAACTTTTTATTTCTCTGTAAATATAAATAATCGTATAGTTTCATATTTTTTTAATTCATAAAATAACTTAATAAAGAAATAAGCGAGAAACAAGCAGTTTCGCTTCTTAAAATTCTTTTCCCTAAAGAAGTTAAAATAAAACCATTATTTTTAGCATATTCAACTTCTTTATTACTAAATCCGCCTTCTGGACCAATTAAAATATTAACACATTTTCCTTTAATTTCATTTAAATATGATAAAATTTTAATCTCATCACTTTTGGATTCATTTTCAAACGCTATAAAAGATAAATCAGCTTTAAATTGAGAAATATCTTCATAATCAACAACTTTATCTAGTTTCATTAATTTATCTCTTTTAGATTGTTCACTAGCTTCCTTAATGATTTTAGAAAATCTTTCTATTTTTTTTTCTTTATTTTTATTATCAATTTTAGCAATTGAACGAGAGGAATTAATTAAAACTATTTCATTTACTCCTAATTCAACAGATTTTTGAATTACTAAATCAAGTTTTTCACCTTTAGGAATACAATATAATAAACGTATAAAACCATTAAGTTCATTATTTTCTTCAATTTTTTTAACAATTTCGTATGAAAATGGAGTAATCGAATTAATTTTTACTAAGAATGCACCATCTTCATTAACGATTTCAAAATTATCAAAAATTTTCATTCTCATAACTTTTAAAATATGAAAAATATCATCTTTTGTTAACGAATAATTATTTTCTTTTTTTAAAAAGTAACGTTGCATTATTTTAAATAAACTCCATTTTTATCTTTAATATGATTTCTTTTTAAAAGTTTAAAAAGACCATAAATTAAATAAAGAAGATATAAAATACCTAAAGGAACAAAAATTGAAATAATAAGTAAATTATTATTAATTAAAAAAATTGTTAAAAAAGAAATAAGCCAAATTCCAAAGTTTATTAGTAGGCGAATTAAGCCTAAAGTTTTAAATCCTAAATAAAATAAGTCAACGCTAAATAAGCCTAAAAATATCGAAAAAATAGTATAATTTCGATAACTTTTTTCATTAAATACTAATTGTTCTTCTTTAATTTTATCAATCGCTTGAGTTGTATCAGAAGAATCAGTAAAATCTTCGATTGGATTTTTTATGCCACAATAAGGACAAAATTCTTTATTAAATTTTGTTAATTTTCTTCCGCAATTTCTACATTTTAACATTTTATTCTCTACTTTCTTTATCAATTAAACATTTATTAAATTCTTTTATAAGGTTAAATATTCGAGTATCCTTTTTTATTAGTTTATCAAAAAGGGTATCAACTAACTCTTTATCTATTTTATAATAAAACTCACCCATAGTTAAAGTAATACCTAAAATTGTATCGGTATCACCATTAAAACTAATCACATTTTCAATAATTTCTATTATATTTTTAGACTTAAAAAAGAAATAAAGGCAATTTAATAAGGTGTCATATGCAAAAACACTATTTTTATTTAAAGCAATTTTTGTAATATCAATTCTATAATTAACTAATAAATAATTGTTAATATATTTTTTATCAAATTTATTTTTTAATAAATACATTATTTCGATATAAATTAATGATGAAGTTATAGCTTCTTTACTATTATGAGTTGAAGAAACATTTTTAACAACTTCTTCCTTCATTTTATTTAAATCATCATAATAATAAACGATTGGGGATATTCTCATTAATGCTCCGTTTCCTTTAGAAAAATATCCTTCAGTTTTATTAGATTTCGCCCACTTTTCAAACATTAATCCATATCTAGAAAAAGGATAAAGTTTATACCGCTTTTTCAAATATAAATAATAATCATCTTTTAAAGAAGAATTTAATAAATAATCAATTGTTGCAAATGTTAAAATCGAATCATCGCTTAAAGAATTTAAATTATCTTTAAAAAGAGGATAAATATCGTCTTTTTTTAAAAATAATTTATTCTCATATATCGAGCCGATTGCATCACCTAAAAATGTACCTATACACTTGTAGTTATTCATAAAAAGAAAAACTAGTTTTAACATTTGAATTAAAACTAGTCTTATTATAAATCCATTTTTTTATTTTTTAAAATTTTTCATGAATTTATCAAAGAATGAATCTCCTTTAGAAGTTGCGTTTCGATAATCTTCTAATGCTTTCTTTTGATCTTTATTTAAATATGTAGGAATCTTAACTTCAACATGGACATATTCATCCCCATATCCATTTCCTCTTAATTCCTTAATACCTTTATCTTTTAATCTAAATACACTATTAGGTTGAGTTCCGCTAGGTATTTTTAAGTCGACCTCACCATAAACTGTAGGGACGGTAATTGTTGTACCAAGTGCAGCATCAATAAAATCTAATGGAATTGTAATATGAACATTATTTCCATCTCTTTTAAAATAATTATGTTCGCTTACAATAACTTCGATATATAAATCACCATTATCTCCACCATTTACTCCTCTGCCACCTTTTCCAGCAACTCTAATTTGTTGACCAGATTGAATGCCAGCAGGAATATTGATTTCGATATCTTTTTTTACACGAGTATAACCTTTTCCCCCACAAGTCGGACATTTGGTTTTAATTAATTTACCACTTCCTCCACAATAAGGACATGCACTCTCAGATTGCATAGTTCCAAAGAAAGTTTGAGTTTGTCTGATAACTCTACCTCTTCCATTACAATGTGGACATTTATCAAATTCACTACCATTTTTAGCACCTGTTCCATTACAATCTTTACATTTTTCATCATAACTTACAGGAATAGTGACTTTTTTACCATTAACGGCATCCATAAAATTAATACGAATACGCATTAATGTATCTTCGCCTCTAATTGGACCAGTTGAGCTTCTTCTTGAAGAAGAACCACCAAATCCTCCAAACATTCTTGATAAAATATCGTTTAAATCATCAAAATCGCCACCGCCAAAATTAAATCCTTCAAATCCACTACCAGCGAATGGGTTTTGCCCACCACTAGCTTGATCAAATGCAGCTTGACCAAATTGATCATAAGTTTTTCTTTTTGATTCATCACTTAAAACAGAATAAGCTTCGGTAGCTTCTTTAAATTTTTCAGCATTACCAGTTTCTTTATTATCTGGATGGTATTTTTTTGCTAATTTACGATATGCACTTTTAATTTCGTCTTGAGATGCAGTTTTATTAACACCTAAAACTTCATAATAATCTCTTTTACTAGCAGCCATACATCTCTCCTCCCTTTTTTAATACAACTAAAGGGAAGATATACTTCCCTTTAGTTATTATTTATCTGTGAAATCTGCATCGATAACATCATCATCTTTCTTTGATGAATTATCGCCTGATTCATTTGAAGAGCTTTCTTGGCTTGAAGATTGTTCACTCGAAGCATTAGCTTGAGGATTTGGATTTCCTTGAGCTTGTTGCATATAAGCAGCTGCTTTTTCAAGTTCACTTAATCTATTTTTAAGAGTGTTAATATCGTTGTTATCTAAAGCTGTCTTTAATTCATCTCTTAATTTTTGAGTTTCTTCTTTTTGTTTTGGATCGATTGAATCGCCTTTTTCTCTTAAAGCGTTATCAATTTCAGCGATGAATGACTCGGCTTTATTCTTAATTTCAACTTCTTCTTTTCTCTTATCATCAGCTTCTTTATTAGCTTCAGCCTCTCTAACCATTCTATCGATTTCTTCTTTAGATAGACCATTAGAACCGGAAATTGTAATTTCTTGTTCTTTTTGAGTATCTAAATCTTTAGCGCTAACTTTAACAATACCGTTAACATCGATATTGAATGTAACCTCAATACGTGGAGTTCCTCTTGGTGCTGGTTTAATACCTGTTAATGCAAAATGACCAAGTAATTTGTTATCATGTGCCATTGGTCTTTCACCTTGATAAACCATAATATCAACAGCAGGTTGATTATCTGCAGCGGTAGAGAAAATTTGAGATTTTGTTGTAGGAATTGTTGTATTACGTGGAATTAATGGAGTCATAACACCGCCCATAGTTTCAATACCTAAAGTTAAAGGTGTAACATCAAGAAGAATAACATCTTTAACATCGCCACTTAAAATACCACCTTGATAAGCAGCACCGATTGAAACGGCTTCATCTGGGTTAACAGAAAGGTTTAACTTCTTGCCTGTAATTCTAGTAACTAATTCTTGAACTGCTGGCATTCTAATTGAACCACCAATTAATAAGACTTCATCAATATCGTTATAAGTTAATTTAGCATCACGAATTGCATTTTCAAGTGGAGCAACACATCTATCAAGTAAATGTTTAGTTAATTCTTGGAATTTTGCTCTAGTAAGTGTTGTTTCAAATGAGATAGGACCATTTGAACCCATACCAATGAATGGTAATGAAATAGTGGTTTCTAAGTTAGAAGATAATTCTATTTTTGCCTTTTCGGCAGCATCTTTATATCTTTGTAAAGCCATGTTATCACCAATATCTACACCATATTGAATTTTGATTTGAGCCTTAATCCAATCAGCAACAACATTATCCCAGTCATCACCACCAAGTTTGTTATCACCAGCTGTAGCAACGACTTCAAATGTACCATCACCAATATCAAGAATAGAAACATCAAGTGTACCACCACCAAGGTCGAATACACAGATTTTTTCATTCTTATCTTTACCTAAACCATAAGCTAATGCAGCAGCTGTAGGTTCGTTAATAATTCTTACTACATCAAGTCCGGCAATTGTACCAGCATCTTTTGTTGCTTGTCTTTGAGCATCATTAAAGTATGCAGGGACAGTAATAACTGCTTTTTTAACTTCATGACCAATATTTTTTTCAGCATAAGATTTCATATAAGCAAGAATTTTTGCACTAATTTCTTGTGGTGTGAAATCTTTATTTAAACAATTAATATGGACCTTTTCATCAGATCCCATTTTTCTTTTAATTGAAGAAACTGTATCTGGATTAGTAATAGCTTGTCTTTTTGCAGCATTACCAACAATTTCTTCACCATTAGCTTTAAAACCAACAACTGATGGAGTTGTCATTGTTCCTTCTGGATTAGGAATAACTTTAACAGTTCCATCACTTTGTAAATAAGAAACAACTGAGTTAGTAGTACCTAAGTCGATACCTAAAATAATTTCTTTTGCCATAAAATATTTTCCTCCTAAATTTATTTATCTTGACTGCTTTCGCCGTTTTCTTCTTTTTTATTTTCAACTTCGTGAGCACTTACTTTAACCATTGCAGGTCTAACTAAATGATCATGAAGTTTGTAACCTTTTAAAATAATTTCTTTTACCAAATTTTCTTCTCCATCATCTTGAACTTTTTCAACGGCATGCATAACTTTTTCATCAAACTTGTCGTTAATTTTTGGGTCAATAATTTGGATACCTTCATTTGATAATATATTCAATAAGTTAGATTGAACGAATTTAAACCCCGTTAAGAAGTTTTTTGTTTCTTCTGTTTTAGGCTCATGTTTTAAAGCAATTTCAAATGAATCTAAGACATTAACTAAATCAGAAACAAATCCTTCAAGACGATATTTAATAGCTTCATTATGGTCTTTTTGAATATCTTTTCTAAGATTAGCCATATCAGCATAAACACGGTAATATTCATTTTTCCAGTGTTCAACGTCATTTTTTAATTTATCAATTTCCTCATCCTTCTTTGCAAGCTTTCTTTTATAAGAAGCTTTCATATCAAGGGGTTGTTCTTCATCTTTTTCTTCTGAACAACACTTTTCATCATGTTTATTTTCACAATCACATTCACAATTTTCATTTTTATGTTCATGCCCACATTCGCATTTATCGTTTTCATGCTCATGTTCACATTCACATGATTTTTCATGTTTTTGGCAGCAACATTCTTCTTTATGCTCTTCCATCGTTTCCATTTCCTCCATTTTTATCATCATCTTCAATCTCATTATTATCATCTAAATGTTTAATGAGTTCATTAATTGTATATTCAAGAGCTGATAATACATTTTCATAGTCCATACGTTTTGGACCAATAATTGCAATTTTACCTAAGGAATTGCCGTTTGATTCAATATCTTTAGATATAATTGTTAAATCTTTTAAACCGCTGTTTACATCAGAAGCATCAACAATATCGTTTTTTGAGAGTTTAATATAATCATTTAATAAGTCGGGATTTGAGAAAAGTTCAAATAACTTCTTCAACTCTTCAGCGTCATCTTTAAATTCTGGTTGAGAAAGCATATTTTCTTTTCCATAAATTGCGCTTCTTGCTTTTGCAAAACCATAAAAGGTTTTAACTAATGTTGTGAATAAATAATTATAATCATCAATATAATCTTTAAAGATTGGTTTTAACGATTCTAATTTTTCGACTAATTCACTAACAAGCGTTCCTTTTAATCTTTTGTCAAGCATTGTAAGACAATTTTTAACATCTTCCATTGAAACATTGTCTTTTAAGATAAATGTTTTGCTTTCAACATATCCTTTATCAGTAACAAATATTGCAGAACAACTATTGTTAGTCAATGGAATAAGTTGAATGCTCATTAAGCGCTCTTCTGAAGAACTAGGTCCTAATACGACGCTAGTCAAGTTAGTCATTGAAGAAAGAATTTCGCAACTTTCTTTAATAACATCCTCAACTGATTTAGAAGACGAAAAAATACTCTGAATCTCATTTTTAAATTTCTCATCAACCTTATTTGATCTTAGATTGTCAATATAATATTGATAACCTTTAGTTGATGGGACTCTACCACTTGAAGTATGGGTTTTTTCAAGGAAACCATCTTTTTCAAGTTCGGCCATTTCATTTCTAATAGTTGCACTTGAATTCGGAAGTTTGTATTTTTTAATCAAATATTCTGAACCAACAGGTTCTGCATATTTAATAAAATCTTCAATAATAAGTTTAAGTATTTTTTGTTTTCTATTAAGGTCCATATTCTAACTAGCACTCTACTTATCTAAGCGCCAATAATATAATAATTGGAACCATTAGCACTGTCAAGTAAAAACTGCTAATCTTAAATAAATTTTATTAAAATTCTATCTAAAATTACAATCCCTTTATCAGTACAAAAAAAACGTCCTTTTTTTATCTCAACTAGTCCTTCTTTTAATAAGTCTCGAATTATATCTTTATAGTCAATTAAAAAATTACTTTTAAAAATTTTGTTAAACCTTTTAATTTTAAATCCATCTTCTAGCCTTAAATTTGTAATAAAAAAATATTCTTTTTTTAAATCATCTGTCAAGATCTCTTTCTCTACATTTCTTTCACCATTTATATATTTATTAAAGGAAGCGGAAATTTGATAACGGACATTATCAATATATCCACTAGCTCCTATACCAATAGCTAAATATTGGTTATTTTTCCAATAATTTAAATTATGTTTACTATATTTCATATTTTTTGCAAAATTTGAAACTTCGTATCTTTTAAAACCTCTTTTTCTTAAAAATTCAACAATATAATCATAAAATAATCTTGAATCATCTTCATCTTGCTCCCTATATCCTTGATTATAAAAAATTGAATTTTTGTTAATGATTAAAGAATAAATTGATAAATGATTGATATTTAATTTATCAAAATTTTCTAAATCCTTTTTTAGGTCATCTAAACTTTGATTTTTAAAACCATAAATTAAATCTACATTTATATTCTTTATATATTTTTTTACTAAATTTATTAAATCAAAATAATTAATATGATAATCTCTTTTTATTACTTTTAATATTTTTTCATTAAATGATTGTATCCCTATTGATATTCGATTAATACCATATTTTTTAAATAGTTCTAACTTTTGAATTGTAATATCTTCTGGATTACATTCAATAGTAAATTCATAATTAAACGCTTTAACTTTAGAAAGGATTTTTAAAATATCTTCTAAATCTTTGCAATTTAAAATAGAGGGTGTCCCACCCCCTATATAAATGCTCTTAAATTTTTTATATCCATCTTTAATCTTTAATAAATCTTTTTTAAGTTCGGTTAAATATTTTTCAATAAATAAATCGTTTTTGATTAATTTAATAAAGTCACAATATGGGCATATATTTGAGCAAAAAGGAATATGAATATATAAACTATTTATCTTCTTTTTCCTTTTCATTTTCGTATTTTTCAAATTCTTCTTTAGTCTTATCGTCTTTAACATCTTCTAAATAACGATCCATTGTTTCGGAAGCAATTTGTTCTTCAGTAGGTTTTTCATCAACCTTATTTTTATTTAAAATTTTATGAATAAGTAATGCAACACCACCGATTATAACAGCTAAACCAATTACAGCAACTAAAATAATCCAATTGTTTTCTGATAGAAAATCAAGTACCATCAATATTCTCCTAAAAATTATTATTATAATACACTATTTTTTCTTAACAGGTATATAAATAAATTTATTCTTTAAAATTTCTTTTTTATAGTAGCCTAAATATACTAGCTTATCCATTGAACTTCTTGCTGTTTCATAAGCGCAACCTACTTCTTTTTTATATTGTGAAATTGTATAAGACATTCCTATTGTGCAATGACGAGCATAAAAATAGGCTTGGCCATGAGATAAATTAGGATTCATTTCTAATAAATGTTCTTCTAAAGTTTTAGCTTCAGCTTCACTTAAACCAGTAGGAAGTGTTTGAATTGCAATTGATTTATTTAAATTTAATGCGCTTTCCTCATAATTAGGTTTATTAGAAGTATTTCTAACTTCAATTTTAGAATCTAAATCGCTTAAATCAGGCATAATTGATGTAACTTTAACATCTTCTTCAAACATTTCTTTACTAATTTCACTAGCTTTTGTATTACCTAATAATTTAAAAGATTTGTCTAAAATAGCATCGGTTTGATTAATTAAATACATTAAAACATAAGTTAAATCTAAATTCTTTTGAGATTCTAAAATATGCTTTTCGAGTTCTTCTTTATTTGATAAAAGTTCTTCGAAATTTAAAGCTGATGCGACTTCATCCAATCCATTATTAGCCAAAATATTTTTGAAAAGTAAGATAGCTAAATCTTCACTATATGTCTCCATTGGTTTTACATAATAGGTAAAATACAAAACAGATGAAGCTCTTACAAACATACCAAAAGTATTGTTTTTTAAGAATAAATTTAAAGAATCCATTGCTTTATCAATTGAAGAAACAGGAATTCCTAAATAAAGTTTATTAATTAAACTTTTTGATAAAATATTGCTAATTTCACTATTTCTAAAGGTAGAATTATCAATTCCTTGAATAATATTTAAATAATTTTTATAAGATTCAGAGCTTACATCAACATTATAATTTTTGCTCATATATTCTAAAGCCAAATAGTAATGATAAATAACCATTAATTCTGGTGAAATAGCTTCGACATTTTTGCTTAAAATCCTATTTAAAGATATTTCATCTAAAGTTATATTATAGTTTTTAGCAACGACTTCTAAGATATCTTTATAAGAAAGTCTGCGGAATATTTCATCACTTTTATTTATGATTAAACGAATATATTGAGAGTATAATCTCATCATTTTTCTTTCAATATTATTTATTTTTTCGTTGATCCCAGGTGGTAAACATACTGAATAAAGATCGCCAGTAATATGTTTTAATTCAGTTGTTTTCATAAAATGAGAACGATAATCCAAAATGTTTTGCCAAATGCTATCAACCATTGGAGTTCTCATGTAATCAGCGACTTCTTTTTTTGTAGCATAAACATCATTGCTATACTTTATTGCTAATTCATAATTTGCCATATAAAAAACCTCTAATAATATTGTATATAAAAATACTAAATTAATAAAGATAAAATACTAGAAAACTACTAAAAAAATAAATAAACCTTAATTATTTTATTAAAGTCCGTTTTATACGATTTTTAAAAATTTAAATCCGTTATATTTAAGAGTTTATAGAAAATAAGCAACTAACTTTGTTT
>CASEVI010000003.1 GCA_949291375.1 uncultured bacterium | reverse complement strand
CTATAGCTTTATAAAACTAGTACTTTATATATTTTATTAATTTATAAAGTCTAGATGCGCAAGCTTCTAAGTCGCTTCTTTTAATTTTATCTTCTAATAATGCCTTATATAAATTTTCACTTTCTTTATCTCTTCCAGGCATTATTAAATCATTTCCAGCTTTTATAGTTTCATATACTAATGCTTGATTATTATCTACGCTTCCCCAATCGGTCATTATTAAATCATGATAATTAAATTCATTTCTCAAAACATTATTTATTAAATCATAAGAAGAGTTGGAATAAATTCCATTTACTTTATTATAGGAGGTCATTATGGCTTTACTATTTCCTTCTTTTATTGCAATTTTAAATGGTTTTAAATATATCTCTCTTAATTCTCTTTCATATAATCTAGAATCACATTTCATTCTATTATCTTCTTGATTATTACAACAATAATGTTTAAATGTAACGCTATGTTTTTTACTCTCGCTTACTCCAAGACTTAAACTAGAAGCTAATTTTCCTGCAAGTAGTGGGTCTTCGCTATAATATTCAAAATTTCTTCCACATAAAGGAAATCTCATTATATTAATACCTGGAGCAAGCCATATATCTATATTAAATTTATCCATTTCTTTACTGACTGCTTTTCCAATTTCATATAATAAATCTAAATTAAAACTTTGTGCTAGTACAATTCCAACTGGGAAAGCAGTGGCAAAATGATAGTGTTTTTTCATAAATGAGATGTTAGATATTTTTTCTTTTATTGCAAAATATTTACTTGCAAGAGTTAATTTTTCCGATGAAGAAAATCCTTTAGCTCTTGATTTGCCATTACTTTTATAATATGGAACAATTCTTAAACCAGCTGGACCGTCAGCCATTGAAAGAGATTTAATATTATATTTTTCAATTAATTTATTAGTTGTTTTTCCAGCACATCCAGGAGTTACAAAAGGTTTTTCTATATCATTATATGCATCATAGCCATTTAAAAAATAACATAAATCCTTATCGCTTATTTTTTTGATAATGTCTGGAATTTCTTCTTTATAATCATAAGTATGTGTAACAGCTTTAAATTTTGTATAATCAAATTCAAAAATTGGATTTACTAATTTTTCTTCGTTTATTTTATTTGGAACAATTTGATTAAATGTATTATCTAGTTTTGCAATATTTTTAACTTTTTCTACAATTAAATCTTTGGATAAATTAATCGTACAAATAGATCTTAAATTATTGCTAGAATTTCCAACTTGGACAATATAATTTCCTTTTGTCAAACAAAAAGATGCAATTTTCTCATCATAATATGAAAAATCTGTTATATCAAAAGATAATTCTAAAATTTCTTCTTCATTAATATTTAATTCTTTACTCTTTTTAAAGCAAACTAATGCTTTCTTTTCTCTTTTAATATTGCTTTGTGGGAATACTAAATAAACTTGAATAACTTCTTTTCCTTTATAATTTCCAATATTTTTTATTTTTATTTTTAATGATAGTAAATTATTAATTAAATTAGGCCTAACTTCAAAATCAAACTTAGTATATGACAAACCATAGCCAAAATAAAATCTTGGTTTTATATTAAAAGCATCGCAATATCTATAGCCAACATAAATTCCTTCTTTATATTCTTCAAAATCAGTTTGTCTATCTAAATAAGAATACGATTTTACTAAAGGATGAATAGTTATATCTTCATACCATGTTGCACTTAATTTAGCAGAAAAATTTTCTTCTCCGACTAAAAGTTTAAAAATTGCATTTCCAGATTCTTCTCCAGCCTGTCCCATAAATACAATTGCTTTAGGTAAGAACTTTTCTATACTTTTTAAATCAACAGCAGAACCAGAATTAATTAATAAGATCGAATTTTTATAGTGAGTAGAAATAAATTCAATATTATGAATCTCTTCATCACTTAAAAAATAGTCTCCTTTTTCTAAAAGTCTATCTTTTCCTTCTCCGGCTTGTCTTGTAATAACATAGATTGCGGTGTCGGTGTTACTTATTTTAAAATCTTCTTCGTCTATTTTTTGACCGACTGGAAAATTTTCTTTTATTGGATCTAATGCCCAAAAACAAGCATTTGAATCAAATCTTGAAACACCTTTTAACGCATTTTTAAGTCTTTTTTTATAATTTGTTCTTTCTAATTTTATATAAGATTCGTAATTTTTTAGCCATTTCTCACTTCTTATTTGATAACCATTATTTTTAAAAGAATCATAAATTGAAACGTTAAACCTTTTGATGCGTGTTGTATTCCAGCTCCAAATAAAGCAATACATTTACTTTTTATAGGTAAACAATTTTCATCGTTTTTTAATAAAACAATACCTTCAATAGCGGCTTTTAATGCTAATTTTCTATTATTTGTTTCTATTTCATCGGCTTTAATATAAGAAAAAGTTTCATCCATATTTATATTTTATTTTTATTAACGAAAAATACAATAGTTTTCTTTAATAAAATTCAGCTAAAAGCGATAGATGTAAAACTATAGGTTTACCAGAATCCATTTTGACTGAAAAAACTAAGGAAGCTTTAGAAGTGGATGAAGTAACTTCAAAATTAGTAAAAGACAAAATAAAAGTAATCTTCGCTCATCCTAATAGAGTTTTAGAGTTTATATTTAATTCAGGATACAAAGTAAAAGTCGAGGCTAGGAAGTAAGGAATCCTAGTCTTTTTTAATAGCCTCACAAAGCGTTTACGTTTGCCTTCTTTTGCGCCAATTTCATTAAGTTGAATTAAATTCTATAATTAAACAACTTAAAATATAGACAAAGAAGTGGCATTTATCATTTATTAAGGGGTTTCGTTTATCTAGTAAGGGTGTCATTTACTAGAAGGGGTGTCGTTTTGTATTAAAGCGATAACACAAAGACATCTTATAACTTAGAAAAGATGGTCTTGGTTATTCAAAGATAGCAAATATTTTGGGTCTTACTAATGTAAATAACATTGATAAAATCCCCAATAATCACATTTGAAAAAGGGACACCTTCTATAATTAATAAAAAGATCTATAGAAGGAGTTAAACATGTTACAAGGAGATTATTGGATGAATATTAAGCACGATTATTACATAAAAAAATTATCGATATCAGAAATTGCAAGAATTTATGGTATTGATAGAAAAACTGTAAGGCGATATTTAAAGGCTATTGATAAGCCAAGGTATACCTACAAAAACCAAGGCACAAGACAATTGAAGACTATGCTGACTTTATTAATGAAAATTAAAAGAAGCTCCCTATTCAGCAGTAAGGATTAAAGAACTTCTTGAAGAACATTTTGACATCAAAATTTGTTATACATCGGTTAAACAATACGTTCGATAGATACGAAATGAAGCTCACTCGTCAAGTTGATCCATTGCTCAAAGAGTGGTGTGACATGCTGCTATTCTGCAACTATAAGACATATGTCGTAAGCACTGAAAGCAACACCAAGAAAGCTCAGGGTGGGAAGCGAGTGATGTACACGTATCACCATCCTTGTTGGGACGCGAAGAACCGCTTCAATTTGTCTGAAGAGCTCAATATGGGTTTTAGTTCGATTAAGCATTTGTTTTCGAGCGTCGAGCCTAAAAAAGGCCTAAAAACGCAAGAAAACACTGCAAAACCTACATCAAATTCAAAAAGTAGACCACTAGTCGAGAAAGTTAGATCTCTTCTTAAAAACGCAAATATAAGTGAAGAAAGCTTTAAGAAACTAGTGGACGCAAAGGGACATTACAAAGTAGATGTTCCGCTTGAAGAATACTCGGATGATTTCTTGTCACGCTGGGTATTAACGAATTTCAAAAAGATCATGTTAGAAAATAAGGTATTGTCTTGGGACGATGAGATTGTTGATTTAAATGATGAATATAAACTTTTGCCTGAAGGAGATTATTTCTTCAAGGTCATCAGCTTTGAAAGGGCGATGTATCCAGGAGGCGCTAAACTTCCTGCTTGCCCTAAAGCTATTGTTACGTTTGCGATTTATGATGGATTTAAAGTAGCTACTAGAGTCCATCAAGACTTCTTGCTTTGCGAGAGTGTCGCTTGGAAGATATCTCAATTCTTTAGAGCGATTGAAGAGAAGAAGAGCGGTGAAAGAATCCAAATGAAATGAAACATCGTAAACGGTGCCTTTGCAAATGCCTTCTTACCACTAAGAGCTACGTCAACAAGTTTGGTGAAAATAAGACCATCAACACGATTGATAAGTTCTTGCCTTACGAAGCAGAAGTTATCACCAAATTCAAAGGCGACTTGAACCAAAACGAAGTCAAAGATATCTTAGGTGATGATGACGAATTACCATTCTAGAGGTTAAGTGTTATGTTTGAACTTAGGGCCTTATCAGAAAGAGGCGGTTAAAGCTATCGAAAACGAATGAATCAACGGCAACAAAAAGACACTATTAGTTTGTCCTACGGGAACTGGCAAGACGCAAATATTCTCTTCGGCGATCAAAGACCAAATTAGAGATGGTTCAAGAGTTTTAATTCTTGCTCATAGAAACGAGCTTTTAGATCAAGTCTCTAATAGGTTAAAGAACACTTACGGAATTGAATCGGCACTTGAGAAGGCGGAGTCTACTTCGGTAGGCTCTCCTCTTAGTGTCACCGTTGCTTCCATTCAATCTTTAGCTAATCCCTCTAGATTAAATAAATTCAATAAAGATTACTTCAAAACGATTGTGGTCGATGAAGCGCATCATTGCTTGGCTGATACCTATCAAAGGGTTTTGAACCATTTTGAGGATGCCAATGTCTTAGGTGTGACTGCGACCTCAGACAACAACTAAAATAGAAATTATTGATAAAGATATTAAAGAATTACTTAAATAAATTATACAAAAAAATAACTCTTAGCTTAAAAAGAGTTATTTTTTTAATTCATCTTGCATATCTCTACTTGCTTTTAAAAAACTATTTAGTATAAAAGAATAATATTTTTTGTATTCATTATTTTTAATTTTTTTTAAGTTTTTTTCTAACATTTCTTTTTCTCTAGAATTATCAAAAGTTGGAATATTATTTTTAATCTTGTATTCAGTAATCTTTTTTACTGAATCCATTCTTTTTTCATATAATTTAATAATTTTTGCATCTATTTTATCTATTTTTTTTCGATATAAACTTAATTCATCTTTATTCATGATGTTTCTCCTAAAATATATTTATATAAACTAAAATATTAATAATCCTAAAGGATAACTAATAATTAAAGAAATGATTATTGAAATTAGCATTACTATTGATCCATAAAGTAAACAATCTTTTGTTGAAGCACTTTCACTAGCACTAATTATTGCAATATGAGGCATTGAAGGAGGAGTAGCAAAAGCAAATGAAGATAACATTCCAATGATAACAATAATCGTTTCAAAAGATAAGGTTGTTGAAATAGATAAAAGTATTGTTGAAGCAATTGTTGAAACGACTGTGGAAGTTACCATATTTGATGATAAGTTAGTTTGAATTGCCGGCCAAATTATAAATATAATTAAAAGAAGAATATTTGGAAGGGTGCTTAATGTAGGACCTAGTGTATTTTCTAAATAAGAAATAATACCAATACTATCACTTTTTATAGCTTCTCCTAATGCAAGAGTGGCAGCACACATTATCAAACTTCCCCAAGGAACACCGTTTTTAAAAGCATCATCTATTTTAATTAAAGGCTCATCATTAATTCTAATAACACAGAGTAATAAAGTTCCAAGTAATGGAGGCATAACCGTTCCAAATTTGTTAAATAAATCATAAATTGGTGGATAAATATATTCAAAAAATGAAGGTAAGATCCATAAAATTAGAATAATTATAAAAATTATTAATATTATAATTTCTTTTTTGTTTAATTTTTCTAAATCTTTTTTTAAATCGTTAACTTTAGAAAAATCTAAATTGCTAAACTTCGGTCTAATGAGTAAAAGTAAAATAAAATACATTAAAAAGAATATTATTAATCCACTAGGTATAGCTATTGTCATATATTTAAATGAAGCAATATTAATTCCTGCAGCATTCATTGCTAAAATTGGAAAAACGTGTGCTATTGGTGTCATTCCACTACTTATTGATACGCTAAATCCTAATCCAAGCATCAAAATTTTAGCTATTTTATCACATTTATTAATATTTAATATTTCTAAAATCTCATTCAAGATAGGCAAAAGAATTATAAAAAGAACGGTTGGAGAGATAAATAATCCTAGTATTAAGGTTATTAATAAAAATGAAAAAATGAAAAGATAGCCATTTTTTTTGGCGATTTTAAAGTTAATAAAATTAATCGCAATTCTCTTAATTAATGATGTTTTACTTAAAGCATAAGTACAAACAAATGTAAAAATTAAAAAAACAAAAGTAGAAGAACCAAAACTTGATGAAATTACATTACTAAAGCCAAAACTATTTATAAAACCTAAAGCAAAAATGCAAAGTAAACTTGGCCAATCAATTCCTATAGTTAGCCATAATATTAAAACACCAACAAAAATAAATATAACTCCAAATGCATCACTATTTAATCCATTAAAAGAAGGTATAAATTTACCGACAAAGCAAAGAATAATACATATTGGTATTATTATCGTTCTAAATATTTTGTTATCTTTTAGTTTAGTTTTCATCTTTTTTTATTCGTAAAATATCATGCTTTTCTAAGTAAAAAGGACAATTAATATACACTTTTTCTTTTATTTTCTTAACTTCTTCAAGAGGGTTATTATTTAAATCAAATATTTCTTCTACTATAAATTGTTTATTAAACGAGTCATTTGAAGATAAAATTTCGAGTTTATCCCCCTTTTTAAATTTATTACGATGTTCAACTAAAACATATCCATCTCTGGTTGATTTTAAAACAACGGCGATATATTTATAAGTTTCTATTTGTCTAGATGATACTAAATTTTCTTTATGTTCATCTTTAAAATAAAAACCAGTTGTAAAATCTCTATTAGAGGTCTTTTTTAATTCTTCGATATAATTGAAATTAGGTTTTTCGTTTATATAAAAATTATCTATCGCTCTTCTATAAGCATTAGTAACTGTGGCAACGTAATAATTTGATTTCATTCTGCCTTCGATTTTTAAAGAAGCAATCCCAGCTTCATAAATATCTTTGATATAGTCAATCATGCAAAGATCTTTACTATTTAAAACATAAGATCCGTGATTATCTTCTTCAAAAGGGAAATAAGTGGTTTCATCATTATCGTTTTTAATTCCTAAAGCAAAATTCCAACGACAAATTTGTGCACATTCACCTTTATTTGAATCTCTTCCAGTTAAGTAATTTGATAATAAACATCTTCCACTATAAGAAATGCACATTGCTCCGTGAGCAAAACATTCGATGTCAATATCTTCCCCGACAGCTTCCTTAATTTCTTTTATTTCTTTAAAAGATAATTCCCTTGCTAAAACCAATCGTTTTGCGCCTAATTGAACCCACATTTTAGCGCTATAAATATTTGTTACATTAGCTTGAGTTGAAACATGAAGTTCTAAAGAGGTGTATTTTTTTACTAATGAAGCTATTCCAAAATCACTAACAATTACTCCGTCAACATGATTTTCATCTAAGAATTTTAAATATTCAACCATTCCATTAAAGTCTTCATTGTGAGCTAAAATATTAACTGTTACATAAACTTTAACATTATATTCGTGAGCATATTTAACTGCTTTAATTATTTCATTTTCATCAAAATTCGATGAAAATGCTCTTAAACCGAATCTTTTTCCACCAAAATAAACTGCATTGGAACCAAAATGAATAGCAGTTACCATTTTTTCAAAATCACCTGCGGGAGATAATAATTCTAACTTTCTCATATCGATAGTATAATACTTTAATTTTATTAACTTTTAAAATGAAATTAATAAAAATAAATGCATATATTAATTTTTTATTAAAATTTAAATGAAAATGAATATTATTTTTCCTTTTAGCATTCTTGTACTACGTACGGGGTGGTTGAACCTTTTATATAAGAACCCCCGTTCTTATATTATATATATATCAATTATTTAACTATATTATTAGTAATAGTATGAATTATATTTTGATATGTTAGATGAAGACTAATATAATTCACTAAGGGAAAAAGTTTTATGATAAAAGATTTAACTAGTGATTTTAAATATGGAAAAATACTTCCTTTAGTATTTAAACTCGTCATTCCAGCAGTTATCGCCCAGCTTATAACATTTTTTTATAATCTTGTTGATAGGATGTATGTTTCTTCTATTGAAGGAATCGCAACCGAAGCTTTAGCTGCTTTAGGAATAGTTTTGCCTATAACTATTATTGTTCAAGCTTTTGCAAATTTAATTGGATTAGGTGCTTCTCCTAAAGCAAGTATGGCTTTAGGAGAAAATGATTATAAAAAAGCTAATAAAATATTTAATAATTCTTTTGTTTTACTAGTAATTATTGGGATTATTATGACTATATTTTTATATATTTTTTCTAAAGATATAGTTATTTTATTTGGTGCTCCAGAAAATTCAATCGTATATGCAGCGAGTTATTTAAGAATTTATTCTTTAGGAAGTGTTTTTATTATTTTAGTTCAAGGATTAAATCCTTTTATTAGTGCTCAAGGGCATAGTATTGTGGCAATGGGAACTACTTTATTAGGAGCATTAGTGAATATTATTTTAGATCCAATTTTTATTTTTAATTTATCTTTAAATGTAGATGGTGCTGCTATTGCTACTGTAATATCTCAATTTTTATCTTTTGTTTGGATAGTTTTCTTCTTTTTAAATAAGGGCTCAACTTTTAAATATAAATTTAAAGATATGGTTTTAAATTTTAAAATTATTGGTGCTTTTTTATTTTTAGGGTTATCTCCTTTTATAATGACTTTTACAGAAAGCCTAATTCAAATTGTTTTTAATATTTGTTTAAAATCAACTACTGGTGGAGAAAGTAGTGCCTATACAGCAGCTTTAACGATTATGTTAAGTGCTTTGCAACTTATTTCTCTTCCATTAAATGGCTTAGGCTATGGTATTGCGCCTTTTGTTAGTTTTAATTATGGAAGTGGAGATAGTAAACGTCTTAAAAAAGGAATAAGTTATACTTTTATAATAGCTTTAGTTTTTTGTGTGATTATTTATACCTTATCAATGATTTTCCCACAAATTTATGGATATATTTTTAATGCAGAAAATGATGTAATGGATTTAATAAAATCTTATTTGCCTTTATTTATTATGGGGACAATTATGTTTCCGGTCCAAATGACTTTACAAAATATTAATGTTGCTTTAGGACAAGGTAAAAGCGCAGTAATTTTAGCAACTATGAGAAAAGTAGTTATTTTGATTCCATTATGTTTTCTTTTGGCGCATTTTGTTGGTTATAATGGCGTATATATGAGTGAAGGTATTGCTGATTTAACAGCTGGATTTATTACTTCAATTGTAATTTTTACTTCGTTTCCAAGAGTTATTAAAAAAAGAAGTGATGAGGTATTAAAGAAAAAAGAATGTTTAATCAATAAAGAAAATGAATAAAAAAACAAAATATAATTTAAAAAAGGATATAAAATATGAAAAAAGAAGTCTTAATTAAAAAGTTTAAAATGGAACCACATCCAGAAGGCGGATATTTTGTTGAAACATTTAAAAGTGATGTTAAATATCTATCAACAAATCAAACTTTATATTCCTCAATTTTGTTTTTATTAGGGAAAAATGATATTTCACATCTACATGTTCTTGAAGAGGATGAACTTTGGTATTATCAAGGTGGCGATTCATGTACGATTATCGATATAGATGAGAAGTTTAATATTAAGACTATAAAAATTGGGCTTAAAGAAAATGAATTTCCTCAATATTTAGTTAAAAAAGGACATATTTTTGGGTCTAAATATATCGGAGAAACGTTTACCCTTGTTGGGTGTATGGTTTCACCTTCTTTTATGTATGAACATTTTAAACTAATTAAGAAGAGTGAATTAAAAAGCAAACTAAAAGAGGATGATTTTTTAAGTATCGAAGATATGTTCATCGAATAGTTTTGTTGTTTTAATTATTTTTTATTTATAATAATAAAAAAGAAGTTTATGGAAAAAATAGAGACTAAATTGAAGAAAAAGAAAATAACTCCACCTAATAAATTTATTTATTGTTTATTAGGTTATTTTTGGAAATTTACTGTTGCTAAAAATTATCATATAAAAGCAACTTATATCAATGATCCAAGAAATGAAAAAGGCCCATATATACTTTTGAGTAATCATGCTTCTAGAATGGATTATATATTTACGGCGACCCCACTTTTACCACACACTTTTAATTTTGTTGCCGGTTATAATGAGTTTTTTAGAAGTCACTTAAAAGGTATTTTTTCTTTACTTCATGAAATTCCTAAGAAAAATTTTACTCCTGATATGTATGCAGTTATGGAAATGAAAAGAGTTATAAATAAAGGCGGAAGATTAACTCTTTTTCCAGAAGGAATGTCTTCAATTAGTGGAGGAAGTCAACCTGTTGCATTAGGAAGTGCGAAATTATTAAAGTTTTTAAAGGCTCCGGTTTATGTCGCAAATATAAAAGGAGCTTATTTAGTCTCCCCTAAATATAATTTAAAAGAACGAAAAGGAAATGTTGAAGTTTCATTTAAAAAGTTATTTGACGTAGAAACTTTAAATAAATTAAATGAAGAAGAAATAACATCTATATTAAATAAAGAAATTTATACAAATGATTATGAATATAATGAAATTAAGAAAAATCATTATAAAGAAAAAGATTTAATTAAAAATATTGAACAACTTTTATATAAATGTCCTAAATGTGGTAAAGAATTTCTTAATTTTACTAAAGATGATTTTATTGAATGTTCATCTTGTCATAATAAAGTTTATATGAATGATATGTATGAACTTTATGTGAAAGATGGACGTAATGTATATTTTAAAAACCCAAAATTATGGTTTGATTATGAAAGAAGTGAAGTAAAAAAAGAAATTCAAAATAAAGATTTTGAATTTCTAGAAGAAGTAGATATTGGTTTTTTAGATGATTACAAATATTTAAAACATCAAAAAACGAGTAATATTGAAGGAAATGGTGTATTAAAAATTAATCATAATGGTATATTTTTTGAAGGATTAAGAAATAATAACCCTTTCAACTTTTCTTTATCTTTTAATGAAACTCCGACTTATGGAATGTGTACTGATGCTTCAAGATTTTATACTTTTTTAAAAGGCGAATTTATTGAATTTTTTCCTAAAAGAAATTCGACAATTAAATGGCTATTATTAACGGAAGAAATGCACCGATTACATAATGGTAGATGGAAAGATTATGAAAAAGATGAAAGCAATTAATCTTTAAAATTAAGAATTAGCTTTATTAATTCTTCATCTTTTAATAAATTATCTAATTCTTCTTTAGTTGAAATTGTTTTATTTTTTAAAGAAAAGTAAAAATAATTTATTAATTTATCATCTAAATTTTTAGCTTTTAAATATATTTTTGGATCAACTTTATTAATTATTTCTTCTATCAAAGTTAATAAAATACGACGGATATAAGCTAAAATCGATTTTTCAATCCAAAATAGAGCATTATTTAAATCATATTTTTTATAGGTTAAAATATTTTTTATTTTTAAATATAAAGGAAGGGCATCAAAAGAAGTATGATATAAATCAATATAAATATAATCGTATTTATTTAAATCATTATTTTTTAAAAATGATAAAGCATTTTCATGAATTATTCTTATTTTTTCTTTATAAGTGAATTGGTTAAATAAATATTTAGTAAATAGAGTTATGACTTCTTTAGATAATTCGATGATATCAATATGAGGTATATCTTTTTTTAATGAACTCATAAATGGAAAATATCCTAAGCCTAAACCGAGGACTAAAATATTTCCTTTAACTTTATTAATATCTTCCTCCATTGTTTCAATCTCATGGGGAGTAATACTCATCCAAACTTCATCTTTTTTAACTATTTCGATATATTTAAATGGTTTGTTAAAATAACCAACATTATTAATTTCTCGATAATAATTGTTGTTTAGAACATCTATATCTTTAAATAAAAAACATTCATATGGATTAAAAGAATTTATGTTTAATGATAAATCTCCCTCTTTAAATTCATTTTTATTTAGATGAATTCTTTTATAATATTCATTTGAAAGATACTTGTTTTCATCAAGCAAAACAAATTTATCTAATGAATATTTTTTAGCTAAATTATAAAAATCGTGGTCAGCAAAATCGATTTCTAATTTATCTAAAAAATATGAATAATAATCGCTTTTAAATGTTTTTAAAAATTCATTTTCATTTATAAATGGAGAAAAATTAATAAAAAAATCATTAAGGATATTATCTATTAAAATATTTTCTTTTTTTGTAGTTAGGTATTTTTGTATTTCTTTTTTATTTAAAATAATATTCATTAAATTATTTTCCGTCGATAAAATTTGTTATAACTTTATTTTCTTTTTTTATAGGGAAATATTTTTCTTTTCCTAATGCAATTGATTTAATTAAAAAAGCCATGTTTCTTGCTAAAACTCGCATGGTTTGTAATCCTTCTAAATCTTTTAAAGTGTCTTCTTTTGTATTTCCATGGACATTGTTCCGATATTGTGAAGAAACTATCGGCATATTACGGATTGTAAAGAATTTATTCAATTGATCAAATGTTGAAGAACAACCTGCTCGTCTTGCTGAAACAATGCTAGCTCCAACTTTAAAAGAAAGTTCAAAATTACAGGAATAAAACATTCTTGTTAAAAGGTTTAGTAAACTTCCATTAGCGTTTGAAAAATATACAGGAGAACCAACAACCAATCCATCACTATCTTTTAATTTATTCACTAGTTCATTCACTAAATCATCAAAAACACATTTGCCTATTTCACGGCATTTTTTACAATCTATCCAACCACGAATATCTTTTGCGCCGATATCAACTATTTCAGTTTCTAGTCCCTCTTCGTTTAACGTCTTAGAAATTTCATTTAAAGCAGTTTTAATACAACCATCGTTATTGGGACTCCCGTTAATTAATAAAACTTTCATATTTAATCTTGCTATTTAATTTTAATACCATCTTTAAAAGCATTGCCAACGACGTCTTTTACTAATAAATATTTAAGATTAATTGGATCAAAACTTATAGGTTCAAACTTATTAATGTCGACTTTATTGTTTTCATTTAAAATAGATTCGTCTATCGATACATTAATAATTTCGCCTTTTAAAATACAGGATTGCTCATCATAAGAAATTAATTCGCATTCTAAAGCAAGAGGCAGTTCATCAATTAATGGTGCGTTAACAAATTTACTTTTTGTTATGTGCATTTTTGCTTTATCGATTTTATTAATTCCTTTATTTCCGCTTTCAATACCAAAATAATCACATTCTGAAACATATTTTTTTGTTGCTGAAGAAACTGTAAAAGCTTTATTCAGTAAAATATTTTTTGTTGTTTTATGATCTGGCGAAATGCAAATTGTTATTTGATCTTCTTCACTAATTCCACCCCATGCAGCATTCATTGCATTTGGAATACTATTTTCATCATATGTGGCAATAATTAAAACTGGTTGAGGATAAATATAGGTTTTTACACCAAAGTCTTTTCTCATAGAATAAATCTCCGTTTTATAAATTATAAGATATTTTATTTTTTAAAATAAGATATAATTAATTCGGTAAGTATTTATGAATAATCAATTTTTATTTTTAATCGAACAAATAACTCCGACAAGAAATTTGAATTTATTTTATATAATAATTGATACAATTTTTTTAATTATTTTTACAATTTTATTGCTTTATAAAAAAAGATATCAAACGGTTATATTCGGAATTTTTGGTGGAATTTTGTATTTAATTGTTGATTATGGCGGATTCTATTTATTAGCCGATTCGAGAGTAATTTTAATTAACAATCAAATTGCGAGTAACTTTGAAACGTTTTTAATACTTACTCGGATGTCTTTATCCTATGGTTTTACAAATTTCGTATTCATATGGGTTTGTTTAGCAAAAGATAAATATTTAAAAATTTGGCTAAGTTTAATTATTGGCTGGTGGATAGTTGCTCCTACAATTTCTGAATTAGGAGGAGAAGCGATTATTCAAACATCAAGAACAACTAATGAGTATCACGGTCTAATGGGAGTAGTGTTAGTTGTTTCCTATTTAGTTTTAATAATATTGATGCTTGTAAAAAAGAAAATGTTTGTTAATATTTTAACACTAAATTTAATAGGTATTTCGGTTCAATTAGCATGGGAGTTCGCTCTATTAATTAACGGAATAAGACCGATGAATGAACTTTCGATTAAAACTTTAATCGTTAATTCTTGTGTTGAAACAAATTTGGGAATGCCTTTAATTTTATTAATATTTTATTTAGCTAGAAAGAATTTTAATGAAAATCTTTCAAAAGTGGCAGTAAATGAAAACTCTGAATTTGGAATTTTAAAATTGAGTAGGAAGGCGGTTTAGGAAATTATTATGAATGTTAAAGAAATCATCGCAAAGAATATTTGCGGTTTAAGAAAACAAAAAGGCATGACTCAAGCCGAACTTGCAGACAAATTGTGCTATTCAAATAAGTCTATTTCAAAATGGGAGAGGGCAGATTCATTGCCAGATGCTGAAATGCTCTATAAAATCGCTGAATTTTTTGATGTAGATGTCAACTATTTATTTCAAGAGCATGAATATAGCAAGATAACTGATGAAGAAAATCGTATTTTAGAAAAGAAAAATTTAAAATTTAAATTAGCTTTTGTTATTGGAACTATTTTAATTTTACTTACTCTTTCTGGGATATTGGTTATGTCTTTGCTCGAATATTTAGGCATTACTCCTGAATCTATTGCTGGGACAATTTTCTTATTTATTGCTGGATTATGTTTTTTAATTGAAGCCATTCTTGTAGTCTTAAAATATTATAAATATATTAAAATTTTTACATCATTAGTCTTATGGTCTGTCATTTTTGGGGTATTTCTTTTAGTTCCTAGTTTCCCAATTTTGGTTATGCTTGCTATAGGAATTGTTATTCAATCTGTAATAGTTATTTTTCCAAAAATTGATGATATTTTAAGCAATATTCATAAAAAGGAAAAAGAGAAAAATAATTCAGAAAAAGTTGAAACTAACGAGAACCAAGATAAATAGTGCTCGGCTCTTTTTTCTTTTATATTTAAAAAAATAGCGTATAATACATTTGTTTTGAAGGAGTATTAAATGGAAAATTTTGTTATTAGTTGCTGTTCAACAACCGATTTAACTAAAAAACACCTTGAAGATCGTAATATTCATTATTTATGTTTTCATTATTTTTTAGATGATGTAGAACATGTTGATGATTTTGGAACAACAATCCCAATGTCTCAATTTTATCAAATGATGGTTGATGGAGTTATGACTAGAACTTCACAAATTAACGTTGATACATATGTGAATTATTTTGAAAATTTTCTTAAAGAAGGGAAGGATATTCTTCATTTAACTTTATCAAGTGGAATTAGTGGAACTTATAATAGCGCTTGTATTGCTAGAGACATGTTAAAAGAAAAATATCCTGATAGAAAGTTATATATAGTTGACTCTCTTGCTGCTTCAAGCGGATATGGCCTATTAGTTGATTTAGCTGCAGATTTAAGAGATGCTAAAAAAAATATTGATGAAATATATGATTGGATACTTGAGAATAGACTAACTATTAATCACCGGTTCTTTTCTACTGATTTAACATTTTTTATAAGAGGTGGAAGAATTTCTAAAACTAGTGGGACAATTGGAAATATGCTTCATATTTGCCCACTTATGAATGTTAATAATGAAGGTAAATTAATTCCTCGTGAAAAAGTTCTTGGAAAAAAGAAAGTTATTTTAAGAATAGTAGAAATAATGCAACAATTTGCTAAAGATGGGACTAATTATGATGGCAAATGTTATATTTCTCATTCAGCATGTATAGAAGATGCAGCCCTTGTTAAAAAATTAATTGAAGAAAGATTCCCAAAATTGAAGGGTAAAGTTCAAATTTTCGATATTGGAACTACCATTGGGGCTCATACCGGCCCAGGAACGGTAGCATTATTCTTTGTTGGTAAAAAAAGAGAAAATTAATCTAAAATAGATTCATATTTAACGACTTCTTTCTTAATTTCTTCTAAGAAAAGTCTTGCAGCTTTAGAAAGTGCGATTTCAGTTTTCCAAACTAAATCTAGATAAGAAATTAGTTTTGGTCTTAATTCCCTAAAAGTTAGTTCGCTTTCTCCAGTTGTATTAATTAATTTATCGATTGTAAAAGCATAACCTAAGCCATCCTTAACTAAAATTGATGCGTTATAAATAAGATTATAAGTTGCTACAATGTTAAGGTCACTTAGGTTTTTATTTAGCCATATTTTTATCATGTTTGTATGTGCTGATGGATTAGATAAAAGTAGTGGTTTGCCATTTAAGTCTTCAGGGAGAATAAATGATCTTCCAGCCAATTCACTATCCTTTCTCATTAAAATACCCCATGTATTAAAAAATGGAAGTTTTAAAAAATTATATTCAGTAATTGGTGCAGGTTCTATTAATATTCCAAAATCAATAGTACCTTTTTCTAATCTTTTTATAACTTCATTGGTGGATCCGCTATAAATATCAAGTTTTACCAATGGGTATTTTTTGTGAAATTTTTTAAAGGCATTTCCAATGATATTCATAGCGTAACTTTCTCCACCAGCAATCTTGATTGTCCCAGTCACTTTACTATCATCCATGTTTATGATTTTTATATCTGAATCAATTTTGTCGAATAAATCAATTATTTGTCTTGCCTTATTTTTTAAATAATGCCCATCTTCAGTTAATATCATGCCTTTTCCTCTCTTAAACAGAGGTTTTCCGATTTCTAATTCCAAATCTTTTAATTGTCTTGTAATATTTGGTTGAGAAGTGTGTAGAAAAATTGCGGCTTTTGAAATATTTCCTAGTTCAGCAACAGCCAAAAAATATCTTAAAGTTCTTATTTCCATAAAATCATCTACTCCTGATTTATAACTATTAATTATATTTTAATATACGATATAAATATTTAACATAGTTAATTTATGTTTTTATAATTTTAGTTAAATATTTTTATGTGCTTATTTAAATATTCAAAAATATCAAGATAGTCGTAAAAATATTAGTTTTTAATTAAAAAAATTATTTAATAAAATTCTTTAAATTGATTTTTTAATAGTGTAAATTAATTTTTTATTAAAGATTTTAGAGAAATAATTTAAAGAATATTGTTTCACCATCAAAAATATAATGTTTGACATTGATATTTCTTGAAATTATAATTTTAATCCCAAACTTAAATGAGGATTGATAATTATGGAAAATAAGGAACTATTTGAAATAGCTTTAAATTCAGTTGACCACCATTATATTGAAAATTATGGTGAATATGGACAAGTTGCATGCGCTATTCTTTCAGAAAAAGGAAATATTTACACTGGATTATGTCTAGATTTGTCTTGCTCCTTAGGTATGTGTGCTGAACAAGCAGCGATTGCAGATATGTTAAAACATGGTGAAACAAAAATTAAAAAACTTATTGCAGTTCATGAAGGTGGAATTATTTATCCTCCTTGTGGTAGATGTCGTGAGTTTATATATGAAGTTAATCGCGAGAATTTAGAAGCAACAATATTACTTGATGGATTAAAAGAAGTAAAGCTAAAAGAGCTGCTTCCTTCTACATGGATGGAACATAGAATTAAAGAGGAAAACGATGGAAAAGAACGAGACAATTGAAAATAAAAGATTTGGAGAAGAAAGAGCTTTATATGATGCTCAAAATGTAACAATCAAAAATTGTTTATTTGTAGGAAAGGAAAGTGGTGAATCAGCTTTAAAAGAAGCTAATAATATAATCGTTAAAGACTGCTATTTTGATTTAAAATATCCATTTTGGCATGATGATAAAGTAACAATTTTATCTTCCACAATGACCCCAAATTGTCGAGCTGCTTTATGGTATAGTAAAAATATAGACATTGAAAATTCTAATGTATTTGGAATAAAGGCATTAAGAGAATGTGAAAATATCTCTCTTAATAGGTGCAATATTTATTCTGTTGAATTTGGATGGAAATCAAATAATATCAAAGGTAATACTTTAATAATTAATGGTGACTATGCTTTTTTAATGGGCAAGAATATACAATTAGAAAATATTCGCTATGAAGGAAAATATTCTTTCCAATATATTGAGGATTTAGAAATTAAAAATTCAATTTTTGATACTAAGGATGCTTTTTGGCATTCAAAAAATGTAATCGTCTCTGATTCTTATATAAAAGGGGAATATTTAGGATGGTATAGCGAAAATTTAACTTTAATAAATTGCGTTATAGAGGGCACGCAACCTCTTTGTTATTGTAAAAATTTACAATTAGTTAATTGCGAATTGAAAAATTGTGATTTAGCTTTTGAATATAGCGATCTTCATGCATCTTTAAAAGGCCATATTAAATCAATTAAAAACCCAATAAGTGGTAAAATTGATGTTGAAAACATTGACGAACTAATTTTAAAAGATAGTAAATTCCCTTTAAAATGCGAAATAAATATTAAAAATAATAATTATAATTTAATTAAATAATGTGAAAATTTTTAATAAATTTTTAACTTAACATAAAAATAAATACACTTATAATAAAAAATAAGGAGATGTTTTAATAATATGTTTGATTTTTCAAATCGAGTCGTTGTCATTACTGGTGCAAGTAGTGGCCTTGGTTCACAAATGGCAAGAGGTTTTGCTAGTGCACATGCAAATCTTGTCCTTTTAGCAAGAAGAGTTGAAAGATTGGAATCTCTTGCTAATGAATTACATTCTTTATATGGAGTAAGTGTTTTACCACTTAAATGTGATGTTACTTCTACTATAAATGTAAATGAATGTGCAAAAGTCGTTGAAGAAAAATTTAAAAAGGTTGATGTTTTAGTTAATTGCGCTGGGGCTGCTAAAAATGCTGGCGTATTAAATATGACAGATGATGAATGGAATTTTACGATGGATATTGATTTAAAGAGTGTATTTCTTGTAACAAGAGCATTTGGGAACATCATGAAAAAGAATAATTATGGAAGAATTATTAATATTGCTTCAATGTATGGACTCGTAGGTAATACAGCTATGGATACTGTTGCTTATCATACTTCAAAAGGCGGCGTTGTTAATTTCACTAGAGCAGTTGCAGCAGAACTTGCAAAATATAATATTACTTGTAATGCTATTTGCCCTGGATATTTTGAAACAGAATTAACGCATGATACTTTAGTAACAAAAGAATTTACTGCCTATATGAAAGCTACCGTTCCATTAGGAAGATATGGAAAAGAAGGAGAACTTAATAGTGCTGCTTTATTTTTAGGAGCTGAAGAATCTAGTTATGTTACCGGAGTTATCTTACCAGTTGATGGTGGATATACTTGTGTTTAATTTAAGCTATTAATCTAATAAAAAACGGGGAAACCCGTTTTTTTAATTGAGTCTTTTTATCTGGAAATATTAAAATAATAAAGTTAAATATTAAGGAAATGTATATGAAAATTGTTATTTTGGAACCTTTAGAAACTGATATTTCTCCTTTTTTAAATAATGATATATTAAATAATCATGAAGTTATAAGTTATAAAATTAAATCGACAAAAAAAGATGAATTAATTAAAAGAATTGATAATGCTGATATAGTTATTAGTGATAATACTATATTGAGCGAAGAAATCTTATCAAAAGATAAAAATTTAAAGGCTTTATTTATTGCTTTTAGTGGTTTAGATCATATTGATTTAAAATATTGTAAAGAAAAGAATATTGACGTTTTTAATGCAAGTGGTTATTCATCAGATGCCGTAGCTCAATTAACATTAATGTTTATTTTGATGGCTTTAAGAAAATTTAATGAACTTTCATATAAAAATAAAGTAATCGGCAATGAATTAACAAATTTAAAGATTGGTTTAATTGGAATGGGAAATATTGGAAAGGAAGTCCTCTCTCTTTTGTCAATTTTTAAAAATCTAACTATATATTATTATTCCTTGTCACGTCATTATGATATTGAAAAAGAAAATGTAATTTATAAAAATAAAGAAGATTTATTAAAAGAAGCTGACATTATTTCACTTCATATTCCGTTAAATGGAAATACAATTAATTTTTTAGATGAAAAAGAATTTTTCTTAATGAAAAAAGGAGTTATATTAATAAATACAGCTAGAGGAAAAATAGTTTCTAAGAAAGTTTTAATAAAATCATTAGATAATAAAAAGGTTTCGTTATATTTAAGTGATGTTTTTGAAAAAGAACCCCCTTTAGATGATAATTATGATTTATTAAAATACAAAAATGTAATTACTACTCCTCATATTGGTTTTTATACAAAAGAAGCAATGAAAAAAAGAGCAAAAATTATATTCGGAAAACTCTATAAATATCTAAAGAATTAAAAAATTCGATAAAATAGTGTATTTTTCCTTATTAAATTTAGCTCTTAAAGAGAGTATAATCATATTAAATAATGATTATTAGGAGTTAAAATAATTATGCATTTAAGAAAAGAAGCAGTAGATATAATTGTTAATATCTGCAATAAGTACAAAAATGAGCCTTCTCCATTAATGCTAGTTTTATCTGAAACTCAAAAAGAATATGGATATATACCTATTGAAGTTCAAGAAATAATTTCAAAAGAACTAAATATTCCTGTTTCAGACATTTATGGAGTTGTTACATTTTATTCATTTTTCTCTCTTAAACCTAAGGGAAGATATGTTATTGGTGTTTGCCTTGGAACAGCTTGCTATGTTAAAGGTAGCCAAAATATTTTAGATAAGTTTTCCGAACTTTTAAAAATTAAACCTGGTCAAACTAGTGAAGATGGGTTATTTACTTTGGATGCTTTAAGGTGTATAGGAGCTTGCGGTATTGCTCCTGCAATATCAATTAATGGTAAAGTTTATCCAAAAGTAACTTTATCTCAAGTCCAACAAATAATTGATGAATACCGCAAAAAAGATAAGGAAGGTTAGACTATATGGCAGTTAAAAAAATAAAAAGTTTAGAAGAATTGGAAAAGAAACTTTCAACTTGCACATCTTGCCTTGAAAAGAAATTTAGTGGAAAAGATGGCAAAAGACACATTGTCGTATGTGGTGGCACTGGTTGTTTATCTTCTGATTCTCAAGGAATTATCGATAAATTAAATGCTTTAATTAAAGAAAAGAAACTTGAAGATAAAGTTACTGTTAATGTTGTTGGTTGCTTTGGGTTTTGTTCACAAGGACCATTTGTTAAGATTTTCCCAGAAGATCGTCTTTATCATGCTGTAAAAGTTTCAGATTGTGAAAGAATAATTAATGAAGATATTATTGGTGGAAAATGTATTAAAGATCTTTTATATGAAGATCCAAATACCCATCAAAAAGTAGAAAGACAAGACGATATTAATTTCTATAAAAAGCAACTTCGTATCGCTCTTCATGGATGTGGAACTATTAATCCAGAAATAGTTGAAGAAGCTTTAGGTTATGATGCATTTAAAGGTTTAATTAAAGCTTTAAGTATGGATCGCCAAAAGGTTATTGATGAAGTTCTCGCTTCTGGATTAAGAGGCAGAGGCGGCGGTGGCTTCCCTACTGGAAAAAAATGGCAATTTGCTTACGATCAAGAAAATGATACTAAATATGTTGTTTGTAATGGAGATGAAGGTGATCCAGGTGCTTTTATGGATCGTTCCATTTTAGAAGGAAACCCTGTTGCTGTTATCGAAGGGATGATGATTGCAGGTTATGCAATTGGTGCAAATAATGGTTATTTCTATGTTCGTGCAGAATATCCAGTTGCTGTTAAAAGATTAACTTTAGCTATAAAAGAATTAGAAGAAATCGGCCTTTTAGGTGACAATATTTTAGGTAGTGGCTTTAGCTTTAGATGTCATGTCCGTTTAGGAGCTGGAGCTTTTGTTTGTGGAGAAGAAACCGCTTTGTTGAATTCAATCGAAGGAAAAAGAGGCATGCCTCGTCCAAGACCTCCATTCCCAGCTGTAAAAGGATTATGGGATAAACCTACAATTATTAATAATGTCGAAACTTTAGCTAATATCCCTTATATTTTAAGAGTTGGCGGTGCTGAATTTGCTAAAGTTGGAACTGAAAAGAGTAAAGGAACAAAAGTCTTTGCGCTAGGCGGAAAGGTTAAAAATGTTGGTTTAGTTGAAGTTCCTATGGGAACAACTTTACGTGAACTTATTTTTGATATTGGTGGCGGAATTCCAAATGATAAACGTTTCCAAGCTATTCAAACTGGAGGACCTTCTGGTGGATGTTTGACCATGAATGAATTGGATACTCCAATTGATTTTGATAATTTAATTGCAAAAGGTTCAATGATGGGTAGTGGTGGTGCTATTGTCATGGACGAAGATAACTGCATGGTTGATGTCGCAAAATTCTATCTTGAATTTATTTGCGATGAAAGTTGTGGAAAATGTTCTCAATGTCGTATTGGTACCAAGCGTTTATTGGAAATATTAACAAAAGTTACTGATGGAAAAGCAACCATGGAGGATTTAGACAAGTTGGAAACACTATCAGAATCTATTAGAGTTGGTTCTTTATGTGGTTTAGGACAGACGGCTCCAAACCCTGTTTTATCAACGCTTTCTAAATTTAGAGATGTCTATGAAAGACATGTTACTGATAAAAAATGTGATGCTGGAATTTGTAAGAATTTAATTTCATTTGTAATTGACCCAGAAAAATGTAAAAAATGTTCACTTTGTTCAAGAAATTGCCCAGTTAATGCAATAAGTGGAACAATTGGAAAAACTCCATTTGTTATTGATCAAAGTAAATGTATAAAGTGTGGTAGTTGCTTAAGTTCTTGTAAATTTGGAGCAATTAGTAAAAAGTAGGGGGCGAAGAATATGGCAAAAATTACTATATATATTGAAAATAAACCTTACCTTGTTGATGATGATTTAACAATTTTAGAGGCTGCTAAAATCTGTGGATATAATATTCCAAGCCTTTGTACTTATAAAAAGGGAAGATGTTCTTTAGCTTCATGTAGAGTTTGTTTAGTTAAGGTAGAAGGAGAAAGAAGACTTGTTCCTTCGTGTGCTTATCCTGTTAGAGATGGAATGAAGATTTCTATTTCTGATCCTTCAGCAGTTATTGCTAGAAGAACTAGTGTCGAATTATTACTTTCAAATCATTATTACAATTGTCAAGCATGTAGAAAAAATGGACAATGTGAACTTCTTGAAGTTGCGAGAAGAGTTGGTGCTAGACCTGAAGTTTATGTTGGTGAAAAGACTCCAACAACTTATGATGATGTAGCCCCAGGATTAATTAGAGATACTTCAAAATGTATTTTATGTGGAAGATGCATTGAAGCTTGTAAAGATGCTCAAGGAATTGGTATTTTAGGATTTGAAAATAGAGGGTTTAAAACTATTGTTTCTCCTGCTGGAAATCGTTCTTTTAATAATGTTCCTTGCATTCAATGTGGTCAATGTACTTTAGTTTGCCCAACTGGTGCGTTAATGGAACATAGTGAAATTGAAAAACTTGATGAAGCATTTAAAGAAGGAAAATATGTTATAGTACAAACTGCTCCTGCAGTAAGAACCGCTTTAGGAGAAGAATTTGGTGATCCTATTGGAACAAATTCAAGAGGCAAAATGGTTGCTGCGTTACATCGTTTAGGATTTTATCGCGTATTTGATACTAACTTTGGTGCTGATTTGACTATTTGTGAAGAAGCAAATGAATTTGTTCATAGAGTTATTACGAAAACTCCTGGTCCAATGATTACGTCATGTTCTCCAGGATGGGTAAATTATTGTGAATATTATTATCCAGAACTTTTACCTCATTTATCTACTTGTAAATCTCCTCATGAAATGGTTGGAGCAATTATTAAATCTTATTATGCTGAAAAGCATAATATAGATAGATCACAAATTTGTGTTGTTTCAATTATGCCTTGTACAGCTAAAAAGTATGAGAAAGAAAGAGATGGTAATAAAGTAGATGGAATTGCTGATGTTGATGTTGTTTTAACGACTCGTGAATTAGCTCAAATCATCAAAAGAAGCGGTATTAATTGGGAAAAATTACCATCAGAAGAATTTGATGATGATTTAATTGGTGATTATAGTGGAGCTGGTGTTATTTTTGGAGTTACAGGCGGAGTTATGGAAGCAGCATTAAGAACTGCTTATTATATTTTAACTTCAAATGAACTTGAACCAATTGAATTTACACCTTGCCGTGGTCTTGAAGGAATAAAAGAAGCTTCTTTAAAGATTTTAGGCAATACGTATAACGTTGCAATGGCTTCGGGAATGAAAAATGCTAAGATTTTATTAGATGAAATAAAAGAAGGCAAATCAAAATATGATTTTATTGAAATTATGGGATGTCCAGGCGGATGTATTAACGGAGGAGGTCAACCATATGTGACTCCTTTATTCCTCCCTAAAGAAGAAGATAATATTCTTGATACTTATGTTGCTAAAAGAGCAAAAGTATTATATGAAGAAGATCGTAACAGAAAGGTTAGAAGAAGTCATTTAAATCCAGATATTAAGAAACTTTATGAGGATTATTTATGTGAATATGGTTCTAAAAAAGCTCATAAATTATTACATACTTTCTATAATCCATCGAGAGAAAGATATCCTGATTTAAAAATCGGTGAATAAGTCAATATAAATAAATAAAATATGTCCCTACTTAAGAAAGTATTGGGACATATTTTTATTTTTCTCATATAATAATTATAGGTATGAATATTATTAAAAAATATAACTATTTAAAATTATTAGTTTCAATTATTTTAATAGTTATCGGCTTATTATTTTGTATATTTTCCTCTCATCCTAATATGGATATCTTTTTAGGTTATTTAATTGCTTCAATATTGTTATTAATTTCAATTTTATTAATAGTTTTTACGTTTATTAATCAATCAAAAAATTTTTTCATGATTTTAGCTTATTTATTAATAATCGCTTTAAGTGTTATTATTTTTTTATTTCCTAAAATATTTGTTTTGTCTATACCTATTGTAATTGGAGTTTTTTTAATCGGATTAGGTGTTATTTTTATTATTAAATTTATAATTTTAAAAAGAATTTCTTTAAGAAGTTTATTTAATCTTTTTCAATTTATTGGCTGTTTAATTTTAATTGCCGTTGGTGTTTTATTTTGCGTTTTTTATCAAAAAATAGATGTTTATATAACTTCTTTTATTATTGGAATACCTATTTTTGTATTAGGAATAATCGGGATTATTTTGACAATTATCGGAATTATAAAACATCATAAAGATTTTGAAATTTATATTGGTGACTATAATGATAAAGAGATTAAAGATAATCAAAATAAATTAAAAATAACTTCAAAAAGAAAACACAAAAAGAATAAATAATTAATCTATTTATTAAATATAGCTAAATATAAAGCTAATTCATCTTTTGTAACTCCAGCATGAGTTCCTTTCATTTCAAAATCTTTTGATTTTTTATTGCTAAACATATATGAAGAAGTAGCTAAAAGAATATAATCTCCTAAAGTATAGTCACAATATTTATTAAGATAGCTATTTGTTGGACCCAAAATATCATTATTTAATAATTCGTCTTTACTCATTAAAATGAAATAATCTTTATATTTTTTATTATAAATTTCTATAAATTTTTCTTTATCTTTTACAAAAAATGAAGCAAAACGTGGTTCGATAGTAAAAATAGCGTTTTTTGATTCATCTTTTAATGTTTCGATTAATTCATTATCTTCATTTAAAGGAATGTATTCGATATCTTTGAAACCATGATCAGCGATAAGAATAAATAAAGTGTCTGGATTATTATTAATTAAATATTTTGTTTTATTTTCTAAATAAATAAGAATATTTTTAATTTTTTCGCTTTTTATACCAGTTTCATGAATGGTATGATCTGGTTCTGTTGAATAAGCGTAAATAAAGTCATATTTTTTTAAAGAGTCATTAACTACTTTAAAAAATTTATCAAAATCATCATGTTTATCTTCATTTTTATATGATAGAGATTTAATTATCGTAGCAATCTCTTTATTATTTTTTTCATTAATAATTTCATCAATAAATTTAGGTTTTAAAAAGGATTTTGTAACATCATCTTTAATAATTTCATCGTTAACTGAATCTTTATTTAAAAATACATCTATAAATTTATCAATATTTTTAAAATATTGATTCCATCCTACAAATCCGTTTTCACGTGGATATTTTCCTGTTAAAAAAGCATCAGTAGCAGCGACAGTTGTTGGTGGATAAATAGAAGAAAAAGTTTTAAAAATATGCGAATTTAAAAAAGGAATATCATCTTTATAGGTATCAAATATAATTTTCCCAAAACCATCATAAAGTAAAATACATATTTTTTTATTTTTCCTTTTTTTTAAAATTTCATCAATATATGGAATTGAAGGATGAAAAATATCACAATCATAAAATTTTAATAGTGAATTAGATAAATTTACTAAATTATTATTTAAATCGAGTTTGATATCTTCTTTTTTCATATTTATACCTACTTTCAAGTCTTAATATTATATCGATAATATAATAAATTTTCATATAAAAAAGAAAAAATCGGATAAAATAATCCGATTTTTTATGAACGAAATATCTTTGAAATTATAATTTTCTATTATAGAATTCAACGATTAATGATTCATTAATTTCTTGACTTAATTCACTTCTTTCTGGAAGTCTATCGAAACTTCCTTCTTTCTTTTCTTTATCAACTGTAATATAGCGTGGAGTAGCAGCACTTGCTTCTAAACTTGCTTTGACAATTGCTAAATCTTTACTCTTATCTTTTAAAGTGATTTTATCACCGACTTTGCAAAGATATGAAGGAATATCGATTTTTTTACCATTAACTAAAATGTGTCCGTGATTAACAAGTTGTCTTGCTTGAGGTCTTGTTGATGCAAAACCCATACGATAAACTAAGTTATCAAGTCTTGATTCGAGAAGAATCATAAATGCTGTACCAGTAACTTCGTGTGAAGCTGAAGCAATCTTGAATAATCTAACGAATTGTTTTTCATTAACTCCATAAAGATCTCTTAATTTTTGTTTTTCAGATAATTGACGGCCATATTCAGATAGTTTTTTCTTATCTTGCCCGTGTTGACCTGGTGCATAAGCTCTTTTCTTTAATTCTTTTCCTGTTTCAGAAAGCGAAAAGTTAAGTCTTCTGGAACGTTTCCATTTTGAATCAAAATTTCTCATTTTTTTGTTCTCCTTTTATTTTGATTTGCATCTAAATAAAAGCAAGAATATAAATTCCATTTCGCGGATGAATGATTTTTACTATTTCAACTTGTAGCTAAGTCTACTTTATTCCTTTTTAAGTTAATTTAAGGTTCATTCATTGGGCCGAAAGTATTTATAAGCTGCATTTAAATGCTTAAATAAAATACAATAAAAGTTGATTAAAATCAACTATTTTTGATAATTAGTGTGTGGTAATCGATAAATTATTAGCATTATTTAATAGTTTAAATAGTTTATCTGATGGTAAGTTTTTAATATGAATTCTAAAAGCAGTAGTTAAATTATAATTAGCCATTTTATAAATATAATTAGCAATAATATCGGCCATACGAATATAAACATTATTTTTCGAATCACAAAATTTAACTTGAACTGAAGATAATTTTTTAAATAATGGCTCATAAAATTCATTATAATTATAATTATATGTGCCTCTTTTAAATTCGTTTTCGAGTGATTCTTGAAGTTCATAAATTCCATTAGTCGCAGTAACATGTTCATCACAATTTACATAAATATTAGAAATGTCATTTTGAAAAATGATTCCTTCTTCAATTAAATCTTTAAAAGCATTTTTAAGCCCAAGTTTATAAGCAAAATCAAGATAACGTTGTTTTGTTTTCTTGTCTAAAAAAATATTTTTATTAACTTTATTTAAATCGATAACTACTCCAAAAATAGTAAAGGAAGAAATTGATTTTAATAATTTGTATTTGTATTTATTTTTTAAAGCAGCCGCCTTCATTTCTCCAGATATTTCTAGTTTTTCTTTAATAATCTTTTCGACATGATGAAAATTTCTAGCAGCTTGATTTTTTTCTTCTTTTGAAAGAAAAATTATGCCCCCAAAGCAATAATATTGATAATGGAGATTATCAAATACCCCTGATTCGTCGCTAAAAACAAAAAGATTACTCATAATTTTATAAAAAAGTGATAAAAATATGACCATCTAGAATACTAAAAATAATCTAGATGGTCATGTCCGTGGATGACGACTTAATAAGTCGCTTAAACATTATGTTCATCTATCACAGATTGGCAGTAAATAATTTCTGCTCCTTTATTATAATTGATAAATCAAAATTTGTCTTCTAATATTTTTATACTTTGTATAAAAATATACTTTTCTAATTTTAAAAAATCTATGGCATTTAACTTGCTTAGAAAATATGTCTAAAATATCAATAAATTTAATAGAAAATAATTGCTATTTATAATAAAATAATGTTTGAGGTTAAAAACATATGAATGGTGAAATTTTAGGATTAGATAGTTTAACTTTTATAATTATAGTAATTGCAATTATCGCTGTTTTAGCGCTTGTCATAATTTTTTCTTTATTAGAGGCATTCATATTTTCAAGAATGAGAATTAGAAAATCTTTTAATGAATTAAATAAAAAATATAAATATTTAAACTCTTTATTAATGATTCAAGATTCTCAATATCTTTCAAGATTAGAATCAATCTCTCAAATAAATCTTCTTTATATTGATGTTTATAATGAATATTTAAATCGTTTTAATGAAATTAAAGATGAAAAAGATGCAAATGTCGCTGATTTATTAAACGCTTTAGCTGTTTATGTTGAAGATAAAAATGTTAAAGGATATAAAAAAATTTATTCCGATAATATTCATTTTTTTACCGATTATGAAAAATCTGTAAATGAATTAAATAAAGACTTAGAAGTCGTTATTCGTCCAGAAGAAGATTGTCGTAAAGATTCTTTAATGCTAAAAGATAAATATAGAGAAGTTAAATCTTTATATGAAAAAGTTTATGATTCATTATCTCCACTTCAAGAACAATTTGATAAGGTTTTTGTTAATATTGATAAAAGATTTACTAAATTTGAAGATTTTGTTGATACCGCTCAATATGATGAAGCAAAAGAACTTTTACCAACTCTTGCAAAAGTATTAACCGAACTTAAAAAAATACTAGAAGTGATGCCATCATATTTAGGAGAAGTTAATGATATTGTTCCTAAAGAAATGGGGAAAGTTTTAGATAAATATCACGCATTAGTTTTAAGTGAATTACCTTTAAGACATTTAAATGTTGAAGATGAAATGGAAAACATTAAAAATGTTTTAGTTTCTTTAAGAAATAATTTTAAAGAATTAAAAATTAATGGTGCTGGAGAAAAAATTGAAGCATTACATAATATTTTAACTCGTTTAGATTCAGGAATGGATTCAGAAGAAGATGCTAGAAATAAATTCAATGATGTTTACCATGATGTAATGGTTTCTTATACTCTTTTAGAAAAGGATATTATTAAACTCAACAATTCGATTCCTGATTTTGAAAAATATTATATTATCGATGATGCAAATCAAGAAAAATTAAAGAATTTATCAGATGAACTTGACACTTTATCAAAGTTTAAAAGAAGAGTAGATTTCTTTGTACACGGACTTGAAAAAACTTATTATACAGATCTTTTAAATAAAATTAATGATCTAAAAAAAGGGGTAGAGGATTGCAAAACACATTATGACGAATATTCAAAATATCTTTCTTCGTTAAAATCTGATACAGATAAAGCTTATGAACTTATCAATAATCGTTATTTAAAATTAAAAAAATGTGAGGCAATTCTTAGAGAATTTAATAACGAATCAGTTGAGATAAAATTTAATGAAGATATTAACAATGCATATTCTTTGATGGATGAAGTTTCTATTACTTTAAAAACATTGCCTATTGATGTTATTAAACTAGATGATTTAGTGAATAAATTAGAAGAATTATGTTTGAAAGTTTTTTCTGAAGTTGATTCCTTGTCTTCTTATCGATTATTATCAATTGATAATATTATGTTAATTAATAGAGATAGAATGAAATTTGCTGATGTTCATAATTTATTAACTCAAGCTGAATCATTATTCTTTAATGGTGAATATAAGTCCGCTTATGATATGAGCGAAACAATTATTAATCGTATCGAAGATAAAGATAAGGTTTCTAGATAATTATGATATATTTAGATAATGCTGGAAGCACAATTGTTGATGAAGAAGTGCTCAAACTTTTCATTAAAGATAATAATAATAATTTTGCCAATCCATCATCTTTAAATGGTTTTGGAATGAAAGAAAATTATGATATTGTTAATTTTAAAAGAGATATTTTAAATGCTCTAAAAATAAATCCATCGATTTATGATGTTATTTTTACAAGCGGTGCTACCGAATCAAACAACTTAGCTATTTTAGGATATGCTCGTAAAAATAAAAACAAAGGAAAGCATTTAATTACTTCTAAAATAGAACATCCTTCGGTTTTAAATGTTTTTAAAGAATTAGAAAACGAAGGTTTTGAAGTAACTTATCTGGATGTAAAATCAAATGGAACTATAGATTTAGATTATTTTAAAAGTGTTTTAAGAGATGATACAATCCTCGTTTCTTTAATGCATGTAAATAATGAGTGCGGGTGTGTTTTAAATTTAGAAGAGATAAAAGATGTCATTAATAAATCGAACAATAAAAAAGTAGTTTTTCATAGTGATTTAGCCCAAACTATTGGGAAGGAAAAAGTTAATTGCTCTCTTTTTGATATGTTTACTATTTCTTCATATAAAATTCACGGAATAAAAGGTATTGGCGCTTTGATAAAATCGAGAAAAATCGAATTAGAACCACTTGTTTATGGTGGTGGCCAAGAGTTTAATTTACGAAGTGGGACATTATCTTATCCATTAATTCACTCTTTCTCTTTTATAATTCAAAAATATATTAGAGATTTTGATAAAAATTATACTTATATAAAATCATTATTTGATTTTGCTTTAAAAGAATTAAATAAAATTGAAGGGATTAAAGTTCATGATGAATTTAAAAAGCATTGCCCGTTTATTCTAAATTTATCGACTTTAAGCAAAGAATCTAGTATAGTTGTTGAAGCTTTGTCAAATAAAGAAATTTATGTCTCTACAAAGTCTTCTTGCTCTTCTAAATTAAAGGTTATTTCACACGTAATTTATGAATTAACAAAAAATGAAAAAGAAGCTTCTAACTCAATTAGAATTTCTTTTTCTAAATATAACAACTTAGAAGAAATTAATATTTTCGTAAAAACATTAAAAGAACTTCTAAGCACTATAAAAGGTAAGTAATTATGGAATTTAATACTATTATTGTTCGTTTTGGAGAAATGTCTACTAAAGGAAAAAACAAGAAAGATTTTATTAATCGTCTTGCTTCTTCAATTAATAATCATTTAAAAGAATATGAAAATTCTTACGAAATGAGAAAAAGACATGACCACATTTATTTAGATTTAAAGGAAGAAATTCCAAATTTAATCGAAATACTAAAAGAAATTAGTGGTATGTACTCTTTTTCTCTTGCTAAGAAAATAAAAGATTGCGATTTAGAAAATTTAAAAGATATTGCTTTAGAAGAAATAAAAAAAGAAGTCGGTAAAACTTTTAAAGTCAAAACAAGAAGAATTGATAAATCTTATCCTTATGTTAGCGATGAAATTAATCGTGAAATCGCTTCTAAAATTTTAAAAAATACGTCTTTAAAAGTAGATGTACACAACCCTGATATCTTACTTTCAATAGAAATTAGAGATGATGGAGCTTATATGTTTTTTGAAACTATCAAAGGAATGGGCGGTTATCCAAAAGGAGCTATTGGAAGAAGTTTAATGATGCTTTCAGGCGGGATTGATTCTCCTGTTGCTTCTTATCTTTTAATGAAAAGAGGAGTAGAACTTTCTTTCATTCATTTTGCTTCTCCTCCATATACTTCTGTTGCAGTTATATATAAGCTTGAAGATATTTTAAGATCTTTAAATATCTATCAAAATAAGATTAATTTATATATTGTTCCATTTACTAAAATTCAAGAAGAAATTTATAATCATTCTTTTGAAGGATATGAAGTCACTATTATGAGAAGAATGATGTATAGATTAGCCGAAAAATTAGCAAGAAAACTTCATATTTTTGCAATAAGCAATGGTGAAAGTATCGGACAAGTTGCATCACAAACATTAGAATCTTTAAATACTATAAACGCAGTTACTAATTATCCGATTATTCGTCCTTTAGCAACTTATGATAAAACCGAAATTATTGCTATAGCTAAAAAAATAAATACATATGAAATTTCCATTAGACCATATGAAGATTGCTGTACAATATTTCCTATTAAAAAACCTAAAACGATGCCAAAAATAAGTGAATGTTTAAAAATAGAAGAGAAATTTGATTTTGAAACATTACTTAATGAAGCTATTGAGCATACTGAACTTAAGGTTATAAAAGAATAATTAAAAGCACCACATGCAAGCGGTGCTTTTAATATTATTTTCTTGATCCCAAACATTCATTAAATTCGTAAATATCTTTGATATTTTGAGAAAAATATTCAAAAGTAGTTAATAAATCTTGGGCTGTTTTTTCTTCCTCAGCTTGTTCATTTATGAACCAATTTAAGAAATTAAGAGAACGATAATCATTATCATCAAGAGCTTGTCTATATAAAGCATTAATCAAACTTGTGACATATTTTTCATGAGCAATTTGAATGGATAAAGGTTCTTTATAATCTTTAAATTCATTTTTAGGAGCTTCTATTGATTCGAATGTAACATGCTCATTATTATCATGTAAATATTCGATAAATTTTTCAGCATGTTCTTTTTCTTCCTCGGCTTGTTTTTTAAACCAATTTGAGAATCCTTTTAAACCTTTTTCTTCGTAAAAGTTTGCAATAGATAAATAAAGATATGAAGAATATAATTCTTTATTTATTTGATTAATCATCAATTTTGATAAATTTTCTGATAGCATTTTATTATTTCCTCCAAAAATAAAAGCACATTTATTATAAATGTGCTTATTTAGAAATGTAAAATATTTTGCTTATTTTGCTTTTTTTGCAATTTTAACTAATTCAGCAAAACCTTTTTCATCGTGAATAGCGATTTCTGAAAGCATTTTTCTATTTAAGTCAATTTTTGCAACTTTTAAGCCATGCATAAATTTAGAATAAGAAATATCATTTAATCTGCAAGCAGCATTGATTCTTTTAATCCATAATTTTCTAAAATCACTTTTTCTGTCTTTTCTAGAAATATATGCATATCTTTTACTTCTCATGACTTGCTCTTTAGCAGTCTTGAAGAGTAAATGCTTACTTCCAAAGAAACCTTTAGCTTGTTTTAATATTCTTTTTCTTCTCTTATGTGTAACTGTTCCACCTTTTACTCTCATAAAATTCTCCTTTCTTTAACTATTCTTGAATAAGATATTTAAGTCTCTTCATATCTGATTTTGAAACTGAAGTTGCTTTTCTTAAATGTCTTTTTTGTTTATGAGTCTTGTGTGGTGCGAGGTGTGAAACATATGCATGATGTCTTGTAACCTTGCCAGAAGCAGTAACATGGACTCTTTTTGTTAAAGCTTTTTTACTTTTCATTTTTGGCATATTCTTATCTCCTTCTTTCTACTTTTTGACTTTGCTTGATAAAACAGCTGTTAGCCATTTTCCATCAAGAGTAGGAGCTTTATCAACGGAAGCGCTATCCTTTGTTAATTCGAGGAATTTATTTAAAACAGCTTCCCCAACTTCAACGTGAGATAATTCTCTTCCTTTAAAACGAACTCCAACTTTAATCTTGTTTCCATCTTCTAAAAACTTAAGTGCGGCTTTGACTTTTGTTAATAAATCGTGCTCGCCAATTTTAGGAGTTAATTGTATTTCTTTTATTTCAATGATCTTTTGATTTTTCTTAGCCTCTTTTGCTTTTTTTTGCGACTCATATCTGTATTTACCATAATTTAAGATTTTACAGACTGGTGGCTTAGCATTAGGTGCTACGCATAATAAATCAAGATTGTATTCTTCAGCTTTTCTTAAAGCATCGAATTTGGACATTTTTCCAAGACTTTCTCCATTTGGTCCAATAACAAGGACTTCTGGAAAACGAATAAACTCATTGACTAAATCGCCATTTTTGTTTGTGCGATTTTTATTCCCTTGATAAGGGTTTTGATTGTTAGCTATACTTCAATACCTCCTTAAATAGCATTAATCGTTTTTAGAAAATAAAAACGGACAATAGAAATTCGTCCGTTAAAAATCATAATATAAGTGTTATAATTTTGTAGCATTTACCAATCTATTCGATAGATCTGGTGAAGAGCGGACGCTTTTTCTTTCTACGTACGCTTAATAATATAAAGAAAAAGAAAGTAAAAATCAAGAAAAAAATGGGGATAAATATGAATATTAAAGCATTTGTTTTCGATTTCGACAATACTTTATTAAATAGCGACTATTTAGTTGTTGGCTCCTTCTTTAAAGGATATGAAAAAGTAATGGGGAAAAAAGTAAGCATAGAAGAAGTAATTTCTAATTATGGTCCAGATGAAGAAGGCGTTTTTTATAGATTAATGAAAAATAAAGAAAAAGCTGCTTTAGCTTTTAAATATTATTTAGAAGAATATGAATTATTAGAGGAAAAACTTTTTAAAGATGGATTTGATAAAGAATATTTAGAATTATTAAAAAGTATTAAAGATAAAGGCTTCAAATTATTTTTAGTAACCGGAAGAAGTAAAGATTCGACATTAATTTCTTTAAAGTATTTTAATTTAGAAGATATTTTTGATGATATTTACTGTGGGTCTTTTTATGGGGTAAATAAACCCGATAGTTTTAAAAAACTCGAAAAAGATTATTCATTAACTAATGATCAACTTATTTACTTTGGAGACACTTTAAACGATATTAATTCTTGCAAAGAGGTAGATGTTAAAATTTGTAGTGTAGGAATGTATGTAGATGAAAAAAGCAAGAATGTCCTTAAAGAAAATAATAATTTTAAAGTCGTAAATACTTTTGCCGAATTAAAAGAATTTATAGATTCATTAATTAATTAAAGAAATATTTATGGAAAATAAAAAAATAAAAAGAAATATTTATTTAAAATACATATTCGTTTTTATAAACTTTGCTTTTATTGGCGGATTAATTGAAGCGTTATCTTATTTTAATGATGGAATGTTTACATTTATGCAAACAGGAAATCTTATTTCAATTTTTTATAATGCTTTTAATGGGAATCGTTATTCTTATATATATCCATTAATTTCCTTAATCATTTTTATTTTTGGAATTCTTTTAATTCTATTTCTAAAAAAAAGAATTATTATAAAAAAGCACATATCATATAACACTTTTTCAATAGTTTTATTACTAATTTTAAGTTTTTTATATCTTTTTATTCCTAGAGATCTTATTTATGAAGGGTTCAATTTTTCAAATTTATTATCAATATTTGTTAATACATTTTTTGGAATAGTTTTATTAAATACTTTTACGTATTTTAATGATATTGTTTTTGTTCCGACAATGATGACAAATAATATAAGAATGGTAACTTCTTTATTTTTTAAATATGAAGAAGAACATAACAAAGTTGAATTAAAAAAATTTGAATCTTATTTAACAACAATTATTTCTTTTATTGTTGGAGTTGCTTTATCTTTTACCTTTTTATCATTTAAAGATCAGCTATTTTCTATAAATATTAGAAATTTTGAATTTAATCAAAATTTCATTTATCTAATAACAATCTTATTACTTATAGTTAATTTAGTTTTATGCTATAAAATCAAACCTTTTATTTCAATAGATGGTAAAATTAAAGAGTGATATTTAAAAAAGTAGAAAAAGAAAGAAAAAAATTTAAATTTAAAAAAGACTTATTTACTATTATTAGTTTTTTCGTTCTTTTAATCGGTCTTATATTTTTTATTTTAAATATTTATTTAGATAAATATAATCCGTTCGATAATTTTTTTCTTTATTTAGGAATTGCGATTATTGTTTTATCGATTATTACTTTTGCTTTGAGTTTTGAAAATAACGACAATAAATATATTAAATTATTAATTTATATCGAAAAAAGAGCGATTAAGGAGATTTATCCAGAATATTCAAAATTTAATAATAAATATTTTAATATTGAATTATTTGATGATAATTTAATTTTGGAGAAACCATTATGTTATAGTTTTGAAAAATCTTTTGAAGGTAAGATAGATTCAAAAATGTTTTATTTTTCAAATTTTAATTTTCAATATAGCCAAGTTGTAACAGATAAAAATGGGTCCAAAATTTCTAGCGTGCCTATAGATGGAACTATTATTATTTTTGATTTAAAAGATTCAAATATTTTTAAAGGTAATAATATTGAAAATACTATTTTATATATTCGTTTTACTAAAAATATTGGAGAAAATTCTATAAATATTAATGGTAATTTTTTAGAAAAAGTTAGATATGAATCTAATGAATTTAATGATATGTTTGATGTCTTTTCTAATGATAAATTATTTGCTTTTAAAGTAATTTCTCCAAAAACAATTATTGGCTTATCAAATTTATTTAAATCTTTAAAAGATAAAAAACTTGCAGCTAATAGTTATAATAATTTTTCTATTATTTTTAATAAAAATAAGGTTTATGTTTTCTTAAAAATACATCCAATTATTTATGGGTTAAATATTGATAAGCAATTTGATGAAAAAGAGTATTTAAGAATGAAAAAACAATTTGAACTACCTCTAGATTTTTTTAAAGCATTAGATTTAAATAAATAATACTTTACAAATAAATATATTATAAAAATGGGATTTTTATAATAATTGGAATCCCAACCCTAGTAACATACAAGAATGATGTGACAAGAGAATAATATTCACGTCCTTTTAAAAAAAGTTTAGGTTTATTTTTTAAAAAGTTTAATTCGAAACATTTTTCTTTCGAATCCGATTTCATGTGAAATAATTGATATCAAAAAGTAATTTTTATTTCTATTCTTTGAAAAATTACTATTTTAAATAATCTTTGTTTTTCCTTAACACATAATAAAAAAATAAAACTTTGTAGTCTAAAAATAAAAATATTTAAAATCTTAAAAATAATGATGGTGGATATCTTTTACTTTACGGTAAAAATAAATTAGCGGTAAAAGTAAAAGATATCCACACTTTTTAAATTTTCTGATTTTCCTATGATATTATTGCGGAGGAAATTCAAATGGGAAAATTTTATACAGACCAACAAAGATTTAATACCGTGAAAGAATATAGACTTTCAGGGAAAACAGTTAGCGAATTTGCTAGAGAAAAAAACATTTCTAGAGAAACATTGAGAGATTGGGTTAATGCTTATAACAACTTAAGTGGAAATTTTATTAATGTATCAAATTTTGATAATTACGATGATATTTTAATAAAAGACAATGATGTCACAGTTAATCTACTTAGCGATGAGCAAAAATATAAAAAAAGGTTTACTCGTTTCGATCATTCTATAGTCATGATTGAATTTAAAGGTTTAAAAATTTCAACATCTCTTGAACAAGCGGAAATACTTTTAGATAGAATTTATGAACATCTTTAAATCTAGAAAGATATACTTTTACTCAAATTGTATAAGTATGAAGTTTGGTATTAAAAAAGCTCAAATTTTAGTATCTCTAAATTTTTCACCAATCGAAATATCAAGATCTGTTTTTATATTTGTATCTAAGAACAGAAAACAAGTCAAAATTTATTATGAAGATGATTATGGTTATTGGCTATTACAAAATAAATTAGGGAGTAATAAGTTCAAGATACCTGACCAAGATATTTCTTCCTTAGAAATAAAACCTCAACAACTTACAATGTTTTTAAAAGGTTTAGAAGTTATTGAAACTAAGAAAAAACCAAATCTTGAAGGCGCTTGTTTTTAAAAAAATGTATATTAAAAAACACAGAAAAACACGATAATTATCGGTGTTTTTTCTTTATTTTTTGCGCAAAAAATGTTATAATTAATTATGAAAATAAATAATGATAAAGAATACATAAAACAGTTAGAAAATATTATTCTTCAGCAAAAAAATGAGTTGTTAGAACAAATTAAAAACATAGAAAAACTAGAAAAAAATAATGAAATTTTAAAAAAAGAAAATGAAGAGTTGAATCTTAAATTAAGAAAACAAAATCTCGAATACAATACACTATTAGAAAAATATGAACAGCTTTCATCTAAGCATAAAATTTTGAAAGCACTTCCTTTTGTTTCAAAAAGTGAAAAAAGCAAATTTATTCTTGATGAGGCTGAATCAGAGATAAAAAAAGCAAAGTCAAAAAAAGGTGAAATTCATAAAAAGAAGTTCCAAGACTATGACTTTGAAAAACATGTTTCAAAAACAATAATAATGAAACCAGATGAAACAGTATGTCCTAAATGTGGGGAAAAACTAATAAAATTTACTGAAGATATATCGTATTTAGTTGAAACAAAAATGCCAGAAATTATAGTTACAAAAATTATTAAAGAAAATTTTAAATGCCCAAAATGTAATAAAGAAAATAATGAAATATATTATCCTTTGGTGAATACACCTTTTCCAAATTCTATATTGACATCTTCATTCGCTTCTTTTATTGCGTTTAATAAATATGAATTGGGTATTCCTTTTGAACATTTAGCAAGTTACATCAAAGAACAAATTGGTTTCCCTATTTCTAAACAATGTTTAGGAAATTATACGGAAAGATTATCCGATCGACTTTTGCCAATTTATGAGAAAATGAAAACTGATTTACTGTCAAACGAATCAAAAGTTATTCATGCCGATGAAACAACTTTGGTTATTAATGCAAAACCAAAAGATGAAAAAGACAGAAAAAATCGTATGTTTTTCTTTATTCATCATCATTTTATGGTAACCAAATTAATATTTACGACTTTAAAGCGAGTAGAGAATCTAAACATCTAAAAGATTTTTTCAAAAATTTTTCTGGCGTTATTGTCTGTGATGATTATCCTGGCTATGATTCATTAAAAAAAGAGTATAAAAATATAAATTTACAAAGATGCTGGGTACATGTAAGAAGAAGATTTTCTAATATTGTTAAAACAATCGATTCAAAAAATCTTTCAAATTCAAAAGCCGCTGAGACTTTAAACTTAATAAAAATTTTATTTGATAAAGAGAAAGAGATACAGAAAAAAGTACGAAGTTATTACGAAATAAAAAAATTAAGACGGAAAGATGAAAAACCAATAATAAATAAAATATTTAAATTAATATATACAACACGTACTAAACAAGGATCAGCTTTAGACGACGCTTTTAATTATTTCAAAAAAATAAGTTTAGACTTACTTACTTTTTTAAACAATCCTTGTGTTGATTTAACAAATAATATAGCAGAAAGAGCAATAAAACCTTTCTTTTTGCAAAGAAAAATATTTATGACTTAAAAAAGTTATGATGGAGCGCAAATTATGGCAATATTATTCTCAATTGTAAGAACAGCAAAAATAAATTTGTTAGATATTTATGACTATCTTACATATGTATGTGACAATATTGATATAATCAGTATTGATAATTTATTACTCTATTCAAAAAATATAAAAGAAAAATTTAGTCTAAATAAGGAGTAGTGCCAAATTCGCCGTTGGCGGAAAATGGCGGTTTTAAAAACCAGGAACTGGGAATTCCTGGTTAATTTTATGAAGATGGTGGATATCTTTTACTTTTACGATGGTGGATATCTTTTACTTTACGGTAAAAATAAATTAGCGTTTCTTTTAAGAAAGAAAAAAACGCGATAGTCATCGCGTTAAATTTAATTCTGGTGACCTTGAGGCGACTCGAACGCCTGACCCACAGCTTAGAAGGCTGTTGCTCTATCCAACTGAGCTACAAGGCCAAAATGCTTCATTATAATACCACTAAGTAAAATTAATTTCAAATTAAATTTTAGTTGGTATTAAACAAACATAATATTAAATATATATTTAATATTAGAAATATGATATATTTTTATCTTGGTAAAGGAAAGTTATTATGAGTGAAATTTCTAATAAATTGATTGATATTATTAAAAACGTGTTAAAAGAAAAATTAAATTATGATGACAAAGATAATTTAGTTATGATTGAAATTCCAAAAGATAAGGTTCATGGCGATTATTCAACAAACATCGCAATGAGACTTGCAAAGGTTTTACATAATTCACCTATTAATATCGCAAATTCATTAAAAGATGGTTTTTTAAATTATTCTTTAATTAAAAATGTTGAAGTTGTTAATCCAGGTTTTATAAATTTTTTCTTAAATCAGGGAAGTTTAACTAGTGTAATTAAAAAAGTTTTAGAAGAAAATGATAATTATGGTCGCGGAATTAAAAAGAATGGAAGAATAATGGTTGAATATGTTAGTGCTAATCCAACCGGAGATTTACATTTAGGCCACGCTAGAGGCGCTGCATACGGTGATGCCTTAACTAGAATAATGAAATTTGCCAACTATGATGTTTTAAGAGAATACTATGTTAATGATGCTGGAAATCAAATTAATGTTTTAGCTAATTCTCTTCATGAAAGATATAAAGAATCTTTATCTTTGCCTATTAATTTGGATAAAGTCGGTTATCAAGGGCAAGATGTTAAAATTTTAGCTTCAAAAATTAAGGATGAAGATGGGGATAAATGGTTAAAAGTTAGCGAAGAAGAAGCTATAGAACATTTTAAAAATATAGGTATTGAACTTGAACTAAATAAAATTAAGAAAGATTTAGACTTATATAGAGTTAGTTTTGATCACTATCAAAGCGAAAGGGAACTTTATTCATCTTTAAAGGTTAAAAAAACTTTAGAATTTTTAAAAAAATCCCCTTATTGTTATGAATCACAAGGTGCTTTATGGCTTAAAACAACTGAATTTGGAGATGACAAAGACCGTGTTTTAATTAAAAGTGACGGTTCTTTAACATATCTCACGCCAGATATTGCTTATCATAAAGATAAATTTGATCGTGGCTATGATGAATTAATTGATATTTTAGGCGCTGATCATCATGGATATATTGCTAGATTAAAAGCTGGTATTAAAATAATGGGATATAATCCTGAAGCTTTAAAAGTTTTAATTGTTCAAATAGTCAGACTTATGGAAAACGGAGAAGAAGTTAAGATGTCTAAAAGAACTGGCAACGCAGTTACTATTAGAGAACTTTGTGAAGATGTTGGGGTTGATGTTGCTCGTTATTTCTTTATTTCAAAACCTATCGATTCCCATTTAGATTTTGATTTATCTTTAGCGAGAAAACAATCTGCGGATAATCCTGTTTATTACATTCAATATGCTTATGCTAGAATTGCTTCTATTTTGTCAAAAAATTCTTCTTTTGTTGTTAAAGATGAATACCCACTTTTAACAAATGATAAAGAAATCGAGTTAATTAAATTAATTGATAGTTTTCCTAAAGAGATTGAAGATATCGCTTTAAGCAAAGAAGTAAATAAATTATGCAATTATGTATATAAATTAGCTCAAACATTCCATTCTTACTATAATGAAAATCGTGTTATAGATGAAAATAATAAGGAATTAACTAGCGAAAGATTATCTTTATTAAAATCTTTAAGCATTGTTTTAAAATCTTCTTTGACACTTTTAGGTGTTGAAGCAAAGGAAAAGATGTAGTTTTATGATTGAAAGATATCGAATTGATGAAATAGAAAATATTTTCTCTTTAGATAGCAGATATAAATACTTTTTAAAAGTCGAACTTGCTGTTATTAAAGCCTATGTTGATCTTGGTATTGTTCCTAATGAAGATTATTTAAAAATTAAAGCAAAGTCAAAAGTAGATGTTTCTTTAATTAATAAAATTGAAAAAGAAACAAGGCATGATGTAATCGCTTTTACAAGATCATTATCTACATTTTTAGGTGATGAAAAAAGATGGGTGCATTATAATTTAACATCAACAGATGTTGTTGATACCGCTCTTTCTTTGCAGATTAAAGATGCATCAAGTTTCGTTTTAATTGAAATCGATAAATTTTTGACTACATTAAAAAATATGGCTTTAACCTATGAATTTACTCCAATTATCGGAAGAAGTCACGGGATGCATGCTGAAATTACCTCTTTTGGTTTAAAATTTGCAATTTATTATGATGAACTCATGCGCTGTAAAAAGAGATTTATTGATGAACTTAATAATGTTTGCTGCGCAAAAATAAGCGGAACGGTTGGAAATTTCGCAAATTTACCATATGAACTTGAGGAGATTGTTGCAAAAGAGTTAGTTTTAAATAGACCAAATAGTTCAACACAAGTTTTATCAAGAGATCGTTTGATGGGTTTTACTTTTTCGATGGTTGCGATTGCTTCTTTATTAACAAAAATTTCGACAGAAATACGCCATCTTTCAAGAAGTGAAGTTAAAGAGGTCGGGGAGCATTTTTATCAAAACCAAAAAGGCAGCAGTGCAATGCCACATAAAAAGAATCCAATTAGTAGTGAAAATGTTGCCGGTTTAGCTAGATATATAATTTCTTCATTATATATGGCAATAGAGAATAATGATTTATGGCACGAAAGAGATATATCTCATTCTTCAAATGAAAGAATTTATATAAATGATGATATCTCACTTTTAATTTATATTTTAAGGAGAATGGATAAAGTTTTAACGGATTTAGATGTTGATAAAGAAAAAATGATTAAAGATATCGAAATGGACAATGGAATTATTTTTTCTGGAAGAGTTTTAAATTATGTTTTAGATAAATATTCAACTCATTCAAGAGAAGAAGTTTATGATAATATTCAAAAATTAGCTTTTAAGGCGATAAATGAAAACATTAATTTAAAAGATTTATTAAATAATGATTTATATTTCAAAACATTATTAACTAGTGACGAATTAAATGAATTATTCTCTTATGGGTACTATTTTAAGAATATAGAGAATATTTATAAAACTATTGGAATTAAATAGGTTGTTTTCAACCTATTTTTATATTTTTTAAGGAGAAATATATGGAACATTCAATTAATGGATTAGTCGTTGTTGGAGCTCAACGGGGTGATGAAGGAAAGGGAAAAATTGCGAATTATTTAGCTTCAAAGGCTGATGTTATTGTTCGTTATCAAGGTGGTGATAATGCTGGTCACACTGTAAAATTTAACAATAAAGAATTTCACTTAAGATCTATTCCTAGCGGTATTTTTTATGAAGACAAAATTAATATTATGGGGAATGGGATGGTAATAAATCCGTTATCTTTAGCAAAAGAAATGAAAGAGTTACTTTCTGAAGGTTATACATTAAACAATTTAGTTATTTCTTCACGAGCCACTCTTGATATGAGTTATGATATAGAACTTGATGGATTAAAAGAAACTAAATTAAAAGATAAATTTATCGGGACAACGAAAAAAGGTATTGGGCCATCATATACTGATAAAGCCGAGAGATCATCATTACGTATGTGTGATTTTTTAGATGAAGATTTTGAAACTATTTATAAAAATAAACTTGAAGAGAAAAACCAACTCATTGAATTTTATGGTGGTAATAAAATTTCTTATGAAGAAACTATTGAAGCTTATTTAAAAGCAAAAGAATTAATTGCCCCACATGTCAAAGAAACAGTTTCATATATTCATAATTTGAGGGAACAAAATAAAAAAATTCTTTTTGAAGGTGCTCAAGGAACTATGCTTGACATTGATTTTGGCACGTTCCCTTATGTTACTTCTTCCTCGGTTAATGCTGGAGGGGCCATATGTGGGTCAGGCATAGGATTAGGATATGTAAATGATTGCATTGGAATAATTAAATCTTATACAACAAGAGTTGGAGAAGGACCATTTGTAACTGAATTTTTTGATAAAAATGCTGACTTAATTCGTGAGCTTGCTCATGAATACGGTGTTAATACACATCGTCCTAGAAGAATTGGATGGTTAGACTTAGTACAATTAAAATACTCTAAATCGGTTAATGGATTTAAATATGCTGCTTTAATGCTTTTGGATATTTTTTCGTCCTTTGACGAAATTAAAGTTTGTGTTGCTTATGAACTTGATGGTAAACAAATTGATTACTTACCAACTTCTTTAAAAGAACAATACCGTGCAAAGCCAATTTATAAAACTTTTAAGTCTTTTAAAGGCAATGATATTTCAACTTTAAATAGTTATGAAAATCTACCTAATGAAGCAAAAGAATATATCAAATTTATAGAAGATTATTTAAAAATTAAAATTGTAATTGTCTCGGTTGGACCATCGAAAGAACAAACAATTATTCGTGAAGAAATTTTTTAAAAAATAGATTAAATTTTTGATTAAATTCTTATAGAAAAAAAGTTTAAAAAAATGCGATAAATTCCGATTTTATCGCATTTTTGTTTTTTTAAAAAAAAGGATAAAAAAATTATTGGAAAAATAATTAAAAAAAATTATTGATTTTTATATAGAAAACACTTATATTTTTTTCAATGTTTTAAAATTTTTAGGGCAGGTAATAGGGGGCTTAGTTTTATGGATAATAAGAACTATATTATTGAACTTAAAAACGTTTCTAAAATCTATGAAGACGGGACAATAGCAGTTGATAATTTTAATTTCTATGTGAGAAAAGGAGAATTCGTTACTTTTTTAGGACCTTCTGGATGTGGAAAATCTACTACATTAAGAATGATAGCCGGTTTTGAATTTCCTTCTAAAGGTGAAATTTTATTAAACGGAAAAGACATTTCAAATCTTCCGCCAAATAAAAGACCAATTAATATGGTCTTTCAACGATATGCGCTTTTCCCTCATTTAGATGTATATGATAATATTGCTTTTGGGTTAAAACTTAAAAAAATTGCTATACCTTTAAAAGATAAAGCTGGAAATCCTATCTTAAAAATTAATAAAAATAAAGTTAAGAATTTAAAAAGAGAGATTAATTTAACTAAGAAGAATAAACATTTAAGCGAAGAAGAAAAAGTAGCTAAACTTAATGAATATAATGCCGCTTTAGAAAAAGCAAAATCAACAACCGAACAAGCCTATAAATATAAAAAGCTAAGTGAAAAAGAAATAGACGAGAAGGTTGCTAAAGCTTTAAAAATAGTTGATCTTGAAGCTTTGGAAGATCGTGATATATCAACTCTTTCAGGCGGACAACAACAAAGGGTCGCTATTGCTAGAGCGATTGTTAATGAGCCTGAAATTTTGCTTTTAGATGAACCTTTAGGTGCTCTAGATTTAAAAATGAGAAAAGATATGCAAATCGAATTAAAAGAAATGCATACTAAACTTGGTATTACATTTATTTATGTTACTCATGATCAAGAAGAAGCATTGACAATGTCAGATACAATCGTTGTTATGAAAGACGGTCTTATTCAACAAATAGGTAAACCAAAAGAAATTTATGACGAACCTAAAAATGCATTTGTTGCTGATTTTATTGGTGAATCAAATATTTATAATGCAACAATGATTAAAAAAATGAGTGTTAGATTCTTAGATCATAATTTTGATTGTTTAGACAACTTCCCAATTAATGAAAAAGTTGATGTCGTCATTCGTCCAGAAGATATCATCATTAAAAACGAAAATGAAGGAATGATTAATTGCAAAATCATAACTAAGATTTTTAAGGGAGTTAATTATCAATATATTGCTTTGGTTGGAAAAAACGAAGTTATGATTAAATCAACTAAAGAATATGGTGTTGGTGAAGTTGTTGGATTAGATATTTATCCTGATTCAATTCAAATTATGAAGAAAGACTTTACTACAAATATTTATACTGATGCTTGGATAAATAAAAATAATCAAGTTTGTATTGATGATGTACCATTTGATTGTAATATTCTTCAACTTGTTGAAGGGGGAAGAGAAGAAGATGGTTATGTTATTGATAAAAAAGGTAAGAAATACGATTTTAATGATGCTGATGTTGTAGCAGAAGTTGGATTAGACAAAATTGAAATTATCGATGATATTGAAAGTGAAAATTCTCAAATCGTCGGTGAAATTGTTGATAGCGTTTATAAAGGTGATCACTATCAATATATTGTTAGAACTGAAAATGAGGAAGATTTTGTTTGTCTTTCTTCATATACTTATAACCTTAATGATAAAGTTGGAATTCATATTAATAAAGATGATATTAAATTAAGACTTAAAAAAGAGGTTGGCAACTATGAGATTTAGTTTACAAAGGAAGCAACTTTGCATTCCATATTTCATATTTTTGATACTTTTTGTTGTTATTCCAATTTTATTCATTCTCTTTTATGCTTTTACTGATTCAAACGGAAATTTTTCATTTGATTCATTAGTTGGTTTTTTCACCTCAACCAATAAAATTAATGTTTTAATTCAATCTTTGTTATTTAGCGTAATCAATACGATTGTTTGCTTATTAATTGGTTATCCTATTTCTTATATCCTTGCTTCATCAAAGGCTAAATTTAATTATGTTGTTGTCATGTTATTTGTTATGCCAATGTGGATAAATTTTGTTTTAAGAACTGGAGCAACAAGGGATGTGTTGACCTGGATTGGTTTAAGTGGAGGGCAACACCCATACATTGCTACATTTATTGGGTTATTTTATAACTATCTTCCATTTGTTATTTTGCCTTTATATTCAACGATGCTTAAGCTTGATAAAGCTCAAACTGAAGCGGCATCAGATTTAGGTTGCAATAGATTTCAAGTTTTTACAAAATCAATTTTTCCACAAACTATTCCTGGAGTAGTTAGTGCAGCACAAATGGTATTTATGCCTACTATGTCTTCATATGTTATTCCAGAAACATTAAGTGAAGGAAAAATAATTCTTTTCGGTAATTCGATTTATTTAGGATTTTCTAATAATCAATGGAATAGTGCATCATTTATGGCAATTATTATGTTAGCCATTGTTTGTATCTCCATGCTTGTTACTAGAAATTACACTGAAAAAGATCAAGAAGGAGGAAGTTCGAGATGGTAAAAAAGGCTTTTAAATATACTTTTGTATATCTTGTTTTATTAATTACTTACGTTCCTATTTTTGTTCTTATAGCTTTTTCTTTTACTAATACTACATATATTGGTGATTGGAACGGCTTTTCGTTAGAATTATTTGCAAATCTTTTCAATTCAAAGGAAACGATGATTGCTTTAGGAAATACTTTAATAATTGCTGTTATTAGTGCTGTTGTTTCTACATTTTTAGGTGTAACAGGTGCGATTGGAGCTTTTTATTCTAAAAAAAGAACTAGAGCACTTTATGAAAATTTAAATCAACTGCCTGTTGTTAATCCAGAGATTGTTATTGCTTTAAGTTTAGTTGTTATGTTCGTCTTTTTAGGTAATACAATTTTTAAAGAAAATTTATTTTCTTTTTGGACTTTATTGGTTGGACATGTAATATTAAGCGCACCATTTGTTTATTTAAACGTTAAACCAAAACTTCAACAAATGGATCCCTCTTTATACGAAGCTGCCTTAGATTTAGGATGTTCTCCAAAAAAAGCTTTATCTAAAGTTATGATTCCTCAGCTATTGCCAGGAATTTTATCCGGTTTTATTTTAGCAATTACTTTATCTTTAGATGATTTTATTGTAACCGCATTTACTCGTGGTCCAGGGCTACTTAGCGGAGAGAATGCTATTGAAACTTTGTCAACTTTAGTTCAGGCAAAAATTAAAAAAGGACCTATTCCACCGGAGTTACGTGCATTAACTACAATTATTTTCTTTGTTGTTTTGATTGTTGTTATCGGTATTACAATCTATCAAAACAAAACAAAAAATAGAGCTAAAAGAAGGAGGAATTTTTAAGATGAAAAAAAGTTATATATCATTATTGCTTACTCCTTTTTTACTCAACGGCATTACATCTTGTGCTCAACATAATTCCATTGAAAATGAAGATGTAATTTATGTTCATGTTTTAAATGCAGAAGATTATATTGACATGGAGTTATTAGATTCTTTTTCGGAAATGATTTATGAAAGAGATGGGAAAAATGTAAGTGTTATTTATGATACATATGACACTAACGAAACAATGTATAATTCTTTAAAAACTGGGAAAACAACTTATGATTTAATTTGCTGTAGCGAATATATGGTTCAAAGACTGGCTAACGAAGGTTTTTTACATACATTAGATTTTTCACAACTTCCAAACTACACTAAATATACAACAAAGTATTTACATAGTTTTGATGATAATAGCGGTAAGCTTAATCTTTTAAGTGTAAATAATGATTTAGGAACATTTACTTTAGCAGATTATGCTGCTGGATATATGCGGGGAACTTTAGGTATTTTATTTAATCCTGATTATGTTTTAACTACTAATAGCAGCAAATTTGATAATGATCCACAATGGAAAGATTTAACTTATGAAGAAAGAAAAGAAAAAATAATTGACATTTTTTCTAGCGAAGATGGATATTCATTTTTATGGGATGATCTAATTGCTGGTACTCAATCAATAAAAGATTCAATGAGAGATACTTATGCAATTGGTAATTTTGAAGTTTTTAAAGATTATTATTTAAATACAACTGATTCTTACGAACAACGAAATGAAAAATTCAATGATTGTAGTGATGAAACTATTGAATTAATTAAAAACAAGTTGATTGAATTAAAATCGAATATTTTTGGTTTTGAAGTAGACAGTGGTAAAAATGATATAGTTACTAAAAAAATTGGAGTAAATGTTGCTTGGAGTGGCGATGCTGTTAATTCAATTAATAGAGGATATTATGCCGATGATGATTGGACGATAGTCAGAGATGATATTGTTGAATTATATTATACTATCCCTGAAATCGGAGCTAATGTTTGGATGGATTGTTTTGCGACCCCTTTACAAAAAGATGAAAATTATTATTCAAGCGACCAATACAAATATACATTAGAATTTTTAGATTATTTATCTTCCCCTGAAAATGCTATTGCAAATGTCTACTATAATGGCTATACATCTTTTATAACTTCAAATTCTTCATCTGATGAAATTGATAATGCAATGCTTGCTTATATGTTATATAGCTATGATTATAGTGATGGCGATGATGATGAAGATTTAAGTAGTTATGAAACATATGATATAACACCTTTTTTTAATATCGATAAAGATGTTGATTCATTTAGCGTTGACTTATCTTATGTTAGTGAAACATTATTAGAAGAAGAAGTTGATGATAGAGTATTTACTTTTTCTAAAGATGAAAATGGTGAAATTAAAATATTAATTCATTATGACCCATCTTCATTTGAAGGAAGATTATTAACTGCTCAATATCCAGAAGCAAGTGATACAAATACTTTATATGTTATGAATGATTATGGAGTTCAAAACGATAAAATTGTTTCTATGTGGGAAGATGTTAAAGTAAATCCACTTCCTTTATGGATAGTTATCACTCTTCTTACTTTTGTTGTTTTAGTTTTAGGTTATTTAGGTTCTTATAAATTAATTAGAATGTATAAACTAAAAAGAAGAAAAAGATTAAGAGTAGTAAATAAATAGGATAAATAAAAACTGTTAAGAAATAAAAAAAGTATTCTTAACAGTTTTTTGTTTGTTCTTTCTGTCACTATTATTTTTTAAATTCACTGATAAAAAGATAAATATACAATATAATATTAAAGAAATGTTTTTATAAAAAAGGAGAAAAATAATGAGTGAAATTAACGTTAGTATTATTGATCAAAAGACATTACGTATCGAAGAAGACGCTAAGAAAGGCGATATTATAGATTTAGAAAAAATTACCTCTATTGACAATTCTTATCTTTTATCTTTAATTGAAAAAGAAAAAAATACTCATATCAATAAATTAATTGAAGATGCTATTAAAAATAAAGAAAATGAATTAAAAGCTCAATATATTGATGAATTAAAAAATAAAGATATTTCTATTGAAACTTTAAAAAAAGAAATTGACTCTTTAAATAAGACAAAAGAGAACGATATAAAAATAAAAGAAAATGAAATAAGCAATCATTTAAAAGAAGAATACCAAATTATATTGAAAGAAAAAGAAGATGAATATTTAAAAATAAAAGAAGAATTAGCTTTATTAAAATCTAATGAATCTTCAAAAATAGAAAATGAGAAATTAAATCTTCGTTTAAGTTTAGAAAAAGAAATTAATGATTTAAAAAAAGAAAACGATAGTTTGAAAAAAGATAAAGAAAATAGTATTTCTTTATTAAAGTTACAATTTGAAAATGAATTTAATAAAAAAATAAAAGAAAAAGATGATCAAATTGCTTTCCAAAGTAGTGAAATCAATCGTTTAAATTTAAATAAAGGTTTTCAAAATAGCAAAACATTAGGTGAAAAATTAGAAAGATGGGCCAATGAAGAATATCAAAACTATTCATTAAGCGGTTTTAATAACTGCAAATTTTATAAAGATAATATCGCGATAAAAGAAGAAGATGAAACAAGGGGAACTAAAGCTGATTTTATCTTTGAAAGTTATGCTGACAGTTCTTTTAAAAAAGAAGAATTATTGACTTCTGTTTGTTTAGAAATGAAAAATGAAAGTAATGTTAGTACAAATAAAAAGAATAATAGCGATCATTATGCTAAACTTGATAAAGATAGAAATAAGAAGAACTGTGAATATGCTTTGTTAGTTAGTGAATTAGAATGGAATGATGAAAATGATGCTCCAATAAAAAAAGTTATAGGATATGAAAATATGTATGTTGTTAGACCTCCCTATTTTATTACTTTTTTATCATTAGTTAATGTATTAGCTTTAAAATATCGAGAAATATTACTTAAAGCCAATAAAGAAAATATTGAATTTGAAGAAAAGCAAAATATTATTGATGAATTTAATAAACTTAAAGCTACATATTTAGAAAGTTATACTGAAAAAATAAATAAAAAAATTATCGCTATAAAAGATAATGCTGAAAGAATAATTTCAACCGCTAATTCGATTATCGATGATGCAAATAAAGTTATAAATGATTATATTCTTGAAATTAAAAATAAAGTTGATCGTTTTGACATTATAAAAATATCTAAAAAAATTGATAAGCTAGAAAAATAAAATAAAAGCGCGCAAACTTTTGAAGTTAAGCGCGTTAATTTTTATTTTTTGGAGCTTCCTAGCGGATTTATTTTCATAAAAATTATAAATAAAATAAATATTTTATTTATTTAAATGATTGTTTTATAAAGTTTATTTATATAAAAATTTTTAATTTTTATTATTTGTATCAAAATTGTATCAAGAACTTTTTAAGTTAATTAAATAATTATTGGGTGTGGTGAGAAGGTAGGGTGTTGAGTAGAAAAAGATTAGGTCTTGAACTTCTATGTTTATTTGTTTTAAAATAAACTATCCAATCAAGGAAATGATTATTTCTAGTATTACTAAAATAATCTTGAGGATTAGAAGTGCTAGTTCTAATCCTTTTTTCTTGTTTTCATTCATTTTTTTATTTATCCTTTCAAGGAAATATTTTAAAAAATATTCCTATTTATTGGTAAATAAAAATATTAATGAAAACACCGAGGATTAATTATTTAATTTTATTTTCGATATCAGAAATAACTTTTTTAGCTTTAATTAAAATTTTAAATTCATCTTTAGTTATGAAGATTCCATTTTTATCATCAATTAAATCTGATACAGGAATTTTATATAAAGAAGCTAATAAATTAGCATAATTAAAATTTAACTTAACTTTTCCAGTTTCTATGTTGGAATAGTTAGGCTGTGTTATCAGTAAATAATTAGCTATTTCTTTTTGGGAATAGTTATTTTTTTGTCTGTAATATTTTAGTTTATTCATTAATTAGTTTTAAAATTTCTTGTCCATATTTTTCAATTTTCTTTTCGCCTATGCCAGAAATTGCTTTTAAATCGTTTATATTTTTCGGCTTAATAGTTGCAATTTCTTTTGCAGTATCATTTGAAAAAATCATATATGTAGGAATTTTTTCTTCTTTAGATTTTTGATTCCTAAAGTAAATTAGTTTTTCTAATATGTTTATATCTGGATCATATGTTTTAAATTTTTGATTTAATTTTCTAAATTTAATATTATTCATTTTTTTAAGTTCATCTAACATTTGATAGATAAATTCTCTACCCTTTATTAAAATTTCGTGATTTTTTGCAAAATGGTTAGCTTCTGAAGTAGGTCTTGAAGTTGTGATTAAAAATTGATGGTCTAATTTATAATAATCTTTTGCTTCAAGCATTTTAGTAAGTTCACTTTTAGGAATTGGAGTAGACCATCTTTTAGCTTGAATGCCAATGTTTTCTTTTTTGTTTGTTTTTGGATTATTAAAAGAAACTATTAAATCAATGCCAAAATCATTTGTTTTTGATGTGATTGATACATCGTAATTATTCTTTTTAAAATACCAAAAAAGAAAATCTTCAAATTCTTCGCCATTCATTTCATCAATTTCTTTTATTGTTGATGGAAATAAATATTGTGATCTTTCAATTTCATCTAATAAATTTAACATTATTTTTTATCCTCCTGATTAAAATTAATAGTTCCATAATTATTTTCAATATTAACTTTATTTGAATAAACTTTTTCAATGTTATTAATTGTGTCTCTAGCTTTTAATAAGTCTTTATATTGTTCTTTGGTTATAATGATTTCTGTATTTTTATCATTTAATATAAAAGAAACTGAAACATTATAATAATCAGCTAATTTTTTTGCATAAATTTCATTTAAAGGAATTTCGTTTCTTTCATATTTACCGTATGTTGATTGTTCTATTCCTAAAATTTTGGCAATTTCGGTTTGTGTTAATTTGTTGAGATTTCTCAACATTTTTAAGTTGTTCATGCTTTCATTTTACATATTTTTGTTTATTCGGTGAATTTTAACTTGACATTATTCATATATATATATATTAGAGTTAGTTTTAGTCAAAATATGACTAATTCACTGGTGAGGAATATGAATAATGCGAGGAAAATTTATCGAGTAAAAGATGAAATCAATGAAGAAACGATAGGATTATTTAAGACTTATCGTTATGCACTTTCTAGTGCAATTGAGTATTTAAGTGGATTTTTGGAGGATGAATATACAGAAGTTGTAATCGAAAAATTTGAAGAAATTAAACCTGGAAAGTTTAAGAAAGTTAAGAGGTTTCCTTATGTATCAAAAGATTTATGTAGAAGGAAAACTTCAGAAATGTAAGGTTGAAAGAATCGAGTATGAATATTTAACAGGATATTACAGAGTTTATCTTCTTTATAATTTCAAAGAATATCTTGTTAGAGTTTGGAAAGGTTTAGAAGATGAATGGGATGAATTGTTAGAGAAACGGATATTCGTTCAAAATATCAAAATCGTTTAAAAGGAAAATAAATTTATGACTGGATATCGACTTAAATTTTTTGGACATAGCAAAAGAACTTCAACTAGATTTCTGTGGTATTGTGAACTCAGATGTTCCAGAGATTATTGAAAATTATTTAAATCATATTGTTGTTTGTTTAGATGAAGTAGATGAATATAAGGAGTACTGGTGATGGAAAAAGAAAAAATAATAGTTTCAGAAAAGATTCTATTTCCAAAAATAGATCTTCAATTAGAAGCTGAAAAATATCTTAAGGATAAATATCCTCAAAGATATAAAGATTATTTTAAAGAAAAACAATATTTATGGCTTTCTTTATATCGATATGCAAAGATGTTTGGTTTTGATAAGGGATATTAGTATGTATTACAAATATGATATTGAAGAACAATAAAAAAACTCCCTCGGCATCAGCTAATAAAAGTGATGTAACATCATCTAGGAGTAAAAATATTAAATCAAACAAAAGAAAAAATGTAAAGAAAAAGTGAGGTTTGTATGTATTTATTAGAATTTAAAAGGATTAATGATCCATAGGAGATTAAATGAAAGTTTTAACTAATAAAAATGGCAAAAAGATATATTTGCTGAATCCTGATGAGAAAGCTAGAAAGTATCTAGCTGAACTTAAAGTAGGTAGTAAATTAACAAATATGATTGAGCCAAAATTAATAAATGGAAAATTAATTCGTTTATCAAAAGAAGATAAAGCTTATAGAGTTGGTTATCTTAATGCTAGAAAAGATAATTCTAAAGCTTATATGTCTAAATTAAGAAAAAAGATTTCAAGAATTTAGTCCTTGAAATCTGAAAGTGAGGTTATATGAATAATATTGAGGAATTTGTAGTAAAAGTTTATTTAAACGATAAAAAAATAGTGAGAATTGATATTAGTGCTGATTTCTTTGATTTATTGGAACAAAATCATTTAATATCTCTTCTTCGCCAATAAAACATTTATGGAGTTAGTTATTTAATTTATAAGCTAGTAAATAATCAAACTTTGTTCCATAAATAATTGGGTTTAAACCAATTACAATGCATTTTGTTGGTATTGAATTTACTAAAATGTAAACAATATCGTTAATTCTATATTTCATAAAACCTCCTTTCATTAGTTATTATAAAGGATTTTAAATATTTAAAAATGGGTTAGCTTTGCCGAAAGAAAGCATATAGTGAGGTAAAAATATGGTAGAAAATTTAAATGAAAATAAAAAAGTAAATATTAATAATAATCAAAATGAATTTAAAAAATTAAATGAACTTAAAAAGGAAGATGTTGCTAAATTAGATACTGTTCCTTTTACAGTAAGAACTATTAAAACAAGATATGGAGTTAATTATTCAGGATCTATTCCATTTGGAAAAGGACATTTAAATTTCAGATTAGATGAAAATGCTGTTCTTCTTATTGGTGAAATTAGAAATATTAATGTATTAGGAAGAGAATTTACAATTCAAGCATTTGTTAGATATGTAAATGGAATTGATAAAAATGGAAGTGAATATTATCAAGCTCAACTTCTTGTTGGAACAGGATGTTATTTTACAACTTTGATAAACAATAGAGAGAAAACATTATTAGATATTTGGATTAAAAATGGAGTAATGAAACCTATTAATTGGGTTACATGTCCTTCAAAAGAATTAGAAGAAGGATTAGGTTATTTCGAAAATTAGTTTTTTTCAAATATTTTCTCCTTCCGTTTCTTTAATCTTCTTTTCGGTTAATAAAGAAGATGTTTATGTTTACAAAGGTTTTAAAAAATAATTTATGAATTATTTTAAAAGTTTAAAGGCTCATGATAGATAGGCTCGTATAAATTTTAGAAGAGCTATACTTGCAAATCGTCATGATGATGATGCAGAAAAAAAGGCTGCTATTAATGGCAATTATCATAAAAGATGTTTTGATTTAATCCAGGATAAAAAAAGGAAATTAAAAAAAGAAGAAAAAGAAAAAAATTATAAAGATGCTAAGATGTGGATTGAATCTAAAATAAAAAATGGTAAAGGCTATAACGGCCATGATTTTGACTGTTATCGTATTTTAAAAAGAAAAAAGAGGAGGTTATAAATATTTATAAAAATAAAAAAGATTTTCATTTTAGAAAGTTAAAGAAAGGTGGTCATCCTAATTATATTATTGATGAAGTTAAAAATGATTATAAGTCTATTCAATTTACTTCTGTCCCAAAGAGGGCTAAAAGCAGTAATGTAAAACTTGATAGGAATATAAAACCTAATAGTAAAAAACCATGTTATTTTCAAAGACGAGTGTATAAAAGAAATAAGAAAGAATATGGAAAAGTTCAAGATTCTTATTTCTTAACTGATTCAGATTTGAAGAAAATATTAGATTATCTTTCTAATAAAAAGAAAAAATAAATAAAAAAAGTGCCATGAATTCAGCCCGTATTAATAAATACAGGCAATAAGTAATTGGCACTAAAATTATTTAATCATAATGAAAATCTATATGCAATATTTTTATAAAATTATGAATTTAAAGAATTTTCATTTATTTAGTTCGATTCAAAGAAATATGGCTAAATATACTCCTAGAAAGCATTTAGAAGGTAAATATCATGAGAGTGAAAGAAAGTTAGAAGAAGCTTCTAAAAAAGGTGACCGGGAAACTTTTAATAAAGTTATGAAAAATCATCAGAATTATGAATATGCTTTACATTTACAGAATTATAGGAGTAATAAAAAACAAATTAAACAAGCTAGAAGATTAGCTAGAAAAAATAAAAGAAGAAAATAAATTAATTATTACACTGGTGGAAAGTGAGATTTAATTTAAGAAAATGAAAAATAAAACAAAAACAATTATCGGATGTACAGTTGCACTTTTAGTTGTTGCAGCTGGAGTTGGTGCTTTAGGAGTTGCCTCAAAAGGATTTAGTGATTGGAATACTGAAAATTGGGGAAGTAATTTTGAAGATTTAATTAACGATGGAAAAGAAGAAGGTGAAGTTTCAACAACAGAAAGATTAGAAAGTTTAGATGTTGATAAAACTGATACTACTAAAACTTATAAGATTCCTTCAGGTTCATTAAATTTCGGTAATTCTAGATCTGATGATGATATGAATAAGGAAGAAGTAGTTGATACTCTTACTTATGAAGAAGATAAATCAGTTCGAAGAAATGGAGTTTCAGCAAGAGGGTTTAATGATGTTAAACCATTAGCTGCAGGAACATCAATTACTTATCCTCAAATAATTACATTAAATGCTGAAGTTGAACCTATTGAAGCTGAAGAATTTACAGAATTTGTTTGGGAAATATCATGGACTGGAAGCGATGATATTTCTAATTATATCGTTTTAGAAAATGCTAATACTAAAAATGTAACTGTTAAAGTTTTAGCCGCATTTAATCATACTGCAACTTTAAAAGTTACAGCTACAGCAAATGATATTCTTCCTGTAACAGCAACATGTTCAGTTAATTTTTATAAACAATTAACAGGTTTAAATTTAACTTTAACTGGAGCAGTAGAAGATAAAGTTTTAAATAATGGTGATATATTAACTTATACGGTTGAACCAACTTATTCAGCTGGAACAATTGAACAAGTTGATGAAAGTCCTGTTTCTGTATCTTATTCATCATTAATTAGTGATTATACAATTAATTATGATTTTAAGAAAAATGATGGAACAAATGGAAATGGCACAGAATTTTCAATTAATGAGTTCTATTCAGCTGCTGGTAATTTCACTGGTGTAAATGTTTTAACTGGAGCAGGAAGAAATGCAATGAATGCTAAGTTAAAAGCTTGTTCAGGTGATTTTAAAATCACTGCAACAAAAGGTTCTTATTCTAAGAGTATTAATTTAGATATTGAACCAGAAACAGTTATTTATCCTGAATCAGTACAAATTGGTGATGGTAGTGATATTGAGATAGGTAAAAATTAGGTGAAATGTATGAATAAAGTATTAAGAAATTTATCAGTTTATTGCTTTGCATTTCTTTCTTCTTTATTAAATATTTCTTCATCTAATGTTTCATCTATAAATAATGATTCTTTATTAAATTGTGATGATTGTTGTTCTTCTACAATATGTGAAAATGAACATAATCATAATGAAGTAGAAGGTAAACCAATTATTGGCTTACCTTCTACTCTCTCATTTAATAGAACAATGGCGACAAGTTCATCTGAATATGGTGAAGTTACTGTTAAGGCTAATTATCAACCTGAAGGTTGTTTAACTGATACTATTTGGGAATCTTCAAATCCTAGTGTTGTAAGAATTGATGTTGATAGTAATGATTCATCAATTGCTACATTAGTTTGTTTAGCACCTTTTGAAGGCGAAATAACTATTACTGCAAGAAGTGTTTATTTTGAAAATATATCTTATTCTTGTAAAGCAATTTATAAAGATAATTTTGAAATTACACCTTTAGTTAGTGAAATTGAATTAACTGGAACAAGATCTAAAAGTTGTCCAGGAATGAGTTCATATTCATTTAGTTATGATAATCTAGTTTTATTAACTTCACTTTATGAGATGAGTGAAAGTGTTCCAGTATCTTATAGTGTTAGTGGAAGTGGAGTCGTTATTAGTGGAAATTATATAAGAATGAATAGTGCAGTTAATTCTTCATCGATTGAACTTACTATTACTCCAGAAGGTCATGAAGATAAAGCATTAACAATACCTGTTTATGCTTCTTATACAACTAATAATGGTTCTCATTCTTACACTCAAACTGTTTATAAGAATGCTTATGATACAACTACTTCTTGGGGCAGTTGGGGTAGTTGGACTACAACTAAAGCAGCCACTTGTACAACATCTGGAACTAAAAAAAGAACAAGAACAGGAACATATTATCACTATACAACTGAATATAAACATACATGTGAATATTGTGGCGATGTTTATTATTCAGGAGGAACAAGGTCAATGAAGACAATAACGGATATTGATACTGAAACGATAGATGCTTTAGGACATGATTATTCAGTTTTAGTTTCTTCGGGTACAAGTGCTACATGTACAAGTAGTGGGAAAACTGCTAAATATAAATGTTCTAGATGTTCATCTACAAGTGGTGGTACAACCATAAGTGCATTAGGTCATGCTTTAGAACATACATATACATATAAAAGGTATTGTCATGCTTGTAATCTTTTACTTTCCTATAATTCTTCTACAAAATCTTATGAATGCACAAATATTAATTGTGGTGGAGATGGGAAAGCAAATGTATATGAAATTCAACAATGTTCAAGATGTTCTTATCAGACTGAAGTATTTAATAAAGTTAGCAATGCGTAGGTAAAATTATGAAAAAGAATATTAAATTAGTTTTAGGTTTATTAGCTTCAATTTTATGTGTTGGAGCTATTGGTGGTTTGGGATATGGAATGTATGAATTATCTAATCCTAAAGAAGAGGTAAAGGAAAAACATCATGTTTCAATTAATTATTATAAAGATGATGTTATAGATTTGAATTTAGGTAGTAGTTTTGAAGTTGATGATGGTTATCTTTTAAATCTTAGTGATTATAAAATTAATATTGAAGGTTATAAATATTATAAAAAAGATATAACTTCCTGGAACATTAATATTAAAGAGGATTTAATTGTTAATTTCTATTATTTAAAGGAAGATGAAAATAATAATGATGATGAAGCTAAATTTTTTGATATAAATGTTGATGTTTATTTGTCAAATGAAGGAATAGATGGTTCTTATAATCATGATCAAATTTATACGATTAACGATGTTTTAGATTATGAATTGTCTATTACGAATGCTTTCAATTTATTGAAAGAAAAATATACAAAATTTAATGATTATAATTTAAATTTTTCTTCTTCATATATGGATGGGTTGAATTTTGGAGTTTATTTATATAATGGAAAACCATTAGAGGATGAGGAAGATAATAAAAATTTCGATTTAAGTGTTTTGTTATATGTTGATTATAAAAACGATGATGATGGTTATTTAGGTGGACAATCTTATGTCGTTAAAAATGTTTCATCATCAGTTACCTTACAATATGTTTTATCTTCAGTTTGGGCTAGTGATCAAACTATTCCTAGAGATGTATTAATTGATTATGATTTATCCTCAATTCAAGGAACTCATTGTGATTTATATATTTATGAAAAAGCCGATGAGATTGAAGAACCTGAAAATCCAGATGAAGATTTAAGTCAATATAATCATTTTTATCAAATCTTATGCCATGCCTGTGGTCTAGAAATGAAATGGAGTGATTATTTAAATTGTGCTGAATGTTCAAATATTCAATGTGGTGGTGATGGATTCTATAAAAAAGTTGAATTTTGGGAAAATCCTGAAACTTTAGAAATTGTTAAACAAAATGTTTTAGTTGAAAAAGGAGATTACCTTGATTTGACAAAATCGGATTTTGATAATTAGTATGGTTTGGTTAAATAAAGGATTTATTGTATTAACTATTTTAGCTAATTCTACTGGATTAATTGGTTTTAAAAATTATGATCCATTAATATCAACGTCTTCAATTAGTGAAGATTTTAATAATTCAGAGTTTAATGTAAATGATTTTAATTTAGTTTCTAATGTAACTTTAATTGATTTTTATGAATATTGTTATGGTGATGATAGTAAATTTTCTTTATTAATTTATTTAGCATTGCCATCATCATTTAAATTAACTAGCGGCGTATCTTTAAATAAAATATCTATATCTTTTGGTAGTATTGATTACTACCAAAAGTATAGTTTAAAGTTTCTAGAAAAAGAGAAGAATGTTTATAAGTTTGAAGTTGTTTTAAACAATACAAATAAAAAAGTTATTTTAGATAGATTAGATAAAAATGAAAGAATTTATAAAATCGGTGGAATTGAATTATTAAAGCAAGGCGAAAGAAATGCTACTGAATTTAAAATAGGTCAAGAAGCTTACTATAAAGGATATGCTAAAGGAATAAATGGAAATAGTGTTTCGACATTATCTAGAAAATATGAAGAATTAACAACTTTGGATTTGGATGTTCATTCTTCTTATTATCGTTTTCATGATAATGTAGGTGATTTTAAGCAAAAAGATTTAAATTCTGTTTATTTCTCTATTCCAAATGATTATTTAGATAAATATGGTGAATTAACAAATATTAATGCTGAATACTATGAATATAGATTAGCTGATATTGTTGTAATAAAATCAAATGTTTACGAAACTTTAAAAGATTATGTTGGTGTTAAAACAACTAAAGATAATCATCCAGAATTTGCATTATTATTTGATTATCAAGGTGAAATTAATACAAATACCGAATATTATACTTTTGAGGGTGCAGGATTTGAAGCTTCTGATTTATTTCTACCATTTGAAAAGAATAATTTAATAACAATTTTATTTGATGGTGGTGAAAATGGTGAAAAAGAAATTTCTTCTGAAGAAATATTAAATTATATTTATGATTATGATAAATCTTATTATTTAGGATCTAATTATAAAGGAATTTCAAATGATTTATTTGATGGTATAGATGAAGGTCATAAAGAAGGCTACAATCAAATAAATATTTCTTCTTTAGATAATGAAAATCTTCTTATTTATGAAGGGAATTCTTCTTGGGATAGATTTTGGAATACTGTTTTTGGAAAAAATGAAGAATTAGAAGTTTCTTTAATTGAAAAAGTTGATTCTAAGAAAAATAGTGATGAAATATTTATCGATGAAGATGATATTGATGAATTTAATGATTTTGTATTAAATTCATCAAAAAATAATGAATCAACATATGTTTTAAGGTATTCATTAACTGATTATTTTACTTATGGATTATTAGATTATAGATATGGTGATTTAAGTGCGATTGGAAGAGATGGATATGTATCAAAACAAAGTATATTTTTAGATTTTGATATTATTTCTTTAACATTTGAAAAAGAAGGAAATAAAAAGATTATTCCAGCTATTTCTAATCCATTAGATATAGTTTCTGATACAACAAAGCCAGAAAATCCTAGTAAAGATTTTCTTTATGGGTTAATTGAATTCTTGAAAATTGTTGCTGGTGTAGTGTTGATTATAATTTTAATTATTTTATTGAATTTTGTTTTTAATTTATTAGGTATTTCTTTTAAAGACATTATTAATTTCCTTTTTGTTAAACCTTTTAAATGGATAGCTTCTAAATTTAAAGGTAAGAAGAAATATAAAACTAAATCTTCTAATAAAAGGAAATAAAGTTTATGGCTAAAAGATCAAAAAAACGGGATGTCTTTTTTAATAGAAGAAGAAAACATACTGCTGTAACAATTAATGATGATGGAAAAATATGGGAAAATATGGATTTAACTCATAAACCATCTGGTGATTCGTATATTGAATTAGAAAAACCAAATAAGTTTGGTAAAAAAACATATGTAAGAAAATATTTAAATAAAGATAAATCTGGTGTAAAAGCAAATAAAAGAAAATTTTATTTTACAGATAGAGATAAAAAAGAAATTGATAATTGGTTAATGAATAATAAAAAAAGTAGGTAAAGCTAATTATTTAGCTTTGGCTATAAATAAATTATAGCGATTAAGCCTTAAATTTAGGCACCTACTACAAAGATATTAGCAAAAAAAACTATAAATATCAATTATTTCAAATTAAAGGACTGGTGGCTTAATGAAAGATAAATATAAATTTTTACTCATTATTTTAACTATTATTTTAGTTTTTATAATTGGTTTTTATTTTATTAAGCCACTAGTCGATTTATCTTCTGGAATTCATGTTTCTTTAGATGAAATAGTAAATAAATATTATATGAATAAAGATGAAACAATGGTTTTTCTTTTTAATAAAGAAATAGCTTCTTATTATTCTAAAGAAAATTCATCGACATTTTTATTCACTTTAGAAGAAGGAAAAATAAGTAGTAAAGACTTTAATTTTTTCGTTATTAATAGTTCTAAATTATGGTTTATAGAAGGAAATTGTTATTTTTATGAAGTCAATCGTTAATTTTATTAAAAATAAAAAATATTTATTATTAGCTATTTTTATCCTTCTTTTGATTTTGATTTTAGGATCCATTTTTTCTTTTTCCTCTTTTTACAGGATTGGTTTTTCTTTTTTATTCCTTTTTGAATCAATTAAAAATTATTTTTTATCTATTTTTAAGATGGATGGAAATAGTGTTTATACAACTTTTGATTTAATTGTTGATATAAATTTAGGAGTGGTATCTAGTTCACCAGTGCTAGATGCCATTCCTAAATTTATATTGCCTTTTAATATTGAATTAATTATTGAATATTTAAAAAATTGGATATTTATTGTTTTTAATTTAGAATCGTTTATTAATTATTTTGGATTATTATTAAATGTTTTATCTTATGCAAATTTATTAGTTTTATTGATTATTTTAATCTTTTCTTTGAAGCTTATTTTTTCATCAATTTTCTTTAATCCTCTGGACATATCTAAAATTGGATACACGAATAATTATTTAAAATTAGAAAGATTTAATTATAAAGTTTTTCATCCAGTATTTATATTTATAAAAGAGTTTTATGAATATATTAATGATCATAAATTTTTAACAAGTTATATTTTTTTAATTCTTTTTTATATAAATGTTATTTCTATTATTTTAGATTTCTTTTCTTATTTCTTCTTATTTTCTTCATCCTTTGATTTAATTTTAATTTTAAAATTTATTTTTTCTTCAATTTATCTAATTTATCCAATATTAATAAGTGTTCCATTAATTATCTGGATTGTTCTTATTTACCTATATATTGATAAAAGAAGAAAAGCTAGAGCATTGGTAAGACTTTTAAGACTTGAAGGAAATAATATGGATTTTTGTTCTCGCCATTTAGGAATGATTAATTTAGTCGATGGTTTAATGGGAGGATATAAAACTTCAATGATTACGGATTTTGCTTTAACGCAAAGCAAAATTTATCGATATGAATTAGAAGATAATCTTTATTTATATAGATCTTATTTACCTTATTTTAATTTTGTAAGATTAGAAAAATATATCGATTATTTATCTTTTAAAGGAATGATTTATAATCATGCTCAAATAGAAGAATTGTTAGAAAAAAGATTTAATGTTGCTGATAATTCTTTAACAAATAGAAAAAATGAATATTATTTTGGTTATAAATTTAAAATTTATAAAGATTATTATTGGAATGGAATTTATAAAATTTCAGTTAGAAAGATTTTAATTGAATATGCTAAAAATTATTTCTACTTTGCTTGTCAAAAATCTTTTATCTATTCAAATTATGCAATTCATATTGTTGAAGAAGTAATTAAGGATGGTTATTTTCCTAAATATATTTCTCAATATTTTTTCCTTAATGAAAAAGATTATGATCACTTTAAATCTTATTCTCATAAATTAGATTTAAATGAGATCAGAATTAAAAAGTATTATGGAAAAAATAAGGATAATGATAAAGGAAAAACAGCAGTAATTTCTTTTGGTGTAATTGCTTATAGTGAAGCTGAAAAAGATTTAGGTAATCAAAATACAAATAAAATTTATGATTTAAAAAGTGATGAAACAAATCCATTAAATGATGGAACTGATTTAATTTTAAAAATGCTTAGACATGTTTGTACTTTAAATTACAAACCATTTATAAAAATGTTCTTAGATATGCAACGATTTGGAGATTTAGCTTCTAAATATAAAGATATTTCAACTGCTTTAATTAGAGCAATAAAAGTAGAAGATAAATGTGCTTTAAAATTTCGGGATTTAGAAGCTATTATCTGTCGAGCTATTATTCGCTTAAGAAAAAAAGTTGATATTAGAATGAAAGAAGCTAGAAATCGAATCGGCGTTATCTATTACCTTTTTAATAAAATGACTTATTGTTTTGAAAGATACTATAATCGTTTAACAAATAAATATTCATATAAAAAATTGACTCTTTTAGTTAAAGGAAGAGAAGAAGATGTTGGTGAAGAATTTATATATTCATTAATGAATGCAAAAACTTTTGCTAATTCTTATAGAACTGATTCACATTATTCTCTTTTTAAAGAAGTTCTAAGTGAATCGAGTAAAGGAATTTATAGTGATGATACATATTCTTCCTTAGATCCTTCTTTGGATGAACTTGAAGAGCAACATTCTTATTTTAACGACAGGTTATTTAAGTTATTTAGAAAGAAGAAATTAAAGGATAAAAATGTTAGTAAAAAGATGGAGGATTTTTTCGATGAAAAAGAATAATAGTTTAAAAGATCTAAATGTTTCGTTGACAAAATTTGTCGAGAATTCCTCTGACACTAGGGGGGTGAGTAATACCCCCCTAGTGTCCGCGAATTTACGAAACTTTTGTATCGATTATTTTTCGATGGTTATCGATGAAAATTTCTCTTTTGATAGTGATACGATGGAAAAGTTATTTTTAGCTCTTAAGATTGACAAAAATAAATATACAATTTCCTCTCAACATAATGGGTATAAAAATACACTTTGTTATGAAGAATTTATATATATTTCTTATGGTGGTGAAACAACTTCTTCAAATCAAGGTGAAACAATTCATTTAGAATTAAAAGGTCAGGGTTGTAGGAAATTTGAAGAGCTTGGTGGAAGTTGGATTGAACTTCTTGAGTTTGCTCATAATTTTGGAAAAATGAAAAGAATTGACATTGCTTATGATGATTTTACTGGTTGTTTAAATTATGAAAAATTAATTAGAAAAACAATAAATCATGAATATTGTTCGGTTTGTAAATCTTTTCCAGTAATTATGTTTTCAAAAGATGGAAATGAATTTAAATCTTTTTCTATAACATTTGGAAGTCGTATGTCATCTAGACAACTCCAAATTTATGATAAAAAGACTGAAAGAGAATCAAAAAATTATAAAGTTTTAAATCTAAAATCTTGGACTCGTATTGAAGCTAGATTTAAAGATAAATTTGCTGATGAGATTAAAGATTTAATTTTAATTTCATTATATGAAAAGAATTTTGATGTTGTTGCCAAAGGATTAATAAGGAATATTGTTGAGTTTAAAGAAACTAGAAATAAGAATGATGCTGGTAGAAGTAAAAATCGGAATGTCTGGGATAAATTATTAAAGGATTCAGATAGAATTGATATTAAATGCCAATATGATTTAGAAAAAACGATTGTAAAAAAAGCAAATTGGTTAAAAAGAAGTGTTTCTAAAACTTTAAAAACTATTTATTTATCAAATCCTTCTAATTTTTATGATTTTATAAATTATTTATTATCTACTGATTTGGAAAAATTAGAAAATACTGATTTATCTGTTGTTAATAATGCTAAAGATAAATATTTAGGAAATTTGTCTTATGGATCTATTAAAGAAATGGTTTCATTTTTAAATGATAATCTTGATGGATGTTCTACTCCTGATGATTATATAGAAACTCTTGTTGGAACTATTGTTGATGATAATTTGAGCTAGATGATATGAATAAATTTAAAGTAAATGATTATAAAGATAATGTTTTTAATAAATTAGATAAAAAAATTACTATAAGAGAATTTTATTCTAAATATAAGAAATTAATTCTTTATTCAAATATTATAAGAGTAGTTTTTTATAAAGAGAAAGATAGGTATGGGAATAAAATTGGTTATGATAGCGAGATTGAAGTCGAACATTATAAAGATTTATCTGATTATTATGATGATATTGTTTTATCCTTTAGAACTTTATATTCAAAAAGTTTTTTTAAACATAAAGTTCCTGAAGCTTCATTAATTTTATATGTGTATGGTTCTAAATATGATAAATGGAATCCAAATGATGAATGTGATAATCCGGATGATGATTATGAAGATTTATTAAGTGTTTTTAATGATTAGTAGGTGTCGGTATGAAAAAGAGGAAATTTATTAATTTTAATAAAGTTTATCGTGTTTCAAATAGAATTTTAGGAATAAATTCAAAAGGTTCTCATAATGTTATTGTTATCTGGAAAAACGGTAAAAAACAAATAGCAAGGGTAAGAACAATTACATCTCTTGAACATCCGTTATATAAATGTGGAAAAAATATAATGATATATGATGAAGAGGCTTTAGAAATGGCTAAGCATGGGAAAATTGTTCCTTATTCGGTTTATGAATTAGGAACAAAAAGATGGTCAGGTATTTATAAAGAGTCTCATGTTATTAGTTATGATCATTTAAGGAACGCACCTAAAGGTTTGAAAAAACCAAAAAGTTTAATAAAAAAATAGGTTCTTCATTTTGAACCTATTTTATCCCAGTTAATAATTCATCTCAGAATTTTAAACGAGGTTACTATCATCCTTTATCGGTTGCGATGAGCAATTAAGATACTGTTATTTATATTAAACTAATTTTTTTATTTTATGTCAATTTATAAAGAAAATGGTAGGTATATAGTAAAAGTTTGTATAAATGGTAGACAAATTTTACGCAGAAAATATTTGGGTAAAACTATTTTAGATAAAAAGAGTGCCCAAGCTTGTGAAAAAGATTTATATATTTCATATGGCGATGTTCAAAAAGATTATGAAATAAATGATTTATTAAATCTTTATGATGATTATATTTTTAAAAGATATAAAGAAACATCTTCTTCAACAAATATGACAGTTTTTAATAAACATATTAAAAAATATTTTGTTGGTAGGAAGATAAGTAATTTATCTAGAAATTATTTAACTTTTGTTTGTGATCAGATTAATAGTTCTTCATATAAAGATATTCATAAACTTATTTTTGTAGCTCAAACATTTATTAATTTTCTAAATTTATATGGTTTAAAAGAAAGTTCTAATATTTTATTTGTTTATAAAAATAATCGAGTAAATAAAAGAATTAATAAAAGAATTTGGACAGGTGAACAATTTTTAAAATTCTATAATTGTTTAGAAACAAATGAAGAAAGATTATTGTTTTCTCTTTTATTTTATTATGGATTAAGAATTGGTGAATTAAGAGCATTAAAGGTAGAAGATTTTTATAGTGATCGTGTTTATATTTATAAAGAATTAACAAATAAAACAAGAAGTAGAGGACAAAAAATTTTAACAACTAAAACTTCTTCATCAGTTAGATATTATCCTTATGTTAGTAATATAAAAGAATTAAAAGATTTAGTTGTTAAAGAAAAGAATTTAAAAAAGAATGATTTTATTTTTATAAAAAGAATAAATTTAAAAGATTATAAAAATAAAGTTATTGGTGAATCGACTATTAGAAGATTGATTAATAAATATAGTGATAAAGCACAATTAGATTATCCTTTAACTCCACATGAATTTAGACATTCATGTGTTACATTTTTAATTAATAAGAATGTTGATGTTAAATATATTTCTTCATGGGTTGGACATTCTTCAAGTAGAGTTACTGAAGAAGTTTATGGACATATATTACCTATAAAGAAGAAAAAAGTTGCTGAGGAATTTTCTTCGTTTGATACAATTGATACAATTTTCAATGATTAAGGTATTAAAAAAACACGATAATTATCGTGTTATTTGAAAATTGGAGCTTCCTAGCGGATTTGAACCACTGGTCACTGAGTTGCAGTCAGTTGCCTTACCAACTTGGCTAAGGAAGCATAATTAAAATGCTTAATTAATATATCATAGATATTATTTAACTTCAAGAAAATTGAAAAAATGAAAAGATAAAATAAGTTAAAATGTTATTGATTTTATATCGAAGTCTCGATATAATAATTGAGCATTAAATAGTTCGGGGCGTAGCGTAGCTTGGTATCGCGTCTGCTTTGGGAGCAGAAGGCCGCAGGTTCAAATCCTGTCGCCCCGACCATTAATATGAATTATTTCCACTCACATTTATGAGTGGTTTTTAATTTTTTAGAATATTAGTAATATTAAAATTAGTTTAAAAAAAGATGATAGGTTTTTTAAATAATTTTCTAAAAGAATATCTAAATAAAAACTAGATAAATCAATGAAACATGGTGAATTAAAAATTGAAGTTGCCAATAAATTTAATGATGATAGAAAAAGCGAAAAAAGTTACATCAAATTAAAAAAGTTTTTATTAATATGATATTAAATAAGGGAATCCAATGATTTTTAAACTTTTCATCTAGTTTTTAAAAGTTCTCTTTTAAATAGAATTAATAAATATATCAAATATTTTTTATATATTTTATAATCTTATTATTAAGTTGAATTTAAAAGAATTTTATGGTTGATATTAATGTTTTATATGCTGGAAACAGAGCCGTAATAAAAGGCATTTTACTTTCATGCCTATCCTTAGTCATGAAAAATAAAAATTCTAATATTAATATTTTTATTTTAACTGCTGATTTTAGTGATATTAATTCTAAATATATACCAATTTTAAAAGAAGATATTGCTAAAATCGAAACAATATTAAAAGTTTATAATTCAAATACTAAGGTTAATTTATTAGATAAAGAAGAAGTTATTTTAAAAAATCATGATACTTTTAAAAAACTTGATAATTGGTTTACTCCATATTCTCTTTTAAGACTTTGTGCTGGAGAAATTCCTTCTTTGCCAGAAAAAATCTTATATTTAGATAGTGATACTATGGTTTATAACTCTTTAGAAGAATTATTTACTATGAATGAAATAGATAATTATGTTTTAGGTATTGTTATAGATAAAATGGGGAAATTTTGGATAAGAAAAGATTATTTTAATTCTGGCGTATTATTTATAAATTTAAAAAAAGCAAGGGAGGTTAATTTTTTTAAAGAGGTTTTCGATTTAGTAAAAACTAAACATTTTCTCTTTTTAGATCAAAGTGCTTTAAATTCCGTCGCTAAAAAACATGGCTACGCTTTATATTTAGATGGTAAATATAATGAACAAAGAAATGTAAAAAAAGATACTGTTATAAAACATTTTTGTAAAGGCATTAAATGGATTCCTTTTTTCCATGTTTATAATATCAAGCAATGGCAAATCGAGAAAGTTCATAAATCTTTAAAAATTTATGAATTTGACGATATTTTTGAAGAATATAAAAAAATAGAAAGCAGTTTTAAAGAGAATGATATTATTTTGGAAATAAAACATTTAAGAAAAAGTTATGGAAGTTTAAAAGCTGTTAACGATATTTCTTTTAAAGTAAAAAAAGGAAGTTTGTTTGCTTTTTTAGGTGTTAATGGTGCTGGTAAATCAACGACAATTAATATAATCTGTTCAATTTTAAAGAAGGATAATGGACGTGTTATTGTTTGTAGACATGATATTGATAATGACAAAGAAAATCAATTAATAAAAGAAGAAATCGGAATTGTTTTTCAAAATAGTGTTCTTGATAACGATTTAACGGTTTTAGAAAATTTAAAAATTAGAACATCTTTTTATTCTTTAACTAAAAAAGAATCTAATGAAAAATTAAAAAGAATTACTGAATTACTGGAATTAGAGCCAATTTTAAACCAACAAGTTAAAAAATTAAGTGGTGGTCAAAAGAGAAGAGTTGATATCGCTAGAGCCATGGTACATGAGCCAAAATTATTAATTTTAGATGAACCAACGACTGGTTTAGACCCTAAAACTCGTTTAAATGTTTGGACGCTAATTGATGAAATTAGAGAAAAAACTGGAATGACAGTATTTTTAACAACTCATTATTTAGAAGAGGCTGATCAAGCAACATATGTTGTTATAATGGATAAAGGTAGAATAATAGCTCAAGGAACACCTAATGATTTGAAGAATGTTTATAGCAGCGATTATGTTCTAGCTTTTTTAAAGAAAAATGATAAATTTGAAGAAATTTTAAAAGGAAATAGTGAAAATTTTGTTTATGATTTTGACAAAAAGGCATATAAAATTTTTGTTGATACCCCATTAAAAGGGAAAGACTTAATTGAAAAATATTCTAATTTTATTACTGATTTTGAACTTTTAAAAGGAAATATGGATGACGTGTTCCTCAATGTAACTGGTAAAAATATTGTTTTTGAAAATGGTGAGAATAATGAATAAAAAAAGAAATGCAAATATATTTTTTAATTTAACTAAAAGACATTTAATTGTTTTCTTTCGCTCGAAAATAACGGTTCTTTATACATTAATTGTTCCGGTTATAGTTTTAGGAATTTATATTTTATTTTTAAGAGAACTCGAAATTTCTAGTGTTAGAACTATTCTTCAAGATTTAGATTTAAAAACTAATAATACTTTAATTAAAATTTTAGAGACTGTTATTGATTCATGGATGTTAAGCGGAATTTGTGCAGTTACTTCTGTAACTGTTTCAATACAAACAAATTATATTTTTGTTCGTGATAAAGATAGAGGCATAAATAGAGACTTTATTTCTTCTCCGGTAAAAGGACCTGTTTTAATAGGTTCATATTTTTTAGCGAACTTTATTATTACTTTTTGTATAAACTTTATTTTTGTATTAATTTGCTTTATTTATTTATTTGCCAATGGTGAATTTGTTTTAAATTTTGCTGACTTTTTAACGATATTTGCTGTTTTGGTATTTTCCGTTGTTTCAGCAACTCTTATGACTACTTTTATTTGTTCTTTTATGAATAAAGAAAGTAGTTTAACATCTATTATTGCCATATTTTCAACAGCTATTGGTTTTTTAATTGGCGCCTATATGCCAATGAGCATGTTGCCTGTTTGGGTTAATAATTTATGTATGTTTTTACCACCAACACATGCCTGTGGGCTTTTTAGATACGCTTTTTTATTAAAACCTTTTGATCAGTTAAAAACTTATGTTTTAGATCCAACAAATGGAATTAATGGCGGAAATGAGCTTATTTCCTCTTTAGAAAATAGTTTTGGCTTTGATTATAAATTTTTTGGATTAACTATTACGCCTTCTTATATGTCTTTAGTTATTATTGTTTTTATAATTATTTTTGTTATATTAAATATTATAGTTGGCAACAACTTAACAAAAGTTAAAGATAATAAATTAGCAAGATTAGCTAAAAGAAGAAATAATTAAGAATTTTTCAATTTAGTTAATATTCATCTAATGGTATATTAAATATAGAGGAATTTAAAATGAACAAAATTTATAACGAAAGTGAAGAGATGTATTTAGAAACAATATTAATTTTAAAAAGTGAAAAACAAAATGTTCACGCTATAGATATTTCTAATAAAATGGGGTTCTCTCGAGCTTCTGTTTCTAGAGCTATGCAGAATTTAAAAAATAAAGGCTATATCGATATATTAAGCAATGATTCAATCATCCTTTTAAAAAAAGGAGAAGAATATGCCAATAAAATTTATAGCAGACATATAACACTAACTGAATTTTTAATTAAATTAGGTGTTAAAAATGAAGTTGCTGAAGAAGATGCGTGTAAAATAGAGCATGTCGTAAGCGATGAAACTATTGAAGCAATAAAAAAATATAATACCACACATTAATTGTGTGGTTTTCTTTAAAATATTTGTTACCTATAACAAACTTTTTCTTTACATTTTTCTGCAAGAGGTATTAAATATAGTTGTTGTTAGCGATGGTTAACAAAATTAAATAACAAGTTTATTTAATGGAGGATTTAGAAAATATATGCCAATTGCAATTGCACCTTTAAATACCCCGCTAAGGGTAATAAGGATATCATCAGATCCTAAAGTTAAAAAACATTTAGAAAGTCTTGGAATAACAATAAATTCAACAATAACTATTCTTTCTTCGGATTCTGGAAACGTAGTCATTATGATTAAAGATGGAAGATTAGCACTTGATAAAGTTATTGCAAGTACAATTTTTGTTTGTTAGGAGTATTTATTATGGAAAAAACGCTAGATACTTTCAAAGTAGGAGAAAAAGGTATTATAGTAGCTGTAAATGGAGAGGGAGTCACTCGAAGAAGATTGTTTGATATGGGTGTTACTCCTGGTGCTAGTGTATTTTTAAGAAAAAAAGCGCCACTTGGCGATCCAATTGAAATTACAATAAGAAATTATGAGTTAACTCTAAGAAAAAGTGAAGCCAAAAATGTTGTTATGAAAGTTGAGGGCGAATAATATGATTAAAGTTGCTTTAGCCGGTAACCCAAATTGTGGGAAAACAACATTATTTAACGGTTTAACAGGTTCAACAGCACATGTTGGAAACTGGCCTGGTGTAACAGTTGATAAAAAGGAAGGAGTCTATAAAAAGAGTAGTGAGCCAATAGATATTGTCGATTTACCTGGTATTTATTCTTTATCTCCTTACACACCAGAAGAAGTTATTTCAAGGAATTTCATTATTGATGAAAAACCAGATTGTGTTATTAATCTTGTTGATGCTACTAATCTTGAAAGAAATTTATATTTAACGACACAGATTTTAGAAATGGATGTCCCTGTTGTTGTTGCTTTAAATATGATGGATGTCTTAGATAAAAATAAAGATAAAATCGATGTTGAATTATTATCAAAAAGTCTAGGTGTTCCTGTTGTTCCTATTAGTGCTTTAAAGGAAGATAATCTAAAACAATTAATGGAAGTTGTTGCTCAATGCGCAAGAACACCTAGAAAAGGAAGCAGCATATTAATCAATACATCTGTAGGACCAATTATTAAAAAGGTAAAAGAATCTTTAGATAATAATGGCTTAGACAATTCTTTATTCCATGCTGTCAAATTAGTTGAAGAAGACAATATTGAAAAAAATAATCATCCTCGTGAATATCAATTAGTTGTTGAGGCAAAAGGGGATATTAAAGATTCTGTATTTGGAAATGATTTTGAAGCTATTATTGCTGATAATCGATATAAATATATTCAAAATCATTATTCCATAGCCTTAACTAAACATAAAGAAGTCAATAGTGATGAAAGATCTGGAAAGAAGAAAAGATTTGCAAACGAAACTAAATCAGATCGAATTGATAGAGTTTTAACAAATAGATTCCTTGGATTAATTATTTTCGTAGTAATTTTGTTCTTTATTTTCCATTTCACATTCGGTGAAGATTTGTTCTATTTAAATGCAATGGGTGTTTTTGGTGATAGTGAATATGTTATTGCTGCAGGAACGCCTTGGGAAGGGATAATATTTGCTGGTGGTACTGGCATTCAATCTCCTGGAGTATTTTTACAAGCTTGTTTAGTTGGTTTTACAGATTGGATAACTGAACTAGTAGGTACAGGAATGTCTGTTGCTGGGGCTGCAAACTGGGCACAAGCCTTAGTATGTGATGGTTTACTTGCTGGTGTATTTTCTGTTTTAAGTTTCTTACCACAAATCTTATTATTATTCTTATTCTTTTCAATCTTAGAAGATACAGGATATATGGCTCGTGTCGCTTTCATTCTTGATCGTATATTTAGAAAATTCGGTGTAAGTGGAAGAGCATTTATGCCAATGATAATGGGATTTGGATGTAGCGTTCCTGCTATGACAAATACAAGAACATTAGCTACAGAAAAAGAAAGAATCGCTACAATTAGAGTTATTCCATTCTTCTCATGTAGTGCAAAATTACCTATATTGACAGCTTGTGCTGGAGCTATTATTACAATATTTAATGTATCGAATGCTGATATTATTACATTGGGAATGTATTTTACTGGCATTATTGTTGCTATTATAACTATTCTCATTATGAGAAATACAACATTAAGAGGTGAAACACCTCCATTTATTATGGAACTTCCAGCTTATCACTGGCCTAAACTTTCCTCTTTGATGTTACATGTTTGGGATAAATGTAAGCATTTTGTTAAAAAAGCTTTCACAATCATTTTAGTTTCAAACATTATAATTTGGTTCTTACAATCATTTACTCCAGATTGGCAATATATTGAATACGCTGATGGTGAATTTTTAGGCTCATTTACTACTGATGATTCAATACTTGCTCAAATAGGAAAAGTAATTCAACCTTTATTTACTCCTTTAGGCTTTGGATCTCAACTTGGACAATTTGGTTGGGTATTTGCAGTTGGTGCAATTACTGGTTTAATCGCAAAAGAAAATGTTATTGCTACATTTGGTATGTTAGGTGCTGCTTTGAGTGCGGCTGGAGCGGTTAATCCTTCTACTTTACCTTCTACAATCGCATCAATTGAAGGTGCTAGTGATGTTGGCTTGATGGTTATTTCTACCGGAATCAATGTACCTGGAATATTAGCATTTATTGTATTTAATATGACTACAATTCCTTGTTTTGCTGCTGTAGCTACTGCAAAAGGAGAATTAAAGAAGGGAACTTTAAAAGGTACGTTATTATTTTGGATTGTTACTTCCTATATCGCTTCTAGTGTATTCTATATTGTTGGAACATGGTGGTGGGCAGTATTTATTTACTTAGTAATCGCTATACTTGCAATTGTATTAATTTATTTAATTAATAAAAAAAGAGATCAAAAAGCAAAAATCTTAAAGGCATAAATTTATGACATGGATTGATATTTTAGTAATTTGTATTCTTCTTATTATTGTTTCTTTACTTATAATTTATTTTGTTAGAAAAAAGATTAAAGGTCACTCTGTTTTGTCAGAATGTGATTGTTGTTCTTCAAAAAATAAATTAGTTAAACAATATAATAAAAAATACAATAAAAAGAAGTGTTGTAAATAATATTATTTTTAATTCTGGTAGATGTAAATTTTATCGTAAAATGATTAATTAAAAAATGAAAAATTTTTAATAAAATAAAATTAAGCGCTTGATTTTTATATCGTTTCTTGGTATATTAATTAAGCGCTATTCGTTTGGGCCCTTAGTTAAATGGGATAACACTAGCTTTGCAAGCTTGGATTAGGAGTTCGATTCTCCTAGGGTCCACCATTAAAAAAAGAACGTTTAGAAGATTAGATAGAGATGGCAGCGTAGCTCAGTTGGTTAGAGCAGTCGGCTCATACCCGGCGCGTCGAGGGTTCGAGTCCCCCCGCTGCTACCAAATTTGAAACTCGCGGACCATTAGCGCAATTGGTTAGAGCGGACCGCTCATAACGGTTAGGTTCTGGGTTCAAGTCCTAGATGGTCCACCATTTTAAGGAGAAATACCCAAGCGGCTGAAGGGGTCGGTCTTGAAAACCGATAGAAGATGCAAGTCTTGCGAGGGTTCGAATCCCTCTTTCTCCGCCATTATTGAAAACGAAATCGCGAGGTAGAGCAGTCTGGTAGCTTGTAGGGCTCATAACCCTGAGGTCGCAGGTTCAAATCCTGCCCTCGCAACCATTTAAAAATATCACTAAATGGTGTTTATATATATGTAGTCACGAGTAATCGTGATTTTTTTATTATAGTTTTATTTTTAGTTTTAATTACTAGGTGCGCTAGTGTTTATATTATAAAATATTAAAAACAATTGATTTTACCGAACTTTTATTTATAATGTTTATTAATGAATGCAGAAAATTTAGCAAGTTGGTTTCTTCGTTCTGGCGAAGCTTTGTTACTTGCTGTTATATTAGCTTTAATTATATTTCTTTCCCTATTTTGGTATTTTTTCGCATACTTTGTTTTATCATTAAAAAAACATAAAAAATTACCAAAAGGTAAAGTTTATTATAAGTATGCTGTTTTAGTTCCGGCAAGAAATGAAGATCAAGTTATTGGCCACATTTTAGAATCGCTTAAAAATCAAACATATCCTCGTGAATATTTTGATGTTTATGTAATTGTAGAATCTAAAGATGATCCAACAGTAAAAATAACCAAAAAATATAAATTTAATGTAATTATTAGGAAAGATTTAGTTAATAAAAAAACTAAAGGCTTCGCTCTTGATGAAGCTTATAAATATATTAAAGAAAATAATCTTTATTATGATGCATTTATTGTTTTTGATGCGGATAATGTTGCAAAAAGTGATTATATTGATTTAATGAACGATGTTAAAAACGCCGGATTTAAAGTAGGTATGGGCTATCGTAATTTTACTAATTCTTCTGCAAATTGGATTAGCGCATGTAGTGCAACACTTTTTGCTTATATGAATCAATTTACATCTAACGGAAGAAGTATTTTATTTAAAAAAATGACCTTAACAGGAACAGGCTATTTTGTTGATTTTGATATTATTGATAACGAAGGAGGATGGATATTTAATGGAATGACTGAAGATGTGGAGTTAACTAAATATTGTTATTATCACAATGTTCCAATGAAATATTATCCAATTGCTCAATATTATGATGAACAAGCTACTACTTTAAAAGTGGTTCATAAGCAACATATAAGATGGGTTTGGGGCTATTTTGCTAATGATAAAAAATATAAAAAGAAAAATAATCCTAATTATCATGCTTTAAAAAAAGGAAGACAAAATACCTCTCTTTTTGAATTTAATGTTTCGATTTATCCACTTGTAGTAATAGTTGGATTATTAGTTTTAGCTTTCTTAATATCTTTAGGTTTTTTTATTGCTTCTTTAGTTTTTAGTGCCTTTTTTGAAGTATTTAGAGTAGAACTTATTTCTTTAAGTATGTTTATTTGGGTTTTAGTTTATTTCTTTATACTTTGGATTTTTGTTGGATTAGTCGCGTTTATTACTTTTGTTATTTCAAATAAATATTTAAAATTTAGTGTAGGATTACAAATTAAAGTTATATTCTCATATTTATTTTTCTTTGCTGACTTTGTTTTTGCGTTTTTAGATGGATTATTCCATAAATATAAAAGAGTTAGTTGGGATAAAATTAAACATGATGGTATTATTACTAATAAGGAGGCTTTAGAGAATATTAAAAATGAAAATAAGAAAAGAAGATAAAAGAGTCATTTATTATAGCGATGAATTAAATGATGATTTTGGAAACATTGATTTAAATAAAATCGAAGTTAATGATAAATATAAATATAAAAGAAACTTATTTGAAAAAACTTTTGGTAATATTCTTTATTGGTGTTTTGCTAAACCTATTTTAGGTGGATATAGTCTTTTTAATGGGATGAAAGTTAAGGGTAAAGAAAATTTAAAAGAATATTATAAGATTTTAAAAATAAATAAAACCGGAGGTTTTATTTATGCTAATCATGTTTCTAATGAAGATGCTTTCTATATTCAATGTTTAATTATAAACAGAAAAAGAGTTAATGTAGTTGCTAATCCTAATATTTTAAGTTCAAAATTATTAACTTTTTTTACTCGTCAACTCGGCTATATTCCTTTAGCTACTACATTTTTAAATCAAGCTAAAATGATGAAAGGGATAGAATATTATTTAAAGAAAAAAAGAGAACATATTTTAATATTCCCTGAAGCTCATATTTGGCCTTTTTATACTAAAATTAGACCGTTTAAAAGTGCCGCATTTCATTATCCTGCAAAATATAATGCTCCTATTCTTCCAATAGTAACTACATTTAAAGAAAGAAAGAATAAAAATAAAAAACCAAGAAAAGTAGTTATAATTTGTAAACCAATTCTTCCTAAAGAAGGATATGAAATTAAAGAAAATAAAGAATATTTAAGAAATGAAACTTATAAAGAGATGGTTGAAGCATCATCTTCATATAAACAAATGGAATATATTAAATATATTAAAAAAGAGAAAGAAGAATAATCTTATTTCTCTTTTTTGTTTTAAAAAAACCGACATTAGTCGGCTATATCTTTAAATTTGGTGGGTGCTATAGGGATCGAACCTATGACCTTCTGTACGTCAAACAGATGCTCTCCCAGCTGAGCTAAACACCCAACGTGCTTAAATAATATACCATTGAAAGATTGTTAAATCAAGTTTTATTTTAACTTTATTCTATTTTAATTTATAATATCTCTACTTGCCGGCTTAGCTTAGGTGGTAGAGCAACGCACTCGTAACGCGTAGGTCGAAGGTTCGAATCCTTTAGCCGGCACCATCAATACTGATTTGCCACAATTTTTGCATTTTACTCGATAAATATCTACGTAATTAATTGTATCGTTATAAAAAAGACATCTCGAATAATAACCATTACCAACAATTTCAGCAGAATGACAATATGAGCGTTTTTGTATTAATTTATGGAAACAATTAACAATATTTTCTTCATAAATTTTTATAAAATTTTCATCTGTTTTATTGAAAAGTTCCGTTAAAATTAATATCATTAATTTGCCTCAAATAGGTAGCTAAAGTTAAGTTGACTCCAATCAGAAATAACTTTAGCTTTTTTTCTTTCATTTAAATTTTAATAAAAAAATACTCACTTTGAATGAGTAAATTTCTTTAAACAATTTGAATAAACTATCTTTAGAAATTTTGGCAATTAACAAGTTGTTATTAAAAGATTGTTAAAACAAAAAGATTCTAAATTAAATCAAGAATTTGAGGATTTTGCGGACTTTTTTGGTTTTAAAACGGTTTTATGCAAACCTTATAGAGGTCAAACTAAAGGCAAAGTCGAAAGAACAGTAAGATATGTTCAAGAAAACTTTATGGTTGATAGAAAGTTTAGGGATTTAGATGATTTAAATAAAGAAGCTTATGATTGGTGTGAAAAAGTAAATTCGAAAATTCATTCAACAACAAATGAAATTCCAAAAGTTAGATTTAAATTAGAAAAATTAAATCCAATAAGCCGAATATATATAATCGATAAAACATCAGTAAGAAAAGTTGGAAAGATTGTTTAATTTCATTTGAAAATAGCAAATATTCTGTACCTTCAAACTTTATAGAAAGAAACGTTGTTGTTACAAAAATTGGAACTATTTTGAATATTTATTGTAATAGTGAAAAAATAGCTTCCCATCCGATTTCTATAGAAAAAAATAAAATGATAATAGATTCAAAACATTATAAAACAATACTTGAAAATAGTGATTATAGCGAAGATAACACATTAATTGAGAGCAATCTTGATTTTCATAATATAAATTTAGGAGATTATAATGTATGAATACAATGATAGAAAACATTAAAAACAATTTATTAATTTTGAATATGAAAAACACATATGAAAATATGTGATAAACATATTGTTCAATCAATTAGCAGCGATAATTTAAAAGAACTTTCTAAAGCCTTTAATATTAATTATAAAAAAGGAATTATTGATTAATTTTAAAATTATAACAACTCATTAAATTCGTAGGTAAATATTTTTAACCTACGAATTTTTTATTTGTTATTTTATCAAATATTATTGATTTAACTTGTTTTTTTAAGAAAAGTAATGAATTTGAATTATTTTTAAAACAATTTCTAGATTTTTATTAATCAACAGACTTTAATACTTCATTCATTTTAATTTTATTGATTTTAGGAATAAAAATTAACGCAGTTAAAGCAATAAAGATAGAAACAATTAAAATTGTATATAAATAAGATTGATAAAATATTGAACCTCCTAACATAAGCCCAACACTTGAAATAGTATTAATAACAAATATATGAAGGAAATAACCAAGTAATAATCCAAGTAATATAGCAATTATACTCATAAAGATAATTTCACGATAAATATATCGTAATGTTTCACTTCTAGTATAACCATTAACTCTTAAAGTGGCGATTTCTTTAATTCTTTCATCAATATTTATATCAACAAGATTATAAATAACAACAAATATTAATGCTCCTGATAAAAATACAAGTAAAACAACAACTGATGTTAAATTATCTAAAATATTAGAATAAATATTTCTTGTTGAGTATGTAGTAGAAATAGATGAAATTAGTGAATTTTCACTAATTTCATTAATAAATTCATTTAAATCATTATCATTCATATAACTTTTCAACAATAATGAATTAATTGATAGATTAATAAATTTTTCTTTATAGATATTTTTACCTATATAAACATAATTTGAAACATAATTAGTTGTAATATCACTAACTTTTAAAGGAATATCTTGATATTCTTCATAATTTTCATTATTTCCCATAATTGAAGGAGTTATACTTAAATAAATAAAATCACCTTCTTTTATATTTAAAAGTGAAGAGATTTGTTCGCTAATAATTACTGAATTATCGTTAAAGTCAATTTTTTCATCAAACCCAATAATACCACTTAAATCATCATTTCCACCTAATAAATAAACATCAATATTATCTTTTTCGTCATAAGATGTCGATGATGAAGAAAAATTATTTATTTTACTTTCATAATATAAACTTGCTATTTTTTCAAAATCCTCATCTTTAAATAATTTTTTTGTTTCTTCAATATTTTCGCTTTGAACTATTAAATCATAATTAATTATTTTGTCAAATTGGTCTTTATTTATAACGCTTAAAGAATCAGAAAGTCCGAATGCTGTAAGTAATATAGCAGTACAACCACCAATTCCTATTAACATCATTATTAAATTTTTTTTAAAGGTAAATACATTTCTTAACATTGATTTAGTTTTAAATTTAAAATGTTTCCATATAAAAGAAATTCGTTCAATTAAAATCTTTTTACCTGCTTTAGGAGCTTTTGGAATTAAAAGAGAAGCGCTATTTTCTTTTAATACATTAATTGAAATAATGCTTATTGTTAAAAGAATTAAAACAATCATTATAAGGGTAGCAGATAAAACACTAAATGTATCAAAAATGTATACAATATTGATAATATTATATAAAGAACCATATATTGTAATGATAATTGTTGGCAAAACAAATAAACCAACAGCTATTGCTAATATTGAACCTATAATTGATGTTAATAAGCCAAAAAATAGATATTTATTATAAATTTTTAATTTGCTATATCCTAATGACTTTAACGTTCCAATTTGAGAACGGTCTTTATTTACTAAACGAGTGATGGATGTAATTGAAACTAAAAGGGCTATTCCATAGAAAAATATAGGAAAAACTGCAGCTAAAGCAACAATTTTTTCACTATCGATTTTAAAAGTTGCGTAGCTTTGGTTTTCATTTCTAGTCAAAATATAAATTTGAGGAGTCGTTTTATTAATAATTTCATTTAATTGTATTTCGGTTTGTTCATTAACTAAATTTTTAAAATCATCGCCATTTTTATAGGCGTTAATTAAAGTTTCTAAAAGAGAATCGGTAATATTTGGTATTTGCTCTTTTAAAGTTGCCCTCATTTCTTCTTCAATTGCTTTTTCAACTTCCTGTCTAATATTAGTTTCTAAATAAGAAATTTGAGAAGAAATAATATCATCTTCTAAATTTTCGATTTTCTTCTTTTTTTCTTCAATAAAGTCGTTATATTCATCATCAAACGTTGATGAAATATCGTCTTTATTAAAAGTTAATTTGATTATTGTTGGTGTATTGAATTCATCAATTATTTCTAATCCGCTATCAATATAAATAACATTATCTAAACTCCCACTTCCAATAGTAGTAGTTTCAGTCGTATGTGAAAGATATGATGGATCATTTACTAATCCAACAACTCTAAAATAATACTCATCAAAATTTATTACGTCGCTAATTTGAATGCTTTCTTCATTATAAGTTTTTAATGCAACACATTCGTGTTCTTGTGTAGGCATTCTACCTTCAATTAAAGTTAATTTATCAATTTGGCTATTTACTAAATCTTTATAAATAATTCTACTTTCACTTTTTGAACCGTTTATATATGTAAATCTATCCAATTGATAAAATGATTCAATTTCATCTATCGAAGATATGTTATTTCTTAATTCATAGATGCTATCATTATTTAAACCTATATTTGATTGAATAGAAATATCGTAAAAGTTTGTATTATTAAAATAAGTATTAACTGTGGCTTTTAAATCTGGTCCACTAGATTGCAAGCCAACAATAAAACCTGTCCCTAATAAAATAATTAAGGATATTGCACATAATCGGCTAAAATTTTCTTTAATAGATTTAAATAAATATTTTAAATAAGTTTTCGAACTCATGATTTATTACCATTCAATATTTTCAATAGGTGTTGGATTTTCATTATATTCTTCTTTAACAATAGTCCCATTTTTAATATGTAAAACATGATCTGCCATCGCGCATAAAGCAGTATTGTGTGTAATAACGATTACAGTTTTTTCTTCTTTTTTGCATAAATCATAAAGAACTTTTAGAATCATTTTCCCTGTTTGATAATCTAAAGCCCCGGTTGGTTCATCGCAAAGTAAAAGCTTAGGATTTTTTGCTAATGCTCTAGCAATAGAGACTCTTTGTTGTTCACCACCACTAAGTTGTGATGGATAATTATCTTTTCTATTTATTAAACCAACAAGTTTCAAAGCATCGATACTTTTTAAAGGATTTTTACAAATTTCAGTTGCAATAGAGATATTATCTATTGCTGTTAAATTAGGCATTAGATTATAAAATTGGAAAACAAATCCAATAGCATTTCTTCTAAATAATGTAAGTTTTTTATCGTTATATGATGAAATATCCTCCCCATCAACTATTATATGTCCACTAGATAGCGTATCCATTCCTCCAAGCAAATTTAAAAGTGTTGTTTTTCCACTTCCAGATGGACCAACAATAATAGTAAATTCTTTTCTTTTAATATTAAAAGAGAGATGATCATTAGCTTTTATTTCTTCTGTTCCGACCTTATAAATTTTTGAAACATTTTTAAATTCAACTAAATATCCATTCTTTGTATTTAAGTCTTCAGTTTTAATTACTTCTTTCTTTTTCATGCTTTAATTTTAACGGAAAAAAATGAAATTGTTATCTATTGAAAGTAGAAAGAAATTAGCAGTATGTAGTAATTAAAACTAGAAATCAAGGTTATTGAATTTATATTAATGTCAATTTTTAATATATTTTATTCAACAAAATTGAAATATTAATAAAATGTCGATAAATATCATTAAAAATAAATGTTCAATTTTATTTTGGCCACATTTAATTAAAAGTAATTATTGATTTTATTTTTATTTTATTTTAAAAAATAATTAATGGCTCAGGAGAAAATTATGTCGCATCCTTTTTATAATATTAATAAAAATTTTGGTTTTGGGGTTATGAGACTCCCTTTAGATGAAAATAATAAAGTTGATTTAGTTAAATTCCAAGAAATGGTTGATTATTTTATTAGTAATGGTTTTAACTATTTTGATACTGCCCATGTTTATCTTCATGGAGAAAGTGAAAAAGCTTTAAAGGAATGTTTGGTTAAAAAATATAAAAGAGAAGAATTTGTTTTAACAAACAAATTGTCTTCGTCATGTTTTAAAAACGAAGAAGATATTATTCCACTTTTTAATCTTCAACTTGAATGTTGTGGGGTTTCTTATTTTGATTTTTATTTAATGCATGCTCAAAGTAGAAATAATTATGAACAATATCAAAATGCTCATGCCTATGAAGTTGCGAAAAAATTAAAAGAAGAAGGAAAAATTAAACATATCGGAATATCTTTTCATGATTCTGCCGAATTTTTAGAGAAAATTTTAATTGATCATCCTGAGATTGAAGTTGTTCAACTACAATTTAATTATCTTGATTATGATAGTAATGATGTTCAATCAAGAAAATGTTATGAAGTTTGTCTTAAATATAATAAACCTGTTATCGTTATGGAACCTGTTAAAGGGGGCCGATTAGTTAATTTGCCTATTAAAGCAGATAAATTAATAAAAGAATTAAATAATGGATCAAATGCATCTTATGCTATTCGATTTGCAGCAAGTTTTGATAATGTTTTTATGGTTTTAAGTGGTATGAGTTATATGGATCAAGTTATCGATAACGTTTCATTTATGAAAGAATTTGTACCATTAAATGAAAAAGAAAAAGATGTTTTAAAAGAAGTAGTTAATATTTTTAATGAAATTCCTACTATTGCGTGTACAGCTTGTAAATATTGCATTGATGGTTGCCCAAAACATATTAAAATACCTTCATTATTTACTTGTTATAATAATTATTTATTATTTAAAGAAGATAGTGCATTTGATTCATATAAACATCATACTAGCGAAAATGGTAAAGCAAGCGATTGTATTAAATGTGGGAAATGCGAAAAAATTTGCCCTCAACATTTAAAAGTAAGAGATTTGCTTGTTAAAGTTGCTAATACTTTTGAAAAATAAAAAGTTAATTAACTATTAAAAATATTAAGTAAGAGTAGTATAATTTTATCGAAATGAAAAAAAGAAACGCTTTTTTAAATAAATTAAGAACCCATTAGTATTAAAAATATCAAAGATATTCTCTTTGATATTTTTTTTATTTAAAAAGAATGTTTTAAATAAAGGAGGAACATATGTTACATTTAGTTAATCATCCATTAATTACTATGAAACTTAATAAGATGAGAGATGAACGAACAAATAGTAAAGATTTTAGAACTTTGCTGGATGAAATCGCATCTTTAATGACTTATGAAGTTTATAAAGATTTAAAAGTTGTTCCAACAGGTAAAAAGATAAAAACTCCTACTGGTGCGATTATTGACAAATTAGGATTAGAATATTCTTTAGTAGTTGTTCCTATTTTAAGAGCAGGTATAGGAATGAGCAATGGAGTAATTAATATGCTTCCTACAGCAAGAATCGGTCATATTGGAATGTATCGAAACGAAGAAACGTTAGAACCAGTTGAATATTTTTGTAAATTACCTAAAGTTGAAAAACCACTTGTTTTAGTTTGCGATCCAATGCTTGCTACTGGAGGTAGTGCTTGTGATGCAATTAAATTAATAAAAGCTAAAGGATATAAAAATGTTCGTTTACTTTGTTTAGTTGGTGCTCCTGAAGGTGTAAAAAAGGTTAGTGAAACTCATCCAGATGTAGAAATTTATCTTTGTGCTTTAGACGAAAAATTAAACGAAAAAGGGTATATTATTCCAGGATTAGGTGATGCTGGAGATAGAATTTTTGGAACGTATTAATTTAATAATTAAATAATAATTAAAAATACATACACTTGATTTTAAAAAGGGTATGTATTTTTTTAGGCTCTTTTAAATAAGGTTATTTAGAATAAACATTATCAACCATTTTAAAAGTTTCACCAATCGGGAGATATATTACACCCTTTATTTTTCGATTAATATTTAATTCTTCTTTATTTATTACAAAAATATTATCTCCAAAAAAATAAGAAATAAAAGAAGAAGCAGGATAAACATTTAATGAAGTTCCTCCGATTATTAATAAATCTGCCTCTTCTAAAGAAATCAATGCTTTTGTTATTATGTTATTATTCAATGGTTCTTCATATAAAACTACATCCGGTTTTATATATCCTCCACAAATTGGGCAAAGTGGAATATTATCCATTTTTAAAATGTCACTTAAAGAATAAAATCTTCCACATTTCTCACAATAATTTCTCATTATTGAACCATGAAGTTCAATTACGTTTTTACTCCCTGCTTCTTGATGAAGGTTATCAATATTTTGAGTGATAATTGTAATGTCTTTATGGTACTCATTTTCTAATTTTGCTAAAAAAATATGTGCAAAATTAGGTTTTGCTTCGTTATTTATCATAAATTCACGATAAAACTTAAAAAAGATGTCTTTATTATATTCATAATAACTATGTGAAAGAATTGTTTCATAATTTACCCCATATTTACTTTTTAAATTATAAAGACCATCTTTACTTCTAAAATCTTTAATTCCACTTTCAGTTGAAACACCAGCCCCTCCAAAAAATACTATTTTGCTGGCTTCTTTTAATGCTTTTGTTAGTTTAATTATATTTTCTTCCATATTTACATTATATATTTATTAAAAAAATAGTATCCATACATTTTTTAGAAGTATATAATTGTTAGCATTATGGAAAAGGGTAGTGATTTTAGTGAGGAATATTACAAGAAAGTCGGTAATTTTACAGTCGTTCAACTCATTTTAAATGTTTTATTAACAATAATAAAACTATTTGGAGGAATATTTGCTTCTTCTAGTGCATTATTAAGTGATGGTGTTGATTCACTTGGTGATTGTTTGACTTCTTTAGTTAGTACAATCGCTAATAAAAAAGCTAGCAAAAAAGCAGATAAAGACCATCAATTTGGTCATGAAAAAATTGAAAATTTTATTACATTGTTATTTTCAATTTTTATTATTTTATCAGGTGTTTTATTAATTTATGATGCAGTAATGTCAATGATTAACGGCGATTATAAGGAGGAATTATCTAAAAATTTAATTTATGCATTAATCATTTCTATTGTTGCAATCTTAATTAAACTATTTTTAGGCATTGCAGTATTTTTTGGTTATAAAAAAACTAAATCTCCTTTATTAAAAGCACAAAGTTTAGATCATTTTCTTGATTCTATTGGCACTTTTATAACATGTGTAGCTTTAGTAATTTTATATTTTAATCAAACAAATGTTGAACTTAGAATTATTGATCCAATCGTTTCAATTATTATCGCAATAATTATTTTAACTGGTGGATGTAGAATTTTTATTGATAATAGTGCTTCCTTATTAGATAAAGCTTGTTCTAAAGAATTGAATGAAAAAATAAAAAATGAGATTTTATCGGTTAATGGAGTATTACATATTGATTTATTTAGAAGTAGAATTGCATCCAATCGTATATTTTTGGAAGTAGAAGTTAGTGTAGATGATAATCTTTCTTTAAAAGAAGCTCATGATATCGCAGAAAATATTAAAGATACGATTATTAGTAACAATAATGAAGTTAAAGGCGTAAGCGTACATATTAATCCTTATTCTCATAAAGACCAAAATAATGATATATTTTAATAAGGGACAGGTGGCGAAATTGGTAAACGCTTAGGTCTCAGAATCCTATGAAGAAATTCTTGTGAGTTCGACTCTCATCCTGTCCACCAAGTATATATAAATAAAAAAGAGAGATGTGCTAATTTTCTTCTCTCTTTTTTATTTTTCAATCATAATGGACAAAATTTCTTTATCGGTTTGTTTCATACCTTTTTTAGCTAGGCGACCAACACTTTGAATTGTTGTATCGCAGTTTTCTTTAATAATTCCATCCCCTGAATTAATATTGGAATTATTTTTATACATTTCATAGCCAAGAATTCCGCTTTCAAGTGCTAATGCAATTTTACCAGCACAACTTGCTTTTGCACCATCACAAATAATTCCACTTGCTAAAGCTAAACCATTTATTATTGTATGTGAAATCGCATCTAAAGAATGATCTAACATAAAGGCAATTCCACTACTTGCTGCAATTCCTGCGCTGATTGCCCCACAAAAAGCTGATAATCTCCCTATATCTTTCTTTTCTTCTAAAGCAACAAGGTCTGAAAGAACTAACCCTCTTAAAAGAGTATCTTCATCAATATTTAATTCTTCTGCATAGACAACTAAAGGGACAGAAGTAGTGATTCCTTGATTTCCACTTCCAGAAATAATGACAACAGGCAAATTACATCCACTCATTCTTGCATCACTCGCAGCACTTGTAAATGCTTTAGCTTTTTCTTTTAAAGAAGATTTTGAGTGATTTAGAATAATTTTCCCTATTTCAGAGCCATAATTATTAGCGATTCCTTCTTTTGCAATGGCATAGTTATAATCAATTTGTCGTTTTAAGTAAGGTCTTATTCTTTCTAAATTATTATTTAAAGCAAAACTATATATATCTTCAATGTTTAAAAAATTATATTTTTCTTTTTTTCTTTTGATTGCATCTTTTTTTGAAAATAAGACTTTTCCATTTAATTCAACATATGTAAAGTTGTTATGAAAATCTTCAATTATTATAGTTGCGGTTTGATCTTTATATGTTGCTATTAGTTTAATATAAAGATTTTTACATGATTTAGCCAAATTGATAGAAACAATATTATCTTGTATTAATTTATTTAATATTCCTAAATCTTCGTTTTTAAAATCATTTAGAATATCTAACTGATTTTTAGTAGAACCAACAATTAAACCGGCTAAAATAGCTGGAATTGGACCTTTTTTATTATTAGTTTTTGGGATTATTACTCCTTGAACATTTTTTATAATATTTCCACTAATATAGGCTCTTATTTTCTCTGGTATAACATTTAAAGCTTCAAAAATTTTTGCGCCAGCTAATGCAAGAGCGATTGGTTCTGTACAACCTCTTGCTACAATGAGTTCACTTATTAAAATATCTTCGTAAATTTTATTTAAATCCATATTTACAATTATAGAAGTTAATTTTAAATTGTTCATTAAAAATTATTAAAGTCTTAACAATTATTTTCTTATTTTATCTCCTCTTCAATGATATAATACTTTTGTATTTATGGAAAAATTAATAAGTAAAAATGGCATTATATTTGATTTAGATGGTACTTTATGGGATGCCATAAAACAAATTATGGATGCACGGAATATTGCGATGGAGAAAAAATCTTTAAAATATCGTTTTTCTTATGAAAAAACTAAATCTTATATGGGTTTAACTCCAGAAGAAACCATACCACTAGCTTTTGAGGATGTAGATTTTTCTAAAGGTCTATCTTATTTTAAAATAGCATTAAATGAAGAAATTAATTATTTAAAAGATAATCCAGGAAAACTTTATCCAAACGAGGAAGAGATTTTAAATAAATTGAAAGATAAATACCCTCTATTTATTGTTTCAAATAGTGATAAAGGATATATTGAAAATTATTTAGATTCTTTGAATATGAATAAATATTTTATTGACCATCTTTGTGCAGGAGATACTAATAAACCAAAGTGGCAAAATATTTTAATAATGAAAGAAAAATATAAACTAGATAAAGTTATTTATGTTGGTGATACATTAAAAGATTTTAATGAAACTAAAAAAGCAGGACAGATTTTTGTTCATGCATCTTATGGTTTTGGTCGAATTGATGAAAAGGTAAATAAGATAACAAATTTAGAAGAATTACCTGAATTAGTCGATAAATTGTTTGGGATTTAATTATTTAGAAAGGAGTTTATTATGGAAGCTAATACTTTTAATAAAGAAAATGCAAAATTGAAATTAAATTATAAAAGAACAATAATCATTGGGTTTGCTTTCTTTGGAATTTTACTTTTATGGCAAGTTTATGATTCTTGGTGTCCAACATTTTTAACTGAACTATTTAAAAATGCTTTTAATATTGAAAGTTCTGAAGAAGTTCAATATTTAGTTGGAATCGTTATGGCTTTTGATAATTTAGCAGCTTTAATTCTTTTACCTATCTTTGGAGCGTTATCTGATAAAACTAAATCGCCAATTGGAAAACGTATGCCTTATATTCTTATTGGAACTTTTGTTTGTGCTGTTTGTTTTCCTTTTGTTCCGTTATTTTTTCATTTTAATAATGTTGCCGGTACAATTATAATGATGGCTATCGTAGTTATTTTTTCAATGATGTATAGAAATCCAGCGGTTTCATTAATGCCAGATTTAACTCCTAAACCATTAAGAAGTAAAGCAAACGGTATTATTAATATAATGGGTTATGTTGGAGGGGCTTTTGCTACTGTTGTTGGAATTTTCTTTGCCGTTAGTGACTATTTAAATTCAACTGGAAATGCTCCTGAATGGGCAAATCATAATATTTGGGTAATCGAAATTCCTTTTTTAGTTGCATCTATTTTGATGATAATTTCCGCTTTAGTTTTGTTTTTCACTATTAAAGAAAACAAATTAGAAAAAGAACTTGAGCCTGAATTAAAACTTGGTGAAGAAATGACAGAATTAAAAGAAAAAGTTGACGATGAAAAACCATTATCAAAAGGAAATAAAATTATGTTAATTTTAATTTTATGTGCCGAATTCTTCTGGTTTATGGCTGATAATGGAATTTCGACTTTCATGACTAATTACACCATCTATTATTTTGCCGCTTCTTCATCTTCAAGCATGATAAATACAATAGTAGGGGGAGTTGGTTCGGTTATTGGCTTTGCAGTTGGTGGATTGGTTGCTTCTAAAATTGGGAGAAAATGGACGTTGGTAAGTGGGTTAGGGTTAACTCTTGCATCCTATTGTGTTTGGGGTGTCTTATCAGCAACTTTATTAGGTTTCCAACCAGGAAGTGGAACATTCCCAATTTATCTATATATTATCTGGTTTGTTAAAGGTTTTGGCATGAGCTTAGTCCATGTTAATTCTTATCCGATGGTTGTTGAATTATGCAATAGTAAAAAAATTGGCAAATTTACAGGCTATTATTACGCTTCCTCTATGGCTGCTCAAACCGTAACACCTATTTTATTAGGAACTATTTTGTTGATTCCTGGGTTTGATTTTGGTGTTTTACCATTTTATGCTATTGCTTGTACAGTCATTGCTTTAGTTGTCTTCTTATTTATTAAAAATGTTAAAAATACAAAAACAAACTTTAAAAAAGGTTTAGAGGCTTTAGATCAAGATTAATTATGGAAAAGAATAAAGTTTTAACGCTTATAAATCCTAAATTTTTAAAAGGCATTGCTCATCGAGGACTTCATAATGAAGTTTACTCTGAAAATTCAATTTTAGCTTTTAAAAATGCTATTGATAACGATTTTGCTTTTGAATTAGATGTTCATCTTTCAAAAGATAAAAAATTAATTGTTTGTCACGATTCAACATTAAAAAGAGTTACTGGAAAAGAAGGTATAATCGAAGAATTGACTTTGGAAGAAATTAAAAACAATTATCATCTAAGTGATAAGACTAATATTCCTACATTAGATGAAGTATTAGAACTAAATGAAGAGAAAGTTCCAATGGTTATTGAATTAAAACCATATAAGAGGAATTATAAGGAATTGGCTAAAAAAGTCGTTTCTACTTTAAATGAAATTAAAGATAAGAGGAATGTTATTTTAATTTCATTTTATCCGCAATGTTTATTACCTTTTAAAAAAGAAAAATATATTCGCTGTCTTCTGTTACTTTATAAAAGAAAATATTTATATTGTTTGAGACACTTATTTGAAGGATTAGATGTTGAATATACTTTCTTTAAAGACAAAAAGTATAAAAAAATGAATAAAAAAAGATTAGTTTTAACTTGGACGATAAATAATGAAGAATCTTTGGAATTAGCCAAAAGATTTGCTGATTCCATAACGTTTGAAAATTTAGATGTAAATCGAGTTAAAGAATAAAAGGATAATTTGCATCTTTTTAAAAGAATATATATTAGTATAACAAATATATATTATAAAAATGGGATTTTTATAATAATTGGAATCCCATCCCTAGTAACATACAAGAATGCTTCAAGTTTCAAAAAATATTCAATAAAAGTTAAAAAAGTGATTTAAAAATTGCAAAAATATTTTTATCATTTTGAATAAAAGAAAAGAACTTTCAAATGAAATAAGAGTTTAATTTTTTACTTTGACTTTATTATTAGCGTTAATTTTTTAATAAATCTCTTTTGGGTTTATAATATTAGTGTAAGTTTTAATTATTAGATGAAGCTATTATTAGTTTATAAGATAAAAATAATTAAATTTGCTTATTTAAAAATAAAATTTGGTATTTATAAAAGGATTAATGATATTTTTTAAATTTTGTAAATAAAACTTATTGTTAAGGAGAAAAGAAAATGTATAAATCATTTAAGAAAACTTTAAAAAATAATCTAGGAAAGATTATTTTTGATGCCATTTTAATTATTTTAGGGTTGGTATTTATAATTCTTCCATCATTTTTTGTTAATTCTATAGGAATAATCGCTGGATCAATTTTAATTATTGTTGGACTTTTAGGAATTATATTAGCTTTAATTACTTCAAGTTTTTTATTTTCATCGATTTTCTCAATTATTATCTCTGTAATTTCTTTATGTTTTGGGATTACTTTTTTAATTAATCCATCATTACTTGTTTCAATTTTACCTATTCTTTTAATTATTTATCTATTATTAAGTGGGTTTAGTAAAATATTCTCTTTTGCTAAATTTAATAAAGATAAATATTACATTATTAATTTAGTAGTTGGGATTATTTTTGTAACCTTAGGAATTACTTTAATGTTTTTTATTGATGAATTTAATGAAATAGTTGCCATATTATTTGGAGTTTTACTCTTACTTATTGGAGTATCTTCATTAATAGAGATAATTGTTAAACTTATTGATAAAAATAAAATAGATAAAGATGAAGAAAAGAAAATTATCGGATTTAAAGGAAAAGAAAATGCTATCGATGCTGACATTATTGATATAAGAGATAGTAAAGATGAATAAAAGGCTAGGAAAGACCTAGCCTTTTTTATTCTAATTCAATACTTCCATTATATAATGAATAATATCTTCCTTTCATTTTTAATAATTGTTCATGGTTTCCTCTTTCTATAATCTTTCCATGATCAAGAACTAATATTGCATTAGCATCTCTAACTGTCGAAAGACGATGCGCAATTACTAAGACTGTTCTATTTTCCATTAATTTATCCATTGATTTTTCGACAATTTTTTCAGTACGTGTATCAATGTTAGAAGTTGCTTCATCTAAGATTAATAATGGAGGATGAGAAATAGCTGCTCTGGCAAGAGAAAGAAGTTGTCTTTCGCCTTCGCTTAAATTAATACCATCATCATATAAAAGTGTTTCATAATTATCTTTTAATTTTGAAATAAAATGATCTGCTCCACCAATTCTAGCAGCTTCTTTAACTTCATCAATTGTTGAATGCATACGAGGATACTTAATGTTATTTAAAATAGTATCGTTAAATAAATGTGTATCTTGAGTAACCATGGAAGTAGCTCTTCTTAATGATTCAAGTTTAATATCAAAGATATTTATACCATCATAAGTAATGGTTCCTTCATTTATATCATAAAATCTTGTAATTAAAGAAATAATAGTTGTTTTTCCAGCCCCAGTTGAACCAACAAAAGCAATTTTTTGGCCTTGTTTTGCATAAAAAGAAATATCATCTAAAACAATTTTATCTTTTTCATATCCAAATTTTACATGGTCAAATACGATATTTCCTTCTAAAGGAAGATGTTCAGTTTGACTTTTTTCCCAATAATAAGAATCATTGATTTTAACAAGTTTAATATATCCTTTATCTTTTTCTTTTTCTTCAGGTAAATCTAAAAATTCAAAAATTCTTTCTGAACCAGCTAAAGCATTTAAAATTGTATTAAAATGAACTGTAAAAAAGTTAAATGGTTGAGCGCTTTGTCTAACATAAATTAAAAATGGTGACAAAGCCGCAATCCCTTCTTTTAGTAAACCATTAGAAATAAAAAGAATTCCAACAATAGAGCATATAGCAAAGTTTAAATAAGATAACGAAACAATAAATGGAGTATTTAACATTGTGTGGAAGAAAGCTGATGTTGATGAGTCACGCCAATCAGCGTTTTTCTTTAAAAATGTTTTATATGAATCTTCTTCATGTTCAAAAGCTTTGTTAACTTTAATTCCTCTTAAATCTTCTTCGATACAACCATTTAATATTGATAATGATTCTTGTTGCTTACGATAATATTTACGACATTTTTTAGAATTAACAACGATAAAGATAACGATTGTTGCAACAATAGCAGTTGCAATTAATGCTAAATATAAGTTTATTAAATACATTCCTAAAAGCGTTCCGATAATATTACATAATGAAAATATGATATTTGCTAATGATTGATTTAAAGCATTTATTGTTGAATCAACATCGTTTGTGAAATAACTCATAATTTCACCGGCTTGTCTTGAATCAAAATATGAGACAGGAAGAGCTAAAACTTTTTTAATTAAATCTTCTCTTATTTTAAAAATAACTCTTTGGGAAAGTCTTATCATTATTTGGGTGTAAGTTAAATTTGCCAAACATCCAAAAAGATAAACTAAGGCCATATAAGATGTGTTAATGATTAAATAATTATAATCTTTTGCTTGAATTCCATTTGCGATTATATCTTTTAACATAAAAGTTCCATAAATTTGGGCAAAAGAAGTATAGATAACTAGAATAATGACAAAAAAGAATAAAATTCTATGTCCTTTAAAATAACCCAATAATCTCCATAAAGTTTGGAAGCTGTTTTTATATCTTTTATTTTTTTCCATATTATTCTAGCCCCTCGTTTTGAATATTATTTATATCTTTATAGATTGGATCATTTTTAGCTAAGAATTTATGATTACCAATATTAGAAATGTTTCCTTTTTCTAAAACTATAATTTCATCGCTATCTTTAATCGTCGAAATTTTTTGTGAGATAACAATTTTTGTAACGTCAGGTAAAGTATTTTTCAAATTTTCCTTAACTTTAGCTTCTGTAATTCTATCTAAAGCTGAGAAAGAATCATCTAAAATTAAAACTTTAGGATGCATTAAAATTGCTCTTGCTAAACATACTCTTTGTCTTTGTCCACCAGAAAGATTGGTTCCGCCTTCAGCAATCATGGTATTAAATCCATTTTCTAAATCATTGGTTATAAAATCATAAGCACAAGCAATTTTTGCAGCGTTTATAACTTCGTCCATAGTTGCTTCTTTATTACCCCATTTAATATTATTTAAAACTGTGTCATTAAAAAGAAATGGATTTTGGAAGGAAACAGAAATATTTCTTCTTAATTCATGAATTGGATAATCTCTTACATCATGATCTCCAATTAAAACATTTCCTTCACTTACATCATAAAATCTTAATAAAAGATTGATTAAAGTTGTTTTAGAGGAACCTGTTTGACCAACAATTCCAACAAAAGAGCCGCTTTTAATTTTTAAAGAAACATTATTTAAAACATAATTTTTATCATTAAAATACGAGAAAGATACATTTTTAAATTCAATATCTCCATTCAAGACTTTTAATTTTGATGATTTTTCTTTAATTTCACTATTAACTTTAAATAATTCTTCAACACGTGTAACAGATGCTTCAGCCCTATTTAAATTTAATGTAACATTAGTTAACATTTGAACCGTGGCTAAAAGTTGAGTTACATATGTTAAAAACATTGCAATATTAACGACAATATTTGCATAATCAGGTTTAAGAGCCAAGTATCCACCTAGATAAAGAATTCCAACGATTGTAGAATATAAAACTAATTCTTGAGCAGGCATCATTAAACCATTTGCTCCCATTGCATCATTTGAAGATTTTCTCGAATCATCATTAATTTTTTTAAATTTATTAATTTCAAAATCTTCTTTTACATAACTCTTAATTGTTTTTATAGCAACAATTGATTCTTTTGTATTTCTATTCATTCTATCGACGATTTTTTGAATCTTTAAAAATCTTGGTTTGACATATTTAACAATAACAACCATGATAATGGCTAAAATTGGAACTGTTATAAAAAATACACATGAAAGAATTGGAGAAGTAATTGCAGAAATTGTTAAAGTAGCAACTAACATAACCGGTGCTCTAAACATAGGTCTAAATGAATTTGAAACGGTATCTGCAATAATATTGACATCACTTGTTAATCTTGTTAAAAGAGAAGAAGCAGAAACTGAGTCCAAGTTATGAAATGAATATTCTTTTAATTTTAAATATTCTTCTTTTCTAATTTCATAGCCGACACCCTTTGAAAATCTAGCAACGTATTTTGCAAAAAATAATCCACTTATAAAAGCTAAAATTCCAAAAAGTACCATTAAGCAGGATAATAAAATTACTATCTCATTATCAATGATATATGTTTCTCCACTTTGAATAATTCCATATTCTAAAAGCATTGACATAAGATATGGACAAGAAATTTCAAGTAGCGATTCAATAACGATTGTAATTACAGAAACTATAAAATCTTTTTTATATGGTTTAATGAATTTAAACAATAATTTAAACATTGAAATTATTTTATACTTATATATAAGTATAAGCAATTGAAAAAAAGAGAGGCTAAAAGAAAAGTTAAATTTTTAGCAGATACCACTTGACAGTGCTAAAAAGGTTCTTATAATATAGTTAGCACTTGAGAAATAAGAGTGCTAAACAATAAATTAGATTTAATTTATTAGGAGGATTAATTTATGGCTTACGATTTATACGATGATTTCTATGATGCATTTTTCAATGATGGGAGACATTCAAGATCAAATCTTTTGAAAACTGATGTAATCGAAGATCCTGATTGTTATATTCTCTTTATTGATATGCCAGGTGCTAAAAAGGAAAATATTCACCTCGATTATAACGATAATTATTTAAAAGTTTCTTATAAAGAAAGTGAAAATGAACATTCTAATAAGAAATATTTAAGAAAAGAAAGATTCTATGGTTCTTACTCAAGATCATATATGTTCAATGATGTTGATGTTAATAACATTGAAGCTTCTTATAGCGATGGTGTATTAAAAGTCATTTTACATAAGAAAACTGAAAAGAGTGTTAAAGCTATTGAAATTAAATAGCTTTAATAAATAAACAAACCTCTAGTTTATTATTAAGCCCCTTAAAAATTAGAGGTTTTTGTTTATTTTATTGATATTTTTGATATTTTATCTTATTATTATTAGGCATTAATGCGCTAGTAGCTCAACTGGATAGAGTGTTTGGCTACGAACCAAGAGGTTGCGGGTTCGACTCCTGCCTAGCGCGCCAAATATTACATTAGCACGATATTTATCGTGTTTTTTTAATGGGTTAATATTAATAAATGATGGCGGTATTCGACTCATCATGTATATAATTAAGTTTAATTGTTATTTTGATTTAAACACTAAAAGTTTTTAAAGTATTAAATATATATTCTTTAGTAGGTCATAAAGAAATTAAGGCTATTGCGGTTTCTTCTTTAATAATAAATGAAAAAGAAGAAGTTTTGTTAAAAACAAGGAGTGATAATAATAAACTTTTTTTCAGGTGGAGCTTTAAATATTGGTGAAAAGATAATTGATGGTTAATATTGAGAAATAAAAGAAGAAACTGGAATAGATTTAAATATAGTTAAAAACCATTAAATCATTGGTATTTATAGTGGAGAAAATGGGAATTTATTTATACAAATAACGAATATTACTTATTACGCTGATATAGTTTTTTTAATAAAAGTAAATAGTAAGGATATTTTCATTAAACAGCATGATTTAGAAAGTTTAGAGATGAAATTTTATAAAATAAATGCTATAAATTTAGAAAACATGATTACATTTGATAAAGAAGTAATTATTGATTATTTTATTAATAAAATTAATGTTGTTGTTAAATAAAAAATTCAACTTCTAACAATGAAGTCGAATTTTTTATTTTATTACCAAATTATTACACGTTTAGAAGGCTCTAAATACATTTTATCTGCTTCTTTTACATTAAATGCATCATAAAACTCTTTAAAGTTTCTAACTTGCATATTGGCTCGATAATAAGCTGGACCATGAACATCAACAGTTAAGAGTAATTTAGTGTATTCTTCTCTTTGTTTGATACACCAAATACGAGCATAGTTAATAAAGAATTTTTGAAAATCTGGATTTTCTTTTATTCTTTTAAGTGATTCAATAGAAGAGGTAATTCCACCATTATCAGCGATATTTTCACTTACGGTAAGTTTACCATTTACCTTTTCTCCATTTAAAGGAAGTTCATCAAATTCTTCAATCATTAATTCGGTTTTATTTTTGAAGTTATCATAATCTTCTTTACTCCACCAATTATTAATATTTCCGTTTTCATCCATTTGAGCACCATTATTATCAAAGGCATGGGAAATTTCATGACCAATAACGCAGCCGATTCCTCCATAATTTTCTTCCACACTTTGAGAAAGAGAATAGAATGGTTTTCTTAAAATTGCTGCTGGGAAGGTAATGTCATTACTAGAAGGATTATAACAAGCATTGACCGTATTTCCACTCATTACCCATAAAGATTTATCAACTGGTTTAAAAAGAAGTGAACTATTATATTCGTTTTTAATTTTTGTTAATTTAGTAACGATTTCAAATAAAGACTCATTTTCATCAAATTCTAGTTTCGTATAAAGTTCGCTTATTTTATCAGGATAACCAATTTTTATTTTCATTGTATCAAGTTTTAAAATTGCTTTTTTAATTGTATCTTTTGATAGCCAAGTGTTATTAGATAATCTATTTTTATATGTTTGAATTAAATTTTTAACTAAATCTATAACATCTTTTTTAGCTTCTTCTCCAAAATATTTTTTACCATAATAAATCCCAATAACTTCATCATAAAAAGAATTTACTATTCGATAAGCATATTTATTTAAAGCTGTAACTTCGCTAGTTCCTCTTAAAGCATTTGAATATTGACTCGATAGAGCTCTTAATTCTTCGGAAATAAGTTGAACATCTCCAACAATTGATTTAACTTTTGCCCACGAAGCATATTCTTCATAACTATTTTCCATTAAAGTTTTAAAGTTTTTTAAAAAATTTGGATCATAAACAACAATTGTTTCTGGTATTTGCCCAAATCTTTTAATCATAAAATCATCTAAATTTAAATCCATTAATTCAGATACTTTTTTATATGAATAAGGATTATAGCATTTAATATAATCAGCCATTTCTTCACTTGATTTTACAATTTTTGAAAGTTTTGCATCAAAATAAATAGTTTTTGAAAGAAGTTCTTCAGCATTTTCTATTTTTAATGTAGTTAAAACTGCTAAAGCCATATTTTTATAAATATTTAATAACGCTTCGGCACTTGGTGAAGAATACATAGTTTTATCAGGTAAAATCAAAGAAGGTGCATTAAAGTAAAGAGCATATTTTGTTGCTTCTTTCATATCTTCGCTTACAAAACTTGCAAAAGGAAGTGGTTGAGAAAAACTCCATATTTCATAAATATTATTTAAAAAGTCATCTTTAGTTTTAATCTTGTCAAAAGTTTGAACACCTTTTAATAAAGAAGTTAATCCTTTTTTTCTATTTTCTTCATCTAAAACTTTTTTATAAAGAGTTATTGCGTAGTTTAATAATTTATCATCGACTTTATTTTTACTTAATTCATCAAATTCTTTAAGCATGGTTTTTTCAACATCAATATCTAAATCAATAAATCCACCAGTCGCTGGTAAATCATCTGGGATCTTAGCCTTTTCAATCCATTTGCCATTTACATAATTATATAAATCATCCTGTATACGAACATTTTCATTAAACTCCGTTTCCATTTTTATAACCTCGCTATGTTTATTTTACTATTTAAAGGATTTTTTTAAAGTAAGTATGTATGAATAAAAAAATATATTTAGGCATATTTTTTAATTTTTGTATGATATCTCCCTTTTTTATTAATTATTGAGTCATCAAGAAAGATAAATTTTCCTTTTCCTTTAATAGAAACTCTTTCATCTTTTTTTAATATGTATGATGGGTTTAATTTTGCTTCACCATTAATAAATACACATTCTTTTAAAATCAGTTCTTTGCTTTCTTCTCTAGAAAGGTTAAAAACTTCTTTAATTATGTTATCAATTCTAAGAGAAGAGACATAAATATCGATGATTTTAAAATTTAATTTAAATGGCGATGAAGTTAATGGTATTTCTTTAGCATTTACCAATGTATGTTTAATAGTCGTTAAGTTATTTATTATTTCGTTTTTAATTGAAGATAAAACAAAAACAGTGCTTGTATTCATAGAGTTTGAATCAATTAAAATATCACCAATAGTTTCTCTTTTAATTCCTAGGTTCATCAAAGAACCTAGAATATCACGATGTGTAAATTTATCAGAATATTTTTCATTTTTTGGAGTTATTAATAATAAGGAAATTTCTTCATTTATATATTGATTAAGTTCTTTTTGGGTAATTTCTTTATTATAAATAAAAAGAACTTTACGGTCGCTTTCTTCTTTATTTCCGCCAAAAAGTAAAAAGACTAATTCATTATTAAATTCTTTATTTAAAGAAGAATGTTCTTTTAAAAAAACAGATTGTTCGCTTAAAGATAAAAAAGAAGTAGATGTAATTATAAAATTATTATTACTTCTTAAAGCTAAATCATGTATGCGAGATATTAAATAATTATTCTTTTCCATTTTTAATTTTTAATTTTTCAAACTCTGTTTCAATAAAATAAGTATGATCATATTTTTTAATTATTTCATCATAAATAGGTTTTAATTTTTTAGCTTTAATATTTTTAAAATTGTTATTGGCATATTCATTTAAGCAATAAATAACAAATTCTTTACTTGCTGGATGCATCAAATAATTAGATTCTCTTTCAATAAAAAAATTTAAAACGAAATCTCTTTTAAAATCTTTTTTATGGTAGGTCATTGAAGCTGAAATCATATCTAAGCAATACTCTAAATTATATTTAAAAGGCATTGGCTTAATTAGCAGTCTTCCTTTATAAGTATCGATCCAATATTCATAATGGTGTTTATTTTTATTTGTATGATGTATCGATATTTCACTATATCCAAAGTTATGTTTTCTTTCTTCAACTATTGGAGAATAAGTACCTTGAAAATATTTACAACTAGACAAAAATTCAGCTTTAGAATATTTAGATAAATCATGCTTAAAGCCATTTATAGGTATACCTGCTTTAATACAAAATTTCATTACTTTAAAGCGATGAGAATTAATAATTTTTAAATGTTTAAAAAAGTTTTTCATAATAATAAATTTCGTCAATCAAAAATAAAATTACTTCTTAAAAAAGCTTTTACAAGTCGAGTCGATAATTGTATAAAGTTGTTCTTTTTCAGTGTCGGTTAATGATTGGATTCTCCTTATAATTTTTAAAGTATGCAAATCTTTAATATATTCTTCAACAGCAATAGTAGAAGAACTCTTGATAGAATAATCGACATTGTGACTGAGCATATCATCAATCGTCACTTCATAAAGATCAGCTAGTTTTATAAGTGTATTGATGTCAGGCTCAGCTCTACCAGTCTCATAATCAGATAAATTATATTGATTAATATTAAGAGTAGAAGCAACTTGTTTTTGGGTTAGCCCTTTTGATGTTCTTAATATTTTTAACATGTCTTGCAATTTCATAACTTATATTATAAGAGCATAAAGTAAAAATTACTATTTATTTTTAATCAAGTTAATTTTACATTTTTTAGCTGCAAAAAAAATATAAAAATTTTATGGTGATCTATACAATATTTTTAAAATAAATCAATGTAATTTTTGATCAAAAAATTTAAAAAAAAGACCTCATTTTTTTGACAAAAGTAGAGGTTAATTTTTTCATATTTTTAAATTGACAAGTCCGTTCTTTTTAAATTGGAATCTAACCTATTTTTGCTTATAAAATATGAAACTTAGCATATTTTTCATAACTTCCTATTAATATAGATTGATTATAATTTTTTATAATTTTATTATTTAAAATTAAAACTTTAGTAATAAAATGGTATATGTAAAAAATACATATATACTCATTTAGTAGTTTTTTAGTTGGTATATACCTCTTATACTGTTGCTTCTCTATTTAAATTCATATTTTTTAATTAATATAGTAAATATTAAAAAAATGATATTTATGAAATGACTAAAATAAATTTATTATTAATATTATTTAAACTTTTATATTGACGATTTTTTTATGTTTGTTAGCAATAAATAACACATTAAAAATATAGTAAAAAATTTTTTAGACTATTTTTTTACTTTTAATTCTTAAAAATTTGACTTTTTTATTATTAAAAATATTTATTTAGATCCTACTAAATATGATTAATTTAATAAATTGTCATTGTTTATAATAAATTAGTTTAAATTTTTTAGTTAAAAATAGATATAATAATAAAGAACAAAAAAGTTTATAGAAAGTTGAGGAGGTTTTATTTGTGACTGATACATGGTTAATTATTTTGATTGTCGTTATTGTTGTTATTTTAATTGCAATCATTGCTATTGTTGCTTGGTGCATTTCAACACGAAATACTTTTAATGTTATGAAGGTAAAGGTCGATGAATCAGCGAGTGGTATAGATGTTGCATTAACAAAGAGGTTTGATCTTTTAACTAAATCTTTAGCTGCTACTAAAGGGTATGCAAAACACGAAGTAGAAACCTTAGAAAAAGTAGTCAATTTAAGAAGTGGAAATTCCATTAAAGAAATGTCAATGAAAGATAAAAATACATTAACAAATGAGATTTCTGAAGTAAGTAAAGGTTTAAATATTTTGGTTGAGCAATATCCAAATTTAAAGGCCGATGCAACTTTTGTCGAACTTCAAAGACAAACTGCAGATTGTGAAGAACAACTTCAAGCAGCAAGAAGAATTTATAATTCAAATGTATCTATGTTTAATCAAAAAAGAAATGTTTGGCCATCTTCAATTATTGCTAATAAAATTGGTTTTAAAGAAGATTTAGATTTCTTTGAAGCTGAAGAATCGAAAAAAGAAGATGTTAAATTTGACTTCTAATTTTAGAGTTATTTATGGATGAATTTATTAACACTATCGAATCGAATCGTATCTTTTTTAAGAAGAAATTAAATATTGTTTCAATAGTTTCTTTATCTTTACTAGGAGTTGGTTTGATTTGTCTTATTATTGGTTTAATTTTTTTAGAATCAACTTTATTTATAATTTTCTTTTTAAGTTTAATTTTAGCTGCGATTATATATGGAATTGGATATAGCATTTATAATAAAAAATATTTATCTACATTTGAAAAAGATTTAGAAAAGAAAGCTATTGAATTAAATTATGGAAATGATTATTTCTTTAATTCAAATAAGGGTATTGATTTTGGCTCCATCAATGAATCTAGATGTGTAAATAGACCTGATGAATACCATTCATCAAAATTATTTGAAGCTAAAAGAAATAATGTTAGTTTTCTTTCAAGTAATTATGTTTTTGATTTTATTCACTATACTACTGATTCAAAAGGAAATAGCAGAAAAGAAGTAAATCATTATAATGGCCGTTTTATTAAATTTACTTTTCCAAGAAATTTAAACGCCTTTTTATCTATTATGGAAAAAAATAGTATTGATGAGATGATTAAAGATCCACGACTTGGAGAAAAAATTGAGTTTGAATTCATGGAATTTAATGATAAATTCACTGTTAAAGCAAGTGATCCATTAAAAGCTAATTATATTATTACACCACAAGTTCAATGCAATATCGTTGATTTTGATAATGCATTTAAATCTGATTTAATTGTTTGCTTTTTAGATAATGCGGTTTATGTTTTTATGCATGAATATAATGCTAAAATGCCATTAGGAATTTATAAAGAATTTAATAAAAAAGTATTTGATTCTTATGCCAATGAATTCATTATCCCATTATTATTAATGGATGCACTAGATTTAGATAGCGATAAATATGTTAATAAAAATTTAAATTAATAAATAATTATTGAAAGGAATTTTAAAATATATGAGCAATGAAGAAAGAAGTATAGGCTGGATTGAAGTAATTACCGGCCCAATGTTTGCTGGAAAAAGTGAAGAATTATTAAGAAGAATTAATCGTTTAAAATACGCTAAAAAGAATTTTATTGTTTTTAAACCTAAAATTGATAATCGTTATAGTGATACTGATGTCGTATCTCATGAAAAAAAGTCATATAAAGCCCACCCTATCTCTAAAGGAATGGATATTTTAAAATATATTACTCGTGATTTAGAAGTTGTTTGTATTGATGAAGTTCAATTTTTTGATGAGGGAATAATTGATGTTGTTGAAACACTTGCAAATAGAGGTATTAGAGTTATTTGTGCTGGGCTAGATACTGATTTTAAAGGTGATCCTTTTCCTGTTGTTGCAAATCTTTTAGCAAGAGCTGAAATAGTTGATAAATTAACTGCGATTTGTGCGGTTTGTGGAAAAGATGCAACAAGAACACAAAGATTGATTGATGGGAAACCTGCTAAAGCAGATGGTCCAGTTATTTTAGTTGGTGCTACTGAAAGTTATGAACCTAGATGTAGACATTGTCATCAAGTAGATAGAAAATAATTAATAAAATAAAAAATTCTTCCTTTATTTAAAGAAGGAAGAATTTTTATTTTATACGAGAAATATAATCATCATATATTTCTTTAGCTATTTCATCAGGAGTTTTATTATTTTCATCAATAAATTTGTCAATATATTTATTTAAGGAAGTATCAAATTTAAAACGATCATGATAAATACGCTTATGAATTTCTTCTTCACTATCCCCTCTTTTTCTCATTCTTTCAGTTCTTTCAATTTCATCAGCATTTAAAAAGTAGGAATAAATATTTTTATATTGTGATAATTTAAAAGCGATTAATCCATTACTTTCAACAATTAAAACAGTCTTATCATCAATAAGTTTTTTTTCAGTTCCATAATAATTATTGTTATAAAAAGTTGTTTCAATAAATTCATTATTATTTCTCATCTTAATAAAAGTATCCTCGGTGAGGAAATTATAATCTAAGCCATTAATTTCATTTACACGAGGAGCTCTAGTAGTAGAAGTAACAAATTTTTTAAAGCCATACTTAGTGGTGAGAATTTTAGCAATCTCTGTTTTTCCACTTGCACTTGGTCCAACAAGAATAATCATATTTAAATTATATGGTAGGGTTTAAAAAAAGAAAATAAGAAAAATTTTTATAAAAATCATTTTTTGTGAATATTTTTTCCTTCTTCTAGCATTCTTGTATAGTGAAAGGAGGAAAAATATGTTTAAAGGACTTTTACTTTTACCAGTTTTATTATTTGCTTCTGGACTAGGAAATAAAGATTTTCTATCTAAACAAGGTGAAATTAATACTAGAATGGTAAATTTTTATACAAATACTTGTCATAGAGTATATGAACATAACTCTACGCCATATCGCTTTTCGATTAAATATTTTCGCATATCTAGTATGGATTTATCAGATTATAAAAAAGTAACAATTTCATATGAAGGAGCTGATTTTTCCCAAGCATTAAATTTTACTTTCAATGTTTATAATGAAGATGATCGTTTAATTGATCAAGTTTCATATTTAAAAAGTAGGAACGAGGGTATCGATAGAACTTTTAGTGTTTATTTTAATAATGTTGACAGTTGGGTCGGTTTATGTAAATTCGTTTTTACTTGGCATTATATTTATAATGGCAAAATTGTGTATTTATCGGTATTTTTAATATCGAAAGGGGAAAAAAGGGGGAAATTTCTACTCTGAAATTGATTTTATAAAATCTAAGCCCTTATCAAAAGCACTTTGATTATCAACATAATTGTTCTCATTTACCGACATTGAAATTTGACCTAAAAGTGTGGTTCTAACTTTTGTGTCAGCACCAGCCTTATAAAGTTCAGTGTTAATTGATTTTCTTCCATAGCCATGAAGAGTATTGTGTGGAAGATTAGCGAGTTTAGAATATTTATCTAATTTTTTTCTTAAAGTCTCACCACTGAATGGGAAAATTTTATCGTATTCTTTGAAATCGTTTCGCTTAATATATTCTTTTAAAATTTCGGCATTTGTTTTTGCAAAGGCTATTTTTTTATAAGAAGCAGAAGTTTTTAATTGGTTAGTATATGCTCCATTTTTCAATCTTTGTCTTTTAATTGTGATAATTGCAAAATCATCACTAAACTCAATGTCATTAACTTCGATACCTAAAAACTCTCCAAGACGAAGACCACTAAAATATAAAAGTTTTAAAATATCATAGTCGTTTTTATTATCGATTACAGAAAGAAGTTTCGTTAAATCATTGAGTGAAGTATATTTATTCCTCGCTTCTTTTTCTTCATTAACTTTTTTCTTGATAGGAATTAAAGGAACAAGACAATCATCTTTTTGATCGCTATTGATTAAACCAAGTATTCTTGCATAACGAATTAAATCACGAGTGATAGCAATTATATTATTCATATATTCAGCGCAAATCTTTAAGCTAGAAAGATAAATTCTAAACGAGGCTAAATTAGCTGGATTAAAAAGTTTTAACAAAGAGTTTTCAAAATAAGGCTCGATATATTTTTTAGCCCTTAAAAAATTGTTTGCTTTTGTGTTGAAAGCAAGTTCGTTCTCTCGATAATTAATATAACTTTCGATTAAATCACTAACATTTTGAACTTTTGATGATGGTTGATAACAAATTTCAACTTTCTTTTTTCTAATAATTTCTGCTTCGATAGATTGAACGTATCGCTTACTTTTGAAGTCTTGGTTGTTAATTTCTTTATACTTAAAATGATACCAACTTCCATCTGCTCTTTTAATTTTTGAGTCTACATAATAAGTTTTTGATTTTTTATCAAATAATACAGCCATATTTTCCTCCTTTATATTTTTAAGGGAAATGCTATATTATATATATAGCATTGAGCCCTTTTTTAACCATTTTTGTTTTGTGGCTTAGTGTTTATATCTTCTAGCCTAGCATTTGTGTGTGCTGGGCTTTTTTATTTGCCTTTTGCATATTGATAGATTAAAACTACTCCACCACCAACGAACGCAACTAATGCAGTAAAAGCACCAAGGTAATATTCTACGCTTTCATTTGATTGTCCGCTGCCAATCATTCCTACGAATCCAGCAAAGCCGAGTATAAGTAATATAATTCCTACTACTAACTTCCAAACTTTCTTTTTGTTTTCCATAATTAATTCTCCTTTTTAATTTCACTGTCAAAAATAAATTGGTCAATAAAATTATTTAATTTATTTAACTGGGCATTGCTCATTCTTTCTATTTTTGAAAGAACTTGTTGTCTCAATGTTAAAGGAAGTTTTTTATCTTCACTAACTCCCATTAAATAAAACGGATTAACATCAAGAGTAGTTGCAATCAAATATAAATAATCTTGTTTTGGAACAAAATCTCCATTCAAATAATGACTAATATTACCTCTTGATATGCCTGTTTTTCTTGATAATTCAGCAGGCTTAACTTTTTTTAACTCTAAAATTTCTTTTAATCTAACTGCAAAATATTTGTTTTTCATATCTATATTATATTAAGGAAAAAAATATTTTCAAATAAAAAGTTTCGTTTTCACAAAAAAACTCTTGCAAAACGAAAAAAAGGCACTATAATAAAATTATGTTGTGAAAACAAAACATGAAAGGAGGGAAAATGGAGTTCAATTATTCTTATTTAAGAGGTTTCATCAATGACAATCCTAATCTTAAAACATTAGAAAATTATGCAAAATTTTTAGGAATAACACCTCAAGCATTGAGAGATAAGTTGTCTAATAAGACACGTTTTACACAAACTCAAATTGCTAAAACAAAGCAAGAGTTTAATTTGTCTGATAAAGAAACTTGTGATCTATTTTTTTATTTATAAAGTTGTGAAAACATAACTTAATAATTGAACCATTAAGTTATATGGAAACAATTACAAAGAAAAAAAGCCCGATTCCTAAATTTTATTTTATATTTCTAGAGTTAAACAAAATCGGAATAAAAGGGCTTGAACAACAGTTATTTTCTTTAATTCTAACTGTTCAAAAACTAAATGGCAATTGCTTATTAAGTATAGAAGATTTCGTAAGAGCAACAAACTTTGGAAGAAACCAAATAATTAGATCTTTGAAAAAACTTCAAGAATTAAATTTAATAGACGCCAAAAAAAATCAAGGTCTTATAAATGAGTATTCAATAAATATTGACAAACTAACCAGTATCAAAATGGAACTAGTTGCAATATGGGACTGGTTGCAAAACAACACTACCACCAGTGGCAAAATGACACTACCACCAGTGTCAAAATGCAATGGGTTTGTAAATAAAAAAGAAAGAAGCAAAGAAAAAACAAATAATAAAGACTTTATAGATATTAAAGATATTGATGATGAGGACTTTGAATTATGAAATTGGCAGTGAAACTAACATGGCTTCTATCATGAGAGAAAGAAGAAAGATAACAAAAGATAACAAAGAGATAACAATGTTATCTAGAGATAAGAGATTAGATATTAGAGTTAAGATATTAGATATAACTGATGTTGTTAATAATACTAATAATATATATAAAACTAATATAACTAATTATATCGATGTATTAATAGATAACGATTATATAAATAATACTAATATTAATGAATTCGAATCTTATCTTAATGAAACATTAAAAGAAGACAATTTGATTGTTTATGATTATGCAATTCATAAAGCAGTAGAGGTTATATCTTCAACAGAAAACCATATAAGCAATAATTTTCAGTATTTTAAAACTCTTGTTAATCGTTTTGCGACAGATTTTCTTATAGAAAACCAATAAGCGTGGCGCATCCATGGAGTTGTAAGCAAAGAGTAACAGGAAGAAGAAAATTAACAAAGAATAGACAATGTCTATCAAGATATTAGATAGGAGGAATTGTGAAAGAAAAAATAACTTATAAAGGCAAATTAAATTATGTTTATGGAAAATCTTTTCGACCAACTAGAAATTCAATTTTAGTGGTCGAAGGAGAAGTTATTAAAGAAACTGATCATATTCTCGAAGTTAAAAATAATGCAGGTTTTATTACTCGCATTAGGAAATTAGACATTATTAGAAGGGAGGTTAAGTTTTAATGGAAAAATATGTAGTTGAATTAACAAAGAACCAATTAGCAAGAATTGTCTCTATGTGTGTCGCTACTGAATCATGTAGTGATGATATAAATGAAGAAAAGCAAAAAACAATACGAGAAATTGCTTATATATGCTTAAAGGCTAATAAAGAATTTGCTGGTAAAGATATTGCTGAAGTTTATGTTACTTTTTTGAGATTTGGAAAAGCAATGAATAAGTTTAGAAATGATAAAGCAAGGGAAATATTAGAAAAATGGAACGAGAAGAAAAGTTAGAATTATTAGTTCGTTCAATTTGGACAAAAAAAGAAGCTAGAGAATATTCTGGCTTAAACAGAAATTATTTAACAAAAATGTATAAAAAATGCCAACATCCATCTTTTAGAGATTTAATTTTTAGAGATAAATTCTTAAAAGAACTCGGAACAAATGTTGAAAAAGAAATGAAATTCTTGAAAGGAGGAAATGAAGATTTTAGATAGTGAAAGAGACGCATTAAGTGTGCAATACCACGCAAAAAAGATTTGCAAGATTTTACAAATACAAGATAGCGACTTACAAATCATAGTTAATAAAAAAGGCTATCAAATTATTGAAATTAAGGAGCATAGCAAAAATGAAATTAATTGAAAAAACTTATAACCAAAACGAGGAAAGAATTGAAAGAACTGAATATTTAGTTGATATGGATTCTTTAAGAGATAAATTAAATTTGATTTATCAAAATTACGAAAATCATCGCCTTGAATTGTCAGTCACTTATCAAGACAACAGAATTATTGTCGAAAAAGATTATGAGGGTGATGTCGGTATCAAACTTTTTAAAGAATTTATTTTAACTGATGAAAATGAAATTGCATAAAAAAAGACCTTAAATGGTTAAGGTCTCTCGCAAAATAACATCGTTAAGAGTATAGAACGTATGGAAAAAAATTACAAGATATTAAAATTCAAAAATCGTGAAGAGTGGTTATTAAAGGGGAGAAAAATAGGTGGAAGTAGTGCATCGTCTATCATTGGTTTAAATAAATGGCAGAGTGCTATTGATACTTGGTCTAATTTCTTTAATAAAAAAATTACACCACCAAACGAAACACAAGAATACGGAAATCTATGCGAAGGACCTATAAGGGAAATCGCTAGAATAAACTTTCTTCAATGGGGCTGGGAGACGATTCCTCCAAATTTTAAACATATTGAAATGGCTGTAAAATCTGACAAACATTTTATCTCAGCCACCATTGATGGAACTATTGAAGTAAAAGAAGAAGGCAAAAGTCCATTTGGGTATAAAGGTCGAGGAATTTTAGAAATCAAGACAAAGGTTATTAAATCGCAAAAAGATTTAGAAGAATGGGATGGTCAATTACCACAAAATTATTTGATCCAAGTGCTTCATTACTTACTTGTTTATAACGATTATAACTTTGCTGTATTGGTTGCAAAATTACGATTCGAAAAAGAAATTAATGAGAAATGGACATTCGACCATGAAGAGATTAGATACTACTACATTGATCGCAAAGACTTTGAAGAACGTATCAAATGGCTCGAAAAGAAAGAAACAGAATTTTATGAAAAATATTTAAAAGGGGATGAAATACCAGCATTTTAAAAAGGGGGATTATGTCAAGAAAGAAAGATACTAATCAATGGTGGGCTATGTATAAAGGCGATGAATTTATTGATATGGGGACACTTGAATATTTGAGTAAAAAATATCATGTGAGAAAAGATACTATTCGCTTTTATTCAACACCAACATACAAAAAAAGAAATCATAAAAATGGTTTAATTACATTTAAAGTTTAGGAGAAATAATATGGATGAATTAAAAACAGTACCACTTTTCCAAGCAAAATTAGTCGATGGAGAATTAACTATTACTAACTTTGATGAAATAAAAAAAGTTGCCGAAGAAATTGTTAATGAACCTTCAATTAGAAGCGAAATCTTATCAGCAGAAGATAAGAAAAACAAAAAACAAGTTAGAACGCAAATTGGTAAGAGAAGAGACGAGATTAAAAATGGTCGATTATTAATTACTAAAAAATTTTCTGCCAACTTTGAATCTAACTGTAAAGAAATCGAAAAGATTTTAGATAGTGCTTACAAAGAAATTGGAAAGCAAATTGAAAATTATGAAATCGAAAAAGAAGGTAAGGTTAAAAATAAATCTTGGAAATTAACGGTCAATACAATTACCGACCAAAAATTAATTGAGAAAATTACAACCTTACTTACAAAAGCAAATGTTGATTACAAATTAGAGGAGAAATAAAGATGAACGAAATTACAAAAAAACAATTGCCATTTAGCGTAGCAATTAAAACAGACGCATATAAGCAAATGATCAACGGAACTTTAACCGATAAAAAAGTAGCTGAAAAGTTTGTCGCTGATATTACTTCAGTTGTTGCAAATAATTATGCTTTAAAAACTTGCGACGCAGGTTCAATAATTGCGGGTGGATTAATGGCTAATTCACTTAAATTATCACTTTCAAGTTCATTAGGTTATTGTGCGTTAGTTCCTTATAAAACTAAAACTGGCGATAAAGCACAATTCCAACTTATGTATAAAGGTTTGATTCAACTTGCTGAAAGAACAGGTCAATATAAAAGACTAGGTGTTAGACCAGTTCATGAAGGTGAATACATAGGGCAGGATGAATTTGGCGATGATGAGTTTAAATTTTCTCATGAGTTCGATGATAAGCCAGTAGTTGGCTACTTTGCTTATTTTGAATTACTTAATGGCTTTAAGAAAACACTTTATTGGACTACAAAGCAATGTATGGAACACGCTAAAAGATATTCAAAAGCATTTACTAATTCAACAACCACTTCATTATGGAAAAGTGATTTTGACACAATGGCACAAAAGACAGTTTTAAAACAATTGCTTTCAAAATATGGGGTTATGTCTATTGAACTTCAAACGGCAGTTCAAGCTGACCAAGCAGTTATTAATGGCAAAGATAATTACGAATATGTCGATAACGAAGATGATAGTGGCGAAGTTACTTCAACGGTTGCTGATACATTACCAGATATGGAAACGGATGAAGAGACCGAAAAGAAAGCGTTAGAAATAATCAATAAGTAAATATATGACAGCACTCGAAAAGGGAATTTATGATTATCTAATGGGAGCCTATGTAGAAGATAATTCTACGTGGGTATCTCAAGAAGAATTAATGAATAATTTTAGCGAATTAAAATTATGCAAAACTACTTCGCACGACAAATGTAGTAATTTATGGACAATTATTAATCACATTAACAATGAAGTAGAGCAAATAGTAATTATTGATAATTTTAAATATAAAATTGCAACAAAAGAAGAAGCTGAAAAATATCTTGATCATGAATGGAAGAATAGAATTGTTCCTAAACTTTCAAGGTATTATCAAAAGGTCAAAAAGATTAAAAAAGATGGTCAATTTGACTTCCTAAACGATAGATTTATGGAGGTATTTATTAGAGATGGAAGATAAGGAAAGAAAATTATTAGAGCCGTTTAAAAGGAAAACGCAACAAGATGGAGCATTGTCGCTAGGTCCTAATTGGAAATCTGTTGAAGTTTATGTAATTCCATTTGGCGATGAGTTCATCGTTAAGAAGGCAAATAATGACTGATTTTAAAATAACTGGGACTATTACCTCTAAAGCAACCATCGTAGAAATTGAAGGAGAAAAGTATCTAGCGTTTATTATTAGGCACGGAGAAAATCAAAATAAAGAATTGCCAATTTATTTTGGAAGTAAGCAAAAAGAAAAGGCACTTGATACGAAATTAAATATTGGAGATGTAATTACTATCGAAGGCAATTTATATAGTCGTAGAGTAATTACATTTGTAAAAAAGCCTTATGAAGCAAAGAAAAGGTCGTTAGAACAATTGCGATTACTACCGATAGTTGAAGATTTTACTTATATTTCTCGTTCAACAACTGGAAGAGTAATACAAAGCACATATTTATCAAAGTTATTGGCTCTCGAAACAATAGGAGGGAAATAACATGGCTCAAAAGCATTATTTAAACTTAATAATTACTGAATATAAAAAACATATTTTCGTGATTAAAGAGTTAGAAAAAATGATTAAGGAAGAGCAGTTAACCGAAGAATTTATTTTAAGGGATATTAAAAACAAAGAGCGAAATTTAAACGCATTGATATTACTCGAAGACAATATCAAAGATGAATTAAATTCGCTTCTAAGAAAATTAAAAGATTTTGCTGTTTATTGTAATGACACAGAGGCTGATGTTTTGGCTGAAATTATTAGTGGAGAAACTGATTACAATAAAATCGCTAAAAAACTTAATGTTGAATACAATCACGTTAAGCAAGTTGTAAGCAAATTAAAAAGAGAGATAACATCACAAATTGACATCGAAAACATGGATGGTATTTTGAATGCCTTACGTAAAATTTCAGCGATTAAGCCTCTCAAATGAACGGACAACTGGCTATGCACCGAAGAAAGAAGAATTTGCTTTCGAGTATGAGAACTATGTTGAGATATGTGCTACACGAAGTAGATTTGTAATCTTACGAATTGACGACAAGATTTTTACTCGTGTAATACCAACATCAATAAAAATTATTCGCAAAGAAGATTATCGAAAGGAACAAAATGACAAAGAATGATTTAGAAAAAATTAAAGAATTTTTACATTGTGATGAGTATGAAATTTTAGAAAGTGAAAAACATAATTTTAATAAAAAAGTTAATTTTTATGAATATATTGAAGATGATGATGGTTTTCACGAAGGTTATGGAAGAGCAACATTAAAAAGTAAAATGACTATTGCAACATTATATTTTTATGAAACACCATCTATAAAGGAGTAAAACAATGAAATTTGAAGAAGTATTACCAGCATTAAGAGAAGGCAAAAAGATAAGAAGAACTTTTTGGAACCCAAAACATTATATCGAATTAAAGGGTATACATATTTACGACAATGATACCTGCAAAGATTATAACTTTAATCGATATGATTTTACTTGTGATAATTGGGAAATTTATGAGGAACCATTATTAAGGAAAGATGAAAAAGAACTTATTAAGGGCGTTTTAAAGTTTATGAAAAATAGAGGAATAGAGCTTATTAAAATTGAATATGATGAATTGACTCGTTTATATTATCTTTGTTTTGAGAGTGAAAAGAATATAGTTAAATGTCGTTTTTCTTTTAATGATAGAGAACTTTTTAATAATCTTGAATTAAATCATTATTATACTTTAAAGGAGTTAGAGTTAGATGACTAAAACAGATTATTATCACGAAAGAAAAGGCAAAAGAAATTAATAATTTTATATTTAAAACACGGAAAATAATTAAAGGAGAAATATTATGACATTATTTGATCTTCAACAAGAATTAGGAAAACAAATCGAAAATTTAAGCAAAGGTGAAGGACTTACCGCTGCTGATTTTAAAAAGGCAATTATTATATGCAATTTGGCAAAGCAGATGATTAACAATGCCGATGTTTTATTAAGATATTCTAAATTACAACTTCAAGATGGAGTTAAGAGGTTATTAGGAAATGAGCAAGAGTGAAGAAATAAGGAAGCTCCTTGCTAAAAATATTAACCTTAAATATAGCGAATATTTAAAACTCACTAATTCTCCTGCTGATAAAAGGAATTTTTATAAAGTTAGGAAAGAATATAGAAGAAAAATTGAGTGGGTAGATTCGGAAGAAAATAACCGCTATTATCTATCAGTATTGCAGGACACTGAACTAAAAGAGATATTAAAAAAGCATAATGACCTTATGTATGGTGATTATTTAAAAATTGCTAAATATCCGTATAAAACTGCTAGTTGGTATTATCATAAACGCTTATGTATTTTAGGTAAAAATAGAAAGAATAGAGACCTACATAATGACTTGAAAGAAGTATTAAAAAGTAATCCAGATATAACTTTTAGCGAATATAAAAAACTTGATGGTTTTAGGTATAAGTATAGCGAATCAAGATTTAATATGAATAAGAGAAGTATTTTAGATACTTGGGGTCTTAAAAAAGATTTTAAACGACCTACATTAGATAATAGTTCTAAATTTTTAAATAATAAAAAATTATACAATAGGACTAACAAGGAGTTAAACGATACCATTGTTCAGATTAATAATTTATGGGACTTACTTCCTGCTAAATTAAAAAGACAATTTAGAATAGAAAATTATAGCGATGATGTTTTAAGAGATTGTATGAGAGAAAGGAGAAAACATAATGACTAAAACTGAAAAATTAAAGCAATTAGGTTATACCTATAATTATAAAAAATATGAGTGGTTTAAATTAGAAAATGGTTTCGTCAAAATCATTAATTTAGATTGTTACAATTACAAATTAAATGTGGGAATTATTGATCTAAAACATAGATTAGATGATGCTAAAGAAATTTATGATGATTTGCATTTTGATTTTAAAGAAGTAATGGAGTGTGAAGACGATGACTAAACAAGAATATTTAGAAAGTAAAGGTTATATTTATAATTCTGAAGAACATTGTTATAAAAAAGTTTTTTCTTTTGAAAAAGATGGAAATATTAAATATTTAGTTATCGGTTTTATCGATTTAAAATATTCTGTTTTCTATCTTTACCCAGATTCAATAGATAACCAAGAAGATATTGATAACTTGCAAATTGCTTTTAACAATTTAAAGCAAGATTTTGAGGAATGTATGAAGTATGAATAAAGCATATACAGCGGAAGAATTAAACAAAGAAATTGCCTATACTAAACAAATAATCGCTACAACTACAAGTTGGAAATGCAAAAGAGATAGACAAAAATATTTAAGCAAGTTGTATAAAGTGAGGAACAGCAATGGTTAATTCAGTTTGTTTAAGTGGGGAAGTCTATTCTTTAAAAAGTAATGAAATAAAGATTTCTGCAAGTGGTATGAAGTATCTTATGTTCACTCTTGCAGTTCCTAATGGTAAGAAAAGTAAAAATTATTTTTTGTGTTTCTTCTTTGATACCGATAGCGAAAATTCTACTCAAATTAATACTCTTTCAAGATTTTTAAATCGTGGAAATAAGTTATTTATTCAAGGCACTTTAACGAATATGAAAGGTCGAGGAAAGAATAATAATCAAGTAGCAATTAGAGTAAAATCTTGGGACGCATATGGTGAAGCAAAAGAGCAAACAGTGTATCAAGAGCCTGTTGATGTTGTTGAGCATGTTGATCAAGATGGAGAGATAACAAGTGAATAATTATTTAGATATTGTGTTAATGACTATTAATGAAGTCAAAAAAATATTGCATAAGAAAACAAGGTCGCACAATGATATAGTTCGTGGAAATGCTTTGTTTGAAGAGTTAAAAGACAATAAAAAAATTATTAAAACAAAAATCGAAAATGATGGCGATACAAGTGTTGAAACTAAAAAAGAAATAACTTCATTCTTTCAAAAATACGATGAATATTATTGTCGTTTGAATAACAGAAAATCAATTCCGTATATCGTTCAAGATTGCTTAAAAATTCGTTCCATACCTAACTGCAAACATTGTTCAAGATATATGCAAAATGGTTGTCGTTTATTACTTAATAACACTTACACAGTTGATGAGATGTGCAACATTTGGAGAAGAATATGAATAAACAAAATCTAGTTTATGCAAAAGGAAAGCAAGTATTTTATATAAATGGCGTGTCTTTTGAAAATAGCAAAAATGCTCGTGATGGTTTAACAAAAGCAACAAACTACGCTCTTGAAAATAGCTTAAATCCAAACGACATAATTAAGTTTGATAGTCGAGTAGAAAGAGATAGGTTCGTGTATCTTTCTAAACTACAAGAAGAAGGAAAGATAAGTAATCTTACATATCACTTTGTTTTAAGAGTTCAAAATGAATTTACTAATTGCAATGGCGATTTAATACCAGCGATTAATTACGAAAGCGATTTTTGTTATCTTGATAACGGAATAAAAGTAGTTGAAGATACAAAAGGCAGTGCATATTTTATTGATGAATATTTTCTTACTTTAAAAAAGATTTTTGATAAAGTCTTTAAAGAAAAAAATATCTATCTTCGTGTTGTTCTTCCAAGCAATGGCGAATGGAAAGAGTGGAAGTTTGGAGAGGTTAAAAAATCTCAAAAGTTAATTAAGAAACAACGAGAAAAAATTAACGAGTTCAAAAAGGCTACTCATTTGCGTGATATTGAACAAAAAAAGATAGACCGATTAAAAGTTCGATATAGTGTATTAATTGCTAAAAATAAGTTAAATAAGCGAGAAAGAGAACGCTTGGAAGAAATTAAAAATTATCTTAAAGAAAAAGGTGTTTTGTTATGAGTGATGATGAAAGATTAGAAAGTTTAAAAAACGCAATTAAAACCGATTTATTATACTTACTAGAATTTATGAATACGAGTAATGAAAATATGGCAGTTAGCAAAAATCAAATAAAATATTTTCAAGGTTCGTTGATTAGTGAGTTTAGTCAATTAATAGAAATTTTAGACAAAAAAAATAGCACAACGGAATAAACCATTGTGCTATAATGATTATGCTTAAAATAAGCACTAACAAGAAAAGCACTAACTTAAAATGTTGGTGCTTTTTTTTAAATCAATAAGATCATCAGATGCATTTATAAGAAAATCGATAAAATCATCTTCATCGAAACTTTTTTGTTGGTAGTTATTATTTAATAAATCTTCAACATATTCGATAAATTCTCTAAACAAATTTTTTGATATTATTTTGAATAAGTTTAAATATAACTGATAACAAGGAAGATTATTTTCTCCACAATATCGATCGTAAAAATAATCAATATTACTTATATAAGTTGCTAAATCGTATTTTTTTATTAATTTAATTTCCATAGCTTATTCTCCTTTAACTTCGACAATTCTAATTTGCCAAAAATCTTGAATAAAATCGATTAATTCTTTTCCGTTTAGTTTTTTTAGAGTTTTAATCACGCCATCAAAACCATCACTATCTGCCCACATAAGAGCATTTGTTCGCCACTCTTCAATTGTTTGGGTAGTGCCAACACACCAATTGCCATCTTCAAAATCAGCTACACATTTATATAATTGTTCTTTCATTTATATCTCCTTTCTAAAATAATTCAATGTCGCAAAAAGAAAGAATATCATCCTTTGTGCGTATATCATTGATTGAGCAACAACCAGTTGAATAATCAGTTAAAAAATAATCTGCACTTGAAAGACTTAATTCTTCCAAAATGTGACTGGCAGTAGGTAAAAAATCTTCATCAATGCAATATTTAACATAATCAAGTAATTCTTCTCGAGTAGTTAAAATTCCTCTTCCAACAAGTTCATCACATAATTCTTTATTAAAATCTCTTTTTGTCATATCTTCCCCACTATAAGTCGTTTAAACTAAAAACTTCTTCGTTATTTCTTACAAATTGAGCATAGTTAATATATCTATCTTTTCCAAAATCAATATTTTCTTTTGTAACAATTTCACTAAAATGATTAACTAAAACCCATTTTTCTATTGTGTCATTTTCATAACCCCAATTATCTCTTCTTTGATAAACTTTGTAGCCTTGTTTTTCTAGTTCTTCAATTTCCTTATAATGTAAATCTGTTTCAAAAAATTTCATAAATCAACTCTCTTTTTAATCTAAAATAATTATTTCTTTAGCATTTTCGTCTTCAAGACCATAAGAATTTTCGCAATCTTCTTGACTAAATTCAGTGAACGCATAATAAATTCCATGATAGCCATTCCCTTCATCATCATCGGCAGTATAAATTCTTCTATCTCCGTTTCCTTTTGCAATTTCTTGTCTGCAAAGTTTAAATAAGTCGTTAATTGTTAATTGTTTCATAAATTCTCCCTTTTTATTTTGCTTTATAGCCTATTTTTTCAAATATTTTTAAATACTTGGTTGATAAGTCTTCTTGATAAATTTCTTTTGCTAAATCGTTAAATAATTCGTTAAATTCAGCAATTGTTAATTTCATTAAGCCGTTTGGATTTTTGTAATAAATAATATTCTTTCTACGCTTAATGAAAAGGCTAGAGTATTTATCGCTCCAGCCTTTTAAATAATTTCTCATTATTAAAATCTTTTCTCTTGTGTTGTTCATTTAAAAGCCTCCTATAAGTATTTACTAAATGCTTGTTTTAAATCAGAATGATAATTAAGAGCTATAAGGTTGTCTTCCTTTGAGTAAAGTTTTGGTGCTACTAGCTCATTTAAAAACTTTGAGTAATAGTTTTCATTCAACCACATTGCATAACCTAAATTCGCAACTTTGTTTTGCCAGTATTCTCTAAGTTCTGCAAACATTAATGTTCTAAAGAATTTTGGATTACAACAGATAGTTATAAAACGCATAAGGTTTAATCTTTCGCTTGGTTTTTTGAGAGGTATTATTATACCGATTTTATCAAACATAACTTGATTATTTGTGTAAACCAAGTGTGATACATTTAATTGTATTCGATAACCTTTTTGTTCAAGTGAAGTAATGTAAGAAAATATTTCTATCATTTTTCTTTCTGCATCTTCATTGCTGACTTTCCAAGGATAGCCAATATCAATTAACACGTTTAATATTTTTTGATTTATTTCTTGTTTTTTAAAGCGATACATACTATCTGGAAGACCCATTGTATATTTAGGAACGTTCACTTTTGACCCATAAAAACTGTTTTGTAATTTGTTTCTATTGACAATTCCAGTAGATAATTCTTTTGAAGCAATATCAACTTGTTTATTAATTTTTGAAGCAAGGTTTTTATCCCCAAGATATGAGTTATTAATCATATCTTGAGTGCTAATATTTTGAATAGTGCAATACATGTCAAAATATATATTTTTTGTTTCGCTTTTATTAATGTTTTCTATAAAATCGCCGATATTATCGTAAATTCTTAAAGAGCATTTGTTATTTATATCGTTGAATTGTCTCATTTTGCATAACCCCCTAATTTTTTTAATGCTTGATAATATTTATTATCGCTAAAGCAACAATTATTAAATATTTGAGCGATGTCTTGTTTGCTTAAATTTGGGAACAAACATTCTTTTATATTGACAACTAAGTTGTCTGGTTCAATCTCATTCATTTTGTTTAATGCAATAAATGAACGATAAGAAATAATTACGTGATTTTCTAATTGGTTGCATACTTTTCTAATGTCTTGCAAGAAAGCAATTAAATCAGTATCTTTTGAAAGTTTTTTCTCGACTTTGCTATCTGGTTCAACAATAGTTGTCCACATACGATTCAAGGTTGCTGTGTCGAGTTGGTTCCTTCCAACATATTCCATTGAAGCACCATCGCCAAAAGTATTTGCTGTTGCAATACAATGGAAATCTTTATGCTTCTTAAAAACACCGTGTGGGAATGAATAACAACTATTAGCCATTGCTTGGTTCATTGCAACTAAAGCGTTTGGATCAGATGCGTCTATTTCATCAAGTAAGAATAAACCACCTTCGGTATAAGCCTTAAAGAAATTGCTTTCAACATATTTGCCGTTTGCGTCCATATAGCCCTTAATTGTATATGGGTCGGTAATTTGTGCTTCACTATAAAAGTTAAGCCCTAAATCTTTCGCTAAATTAATAGCCATTTCTGTTTTGCCTACACCTGCTTGACCTACTAGTAATGGTATTAATCCAGCATTAAGTAAATTCTTAACGTGGTCGTAACATTTAGGTTTGATGTAAAGAGAAGTAGAAGTGTCCATTTTTTGTTTTGGTTTTTCTTCTTGTTGCTCTTCTTCACTTTCTTGCTTTTTCTTTTTTGAAGTTTTTGATTCAACTTTTTGCTCTTGTTTATTTTCGCCTTCTTGTTCTTGCATTATTTCGTTATAAGTATCTTCATCAACTTCAACTTCATCGAATTGTTCGGTTGTTTCGACTGCGTTTTGTTTCATTAATTCGTTTAAAACAATTGCGTTTGTGTTGTAAATGTTAATTTTAATTTTTCCCATATTAATTGCCCCTTAAAATTATTAAATTTCTATTTCTTTCAACACGTAAATAATCGTGTAAAGACTTAATTAAAACGGGCTTTTTTTTGCCCGTTTTCTTGTTATAAACCATTACGATATTCATTGTTTTTTCCTCCCATATTTGTCGTAATTATCTAGTAAAAATTTATCGTTTGTATCCATTAAAAAAGTTTCACAAGTAGGCTCGTATTTACTAATTACGACACCTTGCTTTGAATATTTTTTGTATTGTCTTTGAGTTAAATCATTTAACTCACATTTTTTCTTTTTGCGATTATATAAATAAACACGAATTTTTCTTTTCACATCTTTAATCTTTTGCATAACGCTCCTTTTTGAAAATGTAATTAAATGCTCTTTCTGCATTTGTTAATGCTTTTGCTAATACGCTAGGGTCTTTCTTGATTTCTTTTTGAGCCTCTTCGGTTTGCCAATAGCCTTTGATATAAGCAATGCAATTATTTACTTGTGCATTTGTGAGCATTCCCATTTCTTTAAGCGAATACATTGCGCATGTTTCTGCGACAATTTCTTCTAGGTTATATTCGCCACTTCCAAATCGTGCTTGACTTTCAACAATTGACTTTCTATTAAGTCGTGTATAAGCACCTGTTGAATGAGCGCACTCATGAAAGTATTGTTCATAAAATTCGTTTGCATTTTTAAATGTTGTGAAATCTTTCAATGTGATTTCATCGTGTTTAGGGTCATAGTAAGAATTTTCGCCCTTATATACGTTTATCTTTTCTCGTTTAACGTATGCATTTAAGAATAAATCGCAGAGTGGATTTCTATTCTCGCTACTTTCAACTAAAACGAATGGTGTCTTTTTGCCCGTCTTTAGTTTTCTTTCTGGAAGATTTTCAATATCTTCGATGTTAAAAACGATTTGGTATGAATATGTGCAACTAATTAACGTGTCTATGATTTCGTTTTGCATACCGTTTTTTTCATAGATGTCTTTTGGTATTATTTGCTCGCCATCTTCCGTTTTTATTTTTAACCATGTCTTGAACCATGATTGAAAAGCTCTATATGTTTGGTGTGTTTCTTTAAGTTTTAAGCCGTGTTCTTTTAATTGACTAAAACAAACATAAGCACCAGGCTTTAAAAATATCTTATTCACGCCCGTGTATGGTCTTTCACTAAAATAGTTAAATGCAAAATCAAAATAACTATCTTGTAGTTTGATACTTGGTGCAATGCCTGGAAATCTATCATTTTTTAAGCACTCTAAAATCTGGTCATTAATCATGTTAAAAATTTTTAGTTGTTTCTTGTCTTTCATTTTTTAAACCCCCATAATTTTAAGAAACGTTCATAAATGCGTTTTAAATGCTCATATTTAAACAAAAACTAAAAAATGGTATAAATATAGCACCATTAATAAAATCGTTTAAATTTAAGCGTTTAAACGCTAAATAAAAAGCACTTGTAATTTAACAAGCACTTTAAAATTAAAACAACATATAAAAAAAGCACTTTTTATAGTGCTTTTAATTGATAATTTTTGTTAATCTCTTGAAAATATTTTAAACTTTCAATTGCTTGATTATATGTATCATAAACGGCTATTTTTATGCCGTGTAAAGTAATGTAATATTTTTTCATAGTTAAGCCCCTAAGAAATCATTTATTGATTTTTCGATGATTTTGACTTTATTGTCTTTAACTTGCTTGATATAACAAACATTGTTGTTATCTATTGCTAACCATTGCTCTTTATCTAGTTTCTTAAAAGAAACTTGATAGCGACAATGTTTAACAAAATCTTTTTTTGCACCATCTAAAAGTGCTTTGTAATCGTTTTTTAAAGCATAATTAACAATGTCTAACATGTCTTTTTCAACACCGCAAAACTTTTTGCTATTTAAGACTTTATTTTCAAGTAATGTAAATAAGTCGTTATAACTTGCTACTTGAAAGTTTTGACTTGTTAAAAACTTGATGTAATTTTTTTTAGCGTTTTTGATTATGTCTTCTTGGCTAAAAAGTGGTTGTTGTTTGCTAGTTTGTTTTTTAATACTCTCTTGAATAAATTCTAATAATTCGGCTTTTGTTAATGTAATTGTGCCATTTTTGTTTTCTTTCATGGTTTATAACCCCCAAATCTTCTTGGCTCTAAGTGTCCAAGTAAGGAAAGCTTGAAAACTTAACTTTCACCCTTATACTAATTACTCTTTACTTTTTTGACAGTGTAAAAATTTTCGGTATTAAAATAGTCAATTAAAAATTTTTTCTCATTACTAAACGTTATAATTAACAATCAAATTATAAATAAACCGAATAATATAAGTTATAACTAATAATTATTTTATATATTATTGTTATAATTAAGACATATTTAATAAATTAAATTTATATAATTAATAAAATGAATTAGTTAAATTAGATGTAAATATAATTAAAACGAAAATATTCTTATTTAAGATAAAAATAAAATATGTATTAATAATTATAGTTATATTAAAAAATAGTTATATTAAAAAGAAACTATATTTTTATTGTTATAATAAATAGTCAATTGTTAAATAAATACAATTAAAATAAAAAATCAAAATTATAATTAGTGGTTAATATTCTTTTAAGAATACCAACATATCGGTATTTATCGCATTTTTTATATATTAATGTCCATTTTTATGTGAAAATATAGTCAATATTAATGATTATTAAGCCCATAATATAGGGATTTTTATCATGTCTTTATACACCCCCACCCCTATCCTAAAATGACTAGGGGGCACAATTATATAAATTTAGTCCCATTACAATTTTTCCTAATTTTTCAATTCTTACTGTTGTCAATTTAAAATATTTCCCACTTGACAAATAAACTCTCTTGTATTAGTGCAAAAGTATGAAGTATAAAACTATCACTGAAGCAACCAAGGAATTATTAGCCCAACCAGCAGATACTACAAGAGAGATTCCTTTAGATGAAGACTTAAGCAAATATACCACGGCAGAATATATTGCTCGTGTTGGTGTTGCTAAAGTTTTAGAGAGACCTAAAACATCATCTTTAATCGAACTTCAAAAGATCGCTGGAGAAGATGTCGAAAGGAAGGAAATCAGTGGGACACTTTCTCTTGAAGTTATTTTAAAACAAGCAGAGGTTGGAAATGATAAGGACTAACGAAGATTGCACGGATTTATATTTCTCGTTAGGTTCCAAACTTTATTCATTTAAAAAGTGGCTGAAAAATTTTATCTACATTGTTGATGAAACTTCAGCCACGCATACCTTGGAACTTAATGAAGCACAAAATGAATTGCTCTTTGAAATTTGTAAATGTGTTAAGAATAAGAAACCTATTAGGTTTGTTATTTTAAAAGCTAGACAACTTGGATTTACAACCTTTATCGCTTCTTTAATTTTTGTTTTAACAATGTTTCAATCAAATCGTAAGGCGGTTATTATTGCTCATAAAACAGAAAGCACTGGCGAAATCTTTAAGATGTATAAGAGGTTTTATGATAACCTTCCAGAAGCATTAAAGACAAAGTTAAGTGCTGATAATAGAAGAGAAATCCAATCTCAATCTACTGGATCATCAATAAGAGTTTTAACTCAAGGCGATGGTGTTGGTAGAGGTGCGACTATTAATTATGTGCATTTATCCGAGGCTGGTTTCTATGATGATTTAGATGGAACTTTAACTGCAATTCTCCAATCGGTCTATATGGGCAACCTTGAAAATATGGTGTTTATAGAATCCACAGCAAATGGTTTTAATAGTTTTAAAGACTATTACGATCTAGGAGTTTCAAAACAAGGTATATGGAAATCTTTCTTTTATCCTTGGTTTATGAAAAAGGGAAATGAACTTCCTTATGATGGTTTTACAAAAACACCTTATGAAGAAAAGTTGCAAAAAGATTATCACTTAAGTGATGAGCAAATGGCTTGGTGGAGAGTTAAATGGGTCGAGTTAAAGAAAGATTTAAACTTAATGAAGCAAGAAAATCCAACAATTCCAATGGATGCCTTTATCTCTACTGGTAATTCGGTTTTTGATAATGAGGCTATCGCAATTAGAAAGCAATTTGTTAGTGAAAATGTTCATTATTTACAAGGAGATTTCTATTTCGATATTAAAGGTAGTTTCACAGATTATAAAATCGAAAATGTGGAATTTAGAAAAACGAAGGTCGGAAATTTGAAGGTTTATGAAAGACCAATAGAAGGACACCCTTATGTTATTGGAATTGACCCAGCAAGAGGAAAAGGTATCGATTATACAGTTTTCCAAGTAATAGACAATGCAACATTAAAACAAGTAGCAACTTATATGGTCAAAGGTGAAGACAATGATATAAGTTCAGCAAAAGCAATATTGCTTGCAAAGAAATATAATGACGCTTTACTTGTTCCAGAAACGAATACAACAGACGCAATGGTTAAGTTCTTTATGAAAGCAAATTATAACCATGTTTATATTCGTGAGGCTCAAGATAGTTCATTTAGCGGGGCATTATATGAACTCTATGGTGTAAAGACTGGATATAACAAAAAAACAATGGTTGATATTGCAGTAGGTATCTGTAGAGAGAAAACTTATACAAACATTTACGATTTCGAAACTCTTACGCAAATGGAAAGCTTCGTTTATGAAGAAAGTTCCAACAGCGAAAGAGTTAAAGCAAAGGGCAGTGGTAAGAGCCATGATGACTGCGTTATGGCATTATTAATTGCTTATTATGGTAGAGAGCAACAAAGAGCCGATGTTGAAGATAACTTACATAAAATGTTAGTTAAAAAAATTGGCTTTGACCCTCTCGATTTAGATAAAGATTACGAAGATGAAAATCAAATTGAGGACATTTATACATGGGCAGATTAACAAGTTTAAAGCGAAGAGATATTAAAATGGCTAATTCACTAGGTAGAGTGTTAGCACTTTTAAACTTAAAAGAAGATGATTTGTTATTGCTTAAAGAAATTAAGTCCTTAAAAGAAGAAAACCAAAAGTTGAGAAATGATTTAGATATTTGTAAGGGAAGACTTGATTATATTTTGCAAAGAAGAAATGAAACAGTTGACTATTTAAGTCCACAAGACGGAGAACACTTAAACGATGAATAGAGAAACATTAAATTACCAATGCTATTTACAAAGTCAAAACTTTATTGACTCAAAAGGTTTTAGTGCATACTGGAAGAAAATGTATGATTTTTATAATGGCGATCAATATCCTAAATCTGCAAAAAACGATATTAATATGCCTAAGCCAGTAACTAATATCTGTGGTTTTAGTGTCGATAGTAAAGCAAGTAAAATTTGTGGAACACCTTTCGCATTAAATTTCACAATTTTTGATAATACAAAAAGCACAATTAATTTATCGAATTTCGATAAATATAACTTAAATAGACTAAAAGAAGATGAAGCAAATTATGTTTCTTGTTCTAACGGCTTAATTTATGGAACTGAAATCTATTACTATCGTTGGGATAAAGACAATACCACTGTTGATGGAAGATATAGTGGTGGTCTTGCTGGGGAACATATTGAACCAGAATTCTTTAGAGTAGCAAATCCAACAATCGGCGATATTCAAAAACAAGAATGGGTAATGTTCTTCTCTAGTGAAAGTGTTGGAGCAATTAGAGATCTTGTAGAAGACAAAAAGAAAAAAGAAATGATTGTTCCAGATGGTTATACTTATCAAGAATTATCAGATTTAAGTGATGTTGATATTGCTTCTAAAAGATGTGTCTTATTTACTCGTTTTTTTAGAATTGATGGAGAAGTTTATTTCCAAATGTCTACTCGTGATGTTGATATTACTGATCCAATTCCAATGAACCCAAGATTGAGGACTAAAAAACTTACAATCAATGAAAACAATGGAGATGAAAGTAATATCGAAGATTACAAAGAAATGGATAAAGAAGATACAACTGCTAATATCCACGATAGAAAATTACTTACAAGTGAAAATTATAAAAAAATTAAATCAAAATTTGCTCTTTACCCTTTTGCTATTTATTGTCCAAAACCATTAAGAAGGTCAATTTATGGTAAAAGCGATATTGAAGAGATGATACCAAATCAAAAATACATTAACCAATTAGACTCAATGGTCTTACTTGATGCAATGAATTCTGGAATGGGAAAAACAATCGTTAAAGATGACTCGTTGAAGGGACAAAAAATCACAAATGACCCTAGACAAATGCTTGTTGATCATCACAAAGGTAATGATTTTGGAATTAAAAGACTTGAAGGAAGTCCAATGAATACAAGTGTTGTTAATTATAACGACATATTTATTCAAAGAACTCGAAATATTAGTGGCGTAGATGAGATTTCTCCTTCAGTTGCAACAACAAAGAATTTAAGTGGTGTTGCAATTCAACTTATTAACGAAGAGAAAAACACTCGTATAGAACAAGCACAAAGAAGATTCTGGGATTTCTGTGTTGATAAAGCATATATTCGCTTAATGTTCTATAAGTTCTATTATCAAAAAATCGAATATACAATCGAATTAAGTGATGATGAACTCAAAAAAGAGCAATTAGCAAGAGTAGTAAGAATTAAACAAGATAGGGCAAATGGCTTAAATATAAACCCTATGGAATATCCAGAAGCAAAGAGAGAACAAGTTAGAGAATTTAATCCTAGTGATATTAGAGATGATAGTTTCGATATTGCAGTTGAAGCTGGAAGAGGCACTCGTTATAGCGAAATTGTTGTCGCTGATATGATGAACCAACTTGTAATTGGTGGTGGCTTGCAAAATATGGATACACATACAAAAGAATTATTCTTTGAACTTTATCCATTAATCCCACCATCATTCAAAACAAATTTCAAGTCGATTATTGAAAGACAAAAGAAAGATGAAATTTCTCAACTTACAAGAGTTATTGAACAAGCACAACAGCAATTGCAACAAATTACGCAATATACTGCTTCGTTAGAGAATAAACTTGGTATTCAAAGTGAATATACAAAGAACCTTGAGAAAGAATTTACTAATAAGATTAATGCTCAAAACGATATTATTAAGGCACAAAACAAGGTTATATCGAATAATCCTAGTGGTGCAAAAAGTTCAGCTAATGTCTCGATGCCTTCCGCTAGTAATTATGTCGAATAAATAAATCGCAAGAGAATAGCGTAAAAATCTCATCGCAACTAACAGCGAAAAAATAGCTTGGTAGTTCCATAACCAAGAGAAAGGAGAACAAATGGAAGAAACAAAAACAAATGTTGCTGAAAATCAAAATGATAATCCAGAATTTGAAGAGGAAAATCATAATGAAACGGAGCAACAAACTAAAGTCACTCAAGAAAAGAAACCTCAAAGTCCTAAAGTTAACTCTTATTTCGCTAGCAAAAGAAGAGAGAACGAAAAAAAGACTTATGAAGATGGAATTCGAGAGACTTTAAAGGTAAATCCTTACACTGGGGATGAAATGGTTGATGATTTCGATTTAGAAGTTTATCAAGAAATGAAAAAACTTGATGAAAAAGGCGAAGACCCAATTAAAGGTTACGCAAGATTATCAGCTGAAATGCGTAGAAAAAAAGGTATTGAAGAAAAAGAACAAGAAGAACAAAAAATCAAGGCTAATAAAGACCTATCAGATTTTAAGAAAAAATACCCAGATATTAACATTGTTGAAATGAGCAAAAACGATGAAGATTTCAAAGATTATGCAAATGGTAAATGGGGAAAAAGTTCGATTATTTCAATTTATGAAGGATTTGTTAAATTAACTAACAAATATAAGCCAACACAAGATATTTCTACACCAACATCTCAAGGAAAAGGAGAAACAGCAAAGAAAAGTGTTAAAGATATGAGCGATGAAGAAGTCGCAAAAGAATATGAAAAACACTTTCCAAAGAATTTATAGTTAAAGGAGATTATTGAACGCCAACAGATATGACAAAAGGAACAGTCTTATTAGGAGACTTTGGGACTGTTGAAAATAAAGAATTAGTAGAAAGACAAATTTTTAATGAAATTAAACCAAAAATTGGTTCTTGGAGAAGTAGATGTTATGCAAAAAATTTACAAGCACCTTACAAAACTGCTTCATTTAGAACAGTTGTTTATCCAAAACCAAAAAATGCAGACGCATACGACCTTTTAGAAGGTATTAAACCAGATCCAACTGGAAAATTAACTTACATTGAAAGAACACAAAAGGTTACACCAAAAGGTTTCTATTCAAATTACACTGATGAAGATATGACCTTTGGTTTCGATAACATTGTAGATGATTTAAAAAATTCTATTGTTCATCAAGCAAACTTTGTTTTAGATGAAGTTGCTGCAAAACCTTGGTTCAATGGAAACAATGTTGTTACTTGCGCTACTGGTTTAACAAGAGAAGATTTCATTAAAATTAGAATTAATTTAAAGAAATTTACAACCAATAAAAATGCTGTCGTTAAAGCAATTTTAACACCAGAAGATATTGCTTCATTAAGACTTAAATACAATGTTGCTGGTGCTAACCTCTTCCAAGATTTACCAGCAAATGGCGAATCTGTTATGGAAGGTAACTTACATAAATTTGAAGGTGTCTTAATTGAAGAAGATGACTCTCAATATATGTATCAAGTTGATGGTTCAACTGGCGATATTTCAACTAATGCAAGATATGCACTTTTCTATATTGCTGATAGTAAAGGTAGAGCACCAGTTGGTTTAATCAAGACTGATGGTTCAAATGGCGAATTTATTGCTAAAGCATTAGGTTCTGCTGGAACTGACGACCCATTAAATCAAATAGGTTCATTTGGTGTTAAATTTAAAGGAATTGGTGCAATGCTTACTGCTGAAGAATGTTTAGTTAGAGTTGAAATTTCTGGTAGTGGATTTAACACTGTTGATAGTGGTTATGATGACTACGGAAATATTACTGCTATGGGTAATAAAGTTGAAAGAAATGGTGTTAGAGGAACACCAGTATCAAGTGCAAAGATGTTAACTATTGTTGCTCCTGGTAATGTTATCAAAGGCAAAACAAAATTAAATCTTAAAGCATTTGATGAAACTGGAACTGATGTAACAACTTCTGTTACTTGGTCATCTGGAACAACTGGTGTTGCAACAGTAGGCGCTTCAACTGGTGTTGTTACTGGTGTTGCTAATGGAACATCTGTAATTACAGCAAAGAAGACTGGTTATACTGACCAAACATTCACTGTTGTAGTTAAAGGCGTTACTGATGGTGGAGATTAATAAATGGCAAAGGAAGTTCAAGTAATTATTACAAAAGATGAAAGTGATGAAAGAGAAACAATTTTCTGTAGTCACAATTTAAAAGGAATTACTATCCAAGTTGGACAACCAGTTTGGATTCCAGAAGAACATTACGAAGTTCTCAAAAAAGGAAATTTACAAGGTAGAGTTACCAAAATTGCTGAAAGATAGTAATTAATAGTTTTCCCCTTCTATTCAAAAAGGGGACCATATCGCAGAGTGGTGTAGTGGTAGCATTTGCGTTTCGTTAGCGTAAGGTCGTTGGTTCAATTCCAACCTCTGCAACCAGTTTAAAAAATAAGGAGTAAGACAATGAAATTAATTAACTTGGTTTATCAAACAATTAAGAGTTGTGAGTGGTTTGATAGAGAAATCTCAAAAGAAAAAATTGAAGATGGCTCGTATTTAACTGATGTTGATTTAGCAACTTTTGTTCTTAATGTTTATACAACATTAAATCGTGCATTTTCATTGGTCTATACTTTAAATAAAGTTTCTCCAGTTGTTATGACTTTTGAAAAAAGTGAGGACAATTATTACAATTTAGGAATTGATGTAAATGAAGTTTTTAATTCTTATCAAAATATTTACGATAGAAATAATAAATATAAAGGCTATTTGAATTTATATTTTACTAAAGGTCAATCTAACGGAGAATATTTCGTTAAAAGCATTACTAACAGCGAAGTTAATTTCGAAGTTATAAGACAAATACCTATTCTTGACAGCACAGCTAATGAAATCGAATTAAAAGATTATGGAATAAGCGACCAAGTTGCTTACTCTTGCTCACAATATGCTTGCGCTCTTCTTTATAGTGGAATTGATCAAAATGTTTCCTATTTAAGAGAAAATGTAGCAACTTCAATTATCAATACTTTGCCAGATTATGGAAATTATGATTTTCATACACAACAATTTGTAGAGGACATTTTTAACGCCTAGATTAGTATTACCAACAACTGCAACAATCCAAAAACGTTATCCATATCAAATTGATTATTTTTTTGGTTGCGATTATACAAATAAAAAATTAACAGTAGAAGATTATCGCTCTATTGATAGTGAAAATTACATTATTAGAAATAATCTTTTGCAAAAAAGATGGGGAATTAAACAAGTTTCTCAACTTTCAAGCAATCAAAAAGTTCATAATGTATGGTCTTTTGATGATACAAATAATAAGAAGCATTATATTGCTAATGTTAGTGGCTCACTTTATGAAATTACAAAAAAAGAGAATGGAGATTTAGAATTTAGCGAAATTGACCCACCATATGGAAATAATGCTCTTTTAGATAGAGAAGTATGTGCTTTTCCTACTAATAACAGACTTTATATTTTAGGTGGTAAGAAATATCTTATTTGCTTTTTAGATGAAACAACCAATAAATTAAAAATCGAAAATGTTGTCGGAAGTGAATATGTTTATACACCAACAACCACAATAGGAATTACGCCAGTTGATAGTGCAGTCAATGGTTATAGGCAAAGTTTAGATGGTGCTAATTTACTTACTTATTGGAGAAAAAATAAATTTATTACTGGCTTAAATAGAAATGAAGAAACAAGTGAAGTAATTATTGATGTTACACAAGAATTTCAACTCGATAGTCCAATTACATTTAAAGACCAAAACGAATTAGAACAAATGACTCTTGATATTGAGTTTTATGATAACGATACTGAACAATTTGAAGTTGACCAAAACTCATCAATTCGTATCGCTCATTTAAAAGCAGTTTTCTGTAAAGGTTTGAATTTAAGAGGTGTTAATGACCAAGTCGAAGATAAATTAATTCAAGACCCTACAATTGATGGGCTTTATATTTTAGTCAATTATGATGAAGGCGATTTTAATGATAGTTATAAAGAAAGTTTAAAAACAATGACTATCACTTGTAATGACGTAAGCGAAAATGAACAAGCATTTAGAATTTATGGTTATATTAATTTAAGTGGTTCAGTAGTTTTATTTAACGACTATAACAATCCTAATAGCGAAAATAACTGCACATTTACTTTTCCTTGCTATAACGAAGACAATTATGAAAATAACTTCATAGATACTTGTTTTATTGGCAAAGTTTATAACTCAAATAATATTAATTCACTTTTTGTTAGTGGAAATCCTTCTTATCCTAGTAGAGACTGGCATAGCGAAACGATTAATGCCTCATCTTTAAGCGAAGAAGAAGCTGAAAGAATTACAATTAAAGATTTAGTTTATTTTCCAGATGATAGTTGGTGTGATTATGGAGAAGATAATGCTAATCCTATTTTAGGTTATGATGTTTTAGGAACTGGCGACTTGCTTGTAATGAAGAAATATCAAAAATACGAACCAACAATTTATTTTAGAACTGGTCAATTAGTTGCTGTGAAAAGTGATATTGGAGAAACATTAACCGATTTAGTAGGAGCAACTTTATATGAGCCAGAATATTCTTTAACAGTTGGAAATATTGGTGTTTCACTTAATGATTATATGAAAATCACAAATTATAATGGTGATACTGTTTTTATTGGTAATGATAAAAAAATTGATCATTTAATTAAAGAAACAAAATCATACGATAATCAAAGATACGCCTATACAGCAAGTTATTATATTGATAAATATTTACACGATTTGGATATTTCTAATTCATTTATTTATCAAGATAGTGATTGTTTATATTTTGTTAATAATAACGAAATGTTTATTAATAAATATGGTGAAGACCCAACAGATAATTATGAATGGTATCACCTAACTTTTAACCATAATTTTATTTCAATGTTTGAATTCGAAAATAAGTTATATCTTTCTACTGATAATGGGAAAATTTTCTTATTTAGGAACAAAAATATTTATTATGATGAAACTTATTTTGATTTTACTGAAGGAGAAGTTTTAACTGAAATTGATACAAGTAATATCACAATTCCTTCATCTAAAATTGGCAAAGTTAATGTTGGAGATACTTTTAAATTAAATTCGAGAATTAAATGTATTCTTGGAACAATAAACGAAGATTACACAATTGATTTAACAAATCGATTATTTACTGTCCTTAATACTGAGTTATTAGAAAAATTGAACGACAAATTGATCATAGAATATTTGGGTCAGGAATATATCTTAAATAGACTTTCAACTAACACATTTGATATTTCGTCATATATTCCAGAAGTAATGTTTATGGCTGAAGGAGACGCATATTTATTATTAGATGAGTTTAGTATTGGCTCAATTGATACTGCTAATAATAAAATAGTTGTTAAAGATTTTACTTTTGCTGAAAACGGAAATACTTATGGAAGATTATTCCATAGAGAAAATATAAATTGTTTTTATGTTACTTCGCCTATTTTATTTAATGATACGACAATGAGTTATTTCAAAAATATTTGGTCTATTACTATAGCAAATGATAGTGATGAACAAAACGAAACTGATATTGAACAAATTGATAACGCAATAAGTATTAACGATAGTCCTTATGTTGTGTCAATGAAAGATAACAAAGGTTTAAATTTAGCAAATGTTAATTTTAATCTTTATAACTTGATACAAAATAAGGTTCCAATTAAATATCAAACAATTTACAAAAAAATTCTTAAAAGACCTTATGTTGTATTGAAGTTTAGCAATAATAACGATACAAATTCAGTCCTTTCAAGAATTAGTTTTGTTTATTCATTAGGAAGCAACATTAGATAAAGGGGGATGAGATAACGAAAAAATTTATTAAAGTTGTTTTATATGTTTTGCTTGTTTTATCAATAGGAGCATTAATAGTTTCTACTTACTTTACATCTTCTGGTGTTAATGAATGGTGGAACGAAAATGTTTCAAAATATTTAGGTGGAGCAACTATAGGTGCTTGTGCTTCAGCATTAATCACATTAGTAATTAATTTTGCTAGTAAATCAAATTTAGATTTAGGAATTTTAAAGTTTTCAAGAAGTGCAAATCAATTTACAGATGATGTAGCAAAGTTAAAAGAGAATTTGAATTTATTAATCGAAAAATATAATCAAGAAATCTCTAAAATGGAAGATTTAAGGAAGCATTATGAAGAGACTTTAAAAACAACAGAATTAGCCAATAAAAAGTTAGATATTGTTTTAGATAATCAAGTTCAAATTGCTCAACATGACTCAAAAATGGTCGCTAATGGAACTGCAAAAAAATTAACTATGTGCGTTAGTGAGGTAAAAGAAAATGAAGAAAGAAAGAACTAATGATGAATGGATTAAACATTATCGTTGGCAATATTACCTCTCAAAAATGTTTTCTTATATTGGCTTAATTCTTCCTTGTTTAATCCTTGTTGCTTGTAATTTTAATAAATATTTTCCTTTGGACACTGAAAAAGGTAAAACAAACTTTTCTATTTCAATTATTCTTCTCGCAATTTGTTTAGGTTTAGCAATCGTTCAAGTTGCAAAGAAAATTGAAGATAAAAAAATCATTTTATTTTTTAATTCTTTATATTGGTTCGCTGGTGCTGGAATTACTTATCTATTAACTAATATTTTCCAAGATATAACTATCATTTGTGCTTGTTTAGGTGCTGGAATGTTAATTTGTGCAACATTAAATGTTCTTTCTCAAAATCGTAAGTCTTGGCTTGAAGATTATAAGAGTGGAACAGCAAGTGCTAGAACAATGAGAAATGAAATGAGAGGCTTAAAAAAAGAAAAGAAAACAAAAGAAGATACGAATATTGAGGTAGTAGATTAATGTTAGAAAAGTTAAAGCAAAAACTACATAAATTTTATGAAAACAAGAAATTATTTTGGTCAGTAATTGGAACAATTATCTTTCTTGTTGTTGGCTTAATTGTTTTCGTAGTTGGTGCTTATGCTAGTGGTTGGTATGTGCTTGAATATTTAATCTCGCCTACTGCAATAGTCTTTTATTTTATCGGTTTATTTGTCGTTATACCTATTATCGTTATGCTCATTATTTATATTTATTGCTATAAAGGAAAGGATAAGTTTTAAATGGAAGAAGTAAAAACAGAAGTTAAGCAAGGAAGATTATCAAAAATAATCACAAAAGCATTTACTCGAACAACTTTATCTTTATCAATGTTAATTATTGGTTTAGTTATTGTTGTTATTCTTTCAATTGCTCAATTTGGTTTTGATTTTGAAAATTTTGATTTTGGCAATTGGCTCTCAAATGCTTTATTACTTACTGGTATCTTAATTATCTTTATGGTAATTGGCGAAAGTTTCAAAAATACAATAATGGAAAGACCTAATGGTAAATATCAAGTTTCATTAAAAAAATATCGAACAATTAGAAATTCCATTGATGATATTGTTCCTTACTTTAATGATTATCATATCGACTATAGAGAAAAAACATTAAAAGATAAAAAAATTGCTTTAATTACAAATGCTGGAATATCACAAGCAAGAGATATTGTTGAAAATTTAAAACTTTCTCAAATTGAAATATTAGATCATCAACCAATGGAAGTTCATGGAATAGAATTTTTTACAATTACTAAAGAACAAAAGAATATTATTCTTGATGTTTTGCAACATACAAAAATCGGTATCACTACAGCAATTTATTATTTAAGTGAATATTCTACCTATGATGTATTAACCGATCAAGATTTACCAGAACGAATTGAAAAGAAGAAGAAATATTTTAGATGGGGTGGGAGATTAATAAGAGTAGTTATGGGTTTATCTCTTTCATTCCTATTCGCTGCCTTAACCACTAAAGATTTTATGAATGCTGGAGACTGGCAAGCCTATTACAATTTGTTTTCTCGTATATTTACTGCAATAAGTGGATTAGGAACTGGCTATATGATTGCTTATGGTATTAATGGATTTGAGATAGAAGATTTAGAAACAAAATCAACTTTCTTAACAATATTCAAAAAAGCAGTCGAATTGAAAACTTGGGTTCCTATGTCTAATCACGAAAAATTTGTTAAACAAATGGAAGAGTTTAAAAAGGAAGAAGAAAAAAGAAAAGCAGAACAGCAAGTTTTAACCAAAGAAGAATTTGAAGAATATCAAAGATTAAAAGAAAATCAGCCAGTTCAAATAGAGCATAAAGAACCAATTAAATTATAAGGGGGTATAGTTAACGGCAGATGAACAAATTAAAGTAAAATTTGAAGATTTAGTAAATAGACTTACGCAAAATAAGTCTCAATTTGAGCAAATGACTCAAAAGATTTTACCAGATGATCCAAGTGAAAAGAATTTTTCTGCAAAGGTAATTAAGGAAACAAATTATAAACCAGATATTACTCTTTATGACTTGATTGTCGAAGTTTCAACTGAAGGGAAAAATCTTAATTCTCTTTTTGAAGATGCTCAAGATGAAATCGAAGCAATTAAAGCAAAAGATACTATTACAGACGCAGACATTGATGATTTGCAATCAAGAGTTTCAGCAATAGAAACATCTTTAGCTAATTACAAGTCAAGAATTGAAATATTAGAAAAAAATTACAACACTTTAAGTTCTTCTTTAAGTAATGAAATAAAAAGAGCAAGTGAAGAAGAAGCTAGAATAGAAACAAAATTTGATACTTCAGTTAGTGATATTAAGAGTGTTCTTGCTAATGATATTAAATCCGTTACTTATAATTCTCAAATTGGAACATATATATTCACTCATAATAACGGAACAACAACAATTATCGATACTAATGCTGAAAAATTAGGTCTTAAACTTTCTTATGATAGCGTAAATGAACAATTAGTTTTTGAATCAACTGATGGGACAAAAGCATATATTCCTTTAACTTCAATTACTAATTCAATCCAAAAAATAGAAATAGTTGATGATGAATTAAATGAAGGCAACATTTTAATTAAAGTAACTGGTGGCGAACCTAATGCTTCAACTATTACAAAATCTATAACTTCATTTGAATTTGCAAAAAGTTTAGAAACATCATTAACCTCTTTGACTACTAGAGTAAGCAATAACGAAAACGCTATCGAAAATTTGGAAAATGATTTAACCGATTTAGAAAGTAGAAGTGTTTTAGATGATGATTTAACTATTGATACATCTAATAGAGTAAAAACTATTAATGGCAAGAATATATATGCTTCTGATTCAAATCGATCAACAAATGATTCAAAAGGGAGAAAAATCGATGAAACTTATCAAACTAAAGATGACGCTTTAAGTGAACATAATTCTTTAACAGAAAAAATTACAAAAAACGCCGATGATATTGCCAATGAAGTTTTGAATAGACAAACTGACGTCAAAAACTTGGGAGATAGAATTACAAATCACTTTATTGCTAATCCAGATGATTATAGTGAAACAACAGCCATTGGATTATTCTCAATGAAAGTTAATGGTGTTATCTATAAAGGAATGAAGGGAGATAAAGGAGATACTGGTCAAACTGGTGCTACTGGTCTTCCAGCTGGATTTGGAACTCCAACAATTGAAGTAGAAACATTGGCTCCTGGGGTATTAGCAGAAGGAGAAGTTACTGCAACTGGACCAGATACAGCAAAAATATTTAATTTTAAATTAAAAATTCCTCAAGGACCAAAAGGAGACACTGGTGCTAAAGGTGATACGGGAGAAAAAGGAGAAAAAGGAGATACTGGTAATCCAGCAGATATTGCTCAAGTAAATGTATCGGTCGATAATCAATATCTTGCTTCTCCTACAGCCACTGCTACAGTTAGTGGTCCAAGTGAAGGTAAAGTTATTAACTTTGAATTTAAAGGTATTAGAGGCGAACCAGGCGCACCAGGAACCTACAGTAAAACCTATTCTAGCGTCGAAGAAATGAATAATTCTTACGCAACTGATGGATTAGAAATTGGATCTTTAGTAATTATTAACGATAATACTGAAGGGTCTCAAGATAATGGTTCGGTTTATATCAAAGGTGATAGTTCTTATCAATTTGTTGCTAATTTACAAGGAAATATTGGTCCAAAAGGCGATAAAGGAGATAAGGGCGAACAAGGTAATGGAATTTCTTCTATTGTAAAGCAAGGAACAAGTGGTTTAGTTGATACTTATCTTATTACTTTTACGGATGGTTCTACATTTACTTATGAAGTTATTAATGGTGCTGTTGGTAAAGATGGCAAAACACCAACAATTGATATTGGTGAAATTACTACATTAGCAAGTGGAAGCAATGCAACGGTTACTAATAGCGGAACTAATACAGCATTAATTTTAAATTTTGGATTGCCTCGTGGTGGAACTGGACCAAAAGGTGATACTGGATCAACACCTATTTTACAATCAATTATAGTTGAAATGTTAGATAGCGATGCAAGTCCTACTGCGACATTCACTGAAACAAGCCAAGGAAGTGGGATTTACAATATGAATTTAAAACTTCCTAGAGGTATTCAAGGTCCTCAAGGTCCACAAGGCGAGACTGGTTTAAAAGGAGATACTGGAGCAACAGGACCTGCTGGAGCAAACGGAGCAACATTTACACCTAGTGTCGACGCAAGTGGTAATTTATCTTGGACAAATGATAAAAACCTAGCAAATCCAAATACAGTTAATATTAAAGGTCCTATAGGTCAAACTGGACCACAAGGACCAGCAGGAGCAAACGGAGAGGCTGGAAATTTAGGATCAGTTCCTACAATTACAGAAAGCGAATTTAATAACCCAACTTCTTCAAGTCCTAGATTTGCAATGTATAACGGAGAATTATATTTCTTAAGTGATTAATGAAAGGAGAATTTATGAATTATAGTTCAGTAAAAAACACCCAACATTTGTATCAACACAATATATGTATAAAATTGAGTAGTGGTTTTGTTTGTTTAAATTCTATCGTTAATGAAACAAATCATTCGATGAGTTTAGATGAAATAAAAAAACGGCTATATGATGCTGGTTTCATTGGAACTAATTATTTTTTAGCTAATGGATATTATGTAGGTAAAGAAAAATACATTTTAGCTGTTAGAGTTTCACAGAGTAATAATATTTTAACATTTCAAATTATTATGAATAGTGATGGTGGTGGTTATGGATCATCAAATGTTATCGCTTCTAATGTGACTGAAATTTATGATTATTTCAAGGAGGTAAAATAATGCAATACAAGAAACTCGGGGGGGGGGTGTTATTAATAACACAGATAAACAAGTATTCCTAGATATTAAAAGTATTAATGGTGTAGCCGTAGTTATTTCAATTGTAGAAAATGGAATATACTATGAAGAAAGATTAACGCCACAGATACAAAAAAATTATAATTGCAGTTTTTTTAAAATAACTGGTTCATGCAAAATAATTCTTACGTCAACCGATAATAATAATGTAGTTGTTTTAATTGATGATAATGGAACAACTACTTTGAAAGATATTGATGATAATTTTGAAAAAAACCAATCTTCTAATTTTGCTATTATTCCATTAACAAACAATTTGAAAATCACGCTTACACAAGGTAGTGGTCCATCAGCACCATAATATAATAAAAAAGATACCTTAATTGGTATCTTTTTAATTTACTTTGAAGACTGTGTCATAAACAAAATTACAATCACTTTCGGTGTAACTTGATATATGAGCGGTATTTGTATCTGGAATATAAGACGTTACTCTTAATCTATCTATATAATACTCTATACTTAATGCAATAGCTCTTATTTTATTTGAAGCATTTGTATTGTTATAATAAAAACCATTAACTGGATATGGATGGTCATCATCATAAAAACCATTATTATATAAAAATTGAATAATGCTACCTAAATTAGTTATTTCACTACTATCTTCGTTTATAAAAGACATATAAATGTTTGCTCTATCTGTAGCAAATTGACTAACTGAAAAATATAAATTATGTTGATATAACTTTTTCCCACCTAACTCTAATTTTTTATATTCCATAGGAATAGTATATATATATATATATATATGCAAGAAAAAAAGAGACTTTTCGGTCTCTTTTTATTCTATTTTCATAGCCATTTTTATATCTTTAGGTAATGAACTTAATTCCCCTATGAATACTTCACTTTTTGCTTTCATTGTTCTAAATTCCAAATTATTGTTAATATAATTAGCAAATATAACATCAAAGTCGTTATTATTGACCCAATAATATAGGTGCATCCATTGAGAACTACCTTGCTCAACTCTTTGCGATATCTTATCTACAATCTCCCCCCCCATACCACACATTAGGGATTATATCATTATTGCTTGAACCTAGTTTTTTATACTCCATAAATTAAATCTCCTTAATAATTGATAATTGCATCTGAAAACTGAAGAATATCGATAAAATTAACAGTAATATATTTTAGCGCTGAGCCATCTTGATAGTATAAATACCGTGTTGTATCACTATTTCTATAAATAGCAAAAACATCATAGGTCGTTCCTTCTTTATTTATATAGCCATTTACACTCATTTTTTGGTAATATGGCATATTATAAAAAAATTCATTTTGGTTTAATGGTGTATCTCTTTCAAGAACTAAATGTGTTATAGTTTCACCGTCATAATTTTCACCACTATAATGCCAAGTAAATCTAATAAAATGGTTATTTATTGTCTTTTTTCCACTTAATTTATTATAATTCATACTTTACATTATATATATATATATATAATCAAGGTATTAGAGGAAAAAAATGAAATATAAAAGAATACTTGTAGATTCAACTATTTATACTTTAAATATTCAAAATAATGCAGGTTCTTCAGCAGAAGTCGAAGTTACTTATCATATCCCTTATGAAGCAGGAACCAAATCTTTAACTTTGCCGTCAAATGGAAGTTCATCAATTCAAGGTGGGACTATTCAAAGCGTTTGGATTAAAAATAAAAATGGTTATTCAGATACTTTTAGAGTTCAACTTTCAGATGGTAGTTATAATGAAGCAAAAAAGATTAATCCAAATGCAACAGATGTTTTTTCAGTCGAAAAAGAATTAACTTCTGGTTTAACATTAACAATATCATAAAAGGAGATTGAAGCAATGAAATACATCAAAATATTAACGGGGGGGGGATATACAATTACCTTTACACAAGATTCGAGAACAAGTGAAGGTCAAGCAACTATTATTTATAACTCTCCGCAATCGATATCAACATGTGAAAAAGTTTTAAATAGTGAAGGTGATAAAATTACTGGGTGTAGTTTCATTAAAACAATTACGATACAAAATCTATCAGACAGAAGTAATTGTTTAGGAAAAATTGTTTTGTCAGATGGTTCATTAAATGAACAATTTATTATTGGTTCTGGAAAATCAAAAACTTGGACTTTAAATAAAATTTTAAAGGCAAATATAGCAATATCTCTAGAAAATTATTATTCATAAGTTTATTTATTTTTGTAAATAAACTTTTTTTATATCTTGCATTTTTCTTAATTTTGTATTAATAGAAAATCAAGGATACTTTTTTATAATGCCAAATTTATACGGGAAACCAACATTTATTGCCAGTGATGTAAAAACTGGCACAGTTAAAATTACTAATCCAGAACACGCAACCATAAGTTGTAATAAGCAAAGTGGTTTCGTTGGAGAGACAGTCACAATTTCTTCATCAGTTGAAGAGAATTATGTTATTTCATATTACACAGTCAACGGTGTAAAAATCACTTCTAATAGGTTCATTTTAGTCGAAGGAATTAACACGGTCAGTGCTGTTGTTGAATATGTCGAGCCAACTGTTCAAGAAAAATATAATCTTACTTGCTACTACTATAAAGATAATGTTTTAGATAGTTCATTAACCGACACACATCAATTTACAAAAGGTAGAATAATCTCACCAGACAATTATCGTTTAGATATTGAAGGATATGATTTTATTGATCAAAGTATTCAAACTGCTTTTCCAATTTATGCAAATTCTGCAATTATTTATTATTACGAAAAACAAGAAGAATATGACCCATTTGATTATGTAAGTGTAAGTGCGTCAAATAATGTTAGTGGTGGTATGACTAACGGCTATTTAAGAATTTCAATTAATAGCAATGCACCATTTGAAGAATTAACTCTTACTTCTAGTAATGGCGAAGTTTATTATACTGCAACACAAAAAAGTTCAATTTCTTATAGTGGGACAATTAGTAAAAATTCAAGTGGCAGAACAAACGAATGGTCTTTTAATGATGAGCAAGAATATTGGGGAATTACATTAAAGACTTCATTTAGAGGTAAAAGCTATTCAAGAAGATATGAAGAAGGAACTATTCCAGAACCAAAGAAAGTTTCAATTACTATTATTACTTATTTAGATAATGTAAAAGCTCAAACATATACTGATGAATATGAAGAAGGCGAATTAGTTGATATTTCTACTCTTACAAATAAATATAAACCACAATCATTATGTGAATTCAAATCAAGTAGCCCATCAAAAGATTTTAATGCTTATTCTGGTGCAACTCTTGAATTGTGGTATGAAAGTGTTGAACCAACTACTGTCTATACCTTAACTGTTAAACATTTTAAAGGGTCAACTTCAAATTTATACACAACTAGAACTTATACGATTGAAGAAGGCACAAGGGTTTACCCAACTTCCTACAAAATTTCAATTAGTGGCTATCATGTAGTAAGTTATCAACCTTCATCTGATTTCTTAATGACTAGCGATAAAACAATTCAAATTATGTATGAAGAAGATGAAGAACCAACACCAGTAAAATTAGGCAAACCTTCAGCTTCTCTAAAAGCAACTGGCGATGGTTATTGCGTATATACAGTTAAGAACGCTAATAGTGTAACCGTTACTTTATACAATGGTTCAACTAATATGGGGACAATTGGAGCAAACTCATCAAAAGACTTTAATTTCAATGGAACTAATGGCATGACAAATACTGCAACAATTCATTTTGAAGCTAGTGGTTATACTGATAGTGATACATATTCATTTAATTATGTTCCTTCAAGTGGTGGAACTGGAACTCCAAAAGCAGAAATAACGGCGTCATTAAGTGGCTCGCCTACAAGTTTAAATGGTTATACATTTAGGGTTGTTGTTAAAAATAATACAAGTAGTTCAATAACCGTAAATTCTATAGATAGTGGCTGTGGTATTACAATTAGTGGTCTTCCTGCAACAATAAGTGCAAATAGCAGTAAAACATTTAGTGGAAATAGTAAATTCATTTTTGATCCTGGAACTGGATTTACTTGTTCAGTTTCAACAAGTGTTGGAACATTTACAGATGATTATAGTTAAGGAGCAATAAAATATGGCAATAAATAATAGATATTCATTTGAATTTAAACAAAATAATGGTGGTGGGGGTGGTAATAAAACTACTACCCCAACGACAAAAGTAAAACAACCAACTATTGGTGGTAATGGTATTAAAGCAAATAGCGTAGATGAAGGTAGTGGTGGTTCATTAATAGATAGTGGAACAACTACTACAAACACTTACACTAATCCTTACGAAAATCTAACTAGACCAACGTATAATGATACTTACGAAAAACAATATCTTGAGTATCTTCAAAATTCAAAAGATAATCAGCAAACTTATCTTGATGAATTAAAAGAAAGTTTAAAGCATTCTTCTTATACTGATTTATTAAGATCAAATGTTGCTTTATCAAATGCTCGTGATACTGCTTTATCGCATACTAATACAGCAATGACTGCAATGGGCTATGGTTCGCAAGGTTATGGCTCGACAAATTATTCAAGGCAACAAAATGCTTATCTTAATGCATTAGGTCAAAATAGAAGTGCCTATGCTGATAGAAATGCCGAAATTGAGCAATCTTATCAAAGTTCAATGTTAGACGCACAGAAGAATTATGATGAAATGTATTTAAGTTATCTTGATAGACTTTCAAGCAATGCAAGAGATGAGTATTTAGCAGAATTGAATAACTATTACAATCAACTCAACCAAAAGAACGAATGGGACAGAGAAGATTATGAAAATTCACTATTAGAAGAGGACGTCGCTAATGATGATTTATACAATTCAATTTTGAATAATATGGAAACAGCACATACTAGCGATGAGAAATTAAATAATTATTTAACTCAAATCGGTGCAACAATTACCGATGGAAAAGTTAATTTTGATGGAATTAGTGGCTTAACAAACGACCAGAAAACAATGCTTGAACAAAGATATTATGCTATATTGAATGGGGAAGAAGTTGATAATGGGACAACTTTTGAAGAGGTTTTAAAGAATAATCCAAATGCTTTTGGAACAAGTAACGAAGTTCATATATTTACAAGTGGAAGACTACCAATAGGTCATTATTATAATGAAAATGGTCAGTATATTTCCTCAACTCAAGCAGGAGAAGAAATACTTGGCGAACATGTATTTGAAGATTTGAGCAATGCAACTCAAACTTCTTCTAGTGCTTTAAAGAATAGAGATACCGTTATTGAAGTTCAAGGAATTTCTGGAACTGTTTATATCGCTTACATTCCAGGTCAAGGTTATATCACCATTTCAAAAAGATTCTACGATGAATTTACAGGAAATAAAGTTAAATATAACGCCAAAAACAGAACTTGGAAATAAAATAAAACCACTCGTAATGAGTGGTTTTAAAATGTATTTAATACAATTCTTTCAGTTAAAATATTTATCGCAATACTTTCTTCGGTTAAATATTCAAAAGTAAAACCATACGGAATATCATTGCCATAAAAATGCACTACATTTTCTTCATCAATTATATAATCGGTATAGTTAAAAGTGTATTTTTGTTCGTATTGATATATTTCAATAGATGGCGTTAAAGTTAAGGAAGCAAATAAAAAGTTGTAAGTCAGTTGACTTTTATCGTTATCTAAAAACAAAAATTGAAATTCGCTGAAATAAGCGTCCCCTTTTTTATCTTGAAACGGATAATCATTAAAAATTGCAATATTATTTTCACTAGATAAAGAAGTGTTTTTTACAAAACTTTTTGTTTCCCCACAACTCACCAAACTCAAAGCAATAATTGGAATTAAAAATAGTTTCTTCATAAATTTCCTTTCTAGGCTCGGAGCCTACTTGAATTTCAATAGTTATTTAAATATAATTAAGATGATTTCTAGGATAACAAGGATTATCTCTAAAAACATTTTAAAGATTTCCAAGTTATCTTTTTTAAATTTATGAGGCTTTTTCCTCTTCGTTGAAACCAACTTTCAAATATAAATAACCTATCAAGTAGGACAAGCCTTTAAAAATAGTCGTTGGGTAATACCTCCGACTTTTTTATTATAGTTAAAGTTTTTATTTATTTCTAGGCTCGGAGCCTATTATTGACTTTATCAGATTATTTGATTAAAATAATTATGATTTCTATTATAAGTTTGATTATGGTCAAGACAGTTATAACCATTTCAAACTTATTTTTTATTTTCGGAGGTTTTCGCCTCTTTTTAGAAAACATAAATCTTATTAAATAATCTTTTAAAGAGCAACAATAGGACGAGCCATAAAAATTCGCCATAGATAAAACTCCTTTGGCTTTTTTTATTATATTTTAACCTCTTGATTTTTTCTACTTTTTGTATTAATGCAAAGGTATATATGGCTAACAAAAGGACAGAATATTTATTAAATAGACTTGCACAAAATAGATTTGAGAGAGAGTATAACAATTTAATTCTTGGTGCTGATCTAAACACTGATATTTTCGATAGCAGTAAAACACAAGCTAACGATTATAATTTAGACACTGAAGTTGAAACACCAATGAATTTGAATACTGATAGTGGTATTTCTTCAACTGAAACTAACAATACAAAATCATTTAGCGATACATTACACGAACTTAATTATAATGTTGCTAATGGCGTTTTCGATTTTTTTGAAGGAATAGGAGATACATTAGTTGGTGTTGCTGGAACTATAGGCTCTTGGTTTGGTGCTGATGATAGTTGGGCAACTGATTTTATTAAAAAAGATTGGTCAATGGACGCTTCTGCTGGACTTGATAGGGTTTCAAGATATTTAGATCCTATCAATTTAATTGAAACCTCGATTAATGGAAACTGGGAAGAAGAATATGGAAATGCTTTATGGGAACAAACAGCAGAAGAATATCAACAACAACTATATGATAATTCTTATGTCGGATTATTAGGAGATGACTTCCACCAAAAATATAATGAATTTTCTCAAACAATAGGCAATCAACTTCCTACCATTATTTTAGGCATTGCTACAATGGGTGCCTCAACTTCTGCAACTGGCGCAACACAAGCATTAGGTTTAGGAAGTAAACTCTTGACTGGTGGAAAAACAGCAACACAAATTGCAAAAGCAGTATCAGTTGGTGCTATGTCTTTATCGGCTTCTGGACAAGGTGTAGAGCAAGTTTTAAACGAAGATGAAAACAATACACTTGGCGAAGGTCTTTTATATGGTATTTTAAGCGGTCTTGTTGAAGGAGCAACCGAATACATTATTCCAGGCTCTGCTGTTAATGGTGTTGTTGGTAGAGTTTCAAGTGGTAGCGTTATAAGAGATTTAGCAAGAGCATTTGTCGAAGAAGGAACAGAAGAAGTAATAAGTGAAGCAGTTTCCCCATTTCTAGAACTTACATATAAAAATAACGAAAGTGCAGAGGCAGTTGGAAAGCATTTACAAGAAAGTTATAACTTATCAACATTAATTCCAAACTTAACCGAATCTTTTGTTATGGGTGGCTTATCTGCTCTTGTTTTAGGTGGTGGCGATATTATTGCCGATAGAGTTAAATTAGGCAAGAATGGCTATGCTTATAAAAGTAATCTTGGCTATGTTATTGATGAAAAGAATAACCTTTCAGAACTTCAATATAAATACGATAATGCAACTACTCAAAAATCAAAAGAAAGATATGCAAAGAGAATTGCTAGTAGCGAAAAACGACTTGAAAGATTTACAAATAGTTTAGTTAATAGTGCTGAAAAATTAAAAGGTAATACAACCGAACAAAAGAAACTTCTTCAATATTTCACTGATGTTTCAACTTTAAAAACTGCTGATGATTTTAATAAAGCACTTGATAACATCACTAATAATTCTCTAGAAAAGCAAGATTATATCCAAACAAAAGTTAAAGAATATACAACAAATTACTTCAATGCGTTTGGTAAAATGCCTACCGTAGATTTCGTTGATAATTTAGATGTTAATGCTAGATATAATGAAAACACAGGTCATATTGAAATTAAATCATCTTTAAAAAATAACTTTGAACCTTATTTAAAACACGAATTAACACACTCATTATTTAATACTGTTGGTCAAGAATCGTTAGATAGTTTATATAATGATTTTACAAATCGTGGTTTATTAAGTGAAGATATTCAAAGACAAGCACAAAACTCTGTCCAAAAATATATTGAAAACAAAACTAATTTATCGCAAGAGCAAATCGATAACTTATATAAGCAAGAAGTTTTGGCTTACTATGTTGAAAATGAAACAATTAGAAATAGCGATGTTAATTTAATTAGAAATATCTTTAATAAAGAAAATTTAAAGAGAGCAATGTTTGATAGAGAGTTTAATAAAGAACTTAAATCTATCGCTAAAAAAACAAATGTATTTTCTAAAACTTTCTTAAATAGTAAAGATTATTTTTCTCGTGGAGAAATTAATCGAATTTTAGAAACTTCAACAGCAAATCAAATCGCTAATGGCGAAGCAGTTTATAATTATTCAGTCGATGATATGGATAATTATGGCGTTAATGAAAATATTGACGCTGATATTGATGCAGAAGTTGATGATTTTATTGGCAAATATAGAGAAAATTTAATTAATAATGCAACAAAAGAAAACATTGATGCTCTTATTAATGGAACCGAAGATGTTTTTAAACAAACATATGGAACTGATATTGATAGTTTAAGCGAAAAATCAAAAGGAAAATTTAAACAATTATTTGATGAAATAAGAGCGAAAGTTGGTATTGATAATTCAATTAATAAAGGGGAAAATATTAATGATGACTTTAGAAGATTACACGAACAAAGTAGAAAATTACTTAAGAAATTCGAACGTGGAAGAACCACTTATCAAGACTTGGATAGCTCAATACGAGAAAGATATACAAGAAGCATACAACAAGAATTGGGAAGTGGAAGAAATAGCACTTCCTATAATTTTAGGACTTTAAAATCTTCCAAAGGTGGAGAGTTTAAAATTACAAATAATGTAAGTCCTACATTATTTCATGACGCATTCGAAACAATAAAACCATATATTAAACAAAATGAATTGGTTGATTTACACGATAATTATGAAGGAACAAAATGCTTTTTAAGTGATGATGGACTTCAAGGTTTTGCTATTGAAAAAAACGGAAACTTAATTAGTGTTTTCAATGCTGATGTTAATAAAAGGGGCTTTGTTGAAGCAATAAGTGATTATGTAAAAGAAAATGGAGCAACACATCTTGATTGTTATGGTTATTTAGCAAAATATTACAACAAAGTTTTAGGGTTTAAAGTTGCTTCTTTAATGGAATATAATATGGAATATGATCACCATAATATAGCCAAGAGTTTTAATAATCCAGAAGTCGCTTTTATGGTAAATACAGATGAAAATGTAAAATTAGAACATTTTAACAAAGACCAATATGATGAGGCACAACAATATCAATTATCGTTTGTAGAAAATAGTAATATATTACAAGAAACAGATAATAAAATTGAATTAAAACTATTAGACGAAAATTCATCACTTCAAGACTTCGATAAATATGCAACTGATTTTAGAAGTTATGTTGAAAATTTAGATTTAAAGAATTTAACAAGTGATGAAATCAATTATATTCAAAACGCAATTTATGATTTAACCGACTATATTAAATCTGATGGGAAATTATCAAAACTTTATAATGAAACAGAAAATAAATATAAAGACTTAATAAAAAGAAAAGATTTCTCTAAAGAAGAATTAAAGAAATATGTTGATGAAATTCAAAAGGCAAATAAAGACTTTGCTGTTCCTTTAGCAAACATTTCTAGTGCATTAGATGTTATTTTGCAAGACGCAAGAAGTGATAATAATACAAACCCATTTAATGCAAAAGGTTTAACTGAAGCAATTAAAAACTTCAACGAAACTTATAGAGGAACTGAAAAAGCAATCGACAATGGAAAGAAAATTACTTATAAAAGAGGTCTAAATGGAATTGCTAACGAATTAAATGAAAAGAGAAGAATTTTATTAGCTGAAGAAAAAACAAAAGAAATTTCTTTACCAAAAGAAACTAATAATAAAGTTGGCAAAAAAGTTGTTTTTGATGAAGTTAATAATTATTCGGTTGCTAAAATTTCTAAAGAACAATTTAGAGCAAGTGTTTTAACTTCTAATGCTAGTAATTTGCAATTTAGAATGACAGAAAATTATTTGGGATATGCTGGTCTTGAATATCGCACATTAACAAAAGGAGATACAAGAGTTGGCGATATTTCATATATTCCTTATTATGGAAAAGCAAAAATTGGCAATAACAATATTATAATTACTAACTTCGCCTTTACTAATGAGGCAAATTTTATCGACGCATTAAAATCTTTTGCAGATAATCATTTGTCAGATGGTGGTAGTGGTGTTGCTATTAGAATTAGTGTCGGCGTTGAAAATGATCCAACACTAACAAAACTTAAACAAGCTAAATTTAAAATTATTGAACAAACTCAAACCAACACTAATGGCTTTTCAGCAACTTTAATTTATGACCCATACAATGCAATTAAATCTAAACCATCAATAATGAGCAAAGATGAAATGTTAAGTTTTAAAGGTTTAAATTTAATCAATGATTATGGAAAACAAATTTTTGATAGAAGAATTGAACTTGGAGAAAGATTACAAATTGATGATGTTCTTTTAAAGAATAAAGTTTCAGTGTCTTTTGAAAATCTTTTACAAGATTATAACAATAAGTTAGCGATTTTATATGAAATCGAAAATAATCAAAATCTTACTGCTGAACAAAAACAAGCAGAAATTAAAAAGTTATCTGACGATATTAATAGACTTAAAACATTAAAGAAATATCACGAACAAAAATATCAAAATTTAATTAAAAAACTTCACAATGATTTTGCTTATGAAATGAAAAAATCCAAAGCAAAATTAGCAAGATTAGAGAAGAAAATCGCTTTAAAAGATGAAATCATCGCACAAAAAACAAAAGAAGCAAAAACTGCTGGTAAAGAAATAAAAAAGAAATTGATTGAAGAAGGTAAAACTCAAAAATCTAAAATTGTCGAAGAGGGCAAAGAAGTTGTTAAAAAAGCAAAAGAAAATGTTAAAAATCAACGAGCTATTGACAGAACTAGAAACGAGATTTTTAGATCAATGCACGGCGAAGGTTATTCATCTGCTCCAACTTTTAACTACACAAAAATGGAAGGAGAAACAAATAAACTTACTGGTAAATATGTCGCTCAACTTATTAGAGACAATGAACTTGCTAAATTAACTGACAAGCCAGTTAGCATTACTTCACTTATTGAAGAAAACAACACAAATTTATTAGAGGCTATTAAAACTTTTGAAAAAATTAATCCAACTGCTGATGCAAATAAACTTTTAGATGTAGCATTAAGTGAAGAAGAAGTAGGAAAGGAATATCGTTTTTCCCTTGATTATGATGGTATTTTTTCTAGTGATGAAGTTAAGAATGCTGATAGAAGAGTTCAAGGAAACGATTATGATAGCAAAAAGAAAAATCCTTCATTTAAAGAGTTAATTGAAACTAGCAAAATCGAAACTGGGAAGTATCAAGTTTCAAAAGCAGTTAAAGAAGCAGTCACTGAATATGAAAACTACATTAAGTTCCAAATTAAATTTGTTAATGACGCATACGAATTTGAGAAAGAACTTAAAAAATTAGGTATAAGTGAAGAAGATGCTGGGGCTTTATCTTGGAGATTTAGAACAATACCAAAAGTCGTTCAAAACATGGCTGAAAATGGTGTTAGTTATGAAGCTGATGGCAAAATTATAAAATCGAAATCTATTCAAGATATTGAAAATTTTATCGACCAAATTTATAACGAACAAACTGATAAGAGATTAAGTAAAAAAGCAAGAAAACTTGTTAAAGATGAAATTAGAAAATATGCTGACCTTTATCTTTACAACAATTATCAAATTGATAACAACAATTTATTAAAAACAGAATTTGATAATGTTATTACTCAATTTTTCGATAGTAAAGAATTCCAAGCCGTTAAAAAGAGATATAACTTTAATCCATCTTTCGATAAAGTTAAAACTTTTAAGAATGTTTTTGATTATATTAAAAACAATAAAAACTCAACTAAAAATGGTCTTTTGAATGCTTTGCAAATGGATATTATGAATATCAATTCAACTATTAACAATAATCCAAAAGCAAGCGAAAAGGAAAAAGCAAGTGCTGTTAAACTTTTTGATAAACTCGTAAAAGATATAAGAGAGAATGTTAATGTTAAAACTGTATTCGGTAAAATAATCGATAATTCAATGATTGAAAAGATTAGCATTCCTACTCTTGAAAAGGCAATGCCTAATTTAAAACAAAGCCTTTTAGATTTAAGCGAACAAAATGGTCATTATGTTTGGGAAGATACTTTTAATGATGTAGTTAATAATTATCTTTCTAAAATGAGTGAAAGCGAAAAAGAAGCAGTTAAAACTGATTTAGATAAATTTAGGTCTTTATTTAGAGAATTTACTAATGAAGAATTGGTTAAGAGCAATGAGTGGATTGTTAAAAAGTATGGTAAAGGTATTGAAGAAAGAGCCGAAGCAGTTAGAAATTATTTAGACACTTTACAAGAATATAGAGTTAGAAATAATTTAATAACTGAAGAAGAAAGAAATATAATGGAAAAAACTTATCCACATTATGTTCCTACTCCAAGAGAACAAGCATTAGGTGGTAATGACTTTGGATATTATTCAAGTAATGTTAATGCAACAAAGGCAATTATGAGTAGAAAAGGAAGTAGTTTATTAATTAGACCACTTGAAACTTCTATGCTTAATTCGACTAGAAAAGCAGTCACATTAGCCTATACAAATTATTTAGGAAATTATTTGTATAACAATGTTTCTCAAGAAAATTATAAAAATAGTGAAAGCATTGTTTTAGAACCAGAAGGTAGAACAATTACAGCAATTCGTTCGATTGAAGAACTTGAAAATGCTGACCTTTTCCAACCAGAAGCAGTTAAAGATGGCAATACAATTACTTTCTATACTCAAAAAGCAGTTACTGATGAAAACGGAAATGTTGTTAAAGATAAAGATGGAAATATAACTTATGAAAGAGAAGAACACAAAATATCATTCAGTGATTATGCTTATCAGCCAATTAAGAACATTTTAAAAGAAACAATGCTCGATGATATTCCTGGATTAAGGACAATTTCAAAATTCTCTAGTTTATTTAGACAACTCGTTACTACTGCAAATCCTTTCTTTATCACAAGAAACGCAGTTAGAGATATTAGCGACGCACTATTTACTACTAAAAATGGAACTGTTGAATTTCTTAAAGAGTATAGTAAATCTTATTTGGAACTCGTTAGAAACGACCCTAATGATCTATTGCTTCAACTCTTTACTAATTATGGTGGGAAAGGCTCAACAATGTTTGACAGTGTAAAACCAATTCAATCTATTGCCGAAATTGTTGAAAGAAATAATAGAAGTAAAACAAGAAAGTTATTAGATATTCCTTCAAAAGTTGAATATTTAAACGAACTTGTTGAACTTGCTCCTAGATATACAGAGTTTAAACTTTCTTATCAAAAATATGTCAAAGAAGGTCGAGAAAATGCGTTAATTCTTGCTTTAAGAGATAGTGCAGATATTACAACCGACTTTACAAGACACGGAACAGTAGCACAAGCAATTAATAGAACGCTTGTTCCTTTCTTAAACGCTCAAATTCAAGGTGCTAGTAAATTAACAAGATTTATAATGAAACCAAGAGATAGTAAAGAATGGGCAAAATTAATTGCTAAAATGCTCGTTTTAGGTTTAGGAATTGAAGGTTTGTTTGAACTCTTTAATAGACTTATTGCTGGAGATGACTGGGACGCAATTCCAGAATATACCAAAAATCAATATATGCTTATTCCAGTTAGTAATGGTAATTATATTAAAATTCCTAGAGGTAGAATTATCGGCACTGTTCAAATTTTCTTTAGACAATTTGGCAGAGTATTGACTGGCGAGGCAAGTTTTGAAGATGGTGTTAAAGATTTCTTCGATACTGCTTCAACAAACCTTGCTCCAGTTGATTTAGGAAGTGGAATTAGAACAATTTTCTCTCCTATTACTGATGTTAGAACTAATATGACTTGGTATGGTCAAGCAATAGATAGTCAAAGCGACTTAAATAAATATCCTTGGATGAGATATGATAGCGATACAAGTGAAGTTGCTAAAATTATTGGTAAGGCATTTAACTATTCGCCAAATCGCATTCAATATTTAATCGAGCAATATAGTGGTGTTGTCGGCGATATTTTAATTCCAGCAACAACAAAATCAACTTATGCTGATCCTTCCAATCTTTTAGATTTTGTTAAAGACAATACAACTATTTCAGCAGTTAAAAACTTTGCATATCGAGGAGAAGCATACGAATTATTGAATAATTTATTATTCGATAAAAATGCTGGAGATAACAAAGCAACAATTTTTTATAATTACTTAAATAGAGAAATTGACTCAATCGGCGAACTTGAAGATTTAGTTGATTCAACAACTGGTGCCGAACAATATGTTGCTTATTTAACAATGAGAGAAGCATATAAGGAAGCATTAGAAAATGTTGATTTATTAGGTTCAAAACTTGATAACATTGGAACAATTGATCCAACTGATAAATGGGCAATGACCGAAGCATATCGACAAGTATTTGGAAGTGAATACGCATTAAGTTATTACAACTCACAAACAAAAACAAAAGCTGATATTTGTAATGAACTTGGTATTGATTATGATACTTTCTATGATGTTTATTTCACTATTCGTGGCTTATCAACAAAGCAAGAAGCAGTTAGATACATCAATAGTGTTAGAGGCTTATCATATTATGACAAATTAGCACTTCAATATTATTGTGGTATTTCTTTAACAAACGCTGATAAAACTAAAATTGAAAGATATTTAAAGGCAAAGGGGCTAATTAACGAAGAAGAAGATAATTAAAATACTAATTTTATTACTCGCTTTTATTTGCGTTTCTTTTGCGATATTTGGCGTTTTTGTTGCTTGTGGCATAATTACACTAGAAAACGGAATTTCTTTTAATTTGGACTCTTTCCGCTCAATTAAAGGGCATTGGTGGAGTTGGCTTGTATTTTTCCTACTTCAAGTAGCATTTACAACACTATTATCATTTGCTCCTGGTGGATCAATGACTTTTATTTTAGTTGGTGTAGCAATGTTTGGAGCAACTTGGCAAACTTTCCTTTTATGTTTTGCAGGTGTAATTGCAAGTTCATTTTTTATGGACTTAATTGGTCGCTTTGGTGGAAGCAAAATTATTATTAAACTAATTGGGAAAGAGGATTATTTGAAGGCTGAAAAATTGATAAAAGAAAAAGGCATTTCTTATTTGCCACTCTTTTATTTGTTTCCAGCCTTCCCTTAACTTGATGACGCTATATGTATGTTGGCTGGTATGTTAAAAGTAAATTTTTTATATCACACAATTTCAATTATTCTTTGTCGAGGAATAGGTGTAGCAACTATTGTATTTGGAATTTCAATTATTCCATTTGATACATTTACAACATTATGGGACTGGATTATCTGCTTAACAGTTATTGCGTTTTGGATTATATTCTCGTTTTATATCGCAACTAAAATTAACAAGTGGCTCGAAAATAAAAAGAAAACAAAGTAAAATAATATTTGGAGGGAATTTGTATGAATATAAAATCATACGGAGGAATTTCTGTATGATTTGATTAAGGAGAACCAATGTTAGGAACGTTACTAACAATTGCGTTCATTTTATTAGTAATTTATTTACTAATTAAAGCCTAAACTTAAATTTGCAGATTTCCTCCAAAAAAAGAAGGTAGACACTCGCAATGTCTACCTTTTTTGCCTAATCTCATCTACAGATTTCACTTATATTTTAATAAACTTAAACAAATTTTCAAGAAAAAAGTAGGAAGTCGCTGTTTCCTACTTTTCTTGCACTTTTATTTATCGAAGTTAAACTACGATCGTCTCTAGCTATATTGTAGGGGAAAATTTGGGGGAAAAAAAGTAAAAAGTGATTAGATTAGATTAGTAAAATGCAGTAAATTTTAATCATTTTAAGTAGTTTTTCGCATAGTTTAGAAATATCGACCTTCTATTTATAATGGCAAAAATGGGACCTTCGCTTTATTTTATTTAAGGTTTAATGGCGGAAGTTTAGAGCCGCCATATTATGAAATGATAAATCCTTATTATGCCGAAATCTATCCAGATCAAGGATATAGTGAAATTTTTGGAGATTATGTAAGAATTAAAAATTTAAAAGATTTATATGAAATTCCGGTTTATGGAAAATTCGATTTAAATGATTTAGGAATTATTTATTATTTAGAGTCATTAAATTCTTTTAATTTACGAGGACAAATTCTCCTTTATTCAGATATTGAAAATCGTCTTAAAAATCAAAATGTTGATGTAGATTTAGCTTCTCAAGCTTTTTTCTATTATAACTATCCATTGATTAATTTAAGCTTTGATAAATCTTTAGGGAGAGATGATAGTGCATATATTGTTAATTATAAAAATTATTATTACAATCCATCTACATACGAAATGAGTAGTAGTTGGAAAAGTGGATATGAAAAAACCACTGCCTTTTATTTACCTAGATCATTATATCCATATTTAAAAGAAGTTAAGTTTACTGTGTCTTTCCCTGCTGCTTTTGAAAATTCAATTGCTTTTAGCTTTCCAATCAATGTTCGCTTTTTAAAAGCAAATTATAATACTTCTTATGAAGTAGTTGGGGAAATAGATAATGAAATTGTTGATGATGAATTAGAGGAGGTAATTATTCCATGATGCTAACACCTTTATTTTATTGTTCAATTATTTTAGTTTCTGGTATTTCTACTTTCTTTTTAGGAACGCAAGGGATGTATGTAAATAGAACGTTTTTAAATATGCCAATATCACTTTTGAAGCAAATGTTATAAGTATTGGCGAAGAAAACAATGATGAAAATCTAAATACTTTAAATATCATACCTCAAATTATTAATGGAGAAGAGGAAGAAGAAGGAAATGAAAGTGGAACGAGATATTATTGTTTTGATAGGAATAATTTAGAAAAAGATCTTAAAACTTATTTAAATATCAATCTAAAAGGAAAAGTAGACAGCTATGAAATAGCGATGAAATATTATATTTATGAAAACGATGAGCTTATTGAAGATAATACTGAGGAAGCTAATGCAGTAAAAATACGATTTAGATGTAGTTATTATAAGTATTTCGAATTTGATGAAAATTTAAGTTTTTATATAAAAGAATTTATCGAGGAAACTTATGAATGAACGTATCGAACAATTTTTTAAAAAAAGTTTTTTAAAAGATTTATTAAATGTTGACTCAATTACAGATATTTCTTATAACGGGGAAAGTATTTATTATCAAGATAATATTGAAGGAAGAAAAAAGTATGATAAAGAAATTTCTTCTAAAGAAGCTTATGAATTTATTAGACAAATCGCAAATTTAACTGATTCTCAATTTAGTGTTTCTTCTCCAATTTTAGATATATCGATTGATAAATATAGAATAAATGCCATTCATTATGTATTAGCAAGAAAAAATAGAGAACAAGCAATAAATTTTTCTATAAGAATTGGTTATTTATCATTAAGAATTAAAAACGATGGTAATTTTATAAGTAAAAAAGCAGTAGATTTAATAGATTTATTTTTAAAAAGTAATCAATCGATAATAATTGGTGGGCAAACAAGTAGTGGGAAAACGGAGTTACAGAAATTTATTCTTTCTAGATTAAAAGAAAATAGCAGAGTGATTATTTTAGATAATGTAGAAGAATTAGAAACAGATGATTTTTTAAAGAATATCGACTCACAAACATGGTTATTAAAAAAGAATTGCGATTTAAATTTTGATGATTTGATAAGAAATGCCTTAAGAAATAATCCTGATTGGTTAATTGTTAGTGAAGCACGTGGTCAAGAGATGTTATCTATTTTAAATTCAGCAATGAGTGGTCATCCAACAATTTCAACAATCCATGCAAAAGATTCGACATTTATTTATCGAAGAATGGGAAGGATGTGCCTATTAAAAAATGAAAATTTAAAATATAACGAAGTTTTAGAAGATATATATGACCATTTTAAATTAGTAATTTTTGTTGAAAAAGAAACTGATAACAATGGTGAGATTCATCGTTATGTTAAAAAAATAGCTACAAACTTAAAAAATAAATATTATGAATTATTTTCTTATCCTTACACTTATTATCCGTTGCCTGAAGAACTAAAAACTGAACTTAAATTATCTAATAAAGATTTTACCAATTTTAATAATAAGTGGGCTAATAAAGAAAAGAAAGGAGAACAAAATGAAAAAGAAATTAAACTTAAAAAGTCTAAATTCAACGAGAATAATCGTCTACTTACTAGTTAGTATTTTCCTTGCATTATTAAACTTTTTTACAACTAGAAATTGGATTTATTCAATAGCTTTATTTCTAATCTCATTAATATTTTTCTTTGTTTTAGTTGAAAAAGAGTATCGAAAGTTTAAAAAAATAAATCGCACAACACACGAATGTGTAAATTTTATTAATAATTTCATTATTTCATTAAGTATTCATAATACAATTTCGGCGACTTTTGAGATGATAAAAGAATCGTTTAGTGGAGAATTAAAAAAAGAAGTAGACAGTATTGAACATTTAAATATTATTGAAAAACTTGAATATTTAAGAGATTATTTTAATTCTTCTTTATATGACTTCTTTTTAAAAATTATTAATCAATATGAATATAATGGCGGGGATATTATTGGAATTTCCCAATTATTAATATTCGATAGTAGAAATGTCGAAACAGCTTTAGATAATTTTATCTCTGTTTCTAAAAGAAAATTCATAGAGTTTATTATCTTACGGGGAATAACAATGGCCATTTTAGTTATTTTACAATTTGCTTTATCTATGTTTTATGAAAGTATTATTGAAATGAGCTTTTATACACCATCTATATTTGTATTCTTTATTGTATTTTTAATATTTTTATATTTCTTCTTAAAACATAATTTTAATTTAAATTTTATTAATGAACGGAGGGAAAAAGGCAATGAAAAACCTCAGACAGAAAATTGAATCACTATCTTTAAATTTTGCTAAAGAAATGTCGATTTTGGCAGTTGTAAATGCTTTATTAATTGGTGCACTTATAGCAATGTTTTTTATAAATTTATCTATTTTAGTTATTATAGCTATTGGGGTAACAATCGTTGTATTCAATTTATTTTATTTAAATAGATATAACACGATGATTTTAAATAAAGAGAAGAAGCTTGATAATGAATTTATTGAAATATTTTCTTATTTAAGAATTTATTTATATAACGAAGAAACTGTTTATACATCATTAAAAAATATTAGTGAATTTGCTTCACCAAAAATGAAAGAAAGATTAGAACAATTATTAAGTGATATAGATGATGATAAAACTGTTCAGCCATTCATTACTTTCGCAAGATTATTTCAAAATAAAGTAATAGAAGAAGTTATGATTGCGCTATATGAAATGGTAAATAGTGGTAATAAAGATATTTATTTAAATCAATTTATAAAAGTCTTCGAAGATTTTAAAACACGAAACGAAGAGGAAAACGAGGAAAAAAGATATCGTAAATTCGATACTTTAAATATGCTATCTATTGTAGGCAGTGGATATATTATGGTTATTTTAGCCTTGTGTATTGTATTGCTACTCGGGGAGGCTACAAATGGGTTCTAAACTAGGTTTAATTTTATCGATTTCAATTATCTTTTTCGCATTTCTTTTTGGGGCAGATCTAATAATGATTCAACTTCAATATACCGATTTAGATTCGATGTCAGCAACTATTTCTTATAAAATTTCTAAAGAAGCTGAGATAAGTGAATCTTTATTAGCAATGTGCGAAGAAAGAAATGTAACTATTGTTGCTTTGAATCCAGAAGTAACAGGATATCAAAAAGGTGATGTTTTTTCTTATACTTTAACTAGAGAATACACGCCATTGGTATTAGGAAATCAACCTTTTGATATCACAATTACAAGACATGCAGTTATTAGTATTTTAAATTAAAGGAGGTTTACAAAATGTCTGAAATTAAAGGTCAAATTTTAGGAGTTGTTTTAGTATTAGCAATTTTCGGAGTAGTTGGAACTACTTTATATGGAGCATTTGCCTCGGCTGGTAATCAAGTCGCGGAAAAAATTAGTGGTTCATTAAATGAAGATAATATCAAAGGACCTAAGACAGAAAGTGTAAATTTTATTATTGATAAAGGCGATTTGATGACAGATTAATTGTTTAATTAAAAATGTTCAGATTTAAAAACGATGCTAGTAAAAGGCATCGTTTTTAAATAAATATAACTAAATTTTGTTAAGAATGATTTAAGCAAATTTAGAATAAAAGTGGTTTTTAATTAAGAAGTGTATTTTTTTTAAACAATAAAATAAAAAAACGCGATAATTACCGCGTCAAATATTTGTTTTGGTGACCTATACGGGATTCGAACCCATGAATGCATGCGTGAAAGGCATGTGAGTTAAGCCACTTCTCCAATAGGCCACTGGCGCTAACTATAGGACTCGAACCTACAACCGATCGGTTAACAGCCGATTGCTCTACCATTGAGCTAAGTTAGCATTTTGCAGTGCTTTAATAATATATCAAAGCACTAAAAAAATTACAATATTAATTTTCAAATTATCCTAATTTTTTTTCAACTAAATTTAATAAATCCCCGATAGTCTTAATATCTTTAGTATCTTCTGCTTCAAAGGAGATTGAGAATTTATCTTCTAATTCTAAAATGAATTCAACAACATCTAATGAATCAAGACCATAAGTTGCTAAAGTTGCATTTTTATCGATTTCAGCAACATTTAATTTTTCTTTAATTAAATTTTCTACTTCATTAATTTTGCTCATAGTTTTCACCTCTTGGTTATTATATAAAAAAATATTATAAATATTAACAAAGTTTTAATTACTAATTTACAAAAATAATTAAAATTATTATATTAGTAAATATTTAGTAATAAATAAGTTAAAAATAAGTTTTTAATCTTTTTAGCACTTAACACTTGAAAGTGCTAAAAAATGTATTAAAATAATAGAGGTTGTTGTTAGGAGGAATAGAAAAAATGGCAAAAGAAGAGATGAAATTCCAAGCAGAATCTAAAGAACTTTTGGATTTAATGATTAATTCAATTTATAGCAACAAAGAAGTATTTTTAAGAGAATTAATTTCTAATGCTAGTGATGCAATTGATAAAAGAAGATTTGAAGCTTTAAATAGCGAAGGAAAAATCCAACTCGCTCAAAAACCTGAGATTTGGATTATTCCAAATAAAGATGAAAGATCTTTAACAATAAAAGATGATGGTATTGGTATGGATAAGGATGAACTTATTAATAATATCGGTACTATCGCAAGAAGTGGTTCTAAAGAATTTGTAGAAAAATTAAAGAACGCAAAAGAAACCGAAAACATTGATATTATTGGTCAATTCGGCGTTGGTTTTTATAGTGCTTTCATGGTAGCTAAAAAAATTGTTATTGAAACTAAATCTACCCATTCTGATAAAGGATACCGTTTTGAAAGTGATGGAAGTGAATCTTATACAATTGAAGAAATTGATAAAAAAGATATCGGTACATCAATTACTCTTTATTTAAAGGATGATGATGAAGAAGAAAAATACGATTCTTTCCTTGATTACTATACTATTTCTTATTTAGTAGAAAAATATTCTAACTATGTTAGATATCCTATTAAAATGAATGAAGTAGAAAAGGTCAATAAAAAGGATGAAAATGGTAAAGATATTGAGAATGAATATGAAGAAAAAGTTGTTGAAAAACAATTAAATTCAATGATTCCTTTATGGAAAAAGAATAAAAAAGATGTAAAGGATGAAGAATTAAATGAATTCTATAAAAATAATTTCCACGATTATCAAGATCCATTATTCTCTTTATTTTTAAATGTTGAAGGAATGATTTCTTATCAAGGATTAATCTTTGTTCCTGCAAGAATTAGAAATGAAGTCTATAATCGTGATGAAGCTGGTTTAAATCTTTATGCAAAAAATGTCTTTATTATGGATAAATGTAAAGATTTATTGCCGCATTATCTTTATTTCTTAGAAGGTGTTGTTGATTCTAGTGATTTAAATTTAAATATCTCTAGAGAAATGCTTCAAGAAAATAAAAATATCATAAAGATTAGAAATAGTATCGAAAATAAATTCATTTCTGCTTTAAAAGAATTAAAAGAAAATGATAAAGAAAAATTTAAAAAGATTTTTGATTTATTCGGGGTAAATCTTAAATATGGTATTTATGAATCATATGGTGGCAAAAACGATTTATTAAAAGATGTTATTGTTTTTAAATCGCTTAATCATAATGATGATTATATCGATTTAAAAACATATGTAAGTGAAATGAAAGAAAATCAAAAGAATATTTATTTTGCATGTTCTTCATCAATTGAAGAAGCAAAATTGCTTCCTGAGATTGAAAGATTTAAAAAAGATGGGATCGATGTTTTGTTATGTGATAAAAATGTCGATGAATTCACTTTAAGAACATTAAAGGAATATGATAAACATGAATTTAAGAGTGCTTCCGAATTCAATGAAAATGATTTAAGTGCAGATGAAAAAAATAAATTAGAGGCATTAAATGCTACACATAAAAGAGAATTAGACGAACTTACTAATGCTTTAAAAGGAAAAGTAGCTGAAGTTAAATTTTCAACAAACCTTGTTGATTCTCCTGTTGCGTTAGTTTCTAAAGACGGGCTATCTTTAAATATGGAAAAAATCTTAAATAACATTGAAGGTAATGAAAATAAGATTAATAGTGAAAAAATATTAGAGATTAATCCAGATCATGAAATATTTAAGAAATTAGTAACTATTAAAGATGAAAATGAAATTAAAGATTATGCTAATGTTTTATATAATGAAGCCTTAATTTTAAGTGGATTAGATATTTCTGATAAAGAAGAATTCTTTAAATCTTTAAATAAAATATTAACTAAATAGTTATATTAATTAATATTTAAAAAAATGAGGATTTTTTCCTCATTTTTTTAATACTTTTTAAATATTTATTTATCAAAACATTCATTTTCATCGTATTTAAAGTTTTTAAGCATTTGCCATTCACCTCCACAAACACGATGAAGTTCATTTTGAAGCAATAAAACTTTTGCGGCCATTCCTTTAGTTTCAAAGGTGAATTGTCTTAATTCACCTTTATAAAAGAAGTGGATTATTCTAGCATCATAACACATAACAAAAGTATATAAATCATGATTAGAAATATGTATTTCATAAGGTTTATTATCCATTGTTCCTACATATGAAAAACCGTTTTTCCTAGACAAAGTTATTTTCCCTTTTCCTACATTAATTGCAGTTTCACCCATTTTTAAATATCTATGTTTAGGAATAACCCCCAAAGTAGTTTCTACATTAAATTCAAAATCTGGATTATTTAAAATTGCTTCTCTTTCTTTTATTCTAATATAATCAAACCAAGTTTTTTGAGTTGAAGGAATTTTACAAGTTTCATCTTTTGGATGAATTGTATAATCATCATTAATATAAGCTTCATTTCCACAATGTTTACAGCGAATTATATTATCATATGCTTCCATTTCAAATTCATGATTACATTTTGGACATTTATATAATAATGTGTCTAAATCTTCAGCGATTCCTTCGCCATTTTTCTTATAAACAATATTATTCTTTTTAGCCCATTCATAATCATCGTTATATAAAATTTGATCAACTTTAGTTTCTATTTCTTCAATACTTAAGTTTTTCAAATCTTCTATTGAAAATACTTTTTTAATAACTGTTTCGGTTTTAGCATATCTTTCTTTATGACCAAATTTATATTTTGGTTGAATAAGATAAGCGCCAGAAGTAGTGACTGAATAAATTGGACATTTTAAGAATTTAAGTAATTTACCTGTACCTAAGGCACTTGGTTGATTAGCTCCACTTATTGAAGATAATCCTTCTGGATAAAAGACAACATTACATTTTAATTGTTTAACTAATCTAATAATTTCAAATGCAGCATATGAATCACTATAAAATTGACGTTTAGGAATAAGTTGCATTACTCTAAAGAGTAATGCAAGATTATTTCTAAAAAATTCATTATATGCAGCTAAAAAATTAAATTTTAATGGATAAAGAGGAATTGCTGTAAATAAATAATCATTTCTTGAAGCGTGGTTAGCTATAATTACTACAGGTCCTTCTTCTTTTCTCGGATCATCAATTATATTCCAATGCATTCCGTATTTTTTCTTATAAACTAAAACTCCTAAATGATATATTAGGCTATATAAAAAAGAGTTTGGTTTATGAATTTTTCTTTCGTAAAGTTTTGTAATTAAATCTTTTTTTGCCATTTTTAAATACCCTTCTATTAAGTTTATTATAAATTATAAGTAGAGAAATTATAAGTCTTGATTATTTTAAGGTATTTATAGAATTTATTTATATAAAAAAATCGACCATCGGTCGACTATTAATTTAAAATGGAGCAAGTGACGGGACTATTTGACATTGCGTTTATTATTGTTCTAATTATGTTTTTTATTGTAAAAATACTAATTTTTATTCATTTCTTTTTAAAAAAGTTGATTTTTTTCCCACGGATTTTCCCACCCGTTATTTTAATTTTTTGTATTTAAAATTTTAATGTTTTAGAATTTTTATCTTAATTAAGGTAATTAAATAAATAATAGTCAATTAAAAATAAAGATGAAAACTATTCTTTTTTATTTGCAAAACGATTTAGAAATTCTGCGCCTTTTTCTAATGCTTTTT
>CASEVI010000002.1 GCA_949291375.1 uncultured bacterium | reverse complement strand
CTAGGTTAAAGAAAATAAAAAAATATTAAAACAAAAGTAAAAATAAGTCCGCCGTATTTTTTATAAACACGAAAGCGGACTTAATCTATTATAAACGGACTTTAAATTTTAATTTGAGCACAATAATTTTAAATAATTATTTAATTATTTTACTATAAAGACAAAACAATAATTATAAAGTGTTTATTTAAAGGGAAAGTTTTATAGCAAAATGCGTTTTTGCATTTAAATATATTCTATAGGTAGGCAAATTAAATCATCTCTTAAATATATTTTGTTTTTGTTGGAAGAAATGATAACTCCTAAACCTCTTTTCTTTGATATATCTTTATCAAGAATATCAAAATTAGCAGCATCTTTTTCACTTGGCATATCTTTCTTTTTTATTTCAATTGGATATAAAATACCATTCTCTTCGATTATTAAATCGATTTCAGATTGAATATTAAGTGTTAATTCGTTACCCTCTTTATCAATTTTTTTTCTTTTTTTATCTTTGCCATTGTAATAAAAAATTCTTTTAGAATAATCTTTTCCATTATTACTAAAACTTTTAATAATTTCATTTATTATAAAAGTTTCAAAAAATTCACCGCTTTTTGCTCCTCTTTCAAGTTGATCTTTGGTTAACCAACCTGTTAGATATGCTGCGAGTCCTGTATCTCTAAAATAGATTTTAGGAGACTTAATTGCTCTATTTAGATGGGAATTGTAATAAGGCTGTAGCAAGTAAATAATGTTAGTCCTTACTAAAATATAAATCCGTTCTTTAATTGAAACCGAAGAAACGCCAACATCGTTTGCGATGCTATTATAATTTAAAATTTCACCTGTTCTAGCAGCGACGCTCATTAAAAATCTCATGAATGCATTCATATCTTTAATGTTGGTATCACTTAAAACATCTTTTTCGATGTATGTTTGGACATAAGAAGAGTAAAATTCTTCCCGGTCTTTACTTTTATTATCGTATAATTCTGGGTAAGATCCGCGATGAATGTTAAACCAAATATCTTTATAAGGTTTAAGAAACTTTTTTCTTTTTTCAATATATTCTATTGTAGGAATAAAGTACTCGTTAAAATCAATTTCATTGATTTCACGTAATGAAAGTCCGTTTAGTTCAATGATTGAGGTTCTACCAGCGAGTGATTCCTTTATAGTCGAATCTAATTTTTGTTTGTTAGAACCAGATAAAATAAATTGTGAGTAAAAACTATTTCTATCAACGACATTTTGTAACGAACCAAATATTTCAGGTGCTCTTTGCGCCTCATCAATAAAAGCAGGAAGGTTTAAATTATTTATTAAAGAATCAGGATTTGATCTCGCTTGATTAACCATAAAAGCTGTCTTTAAAGATATTGTTTCGATATTTGGGTATAAATATTCAATAACGGTTGATTTTCCGGTTTGTCTAGCACCAAGAATAGAAACAATTTTATTATTTTTAAATGAATTTGTGATAATTGGTTCGATTGCTCTTTTGTAATATTTAGAGATAACAGACATAAATTGTTCTCCTTTTGTGGCTAATATAAAATACAACTTTATTTTAGCCACAAATTTTATTAATGTAAATATATCTTTTGAATATAATAAAATTTATTTAAAAGTTAACAAAACTTTTTATCCTAGCCAAGATTAAATAGCATTAATTAAATAGCGCAAAGTATCTCAAGTAGATCAATAATTATTCATTATTAATAAATTTTTTAATGCAATGATTAATAATATGGATATAAAAAAGAAAATTAAATTAATTGATTTTTATTTTCCAATTATACTTGAATTTTAACAATTGAGGATTATTTTTATCTAAATCATCATTTATTTTATCTATTAAATATGGTGTTAATTCATCTTTAAAAGATCTAGATATTCTAAAATCTATTAACTTATATAAATTACTAACATTATAAGTAGCAGAAGTATAATAAAATAAATAGGTAAGTTGTTTGTCTATAGATTTAAGTATTTTTAAAGGTGTAACTTTATATTTTTCTTTTAAGTTATTTCTAGTTATTATTTTAAAGAAGCTTATTTTTTATTGGAATACATTTTTTTAAAATGTATTCCAATAAAGTTAAATATTTAACATAATTCGAAAATCAATTTTTACTATCGTTAACAATGGTGTTTTTGCTATAGTTAGCGATTGCAAATTAATAACGAAAAAATGTCAATTAAAAAATGTATATGTCATGTTTGTTTCAATAAGAAAATTTGGTTTTGCTTATTTCTATTTTATAAAAAATCTTTTTAATAATTTAAAAGAAGATTTAGAAATTAAAACAAATTAGTGTTCATAATGATATTGTTCTAATTTAATTCCAGGATAATTTAATGACATAAAATACTTCAAAAGGTAAGTTAACTTACGATCTTCACCCATCGTTTCATCATATTTTTGGAAGTTGACCCAATCATAATAACCGGAAAGATAATTAAAATTTTCTTTATATTCTATAGCGTCATGAATATCACCGTAGTCAGAAAGATAAAATTTATCATTAAATTTAATAACGCCATAGGTATGATTAGGTTGTTCGTTATTGAAAAAAGAAATCCCTTCTATACCATAAATTATTTGAGGAAAGATAACCATTGTTTCACAATTATATGTTCCACAATATGGAATAAGCTCTGCATGACGATATGGCTTTCTTGGATAATTTATATTTAATGCACCCTTAGAGCCTTCAACTTTATAAATTTGAAGATACTTATTTAATGCAATAATTTTCTCATAATCATCCATACTATCATTAAAAACATTTCTAGCAATATTTTTATATAAATTCATAGTTATATCGGCTGAACTCTCTTTTAAAGGTTCAACATTAATTTTCAAAGCTAATAAATATCCTAACATACGAGAGTTAGAAACATTTATTGCTTTATCAAAATATCTTTTATATTTAAAGTTTTCAAAATCTCCACTACGATTAAGATTCCCATAATCGAACTCATTGAAATTTATTGTATAGTCGAAATTATGATTTTTGATAATTTCTTCAATATTTATTTTATCAAACCATTTCTTAAAGTTTTCATCATAAGAAGGCATTGTTAACGTTATGTTATTTTTACCATAAGAATCAGTTAAACTGTTTTCTATACTAATACTGGGGATAGATTGTCCACTTAAAATATCAAAATTATTTAAAGGTAAAAAAGTTAGATAAGCGTTTATTTCTTCAACTGAAAGTTCCGTAATAATACTTACTTTTGTAATGTCAAAAGTTATCATATAAGTATATAACCCTCTTAATGAATACGGACTTTCAATTATATAATTATTATCTTTATCTTGTTCTGGAGGTTCTAAAAATAAATGTTTATTTAAATAAGTCAAATCATCATCTCGTAACTCTAATCCATATAATGTTATATCTTTACTTGGTATTAAACCATTAAAAGGTAAATAGCATGTTTTATCTAGATACCATCCAATCTTTTTATTAGTTTGTTTATTAAAACTTATATCTTTTAATATATCAAATAAATTATCTCCATAATCCAATTCATATTCTTGAATACTATTATCAGGGAAAACCAATTTCAAATTAGTCTTAAATTCTCTCAATTTCTGATATTTAATTAATTTAAAATACTCACTAAAAGTTTTTACTTTATCATTGGTTGGCCAATAATATATTGCTGGTAAATAAGCATTACCATCGACTATAATTTCATTTAAATTATAGTTTAATGGAGAATAATATTGAGAAATTAATGTTACAGGGTAAATTATCTTTTCAACTTTTAAGTTACAATTCTCATTAACAAAAATATATTCTAAGTTGGTATTTGAAAAATCAAAAACTTTTAACATTGGAGTATTAGTTATTGCTCTATCAAAGTATTTTAAATTATTAGGAAAAATAATTTCTTTTAGTTTTTCTAAATCTGACAAAGATTGATAATCAAAAATAAGAATATTCGAGGTTGAAAAATCAATAAATTCTAAATTTTTCAATCCATAGAAAAAGTGATAAGTAATTGATTCAATATTAGTATCGATTTTTATATTTTTAATATATGAATTGTTATTATATGTTTCACTTTCACTATTTAATTCAACTTTATAATCTTCATTAAGATATCGAATTATATTAGGAACATATATTGATGAATCTTTTCCATTATAACTATATAAAGAGATTATTTTATTTTTGTTATCTAAATTATATTTATAATCAGATAAAGAAAAAACATATTCATATGTTTTTTCACATATTAAGCATTTATAGCGTTTTATATAATTAACATCATTTCCTTCTTTAGAATCAAATATAAAGAAATGGTCTTTTAAGGCTACTTCTTCTTTATCGATTACTTGATTACAAACTTTACATCTTGATTCTAAAATAAAATGAGTATTATCTTCGAATTCTAAATTTTTATTATAAGATTTTTCTATAATATGATCTTTATATTCGCCTTCTATAACCTCTTTAATTTCATTACAATTTGAACAATAAATTGTTATCTCTTCTTTTTCAAGGCAACTTCCTTCATTTGTTATTTTGCTAACCCAATTATGATTGCATGGTTCAATAATTTCCTCTTGATTATTACCACAGCTACTCATACTTATAGCCGAAAAAAATAAAGCTAAGCCTAATGTTATTTTTTTATAAAACTTAATATTCATATTGTAAGTTTACTCCTTAATCTTTAATAATTCATCTTAATTTATAGTAGAGGTTAATATATTTATTTAAAAATTTTAACTAAATTAAAATATTAAATAATTAAATAATTTGTATTTTTTATTAAATTTTTTAATAAATATAATATATTTTCATTCTATTCCGCTAAACATTTCTTTATAAGCAAAATCAATATAAATATTTCAGCTGATAAGGAAATTGATGTTCACGAAAAATTCATGACAACATTTGATTTACATAAAAATGCTTTTAAAAATTTTAATATTTATTTTTATTAACTATGCTAGCAATGGCAATATAACGTTTTTGAATTAATTATTTTTTTGAGGTTTTTACATAATTCATCGATATTACAGCTTCTTGTTGCTAATAACCAATATAACCAAGTATAGAAGAATGCAAATCTAAAATGTCGTTATTATAACTAGCAAGATATCTTATGTACAAGGAGGTTACTATGGATGGTCCAATAATAAGTTTTGATGTGTCTAAGAATTCATCTCACATGAGAGGCTTTATCAATGTCAACAAGCCTATAGGTAAAGCCATTAAGATCAATCATGATTTAGATGGTTACAACGCTATTAAAGAATTAGTAAAGTTAATTGAAGAGAAAACTGATTTAAAACCTGCTGTGGTTTATGAATTTACAGGTGTTTATGCTTTACCTTTATTATCGTTCTTTATAGAAGAAGATTTTAAGATTTATCAAATATCACCATTAGAATCAGCAAAGATGAGGAAGGCTGAAGTTAGACCTGTTAAAAATGATTCGCTAGACACTAATACAATAGCTAAAGTTTATTACACTAAAGAATTAAGGGAGTTTAATAAACAAGATAAAGTATATGAAGACTTAAAGGAGATGTCTCGTCATTATAGGTTTCTCATTTCACAATTTACTATTGAAAAGAACCGATATCATCGCTGTTTAGATGCTATTTGGCCTATATTTGATGAAGTCAATGAGTATGATTCAGAAATAGAATTAACCATTATCAAGAAATATAAACACCCTTCTAATGTTAAAACTATTAAAGGAATATTAACAGTTTTAGACGAATGTTATACAGGTAGAAGTGGTTCAAAAGAAAAGATGGCTATGAAAATATTTGAATATGTTAAATTCCATAATTCAGGTGGTAATAAAGATTCTTATATGGTCAATGAACTTGTTTCATTAGTCGATAGAATTAATAATACATCTTTAGCACTAAAAACGTTATTAAATGAGATGAATAAACTATGTTTGCAATTACCTGAATTTGAAGTAATTAAATCAATTCCTTCAGTAGGAGAAAAGCTCTCAATAAGATTATTAGCCGAAATAGGTGATATCTCTAAATATAATTCTTCAAAAGCCTTGATAGCCTATGCAGGTTTAGATCCGATGGTAATGCAGTCAGGTAAACAATCAGGTGAACATATGCATATAACCAAGAAATAAAATAGCTTTATATGTCTCTAAAAAGAAAAATGACGGCCTTCATCCCAAAGCCGCCAAGATAGCAGGATGTAATAAATTACTGCGAATAATTTATTCAATGCTATCACACGGAACGTTATATTCCGAAACTCAACAATAACATTTTAAATGTCTTTTATTAAAAATTAAAGCATCTAGTAAATTAGATAATTTTTTGTTATGGAAAAAATTCAAACAATTTTACTTAATTTTACACTTGGCTAGTGTTATCAAATTTTATTTTATAAATAATTGCCCATTCATAGACTTCTAAAAGTAAATATCACTAGGTTGGTCGGTTTTTTTTTACTTGTTGTTTAACTCATGATATAGGTAAAATTAATTTAACCAAATGGGGATGCAGACAATTTTTTGGACTTATTTTTTATGATTTAAATAGTTAAACAAATCATTATTTTCATAAATCCGTGCACAAATTGAAAAAGAATAGTTTACTTTCTGTGAAAGTTCTTGACTTTTAAGGGGGGGGGGATAAAATTTTTAAAAAATAGATTATATCAAGGAGAAAAATTATGGCAGGTAAAGTTTGGATTTCTAGTAGTAAATATGATGCTGACTATAAAGTGTTTTTTGTAGATAGTAGATCTCAAGAAAAAAATGCCGATATAATTAAAGGATGTAAGTTAGCAACAAGCAAATATAATGCTGATGTAAAAGTTTGGATTTCTAGTAGTAAATATGATGCAGACATTTTAATAACTAGACAAAATTTTCCAAAATAAAATAAAATAAAATTTATAAAATGATTAATGAATTCAGTAGTGAGGTAATCGTAAAACTTAAGCATTATGTCTATCGATTAGTAGATCCTCGTAATGGTCAAACATTTTATGTTGGCGAAGGATGTGGAAATCGTGTTTTTAATCATGCGAATGCGGTCGATATGTCTTTTTATCAAAATTGTGATTTTTTAAAAGAGGAAGAAAAGCCTTCTATTGATGATAAAGATCCTTTAAAAATTCAAAGAATTGCTTTAATTAAAAGTAAAGGTTTAGATGTAATTCACATTATTCAAAGACGGGGGATGGACAAAAAAACTGCTTTTGAAGTCGAATCTGCTTTTATCGACTTTTTTGGGTTGGAAAATCTAACCAATAAGATTAAAGGACACGATGATGAAAGGGGTATGCGATGGACAGATGAATTAGAACAACAATTCACTGCAAAAACGTTTGATGATTATCCTAATTGCCCTAAATTTATTTTGATTAAAATCAACGATTATAACATTAATAAAAATGGTGGCCTTGAAAACAATGGTATTTATAAAGCTGTTCGATGGTGTTGGAAAATAAAACCTAGTAGAGCAAATAATTATCGATATGTTCTTGCTGTACGATATGGAATTGTTGTCGGTGTCTATCAAGTTAATGCGGATGGTTGGAAACAAGTTGAAAATTCTAATCGTGCTTATTTTGATGGAATCGAAGCTCCCGAAGAGATTAAAAAAATATTTATTAATAAGAAAATTCCTGAACGTTTTAGAAAGAGACAAAACCCAGCAAGCTATTGCGATTAACATTTATAAAAGATTGACCGGACTTAGACATGTCGTTAAACTGATCTATGACAACGCTTAGATTCGTTGTTCGAAAGACAAATCTCGCAAGATTCGAGTAGGTAAAACTTACATAGATAGGTTGAGGTATTCCATCTATGTATATATTTAAACCCTTAACCGGGTTCTTTTTTTCTTATTAATATTAAGATTTATGTGTATAAACATTTCAAGATGAAAATGTACAATTTTATCTTGAAATTAATAGTAGATGAAAATTGGTTTGAACTCGAGAATTTTTGAATTTTGGTTCTGCTAGATAAACGATACTCGTCATTTTATTTACTCTCAAAATTGATTTATTACCAACTATTTTCTAAAATTAAATTGGTAATAAAGTTGGTGACAAAACTATTACAACAAGAAAACATGACTTAAATTCAACAAGAGAAAGAATACTTTTTGAAATGAGACATAATCCAAATATTACTAAGTCTGAACTAGTCGTTTTAATCGGTATTGGCGATACTGCAATTGATAATAATATACGGTATTTAAGAAATAACGGATTTATAAAACGTATTGGCGAAAACAAAAACGGATATTTGGAAGTTACAGAAGAAAAGGAAAAAGATTTTAAATAATGAATTTAGATATTCTTAAAAGATTAATAGGAAAAGAAATTGATGTTATCGTTGATCGACCTATAGGAACAACTCATCCAAAATATAAAGACACATTATATTCAGTTAATTATGGTTATATTGATGGTTTTTATGGTGGAGACAATGAATTTCAGGATGTATATATTTTAGGGGAAAATAGACCTTTAATGAGATATAGTGGTAAAGTTATTGCGATTGTTCATCGTTTAGATGATAACGAAGATAAATTAGTAGTTTATAACTATGGATATTTATCAATAAAAGAAATAGAAGAAGCAATTAATTTTCAAGAAAAGTATTTCAAGCATGAGATCATTACTATAATAGTTTAAAAATAACTAATGAATAAAAAATGATAAATTATTTTTGTTGTCGTTATAAGAGTATGCAATGTATTAAAAGCGTTGTATGTTATCATGAATATCATATAAAAAGTGTACATTTTCATTTTGAAATTAATACCTAATGCTTTTTTAACGAAAAGATGTTAAATTTTGATTCAAGTTTTCATACTTTGATTGAACATTTAGATTTTTTAACAATAGTTTTAAAAAAATAATTTTTTGATTTCATATTCTTATTGTGTTGCAATTTTGAATTACGTTAATAGAAAAGAGCTATAGAAGGTTTTCTATTTTCCTTCTTTTAGCTCTTTTTATTTAATTTGGGGAAAGCTTATTACTATAAATAATCTACTTAGAGAAGTTTAGAAGTAAGTAATAAATGGATGTTTTTTAATTCCGCCCCTAATGAGGGAAGCGATAGACTGGGTCAAAACAAGTTATGTATAACTAGAAGTAAGTCTATCAAAGCCTCATTTATTTTTAATTCTTTACATAATAAAGAATTAAAACCAATTTATTGAGAAGTTATTTAGATCGATTGGGTTTATATCATCATTAATATCATTCCCAATGATTAAATCTGCATCTTCTTTATTTTGAACGAAGTTTACATGATTTTGATGTAATGTGATAAAATCATAAAAATTCATTCTTGTTTTTAAACCATCAATTAATGCACCAAATATGCTTAGATTGTCCTCTGAAATACTATAATAATTTTCAGAAATAGGAACATCTAACCAAATTAATTCATTTGATTTTAAATCAATAACAAATGCTAAATTCATATTTCCGTTTTTCTGATTTAATTTTGCTTTAATATTAACTAAATCTTCTCGGTATAATGAATTTAATCGATTCTCAGTTAACATTATTCCGCTATAACAATATTCTATTTTATCAAATGGAACTCCTGAATAAATTGTATTACAAATTGCTAAATAACGAGCAGTTAAGCGTGCTTTAGCTAAGTTAATATCAATAAATTCACTAGCTCCATCTTTAGAAGGAGCAGAAGTTATATCGCCACTATGATAAGCGTCATATTTTTTGCCACCTTTTAAATTATGCCAAGCTAAAGATGCTGTTTGATTTAAATTTTCATCAAAAACTTCCATTGATAAGTCAATATCAATTCTCTCGTTTTTAGTATTTTTCCAAGTAGTGAAACATCTTAAGTAATTTTTATTATCTAATTTAACACGACTTCCATATAAAAGATTAGAAAAAGTCAAAGAAGAATTTCTAATTACTGGAGGAATAACAACATCTTTTAAAGCTTCATCTATATAAACTTTCTTTTCTATTTTTGGATAAGACGAAAATTTTAATGTTAAAGCCTCTTTAATTAACTTTTCTACTTTAACTAATAATTCATCATTAACTTTATCTCTGTTTTCTATTTCTAAATGCATTTTAAAAACGGTAGGTGATATTATTTTAAAAACACGTTTATTAAATTTATTACGATTTAAAGCGTAAGTATAAAGTTCTAATAATACTTTAGTTGAAACTTTAAAAGCAATTTCTTTAAACGCTTCTAAAGTTAAATCTTCATTAAAATCTTTTATTGATAAAGTATAAAAGAGTTTCCTTGCAAATTCACCAGGTTTTACTTTAATTAAAGATAAGTATTTATTTTGATCAACTAAATATTTGTTCAATTTAGAATTGTATGTTTCGATTTTTTCGTTTCTAATTTTATAAGCTACATCATATAAATTAGGGGCAATAGTTTTATATTCAAAAACATGTAAATATTTAAAAGCTTTTTTCCAAAATTCTTTATAACGATTAAAATCTTCAATCGCATATTTATTATTTTGAATAAGTTCTTCTAATTTTCTTATTAAAACTCTTCGAGTATATCGAGGAATAGATTTTAAATGGTTATTATAAAAAATTGGATTATCCTCAATTAAAGCTTGATAAACTCTTAAAACATCATTTACATTTTTACAAAATTTTAAATGATTATAAGAAATTCTTTTATTATTTTTTTTAGTTCTAATATATAAATAAATATTCTCTTTAAAAGGAATATCTTCGATTTCTTCTATTTTATATTTATTAGTAAATGCTAATAAAGGGCATTTTGCTGCATAAATAATTGGAGAGTTTCCTTCAAAAAGAGTTTTAAAATAGTGTGCTAAAAATTTAATAGCTGCTTTTTCATTTAAAACTTTTAAGGTTTCATAATTAATCTTTTCAATTTTATCCTTTAGCCTTTTTTCTTCTTTTAAATCATCGTTTAAAAAACCGATTTCATTTTTAGTAGCAGTTAAATAATGTAAAGCTGCTCTAAAATACATTTCTTCTTCATTAATATTATCAACCTTTGGAAAATTTGGATAAAAAATAACATGTTTTTTACTTCCTTTAATTTCTTTAAGTAGATTAAAATTGCGATTATAAAATCTTTTTAATAGAGAAATAGGATATGAACTCAAATTTACATCTTTTTCATCAAGTATATATCCTAGACTTAAAAAACTAGTCTTTAGCTTTAAAATAACTTCATCTTTATTTAAATTATCCATTTCTTCATTTTCAGATAAAGGAAGATTATCAATATAAATAATGTTATTTTTTAATAATAAATAAAGAATTTCTTTTGTCATACCCGTTTTCTCCTTTCATTAATAACATTATAAGAATGTATTCTTATTTAAAAAAGGTGTCAAATTATTTATATTTTTTGACCCCAGAAATAGTTGATAAATATCATCATTTAATTTAAAATTTATATAGATTTTGAACCCTTTTTGAGTACAATTAATTATATGGAAGAAAAAATTAAAATAAGTATAAGTGAAGAAATATATGAATTATTAAAAAAAGATTCATTTGATTTTGATGTTACTCATAAAAATAAAAAGATAAATTTAAACCTCTTTTTAAATATTTTAATTGCTAATTATTATGAAGATTTTTCAAAAATTGACTTATCTATCAATAAAAATATTTCTAAAATCATTAATAATGATGACCCAGAATTAATTAAAAGAATTATTCAAACAGTAAATAATTCGGATTCTTTATTAAAAAAGAAAGAGAAAACTAAGTCTTTTTCTTTTAGACCGACAAAATTAATTGAAAAAGCAGTAGTACATATTACAAATTATTTAATTAATGGAGAATCGATTTCTTCTTTTTATCGTCGTTTATTAACTAGTTATTCTAAAAAAATTAAAAACGAAAGAGAAAAAATAATTTTTAAAGAAACATATAATAATATTTTAAATTCAATAAAAGAAAGAAAAGAAACTTTTATTGAATTTAAAAGTGGTGCAATCTATAAAAATGCATCAATATATGATATTAAAACTCCTAAAGATGAATTTTATAATTATGTTTTATTTGAAACTAATAATGGAATAAGAGTAACTGTTAGATTATGTAAAATTAAACAAGTTATTGTTTTATTATCTCCTGCTTCATTTTTAGATAAAAATATAATTTTGTTTAAAAAAAGCATTAAATATGGTGTTCAATATTTGTTGGAAGATAATGAAAATGAACCAGTTAAAATCGCTTTATCTTCTAAGGGAATAAAATTATATAATCGAATTTATCTTTATCGCCCAGATTATGAAGAGGTTACTAATAATGTTTACATTTTTTATGGTCCTTATGAACAAATTATTCAGTATTTTCGAAGATTTGGAAAAGAAGCTTTTATTGTTTCACCCTTATCTTTAAGAAAGAAGATGGAATATTTTTATAGCGATGCTTATAAACGATATAAGAGGTATTAGTTATAAAGAATTTATTGATTAACTTGTATTTATATTTATTAAATGAGAAAGAATTATCTTCATTAATAACTAAAATATTAATGAAATATGGTGAATCAAACATATATTTTCTTTTCAAAAATAAATATTATAGGGATTACCTTTATTAAAATGAGACACATATAAATGACCATGAATTACTTTATCATAATTAAATGTATTAAATGATACTTTTGGTAAAGATTTATTTGGATTGTTACTAAGTTTGATTATTAATGACTATGTTTCATCTTCAACCAATAATTTCTCCATCATTTTTAATAAAATCATATTTATAAATTTATCTTTTATTAATTTCTTAAGTAATGATGAATATTAATATTATGGGAAATAACATTGAATAAAAGCAATTTAACTATTAAAGATAGGTTTTAGTAATGAAATTATTAAAAGTTTAGAATAGAGACAAAGAAAATTTTGAAAAATAAAAATATTGTGATAGTTTTAAATAAAACTGCTAATATATTGTCAATTTATTGAAATGATAAGCAATAAATGCTAAAATATTAACACTATGAAAAATTTATTAGATATAAGTGATTTTGTCTCGGCTTTAACGATAGAAAAAACTACATATGATTTAGTTAATCGATTTGTTAAAAGAAGAAAAGAGTTGAAACTTTCTCAAAGAAAACTTTCTATAAAATCTGGTGTTTCTTACTCAAGCATAAGAAGATTTGAAAATAGCGGGGAAATATCTTTAAAATCCTTACTTAAACTAGCTCAATTTATTGATTGTTTAGAAGATTTTTATGATTTATTCAAAAACCCTAAAATTTTGTCGTTGAAGGAGATTAAATGAAGATAAACAATATAAATAAATTAACTATTAAATATAATAATGAAATTGTAGGTTATTTAGTTCAACTAGATGAAGAAAATATCGCTTTTCAATATAATGATGTTTGGATTAAAAATGGTTTTTCTATTTCGCCTTTTTCTTTGCCTCTATCAGATAAAGTTTATATAAATAAAAAAAGAAACTTCGATGGCTTGTATGGTGTTTTTAGAGACTGCCTCCCAGATGGATGGGGTGCACTTTTAATGATTAGAGCACTACAAAAATATGGTGTTGATTACAATAAATTATTACCTCTTACAAAATTATCGTTAATTGACGAAAGCGGTTTAGGTGGCCTTTCTTTTGAACCGTTTAATCAAATAGAGAAAAATAATATAAATATTGATTTAGATCTTTTATCTAAATATGCAAAAGAAATATATGATGGATCAACTGAAAATCAAGATCTCGATACTATTTTTAAATTAGGTGGAAGTTCGGGTGGAGCTAGGCCAAAAATTCATTTAAAAATAGGCGAGGAATGGCGGATTATTAAATTTCCAACTCGTTATGATAGTGATAATATGGGAATAGAAGAATTCAATGCTAATAATTTAGCAAAAAGATGTGGTATTAATGTTAACGAATTTAAACTTTTTGATTCTAATATCTGCCAAGGCTATTTTGCGAGCAAAAGGTTTGATCGATTAGGCAATAAAAGAGTTCATGTCATATCTCTTTCTTCTTTACTCGAAACAACTCATACAATTCCAAACTTAGATTATATTCATCTATTTGAAGTAATAAATGCAATATGTGTCGATAAAGAAGAAAATAAAAAAGAAGCTTATAAAAGAATGTGTTTTAATGTTTTATATGGGAATAAAGATGATCATGGTAAAAACTTTTCTTTTTTATATGATGAAATTAAAAAAGGATATGTATTATCGCCCGCTTACGACACAACAAAAACTCCCTTTAAATTAGAACATGAAATGAGCGTTAATGGTAATGGGAAACCAGAAATAAAAGATTTAAAGGATGTTGGAAAAATAATAAAACTATCTAGTCGTTATTGTAATGAAGTTATTGAAAATATCTTAAAAATTATAAATGGTAGATAGAGTTAATAATGCCAGTAATAACTTTAACTATTGAATTATTTATTTTTTAACAATTTTATTTAAATCTTTTTTTATTTCAATACGATTCCTATTGATTAATTTTAGAAGCTTTTACACTTTTGGTGAAATTACTATGTTTTTTATTCAATTTCTTTAAAAGTGTCTCCACTTAAAATTAATATCATTAATTTTCCTCAAATACGTAACTAAAGTTAAGTCGGACTACAATCAGAAATAACTTTAGTTTTTTTGATTTAAATTTTAATAAAAAATACTAACTTTGGATGAGTAAATTTCTTTAAACAATTTGAATAAATTATCTTTAAAAATTTTGGCGATTAACAATATAGTCTATATTTTTGTTTCTTAGTTTGACATTTGCTACTGATTTTTGAGTATTTTTTAAATTGAAAAAGTAAATAATGGCATAATCATCATATTTTTAACATAAAAAATTTTGAATAAATTGGTATACAATCATTTAGACAAATTTGAATTTTCCAGCTTTAATTTTATTTTTAGCGTGTTTTTCATTTAAAAAATATAAAATTAATTTATAAAAGTTAAAATTTTTATGTAAATTATAAATTGACAAGATGCAATTTATAATTTCTTGAATAAACATAGAAAAAGAACTTAAAATTATTTAGTTATGATTAACAAAAATGAGATTGCAAATAGAATCAAAGAGATAAGAATTTCTTCAAATTTATCTCAAGAAGAATTTGGGGAAAAACTTGGTCTTACTCGTCAAAGTATATCTGCTTTAGAAACAGGTAAGAATTCTTTAACTATAGAAACAATTGATAAACTTCATGAAATTTTTAAAACCGATGTAAATTATCTTTTATATGGCGAGATTTATGAAAATTCTAACGAAATTGAAGAAATTAAAAATGAATATAACAATAATAATAAAAACATAATTAAGAAGATTTATAAAGATAAAATAATAATTCCTTTGTTTTGTATTTTACTTGTTTCTTTATTTATTTTAATTTCACAAATCATTTATTCTTTTTTAAATCCAATCTATTATAATTTCACATTTAATCCTATTTTTTGGTATGTTTTTATTTCAACTGGTGAATCAACTACATTTTTAGTTTTTTTTATCATTTTTGCAATCTTATTCTTGTTGTCTTTTATTTTACTAATTTGGAGGATAATTTATGTTATCAAAAAGAAAATTATTTAGTATTTCAATGATCTTTTTCCCTTTATTGTCGTTAGTTAGTTGTTACATAGAAAAAGAAGAAAATCCTCAAGAAAAAAATTTTACATTGGATGATTTAACAAAAAAATACAATATTAAAGATGGAGAATTAAATTTTGGCAAATCTTTAAAAATTACGTTTACAGATTTATCTTTTTTAGAAAAAAACAATAACGGTTATACAAATGATAATGAAAATATAATTGATTCATTTGTTTTTGCAAATTTTACTAAAAGGAATGAAGATGATTCTTATACTTATATGGTGACTTGCTTGCTACTAATTTTTCTACTGCCGAACATATAGACAATCTAATTCAACATATAAAAAATGATTTATATTCTTCTGTTTATACAGATTATGAATATTATACTATTAAAGAAAATAATGAACGGGATATCAAAGATTCTTATATAGCTTATGAAATGCTGAGTACAGAAAATGGATTATGTGGTATATGCAAGTTTTTAGCAAAAACATATCGTTATAAATATAACACTATTGACAATGAAAATTATGATGACGCTGTAGTAACAAGCACTTTAGTAACTCCGAAAAATAATTATAGAACAAATAATATAAAAACCATTTATTCAGCAAGCGATTTAGAACGTGTTATTAATTCCACTTCAATTCCGAAAAATATAGACGGAAAGGTTGAAGGAAGAGTATTTACTTCTCCAGGGAACGAGTTTTATTATGAGTATAATGCTATTAAACACAGTCCTTTAATAACGTTAGTTCTTATAGATAAATGGAATATTGGAACAAATTTTGAATATGTTAATTCAAACGGAAATAGTGGTGTTGATGTTGAATATGCTAAATCCTCTACAGTTCAACTTTCTCATTGCGCTTTTTTTTCTAGAAAAACTATTGATTATGATATAAATGCTGATTTTTTAATATCTATATTGGAACAAGGAAATAGTCCTTTTGATTTTTCATTATATAACTTTAATATAAACAGATCTTATAGGGTTTCTTATTAATAAAATCAATGTTTTCTATTTTTAATTGACAATGTATATTTCTAGTTTCTTTACACTATTTTTTAATATTTGGATAATAAGGAAAATAAGATGGAAGGAGCTTTTTTATGATTCAAGTTATAAAAAATAGTTTAAATGTAAGCTTTATTGCAACAATTTTGTTTTGTTTTCCAACAATTGGACTAAGGAAAAACAACGAACAAGGAATATCTGGCTGTGATCAATCTTCTAATTCAATTTTATTATCATCTAGTAAACCTAACTATAAATATTTCCTTGAAACATTTTTTGATGGACAAGGGCATTTAATGTATTCGAATGTTCATAATAATTGCTCTTATATTTCCATAACTAATTTATTGATGTACTATGATACTTTTTATAGCGATGACATAGTAAGCACTAAATATAATGAATTATCAGCAGAATTTATTGGTAATAATGATTCGATTATATATGGAAACTATTTTTCTCCAGGAATCATAGATGATTATAATGCTTTAAATAAAAAATCATGGACTGATTATTTTGATTATTATACGGATAACAAAGAAAACAATATAATTGGTGAATTACTAAGTATCGCTGATAATAAAAATTATATTGATTTCAAAAATAATGAGGATAAATTAGGTCTTTACAATGTGGAAGCTTTAGAAGTTATAAAAGAGTTTGCAAATAAAAATAATATTTTTGAAAAGGGCTATTATTTTAATTATGTTGATGTAAGAAGTCAATTTGGTGGAAATAGTGAAGAGGAAGTGAAAGATTTTATTATTGAAAATATAAATAAAAATTATCCGGTAGTAATTGATATAGGAAAGAAGGGAAAAAGAATAGGTCATTCAGCAATTGCTTATGATGTAGATTCAAATAATAACATTTATTATAACTCTTTTTCTTTAGCTCCTAACTCTACTCACGTTAAATTTGGAGATGAATACAATGAACTTAGGGGTGCATATGTTTTTGTTCCAAAATATCTAAAACACGAACATTCAAATGATTATAGTAAAAAATGTTTTGATTCCAGCGGGAATAAATTTATTACCTCTCACTCTAAACATTTTTATACTTTTAATGCAAAAACCAACGGAAAAAGAAATCATACTATGTATTGTCAATGTGGTAATAATATCGTTTGTATGCACGCTGTAAGATTAAAAGATGTTGTTTCTTCTGGCATTCATCGTTATGTTAATTGTATCGAGTGTGGCCAGCTACTTGATTTAAATATAGATATGGCCATTACTGTAGATGATTATGTAAATTTAAGTAAAGTTAATACACTTTCATCTTCTTTCGATTTCCACGCAATAATTCTAGAAACAGAAGAAGATGAGATTTATTATATTAAGAATGTAAGGTAAAATTTATGAAAAAATTTATAAAAGTTTTAGTTCTTTTACCATTTGTTGTTTCGTGTAAAGTAGAAAATAATGTTTCTTATAAAGATGTTGAAGTTTTTGATAGTAATATTCAGATAAATGATGAATTAAATTTTTCATTTTTAAATGAAAAATTATCTTCATCATTATATAAAGATAGTTATTTATCTTTAAAAGATAATAATTATTCTTCTTCTAATAATAAAATTTATTCTCCTATTTGTTTTTTAATTGATTATTTATCATTAGGTTTTTCTTCTAACAAAGAAGATTTTTATTCTTCATATAATTTTTCATCAATAGATGAAACTAAAGAAATGTATAATTCTTTAGTTTCATTATTTAATTCTAAATTATATGAAGAAAATGAATTAGTTAGTGATTTTAAAAATTATAACTTTTATTTTATTAGTCCAATAGAAGATAAAAATAAAGATTTAGATATTTCTTATTTAGAAACGCTAAATAAAACATTAAATATAGCTAGTTTTGCTAATAATAAGGCTAATAATAAGGTAAGTAGTGCAGAATATATTAATGAAATAATTAAAGATAAAACTAATATTGATTTAGGAAAAGATCAATATCAGTTTGAAGAACCTTATGCTTTTGCAATTAACGCTTTAAATATTGAAGATAGTTTTAAAAATGAAAAAGAAATTAAAAAAGAGAAGTTTAATAATCTAAATGGAAGTGTAACTAATAATAAAGATTATGTTTATATTAAGACTTCTATTCTTTATAAAGCTTCTTTAGATGATATTAATGCTACAGCATATAAATTTAATATTAATAATACTTCTTTAATATATGTAGTTAATAATAATGGAAATATCAATGGTATTGATATTTCCTCTTTAGATCTTTCTAATGTTAAATTTGAATTAATTACTACAAATATAAAAGATCATGGTTTTGAAGTTTATCTACCTAGTTTTAAATTAGATAGTCAAAACTCAACTACTTCAATAGATGAAGTATTTGCTTCTCATAAAATAGATACTAATACATTATTTAAAAAAGTAGTTAAAAATAATACTTTATTAGCAAGTTATTCAACAATGATTACTAAGCAATTTAATGAATTTGAATTCAATGAAAAAGGTGTAAAAGGAAAAAGCGTAACTATTTTAGGACCTAGTGGAGGAGTTGATGAAACTATTTATGATCAAAAATTTATAATCGATTCACCTCATTATCTCTTTTCTGTTTTAAATGATGATTATAATACTCCTATATTCTCAATGAAAATCACTAATTTAGAGTAATTTTTTCTTTAAATTTAGTGTACAATTTCTTGCATATTTTTAAAAAATACTATCCTATTTTTGTATAAACATTTTAAAAACACGATAATTATCGTGTTTTTAAATAATAACTTTTTTAGAAAAAAATCTACATTAAAAAAAGGAAAAAATATAAGAAATTTTTATTAAAAAAATTATTTTTTATTAACTATGTTAAAATTTATATTAATAAAAAAGAATTGGAGATAAAAACTTATGATAGTAATTAAAAATTGTAATTTATGGACAATGGAAGATATAAATAATGAAAAAGGAAGTATTTTAATTGATGGTAAAAAGATTGTTGAAGTAAGTAAAGAAGATTTATCTATTAAATATCCTTCTATAAAAGTAATTGATGCTAAAAATTTATTTGTAATGCCAGGAATAGTTGATCCACATTGTCATATTGGAATGATGGAACAAATTTATGGTTGGCCAGGAAGTGATACTAACGAAATTACTAATCCCATTACTCCAGAACTTAAAGGAATTGAATCTATAAAACCACATGATGCATCTTTTAAAGAAGCTTTAGAAAATGGTGTAACTACTGTTTGCACTGGTCCAGGCAGTGCAAACATTATTGGAGGAACTTTTACTATATTAAAAACTAAAGGTAAAACTGTTTTTGATATGATGGTAAAAGAAGAAGTTGCTATGAAGATGGCTTTAGGAGAAAATCCTAAAAGATGTTATAAAGATAAAGGCCCTTCTACACGTATGGCTAATGCTGCAATTTTAAGAAACGCTTTAACTGAAGCTAAATTATATAAAGAATCTTGGGACAATTATTATAAAGAAATAAAAGAAGGAAAAGAATTAACAAAACCTTCTTTTAATCAAAAATATGAAAGCTTAAAACGTGTATTTGAAGGTTTAAAGGTAAAAATTCATGCTCATCAAGCTGATGATATTGTTACTGCTGTTAAAATAAGTGAAGAATTTAACTTAGATTATACTATTGAACATGCTACTGAAGGATATTTAATTCCAGAGTTTTTAAAAGAGCATCATGTTAAATGTATTTTAGGTCCTACTTTAGGAGATAAATCTAAATATGAATTAAAAGCCAAGTCTTTTAATTCAGCAAAAGTTTTATATGAAAATAATATTCCTTTTGCTTTTATGAGTGACCATCCGGTTATAACACTTAATACTACTTTAGCTCAAACTGGTTTATTTGTTAAAGCAGGTTTACCTTATTTAGAAGCTTTAAAAGCAAATACAATTTATGCTGCAAAAATAATTGGTGTCGATGATATTGTTGGTTCAATAAAAAAAGATAAAGATGCCGATATAGTTATTTATGATAAAGATCCTTTGAGATATGATTCTTATATTGTTTTTGTAATGCTTAATGGTAATATTGAAGTAAATAAACTTTAGATATTTTTTTACAATTTTTCTAAAATTTTGTTATTTATTTTAAAAATAAACCATTTTTAGACATAATTTTTGATTAATTTTGAATTTTATTTTTTCACATTTTTTCACAAAAATGGCCTATTTTTGTATATATTATAAGTGACATTTATTTTTATGTATAAAATGTAGTTATTATTTTTAATTAACTATTAAAATTATATTTCTAACTTTTTAAAATATAATCAATAAAGGAGAATTATTCTTTATTAATCAAAATATTATTTAAAGTAATTAGATTTTTTAAATTTAAAAACAAGATTTTTATATTTATTTAATTTTATTGCTTCAATTTTTATACTAATCTTGTTTTAAAAATTTAAAACAATGTCTAATTAATTATTAGATAATATTTTGTGGTGAATATTTTAATTTTAAAAGACTTATTATTTAAAACTTTATAAGTGTAAAAGGGGGAAATTATGTCTAGGGCTGTTTATATTAATTTTAATAATAAGAAATATAAAGTTAATTTAACTGATAATGAAACTGCAAACGATTTTTTATCTTTATTACCAATGGAATATTCTTTTTTACGATATTAACAACACTGAAAAGATTGGTTATCCAAAAAGAAGATTATTAGTTAAAGATGAAGATAAAGGTTGGGAACCTAAAAAAGGCGATATTTGTTATTATCTTCCATATGGAAGCATTGCAATATTTTATGAAGATAGTGAACAGAGCAGTAATTTAGTTTATTTAGGAGCTATTGAATCAGGCATAGAAGATTTTGATAGAATTGGTGTTGATTTTAAATTATCTGTAGCAGAAGAATAATATTTATAATCTTAATATAATAATTTATGAAAACTATATATATTAAGGGAATAAATTTAATTATCTCCCTCCCACCCATTAACGTCGACGTCTACAAGACAAGAATGCTACAAAAGATGTAAATTATTCACTTTTAAAAAACATTTAATAAGATTTTAATAATAAACAAATAAAAAGATGCAGCAAAGTATTAAATCTGCATCTTTTTTTAATCCTACAACAATTATGAAAATTTTAAAAAAGGAGGTCTTTAGATAGGGAATTTTTGTTAGATAATCTTTTGATTACTAAGTTAAGTAAATGGAGGATTCACTAAAAATTTTTATCTAAATATGTAGGATTTTTTTGCTCTTTTTTTGTTGAGCTTTTATGCTATTATTATAAGAAAAAGATTCGGATTTTTAAATGAAAAAATATTTTATTTTTAGCGATATTCATGGTAGAAAATTAAATTCATTATTAAAAGAATTAAAATTTGCCTCATTTGATATAAATAATGAAGAACATATTTTAATTTCTTTAGGTGATTTATTTGATCGAGGTGATGATAATTTAAATCTTTTATTTTTTGTTAATGAGATGATTAAGAAAAATAGAATGATAGTTTTATGGGGGAATCATGAAGTAATGTTAAAAGAATTTATAGATTCTTCTTTTAAAAGATGGAGTAATGTTTTAAATATTAATGGAACAAATATTACAATTTATGATTTTTTAACATATTTAAATAACAAAAAAAGATTAGAATCTATTGAAGGAACATCATTTTTTAATTTCTTTAAATATGGATTAGTTGATGAAATAGTTAAACCTTTATTTGAAAAATTAAAAAAATTTAACGAATTAAATTTTTATTTTTCTTCATTAAAACCCTATTATGTTTTAAATAATACATATTTATTATGTCATAGTGGTGCTACAAATATGGAACCATATTCTTTATATAATCTTGAAAAATTAGAAAAAGAAACTTTTTCATGTATTATTCCACTTTTAAAAAATCATGTGATTGACCCTTCAAGCAATGTTTTATTTGATAAACATAATTTTAACAAAGTAATTCATGGTCATTTATATGTTCATCATTTTAATATTGATGATCCTTATAATATTTATTTTGGTGAAAATAATATTTGTTTAGATTCCTTCTATCATATAAACATTTTAGTAATTGATGAAAATAATAAGATTTCACATATTTTATTTGATAATAAGAAAAAAATTAAAGAAGCATCAGATTATTTAAAAAGTAGATATGGGTATTAAAGAATTTAAAATAAAAAACTTGTATTAGAAACAAAAGCTCCATATTCAATAACATAATTATATATTGATGGAACGGATGAGGATGTTAAATCTAATTTATAATATGAATTGCCTTTTTTTAAGATTAAATTTTCGAAATCTTCGGAAAATAAAAATGGATAGCTAATTGTTTTTGTGTAAATGAAGTAAAAAATATTTTCGTCTTTTAAAAACTTAATATTATTTGTTTCTTCCTCACTTATTTTATTAATTTTAATCGGGGATTTTATATTTAAAGATTCGAATAAATCTTTACCTTTAACTACATGAGTGACATTTAAAGTTAAGGAATTTAAAAATAAAGCGTATGTTGGCTCTTCAATTTGTTTCTCCGAAAAAGTGTAAGTATTGTTTCCCTTTCCATCAAAAATATAATACTCATGAAAAGTTTCCATAGAACAAGATGTCAAAAATAAACTTAATATTAAGGCAAATAAAGTTGATGTCTTTTTCATACATAATTCTCCATATAATATTTATAATCGTCATAAGATAAATTAAGAACACCATTTTTCATTGTCGTTTTATTAAAAAAATACTGGTTATTTATATTTAAAGAATTACTTTCCGGTTGTAAGATGGTAAAACCCATTGAAGCAATTCCTTTACACAGTAAGCACGTAGCATATCTTTGATCGTTTTGGAAGGAGCCACTAGCGACTACGTGACCTTGAGTAATAGAAACGCCACAAGAACAAAATGATGTATGATATTTATTATCAATATATTCGTAATTAAAATTATAGGCATGGTTATGGCCTAAAAACTTATAATATTTTATTGATTTTGCAGTTTTGTAAGGACAATCATTTCCAATATGTGTATAAAGACCATGATACCCCCACTTTGAATTAATTACTATATTTTCTAAATCTTTAATAGTCTTTGTATAATTATCAGTCAAAATATCTCCGGCATAATCCCTTATTCTATATGCAATAATTCCAGAGTGAATTGCATAACCATAGTCATTAAAATAAACAACAATATCACCGATTTCACCTGTGCTGAGTCGAACTAAATTGTTATCTAAATAATAAGGAGATGGAGTATCAACCCAATATCTGTTTAGTGGAGAAGTATCATACCATTCATATGAATGACAATTATATTGTACTGTGGGATTTCTCAACAAAGATGCTTCTGGGTATAGGGAATCTAGCCAGTTAATAGAATAATCAATTTCTGATTGGTTTAAGTCATTTTTGTATTTATAGGCATAAACCGTTTTTCCATTAGGTGTCTTTAAAGTCACAGTTTCAGGTTCTCCAATTCTTTCCCAATCAACTGTTTGGTCGCCTATCAACCCATATTCAGTAATATTGTATGGCAAAGGAATTGATGTTGAAAGAGAAATAGAAATTAAAGATGCCAAAGTAACTAACATTATAAAAAGCTCCTTGATATACTATTTTTTTATATCATATAATAATTTTAATGAAGAAAACAACTATAAAAAAATATGCTATTTTATCGTTCTTTTTGGCAATTACTTCATGTAGTAATAATGTTGAAAGTAATTTTAAATTTGACTATTTAATTGATAAACCTTCTTTTGATTTAAAAGAAGAAATTAATGAAGATGAATTTAACAAAACTTCTCAAGAATTTAACTATGACTTTAAAAATATTTATTTAATGAATTTTATTCAATATGAAGAATATGATAATTTAATTAATAAAAATAGTTTAACAATTGGAGTTGAAAATTTAACTAATAATTATCCTTATTATCGAAAAGAAAATAATGATCAATCTTATTATTCAATTTTTTATGATCCTTTATTATCAACTTTTATTGAAGATAATAATGGAACAAAGAGTAATTTAGATTTTTTTGATAAAAACATTGATTTATCTTCATATTTAGATTTATATTGTTTTAAAAATTATTTAAAAACAAAAATTAATACAATTTATAACAAAAGATATTTTAAAAATGATTCTTATTTAGGCTTATATGGTTTAGTTCTTACAAATGCTTCAATAAATTTATATGAATACTCGTTTAATTTAGATGGATTTTTATTAAATTACAAAAATACTTTTATTAATATTATTGATGAAAAAACTCATACAAGTCATTCTATCGAATACAATTTTAAATATAATGAAGATATAGAAATTATAAAATAATTTATATATATTTATTTAATGTATATTTAATTTTCAACTAAAAAAATTTCCTTTGTTATATAATATTTTTAGTCTTTTTATTAATAATAAAAAGACAATATTTTTTAACATTAAGATAATTGAAAATAGATAAAATATATGGATAAGATTAATTATGGAGAATACATTAAAAAAAGAAGAGTTGAGTTAAATCTATCTCAATCCGATTTAGCTAATGTTTTATCTTGTTCATATCAAGCTATTTCTAAATACGAAAATAATTCTGTTAAAGTTGATATTTCTTTAATCTCAAAACTTGCTAAAGTATTAAAAGTAGATTTAGACTCTTTTTTAGCTAAAAAATATGAAAAAAATAATAATTATTGTGATTATTTAGAATTTGACTATACTAAATTTTTAAATAAATTAAATTATTTAAGAGAGAAAAAAAGTATTACCCAAAAAGAATTAGCAAAACAAGTTAATATTTCTTCTTCTAGAATTTCTAAATTAGAAAAAGGGAATGCTAATTTAAAGGTTGAAGAATTTTTATCATTTGCAAATTTTTTTAATTGTTCTTATTCTTCTCTTTATTTTGGAATGAGTGAAGATGAGTTAAATAAAAATTTAATAGAAAAAGAAAATTTAATTATTGAAAATAATAAAAATAAAAGAATTCCTTTAAAAGAAGAAATAAAAAAACCATCTATTTATATCCCTTTATCGATAGTTTTAATTATTGTTTTAGCATTAATTATTACAATTCCTTTATCATTATTTAATAATGATTCTTCTTTAAATTCTAATGATGATTTTATTTATACTAGTGATGAAAAAGGATTAATTATTACTGATTATAAAGGAAAAATGAATGAAGAAATTGTAATTCCTTCTTCTATAGATGATAAAAAAATATATAAAATTGCTTCTAATGCTTTTGATAATAAAGATTTATTTAAAAAAATATATATAAGTGAAGGAATTGAAGAAATTGAAAGTAGTGCTTTCAATTTCATCTCTTCTTTAGAAGAAGTTTATCTTCCTTCTACATTAAAAATTTTAGGAGAGAACGCTTTTAGTATTTCTTATTCCTTAAAAAGTATCCATTTAGATAAAAATAATAAGTATTTTTCTCTTGATGAAGATGGTAATTTATATTCATTTGATAAAAAAGAATTATATCGAGTTTTACCTTTAAATAATTATTCTTCATATAAAGTTTTAGAAGGTGTTGAAATAATTAAGGGTGGGGCATTTGATTCAAACTATACTTTAATAGATATTACTTTTTCTTCATCTTTAAAAACGATAAACTCTAATGCTTTCAATGATTGTTATTTAATAAATAAACTTAATTTTAATGAAGGGTTAGAAACTTTAAGTGTTAATGCTTTTACAGGATCAAATAAATCATTAAGAATAATTAATTTACCATCAACTTTAAAAAATATGGAAGGCAATCCTTTTTATAACTCTCCTCATTTAAAAGAGATTAATATTAGTAGTGAAAATAACTATTTCACTACTATCGATAATATATTATATTCAAAAGATTTATCTAGTATTTATACCTTCCCTTCTTTATATAAAGAAAATAGTTTTATTCTTCCCGAAGGAGTTAAAAATATCGAAATGTTTGCTTTTAACAATTTGGTTAATTTAGAGTCATTGGTTTTACCTTCAACTATTCAACTTGCTAAAGATAGAAGTATTTGTTATAACGAACCTTTGGAATCTATTTTAATTAAAAAAGGGGCTAAAAACTTTAAATATAGAAGTATTTATGGATGTAAAAATAGTGATGTTTATTTAGAATATCCTACTTTGCCTTCTTCCTTTGATGAAGAATTCACTGATAGTAATGTTCTTTTTGAAGGAGAATGGAATAATATAAAAAATGATAATAATAAAAATTAGAAAGTAAAAAAATGAATAAAGAATTCTCTTTTAACATATTTAATGCGAATGGATATATTAAAAACCCTTTAAGATATTATAGACAAGCTGAAGAGTTTGCCAATATTTCTAAAAGTAGTTTAAATGAAAAAGGTCTCGATGATGAAGAATTTTTTCTTTTTTCTTTAAATTATGAAATAGCTGAATCTTTAAAAATTTATTATTTTCATTTATTATCCAAAAACCCTGAAGACTTTGAAATAAGTGTGTTTTTGATTGTTAGAAGGCTTTTAGAACTTTTAGCAATTTTTACTTTATATAAAGAAAAACTATTTTTACCACTTAACTTTCGACTTTTTAAATTACAAGCTTTAAAAAAGATTGGTAAAAATGAAAAGTTAAAAATATCTAAACAATTACATGTTAAAATCGAGACTTTAGAAAATATGCTTTTAGATTACACTCCTATTTATTTATTTGGAATAGTAGAAGATTATTCTCATTATCGAAATATAATTTTTAAAGCTTTTGATGTTGAAGGGGCGGCTTATTATGATGCTTTAGGAGTAATAATTCATCAAGCTTCATTAAATTCCTTAGATTTTATTCCAAAATTAAAAGAATGTTTTGTTAAAAGTTCAATGGATTTAACTAACCAATTTTCTTTTCTTTTATCAAAAATTAAAAAATTACCAATTATTAAAGATGAAGAAGACCCCGTTTACAATGAACTTTATGATAAAACTATTGATTTTTGGATGGATTTAAATAGATTATATCATCTTGATGTTGTTTTTATGTTTGATGAATCTAATTTAATGAGTGATTTTTTTACCTTTATTCAACTTAGTTTAAAAGTTTTCCTTTTTTATTATAAAAAAGGATTTAAAAAATATATTATTAATTATTTTAAATTTATGTTTGAAAGAACTGCTCTTTATGATTATTTAATTTCTAATGTTAAGGGTGATGAAACCGTTTTAAATTTTAAAACTTATTCTTTATTTTCATTTTTTTCAATAGTTTATGCTTATAGTGCTAAAAGTGATTTTATTTATGAAAATTTTTATTCTGAAAAAGATGAGCTGTTAGAAGAATATAAAAATAAATATAAAAAAAGTAAAAATTTTTTATATACAAAAATGATTAGTTCACCTCAATATGCAATTTATCTTAAAGATCAAACTTTTACTGAATCAGTTTTAAATATGCTAAATAAATATTTTGATAATAACGAAGAAATAGTCTCTTCCTATTTATCAATATATAAAAATGCTATTGATTTATCTCATGCTTCAATCTTTTTAGCGTTTTTTAATATTGAAAATATCGATAAAATGATTGAAGATGGATTTATTTTATTTGCGAAGTTTGTAAATAATGTTTTTAATTATTTTATCGATGATGATTCCTATTTTGTTAAATCTTCAAATTTAAAAGGAAGTTTAGAAGAAAATGATGAAATAACTAAGTTAAGATTAAGAATTATTAATTTAAGAAGTGAATTTAATGAAATATCTAAAGACTTTATTTCTTACTATAATAAAGAATTTTAAAGTTATTAACTTTAAAATAAGGATATAAATGTTATAATTAATCTAGTTGTTTAGAAGAAAAGAAAATTTGTGCAATTTAGAGTTATTTTATTAGCTAATTTTTTTAGCAAAAGGATATATAGAATATGACAAAAACAAAATACGTTTTAACAGGATTAATGATTTTTTTTGGAATTCTTTTTTTAGGAGGATTCTTTTTACCTTTTTATAGCGCAAATATTGTCGGTAGTTTAGGTTCTCAAAATGTAAACGGCTCTTTAAGTGCTAGTGGAATTGGTTTTATTTTTGGATTAAGTGCTATAAAGACTGGTTATTTTGTTGAAAAAAATATTTTTGTTCAACAAAGTATTTTATTTATGGTTATTGGAATTTTAGCAATTGCTTTATTAGTTTTAGCAATTATTTCAATTTGCTTGAAACATAAAGATTCCGTTATGTACCATTTTTTAAATTTAGCTGCCGGAATAATTGGTATAGTTTCAATGTTTTTACTTATTTTCTCTTTAAAAATTTCTAATATCTCTTTAAAAGGAGAATTAGTTGGTTATGAAAGCTTAATTCAAAATGAAGGTTTAGCTTATGGCGCTTTAATTTCTATTGTTGGAAGTGGAATTTATGGTGTTTTAGCTTTAGTTTTAACTTTCCTTTCATTTTTTGGTTATCGAATTGCTGCTAAGCTTAATAAGAGAAAAGGTTATGCTGGTCCATTAATTGAAGAAGAAAAGAAATTAAAATTAGGATTTAACGGTTCAAAATTATTAGAAAATAAATATGTTGGTAAATTACTTGGTTTCTTTAAAAAAGAAGATAAAGAAGAAGTGCCTTCTTTAGAAAATAATGAAGAAGTTAAAGAAGACGATATAAAGGAAGAAGAAGTTAAACCAAATAAGGAAAAGAGTTTACAAGAAAAACTTGCTGATTTAGAAAAACTTCATAACAATCATCAAATTTCTGATGCTGAATATAAAAAATTCCGTCAAGCATTGGTTGAAAAACACTATGCTGATAAAAATAAATAGTTTTTAGGAGGAAAAAATATGAAAAAAAGCAAAATGTTAAAAATTTTATTAGTTGCTCCTTTATTTGTTGGCTCAATTTCTCTTGCTTCATGCGGGGTTTCAAATAGTTCAGATTCAAAATCACCATTTGTTGAACCTATTTTTGAAACTTATACATGTAGATTTTTTGATGCAACTGGAACTAAAGTAGTTTATGAAACAAAAGTAAAAGAGCATGAAAATGTTAAATTTGAAGGAAGTTTACCTGAAAAAAATCCTACAACTTATAACGAATATACTTTTACAGGTTGGAGTGAATCTTTAGATAATATAACTAAATCAACTGATTTTTATCCTGAATATAGTGAGTCTGTTAGAACATATTATGTTACTTTTATTGGTGAAGATGGACAAGTTTTAGAAAAAGTACCTGTTAAAGCTGGTGAAGAGGCTAAATATAGTGGAGCAACACCAACAAAACCATCTGATGATGATTATGATTATACATTCAATGGATGGACTTCAGATGTTAGTGAAGTTACTGGAGATATGACTGTCTCTCCTATTTTTGATAAGAGTGTTAGAAAATATCAAGTTTCATTTAATGTTGATGGAAAAACTATTCATTCTCAAATGGTTGAAAAAGGAAAAACTATTGGAACCTATACAGGCCCAACACCTTCAAAACCAGATGAAGAAATTTCTTCAATGTATAAAAAAGTATATGTTTTTACTGGATGGAGCGTTAATTTATTAACGACTGTTGTTACTTCTGATTTAGTTGTTGATGCTAATTTTACAAGTAGACAAGAATTATCTGATAGATTTGAATTTGGTGATCTTGTTGATGGAGGTAGCGGAAATACCACAGGAGAAACTGGAAATGTCGATGCTGATAAGCCTGGAAGCGATGATGAAGATGGTGATAAGGAAGAAATTAAATATAAAACTGTCTTTATTGGAAAAGATGCAACATTCTCTGGATATTATTTAGGGTATGAAGATTCTCATAATTACTATTTATTACAATATAAAAACACTGTTGAAGTTTTTGATAATAATAACAATAAAGAAGCAGTTGAAGTTGAGTATTTAGTACCATTTGAATATAAAAAAATTGCTGAAGCTACTGGAACTTGTCGTTTCACTTTCCCTAATGGAAAAGGAGAAATTCTTTTCACATTTGGAATGAATGCTTCGGAACTTAATGTTGTTAAAGCAATTAATATTAGACGTAGTGTAAGTGGAGATGTTAATGGATATTTATCATCATGTGAAAATAGATTAACTGAAAATATTATTCCAGAACATAATGTTCAACTTAGAGGATATATTTCTAGATTAGGTAATCTTCTTCCAGATGGATTTAATCTCTATTTATAAAAAAAGTAAAAAATCTCATAAATTTTATGAGATTTTTTAAATATTGCTTACTTTTATAAATCTAAACTATCTTCATTTAATAAAGTAAAAGGTCTTATTTCTTGATATTTTTTATCCTCATTATATATTTGATAAGCGTTTTGAATATAATAAGTTTTATTATTCTTTTTAGCGATGAAATCTATTTCTAATTCTTTACGATAACTAATATTATATTCGTTTTTACCATTATAAATTAAACCTCCTAAACTAACTTTATAGCCTCTTTTAATGAGTTCATTATAAATTAAATTTTCCATTAAATGAGTTTCCTCTAAATCATTAAAAAAATATTTTTTAGGAGGGTTAATTAAATTTTTACCTTTTAAGTTATCTTTTTTAATCTCGTCGATTAAAAAAGAATCCATTATATATGAAAGATATTTATTTAAAGTATAAGTAGTAATTTTTTCTTTTTTTAAAGAATTAAAAGAATTAGAAAGTTTTAAAGGTGAAAATTTACATCCGATAGAAGAAGCTAAAAATGAAGTTAATTCATTAAACTCATCTTTATCTTTTATTTTATATCTAGCATAAATATCTTTTAAATAAGTTTCTTTTAAAGCACTATAAAGGTATTCTTCTTTATCATTTTCATCATTAAATTCTATTAATTTAGGTAATCTACTAAATTTAATATAATTTTGATAAGTTTCATTAATATTTTTATTTATTAAATCATAATATTCTTTAAAACTTAAAAGATATATTTTTATTTCAACTCCATAATCATTAAATTCACTAATAATATCTTTAGAAAGAAATTTGACATTTGAAAGAGTTACATAAACATTTAAGTTTTTAATAAGATAAAAACTAATAATAAATGAATAAAATCATCAACAAGTTGTATTTCATCAAGTAATAAAAAGTAAGTTGAATCATCTTAAATCGTTTCTTTAACAAATTTATATAATTTATTAGGATATAAAAATTCTTTATTTTTATAATCGTCAAGTTCAATACGAATAATATGATCTTGAAAAATACCATTTTTAATTAAATAGTTATAAAAAGTTCATTTAAAAGAACAGATTTATCCGATCTTCTTAAGCCAGTTATAATCTTTATTCGATTATCATTAATTTTTTAAATTAACTTATTTAGATATTTTTACGTTCAATATACATAATTTATAATTTATTCAAGAATATTTTTTCATCATTTCCATAATTTTTAGGTTAATTCTATTATGCTTTTGATATAAAATAATAAGAGTAAAGATTATATAAATTCTTAATTTTAATAATTATTAAAATTAATTAAATATATAAGAGTATTTTATTTTTATTTAAAGAAAGGGATATTAGATAGATATGGCTAAAAAATATGTTTTTAATAGTTTAATGATTCTTGCTAGTTTATTAGCGTTAGGAGGATTAGTTTTTCCGTTTTTTACTTGTTATATTTCTCAAGTCTATGGTTCTTATTTGCTTCAAGGATCAATTTCAATTACTGGTTTAGCATTTGCTTTTGGTTTTGATGCTATCGGAACTGATTCATTTTTTAATTCTGTTATAAGAGTAATTCGTCAACCTATTGCAATGGTTATTTTAATTTTACTTATAATTGCCTTTGTTTTTTCTCTTGTTTCCATATTTATAAAAAGAAAAAACTCAGTTTTATTTATATCGACTAATTTAATATTCTCTATTTTAGCTTTAACAATTGGTTTTTTATCATCTTTTTCTAATAAAATAATGAATATTACTTTAGATGGCGAAATTGGTTTTAATCAAGGCGGGATATTAATTGGAGGAGTAGTGAGTGAAGGAATTGGATTTGGAGCGATAATCACTGCTATTTGTTCTTTTGTTTTAGGAATTTTAGCTTTAGTTTTAGCTTTAATTTCATTTTTTGATTATCGTAACGAAATTAAAAATTCTTCTCCTTATCCAACATTTAAAGGTAATGTTGATTTAACTAAAGATCCATATTTACTAGAAGGAGAAAAAGAAGTAAAAAGATTATTCTTCCATAAAAAAGAAAAAATTATTGATAATGATGAATCTTTAAATAATGAAAATAATGAAACTAATAATATAACTACTCAAGGAGTAAATATTATCGATGATAATAATTCTTCTTCATTATTAAATGAGGAAGAAAATATTGAAGTTAATAAAACTAGTGAAGAAATTAAAGATTCTTCACTTAATGAATCTCTTTTAGATGAAAATAAAAGTGAAAATATTGAAACACCTAAAGTTGAAACAAAGAAAAAGACTTTAGAAGAAAAGCTAGCAAATTTGAATAAGTTAAGAGAAGAAAATAAAATCAGTGAAGCTGAATATAAAAAATATAAAGAAGCAATGATTGAAGAACATTTTTCTTCTTCATCAACATTTTCTAAATAATTAGAATAAAAGGAGGAAAAAGAAAAATGAAAAAAATTAGTTTAATTGCTTTAACACTTGGAACTATTTTAACTTTAACTAGTTGTAGTGAAGCTTCTTATCCATTTTTAAATGCTTTAGTTAAAAAATATAATCTTACTTTTTTAAATAATGATGGAAGTGTTCTTTTAAAAGATACTGTTTTTGAACATCAAAATTATACATATAATGGAGAAACACCAACAAAAGAAGAAACTTCAACTCATTCATATACTTTTAGTGGATGGGATAATTCGCTTGATAATATTACTAGCGATTTAACTTTTAGGCCTATTTTTAATGAAACAAGAAGAACTTATACAGTTAAATTTTTAAATGATGATAACTCACTTTTATGGGAAACTAGTGTTGAAGCGGAAGGTAGTGTTACTTATAATTCATCTTTACATCCAATTCCTTCAAGATTACCTGATGAAACAACTTCTTGGGAATGGACTGGAGGATGGATTATTGAAGATAATGAAGGTGTTAATGGTTCATCTTTAGATAATGTTATCTCAAATTTAACATTAAAACCTGATTTTAAACCATCAACTATTAAATATGTTGTTAGATATTACGATGAAGATGAAACAACTATTCTTTATGAAACAGAAGTTGATGCTGGAAGTTATGCTAAATATGAAGGACCAACACCAACAAAAGCTGATGAAATCTCTTCTAATGGAGAAACAAAAACCGTTTATACTTTTAAGGGATGGGATAAAAGTGAAGCTACTACCCAAATTTTAGCGGACACTAATTTTATTGCTCAATATGAAAGTAATGAACTTCCTAGTGATCGAACAACAGTAAGAGAATATATTCTTTCGCACTATAACCCAAATTATGACAAAGATAGTTATAATTATGTTTTATTATCAAATAATTATTATTTAGGTTATTCAAAAACTAATCGTGATTTCTCTTTAAGAGTAGAAAAAGAAGCATTCTCTTATCTATTAATTGATAATCATCGTGTTATTCCTTCAATTTCATTAACTATTACTTTTGATTATAATGAATTAAAAGAAAGTGGGGGAGTAGTTGGTAATTTTATTTATCATATATCTGATGAATTGGGTGATATAAATACTAGATTTAATGTTTCTAGTTATGGAGAACCACCAATGTTAACTGCACCAAAAAATTTAGATCATGACGGAGTTGAAAATAATGAAACATTATCTAAATATATTGTTAATTCAGATAATGAACTTAGTTATGCTCTATCCATGTTATCAATGAATGCAGCAACATATTTTGAAACTAATTCATTACCTTATATTTATTAATTAATAAATGATTGTTTAATATAGTAAAAATCTTCTCTACAAATAGAGAAGATTTTTTACTTATATGATAAATATTCTTTAAAACGAGGTAGAGTAAAAGATAGAATTCCATAAGAAATTGGAATAATTGCACCCTTTTTATTAACCTATCTCGGTAAACACTTAATTTTTTAGTATTTATATTTAATTTTTCACTTATAAGAGATATAGTTTTATATAATAATTACTATTAAACGCTAAAACTATTTTTTGTTCTTTTTTGATAATTTACTAAACGCTTTATCATAAATATATTCTTTTAAATACTGATCAAAATCATTTATTAATTTATCATCAATCTTTTTTTCTTATCATAGAATAAATAACCTAAAACTTGATATACATAAGTATAGCCATTAGTTAGTTTAGCAAGAGCAAGAGCTAAATTCTCATCAACATTTAAATTTTTTTGTAATTATAGATGCCTCTTAAAATATGAGAAAACATGAAATAATCGCTCATAAAATGCGACCATTTTTAAAAAAATTAAATAAGAATTTTATTAAGAATCTATATTTTCATTCTTATTTTCTTTTTCTAATCTTTCTTTTTTCATTCTTGGAGTTTCATCAATTTCTTTAGCGCTTTTAGCAGGAATTTCATTATTTATATATAAATGTCTTCTTGCTTCATTATGAAATTTAGTTATTTTTTCTTTTAAAGGTTGACTAGCTTCATCTAAAATCTTTTTAATTTCTTCAATTCGTTTAACTTTTAGTTTATATTTTTTAGCATTTAGCTTTAATTTTTCAAAATCAATAAGAATATTTTTTGCTTTTGCTTCTTTGTTAAGCGAAATAGATAATTTCATCGAATTATAAAAATCAAGTAAAAATGTTGCACTAAATAAACCTAAAATAAAGGTTAAACCTAATAAATGATTATTAAATATATTAATCATTTCATAAATAAGCGGATGTAAAAAGAAAAAGTATAAAGCACCTATCATCATCCAAATAAATGAAAATAATGGAGCGATTATTCCTTTATAATTACCTTTTAGAGATGAATAATCCCATAATTTAATATGTAATCCTTTAATAAAGATAATTCCAGCAATTAATTCTATTAAAGTCATTGAGATTCCAATAATTAAAATAATTATTAAACTAGTAATATAGAAATTAAGTGTTCCCTTAATTTCTATATTACTTAAATTAATAAAAAATGAATAATAAGAAGGAAGAGAAGATAAAGAAGAAACATATCTAATTCCTAAATCACTTAAAAAATATAATATACATGTTCCAAAACCATATAAAGGTAAATAAGGTCCTTTTAAAAATCCAGGATTAATCCATCTTTTCATTGAAACAAATCTTCTAAATAATACTTCTAAAATATAACCGATCATACTTCCAATCATAAATAGATAAATATATGAAAGAAAATAATATAAAAATGAAGTATTAGATATTTCTAATAACGACAATGTTTTAAATAATAAAGAAGTTATAGGTTTAATATTAAGATTTATATTCATATATTTCTATATATATTTTAACAAAATAAATATTTTTTTATATTTATATTATAAATTTCTATTATATAATTAGTTAAATAAAAAACATTTTATTTAACTATTAAAGTAAATATATGAATGAATTAAAAGGAACATTATATAGTCTTATTAATAATAATACACTTCCATTTCTTTTTATTGACCTTCCATTCACTACTAAACTAGTTTATACATATTTATTTGTTAAAGTTTTTAATAAAGAAGAAACTTCTTCATTAAAAACTTATAACAAATTAATTAATAAAGATATAAATGATTCATTTAAAGTAAAAGCGATGTTAAAAAGTAAAGATGAAGAAGATAATAATCATTTAACTATTTTAACAAGTATAAATAGACATGATTTAATGTTTTATTTATCTAATATTCAAAAATTTAAAGATATGTTATTACAGTTTTTAGTTTATGCAGGACATATTTTAAATGAAAGAATGTTAATTATAAAAGAAGAGGAAATATTAATGTTTAAAACGTTAAATTTAAAAATGAATGAAATTTTTAAATTTAACTTTAAAATAATATTTCCTTTTGAAATGTTAACAAAAGAAGAACAGGAATTATTTAATGATGTTTTTGAAACATTTGATAAAAGAAATTTTAATATTGATATTGAAGGGGTGTATTAATTAAATTATGAAAAACATTGAAGTTTGTGCTGCAATTATTATAAATAATAAAAAAGAAATACTCGTAGTTGAAAGAGGATATGGGGAATTCAAAGATTGGTGGGAATTTCCTGGAGGTAAAATTGAAAAAAACGAAACCAAAGAAGAATGCATAAAAAGAGAAATAAAAGAAGAAATGTCTGCGGATATCGATCCATTTTATTTTTTAGGAACAGTGGAACACGATTACCCTAATTTTCATTTAATTATGCATTGCTTTTTAGCAAAATTTATTTCGAATAACTTTAATTTAAATGAACACGAGGATAAAAAATTTGTAAAGGTGGAAGATTTAGAAAAAGTAGATTTTTTACCAGCCGATGTTAAAGTTATACCATTAATTTATAAATATTTTTCTAATCAACAGGAGTAGTAAAATAAGAATAAATATCCTCTTTTACAGGATTTTCTAATTTCAAAAGGAATTTAACAACCTCTTTTCCGTTTTTTGTTTTTGCTTGCGTTTTATTTATTATTTTAGCTCTTCCAAAATACGTGAATGATTTTTCATCTTCAAGGCTTAAAGTTGGACTAGTTTTTTGAATAAATACTTCAAATCGACCTTCTGAGTCTTTATTTAAATTTAATATATCAATAATTTCACTCGAATTTAAATTTCTTGGTTTTTTAGAGAACCAAATTAATTTTTCTTCGTCCATAAATTGATCTTCATAGTCAATTGCCGATGTATTCGTTGGATCTTTATGATAAGAAATAAATAGTGGAAGAACTTTTAAATTTTTAAATAATTTATAACCAAAAATGGTTCCCTCTTCATTTTTTGTGTGGTTGATGAGCTGACAAACATCTCTTCTTGTATACCTTTGATAAAGAACAAAATCATCTTTACCTTCAAAAGTTGTTTTGTTTTTAAGAATTACAAAATCTAAAAACATCATCAAGTATTTTTTAAAATTTTCATTCTTTAATAAATTGCAAAAGAAATCTGTTTTATAAAATTTTTTATTATTAAAGTAAATAAGATTTGCGGATTCGTTTTTAATAGCAAAACCTTTATCCAAAATAGAAATAACTGAATTTATTTTATTTTTGCTTAAAACTTCTGTATCATAAAAATCCTTTTCAATAAGTGTTTTTAATATATTGGCTTCTATATGCCTTCTCGCTCTTCCAAGATAAATTGATAAATAATTAATAATTTTTGTTTCGTTTTCATCAAAAATATTATTAATTTCTTTTTTATCTACTAAAAATTTATAGTAAGAAGAGTAAATCGTCGAATCTGAAAAAACATCTGTATCTATCGAAGAATCATTTTCTATTTCAGATAAGGTTGGTATATGTCCAAGACTATTTTTGAAATTTCTATATTTTTCATAAATATATCTTTTCGAATTAATTAAAGCTTTGTCGATAGATTTATAAATTAAAGAACGTGAAATTTCATCAAACTGAATTGTCGAAACACCAGGAAGAATACTGTTAACAGCTTTTGCATCACCATCTTTATTTTCTTTCCCGTTATTAAAAGCCGAAGCAATTAAATAGTTATTTTCATAATTGCCGATAAAATCGAGAATATTAACATAATCTTTATCAGGATAAATACGCAAACCTCTACCAATTTGTTGAATAAAAATAATAGAAGATTCAGTTGGTCTTAGCAAAATAACTTGATTAACTGGCGGGATATCGATACCTTCATTAAAAATATTTACTGTAATTAAATAGGTTAAATATGGTTTGTTAATAATGTCGTCTTCTGCAAGTTCGCTCATAGCTTTTTCTCTTGCTTCAGGAGAGTCTCTACCATCCAAAAATTTAGATTTATAACCTAATTTATTTAGTTTTTTTGCTATAATTTCACCGACTTCGATTGAATTCACAAACATTAAACACTTTATACGATTTCCTGAAGCACCATAATAATTAGATTCTTCAACAATATGTTTAACTCTTTCATCACATGTTAAAACGTTAATATCCAATGTATCGAGTGGTTTATCATTAATCATGATATCAGTGATTCCAAAATAATTAAAAGGTGCGAGCATATTTGCCTCCAAAGCATCTCTTAATCGAATTTCATAAGTTTTATTGTAATCAAAAAATTCGTAAAGATTATATCCATCAGTACGATCTGGCGTTGCAGTCATACCAAGTAAGAATTTTGTTTTGAAATAAGATAATAATCCTTGGTATTTGTTTTCACCAATTCGATGAGCTTCGTCGACAATTATAAAATCAAAATAATTTGGTGGGAATTTTTTATAAATTTCTTCTTTTTGAATAAAAGCAGTAGTTGCAAAAATAAAATCTGCATTTGCAATATCTTTATTGTTTCCTGTAAAAAGTGCGCATTTTATCTTGCCTTCAAATACATAATTAAAGGTATTCAATGCAGAAATTAAAATGTTTTCACGATGCGTCACATATAAAAGTTTTTTAACATTTATTAATGATTTATTTAAATATTTTATTCCAAAAGCTGATGCAAAAGTTTTTCCTGTTCCGGTAGCTGAAATTAAAAGAGCTCTAGTTTTTCCTTCAGAAATTAATTTATTTAGATTATTTATATGCATTATTTGCATTGAATTTGGTTTTGGTTTCTCGCTTATTATAAATTCGTTTTCTTTTTTTCTTAAAGTTAAACTATTTTTATAATCAATTTTGTATTGTTCAATAATTTCTTTTATTGGCTTAGAATTTTCCCGCATTTCTTCAAATTCTTCTAAAATTTCTTTTACAACTAAAGAATCTTTTGTTGAAGAAACAAGCTGATTCCATTCTTTATTTAAAGTTAAAGCTTTTTGAGTAATATTTGAAGAGCCAATAATAATATCGTATTTCTCCCCTTTTTTAAAAATATATCCTTTTGTATGAAGACCTGCGTTTCCCTTCCCTGAAGGTACATAATACATTTTTACTTCGATGTTATTCATTTTTTCTAACTCTTCTAAAGCTTTAGGGTTTGTAAAATTTAAGTAATTTGTTGTAATAATTCTTCCTTTTATACCTTTAGATGCGATTTCTTTTAAGATTAACTTTAATTTAGCAATACCATCATCAGTAATAAAAGCGACCGAAAATAAAAATTCATCACATTTTGATAGATTCATTGTGATTGAACTTAAAACTTCTTTTCCCTTGTTTTTATCATTATAAATAAATTTATAATCACCAATCGATTTATAAATTTCTTTAGTTAAACTATCATATTCGGGATTTATTTTTTGATCCATATCTAAAATATAATACAAAACTTAAAGAAAATCATTTTATTATCGATATAAATACTTAATTTAATTAATTATTTGTCGCTTTTATACTAAAATTTTAAATATAAATGAAAAAAGAAGTGGTTAAATTAAAATTAGATAATTTAAAGGCTAAATTATTAAAATATGACTTATATATAATCATATTTTTAATTGCATCTTTTCTTCTTTTTATTATTTCTTTAACTATTTTACTTTTAACTCATTTTAATATTATCAATGAAGTAGTTATTAAAGATAGTAATGATCCTTCTAATGGATTTATTATTAATAATGAAACAATATTTAATATATTTTATATTCTTCTTTTTATTTCTTTATTTATATTTTTCATTTTTATTTTAATTTATTTATTTAATTTAAAAATTAAATTTTATTTATATAAAGTAATATATAAAGTTCACTTTATTTATTTTAAAAGTGAACTTTATGAATTTTTAAATAAAATAAATAAGATAATAGAAATAAAAAAGAAAAATATAAATAAATTAAACTTAATAAAAAAAGAATTAGATTTAATAAATGATAATTATTTATTATTAATTAAAAAAAGAAATGAAGAAATTAAATATATAGAAAAAATAATTGATAAAAGAAAAGAAGAATATAATGAAAAATATTTAAATAAAAATATTAAATCTTCATTTAATGGATCTTATGTATTTATCATTATTTTTAATATATTTAGTATTATTTTTAATTTAGTAACGCTATTTTTATTTTATCCAATATTTTTTATTATTAAAGAAAGATATATAGTTAATCATACAACTATTGATAATAAATCTTTAATTTTTAGAGTAAAATTAAAGATTTATATCCACTTTACTTTTTATATTATCTTTTAAACATTTTAACATTCTTTCTTTTTTCTTTTATTATCAATAATAAATTTAGGATTTATCCAATAAACAATACTTATTTTATAGATGATAATATAAAAATTATTAATAATAAATCTTATACTACTTATAACTCTTTTTATTATTTTATTATTAATATCTTTTATTCATTTATTTCATATATTTCTTTAGGATTACTTTCTTCATTAAAATATTTAAAATTAGAAGAATATAAAATAAATACTACTTATTATTCTTCCTTTAAACTTAAGTTTAAAGGAAGGTTTATAGATCTATTTATTAAGTATATTTTATGGTTTTTTCTTTCTATTATTACTTTAGGAATCTATGCACTTTTTATTCCTAAAAGATTAAAAGTATTTATGGTTATAAATACTCATTTTGAAGGATATATAATCTTAAAAAATAATATAAAATTATATTTTGATGAGATAAATATTAATAAAGAAAAAAAGAAGTTAAGAAAGATAAATAGTAAATATTTATTAAATTAGTTAATCATTGATAAGGATTTTTTAAATCTTTTAAAAGTTTTTCGTTTCTTTTAATAGCTTCTTTTCTAGGAACAGTAAGAGCTTCTCTATTTATATCTTTTGTATCTTCTTTATAAAGTGTAGGTGTTGTTTGAATTAATTTAACATTTGTTTACATAATATCAAAAAGTTTTTTATCATATTTAAAATAATTAAATTGTGCGGTAAGAACTTTAATTTATATATTTATCTAGTATTGTTTTATTAATCCTTTTAAGATTTCTTTCGACAATCAATTTATTATTAAGAGTTTAAAAAGTATCTCAATTATTTTTAAAAACGAAACTTGAAATTATAGTTGACATCATCAATTATTTAACAACTTTATATAACTATAATTTTTCGAGAATTATCATAATTTTACTCTATAGAAATATTTGACATTTTTTATTAAATATGAAAAAATGAATTATGGAATTGATAAATAATAAAAAAATTAAAATAATTTTGATTATTGGGGCTTCCATATTATGCTGTTCTTTTAGAATGGCGAAAACATTTTTTGATAATGAAAACGTTGTTTTTGTTACTATAAAAAATAAAAATCAAATTAATAACAATTTATTTAATTCTTTAAACGAAATTGGTATTTATCAAATTGAAAGAATTACATTGAATCCAGAAAGAGAAAAAAATATTGTTTTTAGAGGATATTCTACTGTAAGTTTTGATACTTTAAAGAATCTATCAGTTAGCAATGACAAATATTATCTAGAAGAAGGTGGTTGTGGTATAAGTGGATATATTCCTAGTGATAAATATTATGATTATAATTGGTTTAATGAAGACATATATATTGAAGAAGCGCGGGATGAAACGAAAGGAAACAATGGCATAAGGGTCGCCATTATTGATTCTGGCGTTGACATGGATCATGAAGATTTAAATATAAACAAAAACTTATCTATATCTTTATCTCCGGAATCAAGCGATAAAGAATTTTTTGTTGATGATCATGGTACTATGGTTGCTGGTATTATTAATGCACCGCATAATAATTTAGGCGTAGCAGGAATCGCTCCAAAAGTTGATGTTATCTCAATTAATGTTGGATATGAATCTAATGGGGAAACTTACTTTGATTACAATGCTACAATCGAAGCTATTAATTATTGTACATCCAAAAATGTTGATATAATCAACTTTAGTGGATACAATTTTCCATATTCTGAAGCTATGAAATCAACAATTGAAGATTTTCCTGGTCTTTTTATAACGATTGCAGGAAATAGCAATACTAACCTTGATGTTAACCCAACGTATCCTGCTTGTTTTAATACCGATAATATGATTGTTGTTGGTGGTTTCGCTCATACTGGATTTAAGTATAATTCTTCAAGTTACGGAACAAAAAGTGTTGATTTATTTGCTCCTGGAGTTGGTGTTATGTCGACTGCTGCATCTGGTTACGAATCCAAATTTTACGGAAAATACAATCCTTACACCGGAACATCTGCTGCTGCTCCTATTGTTAGCGGAATTGCTGCTTTAGCAATGTCTAATAATCCTACGTTTTCTATTAACCAAATCAAATCTAAAATTATGAATTCCACAACTAAAATAAATTCTCTAGATGGTCTATGTAAAACTGGTGGTTTAATTAATGCTTTTTCGTCTATTCACCAACATGTTTATGATGAATATAAATATTTGGACAAAAAATATCATTATTCTATTTGTGCTTGTGGAGAAAAGGTCAAAAGTGGACACGTTGTGGCCGGAGGTTCTTTTAGTGATGGCCAAAGGTATGCGACATGCTTACTTTGTGGTGGCGAAGCAGAAATGGGTTTTGTTGTTTCGGGAAGAAGTTCAAATATTTCATTAATTGATAATTTCGATTATATTAATGGTGAATATTATTCTAAAGAAACGAAATATATTGATCATGTTTTGAATCTTTCTTATGAAGATTATATTTCCTTTAAAAATGGAGATTTTGTTAATGAATAAAAAACACTTTTTTCAACTAATTATTATATTTATTGCTTTTATTTTTTCTTCATGTTCATCTTTAAAAGTTGATTCAAATATTGATTATTTTAATGGTGTAAATCTAGAGATAATTAATAAAATTAGCGAGAAATATTTTGAAACTCATGAAAAAGTAGAAGGTTATGAAATTTATAAGTTATATTATTTTGTTGATGAAAATGATAATGATTTATATATTTTTAAATTTAAAGAACCTAATTTAACAGGAGACGCTATAACAGGAGTTATTGAATATATAAAAATTGGAAATTATTATTTTGAAAATAATGAAAAATTTTACATTTATTTTGAAAATGAAGATAAGATGATGTTGCTTATTGATGCTTATGAAGCTTCTTTAGTTAGTGATTCAATTTTAAAAGAACTATGTTATAAAGATTATCGAGATTATCCATATGATTTTGGACATTTTATGGAGTAAAAATAGATAAAAAAGGAATTATTTTATTATGATGAAAAAAAGATTTTTGAAAATAAAAACTATAATATTAAGTTTATTTTTATTTATCTCTTCCACCCTTGTTTCGTCTTGTAAAAATAATTCATTATCTTTTATCTCTTTATCATCTTCCTATTTTTTAACTAATAAAGAATATCAAGATATTACTTCTTTATATTTAAAAAATAATAATTTAACTATAAAAGAAGAAGATGATGTTTATTTTTATCTATATTTAGATAATCCATTTTTTATTTCTTTTTCTATTTTCATCAATAATGTTCCACTTATTGATGAAAATGAATATTTAATTAATTCTTATATTATCGAAGATTGTGTATTTTTTAATAATTACGAAGTAAATATTTATTTAAAAAATGGAAAAGAAATATATTCTTTAAAAGAAGCTTATGATAATGAACTTATTACTCGAAATGATATAATTACAATATTTTTTGCTTCAAATCCTTATAAAGTAATAAATGATGAAGTAGCTTTAAAAGTAATTATTGATAAAACTAAAAATAATTAATTTTTTATTTATTTTTTAAATAAATAAAACTTAATATTTAATAAGCTTACTTTTTTCTATATAATTTTTAAAGTTAGAAAGAAGATTATTTATTTATGGAAATAAGCGCACTTTATCATGAATGTGAATCTAATTATTCATATCCTTTAAAAGAAAATATTATAAAAATTACTTTAAGAACTAAAAAAGATGATGATATTAAAAATATTTATCTATTATATAACTCTAAATATTTATTTAAAAAAGAAAGATATTTAGTAGAAATTAAAAATAAAATTTCTACTAAATATAATGATTATTACTATATTTATTTAAAAGTAGAAGATGTAAGAATTGGTTATATTTTTAAAATTATCGATAATAATGATAATTTTTATTATTATAGTGAAAATAATATATTAATTAATAAAGAATATGAATTTGATAAATGTGATTTTGATTATTTTCAGCTTCCTTATATAAATAAAATAGATATTGTTAAAGTTAATAAAAAATTTAATAATCGTATTTTTTATCAAATCTTTGTTGATAGGTTTTTTGATGGTGAAAAAGAAGAAGGAAATATAATAAACGATAAAATAAATATAATTTGGGGAGATAATAACAATATAACTTCTAATACTTTTGCTGGAGGAAATTTAAAAGGAATCATAAAAAAATTAGATTATTTAAAAGAAGAATTAGGAATTTCTGCAATATATTTAACTCCAATCTTTGAATCTTATAGTAATCATAAATATGAAACTTATGATTATTATAAGATTGCTAAAGATTTTGGAGATGAAACCACTTTTAAAGAATTAATTGCTGAAGCTCATAAAAGAGATATTCTAATTATTTTAGATGGAGTTTTTAATCATCTAGCATATTATTCTCCTATTTTTAAAGATGTTATTAAAAATGGAAAAAAGAGTAAATATTATTCTTGGTTTATTATTCATAATGATGATGAAAAAATTGATTTAGAAAATAAAAATTATGAATCGTTTGGGTTTAGTAAACATATGCCTAAACTTAATTTATCAAATGGAAGTGTTCAAGAATATGTTATTAATATCTGTAAATATTATTTAAAAAATTATAAAGTAGATGGATATAGAATGGATGTAGCTGATGAAATAGCTCATACATTTTTTAAAAAGTTAAGATTTGAATTAAAAAATATTGATGAAAATGTCTTTTTAATAAGTGAAAATTGGCATAATGCTCATTTATCTTTAGATGATGGAAGTGAATTTGATAGTGTAATGAATTATCCTTTCACTAGCGCTTTAATCGATCTTTTAGGATATAAAAGAATCGATGAAATCGAATTTATTTATCGAATTAATGAATTATTAGTTAGATATAAAGAAGCTAGTTTAAATAATGTACTTAATTTAGTTTCTTCTCATGATAAAGCTCGTTTTATTAATGATTGTAATAATAATGAAAATTTAGCTTTAATTGGTTATTCCTTACTCTTTTTATATCCAGGAATTCCAATGATTTATTATGCTGATGAAATAGGGTTAGATGGAAATAATGATCCTGATTGTCGAAAGATGTTTATTTGGGATAAAAATAAATGGAATATATCTAGATTTATTTTTATTAAATCATTAATTGATATACATAAAAATTTAGATTTAAATAATGAAGATTATTCTTTTAAATTAGATTATTTAAAAGAATATAAATTATTAAAAGTAAGTATTTATAATAAATTTAACGATAAAGAAATAATTATTAATGAATTAATTAATTTATCTACTATGGATATAAATATCGCTAAACTTATCGATGATAACAAGTTAATTCTTTTATCATCTAACTATGATATAAAAGAAAAAATAATTAAAAAAGAAGGATTAGTTATATATAGATAGTCAATTTTAATAATATTTTTTATTTATTCATCTTTAAATATATCATAAAGAGCGAAATGATCGATAAAATCTAAGTTTTTTATTTGATTAAAAAATAATTCCATTGATTTATTCATTAAATAGTTAGTTAATTTTATCATCGATTTATTTCCTAATTGATAAAGAGAATAGTCTCCTTTAGCATCTTTAAGTAATTCTTCTGTTTTTTCTTTTCTTTTTAAATCTAATTTTACATATTTTAATAAATATGAATAATAAATAATTTCTTTTATAGTAGGATCAAAATCTTGATATTCATTAATAAATGTTTTTCCATAATAATCCTCATGATCTCTTAAAAAATTATTTAATTCATTTAAAGAACCTACGTTTAATATTTTATTTAATTCATTTAAAACTTGATTCTTATTAGGTAATAATAAATCTCTTTTAATATATAAATCATTAATTTCTTTTCTTAATTTAATCTTTTTAAAAAAAGAAGCTTTAATATCTTGAAGTTTTATTATTTTCTCATTTATTTCTTTTATATCCATTTTTTTAATTTAATCCTTATATTAAGAATTATACATTGTTTATTAATAGAAGGGATGAATAAAAATAAACAAAAATATAAAAAATCTATATTTTATTAAATAATGACAATTTTATTATTAATTAAATGATTATAAAAATATTTTTCTTATTATTCTATTTTTTCTTGACAATTAATATATATTTTTATATATTTAACTCTGTTAAATATATAAAAATATAGTTAAACAATTAATTTTTACTTTATTTGACTATAATGGTTAAAAAAAGTAAAATATTTTAGGAGGTAAAAAATGACTCTTTATTCCTATTTAGAATCAAATTATGGATACGATAAACCGATTATTTTATCCGAATTAAAAGAAAAAGAAGAAGTTAAGGATAAAAACCTTAAGCAACTTTTATATTCTCTTGAGAAAAAGGATAAAATAGCAAGATATTCTCAAGGCGTTTATTATTTACCAACCGAAACAATTTTTGGTAGATCTACATTAAATCTTGATGAAATTGTATATAAAAAATATATTTCTAACGGAAAAGAAATATATGGTTTTTATACTGGATTAATGTTTTTAAATTTAATTGGTTTATCTGAACAAATTGTTGCAACTCCTAATATTGTTACTAATAACACTTCGTCAAAAAAACGATTTGCTTTTGTTAAGAATCGTCGTGCTGCATTATTAAACAAGTGTAAAGTTAAAATTACAAAAGATAATTATAAAATTTTACAGTTTTTAGATGTTTTTAGATTTATTAGTGAATACTTTATTGATGAGAATAAGAAAGGATTCATTAAATATATAAAAACTAATAAGTTTTCTAGACAAGATGTTGAAAACTATATTAAGTTTTGCCCAAAATCAACTATGGATAAATTAATAAGGAGTGGGTTAATATATGAATTTACATCTAAAAAAAGAAAACTTTAATAAATTAATAACTTTATGTAGTGATTATTTTAATATACCTAATGCTTTTATTGAAAAAGATTATTATATTACTTATTTTTTAAATGAATTATTAAAAATAGATGATAATTACATTTTTAAAGGTGGTACATGTTTATTTAAAGCTTATAAAATAATTGATCGTTTTTCTGAAGATATTGATTTAAGTTATCCAATTAATTTATTAACAGTTGGAAGAAGGAAACATATTAAGCAAGATATATTAAATGTAGGCAATAAAATAGGAAAAATTAAAAATTTAGAAGAAACAAGAAGTAGAAGATCTTTTAATAGATATATTTTTGAATATAATAAGAATTTCATTGATAATACGTTAAAGCAAAATTTAATCGTTGAAGCCGCATTTCAATCCGATTCATATCCTACAGAAGAAAATTATATCGAATCTTTAATAACCTCTTATTTAAAAAATAAAGGACAATTTGAAGCAATAAAATTATTTGATATTGAATGTTTTAAATTAAAAACACAATAATTAGAAAGAACATTTATTGATAAAATTTTTGCAATTTGTGATTATCATATTTCCAAAAAAATCGATCGTCAATCACGTCATATTTATGATATTTGTAAAATCTATCCTTCGATAAAATTGAATTCTAATTTTTTTGATTTATTTAATAAAGTAAGAAAAGATCGTCAAAACAATGTAACGTGTTATTCAGCAGTAGAAGGTGTCGAAATAACTTCTTTAATTGATGAATTAATTAAAGAAAATACATATAAAGAAGATTATTTAGCAAATGGTTCTTTATTGCTTTGGCATCCAGTTGATTATGAAGTTTTAATGCATGAGTTAAAAACTATTAATGAAGAACTAAAGAAAATTATAAAATAAAAAAGATATATTATTAAAATTTAATTATTATATAGTAAAAACGGCTTATCTAGTTGATAGATAAGCCATAATTTTTTAGTTAATATTAACTAATTATTTAATATTATCAATATAATCAACAATATTTGATAATGAAGTAATTGCTTCTTCCTTACCATTATTATTAACAATTAATGTAGGAGCACTCATAATATTATATTTATTAACTAAGTCTTGGTTTTCATTAGCATCAATTTCAATAAAAGAAATATCTTTTTCTTTTAAGATTTCTTCAACCATCTTACAGTTAGAACAAGTAGAAGTTACAAATAATTTAAATGTATTTTCATTTGTTACTTCATTCTTTTCTGTTTCTAATTTAACTTCATTACTTTTTTTAATATCATCATTTTTAATAGAAGAAGTTAATGAAGTATCATTTTCTTCTTTTAAAACACCTTTATGTTTTAAAACTGATGTATTAATGTTATAAGTTTTTCTTTCTTTAAATTCTTGAGTTTTACCAGCATTCCAGTTTTGAACTGGGCGATAATAACCAGTAATACGAGAATAAACTTCAGTAGGTTTATGACAGTGTGGACATTCATAAACTTCCCCAGCTATATAACCATGATCTTTACATACTGAATAGGTTGGAGAAATTGTGTAATAAGGAAGACGATAATTTTCAGCAATCTTTCTAACTAAATTAGCTGTTGCTTTCCAATCAGGCAATTTTTCTCCTAAGAATGTATGGAAAACAGTTCCTGAAGTATATAAAGTTTGAAGTCTATCTTGAACATCAAGGGCACTAAATACATCATCAGTATAAGAAACTGGAAGATGAGATGAGTTAGTGTAATAAGGAGTATTACAATCACTTGTTGCAGTTTTAATATCTGGATATTTTTCTTTATCGTGTTTTGCTAATCGATAAGAGGTAGATTCAGCAGGAGTTGCTTCAAGGTTATATAAATCACCATATTGTTCTTGATATTGAACGAGTCTATCTCTCATATGATTTAAAACTTCAACAGCGAAATCTTGAGTTTCTTTATGAGTTAAATCTTTTTGCAACCATTTAGCATTTAAACCAACTTCATTCATTCCAACAAGTCCGATTGTTGAGAAATGATTTTTAAATGTTCCTAAATAGTGCTTTGTATAAGGATATAATCCTGCATCTAAAAGTTTAGTAATAACATCTCTTTTAATTTTTAAACTTCTAGCAGAGATATCCATTAATTTATCTAAACGGTTATAGAAGTCTTCTTTATCTTTAGCTAAATAAGCGATACGAGGAAGGTTGATTGTAACAACACCAACACTACCTGTAGATTCGCCACTTCCAAAGAAACCGCCACTCTTTTTTCTTAATTCTCTTAAATCAAGTCTTAATCTACAGCACATACTTCTAACATCGCTTGGTTTCATATCAGAATTAATATAATTAGAGAAGTAAGGAGTGCCATATTTAGCAGTCATTTCAAATAATAATTTATTATTTTCAGTTTCGCTCCAATCAAAATCACGAGTAATTGAATATGTTGGAATTGGATATTGGAAGCCTCTTCCATTAGCATCGCCTTCAATCATTGTTTCAAGGAATGCTTTATTAATCATATCCATTTCTTTCTTACAGTCTTTATATTTATAGTCCATAAGTTTTCCGCCAACAATACAATATTCTTCAGCTAAATCAGAAGGAACAACCCAATCGAGTGTGATATTTGTAAATGGCGCTTGTGTACCCCATCTTGAAGGAATATTAAGGCCAAAAACGAAAGATTCAATACATTTTTTGGTTTCTTCATATGTTAAATTATCAGCTTTAACAAAAGGAGCAAGGTAAGTATCAAATGATGAAAAAGCTTGAGCGCCAGCCCATTCATTTTGCATTATTCCTAAGAAGTTAACCATTTGGTTACATAATGTAGCTAAATGTTTTGCAGGAGCAGAAGTAATTTTTCCTCTAACTCCACCAAGACCTTCTTTAATTAATTGTTTTAAAGACCATCCTGCACAATATCCACTTAACATTGATAAATCATGAATATGAATATCAGCATTTCGATGAGCATCGGCAATTTCTTTATCATAAATTTCGTGTAGCCAATAGTTAGCAGTAATAGCACCACTGTTAGAAAGAATAAGGCCACCAATTGAATAGGTAACAGTTGAATTTTCTTTAACTCTCCAATCGATTGAATCTAAATATTGGTCGACTGTCTTTTTATAATCTAAAGTAGTAGCTTTGATGTTTCTAATTGATTCTCTATTCTTTCTATAAAGAATATAAGATTTAGCAACATCAGCAAAACCACTTTCCATTAATGTTTCTTCAACTAAATCTTGAATATCTTCAACGGCAATAAATCCATTTTTAATTTTAGAATCAAATTTAGATGTAACTAAAAGAGCAAGTAAATCGATTTGAGTTTTTTCATGTTCTCTTGAAACACTATCAAATGCAAGTGAGATTGCATTTGATATTTTATTAATGTCAAATGATGTTATTTTGCCATCTCTTTTTATGACCTTATACATAATTTCTCCTTTCTTTATTAAATACCACGAATTTCTGTATAAATATTGATTGAATTTAAGTAGTTTTTATAATTAATCAAGGTTTCTGGATCATGTGCTGAATAACCTTTTTTAATGTTATTTTCAGTGTTTTCAAATTGTTGAAGATAATATCTTTTAGCACCTTTTAAAAGTTCACCAATTTCTTTAATATCATCAAAATCATGTAATTCTTTAACAATTGTTGTTCTAAATTCATAATCAACATGATTTTCTTTTAAGTAGTTGATACTTTTTAAGATATTATCAATAATAAGTTGATTTACCCCACAAGTTAATGGATATTTTTTGATTGAGTTTTTAACATCCATTGCAACATAATCGATGATATTTAAATCAATTATATCTTTAAGTTTAGGGAATAAGTAACCATTAGTATCAAGTTTAACTTTATAACCCATTTCTTTAACCTTTTTTATAAAATCGATTATATCTTTTTGAAGGAGTGGTTCTCCTCCACTAATACAAACCCCATCTAATTTACCTTTTCTAGACTCTAAGAATTCTAATATCTTTTTTTCATCGATTAATTCATTTAAAGAAGAATCGATAACTAAGGCACTATTATGACAAAATGGGCACATAAAGTTGCAGCCATTTGTGAAGATTGTTGCAGCCATTAGTCCTGGGAAATCGAGCAATGTAAGTTTTTGAATTCCAGCTATTTTCATAAATTAAATTAGAGGTTATTAAAACGCTTTTTTAATAATTTTATTATTAAAGTGTTTTAAAAATTTGAATGCTTTTTTAAGCACTAACAAACATTATGATACATCAAAAATATCCTTTTGTTCATTATTTTTTTATTAAGATTTTTGAAGAATTTTCCTATAAAAATTTGGTTGTTTTAATAAGTCGTTTAAAGTCAAAAAGTAGTATTAAATTAGTATCAAATAAGTAAGTTTTCACGTGAAATAATTTTAGGTAATTTTTTGAATATATTTAAGTTTGTCACTATTAAAAGTTTTCACGTTTTAATTTTTAAAATCTTTATACTTTCTTATTTGTTAGCAATAACTTACTTTTATGTTGTTTTTAACTAACTTTTATTATAAAATAATCGCTGTTAGATAAAACTAACAATTATTTTTATGAAGTTATATAAAGAAAAAGAAGTCGTCGATTTAATGATTGACATTTATTATAAGATGAAAATTAAAAAGGATAGCTCAAAAAAAGTTGAAAAAGAAGATTTAAAAAAATATTGTGCCTATCGTTTATCTTTATGTCCTTTTAAAGATAAAAAACCTTTTTGTTCTAATTGTAAAATTCATTGTTATGACAAAATTCATCAAGAATTAATAAAAAAAGTTATGCGTTATAGTGGTCCAAGAATGATTATTTATCATCCATTAATTGCAATAAAACATGTAATTGAATCTAATAAAAATAAAAAAATGATTAATAAAAAGTAGGTAGTTAAATATGTTAAAATCAAAAATTCTTCGAGTTATATGTATTATTTTAGGATTTATATGTTTAGGAATAGGGGTTTTTGGAATAATTCTTCCAATTCTTCCAACAACACCATTTTTACTTTTAACATCATTTTTCTTTATGAAAGGATCAAAAAGATTTAATGATTGGTTTTTATCTTCAAAAATATATAAAAAGTATTTAGAAAATTTTTCTAAAAACAAAGTTATGACTATTTATGGAGAGTTAATTTTGCTTTCTTTTGTTAGTTTATTGCTTTTTATGACAATGTTTATTTTAAATAACTTAACTGTATCAATAATTTTAATGATTTTAGTAATTTTAAAATATACTTATTTTATTTTTAAAATTAAAACAGTTGATCGAAAAACATATTTAAAATTAAGAAAAAATATTTCTATTAAAAAAGAAGAATTATCTAAAAATAAAATTGTTATTGATGAAGAATAATCAATTTTTTATTATTGATTTTTTTAAGGGTGTTAAATAAAAATTATGATTAATAAAAGATTAGTTGAATTATTAAATAAAAATAAAATTTATATTATTTATATTGTTATTTTAAATATAGTTCTTTTATTTTTATCTCTTTTAATAACATCTTTAATTATTTATTCATTATCTTTCTTTTTTGATTTAAATAATGATTTTAATACTTCTAATATGATAATATTCTCCATTTTATCAATATTATTAGTATTAATATTTAGAATAATTCTATCTATTTTAATAGATAAAATTATTAATAAATTTGCTTCAAAAATATTAATTAAATTAAGGAGTGATTTATTTGATAAATTATCTAAAACTTCTAAAGAAAGAGTAAGTGAAATTTCTCAACTTGGGGTGGAAGGAATTGAACAATTAAATTTATATTATACTGTTTATATTCCCCAATTTTTTTATGCTTTAATTGCCCCAATAATTCTTTTTATAATCTTTTTATTTATTAATTATATTGTCGCCTTGATCTTTTTAATTTGTATTCCACTAATTCCTTTATCAATTATTTTAATGAGTAAATACGCGAAAAAGATCTTTAATGTTTATTGGGATAAATATATAAAAATGGGTGGTTCTTTTTTAGATTGTTTAAATGGATTAAAAGAGCTTAAACTTTTTAAAGCGAGTTCTTTAAAAGGAAAAGAGTTAGATGATAATAATGAAGAATTTAGAAAAATAACGATGAAAGTATTAATTATGCAACTATTTTCAACAACAATTATGGATTTAGTTGCTTATGGAGGAAGTGCGATAGGAATCGTTGTTTCTTTATATTGTTATTATAATAATTATTTAATTGATTCTTTCTATTTAGTTTTATTTATTATTTTAGTTGGTGCGGAATTCTTTTTACCTTTAAGAAGTTTAGGTAGCGCTTTCCATATGGCAATGAATGGTGAAACGGCTGGAAATAAAATTTTAGATATTTTAAATAAAGAAAATATTACTCAAGGAGAGGAAGTTTTAACTTCAATTGATCAAATTTGTTTAAATAATGTTTCTTTTTCTTATAAAGATGATAATCCAAAACTTGTTTTAGATAATGTTTCTTTTTCTTTAAATAAAAATAAACTTTATGGTTTAGTTGGTCTTTCAGGGAGTGGAAAATCTTCTTTAACAAAAATATTAATTAAAGACGAAAGAGTTGATAAAGGAGATATAAAAATTAACGATATCGATTTTGATAAAATTAAATTATCTTCATATTATTCAAATATTTGTTATATTTCTTATGATTCTTATCTTTTTAACGATACAATTTTAAATAATTTTAAATTAATTAAAGACGATATAAGTGAAGAAGAAATTTTAAAATATTTAAAATTAGTAAAACTTGAATATTTAGTTATTAAAAATAAAGAGGGTATAAATTTTAAAATTAAAGAAGATTCATCTAATTTGAGTGGAGGAGAAAAACAAAGATTAATTTTGGCAATAAATCTTGTTAAAAAAAGAGATTTTTATATTTTTGATGAAGCAACTTCATCAATTGATAAAGAAAGTGAAGATGTTATTAGGGATATAATTTATTCCCTAAGAAAAGATTCAATCATTCTTTTTATATCGCATTCATTTAAAAATATTATAAATGCTGATGAAATTTTCTTTATTGATTCTTCTCATCATTTAATTAAAGGAAGTAATGATGAATTAATTAATAAAAATAGTGAGTATCGAAAGATTTATCAATTACAAAAAGAAGGAGGATTACTTTAATTATGAAAAAAAGAAGTGTTTTTAAAGTCGTTCTTTCTTTATTAAAACTTGTTGATAAATTTGTTATCGTTCTATTTTTAGCTGTTTTAAATGGAGCAATCGGAAATTTATTAGCGGTTTCAATATCAACTTTAAGCGTTATAGCTTTAGCTTCACTTCTTGGTTTAGAAATTTCTATTTCTTTTACAACCCTTTTAATTATTATTGCAATTTGTGGGATTTTAAGAGGAATTGTTCGATATTTCGAACAATATTCTAATCATTATATTGCTTTTAAAATTTTAGCGATTATTCGTCATAAAGTTTTTAAAAAATTAGAAAGTTTATCAATAAGTGATATTGATGATAAAGAAAAAGGCAATATGATGGAAATGATAACTTCAGATATTGAAACTTTAGAAGTATTTTATGCCCATACTGTTTCTCCAACTTTGATTGCTTTGATCGTTAGTATAGTAAATTTAACAATTTTAGGATTAATTACTAATTTTGTTTTATCTTTAGTTTTACTTTTCTTTTATATTTTAGTAGGAATAATAATTCCTTTAATTTCATATAAATTTTTAGAAAAAGATGGAAGAAGTTATCGTTATGAACTTGCTAATTTTAATTCTTTCTTTTTAGATGCTTTAAAAGGAATAAAAGAACTTAAATTCTTTAATAAAATTAATGAAAAGAAAGAAAAAATTGATGAAGAATCTACTTTATTAGACAAAAAACGTGTTAAATCTAATAATAAAGCATCAATATTTAAAGCAATTTCTTCATCGTTAATTATTCTTTCAGCCTTATCTATTATTCTAGTTTCTTATTTAATTAATTCTTATTCTTTAATACCTTCTTTATTTATTAAACCTTATGAACTAATTATTGCAGTTGTTATTTCTTTATCTTCATTTGGTCCCTTAATTGCTTTAAGTGCACTACCTTTAAATTTAGTTCAAACTTTTTCTAGTGGAAATAGGATATTAGATTTACTTGATGAAAAGCCTTCTTTAAATGAAATAAATGATGGAGTTAATTTATCTTATAAGTCTTTAAAAATTAATTCTTTATCATTTAAATATCGTGAAAATGATCAAGAAATATTAAAAAATATTAATTTAAATTTAAATGAAAATAAAATTATTGTTATTAAAGGAGAGTCTGGAATAGGAAAATCAACCTTACTTAAACTTTTACTTAGATATTATAAGGTTGATGATGATAAGATGATTAAGTATAACGATATTTCTATAAATAAAATAAATACATTATCTTTACTTGATAATATAACGATGTTTTCACAATCTACTTATCTTTTTAATGATACTATTTTAAATAATTTAAAAATTTCTAATATAAATGCTAGTAATGAAGAAGTTATCGATGCTTTAAAAAAAGCATCGATATATAATTTTGTATTTTCTTTAAAAGAAAATTTAAATACTCTTATAGATCCTCAAAAATTAAATGTTTCGTTAGGAGAAAAGCAAAGATTAGGATTAGCAAGAGTAATTTTAAGAAAACCAAAATTATTACTTTTAGATGAACCGACCGCAAATATTGATTTAGGAAATGAAGTATTATTCTTAAATTCTTTAAAATTAATAAAAAAAGATATGAGTATTATTATAATCACCCATAAAGAATCAACTTTAAAAATTGCCGATGTTATATATGAACTAAAAAATGGAGAATTATATGAAATTAAAGATAATATTGATGAATTTAATTAATATATTTAATGAGGTTAATGAGAGTTTTGATTATTTATCAATTCCCCGTATTATAGCTTATATTACTTTAGTTTTAGCTTTAATTTTTTTATTAATTATTTTACTTAGATATCTAATAAAAAAGAAAAAAAGTAAAATAAATAATAAAGAAAGTGATGATAATGAAAACTAGTTTTTAAACTAAGTTTTTAAATTCAATAATAATCATTAATTATTTCCACGTGGAAAATATTAATAGATTATTTTTTATAAATCGCATTATTTATCTTTATTATTAGTTTTCACGTTTTAATTTTTTAAAAATTAAAAAAATTATTACTAAATTAGAAAGCTAAATTTTAAAATGTTAAAATTTTATTAAGTGTTAAAAAGGAGGAATAGAAAAAAATGAAAAGATACTTAAAGGAAATCGAATTAGATGATTTAAAAGAACTTCAAATTATGTTAAAAGATTTTTGGACTACCCAACTTTATGATGCTACGAAAGCGGATATTTTAGAAGATGTTCGTCGCTTACTTAACCCAAAATGTTATTCATATTTAATTATGGATGAAGATAAAATTGCCGGTTTTATTTATGTTAATGAAAAATATGGTTATAACAATAATATTGAATATCTTTATGTTAAAAAAGAATTTAGAGGTAAAGGATTAGGTTCATTAGCATTAGAAGAAATTAAAAAAATAATTTTACCTTCCCAAGGAAGAGTACAAATAGAAGTAAATCCTTCTAATGATAAAGCTTTAAAGCTTTATCATTCTTTAGGATTTAATAATATAGATACAATTACTTTATCTACTGGAATTGTAGGAGAAACTGAAAAAATACATATTTTAGGAGAAGATTTCTTAATTAACAAAAGAAGTTTATTCTCTTATAAGAAAAAAGATAGTAATAACTAATCTTTTTAGATAAATAAATTTGAAGTCGTTTAAAAATCTAAGAACAGTTCATTTAATCTTTATTTTTCTAATAAATTTTGATATATTTATTAGGCATTAAATAAAGATTAAATGAATATTTGGTCCGCTAGCTCAGTTGGTAGAGCAACTGACTCTTAATCAGTGGGTCCGGAGTTCGAGTCTCCGGCGGATCACCACATCTATGAAAGTTACCCCATTTTTGCCTAAATAGAGCACGATAAAAATGGGGTTTTTATATGAATTACTTTTAAAAGAAAAACTTCACTTGTGTTGTGAGTCTCAAATATAAATCATATAACAATAAGTAACAATGGTAAAAGAAGTAAAACTTGAAAAAGAAGGCTCTAATAAAACAACGTTATTGGTTATTTTTTTAAGTTAATTACTTTTATATTTTATTTTAAGAATAAGGAAATCTTTTTTAATATAAAAAATTTTCTATTACTACTCTTCCTAATTTTTCTAATTCAATCTCAAAATTATCATTGTTATTTATTAATGCTTCTTTTTGTTTTGGAGTTAAATGAGTCATTGGATATAAACCATATAAAGTAGAAGCAAAAATAAATTTTTTACGATTAATTTCTTCTTCACTAGCGTTTTCATGATATTTTAAATAAATATTATGTAAATAGAGATTATATTCATGAATTAATTCATGAAATTCTTGATATTGTTCAATAGTTGCTTTTTTCTCCATGTCAAAATAAGAAGAAAGTATTTTTAAGGTTATGCGATGTTTTTTGCCAAGATTAAAAAGTTCTTCAATCATTTCTTCAATTTTTAAAAGATTATTTTTAGCTAATTCTTCCATTTTTGAATTAATTTCTTTTAAATGTCTAGACATTGACTCAAGTAAGATTTCTTCCTTACTTTTATAATAAGAATAAAGTGATGTTCTTGAAATTGAAGTGTTATCTGCGATTTCTTGCATTGAAATATCTTTTAAACTTTTATTCCAAAATAAAATATCAAGAGATTCACAAATTTCTTTTCTTCTTGATTCGATTTCTTCTTTTTTTCTTGCTCTAATAAACATAGTAAAACTGCCCCTATAACAAAATTTATTTATTAAAGAAAAATTATCTTTAAGAGAATATTATATTAATAAAATAACATATTTTTCTATATTTAAAATATATAGAAATCTAAAAGTAATGTTATTTTAATGAAAAAAACTCTAATAATCTTATTACTTTAGAGTTTTTTTCTTTAAGAGGGTATTTTATATATTTTTGATAAATTCGAATATTTATATAATTTTTATTTTATTAATATAAATAAGAATTTATCTATTTAGGGATAGTTAATAAAGACGCTAAAACTTTATTAACTAACCTTATTTTATCGATAAATAAAAAAAGTTAAATCTACTTAAAATAGAAATATTTGATTTTTCGATATCTATCGAAAAATAACTTTTTTTATTTATTCTATCTCTTTAAAATAGAATTATATATATAAGAGGAAGAAGATATGAAAGTAACATTAATTAGTGGTGCAGCTAGTGGATTAGGTAAAGAATTTAGCGAGCTATATTTTAAAGATAATAATAATTTATTATTAGTCGGTGTTAATAAAGATGGATTAGAAAAATTAAAAACTTCTTTAGAAAATAAAAATAAAAATTTACTTATTGATATTTATCAATGTGATTTATCAAATATTGAAGAATTAAAGAAATTAGAAAAATATGTTAAAGAAAGAAAATATTTTGTTAATAATTTAATTAATTCAGCAGGATTTGGAGATCGAGAAGATTTTTTAAAAATGGACATTGATAAACAAATCAAAATGAGTGAAGTTAATTGTAATGCTCTTTTATTTTTAACACGTGTATTTATTGAAGATATGGTTAAAAATAAAGAAGGTCATATAATTAATGTTTCTTCAATTGCCGGTTTTATGAGTGGCCCATATATGTGTACATATCACGCAACTAAAGCTTATGTTTTACTTTTAAGCGAAGCAATTACTTATGAAGTCAAAAAAGATAATGTTCATGTTTTAACTCTTTGTCCAGGTCCATTTAATTCAAACTTTGTTAATAATGCTCATAATGACTATACTTTTAAAAAAATCAAACCTTTAGAAGCAAAAGAAGTTGCTTTAAAAGCTTATAAAGCATCTAAAAAGAATAAAAAATTATTAATTACTGGTTTTAAAAATAAATTAACTGTTTTTATTACTCGTCTTTTCCCAAGAAGTTTTGTTACTTTTGTAAGTGCTAAAACAATGAAAGAAGATGCTTAAAAATTAATTATTTTATTTAAATAAAAATAATATTTTATGGAATGGAATGATTTTTTTAACGAAATAAAAAATAAGGATTATTTTATAAAATTAAATAATTTTTTGGATGAAGAATATAAAAGTAAAGTTATTTATCCACCTAGAGAAGAAATTTATAACGCTTTTAAGTTATGTTCTTTATCATCTTTAAAAGTGGTTATTATTGGTCAAGATCCATATTTTAATAAAAATCAAGCAATGGGCCTTGCTTTTAGTGTTAAAGAAGGTGTTAAACTTCCTCCAAGTTTAGAAAATATTTATAAAGAAATTGAAAATGAATTTAAATGTATAATGAATTTTCAAAGTGGTGATTTAACTTATCTTGCAAAACAAGGTGTATTTTTAATAAATCCAATTTTAAGTGTTGTTGAAGGAAAACCTTTATCTCATAACAATAAAGAATATCAATTATTTTTTGAAGATTTAATGAAATTTATAGATAAAATTGATCGGCCAATTGTTTTTATTTTACGGGGAAATAAAGCGAAAAGTTATGAAAAATATATATTAAATAAAAATAGATTATTAATAAAAGCAACCCATCCTTCCCCATTAGGAGCTAATAAGGGTGGATTTTTTAACACCGATATGTTTAAAAAAACTAATAATTATTTAAAAGAACATAATTTAAAAGAAATTAAATGGGAAAATACAATATTTAAATAAATTTTTGTTTAATTTTCATTTAATTGAGTTTATTATATTTGTTGTGGGTGCTAGTGATACTGGCTGAGATAAAAGTAGTTACTTTTGACCATTATAACCTGATCTAGGTAATTCTAGCGTAGGAATACTTTTTTAAATAATACTAGTTATAAATTAATTTTTAATTTTTAAAAAGTATTTAAAAATTAAAAATTAAATAAAAAAGATTATTACTACCTAGAAAATAGGTAGCTTTTATTTTATTTATTAATTTTTTAGGAGGAAAAAGAAGTATATGGAAGAAAATCATATTAATAATAGTAATGAAAATGCTTCTATAAACGAAAAAAAAGAAGAAAAGAAATTTAATTTAGATTATAAGGTTTTACTTACAATAATCTTATTTTTATGTTCTTTTATCTTTTTAATTTTACCAGCATTTGAAATTGTTTTAACAAGTGGTGAAGATAATGTTTTAATTAATCTTTATAATTTGGTTTTTAGTGTTGGAATTAATGGATTTAATATCAATTTAGATGTTTTTGCCCTTATATCATTTATTTTTGTTATTTTAGGATTGCTTTCTTATTTAGTTTCGCTTTTATTAAAAGATGAAAAAAAGAATATTCCACTTTTAATTTCATCTTTTTCAGTGGTTGCTGGAATAATTTTTTATGTTGTTATTTCTTATGGATTTGATTTATTTAATCCTTCAATTTCTTCGTATGAAAATTTTGATAAATTAATTGTTTCAGAAGCTTCATTTATTTGTTATTTAGTTTTAGAGGCGGTTATTTTAGTTTTAGTTACATCTTCATTAAAATTAAAGAAACTTATTTTTACAACAAGAGAAATTGCTGAAATTTCAATGATGGTTGCTTTAGCAGTTGTTTTAGATAAAATAAAAATTCAAGTTGGAAGTAGTGGAGGAAGCATTAATGCTTCAGCTCTTCCTTTAATGATTCTTTCAATCAGAATCGGATTTATTAAAGGAGTTTTTGCTTCTTCAATTCTTTTTGGAGTAATTACAAATATAATTGACGGATGGGGTATTCAAACGCTTCCTTTTGATTATATGATTGGTTTTTTTGGTTATGCTCTTCCTGGATTATTTTATTTTATTTTTTCTAAAACAACATTTAAAAATAAAGAACTTCCTTCACTAATGGTTTCATTTACTTTAGGGGCTATTTGTGGTTTTGTCGTTAGAATGTTTGGAAGTGGATTATCTTCCTATTTACTTTATGGATTAACCGATATTGTTGATATTATCCTATATAATTATATTTATGTTGGAGTTAGTGCTTTAACGTGTTTAGTTTTATCATTAATTTTATCTCCAGCAATTTTAAGAATTAATCATCTTTTCCCACTTAAAAGGGATTATATGACTATTTAATTATTTATATTTTTATCCTCTCCTTATATTATCCTAAACAAGTAAAAAATACGATTAATTTCGTATTTTTTATTTTATGCAAGTATAGGTTGCGTTACAAAACTTTTCTTTTTAATTAAAGTATAGTCATAAAAAATAAAAAAGGAGATTAAATTTATATGAAAAATAAAATAAATAGCGAAAAAAGAAGAAAAAGATTGTTATCTTATTTAATTATTTCTAGAAATATTGAGGAAAATAGAATAAAACTATACCTTAATAATGAGAAAAATTTATATTTTATGAGATAATTTTTATATGCTTGATTTAGAAGGAATTGGAAATAATATAAAAAGATTAAGAATTGAAAATAATTTGTCGCAAGAAGAGTTAGCTTCAAAATTATTTTTATCTCGACAAGCAATCTCTTTATGGGAAAAAGGAAAGGGATTCCCTTCAATTGATAATGTTGTTTATCTTTCTAAATTATTTAATGTTTCGATAGAAAGATTATTATTACTTGATGAATCGTTTGTTTCTTTAGACGAATATTTTTTATTTCATTCTAAAAACTATATTATTTCTTCATTATTAAATAATGAATATAAATATGATTTTATTTCTAACTTTTATCGATTTAATAAGGAAGAAAGGTTTCTTCTTATTAAATCGATAGTAGAAAAAAGAATTAAAAATATCGATATGAATAGATTTATAGATAATATAAGTATTGATGAAAAAGTTTATTTTAATAGATTAATAAATGAAAAAAATAAGGAGAAAATAAAATAAATATGAAGATTAAAAGTATTAAAAGTTTATTACCATTTTTAGATGATGAAGATTTAGAAAAATTGGCTTTAAAATGTTTGGAAAATGAAGATAGATCTTTTAAAGACATCTCTTTAAAAACGCTTTTACCTTTCTTAGATGAAGATTTTATTTATGAAAAATTATTTAAACATGAATTAAAAGAGAATAAAGAAGTTAGTTATATGTTCCCTTTTATTGATGAAGATGCTTATGATGAATATGTTTTAAATTCGATAAAAAATAATAATTTTGATGAAAAAATTTATTCAATGTTACCTTTTTTAGATGATGATACATTATCTAAAATAGTTGAAGCTTATTTAAATGATGAAATTGATATTGATGTTAATCAACTTTATCCTTATTTAAGTGATGACGATATTAAAAAAATATTTAAAAAAGTACTTGGAGAATAAAAAAAGAAAATTTTACTTTTTATGTAAAGAAAATTTATTGTGTATAACAAAAAATTTTTACTTTTCAATTTTTTATAATAAGTATATAAATTTGAAAGAGGGTTATGAATTATGCAAAAAAAGAAAAAGACAAAATATGGCTTTTTTTCGAATATAAAATTCTGTTATTCAATACTTTTTAAGGCTAAAAAAAGTTATCGATTTTTAATTCCTTTCTCTTTGACTTTGGGAATATTAGCGGCTGTTGTTTCAACATATTTACCTTCAATGATTGTTTATTTTATTGAAAATGGTTTTGAAATAAATAGAGCATTAATTCTTTTATTATCAATTTCTTTAATATTTTTAATTTTTAAGGTTGGAAATTCATATCTAGAACAAGTTTTAAATATGGGCTATACAATTACTAGAGCGACTGTCCCTTTTTATGATTTAACAAAAAGAACTTTAGAAATGGATTATCAAAAATTTGAAGAAAAAGAAGTTAAAGATAAATTTATGGAAGCTCAAAATGCAGTATCTTCTAATTATGCTGGGGTGGAGGGAGTTTATCATGATTTTCCTAAATTAGTAACAGCAATTATTTCTTTAATTATTTTTGCAATTCCTTCGCTTTTTATTTCGCCATTAATTTTATTAATAGTTTTAATTGGTTTTATTTTAAATTTAATTATTGCTCATTTTATAAAGAAAAAAGATAAGATTTTAAATGATGAATGGTCGAAAATTAATAATAAAATTAGATATGTTTCGGATATAAGTGAATATGAAGTATCTTCAAAAGATATTAGAAATTATTCTTTAGCTAAAAAATTTAACAATTTATTGTCTTCATATTCGAAAGAATTAAGAAAGGTTATGTTAAAAGTAAAGTTTTTATGGTTTATTCCTGATGGAGAATTAACTATATTTGCTTTAATTAGAGATTTACTTGCTTATGCCATTTTAATTTCTGAAGCAATTAATGGAACAATTAATGCTTCTGAATTTGTTACACTTTTAGCATCTTTAACGGCATTCAATTCCTACATGGATCAAGTAATTTATTTAATCGATAATAATATTTCTTATTCATTAAGTGTTCAATATTATCGTAGTTTTTATGATATTTGTGGTGATTTTTCTCATGAAAATAAAACAGATATCAATGTTTTATCTACACCATTTGAAATTGAAATTAAAAATATAAGCTTTAAATATAAAGGAAGTGAAAATTATATTTTTAAAGATTTTTCTTTGAAAATTAAGAAAAATGAAAAAGTTGCAATTGTTGGAATTAATGGTGCTGGGAAAACAACTTTAGCTAAACTTTTAGTCGGTTTATATATTCCTACTGAAGGAGAAATTTTAATAAATAATCATAATATAAAAGAATTTGATATTAATGATTACTATAAATTTATCTCAATTATTAATCAGGATGTTTGTCCATTAGCATTTACAATTAAAGATAATATTGTTTGTTCTTATGAATACGATGAAGAAAAATTTAAACAATGTTTAAAAGATTCTGGTTTAGAAGATAAAGTTAATTCATTAAAAGATAAAGAAAATACCTTTTTAACTCAAAATTTTGATAAAAACGGTATTAATTTAAGTGGAGGAGAGGTTCAAAAAATGCTTTTAGCAAGAGCTTTATATAAAAAATCATCTTTTTTAATTTTAGATGAACCTACTTCAGCATTAGATCCAGTAGCTGAAAAAAATTTATATGAAAAATATAATGATTTAACTAAAAATCAAACTTCAATATTTATTTCTCATCGTCTTTCGTCAACTAGATTTTGCGATAAAATTTATTTTATTGAAAATGGAAAAATCATTGAAGAGGGGACCCATGATGAACTAATGGCTTTAAAAGGCAAATATTTTGGAATGTTTAATATACAAGCCAAATATTATCAAGATAAAAAGGAGGGTGAAGAAACTTATGAAGGTGCTTAATAATTTTCTTAAGATATTAAAATACTCTCTTAAAACTAATAAGGCTGCAATTTTAATCTCTTTAGTTGTTGGACTTTTAGGCGGCATTATTATGTTTTTACCTTTAATTTTTGGAGAAAAAATTTTAAATTTAGTTTACGATGCAAAAAATTTTGAATTTATAGATATATTTATTGTTGCTTTAATTTATGTTTCTTTAACTTTTATTGCTTCTATTTTAAATTTGCTTTTAAATAGATATTTTGATTGCATAAAAATGTTTCTTTATTCGAATACTGATATTTTATTAGCAAAAAGAAATTTAACTTTGGATTATGAAATTTTAGAAAAAGAAGAAAATAAGTTAAAACTTCAAAGAGCTAGAGATGGCCAAAATTCTTCTGGTGGTGTTGGCTCATTTATACAAAATTTTTCTATTATCATTCAAAATATTTTTGTTTTAGCTCTAGGCTTATTTTATGTTTCGAAGTTATTTTTTTATAATAATTCAATTGAAAATACTGATAATTTAATGAAATTTTCTAATAGTCGGTATAGCGGGTTGATTATTATTGTCGTTTTGATTCTTGCTGTTATTCTTTCTATTTTTGTATTAAAAATGGTTTATAAAATTAACGAAAAACTATTTGAAGAAAATGTTGATGCAAATCATCGTTTTCTATACTTTTTTAGGCTAAGTGAAGATTATCGTTTTGGAAAAGATGCACGTATTTTTAATTTAAAAGAAATTGTCTTTAAAAGAATGAAAGAGTGCAATAAACATTTAAACGATTCATTTGGAAAAGCTTCAATAAAATCGGCAAATATCACGCTTATCACAACAGTTTTTACAACTTTTGTTACTTTTATTTCTTATTTATTTGTCACTTTAAAAGCTTATTATGGAATAATTGATATTGGATCAATTGTTTCAGTTGTTGGATCTGTTACAAATATATTAACTGCTTTAATTAGTTTAGTTAATACTATTCAAAACATGATGCTTCAATCAAATTATTTATCTAATTTTTATGATTATTTGACTTTAGATAATGAAAAGATTCAAGATGAGGTTAGTATTGATGAAGTTAAAACACCATATATTTTCGAATTTAAAAATGTCTCATTTAAGTATCCGAATTCAGATGAATATGCTCTTGATGATGTCTCCTTCACATTAGGAAATTATGATAAAACTGCAATTGTTGGTAAAAATGGAGCTGGAAAATCAACGATTATTAAATTAATTGCTAGATTTTATAAACCTGAAAAAGGAGAAATTTTAGTTAATGGAATTAATATTAATCGTTTTAATTTTAAAGATTATCAAAAGTTATTTGCTGTTGTTTTCCAAGATTTCACTCTTTTTGCTTTTTCAATAAAAGAAAATGTTGCCGCAAATAAACAAATTGATGAAGAATTAATTAAAAAAGACTTAGATGATGTTAATTTTGACTATAAAAAGTTTGATAAAGGAATTGATACCCCTTTATACAAATATTTAGAAGAAGGAGTTGAAGTTAGCGGAGGTGAAGCTCAAAAGATTGCAATTGCTAGGGCGCTTTATAAAGATAGTGATTTTGTATTTTTAGATGAACCAACCTCGGCACTTGATCCAATAAGTGAGTCAGAAATTTATTCTTTATTTGACAAGTTAGTTAATAATAAGAAAGCTATTTATATTTCTCATCGTATGTCTTCTACTAAATTCTGCGATAATATCATTGTTATTGATAAAGGAAAGATAATTGAGTGTGGAAATCACGAATCTTTAATGAAACTACCTAATGGCGTTTATAAAGAATTATTTGATTCACAAGCTAAGTATTATAAATAACATTGAGCGATGAAAATCGCTCTTTTTTATTACCACGTGTAAAGAAGAATTTAAATAAATAATCATTTTGTCTTTATCTATTATTTTTATATCGTGTAAAACTTTAATTTTATTTTTAACTAAAATTTAATTCATTTATAATAATAAATGAATTTTTGTTAGGAGATTATTAATTATGGGTTTTAAAAAGGAAGAAAAAAAGGTTGAAGTTACACCTTTAAATCAAGAAAACGCCATTTCAAAAGAGGGAGAAGAAAATGCTAATGAAGAAAAAGTATTTAATCCTGAAGAAGTTGAAAATGGTGAAGAAGAAGTTTTGAACGTTAAAGAAAGCGAAAAAGATTTAGCTAAAAGAATCGACGAAAAAAGAGAAGAATTTAATAAATTCGGCAAAAAGTTAAAAATGTGGAACTATGTTGTTACTGCAGTTTTACTTATTGTTTTAGTTTTAGCTTTGGTGCTTGCTTTAACTTTAGGTAATCAAGAAGGCCAAAGTTGGATAACAATCGTTGTTTTATGCTGTGCAATTGCTCTTTTAGTCGGTTCATTCATTTTTTCAAGATTTCAAAGAAAGAAACTTGATGCTGCTGGAAATGAATATGTTCAATTTGTTTTAGGTGAAACAAATAAAGAAATTTATTCTGGCGATAGATTTAAAGATTTAACTTTTTCAATCACAGCTGATGAAAAAGCACTTTTCGATGAATCAAAAATGTTTTTGAATATTAAAACTTTTAAAGCTATTAATGTTTCAAGTGGCTTTATTAATAACAAACCATTTACAGTTTTTGATTGTGCCGCATCAATTTTAGTAAAAAATAGACCACAACCAAGATTTTTAGGAAGAATGTTTGTTTTTGATCTTGAAGGAGTTGATTTAAATTTAAGAGGTTTATTTCAACTTAAAGGAAAAGAATATTCTTATCCAGTCGATGATCTTGACGGATTAAAATTAATTGATGGAAATGATAAATATAGTTTTTATGTTAACGATGAAAGAGTTAAAGAAATTTTAAATAGTAAACTTTTAAGTATTGTTAAAAAATTTAAAATTGATAAAACAATTATTGATGTAATTGTTTCACTTAATAATGGAAAACTTTTTGTTGGTATTGATTATGCTGACGATTTTATCAATGTTCCAACAAAAGAATCTGTTAATTTAAAAAATATTGCAAAAAGTAAAGCTGACTTAGAAAAAGTTATTGAAATAAGAGAAGCTATCAAATAACGCTATATTTTTATTTTATCTTTATTTAATTTTTAAAAATTTAAGATTTTTTCTTAAATTTTTAAAAGAAAGGAGGAAATAAAAATATGGATAATTTATTAAAGAAACGGATTGAAGTTCAAGGATATAAACATGATGGAAGAATGCATCGTATTTGGGATCATGTTTATGTTGTTGAAGAAAAAGAAAATTATATTGTTGTTTGTTCTACTAAAACTAAAGTTATTGAACACAATTTTCGAGTTTGGTATACAAAAGAACCTGCAGTAATGATATTTTTTAAAGATATATGGATGAATGTAATTGCAATGTTTAAAAAAAGTGGAATCACTTATTATGTAAATTTAGCATCACCATATATTAAAGATAAAGGATATATTAAATATATTGATTATGATTTGGATATGAAATTATATCCAAATCATAATATTCGTATTATTGATGTTAAAGAATATGCTTATCATAGAGAAAAGTATCAATATGGAGAAGATATTGATACAATTTTAAAATATAACATCAATAAAATAAAAAATATGATGAAAGAAGGTAAATTCCCTTTTGTTGATGAAAAAATTGGTGAATTTTATGAACGTTATAAAGAGGAAGAAGGTTTAAATAAATAGATATGGAAATAAAAATTATTAGTAAAAATAAAGAAGAAACACTAAAACTTGGAGAAATAATTGCTTCTAAAGCTTTTAGAGGTGAAGTTATTGCTTTAAGCGGAGATTTAGGAGCAGGGAAAACAACTTTAACTAAAGGAATTGGAAAAAAACTTGGTGTTAAAGAAGAAATTAACTCTCCAACATTCAACATTTTAAAATGCTATTTCTCTTCTTTAATTCCTTTATATCACATTGATGCTTATCGTTTAGAAGACATTCCACGTGAAAATAAAAACATTGGATTAGAAGAAGTTATCGAAGGGGATGGTGTTGCAATAATTGAATGGCCTAAATTTATTGAAGAATTCCTTAATTTTGGTGATATTCTTAATATCGTTATTAAAATTAATGAAAAAAATGAACGTGAATTTACTATTTCTAGTAAAAATGAAAAATTTAATTTTTTATTTAACGAGTTAAAAGAGGTTTATAAGTTATGATTACTTTACTTTTAGATTCATCAAATACGCTTTTAGTTGTCGGTTTAGCTAAAGATAATAAGGTTATTGATCAAACTATTTATAAAGCTTGGCAAAAACAAAGTGAATTTATGATTTTAGAAATCGAAAAGATTTTAAAAAGAAATAATATTGATCCAAAAAGTGTTGGCGAAATTGTTGTTAGCAAAGGTCCTGGGTCTTATACTGGTGTAAGAATTGCCTTAACCATTGCAAAAATTTATGGTTATGCTTTAAATATTTCTGTTTTTGCAATCTCTTCACTACAAATGTTAATGAAAAAAGATAAACCCTCAATTTGTTTAATGAATGCAAGAAGCGCTCGTTCATATATTGGAGTTTATAATAATAATGAAATAATTATGCCTGATCAAGTTTTAACAAATGAAGAGGTAAAAAAATATATCGAAGAACATCCTACATTTGAAGTCATGGGGGAAGTTGAATATTTAAATATCAAGTCAAAAGAAAACGATATTTTAAATAACATGTTATTTTTAAGAAATGAAAATAGTAAAGTCGAGAATATTTTGACTTTAAAAGCAGTTTATTTAAAGGATTAAAATGGAAATTTTAGAAGCAAAAAAAGAAGATTTTGAAGCAATTTATGCGGTTGAAAAAACTTCAACTAATGAAGTCATGAGTTTAGAGGAATTAAAATATGAATTTAATGAAAATCCAGTATCTAAATTTATGATTTTAAAAGATGACAACAATGAAATTGTTTCTTATATTGATTATTGGATAACTTTTGATTCATCAACAATTTTTAAAATCGTTACTAAAGATAGTGATAGAAATAAAGGATATGCTAAAAAATTATTATTAAAGGTTATTGATGAGTTAAAAAAAGGTGGAGAAGTTTTATACCTAACACTAGAAGTAAGAAAATCTAATTTTTTTGCAATAAAATTATATGAATCTTTAAAATTTGAAAAAGTTGTTGTAAAAGAAAAATATTATAAAGATGGCGAAGATGCCATTTATATGGTTAGAGGGATTTATTAATTATGGATAGAATTATTTTAGCAATTGAATCAAGTTGTGATGAAACAGCCGTTGCTATTTTAAAAAATGGTGAATTGAAGGCAAATGTAATTTCTTCTCAAATCGAAGTTCATCAAAAATATGGCGGAGTTATGCCAGAAATTGCTTCAAGATTACATTTAGAAAATATTGGTGCAGTCTTAGATGAGGCTTTAAAAAAGAGTGATACTAAATTAGAAGATGTTAGCGCCATTGCTTTTACTCGTGGCCCTGGATTAATTGGTGCTTTACATGTTGGGCTTCAAGCCGCAAAAACTCTTTCATTAATTTATAATATTCCCTTAATTCCAGTTCATCATTTAGCAGGGCATATTTATGCTAATGAATATGTGGAAAAATTAAAATTTCCTCTTTTAGCAGTTGTTGTTAGTGGGGGAAATACGGAATTAGTTTATATGAAAGAACATCTTGATTTTAAAATTATTGGTGAAACAAAAGATGATGCAATTGGAGAAAGTTATGATAAGGTTGCTCGTGTTTTAGGACTTCCTTATCCTGGAGGAGTAGCTATTGATAAATTAGCAAAAGAAGGTGAACATACTTATAAACTTCCTACCCCTTTACACGATAACTCCTTAGATTTTTCTTATTCAGGATTAAAAACAGCTGTTATTAATTTAATTCATAAAGAAGAACAAAACGGAAATAAAATTAGAGTTGCTGATATGGCAAAATCTTTCCAAGATATCGCCGTTAAAGAAGTAATTGAAAGAGTAAAAAGAGCGACCGAAAGGTATGAAATTAAAGAGATTGTTTTAGCTGGAGGAGTTAGTGCAAACTCTTATTTAAGAAGTCAAATTACTAAAACTTTTGAAAATAGTGATATTAAAGTAATCATTCCACCATTATGGTGTACAACTGATAATGCTGCAATGATTGCGATGGTAGGGAATTATCTTTATGATAGAAAATTATTCGCTCCTCTTTCTATTGGTGTTGATCCATCTTGGAAAATTGAGGATTTTGATAAGTTTTAATTAATAATTATGTTATAATTATTAAGATTTTAGGAGATAAGAATATAAAATTATGGAAAGAACGATGGACTTAGCTCATGATTTATTTATTAAACTTGCTAAAAATGAGCTTGCTGATAATACTGTAGTTACTTTAGAAGGCTGGATTAGAGGAAATAGAGATAATGGCTCAGTCGGGTTTATTGAATTTAATGATGGGAGTTGTTTTAAAAACATTCAACTTGTTTATACTAACGAAACAAAAAATTATGAAGAAATTTCCCATTTTAAATATGCAGCAGCTATTTTTGTTAAAGGAAAAGTTAAATTAACTCCAGAAAATAAACAACCTTTTGAAATTTCAATTGAAGAAGCTAGTGTTTTAGGTGATGTTAGTGATGATTACCCTTTGCAAAAAAAGAGGCATTCATTTGAATTTTTAAGAGATATCGCTTATTTAAGACCAAGAGCAAATACTTTTAATGCATTGTTTAGAGTAAGAAACAAACTTGCTTTTGCAATTCATAAATTTTTCCAAGAAAGAGGTTTTATGTATGTTCATACCCCTATTATTACTGGAAATGATGCAGAAGGAGCAGGTCAATGTTTTAAAGTTGTTGAAGATTTAAAACATCCTACTGAATTTTTTAATGCCAATGCTTGTTTAACAGTTTCCGGTCAATTACATGTTGAACCATTTGCTCTTTGTTTTAGAGATGTTTATACTTTTGGTCCAACATTTAGAGCTGAACATTCAAACACTTCCCGTCATGCTTCAGAATTTTGGATGATTGAACCTGAAATTGCTTTTGCTGATTTAGAAGATGACATGAATTTAATGGAAGATTTCTTAAAATATATTATTAAATACGTTTTAGTTAATTGTCCTGATGAAATGAACTTTTTCAATACAATGATTGAAAAAGGAGTCATTGATAAAATGAATCATATTTTGAATTCCCATTTTAAAAGAATGACTTATACCGAAGCTATTGATATATTAAAAAAAGCGAAAGAAGAAGGTCATAAATTTGAATATAACGATATCTTCTGGGGAATGGATTTACAAAGTGAACATGAAAGATATATCACCGAAGAAATCGTTAAAGGTCCGGTATTTTTAATTGATTATCCTAAAGAAATTAAATCTTTTTATATGAAACTTAATAAAGATGGTAAAACTGTCGCTGCTTGTGATTTACTTGTTCCAGGAGTTGGTGAAATTTGTGGAGGATCACAAAGAGAAGATAACTATGATTTATTAAAAGAAAGAATGGATAACCAAGGTAATACTGAAATTTTAAATTGGTATTTATCTTTAAGAAAATATGGTGGATGTGTTCATAGTGGATTTGGACTTGGATTTGATAGATTACTTATGTATTTAACAGGTTTAAGCAATATTCGTGATGTTCAACCATATCCAAGAACTCCAGGAGGATTAAAATATTAAGTTTATGGCAAAAAAGAAAGAAAATTTCATCGAAGAAAATGAAAAAGATTTAAAACCAAAAGTAAGAACAACATCAAAAACTGTTGAAATTGAAACGATTAAAGAAGAAAAATCAATCAATTATAAGAAAAATAAAAAAATCGTTATAACTTTTTCTATTCTTTCTTTTTTTCTTTTTGTATATATTATTTATTTAGTTGTAATGACTTTTATAGGTAAATAAACATTTAAAAAATTAAATAATTGAAACTAATAATATCCGCATTTAATTATTTTTAAATTTAAATGCGGATATTTTATTAATATAAAAGGAGTAGTTTTTAAAATATGAGTCAACATATTGTAGTAAAAGAATATAATGAAGAATATAAAAAAAGATATAAAGAAGAAAAGGAAAAAATAATAAATATCTTAAAAGATAATTTAGTTAATATTTTTCATATAGGCTCAACTTCAATCATCGATTTAAAATCAAAACCAATTATCGATATTATGGTAAGTGCATCTTCTTTAGATGATGTTGATTTAAAAAAAGATGAATTTATTAAAATCGGTTATGAATATTTAGGCGAATTTAATATGAAAGGTAGAAGATATTTAAGAAAAGGAGGAGATGAAAGAACCCATCAAATTCATATTTTTTCTAAAAATGATAAATATAATTTATTAAGACATCTTGCTTTTAAAGAATACATTAAAGATCATGAAGATATTAAAAAAGAATATGGAAATATTAAAGAAAAGTTAGCTAAAAAATTTCCTTATGATATTGAATCATATTCTTTAGGAAAAGAAGAATTTATTAAAAAAATAGAAGAAGAATCAATAGAAATTTATAAAGAAAAAATAGACTCTATTTTATCTATTAATTTAATTGATTCTTCTTTAAAAATAATTTCTTTAAAAGATGAACCTACTTTTAAAGAAAAAGCTAGTAAATATTTTTCTTCTAAATGGAATATTTCCTCTTCTATTTATTTAAAAAGTATTCAAGAATTTATAAATAATGACGAAAAAACAATATATCCTCGATGGTATTTATTAATAAATAAGAAAAATAATAATGAAATAATTGGAGGAATTGGTGTAATTAAAAATGATTTTCATTTAGAAAAAAGATTATCTCCAAATATTTGCGCATTATATATTAATGAATCTTATCGAAATAAAGGAATTGCTAAATGTTTATTAAATTATGTTTGTGGCGAATTAAAAATATTGGGGTTAAAAAAGATATATTTATTAACTGATTTAGATAATTTTTATGAAAAATGTAATTTTAAATTTTTAAAATTTGCTAAAAACGAAGATAGTAATACTTTTTCAAAAATATATGTTAAAGAATTATAAAAAAATTAAATTATTTATTATTTTCATCAACATTTTTCATTTGGCCATTATAAAAGGTAGAAAGATCAATTTTATCTAAATTAGCACTATAAATTTCTTTAGCTGTTTTATTTATACGATATTTTCTTGCAACATAAGCTTGAACATCAATTAAATAAATTATTCCACCGCTAAAGGTAAAAAGGAAAATAAAATAGTTAAATATTCTTTCATCTTTAAATGGAGCAGGTGTAAACCAAACTATTTTTTCCCAATCTAATGCTAAAGGTGGAATATATTTTATCGAAGAAAAATCAAGTAAATAAAATAAAGAACCAATTCCAGTTTCTCTAGATAAAAGTGAATCAGTCCATCTAGAAAAACAAAATCCATAAATTAAATAAAGAATTAATGCAACTAAAAGAAGTGAAAGAGGAAGTGCACTAGCTTTAAAAAAACGGTCCATACTTTTAATATTTGCGATTTCTTTATAATCTTTTGCGTTATCAACAAGACGAGAAACAATTAATTTCCCCATATCTTTATCAACTGCTTTAGCTTGTTTTTTCATAATAAAACGAATTAAAGCTCCAATTAGACCAATAATTACAAAGACAAAAATAACAATAAAAAAGATAATAAGGAGGATTTTCCACCAATTTTCACTAAAAAAGTTACTTAAAAATATTAATTTATTCATTTTTTAATCCTCTCTTTTTAAAGAAGACATATCGACTCTTTCTTCTTTAACGCTTTCCTTAATCGATTCCTCTAAAGAAGTTGGGTCATCATCTTCTAACGTAGTTTCGTTTTTATTAGGAAGTAAAAAATCATCATTTACTTCGTGAGATTCAATATATTTTTCTTCACTTTCATTATTTCTAGCAAGTTTTAAAAAATAATCAGGATCAGAAGCTAATTTTTTCTTTACTTCTTTAGAATCCATATTAGTGATAATAATATTATTCGTAGTGTTATAAGTTACATTATTTGGATTAGTTGTTTCTATTTTTAAATCATTGTCATCTTTTTTATTATCTTCTTTATATCTATTTTTATTTAAAATTGCTTGAGCTTTAATTTCGTTATCTTTAATCTTTTTCTTATATTTTTTATTTTTATATAAAAATATATAAAAAATATCTTTAAAAAGAAGATAAATTCCCATAATTATTAAATATAAAAGTAAAAATGGAAATAAAATAAAATATAATAAACCTAGTCCAAATGTCTTAAAAAAATCTTTCATAATAACTATTATTTTATTTTATTTTCTTAAACTTATAAATAACTATTCTTTTTATTAAATAAAATAAAGAGGATATTAAAGGAGTTATATTTAAAAAAAGGAATAAATATATAGTTTCAATATTTCTTAAATACGCTATTAAAATAAGTGGTATTAATAAAGAAATTATTGAAACTATTAATAAAATATAAGAAGAATCATTCCTAATTTCTTCATAAATTAAAAAGACTAATAAAATAAAAGAAATAAATAAAAAAGTATATGGAAAAGATAAAAAGAAAAAAGATGAAATAGTTAATAAAATAGAAATAACTATATTTAAAATAACTAATATTTCTTTATTAAATTTTGAAGTATAAAAAATTAAATTTTTATCAAATTTTTTAATTTCAAAATTAATGAAGAAATATGATATTAAAATATTAATAAATGCATAAATATAAATGATTAAATATATAAAATAAGAAGAATAAAGATTATTTTCTAGTTTAAAAAGCGATAAAAAAATCTTAATAAAATCAAAGTTAAATAGGTAAATTCCTAAATAAATTAAAATAATTTCAATAAATAAATTTAATATTGAAAGAATAATTATAAGCAAATATTTATCTATTTTTATTTTTTTACTTTTTAAAATATTTTCTTTATTAATTAAACCTAAAGAAAAAATAAAAGAAAGTAATAACGATGGTAAAAAATAATAAATAATAAAGAAAATATTTCCAAAAGTAAGTAAAAAAGCAAGAATTAAGGCGATAAATACGTATAATAGATAATATCTTTTTTTAATAAAAACAGCTAAAACTGTCGAAGGAAAAGAAACAATTAAACTAATAAAAAGTATCGAAAAAGGTAAAAAAGTCCCAAGTAAAATAAGTACTAAATCAATAGCAATAATTAAAGAAATTAAGGGAAGAGAAGATAATAAATCTTTTTTATATTCAACAAGTTTCATTTTTATTATTATAAGACAAAATTAACTAAATTATTGATAAAAAGAAATGATGACAGAAGATGAAACTAACAATATAAAAACTTATTCTTTTAATATATTTATATATTAAAATTTGTTAAAATTTATACCGTTATGAATTTTGACTTAGAATTAAACGCAAAACAATATGAAGCAGTAACTTCAGAATATAAATATAACCGTATTATTGCTGGAGCAGGGAGTGGAAAAACAAGAGTTTTAACTTACCGCCTTGCTTATTTAATCGAAGCAAAAGATGTTGATCCATATAATCTTTTAGCAATTACTTTTACTAATAAAGTTGCCAAAGAAATGAAGGAAAGAACTAAAAATTTGCTTCCTTCTTATGATTTAAAGGAACTAAAAATTTCAACATTCCATTCTTTTTGTAATTATTTTTTAAGAAGAGAAATCAAAGTTTTGGGTTTACCACGTTCTTTTTCAATTTTAGATGAAGAAGATAAAGAAAACTTAATAAAAGATATCGGTTTAGATATGGGTTATCGAAAAGGAGACGATATTATTGATCGTTCTATAAAATTTATTGATTTTAATAAAATGCAAGGTAAACTTCCTAGTGACGTTGAAAAAGATAAATTAGCTAGTAAATATAAACCTTGCTATGAATTTTTTGAAGAATACGAAAAAAGAAAAAACGCTCAATATAGTTTAGATTTTGATGATTTAATGATTTATACTGTTTTAATTTTAAAATCTTATCCTGAAATTAAAGAACAATATAATAATCGTTTCACTGAAATTTTAGTTGATGAATTTCAAGATACGAATGATCTCCAATTTGAACTCTTAACCCTTTTAGCTGGAAGACACGCAGGAATCTATGTTGTTGGAGATCCTGATCAAACAATTTATACCCGGAGAGGCGCCAATCAAAGAGTTATTTTAGATGTTGGCGATTATTTTAAACCTTTAAATACAATAATTCTTAATGAAAACTATCGTTCAACCGAAGAAATTTTATCTCATGCTAATACTTTAATTGCTAAAAACGTTGAGAGAGTAAAAAAAGATTTATTTACATCTAAAAAAGGCGGAGAAAAAATTATTGTTAATGAGTCAAGCGATGAAAAAGAAGAAGCAAAATATGTTGTTAAAAAGATTACAGAATTAAAATTAATGAAAAAAGTTAATTATAAGGATATTGCTATTTTATATCGTTCAGCTTTTTCATCTAGAGAATTTGAACGTCAACTCGTTTTTTCTCATATTCCTTACAAAATTTATAGTGGTGTTAAATTCTATGAAAGAAAAGAAGTTAAGGACTGCCTTGCTTATTTTAAGCTTTTAATTAATCCACTCGATGATATTTCTTTTTCAAGAATCATAAATATTCCTAGAAGGGGAATTGGAGATGCGACAATTGCAATGATTAAAAAAGAAGCTAACGAAAGAAACCTTTCTTTATATAATTATTGTTTAAATATTGATCAATATATGTGTCCAATTTCTCCTAGATTAATTACTAAAATAAAAGACATGATTACGTTATTAGAAGATACAAAAAAGAAAGTTGTTGATAAGAATTTATCATATTCTGAAGTTTTATCTGATCTTGTCTCAAATTTAAATTATTATGAATATTTAGAGGAAACTTTTGATGATGACGATGAAAGAATAGGCAATGTTCATTCTTTAATTGAAGATATTAGATCTTTTTTAAAGGAAAATCCTGATTCTACATTTGATGAATATTTACAAAATATTTCTTTATTAACTCAACAAGATTCTATAAATGATAATGACGATGTTGTTAGTTTAATGACTGTTCATACCGCCAAAGGATTAGAGTTTGATTATGTTTTTATTGTTAATTTTGCTGAAGGAATTTTCCCTAATGCAAGAAGTGTGACTGAAAACGGCATAAAAGCTTTAGAAGAAGAAAGAAGACTCGCCTATGTTGCTATAACTCGAGCAAAAAAAGAACTTTTTATTACATATAATACTGGTTTTTCTTATATGAATCACGGAAATTCACGTGCTTCTCAATTTTTAAGCGAAGCTAATTTAAATATAAAGAAAATTATTGCCGAATCTCCTAAAAATAGTGACGCTACTGGTCGAATTTATAAGATTAATATTGCTGGAAGTGGAATTGGGAATGTAAAATCAACGAGTGTAAGTCGAAATGAGAGTGTAGTTTCTTATAATGTTGGAAATAATATTAAATGGAACGTTGGCGATATCGCAATTCATGAAGCATTTGGCGAAGGAAAAGTTTTAAAAATTGAAGGTGATATTTTAACAGTCGATTTTAAAAATTTTGGAATCAAAAAGATGCTTGGAACTCATAAAAAAATGAGAAAAAAGGAGTAAAAATGCATGGAATTTATCGAAGCAAAGAAAAAATATGATGAATTAACTAAAAAGTTGGAACATTATGCTTATGAATACTATGTTTTAGATAATCCTAGTGTTGACGATAGCGTTTATGATCAAGGAATGGAGGAACTTTTAAGGTTAGAAAAAGAATTTCCTTCCTTGGTAACAAGAAATTCACTTTCTCAAAGAGTTGGCGGAACTGTTTTAAAAGGATTTAATAAAGTTAGACACGAAAGACAAATGTTATCTTTAGCCGATGTTTTTAATAAAGAAGAATTGGCTGATTGGGTAAATAAAGTCTATGAAACATTAGGAAAAGAAGTTGATTTTACTGCTGAAATGAAAATTGATGGACTTGCTTGCTCTTTAGTTTATAACGATGGAAGTTTATCTTATTGTGCTACTAGAGGTGATGGAACCACCGGTGAAGATGTTACAACTAATGTTTTAACTATTAAAGATATTCCTACTTTAGTCGATAAAAAAGAAGGAAGATTAGAAGTAAGAGGCGAAATTTATATGCCTAAAGCTTCTTTAATTAAATTAAATGAAGAAAGAGAAAAAAATGGTGAACCTTTATTTGCTAATGCTCGAAACGCTGCTGCTGGAAGTATAAGAAATTTAGATTCTTCAATTGCTAAAAAAAGAAATCTCGATGGATGGTGGTATTATTATATCGATGCTCAAAGAGATGGTTTTACTCGTCATAGCGATTCAATTGATGCTTTGGATAAATTAGGTTTTAGAACGAATAAAGAAAGAAGAGTTGTTCATAATTTAAAAGAAGTTTTAGATTATGTTGATGAATATACCTTAAAAAGAGATGATTTACCTTATGATATTGATGGAATTGTTTTAAAGGTCGATGAATTTAAATATTATGATGAATTAGGCTATACAGCTAAATCACCAAAACGGGCTATAGCCTATAAATTTCCACCAAAAGAAGTTCAAACTAAATTAGAAGATATTATTTTTACCGTTGGAAGAACAGGAAAAATTACCCCAAATGCTGTATTAGAACCTGTAAGAGTTGCTGGAAGTTTAGTTTCTAGAGCAACACTTCATAATGAAGATTATATTTTAGAAAAAGATCTAAGAGTTGGTGATACTGTAATAATTAGAAAAGCAGGAGATATTATTCCCGAAGTTGTTAAACCTTTAATCGAAAAAAGAGATGGCAGCGAAATCCCTTTTAATATGATTCATAAATGCCCATATTGTGGAAGCGAACTTATTAAAAAAGATGCTATGCATTTTTGCTTAAATCCAAATTGCAACTCACGAAAAATAGAATCATTAATTCATTTTTCAAGTAAAAATGCCATGGATATTGAAGGAATGGGCGATAAAGTTTGCGAACAATTATTCGGAGAGAACTTTTTAAGCGACATCCCTTCAATTTATAAACTTTATGAACATAAAGAAGAAATTATTGAAATGGATGGATGGAGCGATAAGTCTGTTACAAATCTTTTAGATGCCATTGAAAATAGTAAAAAGAATTCACTTGAAAGACTTCTTTTTGGACTCGGTATAAAAGAAGTTGGCGAAAAAATGAGTAAAGTTTTAGCCAGAAAATATAAAAGTTTAGACGAAATTGCTAAATTAAGTAAAGATGATTTATTAAAAATTGATGATGTTGGCGATGTTCTCGCTACATCAATATGTGAATATTTTAAAAATCCAAATAATATTGAATTGATAGAAAAGTTAAAAAATAGTAATGTTAATATGCTTTATTTAGGAAAAGATGATATTAATGAGACGAACTTTTTCTATAATAAACGTTGTGTTATAACAGGAACATTCGCTAAATATTCTCGAGATGAAATGACTGAATATATAGAATCTCAAGGTGGGAAAGTTTCTGGAAGTGTTTCTAAAAAAACTGATTATGTTATTGTTGGAGAAAATCCAGGTAGTAAAGAAACTAAGGCAAAAGAACTCGGCGTTACAATATTAAATGAAGAAGAATATTACGAAATCGTTGATAAAAATAAAGGAGAATAGCAATGAAAGAAGTTACCAAAGCTGTTTTGCAAGATGCAGCAAAGCGATTATTGTTCGATATGAAAGATGAAGAATATGATACTCTTTTAAATGAATTTGCAATAATCACTAAGCAACTTAAATTAATGGATGAAATTGAGGGATTAGATAAAGTTGAACCTATGTCTTTTCCTTATATTGATGATTCATTCTCTCTTTTAAGAGAAGATGAGCCAGTAAAAGAAGATGAAGTTAATAAAGAAGAAATGTTAGAAAATGCCAAAGTTTTTAGAGATGGCCAAGTTAAACTTCCAAAGGTGGTTAATTAGTTATGAGTTATTTAGATTTAACAATTAAAGAAATTCATCAAGCTTTATTAAATAAAGAAGTCAAAGTTTCTGATTTAGTCAAAGAAGCTATTGAAAGATGTAAAAACGATAAATTTAATGCATTGGAAGGAACAAATTATGATGAAGCTTTAAAAGAAGCTTTAGAATTAGATAAAAAAGAAGTTCCAGCTGATAATTATTTATTCGGTATCCCTTATGTTGCTAAAGATAATTTATCGACTAGAGGTCTTGAAACTACTGCTGGTAGTAATATTTTAAATAGTTATGTTCCTTCTTTTGATGCTACTGTTATAAAATTATTAAAAGAAAATAATGCTATCATGATTGGAAAGTCGACTTTAGATGAACTTGCAATGGGTGGAAGCGGTAAAAGTGGTCATAAAGGAATTCAATATAATCCATATGATGAAACTAAAAATCATTTAATAGGTGGTTCTTCAAGTGGGAGCGCTATTGTAACAGCCGCTTCTTATGTTCCTTTTGCTTTAGGAAGTGATACTGGTGATTCGATTAGAAAACCTGCCTCATATGCTGGGCTCGTTGGATATAAACCAACCTATGGTCTTATCTCTAGATTTGGTTTATTCCCATTTTCTGTTTCATTAGATCACGTTGGATATTTCACAAGAAGTGTCGATGATGCTGCAATTTTATTTGATTATTTAAATAAATATGATGAAAGAGACTATACTTCTTCATTAATAAAAAGAAATCAAATTTATCCTTTAAAAGAAAATAAAGGAAGTTATAAAATTGCTGTTTTAAAAGAAGTTGCCGATTCAATCAAAGATGAAAAAATATTAAGTGATTTCGATAATTTAATTAAAAAAGCCAAAGAAGAAGGAAATATAGTTGATGTTGTTTCAATTGACTCTTCAATTTTAAAAGCTATTTATCCAGCTTATATTATTATTTCTAGTTCCGAAGCTACTTCAAATAACGCTAACTTAGATGGTATTAAGTTTGGAAATAGAAAAGATGGAAATAGTTATCAAGAAGTTATGTTTAATACAAGAAACGAAGGATTTGGAGAACTTATTAAAAGAAGATTCGTTTTAGGTTCTTATGCTTTAATGAGCGAAAACCAAGAAGAAGTTTATTTAAAAGCTAAAAGAGTTAGAAGAGTTGTTGTTGATAAAGTTAATGAAATATTTAAAAAATATGATTGTATTATCGCCCCAGCATCTCCAACAACTGCTCATTCATTAAATGAAGTTAGTGACAATCTTGATAATACTTATTTAATTGCTGATAACTATCTTGGAATTGGTAATTTTGGTGGTTTCCCTTCAATTACAATTCCTTTGGGAATAAAAGAGCATCTTCCTTTTGGACTTTCTATAACTGGAAAAATATTTGATGATGAAAAAGTTTTTGAAATCGCAAAGGATTTTGAAGATATTTTAGGTTTAAAGAACCTTTCTACTGTTACTATTTCAACAAAGGAGGCTAAATAATTATGAATTTTGAAGCTATTATTGGTCTTGAAATACACGTTGAGATGAAAACAAAATCAAAAATGTTTTCAAACGCGCCTATTCATTTTAAAAGCGAACCAAACACAAATATTACATACTTAGATTTAGCTTATCCTGGTTCTTTGCCTCGTTTAAATAAGCAAGGCGTTATTAATGCAATTAGAGTTTGCCATGCTTTACATATGGAAATTGATCATACATTATTTTTTGATCGTAAAAACTATTTTTATGCTGACTTACCAAAGGGTTATCAAATTACTCAACAAAATCGACCAATTGGTAAGAATGGCTATTTAGAAATTGAAATTGGTGGTAAAAAGAAAAAAATTGGTATCGAAAGACTTCATATGGAAGAAGATACTGCAATGCAACATCATTTTAGCGATTATACATTACTTGATTATAACCGTGCTGGTATTCCTCTTGTTGAAATTGTTTCCTATCCAGAAATTAGAAATGGCGAAGAGGCAAGAAAATATGTTGAAAAAATTAAAGAAATCGTCACTTATCTTGATGTGAGCGATGGAAAAATGGAAAATGGTTCACTAAGATGCGATGTTAATGTTTCAATTCGTCCTTTTGGGAGCGATAAATTTGGAACTAAAGTTGAAGTTAAAAATTTAAACTCAACAGCAAATATTGAAACTGCAATTGATTATGAAATGATGAGACAGGCTTCTCTTTTAATTAAAGGAGAAACAATTCAACAAGAAACTCGTCGTTTCGATGAAGCTAAAAAAGAAACTGTATTGATGAGAGTTAAAACCGATGCTGTTGATTATAAGTATTTTAGTGAAGGAAATATTCCTCCAATTCATTTAAGTGATGAATTTATTGAAAATGCAATCAAAACATCCAATGAATTATATGATCAAAAACTTGAAAGATTCGAAAACGATTATAAATTAAACTTAGTTGATGCCAAGATTTTACTTTCTAGTAAAGAATTATCTATTTATTATGATGAAGTCGCTAAAAACACAAATCTTTATCAACCTTTAGCTAATTTTATAATTTCTGAAGTTTTAGGTTATTTAAATAAAAATAACTTAACAATCAACGAGTTTAATGTAAAAGCTAAAGATATTGCTGATTTAGTTGTTTTACTTAATGAAAAGAAAATTAATTCTAAACAAGGTAAGGACATTTTTGCAAAAATGATTGAGACCAATAAATCCCCATTAATTTTAAAAGAAGAAATGGGCGCAACAATTATTTCTGATGAAAATCAAATCAGAAGTGATATCCAAGAAATTATTGCTCAAAACCCAACTCTTCCAACTGATTTTAAAAATGGAAAAACAAGAGCTCAAGGGTTTGTTATGGGTTTACTTATGAAGAAAAATAAAGGAAAAGTTGATCCAATTGTGGCAAATAAACTTATTGTTGAAGAATTAAATAAATAATTAAGAAGAGGTCTATAAATGAAAAATATCGATGTAAAAAATGAAAGTATTTCCGAATCTTTATCAAAAACTTTTAAAGAAAAATATTCAAGTGATAAAAAGAATAACTGTGTTAGACATTCTTTAATTAAAAATCCAATCGCTGATGTTGTTTATGATAACAAAAATGAATTCGGCACAACTTTTATTTTCTCAAACGAAGTAAAAACTTTACCAGCTTGTAACCAAAAAGCTAGTGGAAGATGCTGGATTTTTGCTGGTTTAAATGTTTTAAGAGAAATTATTGCTAAAAAATTAAAATTAAAGAATTTTGAATTATCTCAAAATTACATTGCGTTATGTGATAAACTCGAAAAAGCAAATTATTGTCTAACTTCAATTATTGATTTAATTGATAATGAACCAGATGAAAGAGTATTAATGCACGTTTTAACTAATGGTGTTGGCGATGGTGGTCAATGGGATATGTTTAGAAATTTAATTGTTAAATATGGTTTAGTACCAAAAAATAACTTTAATGAAACATTCCAATCATCAAACACCATGGAATCAAACCATCTTTTAAATACTTATATTAGAAAATTTGCCTCAAAAGCAAAAAAACTTGTTAACGAAGGTAAAAAAGATGAAATTCATGCTTTAAAAAATGAATATTTACAAAATATTTATAATTTATTAACAAATTCCTTTGGTGTTCCACCTACTGAATTTGATTTTGAATATTATGATAAAGATGATGTTTATCATATTGAAAAAGGATTAACTCCAAAATCTTTTTTTGAAAAATTTATTGGCAATGAAATTGATGAATATGTCTCAATCATTAATTCGCCTACCAAAGATAAACCTTTTAATAAAGTTTATACAATTGATTATTTAAATAATGTTGTTGAAGGAAAACCGATTAAACATTTAAATCTTCCAATGGAAAGAATCAAAGAATTAGTTGAAAAACAAATAGACGACAATAATATTGTGTGGTTTGGTAGCGATGTTTCTTTTTATAGAAATAGAAAAGCTGGAATTTGGGATGATTTAAGTTTTGATTATTTAAGCGCATTTGATATCGACTATAAATTTTCAAAAGAAGATATGTTAGATTTCCATGCTTCTGTTATGAATCACGCCATGTGTTTAACAGGTTATAATAAAAAGAATGGAGAAACCAATCGTTATAAGGTCGAAAATTCTTGGGGAGAAGATATTGGAAATAAAGGATATTTCATTATGTCTTCATCGTGGTTTGATTCATTTGTTTATCAAGCAGTTATCTTAAAAAAATATTTAACGAAAGAAGAGCTTGAAGCTTATGATAAGGATCCTATTGTTTTAGCTCCTTGGGATCCAATGGGAACTTTAGCTGACTAATAATTTTATCACTTGACACAAATTCCTTTTCGCATTATACTAATAAACCTTAAGCAAATTAGATAATGTTTATGACCCAAATACATATCAATTTAAGCTTAAGTAAAACGAAAAGGAGACGATAAGAATGATTAAAAAACTCATTAATTTGATGAGTGGCAAACGTCATTCTTATAAAGACACGAATTCATACAGAAATGAAAATGGGTTGGAAAACTTTATAAACGACTATGTCACTTATCTAGATTTAAAAGATTTAAATCTTTAAGTAAAATTAGGCTGCTTTAAAAAAGTAGTCTTTTTTTATATTTTGTGAATATTTTTTCTTACTTCCAGCATTCTTGTATTATATATGATAGAAGTAAAGAATTTACAAATGGTATTTGAGATAAACAAAAGAAAAATACCAGTTATTAACAATTTATCATTTTTTCTCCCTGAAAAAGGAATGTATTTTATTGAAGGGAAAAGTGGAAGTGGTAAATCTACTCTTTTAAATTTAATCGAAGGTTTATTAAAACCAACAAAAGGTTATATAAAAATTAATAATAAAAGAATTGATACTTTGAATGAAGAAGAAAAAACTTCCTTTTATAAAAATGATATTGGAATTTTATTTCAATCATTCAATCTTTTTAATGATTTAACTTTAAAAGAGAATTTAAATATTACTTCATTAATTAAAGAAGATATTGATGAAAATTTAGTTAAAAGATATCTTTTTAAATTTCGTTTAAATGATAAGTTAAACCAAAAAGTATATACATTAAGTGGAGGAGAAAAGCAAAGACTTGGTTTAATTCGTTCTTTAATTAACAAACCAAAAATTATTTTAGCAGATGAACCAACTGGCGCTTTAGATGAAGATTCTTCAATTACTTTAATTGAAGAATTAAAAAAGATTAGTGAAAATTCATTAGTTTTAGTAGTAACTCATAATCATGATTTAGTAACTAAATATGCTGATGGATTAATCTTATTTTTAGATAAAGGATATGAATTAATAAATGTTTTAAAAGATAATCCAAATGAAAGTTTGAATATAATTAAAAATAAAAAGAAAAGAAAAGAAAGAATTAAATTTTATTTACCTTTATTGATAAGAAATTTATTTAAAAATATAAAACGTAATATTTTTATGTCTCTATCAATTGTTTTTTCAATAGTTATTACAATATTTTCATTTTCCTTTTATATTAATATCAATAATTTTACATCATCCTTAATTTATTCATTTCCTTCTTATAATGTATATGAAGTTTATCGAAGTTTCTCTTCTTCGATAAACGATTCTTCTTTATCAATTGAGAAAAAAGAAAAGATAGATAATATTGAGTTAATGAATTTTTTAAAAGAAAATAATTTTAATAACTATATCATTAAAGATAATTTTGATTATTTTTTTAAAGGAAATACTATAACAATTGATGGGAATACATACGAAAATATTTCTTTTGAACCATCTTTTGAATTAAATGATAATGAAGTTATTGTTAATAAAGCTTTTGTTTCGAGTTATATTAAAGATTTTAAAGAAGGAATAACTTTAAATTTTAAAAGTGAAAACGAATATAGTGCTTATTCAAAAATTATAAAAGACGAAATTAATGAAACATTTAAATTTGATATAAATTTTAAAATTAAAAGTATAAACGATGAATTTAATTTTTTAAGTACTCCAAAGGTATATTATTCTTATAGTTTTTTTGAAAATTACCTTTCTTTAAGTGTTGCTTATAATTTTTCTAGTTTAGAAAATAACACCAAAACTTATTTAGATTTACTTAAAACTTCTAAAAATAATGATCCTATTACTTCTTATTCTTCATATGTTTATATTGATGAAAAAGATTTTGATAAATTTAATAACTTTATTAAAAATGAAAAAAATATCGGCGATTATCGTTTTTATAACGATGCTTTAACAATTGTTTCTTCTTTTGAGGATATAATTAATACTCTTTTTATCGCTTTGATAATTTTTATTATAATTATTTCTTTAACTTCAATTTTTATAATTTTTTTATTAACTTTTTATTCATATTTATCAAGCAAAAAAGAAAGAGCAATCTTATTTTTACTTGGTTCAAATAAAAAAAGTATAGATTTAATTTATGTCCTTGAACCGACTTTAATTTATTTAATTTCTTTTATATTCGGTTTAGTAGTTTTTAATATTATTAAAAATCCAATATTAAATAAAATTAATAATCTTTTAACTATAAATTTATCAATTAATCCATCTCTTATATATATTTTAGTTATATTCTTAATTTACTTTTTAATTGTTTTATTTTCTTCATTAATACCTCTTATAGTCTCAAAAAATATCGATATTGCAAAAGAACTTAAGGAGGAATGATATGCTTAAAGTAGAAGGTTTAACTAAAAAATATAATAATGAGATTATTTTTGATGATTTAAATTATACTTTTAAAGATAGCGGATTTTATTCTGTTTTAGGAGAATCAGGAAGTGGGAAATCTACTTTTTTAAATATACTTTCTTTAATTGAAAACGAAACAAGTGGAAATATTTATTATTTTAATAAGCCATTAAATAAAATGAAGGAAAAAGAAAGAAGGTTATTTAGAATAAATAATATCGGTTTTGTTTTCCAATCATTTAATCTTTTTGATGAAGATAATGTTTATAACAATATTAACTTAGCTTTTAATGGTTTAAATGTTTCTAAACATAAAAAAGAAAGAAAAATTGATGATTTATTATATAAATTTGATGTTAGTCATTTAAAATATTCTCTTGTAAAAGATTTAAGTGGAGGGGAAAAACAAAGAGTAGCAATCGTAAGAGCTTTAATTAATAATCCTTCAATTATTTTAGCAGATGAGCCGAGTGGATCTTTAGATAATGAAAATAGTAAAAAAATATTTTCTTATTTAAGAAACTTATCATTAGATCATTTAGTAATTGTTGTAACTCATAACAAAGAATTAGCTTATAAATATAGCGATTATGTTTTAAAACTAGAAAAAAATAATTTAAAAGAAGAAAAAATAGTAAATGATTTAAAAAAAGAAAGAATTTTATTAAGTAAAGAAAAGAAAAAAATGTCTTTGAAAAAGATTAATTTTAGTTTTATTCTTAATCATTTTAAAACTCTATTTAAATCTAAAAAAGTAAGAACATCTGCAATAATTTCTTTTTTATCATTTTCTCTTTTAGTAAGTGGGCTAACTTTTTATTTGAAAGATGGATTAACTAATATGATAGTTTCTTCGTTTGAAGGAATGGGTGGAGAAAATGCGATTTTATTAAAAAGAAAGGAAGATGATGCAGGAATTTTATCTTATTATTCAGCATCTTTCGATGATGTTGTAGAAATAATGGTCAATAATCCAGATGAAATAGATTATGTAGGTTGTTCTTATTTAAACAATTTAGAAGATTTTTTTATTGAAGAAAACGAAATATATTTTTTAAATTATTATAATGAACCAATAGAAATTAGTGATTATAGTGCTTCTTCATTTAATGAATTTAAATATGTTACTACTTTTAATTCAGTTAGTGAAATTTATCCGCGAATAAATAATAAGATCAGTCAAGATGAAGTCGTTATATCTTTAAGTAATGAAAAAATGGTTGATTTATGTCAAAAACTTAATATTAAAGAAACTTATAATGCTTTAGGCGAATATATCGAGACGAAAAAGCCTTCGATTCTTTTAAAAGTTAGAAATAATTATTGGACATATGAAGATGAACAAATTTTTACTTTAAGAGGAGTAATTCCTGGAAGAGAAAACGTAATTTATTCTAATGATTATTTATTCAACGAATATGTTTTTGAAAATTTAATGATGTTTCCTTCTTCTAATGAAATTGAAAAAGAAGAAGAATATCCTTGGATTTTAAAAAAAGTTTATTACATTCATTCAGTAAATTTTCCTTCTGCTTTGTTGAATAAGTTAACAAAAGAAGCTGAATACAGAAACTATATTTTTGATGGAGATAAAAAAACTTATCATCCATCTTTAAAAGAGAATGAATACTCAAATCGTATTTATTGTTATCAAGCTTTAAAAAATAGTGTTGATTTATCTTTTGTCGATACATTTTCAAAAGAATATGATTTTAGTGAATATTATTATTCGACTGATGGAGGATATGTTAATTTTGGTTCAATTTTAAATGGGTTTTATAGACCAACATTTTTCTCGTTAAGTTTAAACAAAATTAATGAAATAATTGATCTTTCAAATAAAATTAATTATGAAGAATATTACTCTCTTGGAGATATTGAAGGGATTGTGGAAGGAAACTATTTAAAACAAGAAAATAATACTGTTCGTTTTAGTCCAAAAATGAATAAAAATATAGAAGGGAATTATCCTTTGACTAGTTTTGAAGTGGCTATCTCGAAAGGAATGGCTAAAATTTTAAATGAAGAAAGTCCATTAGGAAAAACAATTTATGTTTCAACTATTACATCAGTTAAAGAAAATGAAGATGAAACGTTGATTCCTGAATTTAAAACTATTGAATTAAGAATAAGTGGAATAGTTGATGACGACAAAGTAGAAATTTATCATAATAATGATTTTTCGATTTCTCTATTTAGAGATTTATTTCTAATCTCTGGATTTGAACTAAATGTGAATAGCGTTACTTTTTTACTTGATAAAGAATTAAATGATGACGAAATTAAGATATTAAATTCGAAATTGAAAGATTATGAAATTGTTGCTCCATTAAAAGAAATTAATAATTCTTTAAATGAAACAATGAATTATGTATTTTTATTTTTATTAATTTTTAGTTCTATAGCTTTACTTTCTTCAATAATTTTATTTTCAATTATTAATTATATTTCCTTTTTAGAATCAAAAAAAGATATTGCGATTTTAATAATGATTGGATTTTCAAATATTGAAATAGTGAAATACTTTTTAATGAATAACTTATTTAATGGTTTTATATCGTTTTTTATAAGTTTGACAAGTCTATTATCAATTTCATTTTTAATGAAGATATTATCGACACAAATTTTTGGAATTGCTACAAATTTCTATTTTTCGACATTTTCTATTTTTGTAATGATTTTATTTCTTCTTTTGATTTGCTTAATTTCCTTAATAATTATTTTAAAACCATTAAGAAAACTCGATTTAAAGAAGGAATTACATTAATTAATAAACGATTTACAAATTCTTATATCTTATATATAATAATCGACATTATGGTGTGTTCCATAGAAAGGTGACGTTTAATTAATTATATGGAAAAGCTAAATGGTAATGTTAAAAGTTTTAACAAAATTAAGGGATACGGATTTATTAATGGAGATGATGGAAATGAGTATTTCTTTCACTTCTCTTCATTAAATATGAGCGGATTTAAAACTGTAAATGTTAATGATAAAGTAAGCTTTGACCCTCAAACAGGTGAAAAGGGGAAAAGAGCTATTAATATTGATGTTGTCAAATAATTATAAACTTTTAAAAAAGGCACAAAAATGTGCCTTTTTTAAATGATTTTTATTCGAAAAATGATATAATAACATCGTTTTTGAAGGGAAGTAAAAATTATGGGATTAAAAGCAGGAATTGTTGGCTTACCAAATGTAGGAAAATCTACACTTTTTAATGCAATTACAAATTCTAAAGTTGAAGCTGCTAACTATCCTTTTGCTACTATAAAACCAAATGTAGGAATAGTTTCTGTTCCAGATAAAAGAGTTGATGAATTAGTCAAAATTTTCCATCCAAAAAGAACTATTTATACAACATTTGAATTTTTTGATATTGCAGGTTTAGTTAAAGGTGCTTCAAAAGGAGAAGGTTTAGGTAACCAATTTTTAGCAAATATTAGAGAATGTGATGCAATTATTGAAGTTGTTAGATGTTTTGAAAATAATGAAATCATTCACGTTGAAAATAGTGTTGATCCTGTAAGGGATATAGAAATAATTAATTTAGAACTCATTTTAGCTGATTTAGAGACATGTACTAATCGTTTAGGAAAAATTGAAAATAAAGCAAGAATTTCTAAAGATAAAGAAGCTTTATTGGAAGTAAATGTTTTAAGTAGAATTAAAGAAGTTTTAAGTAATGAAAAACCAATTAGAAGTTTATCATTTAATAATGATGAAAAGAAAATTCTTAAAAATTTTGGTTTCTTAACAGCAAAACCTATCATTTATGTCGCTAATGTTAGTGACGATGTTTTAAGTGATGTTGAAAACGATAAATATTATAAAGCTGTAAAAGAATACGCAGGTAAAGAAAACGCTCAAGTTTTAGCAATTTCATGCGAAATTGAAGCTGAACTTTCCACTTATTCTAAAGAAGAAAAAGAAGAATTCTTAAAAACTATGGGAGCAACATCTTCTGGATTAGAGAAATTAATTACTGCAACATATAAATTATTAGATTTATCAACATTTTTTACTGTTGGAGAAGATGAAGTTCGTGCGTGGACTTTTAAAAATGGAATGCTTGCTCCTGATTGTGCGGGAATTATTCATACCGATTTTAAAAAAGGATTTATTAAAGCTGATACATATACTTATGACGATATTATTAAATATGGAAACGAACAAGCTTTAAAAGATGCTGGAAAAATTAGAATTGAAGGAAAAGATTATGTCGCAAAAGATGGGGACATTTTCTTCTTTAAATTTAATGTTTAATTTATAAAAGTTATGAAATTTAGAATTGGATTAGGAAAAGATATTCATAAATTTAAAAGAGGCTACAAACTTATTTTAGGAGGAGTTGAAATTCCTTATAAAAAAGGGTTAGTTTCTTATACTGATGGAGATTGTTTAATTCATTCACTTATCGATGCAATCTTTGGAGGAATTTCAAATAAAGATATTGGGAGAGTTTTTCCTAATAATGATCCTAAATATAAGAATGTTTCTTCTACCGAACTTTTAAAAGAAACAAAAGAAATATTAGATAAAACAAATTATAAAATTAGTAATATTGATATATTTATATCTTGTGAAAAACCAAAATTAGCTAGTTTTATTGATAAAATGCGTGAAAATATTGCCGATATATTAAATATAGGCTTAACTCAAGTTTCGATTAAAGCTGGAACAAACGAAAGATTAGGTTATATTGGAAAAGGTAAAGGTATTGAATGCATTAGTGTTGTTTTGTTGGAGGAAAAATAATATGGAAGAAAAGAAAGTAAGAGTTAGATATGCTCCTTCACCAACTGGATATTTACATATTGGTGGAGCAAGAAGTGCACTTTTTAATTATTTATATGCAAAAAAATATAATGGTGATTTTGTTTTCAGAATCGAAGATACTGATATTGAAAGAAATATTCCTGGCGCCGAAGAATCCCAACTTCATGATTTGATTTGGCTTGGAATTATTCCGGATGAATCAACAGAAAAACCAAATCCAAAATATGCCCCTTATAGACAAATGGAAAAACTCGATATTTATCGTAAATTTGCTCAAGAATTAGTTGAAAAAGGTTATGCATATGAATGCTATTGTACAAAAGAAGAACTTGAAGAAATGAAAGAAGAACAACTTAGAAATGGTGTTAAATCTTTCAAATATGATCGTAGATGTCTTTCATTAACTGAAGAAGAAAAAGAAAAATATAGAAAAGAAGGTCGAGTTCCTTCGATCAGATTAAAAATGCCAAGCAATCACACTTTAAAATTTCACGATTTAGTTAGAGGAGATGTTTCTTTTAATAGCGATGATATTGGTGATTTCGTCATTATGAAATCAAATGGTATCCCTACATATAACTTTGCAGTTGTTATTGATGATCATTTAATGGAAATTACTCATGTTTTAAGAGGAGAAGAACATCTTTCCAACACTCCAAAACAATTACAAATTTATGAATATTTTGGTTGGGAACCTCCTAAATTTGGCCACATGACAATTATCGTTAATCCAAATGGTAAAAAATTATCAAAAAGAGATTTGAATATATTACAATTCATGTCTCAATATCGTGATTTAGGATATGCGCCTGAAGCTATCTTTAATTTCCTTTTCCTTTTAGGATATACAGATCCAAATGGTCAAGAAATTTTTACAAAAGAAGAAGCAATCAAAACTTTTGATCCAAAAAGATTATCTACATCTCCTGCAATGTTTGATCAAAAGAAATTATTGCGGGTTAATTCAACATATATTAAGAAAATGGATCAAGAAACTTATTTTAAATTTATTGAACCATTCCTTGATAAAGTTGATTTCTTAAAGTCTGTCTCAGAAGATAGAAAAAATGAAATTTCATTAATGTTTAAAAATGAAATTAATTATGGAGCTCAAATAATTGATTTATTAAATGATATTATCATTAAAAAAGATGAACTAGATGATGCCGAAAAAGAAGTTTTAACTAAAGAAAGCGCCTCAAAAGTTTGTGCATTATTCAAAGAAAAATTAGAAAAACTTTCTGAAACTAACGAAGAAAATGTTAAAAATATTTTTAACGAAATAAAAAATGAAACTGGTTTAAAAGGGAAAGATATTTATATGCCAATTAGAATTAAGTTAACTGGCGTAATGCACGGTATTGAAATGTATAATATTATTGATATTTTAGGAAAAGAAGAAACACTTAAAAGATTATAGAATAGAAATATCTTTTAAAGTATAATATTTAGGTGAATTAACGAGGTAAAAAACGATGAACAAAGATTACAAAAACGAATCATTAGTTGATGTCGCTTATGATATCTTAAAAGAACATGAAGGTGAAATTTCATTCAAAGATTTATTTAATGCAGTCGCTGAAAAAGTTGATATGACTATGGATAGAAAAGATGCATCAATATCTGGCTTTTTCACAAATCTTTCTTTAGATGGAAGATTTGTTACATTAAAAAATAATGAATGGGATTTAAGAGAAAGACATACTTTCGATAAAGTTCATGTTGACTTAAATGCTATTTATGAAGATATCGAAGAAGATTCTTTATCAGCCGATGAAGATATGATGGATGAAGATGAAAAGAATCTTCACCTTGGCGATGATGAGGATGAAGATGGAAGTAGTTCATCAGGTGAAGGTTATTATGATGATTCTGATTCATCAGATAATTATTAATTAAATAATTTATTAAAGATTTAAGGAGGAAAGTTATTTATGTTAGTATCTGCAACCGAAATGATTAACAAAGCTCATGCTGGTCACTATGCTATTGGTCAATTCAATATTAATAACATGGAATGGATTAAAGCTATTTTAACAGCCGCTGAAGAAATGAAATCACCTGTTATTTTAGGTGTTAGTGAGGGCGCTGGAAAATATATGTGTGGTTTTGAAAATGTCGTTGGAATGGTTAAACATATTCATGATTATTTAAAAATTACTGTTCCAGTAGCTTTACATCTTGACCATGGCACATATGAAGGTGCAAAAGCTTGTTTAGAAGCAGGATTTACATCAATTATGTTTGACGGTTCTCATTTTCCATTTGAAGAAAACTTAGAAAAAAGTAAAGAATTAATCGCTTTAGCTCATTCAACTGGCAGATCAATTGAATGCGAGGTAGGTGGAATTGGCGGAAGTGAAGATGGTGTTACTTCTTCAGGCGAATTAGCTGATCCAAAAGAATGTGCAACTATTGCTGGTTTAGGAGTTGATTTCCTAGCTGCTGGTATTGGAAATATTCATGGTGTTTATCCAGAAAATTGGGCAGGTTTAAATTTTGATAGATTAAGTGAAATTCAAGCTGCTACAAATGGAAAACCACTCGTATTACATGGTGGAACAGGTATTCCAGCTGATCAAATTAAAAAAGCAATTTCATTAGGTGTTTCAAAAATTAATGTTAATACTGAATTACAACTTCAATTTGCTGCTGCAACAAGAAAATATATTGAAGAAAGAAAAGATTTAGATATTGCTAAAAAAGGATTTGATCCACGTAAATTATTAAAACCAGGCTATGAAGCTATGGTTGAGATTACTAAAGCAAAAATTAAAGAATTCGGAAGCGACGGAAAGGCTTTCTAATTAATGTATATTCATGAATTATCTAGAATGATTGAAGTTGCTAAAAAAGCAAGTAAAGTCATTTTAGATATCTATCATAATGGCTTCCACGTTGAAACTAAAGATGATGATTCTCCAGTTACCGAAGCTGATAAAAAAGCCGATGAATTAATTAGAGAATATTTAGGGAAATATTTTCCAACATATTCATTTTTAACTGAAGAACATGCCGATAATCTTTCAAGATTAGATAATGATTTAGTTTTTATTGTTGATCCACTTGACGGAACAAAAGATTTTGTTTGTTACGATGATGAATTTACTATTAATATTGCTTTAGCATATAAACATAAAATTGTTGCTTCAGTTGTTGCTGTTCCAGTTTATGGATTTATCTATTATGCTTTAAAAGGATATGGATCATATAAACTTGATTTAAAAACTAATGAAGCAGAGGAAATATTTGTTAATAACAAAACTGAAGATTTAACTGTTTTAAAATCACGCTATCACAGTGTGAAAGAAGAAGAGGAAATCTTTAAAAAATATAGCGATAAGATTAAACATGTCGATGTTGCTGGAAGTGCCTATAAAGCATGCTTAATTGCTGAAGGTAAAGCTGAAATTTCTTATCGTTTATCTACCGGAACTAAAGAATGGGATACAGCTGCTTTTGATTTATTGGTTACTGAAGCAGGAGGTTACGTTCTTTCTTTAGATAAAACTCCTATGGAATATAATAGGAGAAATGTTCAAAACGATTATTATATTATTGTTAATAATTTAAAAAACTGGTATTTTGATTAATAAAAATGGATTCAAGAACTTAACTCTTGAATCCATTTTTTCTTTTAATCAACTAATTAGAAGAAACGATGTTCTTAAAATTATTTTTACGAATTAGATGAAGTGTTTGAATAGCCATTTTCTTTTAAAGCTTTTTTAATTTCTTCTTTTTGAGAAGCTAGTCTTACAGCAATAACACCAGGTACCTCTTCCATTAATATAACTTCGATTCCACTTTCTAAAGTATCGTTAATTAATGAACACCCTTCGCATGCTCCAATCATATTGATATAAACGATACCATCTTCAAATGAATCGAATTCACAATCTCCGCCATCTCTTTGAATAAATGGACGAATTTTATTTAAAGTTTCTTTAATTTTTAAAATTGTTTCTTCATTTTCCATAACAAGTAATAATTTTATAGATTATAGAATATAAAATCAATTAAAATACTATATGAATATGATATATTTTTCATCTTTACTTTTACCTTTATTTTTAACCCTTTTAATTGAAACTCCTATTTATTTTTTCTTTTTAAAAATTAAAAAGATTAGAGGTTTATTCATTTTAATTTCAATGAATGTTTTTACAAATTTGTTAATGAATATAATTTATTTATTTTTATTTACTTCATCAATTTTTATTTATATTTATGAAATAATAATTCCTTTTATTGAAGGTAGTTTCTTATTCCTTTATTTATATAAATTCGATTATTATTCTTTTTCTTTAAAAATAAAGACTAAACCAATAATTTTATGCTTATACATTGTTTTTATCGCAATTATTACTAACTTTTTATCTTATTTTATTGGAGAAATATTTAATAAATATATTTATATAAATTATTTTAGTTTTTATTTAATTTTAATTTATTTACTTATATTTATTTTAGAAATATTAATAATGATTATTTATTTATTAAAAAGGCATAAATCTTAAGTTTATGCCTTTTCTATAAGAACATTAGTTATTATTTTTATTATTTTGAGGATCGGTTTCTTTTAATGTATCAGTAGAAAGTTCATTATTTTCTTCATTAGTTTGTGTTGTTTCTATTTCTATTACATTAGAAGAATTTTCTTCAGTTTTATCTTTTTCTTTCTTTATTTTTTCTTTTTCTTCTCTTTTCAATCTCTTTTCTTCTTCTTTTTTAGCTTTTCTCTCTCTTTTTATTCTTTCTTTTTCTTCTTTTTCTTTTTTTAAACGTTCTTCCTCTTCGATCTTTCTTTGTTTATATAATTCTTTTTCTTTTTTAGAAGAGGAAAGACCAATAATTAAAGAAACTAGTGCAAAAATAATTAAAGCTGAAAGAATTGCAATTAAACTAAGAATAACTGCTTTTCCTTCTTTAGTTAATCCAGTGGATTGTGAAATGTTAGCATTTAAATAAAGTGTTGCGTCAACAGTTTTAATATCAGCACTATTTTTTACACCCTCTAAAGTAAATTCTGTAATTAAAGAATTATTTAAATAATAAGCATTTGGATCAGAATAAAACGTTGAGGTAAGTTTATTATCATTTGAATAACGAATATTTAAACCTACAAATATAAACCAAGGCATTTCTTCTAAATCATAACGAACTTTAAAAGTAGTAGAAGAAGAATCGGATGAAACTATACGTGAAGTGATTTCAAAATTTGAAACTGTCTTTTCTTTATATCGATGAGCGTCAGCTTCCTTTCCTGTAATACTATAAGGAGTGAATTCAAAATTATCTGTAAAAATATATGAATAATCTTTAAAATCAAATTTTATATCTTTAGTTTCACCAGGTAAAATATATAAATCTTCGGTTGAAGGGTAAGAGTAGAATTCATTAACAAAAGTTACTTCATACTTTTTATCAATAATGAAGGTAATTTCTGAATCGATTACATATGAGCCATGGTTTGTAATATTAAAAGTATATAAATAATTTTCTTTTTTTGTTGGTTCAGTTGGAGTTGTTTCTCCTTCATTTTCACCTTCGTTTTCTTTTTGATCGCTTTCAGGTGGTTCTTCATCTTCAATAGGTGTATCATCTTCAGTTTCATCAATAACTTCAGTAATTGAGTTGACACTAAAATTTGAATAATGAGCATCATGACCAATATAAGGAATAGGCGCAGCGGAATTACTTATTAAAAGAGGAAATAACCCAACAAGAACTAACAATTTATTCTTTCTCATAATTAATTTCCCTCCTTGTTTTCTTTTGCTTTTTTAACAACTAAACCAATTGTTAAACCAAAAGTTGCTAAAGTAAATAATCCTAAAACACCTAAAGTAGTTATAATAATTATTTCATCGCGATATAAACCATCATCTTCTTTTGGTTCCATACTAGCAATGTAAAAATATGGAGTTAAATCTGTAATTTCACTTTCTAAAATATTTCCATCAATACTTAAAGTAAACGTGAAATAATTTTTATAATTTTCATACAAATATTCTTGAGCTGTATTTATATAATGAGATTCATAATTTGAAGTACCATCAAAAGTATAATCAACTCCATATCCTTTTAAACGGATATTATCATCAAAAACATAATTATATGTAATATATGTTTTATTTACTTTTTGAGAGAAAAGTCTATTAAATGAATTAAGTTCATATTTATTATATGTTTCATATTTAATGGCGTTAGCAAAATTACGATAAACATCTTCAATTTTTAATTCATAGTTTTCAGGAAGTTGGGCTATTTTTACATATAAATCTTTTGTTTCATTCGGAATAATAATGGATTCAAAATCTTTTGCGATAGTTGCTCTAATAGTATCAACATTATTTTCGAGTTCTAAATAAAACTCACTATCTTGGAAAATGGTATATTCACCTTTATTTGTAATATTAAAAGTATAAAACGAATCGTTATTTTCGTCTTTTGTAATGGAATTTATTGTGAAATCGTAATATTTATCAATGTAAGTATCATCTACGTAAGCTGGTGAATTACTCATTAATATTGGACACAATAAAATTGGCAATATTTTCTTTAAGTTTTTCATATCCTTATTTTAGTTTAAAAAAATGCAATAAACAAATTAATTTAACGAAATAAGCATGAAAAAGATTGAATAAATTTATTCTAACCATTATATTTTTGTTTATGGATAAAATTAAAGCAATTTTCTTAGATTTTGATTGGACTTTATTTGATCATAAAGTAAGAGATTTTAATAAAAAAGGTATTGAAGGCTTGAAAAAAGCTCATGATAAAGGAATTAAGTTAATTATTAATTCAGCAAGAAGCAATTATTCTTTAAAAGGTTTGAATGTTTTTAACCTTCTTCCTATTGACGGGCGAGTTGTTTCTAATGGTGGAGCAGCAATGATTGATAATAACGTTTTATACGCAGATATTTTTCCAAAAGAATTAAGCAAAGAGTTCATAAAACTTTTAGACGAAAATAATTTTTCATATAACGTTGTTACTTTAAAAGATAATTTTATCAAAGTTACAAATAAAGATATTGTTCATAATTTTTATCAAGTTTTTTATGAACCTTTTCCACTTGATATCTCTTTATATCAAGGCGAAGATGTTTTGGCGTTTCAAGTCCTTTGCTATGAAAAAGAAGAAAAGTTAGTTAAAGAATTTAGTGATGAACATGGTTTAATATATAATCGTTTTGCGGAAAATAATGTCGAAATTACTGCTAAGGAATTTATTAAAAGTAAAGGTATTGAAAATATTTATAATTATTTAAAATTAAATAAAGAAGAAACGATGGCATTTGGTGATGATATTAATGATATTTCTATGTTTCATATTGTTAAATATGGTATTTGTATGGGAAATGGGAAAAACGAAGCTAAGAAAGAAGCTTTTTATGTAACTGATAATATTGAAAATGATGGTTTATATAAGGCTTTAAAACATTTTGATGTCATAGATTAAATTAAATGTTCGGATTTAACATCCTTTCATAACCTTGAATCGTTGTTGAGCAAAGGATACTTTAAAAAATAAAAATTTATCAATAAAAAAGAGTAACACCAATTTCACCATTGACGGAAAATGACGGCATTATAAACTAGGAACTTGGGATTCCTAGCTAGATTTATGAAGTTGGTGGATATTTTTTACTTTTACATTTATCTTAATATTTAAAAAGTAAAAAATATATAAAAAAGCACGATAATTATCGTGCTTTTATTGACTTATTGGTGCCCGGGACCGGAATCGAACCGGTACGGTATCGCTACCACAGGATTTTAAGTCCTGCGCGTCTACCTATTCCGCCACCTGGGCACTAATGGTGACTCACTGGAGATTCGAACTCCAGACCCCTTGATTAAAAGTCAAGTGCTCTACCAACTGAGCTAGTGAATCATATGTAATAATGGCTGGGGTGGCTGGACTCGAACCAGCGGAATGACAGAGTCAAAGTCTGTTGCCTTACCTCTTGGCTACACCCCAATTTATAAAAGTGTAAGTGGTGGAGGGGGGCAGATTCGAACTGCCGAACCCGAAGGAATTGATTTACAGTCAACCGCGTTTAGCCTCTTCGCTACCCCTCCAGTTTATGTTATAAATTGGTGGATGTTAGAGGGCTCGAACCTCTGACCTCCGCCGTGTAAAGGCGATGCTCTCCCAGCTGAGCTAAACATCCTTCCTTTTTTTAACACGATTTTTGCGTGCTCATAAAATATACCAATATTCACCGCTGAAGTCAATAAAAATTTGAACATCTAAACAGCATATTCATTATAAAGAAAAGTTCGAATTTTTTAAAGAAATTTTTGAGGTATTTTGTTAAGAAAATAATAGAAGTTAGTAAGCAAATAAAATAGAATATTGATGTTGATATGAAAAAAATAAAAGCATTTTTCAATAACCCAGTTGTTGTTCATTTTATTATTAAATTATTAGTTTTAGTTTTTATAATATTTTTAATATTTGTTAAGTTTGGACCTTTTATTAAAGATATTAACGATTCTTCAAGTGAATCTATTTTTTTATTAGCTCCTTTTGATCTACCAGTTTATTATAACTTAGATACTTTTATTTTAAGTATTGTCTTTATTTTATTTTTTATTAATTATTTTTTAAAAAGAAAAATCATCTACAAAATTTGTTTTATATTAGGAATTGCTGCAACTATAATATTTATTATTTCTTTTGCATGTACTTCTATAATTATTGGCTTATTTACACTCTTCATATTTTTATATGTCGTTTTAATACTTTTATTATATTATTCAATTAATATATAAATTAATAAAAAGGATGAGCAAATTGCTCATCCTTAAACTTATTAATAACCTTTTTTACCAAGTAAATGGAACATATTTTTCTTATAAACTTCAACACCAGGTTGATTGAATGGATTAACTCCAAGAAGATATGCACTCATTGCACATGCTTTCATAAAGAAGAAGAAAAGATATGCGACGTTATAAGCATCAATCTTATCCAAATTGATACGAATATTAGGAATATTACCTGTTTCACTATGTGCTTTTAATGTACCTTCATAAGCTTTTCTATTGATATAACTTAAATTTTTACCTGCAAGATAATTTAATCCATCTAAATCTTCTCTATCAAATGGTACAGTTACATCATAGGTAGGATTATCAACATAAATTATTGTTTCATAAAGAATTTTACTTCCTTCTTGAATAAATTGACCTAATGAATGTAAGTCAGTTGTAAAAGTAGCAGAAGAAGTTAAAACCGCTTTATTTAATTTTCCTTCACTTTCATCAAAAAGTTGTTTCCACCATTCATTAATTGTTTTAAGCCTCATTTCATAGGAAGCAATCATTTCAACACGATAGTGGAGTTTATCATATAAATAGTTTCTTTCAAGTGCGTATTGATATGCTTGATTTTGATAAATGTCTGGAGAAGAGAAGTCTTTTCTAGCATCTTGAAGTCCTCTCATAAATTCACGGATATTAATTCCAGCACAGGCAATTGGGAAAAGACCAACTGGAGTCATAACTGAGAATCTTCCACCGATATCATCTGGAAGAACATATGTTTCATATCCTTCAGTAGTGGCAAGAGTTTTTAAGGCACCTTTTTCTTTATCAGTAACTGCGACGATAGCATCTTTTGCACCTTCTTTTCCATATTTATCTTCAAGCATTTCTTTTAAAATTCTAAATGAAACACTTGTTTCGGTAGTGGTGCCACTTTTTGAAATGACACAAACACAGAAATTTCTATCTTTAATATATTCTAAGACTTCGCTTGAATAGTTTGGATCAAGAGTATTACCTAAATAAAGAATTTGCATTCTTCCTTTTTTAGGCATAACACCATTACAAGCATCGATAGCTGCTCTAGCTCCTAAATATGAACCGCCAATACCACAAACGACTAAAATATCATATTTATTTCTAAATTCTTCACTTTTTTTGATAATTCTTTCAAATTCTTCTTTATCATAATTAACTGGATAATCAAGCCAACCAAGGAATTCATGTCCTTCGCCAGTTCTATCGTTAATCATTTTATCAATTGAAGCAACTCTTTTTTTATTTTCTTCAAAAGATACCATTTGATCTTGTTTTACGTAGTCAAAATTAACTTTTAAACTCATCTTTCTTCTCCCTTTCTAATTCCTCTTTAATCATTTTTGGAAGTGCTTTTTCTAGTTTGCTAAAATCAATATCTCTTAAGTAAGAGGTTATTCTTTTAGATGGTAAAATTTTGTTATAAGGATTTAATTCATCAGGCAAGAGTTTAAGCGAAACCTTTAAAAATTTTGTAGTTTGATCGACTTCTTTAACATAAACTGTGACTGAATCACCTAAATGGAAGTATTTTTCAATATTATTAACAAAATTTGAGGAAATCTCACTTATATGAAGTAAACCCGCATAACCTCCTTCAAACGACAAAAAGACTCCATATTTTTTTATGGAGGTAACAATCCCTTCAACTATATCTTTTTCCTCGATTTTTAAATTAAAGTTCATATTTACCTTTTAATATTAGCTCTAATAATTTTAAATCTTCATTAGTTGTAACTTTAAAATTTAATGGAGAACCTCTAACTAATTTAATATTTTTATGTTCCATTAATAACAAAGACGCATCATCATTAACGCTAACATCCTCATATTTTTCATGAGCCTCGATTATTATATCAAATTTAAAGGCTTGTGGTGTTTGAACTTTTTTAATTTTATCACGATTTAAATAATTTTCTATTTCGTAATTAGTATTTATTAAAAGTATCGAGTCAGATTCATCAAGATAAGTGGTAGTTCCAGCATAATTTTCTAATGCTTTTAAGTTTTCTAAAATAATTTCTTCATTAACTAAAAAACGAGCGACATCATGAATAATGACATTATCAGTATCAATGTTATTTTTATAAATAAATTTTAATGCATTAAAAACAGATTTTTGGCGAGTAGACCCACCTTCAACAAGATAAATTTCTTTATTTTCAAAATCATATTCACTTAAAGCCTCATTAATATGATCAAAATCTTCCTTTTGACAAACTAAAAAGATATTATTTATTTCTTCAATTTTATAAAAAGTTTCTAAAGGAAAAAGAAATAATTCTTTATGATGAAATTTTATAAATTGTTTTTTTATTTCTGATTCTAAACGAGTAGAAGAACCTGCTAAAAGTAAAATTGCGCTTGTCATTTTATTCTTTGTTATCATGTTCAAAACGTTTTTGTTTTTCTTCTAAGGAAGATTTAATGTGAGTTTGCTCAATTATAAGATTAACGATTTTTTCTAATTCACTATTTTTTGAATAGTCGGCTTTACAAATATAGTTAACTCTTCCTTCTTCATAATATTTTGTAATTTTTTCTCTTTTTCCTTCTGGATAAACTGCAATTGAATTTCCACCACTTTCTTTAACAGTAAGCATAGCAGGAACATCAGTAAGTCCATCTCCAATATAAATCATATTATCCATTCTGACACGTTTATCTTCCATTTTTTCATTAATTTCAGTGTCATCATTGTCATCAGTAATTCCTTTTTTAATACGATAGATATATTGTGTTTTCCCGGTGTAATTTATTGCAACTTTAGGCCAAAAAGCTTCCCCGTTTTCATCATATAAAAATTCACAAGCAAAGATTTTTGTGAAGTTTTGAGCAATGGAACAGCCTTCAACAATTTCTTTATTTCCACATGAAATTACATAATGTTCTACCTTTACATTATGTTTTTCCCCATATTCATTAACTCGATCAAACCAAGTTTTTACTCCCTTAAAATAATCGATATTTTTACCACATTCTTTTAAAAATTCTTTAGTTAATTTAATACCCTTCTTTTTACATTCTTGAATCATAACTAAAAGATAACAAAGGACTTTATCCATGTTTTCTTCTTTAAATAATTCATTGGTTTTATTCCAGAAATCGTTTTTTTTCATTCCTAAAGACGGAATAAAAGAAAAATTTTGCATATCAGTTGATGCAAGGGTATTATCAAAATCATAAATTAAAGCTAAAATTGGTTTTTTCATATGTAAATATTTTATCAAGTAATATTACTATAGTCAAAAAATGGCTTATTAGTCGTTATTTTAATATAATAAACTTGTAAATATTTAAATAGTAATGAATAATAATATCTATGGAAAAATGGCAGGTTATATTAATTATTGTTTGTTCGGTAATTTTAGTAATATATTTTGTTTATTTATTTATTTCTTTTTTCTTTATGTCTGCGTTTTCAAAGAAAATAAATATTCAAAATAAAACTTTATCTTTATTAATTTTTCAAAAAAGTAAAGTTTTATATTCTTTAGGATCTTATTTAGAAAAATATATTGAAAATAACGACAAAATTAATAATTTTTTGAAAGGAAATAAGTATGCCGAATATAAAGATTACGATATTAAAGATATAAGAAATATTTCTTTTGAACTTGATGATGTTTATAAAGAATTTAAAACTATTTTGATTAATAATAAAATTGATGCTTACAAAGAAGTAAGTATGGATTTTAATCTTTTTGAAGATTTAGATAAAAGATTTTTCATTACTTCTCAAATTTATAACTCGAATGTTGTTGGTTTTAATTATTGGAGAAATTTAAAATTCACGAAGCTTATTAAAAGAATATTTCATGTAAAAGAAAAAGAAACAATTATTTAAAATTTTGGATTATTTCCAATTTTAATATATTTTTTGGAGGAAATTTAATGAAATTCGAAGAAATTAAAAAACACGTGCCAAATGTTAAAAGTGTTGAAAAGAAATTAGATGAATTTAAAGAAAAATTATCAAATGCTAAGGATGGCAAAGAGGCATGCAAAGTTATTAAAAACTATTTTAAGTATTCCGATAATTTAGAAAGTGATGTAACAGTTATTTCAATTCGTAATAGTATTGATACAACTAATAAAGAATATTCACGTGCTTGGGATAAAATTAGTGAAATTATGCCTGTTATTAATGGTTTTGACACTAAATTTAAAAAGGCGATTATATCTTCCCCATTTTTAAAAGACATTGAGAAAACTTTTGGTAGTCACTATATTAAGATGGTTGAAAATTCATTAAAAATTTATGATGAAAAAGCAATTCCTTTTTTCATTGAAGAAAATAAACTTGTTAATAAATATGATAAACTTTTAGCTAGTGCTAAATTACCTTTCCGCGGTGAAATTTTAAATCTTTCCCAAATCGGTATATATTTAACTGATAAAGATAAAGAAACACGTTTAGAAGCTGCAAAACTTTACTATGGTTTCTTAGAAGAAAATGATGCTAAATTTGGTGAACTTTATGATAAATTAGTTCATGTTAGAGATAAAATCGCTAAAACATTGGGCTTTAAATCTTATATTGAATATCAATATCTCGCTTTAGGAAGAATGGATTATAATGAAGATATGGTTGCTGGATATCGTGACCAAATTTATAGAGATGTTGTCCCAGTAGTTGCTAAATTAAGAAAAAGACAAGCAAAGAGATTAGGAATTAAAAGACCAACTTTCTTAGATTTTAATCTTGAATACAATAGCGGAAATGCAACTCCTTTAGGAAATAGTGAATTTTTGGTTAAACAAGCTAGTGAAATGTATCACGATATGAGTGAAGAAAGTGGGAAATTCTTTGATTTCATGGTAAATTCACATCTTTTAGATTTAGATGCTAAACCTGGAAAAATGGGCGGAGGATATATGACTTATATCCCAAAATATAAAGCACCATTTATTTTTGCTAATTCAAACGGATCATCTCAAGATGTTGATACATTAACTCATGAAGTTGGACACGCTTTCCAAGGATATTTAGGTAGTAAAATTAAAGCCCCTGGAGAAAGAATGCCAACATTAGAAGCTTGCGAAATCGATTCAATGTCAATGGAATTTTTTGCTTGGCCATATATGGAAAAATTCTTTGGAAACCAAGCTGATAAATATAGATTCTCTCATCTTGATGGAGCAATTTCTTTCCTTCCTTATGGAGTAGAAGTTGATGAATTCCAACACTGGGTTTTCCATAATGTTGATGCAACTCACGAAGAAAGATGTGCAAAATGGGCAGAAATTGATAAAAAATATCGTCCATGGATGGATTATTCTCCAATTCCTTATTTAGAAAAGGGAAAAATTTGGATAAGACAATCTCATATTTTTGGTTCACCTTTCTATTATATTGATTATACTTTAGCTCAGGTTTTAGCTCTCCAATTCAAATGTGAAATGGATAAAAACAGAGAAAAAGCTTGGAAAAAATATATCAAATTATTAAAAATGGGTGGTAAATATCCATTTATCGAACTCATTACAAAAGACGGTCTTAGAAATCCATTTATCGATGGAAATGTTAAAAAAGTTATCAAACCTCAAATTAAAGTTTTAAATAGTTTTGATGATATGTCCTATTAAAAAATATTTTTAAAATTTAAAAATTTCTTAAGGCTGGTGAATTTTTAAAAATTCAACCGGCCATTTTTAAAAAAATAAAAAAACACGATAATTATCGTGCTATTCTTTAATTAATGGTGCGAGAAATGAGAATCGAACTCACACAGGTTGCCCTATACGCCCCTCAAACGTACGCGTCTACCAGTTCCGCCATTCTCGCGTGCCTAAATAATATATCATTATATGATTTAAATATCAATTTTTTTAAGTTCTTTAAAATGATTTTTCGTCTAGTTTTAAATAAATTTTAGTAGTGAGTAATTAGTAGATATTTAGTAATTCAATTTTAAAGAGATTGTAAAAAAATATAAATTAAAAATCATATTACTTTCTTTATTTACATTTTTAGGTATAATAATAGGCGGAAGGAAACATATGAAATTTAACTTAAATAAAGATCAAATTTTAAATAAACAATTCATTCCTTCTTATAAAGGATATGATCCTAACGATGTTGATGAATTCTTAGATTTAGTTTTAAAAGATTATTCATCATTAGATGAATATATTAAAAAGAATGATGAGTTAATCACAACATTAAAAAAAGAGAATGAAAATTTAAAAATATCTTTACGAGATTTAAAAAGAGAACAAGAATTAGTAGGGCTAAAGTCACAAACAAAAAAGCAATCTGAATCTTATGCTCCTTCATCTTTAGATAATTTAGAATTATTGAAAAGATGTGCAATGTATGAAAAAAAGCTCTACAGTCTTGGTGTTGACCCTTCAAAATTAAAATAGTTCTTAATAAATAAAAATATTATCAGTCTATACAATCGCTGCTTAAATATTTAAGTAGAGGAAAGTCCATGCTCACATAATCTGTGATGATTATAGTGATTATGCTAGATAATAATTCATAAAACTAGGTACCTTTATGAGAAGGTAACGGCATAATTCTTACCTAAAGTTAATATGACAATGGTAAAAATTATATAAAGTGCCACAGTGACGAGTCTTTTAGAAATAAAAGAAGTGAAACGTTGGTAAACCCCATAAGTGAGAAACTCAAATTTTGGTAGAGGAAATAGAAAACTTGAATTAAGAAAAGAATTCTATAGGTATAAAAATATACTTAGATAAATGATTGTATATAACAGAACATGGCTTATGGACTGATTCTCATTAACTATTAGATTAATAAGTTTAGATTATTTGAATCTAAACTTTTTCTTTTATTTAAATAAAAGAATGGATTATAATTCTTAAATATGAAAACGAAAATTAACATCCCTACTAAAATTACAATCGCTCGAATTGTAATTGCTATTCTCTTACTATTTGGTATATTTGTTCTATTTTATTTAGATTATTTTAAAGTATTTGAAGTTTCTACCTTAAATATAAATATTAATGATAATGTTGAATTAAATCTAATTAATATTATTATTCTAGTTATATTTTTAATTGCTTCATTAACTGATTTTTTAGATGGATATTTAGCTAGAAAAAATAATCAGGTTACTGATTTAGGAAAATTTTTAGATCCATTAGCTGATAAAATGTTAATAAATGGAATAATGGTATTTTTATGTTTAAACTTTAATAGTTTATCAACACATTTAACTTTTCCATTCTTTTTAGTAATTTTAATGATTATTAGAGATTTAATTGTTGATTCATTAAGATTTATCGCCGCTTCAAAAGGAAAAGTTATTGCTGCAAATATCTTTGGAAAAGCTAAAACAGTTAGCGAAATGTTTGCGATTAGTTTTGTTTTATTAAATGGTTTTCCTTTTTCTTTCTTTGATTATTCATTCCCATATTTATTGCATATAAGTGATATTATTTGTTATATTTCTTGTTTTTTATCACTTTTAAGTGGATTCATTTATTTAAAAGATAACTATAAGGTTTTAATAGATTAATTTATAATAAATATCGATGATTGCTGAAAAATTAGTAAAAAAATTAATTGAAAAACATTTAACAATCTCTTTTGTTGAATCTTTTAGTGGAGGATTAGCTGCTAAAAAAATAGTTGATATCCCTGGAAGCAGCCAAACATTTTTAGGTTCGATTGTTTCTTATAGCACATTTATTAAAGAAACACTTCTTCACATTGATAAAAATTTAATTGAAAAATATAGTGTTGCCAGTAAAGAAGTTGCTTTAGAAATGGTTAAAAAAGGAAAAGAAATTTTTTCTAGTGATATTGTTGTTTCTTTTACTGGCGAAGCTGGGCCAATATCAAATACAAATGTTCCTCCAGGAACTGTATTTATTGGATTAATAATTTTTAATGAAGTTTTTGTTTATGAAAAACACTATAATTTATCAAGAAACGAGCTCAGAGATGTTGCTACTGACTACGCATTTAAAAAAATTTTTGAAAAAATTTAAAAAAAGTGAATAATTTTTTGATTTCTAGCATTCTTGTATTGTATACGAGGTAAAAAGATGAAACAAAACAAAAAAATCAATCAACCTAATCTCGATGAAGTATTAAAAGAGATTAAAAATCAGTTCGGCCAAGGTTCGATTATGTGTCTTGGCGAAAAAAATTCCATTGATATGGAAGTAATTTCATCAGGAAGTATACTTTTAGATGAAGCTTTAGGAGTTGGAGGTTATCCAAAAGGTAGGATCATTGAAATTTATGGCCCTGAAAGTAGTGGTAAAACTACACTTGCTTTAACTGCAGTAGCTGAAGTTCAAAAAGCTGGAGGAAGATGCGCTTATATTGATGTTGAAAACACTATTGATCCAGATTATAGCGAAAGAATCGGCATCAAAATTGATGAACTCGTTTTATCTCAACCAGATTGTGGCGAAGAAGCTTTCGAAATTGTTGAAGCATTAACAAAATCTAATGCGATTGATTTAATAGTCGTTGATAGCGTTGCTGCTTTAGTTCCGCAAATTGAACTTGAAGGTATGATGAGTGATTCTTCGGTTGGTTTACAAGCAAGAATGATGTCAAAAGCTTTAAGAAAAATTTCTGGACTTTTAGCTAAAACTAAAACAACGATTATTTTTATTAATCAACTTAGAGAAAAGGTTGGAGTAATTTATGGAAATAATGAAACAACAACTGGCGGAAGGGCATTAAAGTTTTATGCAACTATTAGAATGGATATTCGAAGGAGCGAAGCAATTAAAGAAGGTGTTAATGTAATTGGCAACACCGTAATTATTAAAATTGTCAAAAATAAAGTTGCTCCACCATTTAAGAGTGTTAAACTTGATTTAATTTACGGAAAAGGCATTTCTAAAGAAGGCGAACTTCTTGATTTAGGTGTTCAAGCCGGATTTATTAAAAAAAGTGGTGCTTGGTATGAATATAATGGTGATAGGATGGGACAAGGTAGAGAAACTGCAAAACAATTTTTAAAAGAACATCCTGAATTATTTGAAAAGTTAAAAAAAGAAGTTTTAGATAACCGTGAAAAAATAAAAGAAAAACGCGATAATAGTGATGAAAAAGTTAATCAAGAGACACAACTTGTTGAAAAAATCAATGAAGTTAACGCTACTGAAATAAAAGCCTAAATTTTTTTTTAAAAAATATTTAAACTTCAACTTCTATAAAATTAAAGATGGCATATATCTTATTTCTTATCCTTTTTAAGAAATTAATAAGCCATCTTTTATTTAACTTTTAGACTAAAAAATTATGAATTCGACTAACTTTTTATTATATTTTGATTTCTATTTGATATAATAAAGTGGTAGTATCAAATCGATGCTTTTAAATATATATTTTTAAATAAAAATTATTTTTATATTTAAATAAATTTTTAATAAATAACGTTTATAAATTAGTCCATAATTATAAATTTATTTTGTTTTGATACTTTAACATTATTTTTTAAAAAGGAGATAAAAACATGGAATGGGTTATAGCCTTAATTTGTGGTATTGTTGGTGGCGCTATAATTGGTTTTTTACTTTGTTATTTTATTCCACTTTTTGCCAAAAAAAGAGCTGATAGTAAAGCTGATAAAATTATTAAAGCAGCCGAAATAAAAGCTGAGCATATTCAAAAAAATGCTACATTAGATGCAAAACAAACTGTTTATGAAATGAAACAAGAAGCAGAAAAAGATATCAAAGAAAGAAAACAAGAAGTCGTTGCGCAAGAAAATAGGCTTTTACAAAGAGAACAATCAATTGATTATCGTGATGCTCAATTAATTAAAAAAGAAGAAGCAGTCGAAGAAAAAGAAAAATTAGTCGATAAACAAATTGAAGAAAATAGAAAAAGACAATCCACTCTTGATACCAAGATCAATTCTATTTTAGGTGAACTTGAAAAAGTCGCCAATTTAACTGAAAAAGAAGCAAGAGATGAAATCTTTAAAAGAGTTGAAGAAAAAGAATCTCTTAATATTACTAAATATTTAAAAGAGCAAGAGGAAGAAGCCGAAAATAAAGCTGATGATGTTGCTAAAGATATCATTGCAAATGCTATTGCTCGTCATGCTCAAGAAGTAACTACCGAAAGAACTGTCAATGTTATTTCTCTTCCTAACGATGAGATGAAAGGACGAATTATTGGTAGAGAAGGTAGAAACATTAAATCTTTAGAATCTTTACTTGGAGTTGATATTTTAATTGATGATACTCCTGAAGCAATTACAGTTTCTTGTTTTAATCCAATTAGAAGAGAAATTGCTTCTAAAGCTATTCAAACATTAGTTAAAGATGGAAGAATTCAACCTGGAAGAATCGAAGAAGTTGTCGCTAAATGTCAGAAAGAAGTTGATGAATCTATTAGAAAAGCTGGAGAAGATGCTATCTTTAAACTTGGCTTAGGAAAAATGGATAAAGAGCTTGTTTATAATGTTGGAAGACTTAAATATCGAACATCTTATGGACAAAATCAACTTGAACATTCAATTGAAACTGCTCAACTTTGCGGAGTTATGGCAGCCGAACTTGGATTAAATCAACAAATTGCTAAAAGAGCTGGTTTACTTCATGATATTGGTAAAGCAAGTGATTTTGAAGTTGAAGGAAGCCATGTTGAAATTGGTGCTAGACTTGCTAAAAAATGTGGTGAAAGTGAAATTGTTATTAATGCAATTGAAGCACATCATGGTGATGTTCCAATTAAATTTGTTATCTCTTCTTTAGTTATTGCTGCCGATACTTTATCAGCTGCAAGACCTGGAAGTAGAAGTGAAACACTTGAATCTTACATTAAAAGACTTGAACAACTTGAAGATATTTGTAAATCTTATGATGGAGTTTTAAATTGTTATGCTATTCAATCAGGAAGAGAAGTTAGAGTTAATGTTATCCCTGAAAAAATTGATGATTTAGCTGCATTTAAACTTGCTAGAGATATTAAAGAAAGAATTGAAAACGAAATGCAATATCCTGGTCAAATTAAAGTTAATGTTATAAGAGAATATCGTGCAATTGAAACTGCTAAATAATTAAGGAATAAAATGAACATTCTTTTTATCGGCGACATAGTTGGAAAAATTGGAAGAAAGGCTCTTAAAGAGAACCTTTCTTTTATTAAAAATAAGTATGATATCGACTTTACGATTGCTAATGGTGAAAATATTTCTAATGGAAGAGGTATTTCTTTAAATCATTATAATTTTTTACTTGATGAAGGAGTCGATTCGATTACTTTAGGAAATCACTATTTAGATAAAAAAGAAGAATTAGAAATTTTTAAAAATTATGATGAGATTATTCTCCCTCTTAATTCAAAAAGTGAAATTTTAAGTGATATTCCTTTTGAAAAAAGAAGTAAAGAATTTATTGTTAACGATATAAAAATTAGAGTTACTTCAATTTTAGGTAAAGCATTTATGAAAGAAGAAGTAATTGATCCTTATTTTGCACTTTCTTCTTTAATTAAAAATGATACTAGTGATATTCATATTGTTGATTATCATGCAGAAGCAAGCGGAGAAAAAGAAGCAATGGTTTATGCTTTTAATGGAGAAATTAGCGCTTTAATTGGTACACATACTCATGTTCAAACTAGAGATGCTCGAATTATTAATAATAAAACTTTTTATATTACAGATGTAGGGATGTGTGGAGATTATAATGGAATACTTGGCTATGAAGTAGAAAGCGTTATAAAAAGACAAGTTTTAGGTAAAAATAATGCTTTAATGCTACTTAAAGATGATGGAGTTAGATTATTTAATGCTGTCGTATTATCTTTTGATGATTTAACTTTTAAACCATTATCAATTAATCCATTATATTTAATAAAAGATAAAAGGAAAGAAAATTTATGAGAGAAGTAATGTATTTATCTAAGCCTTCATTTATTGAAGCAATTAAAAGAAATCAAACTAATATCGATACAATTCATTATAATAATGAAACTTTTGTTTCATTATTTCTTAATAACCCTCTTTTAAAAGAAAGATTGATTAAAAATAATACATTTTTTATTAAAACTCATGGTTGTCAAGCTAATATTAGAGATGAAGAATCTATTGCTGGATTGTTAGCTTCTTTAGGACTTAAAAGAGTAGAAAAATTAGAAGAAGCTTCAATAATAGTTATTAATACATGTAGTGTTAGAGAAAATGCTAATAATAAGGTTTATGCTGAAATTGGTAATATTAAAAAACTAAAAGAAAAAAATAAAGATTTAGTTTTAATTCTTTGCGGATGTATGGTTGAAACTAAAGATACTTTAAATAATTTAATTACTAAATATCCTTATATTGATATTATCTTTGGAACTCATAATATTGATAATCTTCTTAATCTTTTATATTTATATATGGAAAATAACAATAAAAAAAGAATTGTTGATGTTTCAAGTAAAGAAGGAGAAATTGTTGAAGATATTCCAACTAGAAGAAATAATTCTTATAGTGCTTATGTAAATATTACTTTTGGATGTGATAAATTTTGTACTTATTGTATCGTCCCTCAAACTAGAGGAAAAGAGAGAAGCAGAGACAAAGAAGATATTTTAAAAGAATGTAAATTATTACTTTCTTTAGGATATAAAGAAATTATTTTACTTGGTCAAAATGTTGATAGTTATGGTAAAGATTTAAAAGATAAAAATATAACGTTTGCAAAACTTTTAGATGAAGTAGCTTCTTTACCTATTAAAAGAGTTAGATTTTTAACTTCTTATCCTTCTGAATTTAGTGATGAAGTAATTGATGTAATTGCTAAACACGATAACATTATGAAATATATTCATCTTCCTGTTCAAAGTGGATCAAATTCGGTATTAAAAAGAATGGCTAGAAGATATAGTAAAGAAGAATATTTGGCACTTGTTGATAGAATAAGAACTAAAATTCCTGATGTTGCTTTATCTACTGATATAATCGTTGGTTTCCCTAATGAAAGTGAAGAAGAATTTTTAGATACTTTAGATTTAGTTAAAAAAGTAAAATATGCTTCAGCTTTCACCTTTATTTATTCACCTAGAGAAGGAACTGCTGCTTCTAAATTAATAGATAAAATTAGCGATAAAGAAAAGGTTGAAAGATTTAAAAGATTAACTGATGAACTAGAAAAATATTATCCTATTTATAATGCTTCATTTATTAATAAGATTGAAGAAGTTTTAGTTACATCTGTTTCTAAAAAAGATAAAAATAAAGTAAGTGGAGTAATGTTTAATAATAAAATTGTTAATTTTAATGGAGACCCTTCTTTAATTGGCAAGTTAGTTAAAGTTAAAATTTTAGAAGATAAATTATATTCATTTAATGGAGAAATGATTAAATAAAAAAATATATGGAAAAGGATGAATTAATTAAAAAAATATTTATAGAAGAAGATTCTACTAATAATGAAGAATTTGATTATTTAGGTGTTTCACCGGAAACATATGATGATTTTATTATTGAAGAATGTTTAAGAATTAAAAAAGATGCGATTGATAAATCGCTTTTAGCTGCATTTTATGCTTTAAAAATGAGAATTAATGAAAGTGATTATTTAAATAAAAGAGATGAAATTGAAGAATTAAAAAATAGTGATCCTACTTTATATGCTTTAAAGGTAAAAGAATATAATAATGATGAATTAATTAAAAAATATAACGAACTTAAAAATGATATTCTTTCTATTTTAAGTGAAGTAAAATTAGAATTAGAAAGACAATTAAAAGTATAAAAATATGATTTACGTAATAATGGGTCCAACAGCGTCTAAAAAAAGTGATTTAGCTATAAAACTACATGAAAAACTCCCTTTTTCATATATCGTTAATTATGATTCTTTTCAAGTCTATCAAGAACTTGATAAGGGAAGCGCTAAACCTTCAAAAGAAGAATTGTCTAAAGGATATTATCTTTTATATGATTATTTACCACTTAGCCAAAATAATGATGTAGCAACATTTCAAAAAAAGGGTAGAGAAGTAATTGATAAATATAGTAAAAGTAATGATTTAATCTTTGTTGGAGGAACGGGACTATATATAAAAGCAATTCTTTTTAATTATATTTTTACTAAAGAAGAAATAAAAATGGATGAAGATTATAAAAAAGATTTATCTAATATAGAACTTTATAATGAATTATATAATCTAGATAAAGAAGATGCTTTAAAAATTGGAGTTAATAACCGCAAAAGATTATTAAGATCTCTTTTTATAAACGAAGTTCATAAAAAGAGTAAAAGTGAACTTAATAATAATAAAAAAGATGAATTATTATATGAAAATACTAAATTTATCTATATTAAACCTCCTAGAGATAAATTATATGAAGATATTAATAAAAGAGTTGATAACATGATTAATAGTGGTTTAGTCGATGAAGTTAAATATTTATTTTCTAAATATGATAAAAATTCTAATGGTTTAAAAGCTATTGGATATAAAGAATTTATTCCATATTTAGAAAATAAAGCTACATTAGAAGAAACTATTGAATTAATTAAGAAAAACACAAGAAATTATGCTAAAAGACAATACACTTTCTTTAATAACCAATTTAATAGTGTAGAAAAACTAGTTTATAATGATATTTGTGAAGCAATAAATGATATTGATAATATTATTTAAGTTCAGAAGATTTTAATAACGATAAATTTAAATTTTCTTATTTAAAAATATAAAATAAAACTCTGAGTGATAGTTTTAGCAGTGATTTATTTTATTTTTTGTAAAATATTTTTTTAGACTTCATTAGACTTTGTTAGTTTAACTAACATAAAAACACTATCTTTGGAAGATGATTTATATATGGTTTTTACTTTTCAAAAAGAAAAACTTTAAAAATTCCTAAACCTTTAAAAGGCATCGCGAAAATAAATAATGAAATAGTTAACTTCATTAAATTAAAAAGAAAATATAGTTGTCAAAGAACCGCTCCTAATTCCTCTACTAAAAGAAATAGGAAACAAAATAAAGAAAATATAACGACAAATAGAATTAGAAATTTTAATTGATTAATAATTCTATTTTTACAATGTTTTGTAAATTCAATGACTGTGAGACAAGTGACTTATAGATTCGAAATCTTTTAATGTTTAAAAGGTAATAGAAGTATAATTGCAGAAAGGCAAATTGGCAAGGTTAAAAAAGAAGAAAGAAATCAATGGGGCCATAACTTGTCACTATTATGTTTTCTTATGCCTATTCAACCTCTTTTTAGCCATAAAAACTCATAAGGGAAATATAAATGTGCCACAAGTCTGTAACAATGGCGATTAGTATAAAGAACTTTCTCCCAAACACTTGTTTTTTTTTTTTTTAAATTTAGGCTTTTAGGTAGAAATTTATATTTTTCATCGTTTTTAAACATGAAAAATAGATATTAAGAGGAATTTAAAGTAAATATGAAGAAAACAAAATTATTATCATTAACTGCTTTAGCACTCATTGGAATTTTAGGCTTAAGCAGTTGTTCTTCTCAAGGTCCAAAAGGGGATAAAGGGGATCAAGGAATTCAAGGAGAAACTGGCCCTAAAGGGGATAAAGGTGATCCTGGAGAAAATGGAGAAGATGGCGAGGATGGTGCAACTTGGTTAACTGGAACAACTAAACCAGCTGATACTTTAGGTAAATTAGGTGATATGTACTTAAATACATCTAATGGTGATGTCTATCAAAAAGAAGCTGATGGATGGAAATTAAAAATGAATATCCAAGGTGAAGATGGTGAAGATGGAAAAGATGGCCATAATGGAAGTAATGGTTCAACCGGTCCAAAAGGCGATACCGCTTGGTCAAATACAATTTTACCAACAACCGGTGGAAACATTGGTGTAAATCTTGGAAGCGCTGTTGAAGGCAGTGAAGTTATTTTCACATTTGAGCCAGATGATAATTATTCACTTGCAGAAGTAATTTTAAATGGTGAGAAAATTACTAATATTGATGCACCAGTTGAAGGTGTTTATTCCTATAAAACAACAATGGTCAAGAATGGATTTGTTGTAGCTGCTAAATTTGAAGCTTCTGATAAAGTTGGAAAAACTTCGTATTTTGAAAATGGTGTCTTATATACCGGTGGAAAAGTTGATGCGTTTGGAAATGTCATAGAAAAAGGGCAAGCTCAAACTGGCGATGATTCCCCAAAATTTTCTTCTGGCGATGGTTTAACAGCTGAATCAGCATTAGTTATTGATGATATAAATAATATTGATTCTTTAGGAAAAGAATCAATTGCCGAAACAGGTGCCAAATATTTTGAATTAGCAAAAGGTTTATCTTCAAATGAAAATAAAGTTACTATTAATACCGACACTATAAATAACTTATTTGAAGGGAAAACGGGACAAGAAAAAGAAGTATTTTTAAACTTGGGTGAAAATAATGTTGATCTTCCAAATTCTGGAAATGCTTATGCTGTTTCTGGTGGGGCTAATGTTGAAATTTCTAATGGCATTATTGACAATTCTTTAAAAACATCAAATACAACTTCTGCAGATATAAATGTTAAAGATGGATCGACCTTAACATTAAATAATGTTGAGCTATTATCAAAAGGTGGCTTAATGGCTGAAGGAAGTGCATCTACTTTAAATATCCTAAATTCTAAAGTAGAGTCAAGTGTTTATGGATTTGGAACAAACGCAGCTGTCGAAGGTCAAAATGTAGAAATAAATATTATTTCTTCTGAGATTTCTTCAAACACAGATGATGGAGACAATGCTGGTTTATATGTTAATATTCCTTGTAATGTTTATATCGAAGACACTGTTATATCTGGTGATAGGCAAGGAATGTTTGTTAGACAAGGAAACGTCACTCTAAAGAATGTAACTATAGAATACGGAGAAAATATTAATAATTTTGCATCTTTAGTTACAAAAAATAATAATTACTTAAATGGTGATTGGGGATCAGGCAACGAAATACCTAGCGCTGCTTTAGTTTTGGGAGATAGATCAAATACCGTAAATTATCAAGAAGTAGACTCAACTGTTAATGTTGACGGACTCACAATTAAAAATAGAGACGCTAATGAATCTTTGAGCGTATTAGCAGATGAAAAAAATACAGAAACTCCTACTTACTATTTATACGCATACGATAACACACCAGAAAAAAATTCTTTCACTTTAAATATTGATAAAGAAAGTTATGACAAAATACCGTCTGAAAAAATGTTTAATAAAGATGTAATTATTAATGTAGAAGGAGTTGAAGCTACATCAACAAATACATTTGTTGATGGTCAATTATATTCTGAACTATATTTAAAAGATGATGGAAGTGTTGATGAAACATTATCAACTAAAGTAGATGGTGTTAAGTTTGCTGGAGGCGATGGAACAGCAGAAAATCCTTTACAAGTTGATAACTTAGATCAATGGAAATTAATTAATGAAGTAACTAAATTAACTGATACATCAAAAGCAACTGCCGAATATTTAACTAAAGAAAGTTATAGTTATAAACTTAATGCAGATTTAGTACTTGATAGCTCTTTAGAATGGTTCACGGGATCCATTGATGGAAACGGGCATAAAATAAGTTTTGCTGATGAGAGTAAAAACTCTTTTATCTTAAATAATGTATATGGAGATGTTGAAATTAAAAATTTAACAATCGATTTAACAAATGGAAAATTAGGGAAATTATTTAATGTTGCTTGGAATAACAGTGATGATGTTTATAGTTTTCTTGAAAATTTAACTATTTCCAACATAGACATTAATGGTAATGGTGAGCCAACAATTGTTAATTCTAATAATTTCGGTTTTATAACTCCAAATGCCTTATTCAATGCTCATCCTTCAGATGAAGTTTTCAATATTTTAGTAGAAGACGTTAATATTAATAATTTTAATATTTTTAATTCAGGAACTTGTGCTGGAGTGTTCTTTGGTTATTCTCCTTATACACCAAATTATAAAACAACAATAAAGAATTCTAGTTTCACCGGCACATTAGGAGCTATGAATCAAGTCGGTTATTTATTTTCTAATGCATCAGGTGTAACTAGTCCAAACTGGAATAATATCGAAGATAAAAGCTCTTATTTTACATTAGAAAATTGTTCATTAAATGGCTCCCTAAATTCAATGACTGACGCTTACAAAGGTTTGGTTTGTGGACTTGACGATAATAAAGTTAATGCGGATGAAACTTCAAAAGCAATTACTAATAATATTGTTTCAAAAAATGATTTAAGTGATGAAACAGGAGATGTCGCTGTTTATTATTCAACAGTCGATGGTAAATTTTATACAAGTTATTCTAGTGATAATGGTTCAAGATTGAACTATGGTCTTTCTATAAACAATCTTACTTGGCCAAATGGTGATGATCAATCAAATGGTGTAAGATATTATTTTGATATTGAAACAAAATTAGATTTAAATACATCATCTGGTGATTTAGTTAATGTCAAAGACTTAAAATATGAAACAATGAAATACGATGAATTTGTTGTTGACCATTCTGATGTTCAACTAACTGAAATTGATAAATTTAATGTATTTGGAACTGTTTCATATGCTATTGTAGATAATACATTATATTTAGTTTTAACACCTAATGATGGATATGAAAATATTGATATCGATGGTGTTGGAGATAAATATTTATTTACAATTACTGATAATTTAATTACAGGTTATAAAAAATTATAATATTTGTTTAATAAAATATTAAACAAATAAGTGAATATAAGATTAACGGGTTTAATTCCCGTTTTTCTTTTTTTAAATCTTTTAAATATAAAAAAGAAGCTTTACTACAAACTTAAATCATCGCTTAGTAGTAAAACTTCAAAGTTACTTCAAACTTTACTTCAAACTTATTCATTCACTTTGTAGTAAAACTTCAAAGTTACTTCAAACTTATCTGCATTCACTTTGAAGTAAGAAAATATTCGATAGTTATCGTATTTTTTATATATTTATTAATAAAAACTTCAAAGTGTATTTTAAATAATGATTAAAAACATATAAAAAAACACTATTTACTTCAAAGTGTTTTGAAGTAAAACTTCAAAGTTACTTCAAAGTTAAGTGATTATTACTTTGAAGTACTAATTAAAAGATAAAATTATTTTATCCTTTAATGTATCAATAGGAACAATGTGAACTTTATTATTTATTATATAAGCATTATTACTTCCAACAATACAAATTAATATAGAAGGAAGATCCATTTTTAAATAAGGATCAGTTATTTTTATATTATAATTTTTAATTAAAGATTCAATTTTTAATAAATGTTTACTTGCTATAAGTGCTTGACTATCTTTTAATTTAATTTCAATTAAAGCGTATCTTCCATTGTTTAATAGCAAAACAACATCACTTTCTAATCCGTTTCTATCATGATAATAATATATTTTCCATCAAATCTAGAAGAATAAATCTTTAAATCTCTTATTGCTAAAGATTCAAAAAATAAGCCATAATCGATAAGATTATCTTTAAAGAAATCAACGCTTAAATTTAAAGCCGCAATAGCTAAAGAAGGTTCAGAAAAATACTTTTTAGGAACTGAACTCATATTAGTTTTACTTTTAAAAAGTGGTGACCATGCATCAACATCTTCATTAACAAACAATTTTTCTAAAATATTTTTATAATCATAATAAGTAGATTCACTAAATGAAAAATTTTCACCTCTTTTTTATTAATCATCTTTGATTTTTTTCTAAAGTAGAAATATTTTTAGAATATATTTTTAAAAAACGGATGTTAAAACAGGGTCTCTTTTTACATTATCATAATCGCTTATATCATAATTAATAAGATCTGATAAATAATCTTTAGGTAATTTAATTGCATCGCTTTTATTAGCAAAAATAGAAGAAGGAAATCCGCTTCTAACGGTTGCAAAAATTAAATCCTCGATATTAAGAGTAGATTTTTTCCATTTATATTTACATTTTCATCAAAAAGGCTTAATAAAGAAATTAATCCATTTGATTCTTTAGATTCATATAAGGAGAGAGAGGTCTCATTGTTATTTCTTTAAATCTTCCGGTACCGTATGTAATTTTGAATTTATTTCACTAAAAATATTATTATTTTGGTTTTATTGTAATTTTTTGCATGAGGTATAGTAGAATTGGTGAATAAAAAAGGTCTGGCTTACTAAAAGGGTCATCGATTTGGTCTTTAATTTCATTTCAAAAGCGGAGTATAGTTTTGCCACTCATCAAAAAGAATCGGTTTTTCTTTATTAAAAACTAGTGAAGAATCAATGTTAAGTTGCATTTTTAAGTTATTTAATTCTCTTTCAAGGCCAAGTTTATAAATAGTTTTAGAGAATTTTTTACAAGTTGTTGTTTTTCCTATGCATTTTAATCCCTTAACATAGATATTCGCATCATTTTAACAAAGAGATTTGCATTAATTCAGTAAAGAAATTTGCAAGCTATTGAGAAAAATTATCAATAAAATATTATAAGTCTAAACTATTTTCATTTAAAAGGAAGTCAAAAATATTCATTGTAGTTATTCCGTTTTCATCACGATAAATATTAATAATATCTTTAACAATAATTATCTTTTTAAATGAATCATTAATATTAATTAAAGATTGCATTTCTTGATTTTCTTTTTCCTTATTAGTTAAAGAATAAGCTGATTGAATATAATATCGTTTATTTCCTAAACTAGCTATAAAATCAATTTCATATGATTTTCGAATATTTTTTCCTTCTTTATCGTTTTCTCTTTTATTGACTATTCCAACATCAACATTAAATCCTCTAAATTTTAGTTCATTATAGATAATATTTTCCATTAAATGATTTTCTTCTATTTGTCTAAAACCAAGTCGAGCATTTCTTAAACCGACATCTTCAAAATAAAATTTTAACGGAGTTCCAATATATTTTCTTCTCTTTACATCATATCGATAAGCTCTAGAGATAATAAATGCATCTTCTAAACAATCGATATATTCTTTAATCGTATTTATACTAATTTTTGAATTTAAAACACTTTTAAAAGTCTTTTCTATTTTTGAAGCGTTAGATAATGATCCAATCTGAGAAGCTATAATATTAATTAAATCTTCTAATTCTTGAGTTTTAATTATTTTATGATGCTCTAAAATATCTTTTATATAAGTTTCTTCAAATAAAGTAGTTAAATAATTTACCTTTTGTGTTTCTGCTTTTATCGATAAAATTAAAGGAAGTCCACCATATAAAATATAATCAGCCCAAGCATGATAAATATCACCATTATAGTTTTCTTTGTATTCTTTAAAAGTTAAAGGATAGAGATGTATTTCATCTCCTCTTCCTCTAAATTCAGTAATTATATCTTTAGAAAGAAATTTTGAATTATTTCCTGTTACATAAATATCAACGTTATTTAATTAAAGTAAGGAATTTAAAACTTCTTCAAAATCATCTAACATTTGAACTTAATCAAGCAAGATATAATATTTTTTGTCATCTTTTATTAATGATTTAATAAAGAATAATATTTCATCTGGATCTCGATATTTTTTATTTTCTCTTAAATCTAGTTCAATTTTAATAATGTGTGATGATTCAACATTTATACTTAAAAGATAATTATAAAATAGATTAAATAATAAATAAGATTTACCTACTCTTCTAATACCAGTTATTACTTTAATTAATCCATTATTCATTCTATTTTTTAAATGACTTAAGTATTTATCTGTTAAAAATTCAATATCATTCCCCCTTGACGATTTTTGGTATTTTTACCACTTTTTGTCAATTTAAGTTAATAGTATATAAATTTTAAAATAAAAACTAGCATAACTGTAACAACATTATCAATTTTAAAATAGGTTAAGTAATATAAATCTAAAAAATGGAAAATATTATCTTTAAAAAGTTCTATCCATCTAACCAAATTAGAAATACTTGCTTTAATTTGTAAAATAATTTAAGAATCGATGTATTTTAAATAAATAACATCAATAAGTCGTTTATATGTAAATTAAATATTTTAATTAAATTCATTGTAAAATTATTATTAAAACACGATTTATATATAATTCAAACTGCAAAACTATTTATTTAACCAATTATTTAAAAATTAGGAGAGTAGTTAAGATATACTCTCCTAATTTAATAAAATCCTTTAATTACTTTTTATTAGTAGTTATAAAAAGAAGTTATCTTTTTATTATTTAACGATAAAGATGGATATAAAGAGTTATCAATAAACATTCCACTAGATCCTATATAGCCTCCTTCAGGTAAATTGGTATTATGTCCACAAAAATCTAATGTCCATGAATAAGTTATTAATGGTTTATTTCTTTTTGTATATAAATCTTTCCAAGTTTTACAATAATCAATACAATTAACATCCTTTTGACAAGAATCGCAATAATAAGTTTTTAATATATTTTCACCTTGAGGTATTTCAAAGCCATCAAATGAATTAATTTTTTCTCCATATAATGAAAAGTTATTAAGTGAAATATTTACTTTATCATTTAAAGAAAGATCATTAAAATCATTAGCAGGATTAAAATGTTCGTCTATTTTTTCATATAAAGATTCATCAAAATTATGGTATTCGTCGTTCCGATAACTATCATTTAATGTAGAATAAAAAACAAATGTTGATGGGGAGCCGTCAGTTAAAAATACTGGAAATTCATCTAATTGTTCATCCCAATATAATCCATAAGAAACATTATTAATATCGATGTTAACATTAAAATTTTTGTTTATTTCTCTATCTATATCTAGCATAAAGAAAGGCATTAAGTAATCTAAGGGAGAACCATCACTCATATGTCGGTTATATGGTTTACAATTATAGAAACTTGAGTTATTGATGTTAATATCTAAAGAAAGTGAATTTCTAAAGGACGATATATTAAAAGGAACACTTGTATATATTGTGGAATTATTAATTTTTATACTTTCTAAGTTACTATTCATATTTCCTAAACTGCTATAAATACTCTGTCCATCATTTGAACTCATTTGTATAAATCCCCAACTAGAATTTGAAAACCTTTTATTTTGGACAAAATTATTGAATTCTAAACTTTTACCATCAAAATTAATAAAATTTGGAGTTAAAATTGTATATGTACCGCTATTTAAAATTTCTTTGCTTGGTTCAATTGAAAATGTTGAATTATTAAAAGATATTTTATTCACTCCTTTAGAATTAATGAAATTGAAGCGTCCATATATAAGAGCTTCATTAACATCTAAATTTGAGAAATCCAAATCTAAGATCAAATCAACATTATTAAATCTTAAATCTACATCACCACTTCCAATAACGGTCAAAAATGGGAATTTAAGTTTCTTCTTATTACCATTTGATAAAATATTTAATGTAACGTTTTCATTATCAGAACTATAAATTTCAAGTTTTCCTGTTTTTAATGATGATTTTTCTCTTTTATTATTTAATAAGTTTATTTCATTTTTTGACATAGTTGAAATAGAACTAATATCTTCAGCTTTCAATTCAACCTCATCATTTAAAATAATTGTATTTTCACCAGGCTGTAAGTTTTCTAATTGTTCTTTTAATTCACTTTCGCTATTTGCGATAGTTATGTTACCGACTGATTTTTGAGCACTAACAACAAAACCACCTGCTTCCATTTTTAAAGTGACACTTTTTCCTTCGTAAGTTTTGGTGTCGCCTTCTTTATTTATAATTGACCATATGATTTTTTCGCCATTAGCTTCATCTAACGACTCGCAATCAAAAGTAAAAGTAATATCTTCACCAACCTTTTGACTTCCTAAAGAAGGAATGATTACTCCATCAGTAGAAGGGAGGATTGTATTGGACCATGCGGTTTCTCCTGGTCTTCCTTGGCTTCCCGATGAACCATTTAATCCATCTTTTCCATCTTCACCATCTTCACCTTTAATATTCATTTTTAATGTCCATCCACTTTCTTCTTTTTGATAGACATCGCCATTAGATGTATTAAGATACATATCTCCTTCTTTACCTAATGAATCTATTGGTTTAGATGTTCCTGTTAACCATAATGAACCATCTTCTCCATCTTTTCCATCACTTCCTGGATCTCCTTTATCTCCTTTAGGACCAGTTTCTCCAGTTGGACCAGTAGAACCTGTGTCTCCTTTATCTCCTTTAATAGAACTACAACTAATTAAAGAAGATAAAGTTATAGTACTTAAAGCTAATAAAGAGATTAATCTTAATTTTTTAGTTTTATATTCTTTCATATATTAGTATTACCTCTCTTATATATGTAATGTATATCCTATTTTATAAGCGTTTATAAAATATGGTATATTTAGTTATCTTCTTTCTATTTTTAATTAAATTTATTTCTATTTTGGCTAGAAGTTATAGAGTTAATGAAGTTTTAAAGCATTATGATTAGGATATATTTGATATCGAAGAAAATTATATAAATGTTTCTATACATTATAATTTAGAAGTGATTGCTTATATGCGTATTAATAATGTTGGTCTAGAAAAATTAATATTAGGAAGAAATAGATAGGTAATAAGAATAATAAGGAAGTTATAAAGGATATTATCTTTTAATTAAGATCTTCTTAATCTTATGTATAATAAGTGACAAGTCTATTTCCTTATCTTTTTATAGGGTTATATTTTTGTGTTTCTAGACTTGTTTTTTTTTTTTTTTTAATTTAGGCTTTTTTCATAGAAAAACATTTTTCAGCAATTTTTAAATGCTGAAAAATAATTATTTAGAGGTATAGGTATAAACTATGAAAAAAACAAAATTATTATCCTTAACTGCTTTAACACTCATTGGTTTATTAGGTTTAAGTAGTTGTAGCGGAGAAAAGGGAGATAAAGGAGATACCGGTCCAGCAGGTCCTACTGGAGAAACTGGCCCTAAAGGAGATAAAGGAGATCCAGGAGAAGATGGAGAAGATGGGAAAGATGGTTCAACTTGGTTAACCGGAACTTCTAAACCAGCTGACACATTAGGTAAGGTTGGCGATATGTATTTAAATACCACTAATGGCGATGTTTATCAAAAAGAAGAAGCTGGTTGGACTTTAAAAATGAATATTAAAGGTGAAGATGGTGAAGATGGAAAAGATGGATTAAATGGCTCAACTGGAAGTCAAGGTAAACCAGGAGAAACCGCTTATTCAAATACAATTTTACCTGTTGAAGGAGGATATATTACTTCTAATGTAGGTTCAGCACTTGTAGGAGAAGAAGTTACATTTACTTTTGTTCCTACTGATTCAAGTGGTGATGTATCTTTTGTTTGGGATATTAAAAATAATGGAACTGTTGTTTATAGCGATACTGGTTTAGAAACAACTGCTATTAAAATGATGGAAGGTGGCTTTGTCGTTAGTGGAAAAGTTGCAACTTCCGTAACTCCTGATACAACTGGTGGTTCTTTAAAAGTTGAAGTTCCAACCGGAACTCCAGAAGGAGAAGCAGTTGTAGTTAATGTAAATGAAGATTTAACCGCTTCAAAAATTGAAATTAGTGGAAATACAAATAATAACCCTGTCGTTATTGATGGCAAAAAAGAAGATGGAAGTAATGCTAAATTAACATTAACAGACAAATCTTCTATTACATCATCTGATGATTTAACACTTTCTAATATTACTTTAAGCGCTGAAGTAGGAAGTGAAACTTCATTTAATGGAGATGAAAATATTATTTCCTATGTTAGAAAAGGTGGTTCTTTAACATTAGAAAATGTATCTTTAGATGTAACTAGTAAAGATTCAATGGGAAATAACGCTTTACATACTTTGATTCAAGCTGAAACAAGTGATATTACTCTTTCTAATGTAAGAGTCTCTTATGATGGAAAAGATAGCGGAGTTTCTTTAATGACTCAATTAACAAGTTCAACTATTTCAAATTTAGAAATTTCAAATACAGATGTTAAAGGTTTAACTGGAACAATTATTTCTGCTCAACAATTTGCTGATGATGCTTCAATTACTATTAAAGACTCTTCTTTTGAAGGTAAAACTAATTTCTTAACATTAGCAGATTATGAAAAAACTACTAATTCAGAAAATAAGTCTGTTTCAATAAACTTAGAAAATTTAAACATTAACGATAATGGCAAAAATCCAGTAATCATGTTTAATTTATGGCAACAAAATGATTTAACAACTTACTCTTCTCAAGATAGTGCTTCTTATTTTGATGTTAATGTTAATAATTTAACTCATAATGGAGTTAAATTAACAAAAGATAATTTAAAAACAGAATATCAGTATAATAATGTAGAAACAGAAGACACTGTTTCTACATTAGCAGGAGATAGCGGAGAAACTATTTCTAAACCTGGAAGATTAACTACAACTATAAAAGGTGGTTTATTAGCTGTATTTGATGCTTGTTGGGGAAATAATTCATACGATAAACTCGAATTACTTGCTAAGGATGAAAAATATCCAAAAGATGTTAGTGTTAATGGAGTAAAAATTGAAGCAAAAGCATCTAATTTTGTTAAAGTTGCAAATGTTGAAGGAGATGTTGAAACCGTTCAAAACGTCTTTATTAATGGTCAACTTTATAGTGAAGTAACTTATTCGGATAATAATGGCGATAAGAAAGTATTAAAAGGAACACCTCTTGAAGGAGTTAAGTTTGCTGGAGGAGATGGTAGTAAAGAAAATCCATTATTAATTGATGATGCAAATCAATTAACCTTAATGAATAATCAAAATGTGGTTGTTAGTGGTGTTAAATATTTTAAATTAAATAAAGAAGTTACTACTACAAGCAAGTTACCAGTTGAAGGTAGAGAAGAAACAAATCTTGATTTAAATGGTAAAAGATTAACTGTTAAAACCGCAAGTACGGGAACATACAATGAAAAGGAAAATATTAATACTTTATCAACAACTATAAGTAATGGCCAAATATTAAACATTACAAGTAGTAGTGAAGAAAAAGGAAGTCTTGTTTATGATGTTGATCCAAGTACAGGCAATCCAAGTCCAAATAGAGTATCTCTTGGAGCATTAATTGTTCAAAGTGGAGCTTCGTTAAATTTAGATAACGTTTCTTACGAAAGTGATTCGTGTGCTATTTATCCAAATGGAGATGCCGCTAAAGTAGTTGTCAATAATTCTACTGTCGAAGGTGTTTCATTTGGTTTATCAACAAATGCATCAAAAGTTGAAAACTACAATATTATTGTTGATGTTAATAATTCAACTTTAAGTGGAAGTATGGGTACTGGCTTATTAATTAATATTCCATCCATCGTTAAAGTTAATAAATCATCGATTTGTGGTGATGACCAAGCTGTAATTGTTAGAGCTGGCAATGTTACTTTAACTGATTGTAAAGTTTCTATTAAAGAATACGATAAATCTTCCTATTCTGTTGATTATTCTAAAACAGCTTGGGGTGATGGAAATAGCGTTGCTTTAGGATATATTGTTTTAGGAGATCGTTGGGCTGAAAATAGAACTTCTGGCTACGCAAACGATAAATCATTAACTTTAACTAATGTAACTTTTGAAAGAGACGCTGAAGGTTCTAATGGTGAATTCTATTTCCCATACATCTATGCTTATATGACTAATACGGATGCTAATAAGTGCACATTGGTTATTGATGAAACTACTATTAGTAATGTTAATAATGCAACCAATAATGGTAATAAACCAGTTTTCTATAATGTAGATAATCCTTTTGAAGATTCTATTGAAGGTGAATAATTAAAAATATCTTCTAATTATTAAAAATAAAAAAGAGAATACGTTTTCTACCTCTCGTATTCTCTTTTTATATACGAGAGTTAATTAATATTTTATAAACGATACACACTAAATAAATATTAAATTTACTTTATGACTCAACTCATAAAGTAAATTATATTTATGTTATAAAAATAGCCATTACTTTGCGTATCTCTCTATTTTTATTTTTTTGTTCGTTATTAAAATTGAAAATTTGTATACTTGATTAAAATATAAGTTAGCTTTAAAACATCAATAAGACAAACCCCTACAAGACATTTTAATGATGTTTCTATTGCAGTTAATGTTTTAAATATTTTACTAAATGATTTAATAAATGATCTTAATAGTTTTACTTTATTTTTGAAGATTTAGCTATTAGAGATTTAAAAATATATATGTGTGTTTTAAATGGAGAAGTAAGGCATTATCGGGATAATGCCTTACTTGAATGTGATGCTATTTTAAAATTAGAAGATGGAAGATATGGATTATGTGAAATTAAATTAGGAGGAGAAGAAGCTATTAATAAAGCTAAAAAGTCTTTAGCTTTATTAAAAGAAAAATTAATTAATAAAAGTAATGAAAAAGAACCTTCTTTTTTAATGATCTTAGTAGCTAGCGGAAGTGCTTATAAAACTAAAGAAGGAATTTATGTTGTTCCTATTAACTTATTAAAAGCTTAAATATTTATTTATTAATAAATTAAATAGCCAAGTGTGATGAAATTATTTATCCATTTCCTATGAAAATTATTGGCCATTTACTATAAAAACTATAAAAAAATACGATATTTATCGAATATTTTTTGAGTAATATATTTTTAATAAAATATGTTCATCTTTAAGAAAAAAAGTTATTATTAAAAATAGAATTAATCAGTATGATAAATGGAAATTAATCAGAGAATAACTTTTTAAAATATAAGTAATTTTCATCTTGTTGTTTTTCTTTTTCTACCACTTCACTAAGTATCAAAAGTCGCTTGAAAAACGTGCAAATAATGAAAAAAGTCGCATGAAAAACGTGAAATTTAATTTTAGAATTTAATTATTATGATATTTAGAAGAAAAATTTTAGAAGAATTAAAAAGTCGGAAAGACGATAAAAAAACCTTTAATTATCAAAGGTTTAAGACAAGTTGGTAAAACTTCAATCGTAAAAGAGTTTGCTAGAAAAAACTATGAAAATGCTTTTATCCTCGATTTTAGAAAACAAAGATCATTATCAACTTATTTTGACGGTGATTTCGATATTAATAAAATTAGCTTACTTATTTCTTCTTTAGGTGATTCAAATAGAATAATAAAAAATTCTAAATTAATCCCTTATAAAACGGTCTTAATATTTGATGAGATTCAAGATTGTCCAAATGCTAGGTCTTCTTTAAAATATTTTAAGGAAGATGGTAGATTTGATGTAATTGCTACAGGATCCTTATTAGGCATTAAAGGTTATAATAACGAAGTTTCTTCTTTTAGAGGTATCGGTGTAGGAAATGAATCTGAATTAATTATGACTTCAATGGATTTTGAAGAATTTTTATGGGCAAATAATGTTGATTCAAATTTAATCGATTATATTAAAGATTGCTATATTAATAAAAGAGAAATTAATTCTTTTGTTCATAATTTATTTTTAGATTGGATAAAAAAATATATTGTTGTCGGTGGATTACCAGAAGTAGTAGCCACATTTGTTGACACAAATGATTTAAAAGAAGTAAAAAAGACAAAAAAAGATTTGTTTAAAACTTATGAAAGTGATTTTGGAACACATTTAAATAAATCTTTAGAACTTAAGGTAGACGAAACTTTAAAACTTAAAATTATGCAAGTCTTTAAATCAATTCCAAGACAATTAGGAAAAGAAAATAATAAATTTCAATTTAGTTATATATCTCATAATGCTCGAAAAAGAGATTATGAAAGTGCAATATCATGGCTTTATGATTATGGATTAATTGACATTTCTTATAATCTTAATTCACTTTCATCATCTTTGTCTTTTTTTAGCAACGATGAACAATTTAAAATCTTTTTTAGCGATATCGGTTTATTAACTGGCTCTATAGATGAAGATATTGACTCCAAAATTTAAACAGACACATTAAAAATGGGTAAAGGAATAATTTATGAATCTTTAATTGCAGATTCATTACATAAATCTTTTATCCCTCTATATTATTTTTCTAAATCTAGTGGATTAGGAATAGATTTTATTTCTTCTTTAAATAACAAAATTTATTTAGTTGAAGCAAAAGCAAGGAATGGTAATACAAATGCTTCTAAAATAATATTAAATAGTAACGAAGATAAATATAGTGAAGTCGATGGATTAATTAAATTTACTTCATCTAATATTGGTATAGTAAATAAAATATTTACTATACCTTATTATCTTTCATTTTATTTATTTACTAATCCAATAGACTTTTTAGTAGATAAATAAAAAATTAATTTAATAATTTTTTTAAAGTAAAGGAATTAAGTGAATATTAAAAAAGATAAAGATCGATCTTTTCATAGAATAATTAAAATGACCATGAAAAGGAATATGAGAATAAATTAAAAAATTATAGCAAAGTAGTAATGCTGGCCATTAATTTAACCACAAGGCTGGCCACTGAAATTTCTTTTTAATTTTTAAATGACTTTTAGTTTCTATTTTGGTAAATAAATTTTTAAAAGTTTAGATTCAAAGCTTAAATATTTATTAATAATAAACAAAATAACCAAGTGTGGCGAAATTATTTAGTCATTTTCTATGAAAATCATTGGCCATTTGATATGAAAATATATAGCCATTTACTGCGAAAATTAAAAAAATAATTGATATTTATCGTATATTTTCGTAACATATAAATATGAATAAAAATTACATTAATCGAATCATAGAAAAATATATAAAAAGAAAACTAAATTCAAGTGGAGCACTCTTGATTGTTGGTCCAAAAGATGTTGGAAAAACAACTACGGCTAAACAATTTGCCAAAACAGTTTATGCTTTTGATGAAAAAGCTAAGATTGATTTTTATAAAATCAATCTTTCTACCACTTTAAGTGGTGATAAACCAATATTAATTGATGAATGGCAAAATATTTTAGAAATTTATGATTTAATAAGAATTAAAGTTGATGAAGATAGTGAATTTGGAGAGTTTATTTTAACTGGTTCAGTAATTCCTTTAGAAGATGAAGAAATTGAAGGAAAAATTTTTCATAGTGGTGCTGGAAGATTTTCTTTTATAGAAATGTATCCAATGAGTTTATATGAATCAAATGAATCACTAGGAAATATTTCTTTAAACGAATTATTTATTAATAAAAATTTTTCTTTTTCAATGTATGAGTCACCTTCTTCTTTAGAAGATATCGCGTATTATATTTGCCGAGGTGGATGGCCAATATCTTTAAAAATAAAAGAAAGAGAAGATGCTTTAGAAGTTGCAAGAAACTATTATGATGCGATTTTAAATACTAAAACAAATAAAGGCAAACGCTATTTTAAAGATACAAAAATAGCAGAAAGAATTTTAATTGAATATGCCAGAAATGTTTCAAGTGAAGCTAGTTTAACCAAGATGTTTGAAAAGATTAAAAATAAAAATCCTTTGTTAAGCAATTATATGTTTAATGAATATTTAGAAAAATTCATGAATCTTTACATATTAAAAGATATTGAATCTTGGAATCCTAATTTGCGAAGTAAAGTTATAAGTCGAGTTTCTTCAATACATCATTTTGTTGATCCTTCTTTAGCAGCGGCTGCTTTAGATATTTCTCCATCTACATTATTAAATGATTTAAATACTTTTAGATTATTTTTTGAAGATTTAGTTATTCGAGACTTAAGAGTTTATAGTGAATATTCTTTAAATGCCTCAATTAAACATTACAGAGATAAAAGTGGGTTAGAAGTTGATGCAGTTATTACTAGAAGAAATGGAGAATGGGGTGCAATTGAAATTAAATTAGGAGGAGAAGAAGCTATTAATAAAGGGTTATCTTCTTTACGTAAATTAAAAGAAAAAATAGATTATGAAAAAGAAAAAGAACCTTCCTTTTTAGCAGTTATTACTGGAGTTAGTTCATCTTATAAAACTAAAGATGGAATATATGTTTTTCCAATAACTAATCTCAAAGATTAGTTATTAATATTTTGCTATATTTTTTATCTATTTATATTCGATGGTTATGTATATTTTTAAGATATAAGAAAAACCACTGCTTCATAAAGGGATAGATAGATTTTTTTAAAAACGGGCAGTGGTTTTTATTAATTAATTATTAAATACTACATTTATCTAATCTTTAAATTATATAAATGTATATGTTTTTAAATAAGATACCTAAATTATGTGTTAGGTATCTTATTTGTTATAGAGAAAGGAATTAAATAATTATTCTAATGTTGAGAAATCAAAGACATATGTTGCTAAAACGTCACCATTATCATTTTGAATTTCAACTTTATAGAAATCGTTGTCTCCTCTAACAGTTCCAGTTCCTGAAACACCTAAAATAGTTGTTTGAACACCATCACTAGGAAGATCTCTTGTATCAGTTACGTCAGCATCAACTGAATTAACCCATCCAACAACTCTTTTTGTAGCGCCAGCAATATCTGTTGAATATTCAATAACTACGAATTTAGTTGTTGTATCAGCTGCACCCCAAGCTGCTGCTTGTTCACTAGTCATTGTAGGAGCAGTTCCGCTAACTACATATGTTCCATCTGAAGAAACATTAATTTTAACTTCTTCACTATTTTTAAAGACAACATCGCTTCCACTAAAAGAATTATCGCCAGTATTTAATCCGGCATCTGCACCTGGATTATTAACGCTAGCATTATGTAATAAACCTCTAGTTTCTTCAACCCAAGCATTAATTGCTGTAATGGTAGTAGGAGCTCCTTCACCTTCTAATAAAGCAAGTTGAGCTTCATATGTTGCTTTAACATTTAAGTATTTATCCATACTTAAATTGTTAGAGATTGTATTTTGATAAACTTGTTCAGTGTAATCTTTAGATTGTTCTAAGTATGAAGCAACATCGCTAGCATAAACTTCGTCTAATGAAGAGATAAAATTATCAACAGCACTAGTAGTTGTTCCATTATTTAATGCATCTGTAATAAAGTCTTCAACTGCATCCCAAGCAGCTGAGCCAGTTTTACCATCAAATAATGTTTTCCAATCTGGGTCAGTTGAAGCTTTGCCGTTAACATAAGTAACTAAAGCATCATCAAGATAGTCTAATCCTTCTAAAGAATCATTAACATTTTCTGCTAAAGAAGATAATGCACTCATAGTTTTTGCTTCAGCAGCATTCCAAACATTAGCTAAACCTGTACTTGTAACATATGTATTTCCTAATAAAGAAGGTGTTACATAATTAGCGACTAATTTATCATTGAAATCTTTAACAACAGCATTATATCTTGTTTGAGCATCTGTTAAAGCAGAATTTAATGTATTTGTAATAGTTGTAAATGTAGAAGCATCAATAGTACCTTCTAAGGCATTAACAAATCCAGAATCTTCGCTTGTTTTATAGTAAGCTAACATTCTATCTAATGAAGGATTTTTCGTTCCTTCTCCAACAGTGACTGAATTGAATCCATCTGTTAAGCCATTAGTAACAGTTGTAGTTGCATATGGGTTACCGAATGTGTCATCCCAACTTAAAACGTTTTCGACTGTGTGATCTTTTCCATCAGTTGTAACTGCACCAAATACGGAAGTATATAAAGCATCAGCAGATTTAATTTCAGCGACTTTAGCTTCTAATTGAGCAACAGCTTCATCAACAGCTTTTTGAGCTCTTTCAGTTTTAAAAGCTGTTAAACCTTGAGAAGTAACTGCGTTATTTAATTCTTCTTCAATCTCATAAATTAAACCGCCTTCACTAGTTGAAATGTAAGCTGAAATTGCTTTTGAGCCATCTCTATCAGCATATGTGAAGTTAGAAATAACACCTTCAACGACACCTTTTAATGTGTTTTTAGCATTAGTAGCACTTGCAATAGCTTCGGATGAATCAATTTCTTCAATATAAGAAGCTTCAATACCAGCAACTAATTGATCTTTAATATTTTTAACTGTACCTTCAATTGCTTCTTTACCTTCTTTTGCTAAAACAATGTCTGTTCCATCTTTTGTTAAAGAAGCAGCACTTGAAACTTGAGCAACATAATCATTATGAATTGCGCTTGGAAGAGTTCCAACATCAACTCCATAACCTTCTAAAGTAGTAATTGTTAAATCATGGTCTGTTGCTTCTGGATCCATCCATGGTTCTTTACCTTCAACTGCTGCTAAAGCATCATCTAAAGTTTTTAATGCACTTTGTTTATCACTTAATAATTGAGGATAAGAACCAACACTTAATAAAGTTGTATCACCATCTTTAATTTCACTAGTTAATACAACATTAGAAATTGCTTCTAATGTTGTAGCACTTTCAATTGCACTAGTAGCATTAGTTAAATCATTTGTTCTATCTGCATCAGCATAACCTTCGTTAGCTTTTAATGAAGAATAAGTAGAACTATCTAATAATTCAGCAATTGCTTCTTTAGCATTTTCTTTTGCTAAAATTAATGCATCACTATATGCTTCATTAATTTTAGCAATTTCGCTATTAGCTGCTGCAACAGCTGCATCATATTGAGCTTTTGTTCCTTCTTCTTTAGCTTCTTCACTAGCTTTTTCAATAGCTGTATTTGCATCAGCTACCATAGCGTAAAGAGAAGTGTTAAATAATGGAGCGGAAGCATATTTAACGTTAACTCCATCAGTTGTATTTTGACCAACTAAATGATCAACATCACTAATTGCTTTTAAAGCTTCACTAACTAATCCTTTAGCATAAGTAACTGCATTAGAAAATTCAGCATTTTTAACTTGAACAGATTGATATGTATCATCGACTGTTAAAGTAAATGTTAATGAGCCATCTTCAGCAGGAGTAATAACATCTGCAACAACTGTGTTATTAACTGTGAAGTCTAAAACTAAATTGTTTGCTTCATCTTCTGGAGTAAATGTAAATGTAACTGTTTCATTTGCTCCTTCAGTAACTGCGAACTTATCTTGAGTAATTGTTCCTCCTGTAACTGGTAAAACAATAACATCAATATAAGTTTTACCATCTTGTCCTGGTTCGCCTTGAGGACCTTGAGGGCCAGTTTCACCTGTATCACCTTTTTCTCCATCATCACCTTTAGGACCTTCTGCACCAGCACAAGAAGATACTGTTAAACCTAAAGAAAGAACTAAAGCTGATAAGGCAAGTAAATTTTTCTTTTTCATACTTTTCTTTATTCTCCTAAAAATTAAAAAGAATTTTATTGGTTTTAAAAACTACCTTTTTAAAACCATAAACTTTAACTATCTTTAAACTAATTTTAAATGTTCTATTTCTTAAAAATTAGAACACATATAGGTAAGTCAATACTAGGTAGTGACTTCCTACCAAAAAATTAACTAAAAGTAGCTATTAGATAAAACGACACCTATACATTAGCACACTTCTTTTACAATTGATAGACTTTTTTAAAAAAATCATTAATTTTACAAGAAAATGTCACTAATTAGGACCTAAATAAGCCTTAAATTCTAGTTTTAGTAGTAATCTAGTTGAATTAAGCACTTCATTTAAGCAACTTAATTCTAATAACATTTCTAAAAAATGCAACAAAAAAGCGCTTTCAGCATTGATTCATTAATATATCTTTAATAATTACGCGTACGCGCGTACGCGATGACTTACGTAATGCTTAATTAACTCTAATACTTTCTAATTCCAATAAAATGTGTTTAAAAAGTGACAGAAATGCCTCTTCTATCGACTTTTTGCCATTTTTTTATTGTTTTTGAAAAAATGTTCTAATTTTTAAGAAATAGAACTTAACTAGAATGGCTTACTTAAAGAGTGTTTAGTTAATGGTTAAGAAGGTTTTTAATTCTTTAAAAACGATTAAACAAATAACTAAACAAGATTTTCTTTTAAACCCTTTCTTTAAATGAAAGGAAGTTAAAAGAAAACAAATTTTCATAAAATAGGAGATTAAAAGAAAGCTTATGAAAAAGAAAAATTTACTTAGCTTAGGTGCTTTAGTTCTTTCTTTAGGTTTAACAGTATCTTCATGTGCTGGTCAACCAGGTGAACAAGGAAAACCAGGCGAAAATGGTAAACCAGGAGAAACAGGTCCTCAAGGTCCAGCTGGTGAACCAGGTCAAGATGGTAAAACTTACGTTGATGTCATTGTTTTACCTTCAGTTACAAATGATGGAAAAATCAAACAAGACAAATGGGCTGTTGAAGAAGGTAAAAATGAAACAGTTACATTTACATTCGTTCCTTCTGATCCAGAAGCTGAACAAGTTATCGTTGATTTCAAAATCAACGATACAGTTGTTAAAGATGTTATCGAACCAGATGCAGATGGCAATTTAACATTTACATTTACTGTTGATGATTCTTATAAGAGTGTTCAAGTTACAAATGCTACATTCGTTACACCTTCAACTTATGCTTCAAAATTAGTCTATACTCACTTTGCTGAATTAAAAGCAAAAGATAGATTATTACTTGGTTCAGATGATGGAGCTAAAGAATTAAAATATGTCGAAGAATTCAATAGCGATTTAACAAGTGAAAACGATGCAGATTATGAAGGCGCTGCTTTAGCAGATACATCAATCTTTGAACTCGCTCAAGATGAAGTTGCTAGAATTAATGAAGAATTAGATGGCTTAAAAGATGATGCTACATTAACAGAAAAAGTTAATTTAGTTAAAACTGAAGCTGCTAATTCAATTAAATCAATTGATGAAGCTTATGCTGAATTAGTTTCTGATGCTAAATTAGCAGCTAAAGAAGAAGCTGAATCAACAAGTGATGAAATCACAATTGATACATATAAAGATACAGATAGAACAAACGATTTAAATAGTGCAAATGCTGCTATTGATGCTGCTACAACATTAGTTGACATTGCTAAAGTTGTTAACTCAACTCCAACTAAAGGTGTTAAAGATGGTTCATTCAATACATTAATTTCTACAAAAGGTTCAGTCTTAGAATCATTATCAGATGCTTATGATGGTGTTATTAAAGATGAAGCTTGGTTAGACGTTGATGAAGAAGATGAAGATAGTGTTGAAGCTTATGAAACATTCTTAGCTCAATTAAAAGCTTATGGTGTTGAAAACGTTTCAAACCCTAAAGAAGTTTATGATTCATACGTTGCTCAAGTTTCAAGTGCTACTTCATTTGAAACATATTCTTCAGATGCAGCTGATGGTTCATATAGTAAAGGTGATGTCGTCTTAGAAGTTGAAGGCGTTAAAGCTATTGAAGATAGTGTTGTAGGGACTAAAAAAGCTATTGCTCAAGCTGTTATTGATCAATACTTTGGTGAAATTGATAAATCTGCTGCTTTAGCATCATCATCAAACGTTAAAGTTGCATTAAAAGGTGTTATCGAACAAGCTGTTGCTGACTTTGAAAATGCTGATACTGCAACTAATTACATCTCAATTGCTAGATACATTTCTTCTGGATATAAAGTAAAATCTGAAGCAGATAAAACAGTTGACTTCACAAATGCTGAAACTGGTTTAATTGGCTATGTTGAAGCACAATTAAATGCTTCAACATATATGACTAATCCATTTAGAGCAGAAAGATTATCAGCAAATATCAATGCTGCTTTAAAAGCATTCTCTGATGAAGTTGCTAGATTAAAAGCTTCCGATGAAACATTAGCAAAAGTTAATGCTGGAACATATACAGGCTCTGATAAAGTTACTCACTATTTAACAAGTGACAAAGTTGGTGGATTAGAAAATGTTTTCGGTACAGTTAAACCATTAACAATTCCTGGAAGTACTGATAAATATTATGAAGTTACTCCAACTCCAACAACTGTTACAGGTGTTAAAGGTGTAGCTTTAAGTTCAACTAGTGATGCAGATGATACTCCATTAAACTTAGATGCACAATTGAATGCTTTAAAAACTGCTGCAAATACAACAAATCAAGCAACAAATGGATTAAATAGTGCTGCAGACGTTAAAGAATGGCAAGCTGCTCATATTGGAGACTTCGCTAAAATCTATAAAGCAATGGTTTCTACATATAGTGAACAACAAAAAGCAAATGTTATTAAAGAAACAGTGAGCATAACTACAGATAACGCAGATACTGCTGTCGGAACATTCGATAAAACTTCTGGTAAGTTAATCGTTGATGTAGAAGTTAAAGAAAACGTTGCTACACCAACAACAGCTAAATTTATTACAAAAACTAACGTTGAAGAAACATGGACTACTTTAGCAAAAGATGCTGGTACATTAGATTTAGTTACAGATATGGCTGAATCAGTTTCTAAGAGTATTTCATTATTAGGTGATGCTGATGCTAAATTCCAAGCATTTGTTGGCAAAGATACTGATGCAACAGCTAATACAAAAGCAACAAAACTCTATGCATCAGACCCTGATTATGTAACTTACTTAAAATTAGATGATTCTACTACACCTGGAAATACTAAATCATCTTTGTGGAATTCATTCTTAGGTAAAGATGGTATCGTTTCACAAATCTTAACAGGTTCAGCAAAATCTAGTGATGTTACAAGATGGGGTAGAGAATCTAATCTTAATTCATTATATGAAAAAGATGTTGCAAATTATTTAACTACACAAAAGAATAGATTTGAACAAATTTATCAAAACTTAATTAATAACACAACTGTTGCTGATTATTTTGATGCTTTAGATGATGCTCATGAAGATTATGCCTCATATATTGGACACAAAGTCAAATGGGATTCTAATACCGGAAAATATGTTGTTGATGATAAAGAAGGCGAAGAATTATACTTAGGCAAAACAATGACAAGTGTTAACATTTGGTATGAACATGCTGTTGATGCTTTAAATAACGCTGCCAAAGGAAAAACAACCGCTGGTAAGGTAGATAACAAATCACAATCTTTAGTGTTATCAAATGAAGAAACTGTTTCAATAGCTAATCTTACTGCTGGTAGTGCAACATATACTAATGCAGAAGACTTTACATTAAGTACAAATGGTGGAAACGTCTTTATTGGTGGTGGTAGTGCTGTTTCTATTACTGAAGATAATAAATCTCCTATCGGATATGGAGTTGGAACTAAATATGTCACTATCGTTCTTAACTTTAAAGGTGAAACTGGATTTGATCTTGGTGATGCTGCTCAAGTAAGATATGTCGATAAAGTTGGCGATATAAAACCAGATAGTGAATGGGCACTTCAAGATGGTGGTAAATCATACAAACTTGAAGCATTAAATAATAACGAACCAACAGTTCAAGCTATTATTGGACTTGGTGATGCTACTGGAACAGATGGATCAAAAGTTTCTACTACAAGCGTTATTTGGATTAGAGTTTATAATAATACTGACCCAAGTAAAGCAACAAGTCACATTGATTATTGGTTTGATTTAAGTGGTGTTAAACTTAGCTAATATTTAACTTAATAAACTAATTAACTAATTAAAAGCATATATTGTTTCTACACTTCCTTATCTAACAGATAAGGAAGTGATAGAATAATATAAAAAATCGCAACCTAAAGAAGAAAATGGAGGTTATTACCTAAATACCTCCATTTTCTATTTGTTTTAAGGAGTGTTAAATTATGTCTTATCTAAATGAAGATTTTTTAAATACCGTTACACCAATTCTTATTGATAAAAAAGGGACCGCCACAGGATTTTATTTTAGAGTTATAAGTAAAGAAGAATTAGATAATGAAAAGAATAAAACGAAACAGCTAGTGTTTTTAGTTACAAATAAACATGTAGTTATTTATGATTCTAGTTTTGTAAAAAAGTTAACAATAAAAATGCACAATTCACAACTTAATGATTTTGTTTATCTTGATTTAAATATTTTGCCTAACAATAATACATTTGTTAGTAAAAAATCAGATTTAGCGATAATTGATATACAAAAATCATTAGATAATGTTTATGATTTAAAAAAACAATCCGTTGACGAAGCTTTTATAAACCAAATAAGCTTTTTAGATAAAACTTCTTCATATAAAATAAAAGATTATCTCGATGCAGGTGGTTTTGAAGGTTCTCCTATTACGATGATTGGTTATCCTCTTGGATTATTCAGTTTAAATTCAAAAAGACCTATTGTACGATCAGGAACTATTGCAAGAATTGATTTATCTACCTTATTTATTAATGAAAATTTCTTTTTAGGAGATATTAATTCTTTTCCTGGTAGTTCGGGCTCTCCTGTATTTTCTAGGATAGATGGTACGTTTATAAAAGATAGCAAAATGATTAAAGAAACAAAATTAATAGGTATTAATTTTGGCTATTGTCCTAGTGAAAATGATAAAAACAAAGAAAACTCAGGATTAGCAACAATTATTCCTTATGATGAATTAGAAAACTTAATAAATGAAACATTAAATACATTTTATAAATAAAGAAAATAGTCAATTTAAAATAAATTAGCTAATGATATAAAGATTATACCTATTTATTCGATAACCATCGAATAAATTCATTTTTCTTTTTCATAATCTTTTAATTATTAGTTAGTTACCTAAAATACGATAATAATCGTATTTTTCATTTATTTTAACTGTTCTAATTTTTAAGAATTAGAACCAAACACATTAGTCAACTAAAGGTTGTTAAACATTATTTAGATTTAAAACATTGATGTTTTAAATCAATTTCATTTATTAGGAGATAAATTAAAAATGAAAAAGAAAAATTTATTAGCCTTATCTGCTTTAGTCCTTTCTTTAGGACTCACAGTTTCTTCATGTGCAGGAGCTCAAGGAGAAAAGGGTGAAGAAGGAGAAAAAGGTCCTCAAGGCGAACAAGGTCCTCAAGGTGAACAAGGTATTCCAGGAGAACCAGGAAAAAGTTATGTTGATGTTATCGTTTTACCAAGTGTTACAAGTTTAGGAAAAGTTACACAAGATAAGTGGGCTGTTGAAGCTGGTGCTAATGAGACAGTTACATTTACATTCACCCCTGCTGATGAAACAAATGATTTAGTCATTGATTTTAAAATCAATGACACAGTTGTTGCTGATGTTGTTGAACCAGATGCAGATGGAAATTTAACATTTACATTTACAGTTGATGATTCTTATCAATCAGTTCAAGTTACAAATGTAACATTTACATCAGTTGCTACATATGGCCAACTCTTATTACAAGATGCTGGTAAAGCAATTGTTGATGCAGATAAAGGAATCAATTTAACTTATACTGGCACTAGTGGCCAAGTTCCATTCATTGAAGATTCAAAAGATGTCGTTACAAATAGTTATACTGAAAAAGCAACAGAAACAGTTCAAAAAGCTTATAGTGATGCTGAAAAAGCTGTCTCTACTGCTTACACAAACGCAGTTAAGGATCACAAAGACGATGTCAAAGCTCAATTAGACGCTATTAAAGAAGCTGCAAATGCCGAAATTGAAAAAATTAATACCGCTTATGCTGCAGCTTTAACAGAAGCTAAAGATCAAGCTAAAGTTGATTTAAATACAATGGTCACAGCTTTAAATAACGAAAATTATCTTGATGCTGATAAAACAGCTCAAAGAGATTCATTTACTGCTAAAATTGATGCAGTTACATCTCTTGTTACTTTAGGAAATGTTATTAATGGCGAAGTTGCTTTATCAACATTTGGTGATAAAGATAGTGAAGCTAATAGATTCTATGGATTAAAAGCAAAAGCATTTGAAGAAGCTGAAGCCGCATTAGATTCAGTTGAAAAATTTGAAACAGAATTAGAAGATGAAACAACACTTGCTTTATTAAAACAATATGTTGAAACAACAGAATTACCTTCAGCTGTTGCAGAAACAGAAATAGCTAAAATTTCAGCAGCTACAGAAATTAACTGGGTAAAAGATTCAACTAACGGCAATCATACAGATGTTGGTTATGCAGCTGCAGAAGCAATTAAAGGATCTGTTGTAAATATTAAAAATTCTGTTGTAGAAAAAGTTAAAGCTGATTATAGAGCTGAAATTGAAAATTCCGCAGCATTAGCAAGCTTAAATGAAACAAGAACTGCATTACTTGGTGTTGTTGATACAGCAATTTCTAACTTTGTTACTGCTGATAAAGATAATACTTTAAGTTTAACTCAATATGTTACTCCAACATTTGATTCTGAATCAGTTAATGAGGATAAATCAGTTAAAGATTCAACTAAAATTAATTTAATTGGATATATTGAATTCTGTTTATCACAACCAGTTAATGGATCAGTTGTAACTGCATTCGCTAATGAAAGAGTCCAAGCAGCAAAAGCTACTGCATTAGCTCAATTAAAAGCAGCTAAAGATGCAATTACCGATTCAACTTATAAAACTTTAACATCATATACTGTTGACACAAACAAAACAGAAGATACAGCTGATGATAAAGTAACAGTTGGTAAAAATGTTCTTGGAACAGGTGATGTTACAAAAACAGTTAAAAATCCTTTCTTCGAAAATATTCCTGATACAGCAACAGATGGAAAATATGTTGTAGATTTAACAGATTTAGTAGCCCCAACTTCAGTTACAGGCGCAACTTCTTTCAATCTTGATGAATATTATAAACTTTTAGAAAAAGAAGAAACATTTGGCGTTACTTCCGGAGAAAAAGTTTATGGAACATTACATATTCAAGAATGGGCTAAAGATCACTTAACAGATTTTGAAAAGATTTATTTTGAAGGTTTAACTAAGATTAAAAATTCATTAACAACAGCCGTAGATAGTGCTGTAACATTAGATGAAAACGGACCATTAGTTAAGAAATCAGATGTTACTGAAATGTGGACTGATTTAGATGTTGAAAAAGTCGTTACACCTGAATATAATGACGCAGCAAAAATCATTTCATTCGCTGATGGTATTAAAACTAATGCAGATTTATTAGTTAAATTAAATAGCGGATTTAAGACATGGTTAGATGAAAAATCTAAAGTCGATGATAAATTTGCTGAACACTTCAATGGTGATACTTCTTCAACAATGGCTGAAGATGCTAAAGATGTTGTTGAAAGTGCATTAAAAGGTGAAATGAGCGAAAATGAAATTGATAGCTGGGTAAAAGCAAGTAATCTCGAAACATTATATAAAGCTGATGTTGCTGCTTATATCGAAGATGCTAAAGATTACGCATTACAAGTATATCAAAATTCAATTGCTGGAAATGTCACTTTAGAACAATATAAAGCTAATAAAAAGGTTTATGAAGAATCCGTTGCTGTATTAACCGGTGAAAATGCTCCTGATACAATTAGAGAAGTTGATTCTTGGATTAAACAATTAAGAATTGGTTTAAGATTAGATACCACTTCATTACCAGCTCAACTTGGTGTTGAATCAACTGCTGGTCAATCAACAACTTCAGCTTCAGGTAATTATACATGGAAAAATCCTTCTAACTTTGAAATGAAAGAAGACACAACATCTTCAACACACATTCAAACAGTTTACAAATTAACTGGCGATGCAATGGTTCAAGAAAAGAATGATGTTACAACTGGATTCTGGGCTCAAACAGACATTGATGGAGCTAAAGTTTATGTCTTAACATTTAAAGCTACAGTAGGCACAAAAATTAAAACAGGTTATGTTTCTAAACCAGGCACAACTTTAGGACTCGCTGTTGAAAACTGGAGTGGTGATAAAGTTGGCGAAGTTAAATTAAGAACAATTGGTGATTCTGGAGAAATGACTTTTGTTGTCCCAGTATCAGATATTGGCAGCCTTAAATATGCTGGATTAAATATGCAAATTGAAGTATTAGATAGTGAAGGTGATGTAGTCCATACTTATTACTTTGATGCTTCAGGATTAAATTAATTTAAGTTAAAAAATTAATTAAATCTATTTATTCAGTAATTAATATTACTATCATAAGTTTGAAATTTATCTATCCCTTTATATGATAGTAAGTTAATAAATTTGATTAGGAGAGGAGCATCCTCTCCTAATCTTTCTATTAAAGCTAACTTTATAAATATAAGTTATTTTTAATAGGAAGACTTTGTATAATAGATAAATAAGTAAATTATGAAAGATTTTTTATTTAACTTATCAAACACCCCTAAATTTTTAGGAATTATTACTTTATTAAACTATGAAACATTAGTTAATAGCATATTAAAATCATTTAATATGCTATCTTTTGATAATGATATAAATAATAAGAACTTATTATTAATTGATTTAGGTTTTAAAGTAGGTTTTAAAAATAAATACCGTTTTTTAGTTATTTCATTATCAAAAGATAATAAAGTAAATATAATAAATGATAAATTAATAAATAATTATGAATATTTATCATTAGATAATTCTTTATCAAAATATGATAAAGAATTAATTATAAAAGAAGCTAATGATATAGCTAAAATGAATATGAATAAAGTTAAATATAATATATATTCATTAGTTTAAAACATTAATAAGAATAAAAGCTAACCCGAGGAGCAAAGGAATTCTAAATATATTTATTAAATATATCTACTCTTATAAAAGAACCCAGTTTTATCCATCACAAGTTAGCTTTTATTCTTTTATTATTATAATTAACTTTTTAATGTTTTAAATATTTTTATTTAAAACATAATAGCATCAGTTACTGGTTCGTTATCGTATGTATAAATTTTAATATTATGAAGGTTTTTAATATTAAAATTTGTAATGGGTTCATTTTCAAATCGGGAGTTTGTTAGTAAAAATGTATTAGAAATACGTGAATATTCATTTAAAGAAAATTTCCCGTATCTTTTAAATCCTCGGCCATTAGAACCTACAACATAATTAGAAGTAATATTTCCTAGTTCAAAAGGAAAATAGCCTTTTGTACCATGATGAGGAGCATTTATTAAAATAAAATCAATATTATTATATCCATATCTTTTGATTAATCCGTATTTTAAATTTTTGTACGAACAATCTCCACCAACTAAAATATGGTCATAGACATCAACAAAAGTTAAGTTTAGCTCATGTTCATTTATGAATCTTCTAATCTTTCTAAGTTCTTTTATATATTTTTTATAGAATTCAGAATTAATAATTTTCTCATTTAAAAAAGAATTATCTTTACTTGAATCAAATAAATCAATTATTTCATCTATTTTGTCGTTAAAAAAGAAATCCATCTTGTCTTTTTCTTCAAAAGTATCTTCACTTATTGTTTCTATTAAATCGGAATCTGTTTTTATTTTATCGTCTTTATAATAAATATTTATATATTCATATTCATCGCGCAATTCTTTAATTTTTTCAACTAAAGGAATAGCGAAATATTTATTTAAGAAACTATAAAAATCATTAAAAATATCATCGCCTTTAAATTGGTGATTTTTAAATAAATTTAAATCATCACTAATGTTATCTAAAGTATAAAATACCCTTTCATTTAAATAGAATTTACATTTTTCTTTAACAAAATATACTTTCTGTATTTTCTTTTGATTTACTAATTTTTTAAAATAATTATCAGCAAAAAATCTTAATATTAAATATTTTGCTTCATCTCTAACATTTTCTCTTTTATCAATAACACACATTAATAAGTTTATTAAAGACAGTTCGAAAATAATCTTTTTATGAAAAGGATTATATATAAAAAGATATCTTAAATAACTTCTTGAAGAATTTAAGATATCACTTATTAAAGAATAATGATCTTTATGGAAATGTGTTAAAACAAAATCAAAATGCTTATAGTTATTTATTTTATTAACAACAAAATTTAAAGTGTTTTGTATTTTAGGATCAGTAATACTAACTTTTGTTCCAGCATCCATCAATGTAAAACTATTTTTATTAGATATTGAAGCACATGAACCGAATTCAACATTATAGGCTTCAAAAAATAAAGGATTTGAAACATCTACCATCTTGCCATTATTAAAATAATCTGCAAAATAATCTGTTTCAAATCTCATTTTTGTATCTTTTATTTCAATAAACATGTTAATTACATTATCCGATTATCACCCAAAAAGAAATTAAGTAAGTTCTTTTCATTAAAAAGTATAAAATCTCATTATTTTTAGTCTTTGATATCTTTTATGAAATCCTTTAAAAATTCACTTCTTTTTAAATCTTCTTTTTCTTTTCTTAATTTTTCTTCGTTTTCTATTTTTAGTTCATATTCAAACTGTTTATTAGTTTTATCAATTGTCGCTTCTATTTTTTTATAAAGTTGTTTTAAATAATCTTTAGAAATTTGACAACTTCTTTGAGCTTCATTATCTTTACTTAAATAAAAAGAAGCTGTTCTTACTGTGTTTCCATAAATATGTGTATTATAAAGAATAGGTCGACTAGCACCATCTAAAATAGTATTAGAAACAATTATCTTTTTTTCTTCATAAATTTTCTTCAATTTTTCGCTAGGACAATCGGATAAAATAACTTCCAAAAAAAATAATTTTTTCTTGCTTCATCTTCAACAAGCTTTTCCTGCACTATTTTTATTTCCATTATGTTATATCCTCCTATTATTAATAACAAAATCATCTTATCATAAAATTACTTTGTTATTGATAATAAGATTAGGAGAGGAAATTCCCTCTCCTAATCAAATAGATTAAATTATATATTCAGTTAATAGATAATTTAATTAGTTATTTCCAGAAGTTGTTGTACCTGTAACTTTTGCAATTTCAGCTTTAACAGCAGTTAATAATGCACTACGACCTGATGAAGTTGTTAAATCATAAGTCTTAAGTGTACTATCACTATGTTTACCAGTACAAACGGTTAAGATATGAATGAGGTCATCATTGTCGTCAGCATAATCGCTTTCAGCATTATTGAAGTCATAACTCATAGCAGTGAAATTACCTAATTTAATAATTCCGCCTGTTGTTAAATAGTCATCTTTGATAGTGATTGATTCAACTGTTTTTGTGTCAGTTTTAAAGTTAACACTATCAATGAAATCAGTTACATTAGTTTTACCAAATGCAGCGAACATAGCACCAATTTGAGTATTTAATTGAGTTTTTACGTTATCAGCTGTTGCATCTTTTGCAAATGTTTTACCAACAAGACTATCAAGTTGAGCAGTGAATGCATCTCTATAATCTTTAGCTAGATTCCAAATTTCATTATTTGTTGAAATAGCAAAGTTAAGAACTTTAGAAGCATCTTCATACCATGTATTTACATCAGCAACACTATCGATTTCATAAACTAAATGTTTTTCATCATTTAATTCACCTTTTAATCCTAATGTTTCGATTAATCCTGGATAGTTATATACTAATTCATCTCTGAAACCAATTGTAAGTGTAACTTTTTCTGATTCAGCAGGAATAGTATTCCAATATCCAAAACCTTCAGCTTTATATGAATCGCCTGAACCAGTTCCTCCAACTAATTTTTGGATAACACCATTTGTATCATGGCCAGCTTTTAAAACTTCTGAACCAACAGCTCTTAATTGAGCTGCTCTTCTAGAAAGTAAATCAAACCATTCTTCAGTAGCGCTTTGTCCTAAATCACCTGATGGTGAGAATTCGCCATCATTATCAGGAATTACATAAGTTTCAGCATCAGCGAACCAGTCATTAATACTTGTAACTGTATCGCCTTTATATGTTGTACCAGCTGAAGTAACTTTATCTGTTCCTAAAATAGCTTCTGCTTCAGTTAATCTATTTTCCATTAATTTAACTTGAGCAACGCTTAATTTACCATCTGAAGAAGATTTTCTATTTTGGACATCTTCTCTTAATTTAGCGACAGCATCTTCTTTATATGAAGCTACATCAGCTTCATATAAGTCTGTTAAGTCTTTAACAAAGTCTTCAACATCACTTTCATCAGCTTTTCCTAAGATAACATTTTCTTTTAATGTTTCATATTGTTTTCTTAAATCAGAAATTGATGTTGCGCCTGTTTCATCGCTTCTAACATAGACTTGATTAACCCAATCAGCATCTTGGCCTTCAGCAGCTTTAGCATCTAATAATGCTTCAACATTAGTATATAATCCATCTGTTGCATCAAATAATAATGTTTTAGCTGTTTCCATTCCTTTTCTAGCAGAAGAAACATCTGACATTGTATATGTTTCATCAGCTTTCATTGGATCAGAGAATAATTTATTCCATTCTGTTAATAAAATATCATCTTCTGTTTTGCCTTCTGTGAGTTTTAATTCATCTTGTTGTTTACCCATATAGAATTCAACAGCATCTGTATAAATATTTTTGATATTTTCTTTTTGATCAGCAATAAATTCTTTAACAACTAAGACTGGATTTGCTTGATCTGCAGCACCTTCTAATTCAGCTGGTAATGAACCATCTGCTGGGAATAAAGAGGTGTAGTAATCATCAACAGAATATGTTTCATTTCCTGTAACTCCACCAACATCTGTGCCTTTTGTTAATGTATCAGCATAGAATTTCTTATCTGTTGCTTCATTTGCTTCGCTGACAAATGGGTTAGCGATTTCGTAATCTTTAACACCAATTTTTGGATTGTTAACTAAATATTTATCTTTGTGGTCGCCAGAAGTAACTTTTGAATATGAGATTGCTTTTGAATAATCACTATCAGCATCTTTGACAGCTTTAATAGCAGCTGCTAATTCAGTTTTAGCACCAGCTAAAGCATTTTGTAATCTTTCTGCTTGGAAAGCAGCGTTATAGTTAGCATTTCCTTTTGTACCAATGACATTTTCGATATAACCAACTAAACCACTACCTGCAACAGTAACTACTTTCTTGTCTTCATCTTCGTAAGCTAATGTTGATTCGGTATAAAGGAGTAATGAACTGTCTTCATTAACTGTTAACCAAGTATCGATACTATTGTTGATAACACCTTTTAATGATTCTTTTGCTGAACTTGTTGAAATTGCTTTAGAATCATCAACTTCTTTTTCATAAGAAGCACGGATATTAGCGACTAATGTATCTTTTAAGTCTTCAACACTTCCTGCAACAGCATCAGCACCTTCAACAGCTAAAACAACATCACCTTTTTTATAAGAGACTTCTGCATCAGTTGCACTATCTTCAGTGTATACTGGGATTTCTTCTAATGATTTAGCAGCACTAACTTTTGTTAAGTATTCATCAGCAGTTGCTTTTGGAGTAACTGTATCTAAATCAATCTTCCAGGTTGATAAAGCAGTTTTTAATTCTTCATAATCTGGATCTTCAGTATCTTCTAATTCAGGAACTAACTCATATGCATCTTCTAAAGCTTGTTCGATTTTATCGAAAGCAGCATTTTTTCTTGAATATAATTCATTATATGTTCCTAATTCTAATTTATCTTCAACTTCGACTTTGTTAACAAGAGTTGTAACATCTTCAATTGAAGTAGCAGCATTAATAGCGGCTTTACCTTCATCTAAGATTGCTTTTCTATCAGCATCTTTATAGTTATCAGATGAAACTTCATCTGATAAGTCTTCGATAGCTTCAATAGCAGCTTCTTTAACTTCTGTAACAGCTTTATCATAAGCAGCTTTAACAGCTTCTTCAGCAGTTGGTAAAAGTTCATTAACTTTTGCTAATTTTTCTGTAGCTGTTGGATTTGGATTTTCTGCAGTTGTTAATTTAGCAACTTCAGTAGCAATTTTACCTGCTTCACTTGTAACTGTTTTAACAACATCACTGTTGAACCATTCACCTTTGACTTGGTCAGCATCAGCAGTCCATGTTCCGTCTTCATTTTCAAAAGCAGCTAATTGGTTATCATTAGCACTTAATGTTGAATAATAAACATAAAGTTGGTCTAAAGCATAGTCATCAACAGTTGTAAATGTAGCAGCTGTTAATTGAAGACCACCCATATTATCTGGAACTTCATATGACCATGTAACTTTTCCATCTTCACCTGGAACGAGTTCTAATACTGGATTGACGACTTCGCCATTAATTTCGATATTAACAACGACTTCTGCACCTTCACTATCTGGTGTAAATGTAAAAGTAACAGATTCTTTTTTACCCATTTCGACGAAATATTTGTCTTGATTAATTTCTCCACCAGTGACATTCCAATCTCTAACGATAATATCAACAAATGATTTACCATCTTGACCAGCTTGACCTTGAGGACCTTGAGGACCTGTTTCGCCTGTATCACCTTTGTCTCCAGTATCACCTTTTTCTCCTTGAGCTCCAGCACATGAAGAAACTGTTAAACCTAAAGAAAGGACTAAAGCAGATAAGGCTAATAAATTTTTCTTTTTCATTTTTAATTTATCTCCTAATAAATGAAATTGATTTAAAACATTAATGTTTTAAATCTAAATAATGTTTAACAACCTTTAGTTGACTAATTACTGTTGTTTTAATTCTTAAAATTAGAACGATAGGAGAAGAGGTTGCTAAACAAAAAAATGAAAAAGAAAAAGTTATTTTATGGATGTTAAGAAGAAAGAAGAGGTGACTAAAAAAATAATAGTGCCAGACGTCGGTCACTTACTAATCTCATCCCTTGAAAAATTTGAGGTTATCGATTTTAATATAGATACATTTTTAAAATTTGTTGCTCTAATAGTTGAACCAACCTTATTGCTATCTTATATATAGATACCAATTTATTATTAATTACTTATTAAATTATTTATAAAATTTAAATTATATTAAACATTAATTCTCTTTTATCTATTGATAAAAGAGATAACAATAAATATTTTCAAACATAAAATTATATTCTTAATAATAAAACTTTAAGAAATATAATTTGTTCTTATTTAGAACAATTAAACTCTTTCTTCTTTATTTCCCTAGTAAGGAGATAATGATCATTTCTTTGACAACTATATTTTCTTTTTAATTTTGACTTTTTGAGCTACTTCCTATAAGTCTTATATTCTTTATAATGGCTTTCTTAACTTTTAAAAATCAAAGATCAATAAAGTTTTTCTTTAGGAAAAGTAAAAACATTATATATATTTTTTCTATAAAAGAACGATTATATTCATGTTCTTTTAATCTTTATCTATAAATGAAATTGTAATTTCGTTAAAAAAGTATACATTATTTTTAACGAACTTTTATGAAAAACTAAAACTATGAACTATCTTAAAGTTTATCGCTTATAATATATAAAGTAATTTATGGAGGATAAATTATTTGTTATGAATGAATATGAAAAAAATAAATTAAAAGAAGAAAGAATGAGAAATTCTAAATTAGCACATTATAAAAATAAGAAATTATTAAAAATACTAGGATTTGTGTTTTTAATAATTGGAATTATATTAGCTTTAATAGGTTTAATAAGTTTTGGTATTTCTTTTAATAACATGTCGATGCCTAATTTCTTTACATTCTTTTTACTTTTTCCTGGCTTTATTTTAATAGGAATAGGAACTACTCTTCTTAGATTTGGATATATGAAAGAAGTAGGAGGATATATTAAAAATGAATCTATACCTATTATTAATGAAGCTAGTGAAGAAATTAAACCAGCTATTAAAAATATTAAAGAAGTAATAGTAAAAGAAGAAGATAAAATATATTGTCCTTATTGTAATAATGAAATAGACAAAGATTCATTATATTGTCCTAAATGTGGAAAAGAATTATTTAAAGAATGTCCTTCTTGTCACGAAAAAAATGACATAGATTCTATTTATTGTGATAAATGTGGCACTAAATTATAAGTTTTAATATTAATTCTTTCTTTTTATTAATATAATTTTATTACTTGTTTTTTATTTATTAAAAATAAGAGGTATTTATGGGATTTGTTATTATTGATTTAGTTATTGTAGCAATACTTGTTATTGCTATAATTATAGGATTTTTTAAAAATCCAATATTTGGAGGAATTAATTTAGTTCTTTTTATTGCATTTACTTACATTATTAATTTAATTGTTACTCCAATCTTGCCTTCTTTTATTTCTTCATTTAATTTAGAATCTATTTTTAATGATGCAGGAAATCAAATAGCTTCTTTAAATGAAGAGTTAACTAAAATAGGAAATGATATGGGTATAAGTTTAACTCTTTTACCTTCCTATTTAACTGATGGTGCTTATTATAATGAAGTTTTAAATGTAACTTTAAATGTTTCTTCATTTATGATTTCTAGCGTTTTAAGTTTAATTCTTTCTTATGGCTTAACTTGGTTAATTTATGGATTGCTTAAAAAGTTTGTCGTTAAATTTAAAGATTTAGTTTTAAAAATAAATAATAAAAAAGCTATTCAAATGCCTTTAGGAATCGTTTCTTCTCTTTTAGTTAGTGTATTTTTTATTCTTTTTACATTTTCACCAGTTAATAATTTAGCTAAAAGTATCGAAACACCTGTTAATACTTTTTTAAATATTAATTTAGAAGGTGAATTTGATGAAGAATTTAATAAAGTAGATGCTTTAAAAAGAGAAGTAGATACAATTTTAACTAGGATTGATGGATTAGAAACTGATATAAACACTTTAAATGATGAAGTTATTCATTATGAAGGTATTTTAGATGATTTTTCTTCTACCTATACTGATATAAAATCAACAATTTTAGATTTTGAAAGTGATATTAATATTCTTTTAACTAAAGGAATTACATCAACTGAAAGAAGTGTTTTAAATAACGCCAAAGATATAATTACTGAAGCAAAATCTAATTTTAATGATATTGAATCTACTTTAGATGATTATAATTCAATGGTTGATGGCTATAAAGAAGATATTTCTTCTTATTTAGATGAAATTGATAATGCTAAAACAGAAATAAATACTAATTTATCAAGTTTTGATGAGGCTGAAAAAACTTTAAATAATATAACTACTAAATTTAATGAAGTAAAAGAGAGTGCTTCTAAAGCTAATGATATTTTATCGTTTAGTGTTTCTTCTTCATGGTTCTCTTGGCTTTTAAATGGAAATTATTACTCTTATTTTGATTTTAGCTACAAAAATAATTTTTCTACATTAAAAGAAGAATTAGAAAAGTTTGATTCTTCATTAACATCTTTTACATCATCAAATTTTGATACGATCAAAATTTATATTTCTGATACTATTAAAGATGTTGAAGTAAAAATTAATGATGGAAAAACTGATTTAGATGGATATGAAAAACAGGTTGACGATGCTTTTAATGAACTTGATAATAAAAGAAGTGAAATTGATGAAGCAATTAATGATGCTAATTCTTTAGTCGATGAAGCAAATACAAAAATAGAAGAAGTTAGAGATGATTTAGAAACTTTAAAAAATAAATATGGTGTTAATTAATTATTGTTCCTTAAGTTTATAAATTTAAGTAAAAAAAGATTCTTGTTTAATTTAAAAAATACACAAGAATCTTTTTCATAAATGTGGTTTATTTTATTTAATATTATCTATTGTAATAATAAATTGAGTTTTTAACTAGTTCACAATATTCTTTCCCCATTAAAGTAGAAACAATATCAAAAGCAAAATCAATTACGCCAGCTGCACTAATTCCACTTATTATCTTACCGTCAATTACACTATATTTATCAATATATGTTCCACCAAAATCTTCATTCATTGATTTAAAACAAGTATATTTTTTATTTTTTAAATAGCCTAAATGACCCAAAATGGTAGGTCCAGCACAAATAGCTGCAATATATTTATCATTATCATGGAAATATTTAATTACATCTATAAATATTGAACTTGCTTCAAGTTCAACATATTCTTTGCCACCTGCTATAAATAATAAATCATATTTAGATAAATCTATATTAGTTTTATTAAAAATAGGCAATGTTAAGTTAGTTCCATAACTACCTATTATATTTTCTTTTTTTAAAGAAAATATATCTACTTCAATTTTAGCTCTTCTTAACAAAGCAACTGTTCCTAAAGCTTCAATATCTTCAAAGCCATCAGTAATAATAAGTAATACTTTTTTATTTTCCATATGTTTTCTTTCTTCCTTTTATTAATTAATTTATTTAATTATTATTATCTCATTAATTTTATAGAAATTTAAATTAATCTTCTTCATCATTAAATAAAGGATTAGATATATTTAAAATTAACTTTTTAAATTTAAATGTCCCTATACAAGTTTCTTTTAAATCATTATGATCTTTAATTTTATTAAGGATATAAATTAAATTTCTTTTTTTAATATTAATAATTTTTAAAATTTCTTTGTTAGATACTCCAAAATGAGCAAATAAAGAAGTTTCAATTAAATAAAGAAGTACTTTCTTTTCACTTTTAGAAGTTAAATAGTTAAATTCGTTATTATAAATTTTATCGATTAAAGATTTTAAATCTTTGATTTTTAAAATTAATAATTCTATTTCTTTATTTAAAATATTTAAAAATGAATAAACGAAATATGATAATGATCCATGTTCCTTGATATTTTCAGCATCTTTAAAAAGTTTATAGTATTTATTTTTATTTTTTAAAATTGAAGAAGAGATAAAAAAAGAAAGAATAGAAGAAGTTTCTTCATAAATCTTTTTAGACATTAAAAATCTTCCAAATCTTCCATTTCCATCATAATAAGGATGAATATATTCAAATAAAAAATGCGAAAGAGTAACCTTAATAAATAAATCCACTTTATTAGAATTATAAACTTTTAAAAAATCATCCATTCCTTTAATAATGTCTTTTTCTGAGTTTAATCCTTTATGAACACTTTCAAAACCATCGAATATAAAAACACTTCTTTTTCTATAAAAAGTTCCATCAATTTTATCTCCTTTATCGATAATTTTATTAAATAAGGTTTTGTATAACTTTTTTAATGACTCATGAGTTTCTATTTCACTATTTGATTTTTCTGTTAATAAATTTATATATGCTTTAACAATGAATTTAATTTTCTTATCTTTCGAATTTTCTTTATTAATATTCTCGAGTGTTTTAAAAATATCTTTTTTGTTAGAAAAAATAGCTTCAATTTTGTTTGTGCTTTTAATTTCTTCAATTAAAAAGGACTGTAAAATATGAGTTTTTATATTTTCGCCTAACTCGTTAATCAAAGAATTGAATTTTGTAAAATTAACATGTAGGTTAGTTACTAAGCTATCTATTTCATAATTATCGTTAAAAAAGAATGGTCTTTCACTAGACATTAAAAAAGAAGTAGAAGAAGTTTTTAGCTCTTCTAATTTCTTATTAAAATCTTCCTTATTTAGTTTATAAAATAACTTAGTTACACTATCCACTCTTTTGCACCTTTATAGTAATTATAATGGACTTAGGTGCAAAAATCGAATAAAATTGCACTTATGTTATTACTTTTTTATAGATAAGTGCGATGAATAATCTTCTAAATTATTCTCTTCTTCATAAGAAAAATAAGTTATTTCATCAATCTTATTTTCTTTTATTTTAGTAAAGATATAACCAATATTAGATGTTAAAGAATTATAAGCTTTATCAATATATCGATTTAAATATAATCTTTCTTCTTTTATCGCATTATTAAAATTAAGTGATAATAACATTAATTTTTCTTTATTACGTTTACTATTTACTTTTGTAATTTTATAAAAAAGATGATTAATAAATCTTTTATTATCTTTTTTATAAAATTCATTATTTAATATCTTATGATAGTTTTTCTTAATATATTTTTTATATGAATTAGGTTGAGTTAAAAGTAAAAAGAGCTCAATAGATGGATTAGTATAGCCAAAAATATAATAAGATAAACAATAATCCATAATATCAATTATTTTATTTTTATTATTTAAATAAATATCTAAATCAAATATAAATAATACTTTATCTCTTCTTTTATTAAATATAAGTTTATCAACTATTTCTTCTTTAGCTATTTTAGATAATGTTTTAATATTTGAGGCACCTTTATCATTATTAACTTTATTTACTTTTTTAAAGACAATATCAGTAGTGTCTTCAAAAAAGGAAGAATATTTAATAAATGGATAAACAAAATATGGTTCAGTTATTATTCCTTCAAAAAGAAGATAGATAAATCTATTTTCATTTTTAGTGTCTTTAGTTCTTTTTAAAGTAGATGTTATTAATGACATAAGTGTTTAATTGATTAATAAATAGGAACTCCATTATATCTTCCTTCTTTAAACTTTTTTATAATTCTTTTTTTATCTTTAATATTTTTAATACCTTTATATTCGATTAAAGAAGTAATAAAAGTCGAAGAACTTTTTTTAGATACTAAATATATTGATTCATTATCTAAATAGAGCAATGAATCAATATAATGAGTTGAAAAGATAAGTTGAGAATAATAAAAAGAGAAATTATTAATTAATGATAAATACTTATTAAATAAAAGTGGATGAATTGAAAGATCTATTTCATCAATTATATATGTTTTATTATTTTTTAAAGAAGAAAGAATAATCAGTAAAAGAATTATTTTTTTACTACCTAAACTTTCTTCTAAAAATGAGAAGTTATAATCAATATTTAGATCTTTAAAAACTAATTCTTCTAAAATATATTTATAATTATCTTTAACTATTTTAAATAAAGAATTAGAAGATGATAAATATAAAGTATTTAATTTATATCCTTTATTTAAAAGATTATTAATTATTACTAAATTATTTTTATTATTATTTTCTTTTTTAATAAATAAAGCTTCATCAATTCCTAAATCAAATTCTTTTAAATAAGAATTAAAGATTGATAAAGAAAATTTATTGAACGATATTAATTCATTTTTATTAGTATTAATATTAATAGATAAAGGATCAAAGATTAATAAATCATCTTTTAAATAAGAATATATTTTAGAAATTATATTTTTATTTATTCCATTTTTATCATTTATATTAGTTTCATTTATAAATGATAAAAATGAATATAAAGAAGAGGTAGAAATATAATCTTTATATAAGTTATTAAAATTATTATCATCATCAATAAATTCATTATTTAAAAAACTATATTCATATATTTTTATATCTTTATTTTTATTTTTTAAATTATATGTAAGATATAAATATTCGCTTATTAAAGAATCTTTTTTATATTTAATACCTAATGTAAAAATAGATGATAAAGAAGAAGAAATATTAAAGATTATTTCAATAATACTCTCTTTATTACTATTTTTAATAAAAGTAGTATTTTTTAAAAAATTACGATTATTTTTTAAAAAATATTCTTTTATTACTTTTATAGATTTTAAAATATTAGATTTTCCTGAATTATTATTTCCTAAAAAAGCTATTTTATTTAAAATATCATCTTTTTTAATTAAGTTATTTTCATTATTAAAGGAAGAAGAAAGAAAAGAGATAATACTTTCTTTTTCTATAGATAAAAAATTTTTAAGTTTTAATGCAAGAAGCATATATTTATTATATGATTTTTACATGTATAAAGTAAGAATTAAGGTATTAAGAATAGCTAACTATGATGATTTAAGTAGAATTTATGAAGAAAAGTTAGATTTACCATGCATTTTTAAAGAAGGCGAAGAATTTATATATGAAGGAAAATATATAAGCGGATTTTGTAAAAGTGCTTATAAAACATTACTTCCTTTTTTAAAAGATTTAAGAAAAGGGAAGGGGTATTTTTATGGAAAATGGATGAAAAATCCTTATTCTGCTTTAATTTCTTGTAATGATGGCTTTCGTCCAGTTTCTTTTTATTTAGAAAGAATCGAATAAAAAAGATTAATTTAATTTATAAAAAGAAAAATGATAGTAAAATAATTGGTGGTTAAAAATGAAAGAAGGTAAATTTTTATGTTATTTAAAAAAGAAAACTTAAAAAAGTTACAAGATTATATCGCTAAAAATAATTTAAAAGGATATTTAATTTTTACTAGTGACCCTCACGATAGCGAATATGTTGCCTCCTACTTTTTAGATGTTAGAAAATATTTTTGTCCTTTTAGTGGTAGTGCAGCTGAAGTTTTAATAACTAAAGATGAAGCGTATATATTTACTGATGGAAGATATTGGATCCAAGCTGAAAAAGAAATTAAAGATAGTGGATATACTTTAATTAAAAAGGGTGATAAAAATGTTCCTTCACTTTTAGAATTTATAAAAATGAATAATATTTCACCTTTAGGTGTTAATCTTTTTGATATAAAAATGAGTGAATATCAAAAATTTTTATTTTCAAAAATAGAAATTAAAGATTTAGATATTTCTTTTTTAGTAGAAAATCTAACTCCTTTATCTAAAGAAAAAGTTTTTAAACTAAATAAAGAATTAACAACTTTAACTTATAAAGAAAAGATTGAAGAAATTTATAAAAAAATAGAAGAAAAAGGAGCAACAGCAAATTTAGTTACAACTTTAGATGATATTGCCTTTATTTTGAATTTAAGAGGAAATGATATTCCTAATAATCCGGTCTTTTATTCTTATCTTTATCTTTCTAAAGAAATAGGAAATCATCTTTTTATAAATAAAGATAAGGTGGATTTCGCTATTGAAGGAATTACTATTCATCCTTATGAAGAAGTTATCGAATTTATTAAAAAACACGATAATATTCCTACTTTACTTGATAAAAATAGAGTAAATGCAAAAATCTATTCTCTTTTTAAAAATGTAATTAATTCCTCTAATCCATCTTATTTAATGAAAGCAGTTAAGGGAGAAAAAGAAATTGAAAACACTAAAAAAGTTCAAGCTATTGATGGAGTGGCTTTACTAAAATTTCAAAAATATTTAGAAGAAAATATTGATAATAATTTAAGCGAATATGATTATAGTGAAAAATTAAAAGAATATCGTTTATCTTCTTCATTTTGTTTTGAACTTTCTTTTGAAACAATTGCTGCTGTAGGAAGTAATGCAGCAGAAATGCATTATGCTCCAACAAAAGAAAAACATTCTATTGTTAATAAAGATAATATTGAACTTTTAGTTGATTCAGGTGGTCAATATTTTGGTGGAACAACTGATACAACGAGAACATTTTTAATTGGTAGACCAACGGAAGAATTTATTCATGATTATACTTTAACTTTAAAGGCTTTAATTAATCTATCAAAAACTATTTTCTTAGAAGGTTCAACTGGTCAGACAATTGATATAAGAAGTAGAGAGTATATGTGGCAAGAAGGGATGGATTATAAATGCGGAACCGGTCATGGAGTTGGATATATTTTAAATGTTCATGAAGGTCCTAATGGTTTTAGATATAAAAGAGTAAAAGATAGAGATGATGGTTCAGAAATTATTCCAGGTATGATTACAACTATTGAACCAGGAGTATATAAAAAAGATAAATATGGAATAAGAATTGAAAATAATCTTTTATGCATTAAAGCTTTTGAAACTAGCGATGGAAATTTCTTTAAATTTGAAACAATTACTTATGTTCCAATTGAAACCAGATGTTTAGATTTTTCTATAATGGAAAAAAGTGAGATTGAACGGTTAAATAATTATCATCAATTAGTATATGAAAAATTATCTCCATTAATTAAAAATGATGAGTGTTTATTATCATTTTTAAAAGAAAAAACTAAAGTAATAAAATAAAATAAAGGCTCGATAAAATCAGCCTTTATTTTTTAAACTCTTAGGAATAAAATAGTTAGCGGTTTATTTAAGGAATTAAAAAATTTATGAAAGAAAAAGTTATAAATTTCTTTAAAAATAAAAGTGAAATAAATTTAACTGATGGTGATACAAAAACATTAATTAAAAAGTTTTTAATTTATGCTCTTCCTATTATTGTTGTAGGAATTTTAGAACTTTTATATAACTCATTTGATTTAATAGTTGTTCAACAAAAAGAAGGCACTATTGCCGGAGCTGCTGTAGGTGCTAATGGTTCTTTAATTTCTTTAATTACTAATGGTTTTATAGGCTTAAGTGTAGGAGCTAATGTTGTTATTTCTAGATATTATGGTAAAGGCGATAAAGATGGAGCTAATAGAGCACTTCATAGCGGCTTATTAATCGCAGCAATTTGTGGAATAGTTGTTGGAATTACTTGTTTCTTTTTAGCTGGAACATTTTTAAAATGGATGGATGTAAGCGATACTTATATTGATCTATCCACTACTTATTTATCAATATATTTTTTAAGTGTTCCTTTTATGCTTGTTTATAATTTTGGTGCCGCTGCTTTTAGAGGAGTTGGCGATAGTAAAAAACCTTTATTATTTTTAGCAATTAGTGGAATTTTAAACGTTGCTTTAAATTATTTATTTGTTTTTGGTTTTAATCTTTCAGTAATGGGAGTAGCTATCGCTACCGTTATTTCTCAATTTGTTAGTGCTTTTTTAGTTATTTTATTTTTATATATTAATAAAGGATTTATTCGTTTTAGATTTAAAGAATTAAAAATATATAAACATGAATTAAAAAGAATACTTCAAATTGGTGTTCCTAGTGGTATTCATGGAATTATCTTTTCAATTTCTAATGTAATTTTACAAACTACCGTTAATGCTTGGCCTCCAGCAGTTGTTACTGCTAATACTGATGCCGCAAATATTGAAAATTATACTTATACAGCAATGTATTCAATTTCAACAGCTACCCCAGCTTTTATAAGCGCTAATGTTGGAAGAGGATTTTATAAAAATATTAAAAAAATAGAAATAATTTCTTTAATAACTGTAGTAATAGTAGGAGTAGTTTTAGGATGCGCTTCTTTAGCACTTTCTCATCAACTTTTACAAATTTATATGGGTGCAAATTATGATGCAGAAGTTGTTAAATATGCTGTTGAAAGAATGACTGTTGTTTTACTTACTTACTTTTTATGTGGGTTAATGGATACTCAATGTGATATTCTAAGAGGTTTAGGATATAGTTTTATTCCAACAATTTATTCATTTGTTTCTTGTTGTGTTTTAAGAATTATTCGGAATTTCTTTATTTATTCTCCTATCGAAGGAACGTGGAATCATTCTTTAGGTATTTTATATTTATGTTATCCAGTTTCTTGGATTATTGCTTTCCTTCTAGAATTTATTACATTTATTGCTTTAAGAAAAAAAGTAAAAGAAAGGTGTGAAAAAAACTTAATTGAATATAATAAAAAACATGGATTAGATAATAAAAACAATAAAGACATAAATGAAAACGAAGAGCAGTTAGTTGATTCAAAAGTAAGTATTTAGTAACTTTCTGGTATATAGAATATTTGACAAATTCCTCAACAAAATAGAAATAATCTAAAATATAGTTTAGTTATATTTACAAAATTAATATTTTGAGCTACCTTTTATAAGGTAATTATTTATTACTCGTTTTTTTATTATTTTTATGAACTTTTTATTTTTACTTATTTCATTAATTATTAGTGCTTTATTCCTCCTTTTAGGCTTATTCTTTTTAAAGGTTAAATATGTTAAAAAATTTGATGAAGATACTTTAATTTCATCAAATGAAAAGAATTATGCTTTATTTGATGTTGAAAGTAAATATAAAGAATATGTTAATTCTTATAAGATTATTAAAGAAGGGAATAATCGTTTTTTAGCGTTAAAATTAAAAGGTAATGTTAAATATATTAATTTTAATGTTGTATGTTACAAAAATGAAAAAGTTTTAAAAATATTAAATATTAAAGATATTTTAAATAACTATAAAGAAGATTATATAGTTAAACTTCCTTTAGATGCTTCATCTTTTAAAATAGATATCATTGATGTTAATGATATCTATTTTATAGAAACTGAAGATATTAAAAAGAGTGTCTATAAGTATATTCTTTCTTCTTTATTTTTTAGTATAAGTGCTACAATAACTTATTTTTTAATCTATTTAATTACTCTTTCTTTTTCTCCATCAACTATTTATGATTCATGGGAAAATTTAGTATCTAAAGTATTTTTTATTCCTTCTTTTTATATAGTGGGAGCAATATTATTTCTTTTAACTTTTGTTACTTCTTTTTTAATTCTTTTCTTTTTAAATAAAGAAAAAAGATTTGCTTTTAAAGAAAATAAGAAAAAAGAAGAAAGTGAAAATAAAGAATTTAATATTTATAAATATTTAAGATTTAAAGTTATAGCTAAAAAGGATAAAAAAGAAAATAGTGAATATTTTATTGTTAAATTGACTAAAAAAAGAGAATTTTTAAAAGGGCAAATCGTTATAAAAGCAATAAATGAAAATAACGAACCTATTTTATCTTTCCCTTATAACGTTGATAAACATTTTAAAAAAATTAATATTAAAAAAAATAAAAATATCAAAGAATTAAGGATTACTTATAATACTTTATATTTTAAAAAGTTTAGATATATAAATAACGAAGCAATATATAATGAATATTTAAATAAAAATGGTGTTAAATGTGAAACTCTTCATATTAAAGGTGTTTTATATTCATTAATTGTTTTCATACTTATTTTTATTACTTCTTTAGGAGCTAACTTTTATGCTTCTTATGAATTAAATATTTATCGAAATATTGAAAACTATTTAAATTATGAATTCATTAATGAAGATAATGAAAATGAAGGAATAAGAATTACTGAATCAAGTGTAAAATTAAATACCTTATATATTCCTAAAGAAATAGATGGTTATAAAGTTGTTTCAATAGGAGAAGGTGCTTTTAAAGAAAATACAAATATTAAAAAACTTTATTTTTCAGGTGAAATAAGTATTGAAAATGAAGCTTTCTTAAACTGTTCATCTTTAGAATATGTCGATTTATCTAAAGTAAAAAGTATTGGACAATCTTCTTTTCAAAATACTTCTTTAAAAGAAATTTATGTTGATGAAACTTTAGATACAATTAATTCTAAAGCTTTTGCGGGTATTAAAACTTTAAAAAATGTTACTTTAAATAATCCTGAATTAGCTCTTGGATTAAATGTTTTTAGAGACTCAGTTATCGATGGAAATTTAATTATTTATTATGAACCTATCGCTTTGCAAAGAACCTCTTTTATAGGAATAACTTGTGATGAAGTTTATATTTATAAATATAGTAAAATTACTAAATCAAACTATAATGTTTCATATTATTTTAAACAAGATTCTACATATCTATTAAGTGAATGTGTCCATGATGATGCCTCATTTTTTATAGATAAAAATGGTAAGATAATCAACAAAATGGATGTTGAAGTTGCTTCTAGTTTTGAAGGCACATGTGTAGAAAAATCTTATACTGAATATTTATGCCATATATGTGGGAAAACATATAAAGTTGAAGGAAAAATAAATTACCAAAATCATAAATTTGTTGATGGTTATTGTATTTGGTGTGGAAAGGCTGAAGGTAATGGATAAAGGAGTATTTAATATGGTTTTAACTAGCACAGTTTCTCAAATTGTTCTATTAGTTGTTGCTACTATCGTCTTTTTGATATTAGCAGTAATTTCATGTCTTATCCTTTATAAATATTTAAAAGAAAACAATACTTTTATTATTAAAGGATCGAGTAAAAAGAATAAAGAAATTATAGATTTAAGTGAAGAAATTGGAAGTGGAGAAGAAGCAGCTAATAATGATAGTGAAAGATTTTCTAAACTTTTAATTTTAGATAGTAAAAAAAGACCTACTATTGAATATGATAATGTAATTTCTTTAAAAACTTTCTCTGAAGATTTTAGAAATTTCTGTGCATCAAATTTAAAACTTTATTATACCATTGAAGATATTCGTTCTTTTATCGCTAATTTAGCTACTTCAAAAATTATGATTCTTCAAGGTATGAGCGGTACTGGTAAAACTTCAATTGCTTTAGCTTTTGAGAAATATATTAACAATGTTCTTGATCCAATAGCAATTCAACCAATGTGGAAAGAAAGAAGCGATTTAATTGGTTATTTTAATGAATTTACTAAAAAGTTTAATGAAACCCCATTATTAGAAGAATTATATGATGCAACTTTTAGCGACAAAATCTATATTATCGTTTTAGATGAAGTTAATATTGCGCGTGTTGAATATTATTTTGCTGAATTCCTTTCTCTTTTAGAGTATCCAAATATCGAACAAAGAACTTTAGAAATTACAAATGATGTTTGGGATAGAGACCCTAAAAAATTAAAAAAAGGAAGGCTTCAAATTGGTGAAAATGTTTATTTTTTAGGAACTGCAAATAACGATGAATCTACATTTGCTATTTCAGATAAAGTTTATGATAGAGCAATGGTTCTAAATTTAGAGAAAAAAGCAGAAGGTTTTGAAGGAAATAAAGTAAATCAATGTCAAATTTCTAATACTCAATTCATAAAACTTGCTAATGATGCTGAAGAATCTTTCAAAAAATCAAGCGATTATGATGAACTTCAAAATTGGATTAATAAAATAAATGAACTTATTGTCGAATCATTCGGTATAAGTTTTGGCAATCGTATGAGTGGACAAATTTTAAGATATGTTCCAGTTTATGTTGCTTGTGGTGGGAGTAAAGAAGAAGCTTTTGATGATTTTGTTGCTAAAAAGATTTTAAGAAAACTTGAAGGAAAAGATTTTTTAAAACTATCAACTGCTGTTAAACCATTCATTGATAAACTTAATTTGGTTTTCGGTGTCGATTCAATGAAAAAATGTAAAGAATACGTATCTAAATATAATATTATTGGTTAGTATATGAATAGAAGTGGAATAAAGTATAATCAATATAAAGGATTAAAACAATATTTAAGTGTTGTTATAAAAAATCCAAAATTAGAACAACTTGGAGATTTAGTTAAAAATTCCCCATCTCTTTTTAATGAGATTAATACTTTTGAAAATTCTATTAAAATTGAATCTGATTGGATCGAAAAAATTGAATTTTATCTTCCTTTTATTTCAAGTGCTATTTTAGAAGGTAGAAGATTTATTTTAAATACTGGTGAAACAGTAGATATAGAAAAGATTAAAAGAGTCTCTAAGGATTCAATTGTCGATTTAGCTAAACATTCAAATAACATAAGAAAATTTAATGAAGTTAATCAAGATGTTGAACCAAGGAAATTATTAATTGTAGAAAAAAATGATGATTTTGGATTATACGAAAATAAATTTTTAGTTTATTTACTTTTACTTTTAAAATCATTTGTTTCAATGCGTTTTGATAAGATAAAAGAAGCTCAATCTGTATTAGAAATTAAAACCACTTTAAAAAATAATGTTACTATTTTCAAAGATTCAATTAGTTATGATATTTCAGTAGATGATATTAGACATACAGATTTAAAGGTTGAAGAAAATGATGTTAATAAAGATTTAATTAATAGACTTAATGCAATTACTTCAACAATTGAACAATTTTTTAAAAGCGATTTAATTTCAATTGTTTCAAAACTTCCTTTAATTAGTGAACCTATTCAAAAAAATAATGTCTTAAAAAATGATCCTAACTTTGTTAAATGTTATGAACTTTATGAATACTTAAAGAACTATAGCAAAGATGGTTTTGAAATCGAAAAAAGAGAAATTAAATTAAATAACTTAAGCGATGCTTATATAAATTTTTTCAAATTTATTCCAACGATTTTAACCTTTCTTTCTTATTCAGAATCAAAGGATTTATTCCCGCTTTTAGAAGAAGAATATCTTAATGAGCAAGAAGATATTAGAAGATTAAATCATGAAATATTAGTTAATAAGATCTCTGAAATTTTCGCTAATGATTCTTTAAACAAAGAAGAAATAACAAATATTATTCTTAAACTTGAAGATGAATTGAAAAATAAAGATGAATTATTACATAAAACTAAAGAAGAAGATTTAAATAATCTTAATGAAGTTAAAAAAGATTTAAATCGAAAAATTGAAACTTTAACTTATAACTATGAAGACTTAAATAATCGTTATGAAGAAGATACAAAAAGGTTAAATAATGAAGTTATTAAGCTTAAAAATGAAAAAGAAGCTTTAAAGAAAGAATATGAAGAAGAAATAAATAAACTTAAAGCAATAAATAGAGCTCTTAACATTCGTATTAATCCTGAATTTGAAAAAGAAAAGAATGATGAACTTTATTTTAATGAATTAGAAAAAGACTTTGATATTTTTACTGCTTATTTTAAAGATAAATGGAAAGAAGTTAAAAAAACTATTAAAAAAGAAAAGAAAAAGGAAATTCGTGAATTATTAAAAAAGAAGGAGAAGATAAATGGTTAATAGAAAATTAATCGATCAAATTTGCGCTATATTAATAGTCGTTGATTTAATTCTTGGGCTATTCTTTTTATCATTCCTTTTAGCCTTTACTTTAAGTGATGGAGGTGGATTTATTTTAACCAACCCTTTAGTTTATGTAGTAATTGTTCTGCTTTTTATCATTCCTTCTTGTTATGTGGTTTATTATTTTTTTACATTAAAAAGTGATGCTGAAGAAGAGTTTATATTCAATAGAGAATCTTATTTAAAGGTTAAAAATTTAGCTCATAAAAATAGTGAAGATAAAAATGCTTATCGTTTTTCAAAACTTTACGACATAGATAATGAAAAAAGAGAAGAAATTGTTTTTGATAATTTCACTTCTTTAAGTACTTTTTGTAATGAATTTAGATATTATTGCGCTGAAAAGTTAAATTTATATTACGATATTGAAGATATTAGAGCTTTTGTTGCTAATTTAGGAGTTTCTAAACTTATGATTCTTCAAGGTATGAGTGGAACTGGTAAAACTTCAATTGCTTTAGCTTTTGAAAAGTTTATTGGCAATGTCTTGGAGCCAATAGCTATTCAACCAATGTGGAAAGAAAGAAGTGATTTAGTCGGGTATTTTAATGAATTTACGAAGAAATTTAACGAAACTTTACTTTTAGAAGAATTATATAAATCTAATTTTGATGATAAGATTTATATAATTATTTTAGATGAAGTTAATATTGCTAGAATTGAATATTATTTTGCTGAATTTCTTTCTCTTTTAGAATATCCAGATGAAGATAGAAGAAAACTTGAAATTACTAATGACGTTTGGGTTAATGATCCACGAATGTTAAAAGAAGGCAAATTATTAATTAAAGATAATGTTTATTTTTTAGGAACTGCTAATAACGATGAATCTACATTTGCTATCTCAGATAAAGTTTATGACCGTTCAATGGTTTTAAATTTAAATAAAAAAGCTACACCTTTTAAGGGCGAAAAAGTAAAAGAAAGAAAAATTTCTAATACAGATTTTAAAAATATTTGTGAAGAAAAAATAAAACAATTCACTTTAAGTGAAGATTATAAAGTTGTTATGAAATGGATAAATATTATTGATGAATTATTAAATCAAGATTTCTCAATTAATTTTGGTAATCGTATGCTTAATCAAATTTTAAAATATGTTCCACTTTATGTCGAATGTGGCGGAAGTAAAGAAGAAGCTTTTGATGATTTTATTTCAAAAAAAATTTTAAGAAAATTAGAAACAAAAGATTTTTTAAGACTTGGACCAACAATTAATAAATTTTTAAGTGAATTAGATGAATATTATGGTAAAGATTCAATGCCTTTATCTAGAGAATATTTAAAGAAATTTGTTCAATTTTAATTTTTGCGAGGAGAAAAAGATGAAACCAAAAATAAAAATATTAGTCTTAATAGTTACTGTTATTGCTTTTTGTAGCATTGTCGTCGCTACTCTTTTTGGTTTAAATACTTTTGGTGTTTTAAGACTTTTTGAAACTCCTATTTCTATTAAGATTGAAGATTATACTACTACATATAACGCTGAAAAAGTCGAAGCTATTTTTCCTTATAAAATAACAAGTGGAGGTTTGTTAGCCGGAGATAACATAGAAATTTCAACAAAAAAAGATATTATTGATGCTGGGGTATATGACGATGTATTCGATGTCAAGATTTTAGATAGAAACGGTCAAAATGTTACTGCCTCTTATAATCTCAATCTTGATATGGGTACATTAGAAGTGTTACCTTTTGAAATAACCTTACAAAGTGCAACCGCTGTGTTTCCAGATGATGGCTCTGACCATGGCGATAAAGGAGTTTCTACAATTAAAGGACATCTTTTAAATAATGATTACTTAGTATTTTCTGGATTTAAAACATTTAACACAAAAGGTTTTCATGAAAACACTTTTTCAGCCAAAATTTTTACTGAAGATTCTAAAGAAGTTACTAAAAATTATGATATTTCTTATCAATATGGATATATTATCATTACAAATGTAGATGAATCTCAAGGTGGAAGTACAAGTAGTGATGAAGAATTTCCTGAGAAAGTCGAAGTAAACCAAGGACAATCTGGTAATAATATGGTCAATGTTGATGTAAATGATACTGAATTTAAAAATTATGGAACAGAAATTCAACCATTATTTACTTATATTCCTACAAAAGTGGGCGGTTCTTTATTTGTCGATTTTGCTTTGGGAGATTACACGGGCAAAGAATTTTTAGTTTGTGAAAATCAATATAAACCTAAACATGGAGTTAATCCTCAAGAATTTATTTCCGATTTATTAAGAAATAGCGGAAGAGAATTTTCAGGAGTGCTCACCTATAAAGACGAAAGTTATAACGACAGAGATTTTGATTATGCTGCTACTTATCCAATTTTAGATAGTTTACAGAACCAAGATTCTTATACAATTAGCGATTTATCAAAAGATACAGTAGAAATTAAGGGATATAATTTCGATTATTTTACTGAACATAGTTTAATTGATAATGTTTCTTTTTCTAATGAAAATTATGTAAATGAGGAATTAGAATATCGTAAATTTGTACATGAAAATTATATGAATATTCCAAATTCAACAAAATCGGTTATTGATAATTTTATTGCTGAAAAAGATTTAGCTGGTGATTCTTTGCTTGACTCAGTTCAAAGAATTATTAATTTATTTAAAAGCGAATATTTGTATAATATTTCAAATTTAGAATGCTATAACTCAGATGATTATGTAGTAAGTTTTTTAACCGATACAAAAATTGGCAAGTGTGATATTTTTGCTTCGGCTGGAGCAATTATTTTAAGGGCATTGGGTTATCCAACACGAGTTATTTGTGGATTTGCTATGAATGGAGAATGTTTAGATAAAATTTATTACAATCCAACTTCTGGACATGCTCAATGTCAAGTTTATATTGATGGAAAGGGATGGGTTACTTTTGAGTTTACTGTTGCTCCGATGGTCCCTGGTTGCACAATGCCTCCAAATCTTCCACCTATTTATAATTCTGATGTAGAATTTGATATTACCATCGGAACTAATGATATTGCAAAAGAATATGATGGCAAAGCTTTAAGCTCGTCAGATAAAGATGTGATTGTAAATGGAAAATTAAAACCTAATCATCAAATAATATATTCATTAAATAATACTTTATACAATGCTGGTAAGCTTGGAAATAAGCCTTTTTATATGATTGTTGATGAAAATTTTAATGATGCAACTGATGAATATAATGTTAAAGAAGATTTTGGTAGTTTAATAATTACAAAAAAAGAATTAATTATAGAAACAGAAAATGTTTCTAAAATATATGATGGTGAGCCTCTAGAAGTTAAGTTTAAAACTAACGGGTTAGCAAGCGGTGATAAAGTTGGAGGTTATACGACTAATTCACTAACTAATAAAGGCATAAAAGAAGCTATAGTTATTATAAAAGGAATTGAAAATAACAAAGGTGAAAACGTTATTGGAAATTATAATATTAAATATATTTATGGGTATCTAAAGGTCAAATAAATTATGTTAACAGAAGTATATAAAAATAAATTAAAACTATATTTATCGATTTATAAGTTTATTTATAGATTTAGAGTCTTATTTTTAATCTTGCTTGCTATTTTAATTGGAACGACTGGAACGCTTTTATCTATTAAAGGAATGGTTATTGATAAAATCAAAGTTAGTAATGTTCAATATGGCCAAACATTAAAGTATTCTTCCTATGGATTATTTGATAACTATATTCATTATGAATTTAAAAGAGCTGGAAGTGAAGAATGGAGTTTAAACGAACCAAAATATGTCGGAAATTATGAAATTAGAGGTGTCTCAAAAAACATTTTTGGTGGATATTATTATGGAAAAGAAACCGAATTTACTATCCTACCTAAAAGTGTTGATGTAACAGTTTCGTCTTTATATTCTGTTTATGGTAATACTCCTTCTTTAAATTTATCATTACTAGATAATGATAAATTATTAGATATTTATTTTAATTACGATAGCTTTAATGAAAATAAAGCTATCGTAAGTTTTGATCCAAATAGTATTGTAATTATTAATAATGAAGGAGAAGATGTTACTTATTGTTATGATTTTAATTTTGAATCATCTTATGAAGTCTCTTTAAAATCTCGTAGTGTAACTTTTACTTCAAAAGATGAATTTACTTATGATGGAACAAGTCATAATACTGATAATTTAGAGTTAACAAATGGAACTCTTTTTGAAGGCGATAAAGTTGAAATAGTTAATAAGCAAAATTTTATTAATGGTGGTTCATTTGCTAATCGTCCAACTTTAAAATTCACTGATAAAGCTAATCGAGATGTTACAAGTTTTTATGATGTAGATTATACTTCTGATTCGAGAGTTACAATTAAACCTAGAGAAGTGACTATAAAAACAAATGATTTTACTAAAACTTATGATAGAAAAGTTTCTAGTGGTGAAGTTTCTTATAAAATCACTGAAGGAAGTTTTATTAATGGCGATAGAATTGAATTAGAAATGCCTAGTTATATTAATGTAGGAACTTACGATAATAAACCAACGTTTAAAATTTATAATAAATACGGAGTTATCATAAACGATAGCTATACAGTTACTTTTGATTGTGGTAAATATAAAATTAATCCAAGAAGAATTTCAGTTAATATTAGTTACGATGATAAAATTTATGATGGGCAAATTTATAATAATATTGCTCGATTAAATGTTTCAGGTGATTTATTAAATGGAGATACAATAAATTTATATAATAATAGCGGTTATGACACTTTACATGCTGGTACGCATAAAGGTGAATTAACTGTTAAAATTTATGATGAACTTGGAAGAACTGATTATACTAAAAATTATGAAATTAATTTGACACAAGGTAGTTTTACAGTTTCTAAAAGAACAATTACTATATGTTCTCAAAGCGTCACTCTTCCTTATACTGGTAAAGAACAATCCTGGCCTGAATATTCATGGGATGGGCAATTAGTAGAAGGGGATGTAATTTCCGTTGTAAATTCTAGTGTTTTTAAAGAAATTGGCGAATACGATAATAATCTTACTTTTTCTATTAAAAATAATAATTTCAATACAGATGTTACAAATGATTATCAAATTAATTTTATTCCTGGAAAGGTTAAAATCATTAAAGGCTCTGGTCAAGGTGGAACGGGCGAAGGCGAAGGAGGTACCGGTATTGCACCAGGGGGTGGTGATTCTTCGACTTTGGAAACAGTTTTTGAACAATTTCAGGATGTAGATACTAAATTATTAGATAATTTAATTATGAGGTACACTCCTACAAAATCAGGCTCTGCATTTTTTAGAGGCCAAAGCATTGGGGTTTATGATGGTAAAAAATGGACTAAAGGAACAGAATATAAATCTAAATATGGTATTGATGTATATGAATTTATTCCTAATTTGTTAGAAGGTAAAATGGATACATTTGCAGGAAAACTTGAGTATACACAAATAAATTACAGAGAATTTGATACTTATCCTTACTATACTTTCTTTCCTAATAAACAAAATACTGATTTATCTGTTATAGTAAGTGATTTAAAAACAAAAACTATTAATGTTGAAGGCTTTGCTTTTAATTATTTAGATGATCACGATTTAATCGATAATGCTGAATTTAAAGATGAAAATGTTAAAAACGAGGAAAGAGAGTATCGAAAATTTGTTTATGAAAATTATTTATCTTTAAATTCTTATCAAAGAAATGCTTTAAATGAAATAATTAATAACCATCATTTAAAAGGAAGTGATTTAGTAAGTAGTTGCAATAATATAATTAATTATTTTAAAAATAATGGTTTTTTCGGTAAACACACTGATTTAGTAGATCCTAATTCTAGTGATATTTTAATAGATTTTTTAACTAAAACTAAAGCTGGATATTGCCAATTCTTTGCTGGTGGAGGAGCTTTATTGCTTAGGGCTATGGGATATCCTACTCGAATTGCTCGCGGAGTCTGTATTAATGGTGGAATGGTAGGTAAAACATATGATGTTATAGCCTTACAAAGACATGCAATTTGTGAAGTTTATGTTGATGGAAAGGGTTGGGTTAATGTTGAATTTACTGTTGCTCCACTTGCTGAAGGTGAAAAAGTTCCTGTTCCAGATGGAGCTGAAGAAGAAGGAAATGCTTTGGAAGATACTACTTACGATCCTGAAAATCAAACACATGATGATCCAGAAAATCCGAGCGAAGGAGAAGGCGGAGATACAACTATCGGCGGAGGCGAATTAACTGATTTTAGTCTTCATATTTATTCAGGTACACAAAGCTTTACTTATGATGGTAAAGAACATGGTTATGGAGATTATGAAATTAAAGGTGATTTAAAAGAAGGTCACTATATTGAAGTTAATGGATGGAGCACTATTACAAAAGTGGGTCAAACCACTAATGACTTCTCATTCGTTATAAAAGATGAAGATGGAAATGTTGTTAATGATGAATATTTAATTGAAAAAAGCACTGGAACTATTTCAGTTACTAAACGAGATTTAAGTATTAGGACTAAAAGTTTTAATTCTTCACTTATTAATATTTCTTCATTAAAGGATGAAGAAATATATGAAGTTGATGGATTAGCAGATGGAGATAAAATTGTTGGTTCAATGATTCTAATTAAAAATGCTTCAAATCCTTCAACTTATCAAAACGTAGTTATTATTACTAAGATTGTTAATGAAAAAGGAGAAGATGTAACAAGCTGCTATAATATCCTTTATGATTATGGAACGGTTGTAATAGGTTAGTTATAATTTTTAAATTTGACGAAATAATACCCTCCATATAAAGTCATGCTATTTATTTTAAAAAAATATTTAGCATGACTTTTACTTTATAGTTGAAAATATAATTTAAATGATATTTAATATTTATCGGTTTGCTAGAGTGTCTATTATTAATATTTTAGATATTAATAATTCCCATGACTAACCACTCTTAAAACAAAACAGGGGGATATATTTAATTATGGAAAAAGTTAATTCCAATGAAAAAAAGACTTTTAGTGAGTCTTCAAAGTCTTTTTTTAAAGATTTCTTTAGTGTAAAAATGATTACACTAAATGCATTTGTTGCCGCACTTTATGCTGTATTAACTATTGTTTGCTATCCACTTTCTTATAGTTATATGCAACTTAGATTTTCTGAATTATTAAATCTTTTGGTATTTTTTAATCCTTCATATACTTTAGGCTTAACAGTTGGTTGTTTATTATCAAATTTAATGTCTTCTGCAGGTATTTTTGATATTACATTAGGTACACTTGCAACATTAGTTTCATGTTTAATAATGATTTTATTTTCTAAACTAACGAAAAATTTATTTTTTAGTGGATTAATTCCTTGTATAGTGAATGCTATTACAGTTCCTTTTATTATTTATTTAGCTTCAAGTGGAACAAGTGATGCTTTTAACTTAGAAGCTCCTATTTTCTTTATTATGGGAGGATGGACTTTCTTAGGTGAATTTATTGCCATAAATATTATTGGCTACACCGTATTTATGCTTTTATCAAAGAAATATAAAGGATTTCAACAACTTTTTAATGCGAATTATAATTTAGATTTTAATTGGTAAAATTTTACCGAATAAGAAAATGGATATTTCTAATTGCTATCTATAAAATGGTAGTTTTTAATTTGGTTTCATTTAAAATCATTCTAGTTTCGAATAAAAGCAAAGTAAAAGAATAATTTAATTTTATAAAAATTTACTCACTTTTATTGAATATTTATTCATGCTCACAGCATTCTTGAATATAAATATTCAGGGTGGGTTGAGCCTTTTATAAAATAAGTCCCATCTTATTTTATATATATGTAAAAAATAACTTATTTGTTTTAAATAGAATAAATATATATAATAGGAAGGCAAAAAAGAAAGAGAAAACTATGAATAAAAAGACTTTTTATTACGAACTTAAACATGTAGATAAAAATAGCGGTGCTCGTTATGGAATTCTTCAGACTCCTCATGGAGATTATGAAACTCCAATGTTTATGCCTGTAGGAACACTTGCAACAGTAAAAACATTATCTCCAGAAGAATTATATGATATGGGTTCACAAGTAATTTTAGCTAATACATATCATCTTCATCTTCGCCCAGGAGAAGATATTGTTGCTAAAGCTGGCGGTGTTCAAAACTTTATGAATTATAAAGGAGCAATGCTTACTGATAGTGGTGGTTTCCAAGTTTTCTCTTTAGCAAAAAAGCGCGGAATAAGTGAAGAAGGAGTCACATTTAAATCTCATCTTAACGGAGATAAAATTTTCTTTTCTCCTGAAATTGTTATGGAAATAGAACAAAAACTCGGCGCTGATATTGCAATGAGTTTTGATGAATGTATTCCTTATCCAGCAACATATGAATATGTTAAAGATTCTACTTTAAGAACATTAAGGTGGGCAAAAAGAGGAAAAGATGTTCATACTCGTGAAGATCAAGCTCTTTTTGGAATTGTTCAAGGTGGAGATTATCAAGATTTAAGAAAATATTGCGCTGAAGAATTAGTTAAAATGGATTTTGATGGTTATGCAATTGGGGGAACTTCAATTGGAGAACCAAAAGAAGTCTGTTATCGAATGATTGATTATGCTATTTCAAATTTACCAATTGATAAACCACGTTATTTAATGGGCGTAGGAAGTTTAGATTATATTTTAATTGGTATAGAAAAAGGCATTGATATGATGGATTGTGTTTTACCAACTCGTATTGCTAGACATGGAACCTTAATGACTCATAATGGAAGAATTAATATAAAAAATACAAAATATAAAGAAGATTTTACTCCTTTAGATAGTGAATGTAATTGTTATACATGTAGAAATTATACAAAAGCTTATCTTAGACATCTTTATGTCTCAGATGAAGCTTTTGGGAAAAGACTTCTTTCAATTCATAATGTTTCTTTCCTTTTAGAAATTACTAAAAAAGCTAGAGAAGCAATAAAAGAAGATCGTTTTAATGAATTTAAAGAAGAAGTTTTAAGAAAATATGGTGATTCAAGAGGTTTTTAAACTATATGGATATCGAACTTTTTAATTATGATTTACCAGAAGAATTAATCGCTCAATCTCCTTCAAAAGAAAGAGATCATTGTAGATTAATGGTTATTGATAAAACAAAAAAGACTTATGAAGATAAGTATTTTTATGACATTATTAATTATTTAAAACCAGGAGATGTTTTAGTTAGAAATAATACTAAAGTTATTCCAGCTAGGATTTTTGGAGTTAAAGAAGTTACTGGAGCACACGTAGAAGTTTTACTTTTAAAAGATTTAGGTAATGATACTTATGAATGTTTATTAGGTAATGCTAAAGCTATAAAAATAGGAAGTATTATTGATTTTAATAATAAAATGAAAGCAAAATGTTTAGAAGTAAAAGATGAAGGTATTCGAATTTTAAAATTCGAATACCAAGGAATATTCTTTGAAATATTAGACGAAATTGGTAATATGCCTCTTCCTCCATATATTCATGAAAAAATAAAAGATAAAAATGATTATCAAACAGTTTATGCTAAAGTAGAAGGAAGTGCTGCTGCTCCTACTGCAGGCTTTCATTTTACAAATGAACTTTTTAATAAAATAAAAGAAATGGGAATTGAAGTATATGACATCACTTTAAATATTGGTTTAGGCACTTTTAGACCAGTAAAAGTAAAAGATACTTCTGATCATCATATGCATAGTGAATATTATGAAATTAGTGAAAGTGTTGCTTCTTCTTTAAATAAAGCAAAAAAAGAAGGAAGAAGAATTATTGCTATAGGTACTACAGTAGTAAGAACTTTAGAATCTAACTTTAATAAATTTAATGAATTTAAAGCTGATAAAGATAATACTTCAATTTTTATTTCTCCAGGCTATCAATATAAAGCAATCGATTGTTTAATTACTAATTTTCATCTTCCTAAATCTACTTTAATTATGTTAGTAAGTGCCTTTATGGGAAGAGAATTTACTTTAGAATGTTATAAACACGCGGTAGAAAATAAATATCGTTTCTTTTCATTTGGAGATTCAATGTTTATTCATCCTTAATTAAAAATTTATTAATATTTTAATTATTAGAATTAATAAAATAAATAAGTATATTTATGGATAAAGAAATTAATAACTATTATTTAGAATTTGTAAAAGAATATAAAGAAATTAGAAAAAAAGAAGCAGGAAAACCAAAATTACTTCTTCATGTTTGTTGTGGACCATGTAGTGCATATCCACTGGTTTTTTTACAAGATTTATTTGATATTACAATTCTTTATTCAAATTCAAATATTTATCCAAAAGAAGAATATGATAAAAGACTTTATAATTTAAAAAGATATGTTAATGAAATAAATTTAAAATTTAATAAACATATTTTAATTATTGAAGATAATTATGATTATGATTTTTTTAAAAATGATTTAATTCCTTTTAAAGATCAAAAAGAAGGGTTAAATCGCTGTAAAATTTGTATTGCTAAAAGAATGAGACGTTTATTTGAAGTTGCTAATGAAAGAAATTTTAAATATATAACTACTGTAATGTCGATTTCTAGAAATAAAGATGTTAATTATATTAATAAAATTGGTAAGGCGATAGAAAATAACTTATATAAAAATAAAATCGAATTTATTTATACTGATTTTAAAAAGAATGATGGCCAAGAAATTGGTATAAAAATCGCTAAAAAATATAATTTATATCGACAAGAATACTGTGGATGTGAATTTTCTCTTCCATTAAATAAAAGGGAAGAGAAAATTATTGATATATCTTTAGTTTTATTATTAAAAGATAATTTAAAAGAAGAAAATTTAAGAAAGTGTTTAGATTCTTTAATTAACCAAGAAGGTAATATTGCTTATGAGATATTTGTTATTTTAAGTGATAATGATAAAGAAAATATAAATATAATTAATGAATATAGAAATAAACATGATGATTTATTTAATGTTCATATTTTACCTAATTCTTTATTTTTAGATATATCTAACATTAAAAATTATGCTTTAAAAAATGTGAATGGAAGATATATCTCTTTTGTTGAATCTTCTAGTTATGTTTCTAAAGATTTTTTAAATGTTAATTATACTGTTGCTTTAAAAAATAATGCTGATGTAGTTAATTTTTTATATAAAAATATAAAAGAAAATAAAAAAGTTTCTTCATTTAATTTTCACTTTTATTTAACTAATTTTTATAATAAAAATAATAAAAAAAGAATCTTAAAAGCTTTATTTAATGATATTTTTGTTAGAGGTTATCTTTTTAATAAATTCTTTAAAAAAGACTTTTTAAAGAATCAAAATATCTTTTTTATGGGAGAAAGCTCTTGTATGGAAGATCTTTTCTTTTCATATTTAAGTTTTTTATATTCAAAAAAAGTAGTCTTTATTAATAAAACTTTATATTTTAGATATAAAAATATTGAGTTAGAAAAATTTGATATTAATAAATTTGCTCAAAAATTAATTAATTCATGGTTTTTAATGCGTTATGTTTCAATTAAAGAAGGCTATAAAAATATTGGAAGTTTATCATTTTTCCCTAAATCAATTATGCTTTCTTTTAATGGGTTAAAATTTTATAAAAATTTAGATATTTCTTATTTTTCTTTTTTAAAAAAGAACTCTAAACAATTAAGAAAATTAGAGAAAAACGAATATATTTACGAAGGAGAAGAGTGGGAAAAGGCTCTTTATATTTATCTTGAAAAATGTAAAGACAATCACTATGAAATGTGATATATTAAAGAGGCTTTATATATAAATATATAACGTTGATAAAAAATTTAGTTGCTAAGTGAAAAAAATGTTGACTCACTTGGCATTTTTTGGTTTAATTATATCGTTTAACGTTCGTTATGATTTGCGAGGTTGCTGATACACCCACAAGCGTTGTCATGAAGGTATCAGGTAATTCGCAATGAACGAATTGTGGTAGAAAGGAGTAATTTCATGGCAAAAGTAAAAAAGATTAGAGTTCGTTTACAAGCTTATGATCACAAGTTACTTGATATGGCTAGTGGCAAGATTGTAAATGCAATAACTAAAACAGGTGCTAGTGTAGTCGGACCTATTCCACTTCCAACGGAAAAACAAGTATACACAATCTTAAGAGCTGTTCATAAGTATAAAGATTCTCGTGAACAATTCGAAATTAGAACACATAAAAGAATTATCGATATCACCAATCCTAACAGTGATACAATTGTCGCTTTAAGAAAATTAGATCTTCCAAGTGGTGTTGATATCGACATCAAATTATAGGAGGAAATGATAGTATGAAACAAATCATTGGCCGTAAAATTGGTATGACTCAAGTTTACGCTGAAGATGGCACAATGTATGCTGTTACAGTTGTTGAAGTATTACCAAATGTTGTCACATTAAAGAAAACTGTTGAAAAAGATGGCTACGAAGCTATTCAAGTTGGCTACGAAGACAAACTTAAAAACGTTAATAAATGTGAAAAAGGATTATTTGAAAAAATCAATGTCACTCCAAAGAAAGATTTATTCGAACTTAAGGGAGACGAAATGATGAAATATGAAGTCGGTAACGAAATTAAAGCTGACCTCTTCCAAGCAGGAGATGTTGTCGACGTTATCGGAACTTCAAAAGGTAGAGGATATGCTGGTGTCATTAAAAGATGGGGACACACAATCGGACCTAAAGGTCATGGTTCAGGATATCATAGAGGGCAAGGTTCCTTCGCTAATAACGGTAGATGCAACAACCGTGTTATCCCAGGAAAGAAAATGTCTGGTCATATGGGAAATCAATCAGCAACAATCTTAAACTTAAGAGTTGTTAAAACTGATGCAGAAAAGAATTACATCTTAATTAGAGGCGGAGTCCCAGGACCTAAAAAAGGCTTAATTAAAATTAGAAGTGCTGTTAAAACTAACGCAAAAGCTATGACAATTAAACCTTTAATTGATAGAAGCAAAAAAGAAGAAGCATCCGCAGAATAATTTAAAGAAAGGAGAAAATTAACATGGCAGAAATGAATTTAAAAGTTTATTCACAAAATGGCGAAGAAGTATCCACTTTAAAAGTTTCTAAAGATGTCTTCGGTATTAAAGTTAATGAACAAGTAATCTTCGATGCTGTTATGACTTATCTTGCAAATAGAAGACAAGCAACAGCAAAAACAAAGAAAAGATTCGAAGTCTCTGGGGGTGGTAAAAAACCATGGAGACAAAAAGGAACAGGTAGAGCAAGAGCTGGTTCAACACGTTCCCCAATTTGGGTTGGTGGTGGAACAGTCTTCGGTCCTACTGGAATCCAAAACTTCAAAGTTAAACAAAATAAAAAAGAACACGATTTAGCTTTAAAAGGTGCTTTATCTCTCAAAGCTAAAAAAGATATGGTTGTCCTTAACTCATTAGAAGTTAGTGGAAAAACTAAAGAAATCGTCAGTGTCTTAAAAGCATTCAAACTTGAAGATGAAAAAACATTATTTGTTACAAGTGATGAAAAAGTTCTTCAAGGTAGTAATAACATTCCAAGTTTAATTCTTAGAAGCGTTAATAATATCTCTGTTTATGATTTAATGAACGCTACTAAAGTCTTAATCTTAGAAGATGACGTTAAAAAGATTGAGGAGGAATTAGCATAATATGGCAAAGAAAAAAGAAGTTGTCGCAGAAGTTAGTTCAAAAACAACAATTAATGACTTCGATTGCATTATCGAACCAATTATTACTGAAAAATCAATGACTCAATCTCAAGAACATTCAATCTTCGCATTCAAAGTTAAGAAGGATGCAAATAAGATTGAAATTAGAAATGCAATTTCTAGAATCTTCAATGTTCATGTTGAAAGCGTCAGAGTTATCAACGTATTAGCTAAGAAAAGTTCAAGAGGAAGCAGATTTAAAGGTACTCTTCCAGGATATAAAAAAGCTATCGTTACATTAAAAGAAGGCGAAACAATCAATCTTTTCGCTGAATAGTCTAACTTATATATAGGAGAAAATTATGGCAGTCAAAACATATAAACCTTATACTCCTTCAAGAAGAGCGATGGTCGTTCTCTCAACTGAAGGAATTACAAAAGCTACTCCTGAAAAAAGTTTAACCGTTACACTCAAGAAAACTGGCGGAAGAAATAACCAAGGTGTTATTACTTGCCGTCATATTGGTGGAGGAAATAAAACTAAATATAGAATTATTGACTTCAAGAGAAATAAAGACGGTGTTGTTGGAAAAGTAGCTGCAATTGAATACGATCCAAATAGAAATGCACATATCGCATTAATCAATTATGTTGATGGTGAGAAAAGATACATTATCCAACCAAACGGATTAAATGTTGGCGATAAGATTATTTCTGGAGATAGCGTTGATATCTTAACTGGAAACGCATGTTTACTTAAAAATATCCCAGAAGGTACCTTCGTTCATAACGTCGAACTTCGCCCAAAGAAAGGTGGCCAAGTTTGCAGAAGTGCTGGATGTAGTGCTCAAATCTTAGGTAAAGAAGGGAAATACGTTATCTTAAGACTCCAAAGTGGTGAAACAAGAAAATTCTTAGGTGAATGTAAAGCTACTATCGGAATTGTTGGTAACGAAGATTATAACCTTGTTAACTTAGGAAAAGCTGGTAAAACAAGATATTTAGGAATTAGACCTACCGTTAGAGGTAGTGCTATGAACCCTAATGATCACCCACACGGTGGTGGTGAAGGTAAGTGTCCTGTTGGTAGAGATGCACCTAGAACACCTTGGGGTAAGAGAGCTCTCGGTGTTAAGACCCGTAGAAATAAAAAATCTTCAACTAAATTAATCGTTAGAAGAAGAAATGGTAAATAGTAAAGGAGGAAATTAGAGATGGCACGTAGTTTGAAAAAAGGACCATTTGTCGATGAAAGCTTAATGAAAAAAGTTCAAGCTTTAAATGCTGCAAACAAAAAGTCTGTCATTAAAACATGGTCAAGAAGAAGTACAATTTATCCTGATTTTGTTGAACACACCTTTGCTGTTTATAATGGTCATACATTTATCACTGTTTATGTTACAGAAGATATGGTCGGTCACAAATTAGGAGAATTTGCTCCAACAAGAACTTTCAAAGGTCACTTTGGAAATAACGCAGAAGACAAAGCTGCAGCAAAAGCAGCAGCTGGTGTTAAATAATATAGGATGGAGATAGGAAATTATGGCAGAAACTAAAAAAGAAGTCGTAACAGAAGAAAAGGTTACAAAAGAACCAAAAACTAAAAAAGCTTCATCCAAAAAAAGCACAACTGCTAGTGAAGCAAAGAAAGCTCCTGCTAAAAAAGCAGCCGCTAAAAAAACTACTTCAACTAGAGCTAAAAAAGAAACAAAGGCTGAAGTCAAAGATGTTAAACCAACTGTTACTGAAGCTAAAGCTAAAGTCCTTGGACTTAAAGTTACACCTCGTAAAGTTAGATTAATTCTTGATTTAGTTAGAGGTAAAAAAGTTGATGAAGCACTCGAAACTTTATCACTTGTTCATAAAGATGCTGCTCCAATGATTATTAAATTAATCAATTCAGCAGTAGCAAATGCTACAAATAATTTCAATATGGATAAAGACAAATTATATATTCATGAAATTATGGCTAGCGACTCATTCAAAATGAGAAGATATCTTCCAAGAGCAAAAGGTAGTGCTTCAGGAATGGTTAAAAGATTCTCTAATGTATATATTACATTAAAAGAAAGAAGTGAATTTTAGTAGGAAGGAGGAATAAACGATGGGACAAAAAGTTAATCCAGTTGGAATGAGAATCGGATTAAATAAGAATTGGAACTCAAGATGGTTTGCATCAGATAAAGATTATTCCACTTTCTTAATTGAAGACGATAAAATTCGTAACTATTTAGAAAAACATTTACCAAGAGAAGCTTATCTTTCTCACGTTGAAATCGAAAGAAAGAAAAAAGAAAATGGCTTCCAAGTTAGAGTATTTATCTTCTTAGGAAGAGCTGGCGTTGTCTTAGGAAAAGAAAACCCAGGCAAAAATATTCAAGCTTTAAAGAAGCAATTATTAAAATTAGTTGCTAAAAATACAGACATTAGAATTGATCTTGTTGATGTCAAACAACCAAATTTAGATGCAACAATCGTTGCTAATAAGATTTGCCGTCAATTAGAAGAAAGAGCAAGCTTTAGAATTGTTCAAAAAAGATCGATTGCTGATGTAAGAAAAGCTGGCGCTAAAGGTGTTAAAACTAGTGTTAGTGGAAGACTTGGTGGTGCTGATATTGCTAGAAGTGAAGGCTATAAAGACGGAACTATGGCAATCAATACCTTAAGAAGTGATATCGATTACGCATGTAGAGAAGCTATGACAACATATGGAAAACTTGGTGTTAAAGTATGGATCTGTCGTGGTGAAAAAGATATTAATCCTAAAAAAGAAGTCGTTGAGAAGAAAGGAGAATAACTATGTTACAACCTAAAAGAGTTAAATGGAGAAGACCACATATTATTAAATATGAAGGCTTATCCAAAGCTGGTAATGAAGTTTCTTTCGGAACATATGGCTTACAAGCTACAGAAGGAAATTATGTCTCTGATAGACAAATCGAAGCATGCCGTATCGTTTTATCAAGATATACAAAAAGACAAGGCCAAGTTTGGATTAGAATCTTCCCACACTTAGCAAAAACTAAAAAACCTGCTGAAGTCCGTATGGGTAGTGGTAAAGGTTCACCAGAATATTGGGTCGCAGTCGTTAAAAAGAACAGAGTTATGTTTGAAATTGGTGGAGTTCCTGATGATGTTGCTATCAAAGCACTTGAAATGGCAGCATACAAACTTCCATTAAAAACTCGAGTTATTAAAAAGGAGGTTAAATAATTAACTTATGAAAATTAGTGAAGTTAGAGAACTTTCTAGCGAAGAATTAAATCAAAAGATTTATTCACTTAAAGAAGAATTATTTAATCTTCGTAGAAAGAAAGCTGTTGGACAACTTGAAAATCTTACTGAAATTAGAAGAGTAAGAAAAGATATCGCAAGAGTCTATACAGTCTTAAAAGAAAGAGAATTAGGTGTTAAATAGGAGGTATAAAAGAATTATGGGACAAAAAAGACAAATTCAAGGTGTTGTAATTTCTGATAAAGCTCCTAAAACAATCGTTGTTGAACTTGAAAGTTATAAAAGACACCCAAAATATAAGAAAAGAGTTAGTTTCAGAGCAAAATATTATGCTCATGACGAAAACGAAATCGCTCATGTTGGCGATACAGTCACAATCCAAGAATCAAGACCATTATCAAAATTAAAGAGATTCGTTCTCGTTAGTGTCGATAAAAAAGCTCTTGAAGACATTAAGATTGCTGAAGAAAAAGAAGTTGAAGAACTCTTACACGAACATGAAGAAGAATCTAGCGAGGAGGCTAAATAGTTATGGTACAAACAGAAACAAATTTAAAAGTTGCTGATAACTCTGGTGCTAGAGTCGTAAGAGTATTCAGAATTTATGGCGGAAGTCATAGAAAAAGTGCGAGTGTTGGTGATATCGTCCTTTGCGCTGTAAAAGATGCTATCCCAAACGGCAAAGTTAAAAAGAGTGATGTTGTTAAAGCAGTTATTGTTAGAACATCTTATCCAATTGAAAGAAAAGATGGTTCAGTAATTAGATTTGATGATAATGCTTGTGTTATTATCAACGAAGACAAAACTCCAGTTGGAACCCGTGTATTTGGACCAGTCGCTCGTGAACTTCGTGATAAAGGTGATGAAGGATTTATGAAAATTCTCTCCCTTGCTAGTGAAGTTTTATAAGGAATAAAGGAGATTAACCTATGAAACTTAAAAAAGGTGATAAAGTTATTGTTATCTCTGGAAAAGATAAAGGTAAAATTGGTGTTATTCAAAGAGCCTATCCATCAATCAACAAGGTTGTAGTTGAAGGAGTTAACACTGTTAAAAAACATCAAAAACCAACCCAAACTCATCCAGAAGGAACAATTGTTGAAATGTATGCTCCACTCGATGCTTCAAAAGTCATGTTCTATGATGAAAAGAGCAAAAAGGGTGTCAGAGTTGGATATGAATTTGTTGATGGCAAAAAAGTAAGAATCAACAAAAAAACGAAGAAGGAAATTAAATAAGGAGGTAAGTGATTATGGCAGAAAAGAAAGTTACAAAAACTAGCGAAGTAGCACCTACTTCCGGACATAAAGAAAAAGCTTATGTCACAAGACTTGAAAAGAAATTCAAAGAAGAAATTACTCCTTCTTTAATGAAAAAATTCGAATATAAAAATGTTCACGAAGTACCACATTTAGATAAAATTGTTATTAACATTGGTGTTGGTGATGCTACTCAAGATAAGAAAAGACTTGATGAAGCTGTTGAAGAATTAGGCTTAATTTCTGGTCAAAAACCAATTATTACCAAAGCTAAAAAATCAATCGCTACATTCAAATTAAGAGAAGGCGAGCCTATCGGATGTAAGGTTACTTTAAGAGGAAGAAGAATGTATGAATTCTTCGATAAATTAGTTTCTATATCACTTCCTAGAGTTAGAGACTTTAGAGGTGTTAATAAAAACTGCTTCGATGGAAGAGGAAATTATACTTTAGGTATTAAAGAACAATTAATTTTCCCAGAAATCGATTACGATAAAGTTAATAAAGTTAGAGGCATGGATATCGTTGTTGTTACAACTGCAAAAAGCGATGAAGAAGCTTATGCATTATTAAAAGAACTCGGCATGCCATTTAATAGATAGGAGGATGTATGGCAAAAACAAGTTTAAAAGTTAAACAAGCTAGACCTCAAAAATTCAAGGTTAGAGAATATACACGTTGCAAAAGATGTGGACGTCCTCACGCTGTCTATTCGAAGTTTGGCCTTTGTAGAATCTGTTTAAGAGAACTCGCTTATAAAGGTGAAATTCCAGGAATGAAGAAATCATCTTGGTAATATTATTAGGAGGTAAAAAAGAATTATGCATCAAGATCCAATTGCTGATATGCTCACAAGAATTAGAAATGCTAATGCTTTACGCCACGAAAGTGTAAAGATGCCTTCTAGTAAATTAAAGGTTGGCATTGCTAAAATCTTATTAGATGAAGGATTTATTACTTCATTTAAAGAAACCAAATTAGACGAACATAAAAAAGAACTCGAAATCGTTCTTAAATATGGTCCTAATGGTGAAAAAGTTATTTCTGGCTTAAGAAAAATTTCAAAACCAGGTTTAAGAATCAATTGTGATTCAAAACATATTCCTTCAGTCTTAAAGGGCTTAGGAATTGCTATTATTTCAACTTCAAAAGGACTTTTAACTGACAAACAAGCTAGAGAAGCTAATGTTGGTGGCGAAGTCATTTGTTATATCTATTAATAGGAGGTTAATTCAAAATGTCACGTATTGGTAATAAATTAATTCCTATTGTAGAAGGGCTTGAAGTTAAGATTAACGCTGATAATGTTGAAATTAAAGGCAAAAATGGAACTGACGTTGTTAAATATGATCCTTCAAGAATTAAAATTGAAGTCGAAGATAACAATATTAAAGTTTCACGTCTTAACGAAGAAAAACACACAAAGCAACTTCATGGTACAACAAGAGCTTTATTAAATAATGCTGTTGTTGGTTGTCACGAAGGATATAAGAAAACATTAGAAATTATCGGTATCGGTTATCATGCTGATATGAAAGGTAATGATGTTGTTCTTAATGTTGGATATTCTCATCCAATCACTATCTCTCCACTTCCAGGTGTTACAATCAAAGTCATCGAAACAAAGAGTAAAGATGTTAACTCAGTCGTTGAAGTTAGTGGACAAGATAAATTCAAAGTTGGCCAAACAGCTGCTTTAATTAGAGAAGTTAGAAGACCAGAACCTTATAAAGGAAAAGGTATTAGATATAAAGGAGAGCACATTCTTCGTAAAGAAGGTAAACGTGCTGGTAAGTAATTAGGAGGGCGATATGATTAGATCTATTGATAAAAATGAAGTTAGATTAAGAAAACATCAAAGAGTCAGAGCTAAAGTATCTGGAACTAGTGAAACCCCACGTTTATGTGTATTCAGAAGTAACAAGAATATTGAAGTTCAAGCTATTGATGATACAAAAGGTGTTACTCTTGTCTCATCTTCAAGTGAACAATTAAAACTTGAAAATGGCGGAAACATCGAAGGCGCTAAATTAGTTGGAGCAGACATTGCTAAAAAATGCTTAGCTAAAGGAATTGAAAACGTTGTCTTCGATCGTGGTGGATATATCTATCACGGACGTGTCAAAGCTTTAGCTGAAGCTGCTCGTGAAGGCGGCTTAAAATTCTAAGGAGAAAAGATATGGAAGAAAATAAAGTAACTGAAACTTTAGAAGAAAATAAAGTCGTCGAAGAAACTGTTAAGAGCGAAAATGCTCCTCAAGCAGAAAATAAAAAAGGTCAAAGACCACAAAAAGGTGGTAAAAAGTTTGACCGTAACAGAAGAGAAAAAAGAGAACCACAAGTTAAAGAATACGAAGAAAGAGTTGTTGCTATCAATCGTGTTTGTAAAACTGTTAAAGGTGGTAGAAGAATGAAATTCTCTGCTCTTGTTGTTATTGGAAACGGAAAAGGCAAATATGGATTTGCTACTGGCAAGAGTGGCGAAGTCCCAGATGCAATTAAAAAAGCTGTTGATAGAGCTAAAAGAAATACTTTCAATATTCATCTTTCTAAGCATGGCACTATTGCTCATGAAGTAGTTGGTGAATTCGGCGCTACAAAAGTCTTCTTAAAACCAGCACCTGATGGAACTGGAATTATTGCTGGAGGACCAGTTAGAGCTATCTTAGAATTAAGCGGTGTTAAAAACGTTTATTCAAAAGTTTATGGAAGTAGAACTTCTATTAACGCAATCCGTGCAACAAATGACGCTTTAAATTCATTAAAGAGTTATAAAGACGTACTATCTTTAAGAAAAGGAGGAAATGAAGATGTTAAATAATCTCAAACCTACTGAAGGTAGTAGAAAAAAAGGCGTAAGAAGATGTAGAGGACTTGGTTCAGGTCTTGGAAAAAATGGCGGAAGTGGTAACAAAGGCCAAAATTCAAGAACTGGCGGTGGAGTCAGATTAGGATTTGAAGGTGGACAATTGCCATTCTTCAGAAGATTCCAAAAAAGAGGCTTCAAACATCACGCACACGTTACCTATGCAGTTGTCAATCTTTCAGATTTAAATTGCTTTAAAGATGGCGATACTGTTGGAATGACAGAATTAATCGAAAAAGGAATTATTAAGAAAGAAGAAGACGGCTTAAAAGTCTTAGGTAATGGTGAATTAAAAGTTAAAATCACTATTAAAGCTAATAAATTTTCAAAAACTGCATTAGAAGGTATTGAAAAAATTGGCGCAAAGGCTGAAAATATCTAGTATTGTTGTATAGATTTGCTTATGAAGAAATTCATTGATATTTTCAAAAATAAAGAAGTCGTTAATCGTATATTTTTTACGATAATGATCTTATTCGTATTTAGGATCGGAAGTGCAATCACTGTTCCTGGAATTGACGCATCTACTTTACAAGATCAAATGTCTTCCTCGAATAACATGCTTGCTTTGATGAATTTGCTTGGTGGTGGTGCATTATCGAATTTCTCGGTATTTGCATTAGGTGTTTCACCTTACATCACCGCTCAAATTATTATCCAACTCCTTTCTATGGATGTTCTTCCAGCTCTTACTGAGCTTAACCGTCAAGGTCAATATGGAAGAAAAAAGATTGAAATGGCTACAAGATATTTGTCATTGCTTCTTGCTGCTGTTCAAGCTTATGGTATTATTCAAACTGCATTGAACACTGAGTGGATTTCCTTTACTTTTGAAGAGAATTTCGTTTCATATCTTTACATTATTACTGTCATGGTGGCAGGAAGTATGTTAGTTATTTGGCTCGGTGATCAAATAACTTCTAAAGGTATTGGTAATGGTATTTCCATGATTATCTTTGCTGGTATCGTCGCTTCCTTACCAAATCAAATAGCTACAGCCTTTGATAAATGGGTTATAACTAACTGGAATTTAGGAAGTGCTGAAACTACTAAAGGTGTATTCCAATTCATCCTTTATATAGCTTCATTTATTCTTATTATCGCATTTGTCGTATTTATCGAACTTTCTAGAAGAAAGATACCTGTTCAACACGCAACACGTAGTGGAGGAAGTGAAAAATTAACAAAAGCTTCATTCCTTCCTATCAAGATTAATAGTGCCGGTGTTATTCCAGTTATCTTTGCTTCTTCAATATTGATGGCTCCATCAATTATTGCTTCATTTATATCTGCAGATGCTTTAAATGCTACTTGGCTTAAAGTATTCTCTTATAATGAACTTGTTGATACAGGCGGAGTTATGATGCCTTGGGGTCTTATTATTTACATGGTTTTAGTATTTGCGTTTACTTTCTTCTATGCAAATCTTCAAATCAATCCAGAAAATCTTGCAAATAACTTCCAAAAGAATGGTAGTTATATTCCAGGAATTCGTCCAGGTATTGAAACGGAAAGATATGTTAGAAAAGTATTAAACCGCGTTACTTTAATCGGTGCAATATCACTCTGTTTTATCTCTGCTTTACCAGTTATCTTAACTTTAAGTGGAGTATTCGGAAATGATAATTCACTTGCCCTTGGAGGGACTGGACTTATCATTGTAGTTGGTGTTTGTCTTGAACTTAATAACCAAATTTCTGGTCTTATTGCTGGAAAGAGCTATGACGAAGTCATCGGAGGAATGTAAAAATGTTAAAAACTATTATTTTACTTGGTGCTCCTGGAGCAGGAAAAGGAACAAATGCTAAAAGAATTACAAAAGAATTCAATATTCCTCATATCTCAACTGGAGATATGTTTAGAGAAGCATTAAAGAATGAAACTGAACTTGGTAAGCTTGCTAAATCCTACATGGATAAAGGCTTATTAGTTCCTGATGAAGTTACGATTTCTTTAGTTAAAGAAAGATTAGCTAAAGATGATTGTAAGGACGGTTTTCTTCTTGATGGTTTCCCAAGAAACTTACATCAAGCTGAAGAGCTTGAAAAAATTGGTGAAGTAATCAATCGTCCAATAAATTATGTTATCGACATCAATGTCCCAGAAAGCGTCTTAAAAGATAGAATCTGTGGCAGAAGAGTTTGTAAAAACTGTGGTGCTCCATATCATGTTACAAACCTTAAGCCAAAAGTTGAAGGAGTTTGTGATTTATGTGGAGGAGAGCTTATTCAAAGAAAAGATGATAACGAAGAAGCTTTAAAAACTCGTTTAGACGAATATCATCGTCAAACAGAACCACTTATTGAATTCTATTCTAAAAAAGGTATCATTCATGAAGTTAATGGTACTAAAGATCTTAATGAATTAATGTCTGATATAAAAGAAATCTTAAAATAAGAAGGCATTTATAAATGGCAATAATCATTAAAAGTAGAAGAGAAATAGAATTAATGAAAATTGCTGGGAAAGTAATGATTGGTTTATTCGATGAATTAGAAAAACATACGAAACCAGGCATTTCTACCGCTGAATTAGATAAAATTGCTTGCAGGTATATTCGCTCCAATGGAGCGATTCCTGCATGTAAAGGATATGAAGGCTTCCCTGGCAATATATGTATAAGTGTAAATGATACACTTATACATGGAATCCCATCTAAAAAAATTATATTAAAAGATGGTGATATAGTATCTTATGATTGTGTCGTCTTTAAAGATGGATACAACGTAGATGCTTGTAGAACATTCCCGGTTGGTAATGTCAAAGAAGAGACACTACATTTACTTGAAACAACAAAAAGATGTTTCTTTGAAGCGGTCAAGTTAATTAAACCAGGAGTTCATCTTGGAGATATCTCTCATAAAATAGAGGAAACTGCTACAAAAGAAGGTTATTCTTTAACAGAAGATTATACCGGACATGGCATTGGAAAAGAGATGCATGAAGATCCTTATGTTCCTAATGTAGGAGAAAAGGGAAGTGGTCCTATCTTAAAAGAAGGTATGACTCTTGCAATCGAACCAATGGTCAACGAAGGTAAAAAAGATTTATATACTCTAGAAGATGGCTGGACTGTAAAAACAAGAGATGGGAAGATGTGCGCTCATTATGAGAATACTATCGTTGTTACAAAAGATGGCTATCAAATATTAACATTAAAAGAGGGAGAAGAGATTTAAAAAAATGGCAAAACAAGATGTTATCACTGTCGAGGCAGTAGTCGTTGAAGCCTTACCTAACGCTAACTTTAAGGTAAAACTTGAAAATGATGTTGTAATTCATGCCACTGTTTCTGGTAAAATCCGTATGCATTACATTCGCATTTTACCAGGTGATCGAGTTACAGTTGAACTATCGCCTTATGATTTAAACAATGGCCGAATAGTATTTAGACATAAATAACCTATTCAAAAAAATTATTTATTTAAAACGGAGGAAATTTTATGAAAGTAAGACCTTCAGTAAAACCAATTTGTGATAAGTGTAAAGTTATTAGAAGACATGGCAAAGTTATGGTCATTTGTTCTAATCCAAAACATAAACAAAGACAAGGTTAATTTCAATTTTGGAGGAAATATTAAAATATGGCACGTATAGTTGGTGTTGATATTCCAAACGATAAAAATGTTGTTATCTCATTAACATATATTTATGGTATTGGTCTTTCTACTTCAAAGAAAATCTTAGCTAAAACAGGTGTTAATCCACAAACTAGAGTTAAAGATTTAAGTGAAGAAGAATTAACAAAAATCCGTGGTGAAATCGCTCACCTTAAAGTCGAAGGTGACTTAAGAAGAGAAGTTGGCTTAAACATCAAAAGACTTCAAGAAATCGGTTGCTACCGTGGTATTAGACATAGAAGAGGTCTTCCAGTAAGAGGACAAAGAACTAAAACAAACGCTCGTACTCGTAAAGGTCCAGCAAAAACCATTGCGAACAAGAAAGAAGCTGTTAAATAGTTAGGAGGTAGAAATAAGTATGGCAAGAAAACAAACTACCCGTAAAAAGAAGATTAAGAGAACGTATACTAAAGGCGTTGCTCATATACATTCAACCTTTAATAACACCATCGTTACAATTACTGATGAACAAGGCAATGCTATTGCTTGGTCATCAAGCGGTGTCTTAGGTTTCAAAGGAGCTAAAAAATCAACTCCATTTGCTGCTCAAAGTGCTGCTGAAGCTGCTGGTAAAGCTGCTGTTGATCAAGGAATTAAAACAGTTGATGTTGATGTTAAAGGACCTGGAGCAGGAAGAGAAAGTGCTATCAGAGCATTATCTCAAGCTGGACTCACTATTACATCAATAGTTGATACTACTCCAATTCCACATAACGGTTGCCGTCCACCAAAAAGAAGACGTGGCTAATTAAAGGGGGAATAAAAATGGCTGAAGAAAAGTTAAATGAATTAAAAATTGCTCACCCTTTCGAAGAAGTCAAATTTCAATTAACCTTCGAAGATCAAAATGAGCATTATGCTAAGGTTGTTTGCGAACCACTCGAAAGAGGATTTGGATTAACTCTTGGTAACGCAATGAGAAGAGTCTTACTAAGTGCTCTTCCTGGAACAAGCGTATATGCTATTGAAGTAGAAGGTGCTGTACATGAATTTACAGCTTTAGATGGAGTTGAAGAAGATTTAACTCAAATTATCTTAAATTTAAAAGATTTAGTTTTAAAATCTGATACTATTGGAGAAGCAGATTATGAAGCTACAATCGATGTTGAAGGTCCACGTAAAGTAACTGGTGAGGAAATTTCTAAAGTTCTTCCTACTGGTGTTACAGTAGTTAATAAAGATTTAGAGATTTGTAATGTTGCTGCTGGAGGTCACTTCCATATGGTTATTCATATTAGAAATGGCCGTGGATTCGCAACTAATGAAGAAAATAAACAATATATTCATAGCCGTGGGGTAATCGCTACCGATTCTAACTATTCTCCAATTGTTAGAGTCAATTATAAAGTTGAGTCTACCCGTGTAGGACATGATTCTCGTTTTGATAAACTTATTTTAGAAGTTTGGACAAATGGTGCAATTAATCCTACTGATTCATTATCACTTGCTAGTGGAATATTAATTTCTCATTTCGCTAACTTCTCAAATTTAACTTCTAAATTTGATGACTTAAGTTTAATTAAAGATCCAGTTGTTCAAAAGCAAGAAACATTTGAAAATTTATCTATTGAAGATTTAGATTTAACTGTCAGAAGTTATAATTGCTTAAAACGTGCTGGTATTCAAACTGTTTTAGATTTAACTCAAAAGAGTGAAGCTGAAATGATGAAAGTAAGAAATTTAGGTAAAAAATCTTTAAAAGAAGTCAAAGATAAACTTACCGAAAAAGGACTTCATTTTAAAGATAATAAACTCGATTAATTAAGGAGAAGATTATGCAAATTGGAAGAAAAAATGTTCATGGTAAAGGTGGCGTAAGATTCAAAACTCCTTATACTTCATCAAAACATAAAGGACAAGTTAGAAATCTTGTTACTGAATTAGTTATATTTGAAAAAGTTACTGTTACAAGAGGGATGGTTAAAGATGTTGTTAAAGAATTTGACCATTTAATTACTCTTGCTAAAAGAGGTGACTTACATGCTAGAAGACAAGCAGCAGCTATTTTAAGAAAATATCATGTTGAAGATAAAGCTGATGCATTAACTAAATTATTTGATGAATTAGCAAAAAGATTTGCTTCTAGAAATGGCGGTTATTTAAAGGTTTATAAACTTGAAAACCGTAAAGGAGATAATGCCCCTATTAGATTATTAACTCTTGCAGATTAATTATTCTAATAATTTATTAAATAAATATAAAGTGGAGAAAAAGTAAATACTCTTTCCCCACTTTTTTACTATATAAAAAATACGATTTATAGTATAATATAAATAGAAAAATTAAAAGAAAGAAATTAAAAAATATATGAAAAGAAAATTAATATTAATATCATCTTTATTATTATTATTATTAGGAATAGGTGGATTAACTTCTTGTAAAAATCAAATAACAATTGATATTACAACTAACACCGATGTTTTATCATCTTCTCTTATTGATGATGAAACTAGTAATAATAAAATAAATAAAGAAGATAATACTTTTAATTTTCTATCATTAAAATAAAAATTAAAAATATTAAAGATATAAAATTATACTCTTAAAGAGTATAATTTTTTATATATGAAAGATACTAAATTTATTATATTTGATTTAGATGGAACATTAATTGATACTTTAGAAGGTATTAAAGAAGGATTAAATTTAACTTTAAAAGAGTTAAATATAAATGTTAGGTATACTAAAGAAGAAGTAAAAAAATTTATAGGGAATGGCGCAAGAGTTTTATTAAAAAAAGCTTTAAAGAGGGAATTTAATGAAGAAGAATATAATCTTTATTTAAAAAACTATGAAAAAACTCAATATATTTCTCCTTTTTTTAAAAACGTATTAGATACATTAAAACTTTTAAAAAAAGAAGGTTTTATTTTAGTGTTAAATTCTAATAAACCTAATGAAATATTACAAAAATTAGTTAAAAATAAATTTAATGGATTAGAAAAAGAGTTATTTATTGATATTAAGGGTGAAAGAAAAGAAGTAAAAAGAAAACCTGATCCAACATATTTAAATTCTTTAATAGAAAAATTAGATTTAAATAAAGAAAATGGTTTTTATTGTGGTGATTCAATTGTTGATATCTTAGCTGCTAGAAACTTAGATATTAAATCAATTATTGTAAGTTATGGTTATGGAAATAAAAAAGAAATAGAGGAAAATAAACCTGATTATTATATTGATGATTTTAAAGATGTTGAAAGGATAGTTTATAAAATAAACTAAGAAAATATATTATGACTTATAATGAAGAACTTATTTTTGGACTTAAAAGACGGATTAAAAAAGCAATTGATTATTTGGCTTCTAGAAAAGAAGATGATTTTTTTAAAGATGAAAAAAGTTTTGATGCTACATGTTATTCAATTTTAGTAATTAGTGAAATTGCTTCTAAAATAAAAGATATTGATGAAATTAAAGATAAATATAAAAATGTTAATTTTAATGAATTATCTTTGATTTATGAAAGATGTTTAAAAGAAGATAATATTAATCTTTCTTATATTTATGATTTAATTTCTAAAGCATTCCCTTATTTATTATTTTTATTATCTTCTAATTAATAAATAAATTAATTAATAAAGATTGATAAATTCTATTTTTTTCATGTTAAATGAAACATAAACTAACCTTATTTTAATGGTTAGTTTATGTTATAATATAAACATGATTACTATATATACATCGCCATCTTGTTCTTCATGTCGTAAGGTTAAAAAATATTTTGAAGAAAATAAAATTCCTTATAAAGAAAAAAATATTTTAGCCCAACCTTTAAAAGATGAAGAATTAAAAGAATTATTACTTAAAAGTGAAAATGGCACTGAAGATATTATTTCTACTAGAAGTAAAGTAATTAAAGAAGGTAATGTTAATATTGATGAAATGTCAATTAATGAACTAATTAAGTTCATAAAAGAAAATCCATCAGTATTAAAAAGACCGATTATGGTCGATGATCATAAGATGCAAGTTGGATATAGTGAAGATGAAATTTCAGCTTTTATCCCTCGAGCAAGAAGATATTTACGTGAAAATATTTGTAAAGATTGTATTGATTGTGATCCTTCGATTATCTCTTTAACTTCTTCTATAAATAATAAAAAAGAATAAAAACCGTAGAAGTAATTAGTTTCTACGGTTTTTGTTTTCTTTTTCAATTATTTATATAATTTTTTATAAAATAATTATTTTTTATCTAAAGATTCTAATGCTCTAGTTTCTTTACTTTTTAAGTTATCTTTATAGAAAGTATTAGTTGATAAACAAATAGATTTTAATTTTTCTTTAGCTTTTGATAAAGATGCTCCTGCCATTTCAAGCTCGTAATCAACTTGATTGTTGTAAGTATTTTTATCAATTGAAAATTCATAAGTATTATCTTCATAAGCTACTTCAACACGGTGAGTAGTTAAAGCGACTTGAACTTTTAACGTAGTTGGATCTACCCCAAGCATTCTAATAAAATCTTCAATATTACATTCTGGGAAAACATTTCTTTTAACAAAAGCATTAAATTGTTCTTTATTTAAAGTTTCATCTTTTTCAAGTAATCCTTCAGCCATTGGAGCTTTTAAAGTAAGAGTATAAGTATTATCTTTTTCTCTAATTCGACATCCAATACCTAATTTTTTAAGTGATAAATCGTCACTATCAATATAATGATTGATTTGATCATATTCTTTAATAACTCTATCTTTAAAATGATTTAAGACATTATGATATTCTTTTTCACTAATAAGTACTTTAGCTTCAATTTCAATATTTGTTGCCATAGTGATTTTCCTTCCTTTTTTTAAAAACTTAATTCTTAAATATGATACAATATTTTAAGTAAATAATAAATTAAATTATGGGTAAAAATATATGAATTATATATTGATTAGTCGAGGTGATATTTACTCTAATAAAGTAAAAGAAGATTTAATTTCTAGATTAAATCTTCTAGGATTTAAAAATGTTGAAGACGATATAAAAAAAGCAAACAAAGATATTAATTTAGATTATGTTTTTTCAATTGGAGGAGATGGAACATTTTTAAGAAGTGTTCAATCTTTTTATGAATATAATCCTTTATTTATTACGATAAATACAGGTAATTTTGGATATTTATGTGAATATAAAAAAGAAGATTATTTAAAAAGTTTAACTGATTTAAAAAAAAGAGATATAAATTATAAACTAGTTTCACTTTTAAAATGTGAAGTTAATAAATATTTAGATAATAATAATTATAAAATAGATGAATATTATGCAGTTAACGAATTTAGAATTCATTCTTCTAATGGTTCGACTTTAAAATTTGATATCTCAATTGATGATACATTTTTTGAAACTTTAAAAGGAGATGGATGTTTAATTGCTTCTTCAATTGGGAGCAGTGGAATTGCTAAATCACTTAAAGGAGCGTTAATTGATAATGAAATAGAATTACTTGAATTTATTGAAAACGCTCCTATTTCGAATAATGGATATACTTCTTTATCTTCTCCTTTTGTTTTAAGTAAAGAAAAAATATTCGTCTTTAGTAATTTTTCGTCTTCTTCATTTAATATTTATTATGATAGTGAAGCGATTGAAATTAAAGATTTTAATAAAAATGATTTTATTAAAATCTATTTATCTAATAAAAAGATAAGATTATTACATAATAAAGAAAAGAATTATATTGAAAGAACTTCTTATATGTTTATTCGTTAATTATCGAATTAATATCTTTTTTAATATCTTCTAAAGGAAAACCAATAACATTATAATAGCTTCCTTCAATTTTATTAATTAAATGATATTTTTTATCATCCTGAATAGCATAACTCCCAGCTTTATCATAAACATTTATTTCGTTTATATATTTATTGATTAAAGAAGTAGATAATTTATTAAAATAAACTTTAGTAATAACGCTTCTTTTAATAATTTTATTTTGATAGATTAGTTGATATCCACTAATACATTCATGAAAAGAAGAAGAAAATTCTTTTAATGTATTAATCGCTTCTTCTTTATCTTTTGGTTTATTATAAATTTTATTATTAAAGATAATTGCAGTATCTAAAGTTAATAAAATTTCATTATCTTTAAGTTTATAGTTACTTAAAATTGAGTTAGCTTTTAAAATAGCTTCTTTTAAAGGATACTCTTTTATATTTAAATTATCTTTATTAATAAAAAAATAATCATCTAATAATCTTTCATCAATATGAGGAATAATTATTCGATAAGGAATATTTAATTTTTTTATTAACTCTTTTCTTCTAGGAGAAGAAGAACCTAATATAATTAAAACATCATTTTTATTCATAGGATAAATAATAAATTCTTTTAAGATTATACATTAAAGTTAGCTAAAGTAAGAGTAAAATAATAATTAATTAGAGTAAGAGGTAGTTAAAAAAATGAAAAGAAATAATGGTAAATTTAAAGATTTAAGAATCGTTGATAATTTTTACCAAACAAGTGCATTTTTTCCAATGCCAACAATTTTAATTTCGACCATAGATGATGAAGGAAGAACAACTTTAGGAGCTTATTCTCTTTGTTTTCCTTATTATATTGCTGGGAAAGATTATTACGCGATGATTTTAGAATGTCGAAATTCATCTAATACTGCTCAAAATTTACTAAAAAGAGGTAAATGTGCTTTAAATTTTTTAGAAGATAATTATAAAGACTTTAAAGAAACGGTTAGATTAGGTTTTCCAGGAGAAACATCGAAAGAAAAGATGAAGAATTGTCCTTTTAAATTAGAAAAAGGAATGGCTGAAGGAAATGATCGTCCTTTAATTATTTCTTCAGCCTTTCAAGTTTTTGAATGTAGCTGGGATGATACACTTGAAAATGCTTATGAAGATAAAACTAGAGTTAATTTATTGGATGGAGTTGAACCTCCTTATCGTAATTTTAATGGGATTACTTCGAAATTTGGTTGTCATTTTATTTTAAAAATCGATAAGATTTTAATGAAAGAAAGATTTTATAACACGATTATTAATGGTGTTAAAGCAAGTGGATTCCCTAATGTACCAGTTGATTATGGATATCGAGATTCAACAAACTTTTGGTATTCTCGTTTTAAAAAACCTTTAAAAGCACCTATTCCTAATGTTGAACAAAATTCGATTGATGGAGTAATGTATGCAGCTAATAGGACTGATCCAACAATAAAATTTAGTAAAGAAGCTTGTGAGATGCTTGTTAAAGTTCCTCGCGTATTTTTAAAAACTGTTTTAAATGGTTGTGTAAAATATGCTAAAGAACATAATATTACATATATTGATGAAAAGATTATGAAAGATATTAATGATAAACGTAAAAAAGAAAGGAAATAATATAAAAAACTGCCGTTAAAATCGGCAGTTTTTAATAAATTATCTTTTTAAACTTAATGACTTAAAAAACAGTCATCCCCTTTTTAATATTTAAAAAAATAAAAACTCCTTAAATTTTTAGTGGTTAAGGTAATAAGGAGTTATGATTAAATTAAAAAAGAATAGAAAAATTTTAATAAGTATTAATTTAAAAATTAATATTTTTTAAGTTAGTTTTCTTATCTAAAATAAGAGGAATAATCATTGGATTACGTTGAGTTTTTCTAAAATAATATTTTGAAACAACGCTTCTAACTGTATTTTTAATATCATTAAATGTTACGTGTTTAGAAGTAAAAAGTTGATTTAATCCTTCTTCAACCATCATTGAAGCATGGCGAGTTAAATGATCTTCATATTTTCCATATGATACGAATCCTACAGTATTTACTCTAGGAGGAGCAATTAAACAAGAATTTTTACTATCTAAGAAAACAAGTACTGAAACCATTCCATCATCATGAAGAATCTTTCTATCACGAATAACAGCGGTGGAAACACCATTAATATCATATCCATCGATATAAACATCTTCAGCTTGTAATCTATCGCCTTCTTTAATCGTATGATTTTCTAAAACTAAAGTATCACCATTAGCACAAATAAAGACATTTTCACTATTCATTCCTAATTCTTTAGCAATATCGCCATGAAGTTTTAACATATGATATTCTCCATGTACTGGCATAAAATATTTAGGTTTAAAAAGCTTTAAATTCATCTTTAATTCTAATCTTGATGGGTGTCCAGATGAATGGATATCATGAACAATATTATTAGTGATAACATCCGCTCCAAGTCTAGTTAATTGATTAACAACTTTAGAAATTGAAACACCATTTCCAGGAATAGCAGAAGAAGAGAAAACAACAGTATCACCTGGAGTTATTCTAATTCCTTTAAATGTTCCATTAGCAATTCTATTTAAAGCAGCCATTGCTTCGCCTTGAGAACCTGTACATAAAATAAGTGTTTCATTATCTTTCATGCTTGGTAAATCAGCAACTTCTTTAAAATAAGAATCTGGGAATTTGATATAACCAAATTTTCTAGCACATTCTACAGCTGTAATCATGCTTCTTCCAACAATTACACATTTACGGTTATGTTTTAAAGCACAATCTAAAACTTGTTGAATACGAGAAACGTTACTTGAGAAGGTAGAAATAATTAATCTACCCATAGCTCGATCAAAAATATCATTAATTGCATTTAAAACATTTTTTTCTGAAGGAGTCCGGCCTTCTTTTTCAGCATTAGTTGAATCAGCTAATAAAAGATCAACGCCTTCTTCACCAAGTTTTGAAATTTTATGAAGTTCAATGTCAGGTCCAACAGGAGTTAAATCAATTTTAAAGTCACCAGTTGTAACAATTCTTCCCTCGCTAGTGTCAACACAAATTCCATAAGAATCAGGAATCGAGTGAGTAACTCTAAAGAAAGAAACATCAAAACAACCTATTTTTAACTTAGAATCATGATTATATTCGACAATTTTTACGCTTGTTTTAATTTTTTGGTCTTCGATTTTTTGTCTAATAAGAGCACAAGCAAGTTTAGGAGCATAAATAATAGGCACGTTAACAGTTTTAATTAAAAAAGGTACAGCACCAATATGGTCTTCGTGCCCGTGGGTAATAATTAAAGCTCTTATTTTTTGGTTTACATCTTTTAAGTGATTATAAGAAGGGATAACATAGTCAACTCCAACTAAATCATCTTCTGGGAATCTAACCCCAGCGTCAATGATAATTAAGTCTTTGTCGCTTTCTAAACAATAGGTATTTTTACCAACTTCTCCTAAACCACCTAAAGCATAAATTAAAATTGGATTTCTTTTAATATACATTTCATTTACACCTTTAAAAAACAATCTCTAATTAAGAAAAAATTATTTGAATATTAGCAATAATTTTAACAATTTTTATTATATAAAATTCTCAATTATATCGCAATAGCACCGATTTCTTCTTTGAAAGGATCTAGTTTATTAATATGATCATAAAATAAAATCCCTTTTAAATGATCTATTTCATGTTGAATAACAATTGCACTATATCCTTTTAAATCTAAAATAATTTCTTTTTCATTTAATAAATCAAATGCTTTAACTTTTATTTTATAAGGACGATAAATATAACCAGGATGTTCTTTATCAACACTCAAACATCCTTCGCCATTTTTTAAATAACATTGTTTAGTTGATTCGCTAATAATTTTTGGATTAACTAAAACATATTTAGTTTCTTTTTCATTTTCATCAAGAAAATAAATAGCGATTAAATTAATATTTTTTCCAATTTGTGGAGCGGCAAGTCCAACACCACTACGAATATTTTTATGTTTTGCTAAATATTCTTCGTCTTGAGAAAGAATTAAATATTTTAGCATTTCATTTCCTAATTCTTTAATTTCATTACTTAAAGGAAGTGCTATATCAATACTTCTTTCTCTTAAACTTTTCTTATTATCTTTAACGATTTTAAATTCTTTCATAACGAGTAAAATTATATAAAAATTTTTTAAATAAATACAATAAAACTGTATAATATTTTTGAGTTTTATTTATGAATTTAAAATTACTTGATGAAATAGAAAACCTTGTTAATTTAATTAAAAAAGATAAACGTTATAAAGATTATATTTTATATAAAAATTTAATTGAAAATGATGAAACTTTAATTAAACTTGTTATAAAAAAAGAAAAGTTAATTGATGAATTAACTTCTTTAAGAAAATATGATAAGAATAATATAAAAAAAGAATTAGAGTTATTAAAAAATATAAAAAATATAAAAGAAGAAATTGATTCTTTAACTACAGTTAAAGAATATAAGAAAAAAGAAAAAGAATATAATAAGTTAATCGATTTAATAAATAAAAATTTATTTGAAATTTAATTATGTTAATTATTAGAAGTGGGAAATATAAAAATAAAAGATTAAAAGAAGTTGATCCTTTAATTACACGTCCTAGTAAAGATGTTCTTAAATTAGGATTATTTAATATTATTGGAAAAAGAATTATTAATTCTTCTTTTTTAGATCTTTATGGAGGAAGTGGACAAATTGGACTTGAAGCTTTATCTAAAGGAGCTAAAAAAGTAGTAATTAATGATTCTTCTTTAAAAGCTTATAAGGTTATTTTAGAAAATCGCGATATAACTTTAAAATCAAAAGTAAGTGATAATTTAACTGATTTTAATAAATTAACTATTTTAAATTTAACTGATTTAGAGTTTATTAATAAAAATAAAGATAATTTCTTTGATATTATCTTTTTAGATCCGCCATATTTATATAATAACGAAAAAGAAATAGTTTCGTTATTATATAAAAATCATTTAATTAATGAAAAAAGCTTAATATTTATTGAAAAAGATAGTGAATTAGATTCTTTACTTAATAATGATTATAATATTAAGCAATATAAATATGGTCGTAGTTTATTATTTTTATTAACTTTGAAGATAAAAGAAGAAGAGGAGAAAAAATAACATGGCTAATAAAAGAATTGGAGTATATCCAGGAAGTTTTGATCCAATAACTAATGGACATTTAGATATTATCAAAAGAGCAACTAAATTATTTGATGAAGTAATTGTTTTAGTCGCTTATAATTCTTCGAAAGCTAATAATCGTTTTACTGTTAAAGAAAGAGTTGAAATGATTAATGATGCGATTAAAGGTTTAAAAAATGTTAGATGTGAAGCTTATGAAGGGTTAACGATAAGTTTTGCAAAAAAGAATCATGCTAATTTTTTAATTAGAGGTTTAAGAGTTGTTTCCGATTTTGATTATGAATGGAGTTTAGCTGCATCTAATGAATTTATTGATCATGATATTGAAATGGTCTTTTTAATGGCTAAAAAAGAAAATACATTTATCTCTTCTTCGAATATTCTCGAACTTTCTTTAATGGGAGTTGATGTTTCTAAACTTGTTCCACCTAAAGTAAATGAATATTTATTAAATAAGAATAAAAAATCTAAGTAATTTTAAGCTATTTTCTATAATACTTTATAAAGAAAAAAGAGGACTTTGGATCCTCTTTATTTTTAATTACTATTTTAAATTAATGATAGTCTTTACCAAATACTCCATCATATGTCCAAGCATCTGCAATAAATGAAGCTTTTCCATAAACATCACTAGCTGCACTAAATGTTGCATCGCTTGTATAGAATACTTCACTAACAATATAAGAAGTAGTATTTGTATCAGTTAAATCAAGTAACATGATAGTTGGAGTTTGTAAATCACTTGTATTTATTAATGCTTCAGTATTTGAATAAATTGTGTTTTGTCCACTTGAACCATCTCTAATACCAACATTTATATAATATCTTTGATTTTGAATATTACCCATAACAATACGGTAGAATTCAAGATAAGATTGATAAGTAACTAAATCATCAATAGGATGTTTATCTTCATCTTCATAATAATCATCATCAATTTCTTGATCAACGATAATTGATTGGAAATAGAAGGAAGGTTCTTCGCTATCAGTAACATATGTTGACCAGTTATCTTCAAGATATTCACAACCTTCTTTTAATGAACTACAACCTGCACATTCTTCTTGAACGAAGAAGAGGAAGAATTTATTACCATTATTTGAATACGAAGATAATGTTTCTCTTGCTCCTTCTTTATCTCCGTTTTCCCATAAATTTTGAGCCTCAACAAATTTATCAAAAAAGATGTTAGCTTGACTATTTTCTTCACCTCTTTTTGAACCTTCTAATGAAAGTTGATGATCTTCAAAATAAACAATATCACTTTCTTTTCGGTCCATTAATCCTTGAATACCTTTTGTAATTGAAGGAATGGAGAAAATAATTGCAAATATAATACCAACAATAAGAAGTGGTTGAACCCAAGCGGTTTCTTTTATCCATCTCCATATTGCAACAAATGGAGTTCCAATTTTCTTTAAAATATTCATTTCTAAAATCCTCAAATATATCTAAATTAATTTTTAACGCAAATAATAAGATACCATTATCTTGGCTTATAAACAAGTATAAAATACTTCTTTATACCTATGGTATAAGGGCATCAAATTTCTTGTAAATTATAAACTATAGGAACAAAAAAATATAGTATTTTTATAATGATATGAGGTTTTTAAATTTTCGCTAAATTCTTATTGTTTTTATATAACTTTTTGAGTATATTATTGGCGATGTATTACTGGAATCGATTTAAGAAAAAAGTAAATAACTATTTTTATGATCATCCTTTTCAAAAAGGAACTGTTAATTATGCTTATGCAATTATTGTTACAGCAATAAGTGCAATTTGTTTTTCATTCGGTTTTAAATGTTTTATTCAACCAAATTATCATGCATTTTCTGATCCAACTTTAATTACTGAGAATGGTGTATTTTTAACACTTGCCTCTTCGGGAGCTAGTGGAATTTCTCAATCTGTCGTTGAAATTTGTAAATTACTTGGCTTTGAGTTTATTATTGATCCATTTAATCTTTATGTTACTAACTTTGTTTCTTATTTTATTGTAAATATTCCACTTTTACTTTTAGCTTATTTTAAAATTGGAAAGAAATTTGCTTTTTTAAGTTTACTTAATGTTATTTTTGTTACTGTTTTTGGTATTATTTTACCAAATAACGCCGGTGATTTTATTACTCAAATTTCTGAAGCGGTATTTAATCAACCAGTTGCAAGAATTCTTTTTGCTGGTTTATGTACTGGAACAGCAACTGCTTTAAGTTATTTAATTGAATCTACTTGTGGAGGAATTGACATTATTGCTTATTATATTAGCGAAAAGAAATCTTCAGCAGTAGGAATTTATAGTGCAATAATTAATTTCTTTATTGTTTCTTTATTTTCAATTTTATCTTGCTTAAGTGGAGGAGTTGTTGATGGAGTTCATTTTTCTGCAGTTCCTATTTCTCATCAAGCAATTATTTTCATGTATACTTTTGTTTATATGATTATTACAACAGTCGTTGTTGATACAATTAATATTTCAAATAAAAAATTATCTTTACAAATTATTTCTAAGGATTCTAATTTATCTCAAGTAATTATGGCTAATATTCCTCACGGATGTACAGTTATTGAAGGAAAAGGTGGCTATACTGGAAATGAAGTATTTATTATTATGGTAACTATTAGAAAAAATGAACGTAAAAAAGTTATTCGTATTGCAAAACAAGCCGACCCTTCTTGCTTTATAAATGTATTAAATACTGAACAAGTTTATGGTAAATTCTTTAGAAAACCTATTAAATAAAAAAAGTCCGATTATTTCGGACTTTTTTATATAAACTTTAATGGCGGAGAAAAGGGGATTTGAACCCCTGCGAGTATTCCTCCTATTGGTTTTCGAAACCAACCCCTTCAGCCTCTTGGGTATTTCTCCTTTTTTTCTTGCATATATTATATTACATTAAATTTAACTTATTTTTAACTTTAAATTTTCTAGCATTATTTTCAAAAGGTATGAATTTAGTATATAATACTAAATTGTATGAACGATCAATTATTTGCAATCGATGTATCTTCATTTACTGTATTTTTTATTGTTTTGGAAATTTTATTAATTTCTGGACTTTTTATAACTATTTTTTCATTTAAGTTTTCAATTAAACGTAATAAAAAGAGATATTTAGAAGAACATAATTCCGCTTTTTATTATGTTATCAATTTAAGAAATCAAAAAGTTTTAAAATATAATTCACGTGATTTAGGTCTTTATAAAGAGGAGACATTTGTTGATTTTTTATCACAATTTTCTAGTGATGAACAAAATAATGTTAAAAGTTGGTTAATTGAAAATTTAAATCGTGATAATTTTGATAAATTTGATTCTTATGCAGTCGGATTATTTACTTTTGCTGATGTTAAACTAAATACTTTATATAAAAAAATTGCTTTAAAAATCATTGATGTTGAACAAGATGATGAACTTATTTTTTTAGAAACTCAAAAACTTGCTAATTTTCCTACTAATGATTATAAATTTAAAAAAAGAGTTAAAAAAATTAGTTATGATTTAGGTGAAATAAAAAAGAGCTATGAAGATGGTTTTTTCGCAAAAGGATCTTCCTATATTATTTCTTTTCAAAAGAAAGAGAGTGTTGAGACAATTTATAATGAATCTTTTGTTAAACTATTAATTTTAGATGGTCTTTATAGTATTTTAGATAAAAATAATGTTTCCTTTTATTTTAAAAATTCATCAAAATTTGAGATTGGTCTTTTAGATAAAAGTTTTGTTACTATCGCTCAAACTAAAGCAAATTTAAGAAAAATTTATAAAAAAATTAATGAAACAATGGAAGGATATGGCTTATTAAACTTTTATAGATATACTGTTGTTGGAGGAGTTGTTTCTGATTTTTCACACTCTTTTGATACAATGCATAACTCACTTTATCAATATATTAGTGATAATTTTGATAAAAATTTAGAATGCACCTTATATAGAAAAGAAGAAAATTTAAATAATGCTTTAGACAATGTTAAAAATGAATTTCATTCTGTTATTTCAAGAAGAGGAATTGAAGCAAATTATCGTTCAATTATTCAAATTAGGGAAGATAGAGTGCTAAATTATGGATATTTTGTTAATTTTAAAGTTAAAAGCAACACATTTAAAAATATTGAAATGCTTAAAAAAGCTGGAAAACAATTTAATCAATGTAAAGGTATTTTATCTTTATGTATGAAAGAATGTGTCCCACCTTATTACAATGCAAGAGAAAATTATTTCTCTAAGCTTGTTATCCCGATTAATTATGATGAACTTGATGCTACTCTTGATCAAGCAACAAGAATCACTCATTTAAATGAATCACACATTGTATTTTTGCTTGATATTAATGAATTCTTAGATATTGAAGATTTAAATATTGCTTATCAAACAATTAAAAAAGTTCAGCTTAAAGGATATGAAGTTGGCTTATTAATTCGTGAAGGTGAATTCCAAGTTAAAAAGGAATTATATGAAACTATTGATATGTTCTTCGTTGATTGTGAATTAGAAGAAAATGTTAAGGCTGACTCTAAGAGTTTTATTAATGCTCATGCTTTATTAGAAAAGTTAGTTTCTTATAAAAAGCCAATTATTGAAATAAACGCTCGTTCTTTTTCTGAAATTGAATTATTATATCGTTCGGGCATTCAATATTTTTCAAGTGATATAGTTCAAAACTTTTCACCAATGATTATTCCACTTGATAAGAAAACTGTTAAAAAGTTAATTAATATTGCTAAATAAAAGAAAGGAATTGTTATATATGGATATTAAAAATAAAAGTATTACTCCAAGAGATGTAGATTTTGCTCAATGGTATACGGATGTTTGCAAAAAAGCAGAATTGATGGATTATACATCAACAAAAGGTTTTATTATATATAGACCTTATGGTTATGCAATTTGGGAAAATATTCGTAATTATTTAGATAAAGAATTCAAGGAAACTGGACATGAAAATGTTTATATGCCTTTAGTAATCCCTCAATCATTATTCCAAAAAGAAAAAGATCATATTGAAGGATTTGCTCCAGAATGTTTAGTTGCTACTTTAGGTGGAGGAAATGAAATTCCTGATCCTTTAATTATTAGACCAACTAGCGAATGCGTTTTTACTGATCACTACGCTCATATTATTTCTTCTTATCGTGATTTGCCAAAAAAATATAACCAACGGTGTTCAGTTGTTAGATGGGAAAAAACAACTCGTCCATTTTTAAGAGGAAGTGAATTCCTTTGGCAGGAAGGACATACAATGCATGCTAGCGAAGTTGAAGCTAAAGAAGAAACATTAAAAATGCTCGAAATTTATGATAATTTGGGGAAAGATTTATTAGCTATACCTTTTGTAAAAGGTAGAAAAACTGAAAAAGAAAAATTTGCTGGTGCTTTAGAAACTTATTCAATTGAAGCTTTAATGCACGATGGAAAAGCTCTTCAAAGCGGAACAACTCATTATTTTGGAGATGGCTTTGCTAAAGCTTTTGGAGTTCAATATTTGGATAAAGATGGTAAGATTAAAAATCCATTTCAAACGTCTTGGGGTGTATCAACTCGTTTATTAGGCGCAATTATTATGGTTCATGGCGATGATAATGGACTTGTTTTACCTCCATTTGTTGCTCCAACACAAGCAGTTATTGTTCCTATTCAAATGGCTAAAGAAGGTGTTATGAAAAAATGCCACGAAGTATTTGATGAACTAAAACAAAATGGCATTAGAGTCAAACTTGACGATAGCGACAAAACACCTGGATGGAAATTTGCTGAGTATGAAGTTAAAGGAGTTCCATTAAGAATTGAAATCGGGCCACGCGACATTCAAAATAATGTTTTAACAATCGTTAAGAGAAATGATGGTATTAAAGAACAAATTTCAATTGATAATGTAACTAGCGAAGTAAATAGATTGTTAAAGAAAATGCATGAAGAAATGTATCAAGCTGCATTTAAAAATTTACTTACTAACATTAAAGAAGTCCACTCTTATGAAGAGTTAAAAGAAGTGGTTAATAAAGGTGGTTATGCTAAGATGATGTGGTGTGGCGATGAAGAGTGTGAAAATAAAATTAAAGAAGATACTAACGCAACTTCAAGATGTATGCCTTTTGATCAAACACCATTCGATGATGTTTGCCCAGTTTGTGGCAAAAAGGCAAAATATGTAATTTATTTTGCTAAAGCATATTAATTTAATAAAAAGCCTTGATTATTGATATTAATAAGGGTTTTTTTCAAGTTCATTTTTTATATTTTCGTATGTTTTTTCATCTAAAATTTTTACAAATTTTAAAGTCAATACAATACTAGTAATTAGAAAAAGTAACGGAATTAAAATAAATCCACTACGATAAATTATTAAAGAAGTTGATAAATTCGGTGTAGATAATATATTTTCCAAAATCATTTGATTTTTTGTAGCTTCATCAATTTGATGAGTGTTATATAAAGCCTCTGTATTTGAAATAGAATTATTTAAACCAAATAAAGATGAAAAAAGAAGAAAAATATAAAGAAGAATTGTTTGAATACCATTAGCAAATTTTACTGATAAAAATTTAAATGAAGCAACACTAGATGCGATTCTCTTTTTATAATAATATTCATGATATTCGACAATATTAGTGCAATTCATTGTAAAAATAATATAAACAATTCCTTGGAAGAAAAAGGTAAAAAGTCCAACAATAAATAAAGAGATTTCAAATCCTTTATTTAATCCAAAGAAGAACATATACAAATAACCAATGATTAAAACGATTGAAGAAATAATTAGCATCCCCTTTTTATTAATCTTTTTAGCGATAAATGGGTACAAAACCATTGCTAATGTAAAACCAACTCCATAAACAAGTGAAAAAATAAAAGACATTACTCCACCACTAAGTAAAGCCCCTTCTAGTGGAGTTGAAGAAAAAGAACCATATCCATAGTTATAATAAAAATAATTAGCACTATTTCCTATAATAGAAAATTGGGCGGCAAATTGTAAAAGGAAAGCAACCATTACAAGTAATATTTGCTTATCTTTAAAAAGTGGGATATAACTATCTTTTAATTTAAAATCGGATTTTACATCAATGCTGCCTTCTTTTTCTTTCATGAAGAAAAGAGAAAAAACGATTTGTGAAATAAGATATAAAACACCAACAAATATTGCGACGATTGTTAAATTATTTTTAGCATCTCCTGTTGTTAAAAGTGGAGAAATTGCACACACTGTATAAGTACCAATAGCAATGAAAAAATTCATTAGAGACAATACTTTTGCTCTTTTTACTTCGTCTCTAGCTAATGAAGGCAAATAACCCCAAAAAGCAACGTCATTTAATTGATAAGTAATTTCTTGGAATAAAACAAAAAGTAAAAATAAGGCAACATATAAATAACCATCGCCTGGAGTGAAGAACATTAGAAAATAAAAAACTGATGTAATAATTGCTCCAAAGAGAATAAAAGGGCGATATTTTCCAATTTTAAAATTAGATTTTTCGATTAAAAAAGAAGTAAATGGAGCAAGTAAACCAGAAATTACTTTGATTAATGCAATTCCTATGGTGATTATTAAATACATTGTCTCATATGTTGTTACATTTTCTTTTCCTAAAGGAGAAGCAAATTGAACATATAAAAGTAAAAATAAAGAAACAAATTGCAATAGTGCGTCTCTAAAAGTAGAAACAAAAGAATAAGCGAATCTAGTTGATTTGGGAGCTAAATCGCCATTAAATGTTCTAAATAACATAAATTTTTCCATCTTTAAAATTATAACGCATATGAAGTTAATTTATATAGAATTGTTATATATTTTTTCATATAATTTTTTCGTTATAAAAATTTATGAAAAATGTATGTTTAATTGGCGCTAGTACTGTAGATTATATCGCAACTTCAAAAGATCGTTTTATCTTAAAAAATAAAAATGCTGGTAATATAAAAATTTCTTTTGGAGGAGTGATGAGAAACGTTGCATATTCTTTAGGGTTATTAAATGATAAGTGTATTTTTTTAACACCAATTGGTAATGATTTATATGGAATAAAAAATAAAGAAGAATTAGAAAATAATAATATTAGAGTTATTTCTCCAAAAACTGATAAAAATAGTGCTATATATTTATGTTTAAACGATAATGATAATGATATGATTTGCGGTTTAACTGATAATGAAATTTTTGAATCTTTGAATTTATCTTTCTTAAAAGAAAATGAGTCAATTTTATCATCGGCAGATTTTTTAGTTATTGATGGAAATTTAAAAGAAGATTGTATCGAATATATTTTTAATAGATTTAATAATAAAAGAATAATTGCTGAAGCTGTTTCGAATTTAAAGGCTAAAAAATTTTTACCATATTTAAACAAGATTTATTTATTGAAATGCAATAATTATGAAGCAAAAACTTTGTTAAATGAAGAAGATAATAATGATTTAGATATTTTAGAAAAGTTTTTAAATAAGGGTGTTCAAAATTTAGTCATTTCTCAAGGTAGCAATGATATTTTATATTTAGATAATGGAATTAAAAAATCTAAAGAAGTAAATGTTATTAAAAATATTAAAAATACAACCGGTTGTGGCGATGCGTTATTTAGTGGCGTTCTTCACGCTTTAATTAATGATAAGACTTTAGATGAAGGTATTTTATTAGGAACAAAAATGGCCTACCTAACACTTTTAAGCAATAGTGCTGTTTCTTTAGAGATTAAAAATTTAATTAAATAATTTTTAAAATGGAGGATTGTTAATTATATGGACAAAATTATTGTGATAGATTATGGAAGCCAATATAACGAACTTATAGTTAGAAGATTGAGAGATTTAAATGTTGAATCTTATCTATATCCTTCTACATTTTCTTTTGAAGACGCTTTAAAAATTAATGATTTAAAAGGCATTATCTTAAGTGGAGGATTTGACTCCGTTTCATCATCTTCTCTTGATTTTAATAAGGATCTTTTAAAATTAAATATACCAATTTTAGGAATTTGTTATGGTATGGAACTTCTTTCATATTTTTTAAATGGAAAAATTAATAAAGCTAAAAATAGCGAATATGGTAGAAGTTTAACAAAAGTAAATAATAATTCCCCAATTTTTAAAAATTTACCATCTTCTTTTAATACTTGGATGTCACATTCTGATAGTGTTTCATTTGAAAATAATAGTGATGTTAAAATTATTGCTACAAACGAAAATAATGAAGTAGTTGGTTTTTCTTATAAAGATTCTTTATTTGGATTATTATTTCACCCAGAAGTAAATAACACTGATTATTCAAAAGAAATTTTTTTAAATTTCATTGATATTTGTGGCGCAAAAAAAGACTTTATCATGGATAACTTTGTTGAAACAAAAATTAAAGAAATAAAAGAAGAAGTAAAAGATAAAAAAGTTATTTTAGGGCTTAGTGGTGGAGTTGATAGTGCGGTTTGCGCACTTTTACTCCATAAAGCTATTGGAAACAATTTAATTCCTGTTTTTATTGATCATGGTTTAAATAGGAAATATGAAAAAGAGGAGTTAGAAGAAAGATTTGTAAAAAAATTACATTTAAATGTCGTTATCAAAGATTTTGGCGAATTATTTTTAGAAAGACTAAGTGGCGTAACTGACCCAGAAACAAAACGAAAAATAATTGGAAAAACTTTTATTGATTGTTTTAAAAAAGTTAGCGAAGAATATAATGATGTTAAATTTTTAGCTCAAGGAACTTTATATACTGATATTGTTGAATCCGGGAAGGGAGGAATTTCAAAAGTTATAAAATCTCATCATAATGTTGGTGGTTTGCCAAAAGAATTAAATTTTAAGCTTATTGAACCTTTAAAAACCTTATATAAAGATCAAGTAAGAGAAGTTGGGAAAATTTTAGGATTAGATGAAGAATTTTTATATCGTCAGCCATTTCCAGGTCCAGGATTAGGGATTCGAGTAATCGGCGAAATAACAAAAGAAAAATTAGATATATTAAGAGATGCAGATTTTATTTTAAGAAGCGAAGTTAAAAATAATCATTTAACAAATGATATTTGGCAATATTTTTGCGTTTTAACTAATCTTAAAAGTGTAGGAGTTATGGGTGATAATAGAACTTATTCTTATGCATTAGCAATTCGTTGCGTTACTTCAATTGATGGGATGACTGCAGATTTTTATAAAATGAATTATGAAGTTTTAGGAAAAATTGCAAATAGAATCGTTAACGAAGTCCAAGGAATTAATCGTATATTATATGATGTAACTTCAAAACCACCATCAACAATTGAATATGAATAGTAGCATGCGATTTAGTAGTTTTTAAAAATCAATATTTATCTTTTTTACTTATAAGGTCATTATTTTTGAAAGATATTTATAATATTTTTACAATAAATTCATCTCAATATCGTTTTAAACAGTTACAATCGTTTAATATTATCCTAGTCGAATTAATAATTCGTTTTGAAAGATGATAAAAGATAAGAATTAATTACAATATTTTTTGAAAGAAAAAATAAGATAAGTAAAATTAAAATAAAGACAATATAGATTAAGAAGTTGAAATATCGATTATTTAGATAATAAGTATTAGAAATGATATTATAAATTAAGAATACGAATAGTAACTAAATGAGGGATTTTAAATATGAAAGTTTTATTATATTTTGAAAATGAAAATACTATTAAAAAAAGTGGAATTGGTAGAGCTTTAAAACATCAGATTAAAGCGTGTGAAGAAAATGGTATTGAATACACTTTAGATCCTAAAGATAATTTTGATATCGCCCATATTAATACTTATTTTACAAAATCTTATTATTTAGCAAAAAAATGTAAGAAAAAAGGCATACCTTTAATTGTTCATGGTCATTCAACAAGAGAAGATTTTAAAAATTCTTTTAGATTATGGAAAGTAATGAAACTCTATTTTTATCCACAACTTAAAAAAATGTATACTTTAGCAGATTTAATCATTACTCCAACTCCTTATTCAAAAAAACTTATTCTTTCCTATGGATATAACAAAAATGTTATCGATTTATCCAATGGAATTGATTTAAAAGAATACGGGCATAATGAAGAATCTATTGAATCGTTTAAAGAACATTTTAAAATTAAAGATGGAGAAAAAGTTGTTATTGGAGTAGGCCTTCCATTTAGAAGAAAAGGAATTCAAGATTTTATAGAAGTAGCTAGAAAACATCCCGATATAAAATTTATTTGGTTTGGTCATTTAGCAAGAATTCTTGTTCAGCCTTTTATTTTAAAATGTATTAAAAATAGACCAAGCAATGTTATTATGCCTGGATATATTGCCGGGAACATTATAAAAGGTGCCTATCAATATGCCTCATTAGTGTTTTTCCCATCTTATGAAGAAACAGAAGGTATTGTTGCATTAGAAGCTTTAGCAAGTAGGACACCTTTACTTGTAAGAGATATTGGTGTTTATGAAGGGTGGCTTTTTAATAATAAAAATTGCTATATGGGCAAAAATAATGAAGAATTTTCATCATTAATTTCTAAAATTATTTCATCTGATAATTCAAATATTACTGAAGAAGGATATAAAACTGCCCAAGAAAGAGATTTAAAAAATATTGGTATAAAAATGAAAGCAATTTATTTAAAACTTTTTGAGGAAAAAAATGAAAATAAATAATTTTATAAAATTAACTATTTTAAGCTTTTTGTTAACAATTGTTAGTTGCAATCAATCTTTAAACAGTGAAAAAACAATTTTATATGATGAAGTAAAAAATGTTATTTCTTCTTATGATTTTAATATACAAAAGTTAGTTGTTAATTCTCGCATTGAATCCAAAATAAATTCAAAGTCTTTTACCAATGATGATTTAACTATTGAAGAAGAAGTAAAAATAAAAACAATTCAGCAAGTCGATTTATCTTCATATTCTTCTTATTATGTCTATTCTTTGACGGATGAAGAACACATTTATAAAGGCGCTTTAAATTATACTCAAAATAGTAAGCTTGAAGTTTTAAATTATATAAAGGATGATAAACTTTATTCTTACCAAAAGTTAGGTGAAAATCTTGATGCTACAAGTCAAGTTTTTAATATTGATGAAGACTCCTTTAAAGAAATGTTAGATCCTTCTATTCAGACTTTTGAATATGAAAATAGACTTAATTATCAAACTTTAGATATTTTTAATAATAAATCTAGTGAAATCACTTATTTATTCAATGACTCTAATAATGAATTAACGATTGAGATTAAAAAAATAAATTTATTAGATCTTCCTTTCTCTTCTTTAACTTCATCTTTAAGAAGTTCAATAATCATTGATGAAATTATTTTAAAATATGATCAAGATGGATATATTATTAGTTTTGATGTTCCAATATTTAAAAATGAATCAGTAATTGAATCATTAAATATAAAAACAATTACCGAGCAAACAATTAATCAAAAAATCGATTATAAAAATGAGTTTAATCGTTTAAAAAAGCTTTAGTTTTAAGGCTTTTCTAAACAAAAATTCTAGTAGTAATTTAATATTTCCTTTGATATAATAATTTAGCCTGAATTGACAGTGGAGTAATACCCAAGTGGTGAAGGGGCTTCCCTGCTAAGGAAGTAGATCGGGCAACCGGTGCGAGAGTTCGATCCTCTCTTACTCCGCCATATTAGGAAAAATGTGCGATGAATATCGCATTTTTTTGTTGACCTTTTAGTAATAAATTATAATGGATTATCTTATTTATATAATTTATTATATACATATATATAATATAAGAACGGGGTTCTTATATAAAAGGTTCAACCACCCCGTACGTAGTACAAGAATGCTAAAAAGAAAAATAATATTCACTTTTGAAGCAAAATTAATATTATTTTAATAAAGTTTTATGAAAAGTTATGATAAATGGATAAATAAAAATATTAAAGGTTTAAAAAATAAAACCATTTTAATTAATGGTATTACCGGAGGAATTGGGAAAGAAACTGCTAATTATTTAGCATCTTTAAATAATGAATTAATTTTTTTGGTCAGGAATATAAAATTTTCTGAAATAATTAAAAGTGAAATAATCGAAAAATATAATACTAAAATATTTATTATATTTTTCGATTATTTAAATATAAATAGCCTTAATGATTGTTTAAATATTTTAAAATCATATAAAAAGATCGATGTTTTTATAAATGTTAGCGGTATTTATCATCAAAAGGAAGAATATATTAATGATATTGAAAAAACTTTTATTGTAAATTATTTAGCCCCTTCTTATTTTATCTCACATTTATTTAATATCTTTCCATTAATAAAAGTTGTTGATGTAAGTAGTGTTACTTATTCAATTAAAACTATTAAAAATATAAGTGTTTTTGAGAATACAGAATCTTTTATAAATTATTTAAAGAAAATTAAAAATAAGACTTTACGCTATGGATTAAGTAAAAGATTAATAATGGAATATTTACTTTATTTAAAAGTAAAAGAAAATAAAAATATTATTTTTGTTCATCCTGGAGTAAGTAAAACTAATCTTTTTGATAAAAAGAATAATGCTTATGGTAAATGGTTTTATTATTTTGTTCCATTTTTAATGAATACTATATTTATGAAACCATCAAAAGCATGTTTATCTTTATTAAAAGGGGCTGATATTTCTAAGATTAATAATAATCTATGGATTGGTCCTAGAGGATTATTTAAATTTTGGGGATATCCTAAAATATATAAATTAAGAAAAGATTTAATGAATAAAGAAATTATTGATAGAATTTATTTATTAACTAATGAATTATTTGATTTATGGAAAATAAAATAAATAAAGCGGTAATTATATATTTTAGTGGGACTGGAAATACTTCTTTTTTAGCCTCTTTAATTAAAGAAAGATTAGAAAGAGAAAATCTTTATTTAACGAATATATGTTCAATTGATTATAAAAAAGAAGTTATTGATTTATCTTCATATGATTTAATTATATTTTCTTATCCTATTTACGCCTTTAATTCACCAATTATTTTTGATAAATATTTAAAAAAATTAAAATTTATCAAAAATAAAAAGTATTATATTTTAAAACAAAGCGGAGAACCTTTATCTTTAAATAATTCATCTTCAGCATTTATTAAAAGAAAATTAAGGAAAAATGAAATTAAATTAAATGGTGAATATCATTTTTTATTCCCGTATAACATTCATTTTCGTTATAGTGATGAATTTGTTAAAGAATTATATAATTCAACTTTGAAATTATTAGATATTTTTATTTATGATTTAAAAAATAGTAAAGTATCAAAAATAAAATCTAATCCTTTTATTTATTTAAATGCTTTAATTTTTAAAATTCAAAGATTAGGTGGACCAGTTAATTCATATTTTTATAAAATTGATTATTCAAAGTGTATTCACTGTAATAAATGTATGAATGATTGTCCGACAAATAATATTGTTAAGGTTAATGATAAATATAAATTTAATAATAAATGTATTATGTGTATGAGATGTTCATTTTTTTGTCCGAAAGATGCAATTAATATTGGAATGTTAGAAAAATGGAAAGTTAATGGAGCATATAATTATGAGAAAATTATTAGTGATAATAAGATTATAGGTGATTTTTTAAAGAATCACCAAAAAGGATTTTATAGGTTCTTTAAAAAATATTTTAAAAATTTAAATGAAAAATATGATAAATATTTTAAATAAATAGTTTAATAAAAAAAGAGAGTTAAATATGGCAAGAAAAAGAAGAAAGAAAAGTAAGAAAAATTTAGTTGTTTCAACATTTGTTTTAATTGGAGTTATTTTAATTGGAGTATGCGGTTATTTTATTTATGAACGATTTATTAAGGAAGATGAAATAATAAATCCTGATGATAATGATGATAATAAACCAACATATCCAACTGAATTAGGTGATGTTAATGCGACAAGTAAAGTTTCTTGGAATGAAGAATTTAATATTCCTAAAGAAAGTGTTTTTTATCAATATAACCAAGATGAAATCGAAAATTATTATTCAAAAATTGATTTTAATTTAGCAAAAGATGTTTCAACAAAAGAGGAAGTTTTTACTTCACTTTATAATTTATTATCTAATGATTTTAATAAACTCAATTATGATGGAAAAAATTCTTCTTATGAAGGAACGAATTTTACTTGGGCAAATTATGTAATTGCTGATCGAGATTTTTCACTTTCTCCATTAACTCAAGACGAAGTAAATAAAAACGCATGGAATAAAGATGTTTATTTAGATATTTTATATCGTAAAGACAATATAATTTTCGATTCTTCATTAGGAAGCAAAGGACTTTTAGATAGAGAACATATTTTACCTAAATCATATGGCTTTAATAATGAAGGGACTGGTTATCAAAAATTAGATGCGGGTTGTGATTTACATAATTTAAAAGCGGCAGATCATAAAGGGAATTCTACCGCTCATAATAACCGACTTTATGATGATATTTCTTCTTTAGATAATATTAATGAAGTTTATGATCCAGATAATAAATCAGTTTCTTATTATAATGACTCATACTTTGAACCACCAAGTGAAGATAAAGGAGATATTGCTAGAGCAGTATTTTATATGGCGTTAAAATATCGTTATTATGAAGAAGGTAATGAAGTTTTAACTGAAGGGCCAGCTATTAGATTAACTGATAGCGCTATAAAAATTGATTCAACAGTAATTCCTAGTGATACTAAAGATAAACCTATTGAATTTGGGAAGTTATCAACTCTTTTAAAATGGAATGAAGAAGATCCCGTAAATGAAAATGAAATGATAAGAAATAATATTGTTTATAATCTTCAAGGTAATCGAAATCCATTTGTTGATTATCCTAATTTAGCAAATTTATTATTTATGTAATAAAAAAATAGATAACTTTAGCAAAGTTATCTATTTTTTTAAATAATCAATAATTCCATCTTTAGAAAATGTATTAATCTGGCCTTTGATTAGTCTTTTTATATAATTTTTATATTCCTCTTTAATAGTTTTAGTCGTGTAATCTAAATAATTTTCATCCATTTTTCTTTCTTTATTTGCAACTTTAGAGATATCAATAAATGAGAATATATATCTATTATTTTTATAAGTAATTTTAATCATTTTATTATTAATATCTTTTTTTAACACTTTTTTAAGCGCAAATGAGGAAGCTTTTTTAGCTAAAGTTAAATCAGTTTTTGAAGGAGAAAAGGAATTTGCTCTTTGTAAAAGAGAAAGTTCAATTGCTCTAACTTTAAAATTTAATTTTTCTTCAACTAAAGAAGCCAAAAAAGAAGAGACTCCACCTAAAGAATGATGATTAAATTCGTCTTTTTTAATATTAGCTTGATAGATTAATTTATTATTGTTATTTTTAATTCCTTCACTAACAACTACAAGGCAATGGCCTTTTTTTGAGTATATCTCGTCAACTTTAGTTAAAAATTTATCAATATTAAATGTGAATTCCGGAAGATAAATTAAATCAATATCAACATTATAATCTTTTAAAATGATGGAAGAGGCAGTTAACCATCCAGCATTTCTTCCCATAACTTCAATGATATTTACTCTTCCTTTTTTATAAGACATATCGTCGTTATAAACATTTAAAACGGAATTAATAACAAATTTAGCGCTAGAAGGAAATCCAAATGAAAAATCAGTACCAATTAAATCGTTATCAATTGTTTTGGGGATTCCGATTGTATCGCATTTATAGTTATTTAATTTTAAATAAGCATCAATTTTATTAATGGTGTCCATTGAATCATTTCCACCATTATAAAAGAAGTAATGAATATTATATTTTTTAAAAATATCTAAAATTTTTTTATAGTCTGTTTCATCTTCATTAATTTTCTTTAATTTATAACGATTGCTTCCAAAATAGGCTCCACTAGTATTTTCTAATTTTGCGTATTTTTTATAATTGTTAGGATCAATTATAAATAAATCTTCATTTAATAATCCTTCGATTCCATAATGCATACAAATTATTTTATCGATTTTATTTTTATGTTTACTTGCTTCTTTAATTAATCCTAAAAAAGAAGAGTTAATTGCACTAGTTGGCCCGCCACTTTGACCATATAAAATATTGGCTTTTTCGTTAAACATCTTTATTATTTTATAAAAATTAAATTGATAAAGAAAGCGTTAATAAAACATGCTAAAATAGTTTTCGGGTATGGAAAGAAAAATTATTGTTTGTGATGTTGATGGTACAACATTAGAAGCTGGAGAAAACATTTTTAAAAAAGAAGTAAAAGATGCATTTAATAAGATTTTAAATGAAAAATCATATTTAATAGTAGCTAGCGGAAGAACTTATCGAAATTTATATAAAATTTTTGATAAAAATAATGATGTTATTTATGTTGCTGAAAATGGAAATCAAATTGTTTTTAATAATAAATTTTTAAAAATTAACAAATTTGAATATCAAAAAGCTTTAGATATTATTGAATATTTATATTCGATAAAAGATGAACTTATCGCAATATTAATTTCAACGCCTTACGAAGCAATTTATTATGAAGACAAAAATGTTTATATCGATGAAGAAGAATCACCTAGATATAAAAATATTGATTTAAACGGTTTAATTTCTTTTCTCAAAGATAAAGATATTATTAAAATTTCTATTTTTAAAGAAAATATGGATAAGAGATTTTATGGAATTTATGATTTATTAACTAAAAATTATAAAGATATTGAAGTTTTTGACGCTAATAACAAGTGGATTGATGTTTCTCCTTTACACGGAAATAAAGGTGATGCTTTAAAATTTGTTTTAGAAAAATTTAATATTTCATCTCTACCTTTATATGTTTTTGGAGATGGAGAAAATGATATATCAATGTTAAAACTAACCAAAAATAGTTATTGTCCTAAAGATGCATTAGATAAAGTTAAAAAAATAGTTAGTTTTCAATATAACCATTTTGAGGATGTGATTTCTTCAATTTTTTAAGAATCAAATACTTATAAATTAAAATAACTATTAAAGAAACTAAAGCACCATCAAACATTCCCATTAAACAATCGGTGAAATAATGATGCAAAAGCGCAATTCTTGAAAGCATGACAAGAAGAGAAATTACTCCAAAAATAATTGAATATGCAAGATGTGTTTTATTTTTTCCTTTTTCAATAAAAATAAAATAGAAAATAAAAGAAAAAGTTCCAGCCGAAACAATTGTTGAATGACCACTAGGAAAAGAATAACCATCAATATAAAAGCCAACTGGTTCAATACCCATTTGTACAAATGGTCTATCTCTTGTAAAAAGATTTTTTAATGCTAAATCATTTAATAAATAACAAGCGATTAATGTTATAAGCATTAATATTCCAACATTTCTATTTTCTTTTTTAAATAAGAACATAAAGGCGATGACAAAAAAGAAAATAAAAAAGCAAGAAAAGATTGTCATCCAATTTACCCAACTTTCATTTTCAATAAATTGTTTAAAAAAGTTTGAAATAGAATCGTCGAAAGAATTCTTCATTGATAATAAAATATTCATAAGAATATTATATTTTTATTCAAATATTTTTTACATCAAAATTTGTTATATTTATAAATAGTTATAAAAAAATATGATAACTATCGATTATATTCATAATGTAAAAATTTGTTTACAAATCTGTAAAGTTTAATGTAAAGATATATTTTCTTTATTTTTTTCTTTTATCGCATAAACTTTAAGTATAGCAATCGAGATTAGGGCCGACTCATTGTAAAAAATAAATAAGGTAGGTATAAATATGAGTTTAGAATTAGGAAAAAGATTAACAGAATTCAGAAAAAGAAATAATTTGTCACAAGAAGAACTTGCTAATAAATTAAAAGTCTCTCGACAAAGTATTTGTAATTGGGAAAGTGGCGATTCTTCGCCCTCAATCGATTACATTCAAGATTTAGCAAAATTATATAGTGTATCAATCGATGATTTAATTAATGTTAATAAGTCAATTGATGATTGTTACAAGAAAAAAGAAGAAAACGGTTCATTTGTTCATGTTTCTAAAAATGGAATCTTTATCAATGATAAAGAAGATGGAGACTTTATTTCGATTGATGAAAATGGTCTAAATATAAACGGAAAGAAAAATGGCCGGAAAAAAGATGATGAACAATATGATTTTGTTAATGATGATGGAACATGGAAAGTTGTATATAATGAGAAGGCAAAAAATAGAAAAATTATTAAAAAAACTTCCAGTTTAATTGATGGAATCATGGCTTTAATTATTTGTGGAATTTATATTTTATTAGGTTGTTTAGATGATTCTTTATGGGCTAAAATGTGGCCTTTATTCTTCACATTTTTAGTCCCTGGAGCATTGGTTAGAACGTTTGGATTAAAAAAACCTAATGAATTTCCAATTGTTTTTATTGTTGCGGCAATTTATTGTTTTTTAGGCATGTGGCTCCCTAATAATAGTGGTTGGCATCCTTATTGGGTTATTTTCTTTGCAATCCCAATTTATTATTCTTTAGTTAATTCGATTAAATCAATTAGAAGAGAAAAAAAGAAAAATATCTTTTTAAGTGATAATAATATTAAAGTTGACATTGATAAAGAAGATAAAAAAGATTAAGTAAAAAATATAAAATATAAAAAAATTCGAGTCTTAATGGTCTCGAATTTTTTGTTTTTTAATGTATTTCGTTATTTAATATAGCTTTTAATACAGCTCCTAAAACTTCAATTGATTTATTATCATAACCGTCATTATTAATAATTAAGTCGGCATAATATTGGGATGGTCCAATAATTTCTTCATACATTGGTTGAACGGTTGAGAAATATTGATTTAAGATATTCTCTCTATCTCTTCCTCTTTCAATTATATCTCGATCCATTCTTCTAATAAGTCTTCTTTCTCTAGAGGCGTTAATAAAAACCTTTAAATCACCTAAATCTCTAACTTTTTTATTAACTAAACCCATAATTCCTTCGACGATTACTAATTTTTTAGGTTCAATATGTTCTGTTTTTTTACTACGATTATGTTCTTTATAATCATAAAGTGGTTTATCAATAGCTTTATCATTTTTTAAATCTGTTAATTGAACAAGCATATATTTCCAATCAAATGCTTTTGGATGATCGAAATTTTGTTTTTTTCTTTCTTCAAGAGTTAAATCACTTAAATCTTTATAGTAATCATCAATTGAAAAATGAACGACGTTTTCCTTTCCAATTATTTTTATAACTTCATCAATGACATAAGTTTTGCCACTTGCGGTTCCTCCGCCAACTAAAATTAATTTTGCCATTTTTTGTTGCCCTTCCTTATTCTATTATTTTTTGTCTAAATAAAGTAGATATTTTTAATTTTTGTTTTCTTTATATTTTATTAATGAGAGAATATTGTAAGTAATGAAAGGATGTTTAAATTTATGAATTTTAAAATTATCGTAGATTCTTCATCAAATCTTACAAACGATTACCTTAAAAATGAAAATGATATTGGTTTTGCTGTCGCACCATTAACTATAAGATTTGATGGGAAAGAATATGTTGACGATGAAAAATTAGATGTACATCAAATGCTCGTCGATCTTTCAAAAAGTAAAGATAATGCCAAATCTTCGTGCCCTTCTCCACAAGATTTTTTAAATCATTTAGAAGGAGCAACATATTATTTTATTTATACTATTTCCTCAAAATTGTCTGGCTCTTATAATAGTGCTTTGATTGCTAAAGATAGCTATGAACATAAGGAGAATGTTTTTGTTTTAGACTCAAAACTTGTTTGTGGAAGTATTGAACAAATGGTTATTGAGACTGTTAATTTAATCAAACAAGGTTTATCTTTTAATGAAATTCAAGAAAAAATGGTTAAATTTAGAGATTCAATGAATCTTTTATTTATCTTAAATAAATTTGATAATCTTGTTAAAAATGGAAGAATGTCAAAAGTTGTCGCCTTTGTTGCAAATTTAGCTAATATTAAGCCTTTATGTTATGGAGATGAAGGCGAAATTAAAATTAAAGAAAAAATTAGAACTGTTGGCGGAGCTTTAAAAAGGTTAGTCTTTAATATTGGAAAAATGTGTGATGATATTTCTTCAAGAATTTGTATTATTTCTTATACTGAATGTGAAGATGTTGCTTTATCTTTAAAAGATATGATTAAAAAAGAATACAATTTCAAAGAAGTTAAAGTTGTTCCTAATCGTGGACTTGCTGCTTTCTATTCTTTAGAAGGTGGAATAATTTGTTGTTTCTAAAATTTCATTTTAAATATTTAGCGAGTGTTATATCATATATACCATAGAATTTATGGACGCGTTGTTAAAAAGAAAAAAGAAATTTGAAATTAGACCTATTGCTTTTATCTGTTTAGCATTTTTATTAGTCATATTTATCGGCTCATTGCTTTTATGGGCCCCTTTTTCTTTAAATGAAGGGATTAGTGTTGATTATATTGATGCTTTATTTACTTCTACATCTGCTACATGCGTTACAGGATTAATCTCTTTACCTAATGGTTCTGTAGGTGATACTTATAATCTTTTTGGAAGATTTGTTGTTGCTGCTTTAATTCAAATCGGCGGGTTAGGAGCTGCAACTTTGGCAATGTCTTTTATATTAATTGTTTCTAATTCATTAACGATGAATCAACAAACTTTAATTAAAGAAAGTTGGAATATTTCTTCATTTAAAGGATTAAAAAGAATATTTTATCTAAATTTTCTTATTACTTTTATTGCCGAATTTCTAGGAGCTATTTTACTTTTCTTTGATCTATATTTTTTTCATGGAGATGTAATTAAGGGTGTAGATGATGCTTTTGGACATGCTTTCTTTTTATCAGTTAGTGCATTTAATAATGCTGGTTTTGATATTTTTGGAAATACATCGCTTATTAATTTTTCCGGTGATGTCTTTTTAAATATTATTATTTCGCTTTTAATTATTTTCGGTGGTTTAGGATATTTAGTAATAATTGATGTGATTAGTAAAAAATGTAATTTTAAAAAATTGAATTTACATTCTAAAATTGTACTTTCAATGACTTTATTTTTAATTATTGCTGGTACTTTAACTATATATTTAAGTGAAAATACCGCTCATTTTATAAATAATAGTGAACCAGCAGGAATGAATTTACTCGAATCCTATTTTTTAAGTGTTTCAACAAGAACCGCTGGATTTACAACTTATAATTTATATGATGCAAGAATTGCTTCGATATTATTAATGAATATTTTAATGTTTATTGGAGCTTCTCCTGGTGGTACTGGTGGTGGTATTAAAACTACAACCGCATTTGCTTTATTTATGAGAATAAGAAGCGGTTTTGATGGAAAATATCCTCATGCATTTAAAAGAAGTATTGCAAAAGATACAATTCAAAAAGCATTTACATTATTTTTCCTTTCAACGCTTTTCTTATGCTTCTTTATTTTATTAATTTTCTGCTTTGAAGGCGGAAGTATTGAAGGAAATGGAAATACTTATGATTCTTTAGATTATGTTTTCGATGCTTTTAGTGCATTTGCGACTGTTGGATTATCAGTTGGAGTTACTCCATTTTTCTCAATTGGAAGTAAGATTTGTTTAATTTTATTGATGTATATTGGTCGTATTGGGCCTATGTCAATATCCTTGTCGTTATTTAAAATTAAGAAAAATATTAAATGGAAATATGTTGATGAAGAATTACCTATTGGTTAAAGGAGAAAATTTATGAGTGATAAAGCTAGTATTGGGATTATTGGTTTAGGAAGATTTGGAATGTCTTTAGCTATTGAACTTGCCTCTAAAGGTAAAAGCGTCATTTGTATAGATAAAGAAGAAAAGAAAGTTAAAGAAGTTTTAAATTACACCGATTACGCATATATAAGCGAAGATTTAACAAAAGAAACATTAGAAGAACTCGGCTTTAAAGAATGTGATACAGTTGTCGTATGTATTGGCGAAAAAATTGATGTTTCAATTTTAACTACGTTAAATGTTATTTCATTGGGGGTTAAAAAAGTTATTGCTAAAGCTGGAAGTGAAGAACAAGGAAGAGTATTAGAAAGATTAGGAGCCGAAGTAATTTATCCAGATAAAGATAGCGCTGATCGTTTAGCAAAAAGAATTTTATCTCATAATATCCTTGATTTTATTTCTTTAAGTGAAAATATTGAAATTGTTGAAATTAATATTCCTAAAAGATATGTTGGAGTAAAGCTTCAAGATAGCGATATTAGAAAAAAATATAACTTAAATATTGTCGCAATTGAAAAAGATGATGAAATCGATATCAATATTTCTCCTTCCTATGTTTTTAAAGACACTGATGCGATAGTTGTTATTGGAAATACGGATAATATCGCTGAATTTGAAAAATAATAATCGACACTATTAAAGAAATTAGCACTCATAATTGACAAGTGCTAATTTTTTTATATAATAATCAGTGTAAAAATTAAGGAGGGTCTATAGATATGGAAGATTATTCAAAAGATCAAGATATATTAAAGAAATTTGGTAGAAATATTACCGATGAAGTTAAATCTAATAAAGTCGACCCAGTTATTGGAAGAGATCAAGAAATTAGAGATATTATCACTGTTTTAGCTAGAAAAACTAAAAACAATGTTATTTTACTTGGTGAACCAGGTGTAGGTAAAACTGCAATTATTGAGGGGCTTGCCCAAAGAATTGTTAAAAACGATGTTCCTCAATCTTTAAAAAACAAAGAGATTTTTGAACTTGATATGGGCGCACTTTTGGCAGGTGCTAAATATCAAGGTGAATTCGAGGAAAGATTAAAAGCCGTTTTAAATAAAATTAAAGAAAGTGATCATAAAATTATTCTTTTTATCGATGAAATCCATTTAATCGTTGGTGCTGGAAGAACAAGTGGTGCACTTGATGCATCAAATATGTTAAAGCCAATGCTTGCTAGAGGAGATATTGATTGCATTGGTGCAACTACTTTAAAGGAATATCAAGAATATATTGAAAAAGATAGAGCTCTTGAAAGAAGATTCCAACCTATTATGGTTGATGAACCAACAAAAGAAGATACTTTATCAATTTTAAGAGGTTTAAAATCTAAATTTGAAGCTCATCATGGTGTTCATATTTCTGATAATGCACTTGTTGCTGCAGTAAATTATTCTGTTAGATATATTCCTAATAGATTTTTACCTGATAAGGCTATCGATTTACTTGATGAAGCTTGTGCTGAAACAAGAGTTGAAATTGAATCAATGCCATATGAACTTGATGAAGTAAATAGAAAAATTAATCAAATTCAAATGGAAAAATTAGCTTTAGAGCAAGAAAAAGATGAACAATCTAAAGTAAGACTTGCTAATTTAGTTAAAGAATTAACTTCTCTTCAAGCTCAAAAAGATGATTTGATGAAAGAGTGGACTAAAGAAAAAGAAGAAATAAAAGAAAGCAAGGATTTAAAGAAAAAACTTGATGATTTAAATTTCGATTTACAAACTGCTTATAATAATGGCGATTTTAAAAAAGCTAGTGAAATTAATTATAAGGAAATTCCTCAAGTTAAAAAAAGAATAGAAGAAATCGAAGAAAAAGAAAAAGATCATCATATAATTTCTGAAATGATTGATGAAAATAACATCGCTGAAATCGTAGCAAAAATGACTCATATTCCAGTTTCACGTATTAAAAAAGGTGAGAAGGAAAGAGTTTTGCACCTTGAAGAGATGTTAAAAAAGAGAGTTATTGGTCAGGATAAAGCAATTGAACTTGTTTCTAATGCTATTTTAAGGCAAAGAGCAGGTATTAATGATTCTTCTAGACCAATCGGTTCTTTCCTCTTTATGGGTCCTACAGGTGTAGGTAAAACTGAGGTCGCTAGAGCTTTAGCTGATGCTTTATTTGATTCTTCTTCACATGTTATTCGTTTAGATATGGCAGAATATCAAGAAAAATACTCAGTTTCTAGACTTATTGGTGCTGCCCCAGGATATATTGGTTATGAAGAAGGTGGCCAATTAACTGAACCAGTAAGACATAATCCTTATTCAATTGTTCTTTTTGATGAAATCGAAAAAGCTTCCCTTGATGTTTTAAACCTTTTACTTTCTATTATGGATGAAGGTAGATTAACAGATGCTCAAGGTAGACTTTGTGATTTTAGAAATACTGTTATTATTATGACTTCTAATATTGGTAGTGAAGAAATCTTAAAAGGACATAATGATGGATTAAAATATTTATTACAAGCTCATTTTAAACCAGAATTCTTAAATAGAATTGATGAAATTGTTACATTCAATCCATTAAGTAAAGATGTTCAATATAAGATTGCTAGAAAAATGTTAAATGAACTTAAAACGAGACTTCAAAATGAATATTATTATGTTGATTTTGATGATTCACTCATTTCTTATACTGTTGATAATTCATTTAGTGAAGAGTTTGGTGCTCGTCCATTAAAAAGATTTATTCAACATAATATAGAAACTTATTTAGCAAAAGATATTATTGATGAAACAATGAAGCCAAATAAACACTATACACTTGAATATAGTAAAGACAAAAATGAATTAATTTTAAAATAATTTATTTTTAATAACAATTTAATAGTCGAGAAAATGACGATATTTCTCGGCTATTTTTTATCTTTCCAAATTTTTAAATAATATTAAAGATTATTAAACAATTGTAAAAAATTTTCAATTTATTTAAAATTTTGAAGATGGATTTTAATCAGGTATTCGAACTTATTAAAACTTATCCTATGTTAGGGGTTAGCCTTCTTTTAGTTTTTGGGGTAATTTTTATAAACGGTTGGACTGATGCTCCCAATGCAATAGCTACTTGTATTTCAACTAAGGCAATAAAACCAAGAAATGCAATTATAATGGCTGCAATATTTAATTTTTTAGGCGTTTTTACAATGTATTTTTTAACTACCGCCACTGCAGATACAATTTCAAATATGGTAGATTTTGGTAGTGATTATGAAATGGCTTTAAATGCATTAAGTGCTGGAATGATTGGAGTAATTACTTGGGGAATTATTGCTTGGGCTTTTGGAATACCTTCAAGTGAATCTCATGCGTTAATTGCTGGAATCACGGGAGCTGGACTTGCAGCGATGACAATGGGGAAAGATGCCTTTATTCCTTTTGGATGGGAATCATCGTGGGCAAAAACGATATATGGATTAATTTTATCTTGTATTTTTGGTTTTGTTGTTGGTTATGGATTAACTAAACTTTTTGAAGTTATTTTTAAAAATGCAAATCGAAATAAAACAAGGCCATTTTTTAAATATGCGCAAATTGTTTCTGGAGCAGGAATGGCTTATGTTCATGGCGCTCAAGATGGCTTAAAATTTATCGGTGTTATGTTTTTAGCTCTTTCACTAGCTGGGAAACAATATAATTTAGATTTTAATACTTCAATAATGCAAACAGAATTTTCTGGGGATATATCGTTATGGTATTTAGCGGTAATTGTCGCTTTAATTATGGGATTAGGAACTTCAATTGGTGGATATAGAATTATTAAAAAAGTAGGTATGGGAATGGTAAATCTTGAACCATATCAAGGATTTGTAACAGATTTTACAAGTGCGATAGGAATTTTTGCTTCAACCTATTTAGGGATTCCGGTTTCAACTACTCAAGTAAAATCGGTTTCTATACTCGGTGTTGGATGTACAAAATCTATTAAAAAAGTTAATTGGTCAACAGCAAAAGAGATGGTTTTAACGTGGCTATTTACTTTCCCAGGTTGCGGAATTATTGGATATATATTTGCGCTTATTTTTATAGCTATATTTTAAAAAATAGGAGAAAAATTATGGCACTTTTTAAAAAGAAAAAAGATTATTTTTATGAATCATTTGCTGAATTAGCAAAATATTCTAAAGAAGCTATTGAAGAACTTGAAAAAGGATTAAAAAGTTTTGATTCTTCAAACTTAGTAGTTTTAAAAAATAGCGTTCATGAAATTGAACATCGTGCTGATTTAAAAAAGCATGAAATTGAAGAAAGACTTGCAAAAGAATTTATTACTCCAATCGACCGTGAAGATATCTTTTTACTACTCGATAAAATTGATGATTTAACTGATTCAATCGATGAAATTTCTTATAAACTTTATATTAGAAATTATCATAAAATTCCAGCTAATGCTTCTATTTTTATGAATAAAACTAAAGAAGCAATTTATTCGATGCTTTTAGTTTTAGATAATATGGATAAAATTTCTAATAAAAAAATTATGGATCCACTTTTAAACAAAGTTATTGAAATTGAAGAAGAAGTTGACCAACTTTATGAAGTAAATGTACGTGATTTATATAAAGAACACGATATTTCCTATATGGATATTGTAATGAGTGAAAAAGTCTATTCATATTTTGAATATGTTACTGATAAATGTCGTGACATAATTAAACAAATTCAAATAATTATGTATAAAAATTTATAAAAGATGAAAAAGCTGGAAAATTAGGCATTTAGATAATAAAAATTGTTCGAAAGTATTAAAAAAAATAGTTTCTATCTTTAATTTTGAATTGAATTTTTTTATAATAATGACGTTATAAAATTCTTAAGGAGGAATTTAAAAAATATGGCAATTAAAGTTGCAATTAATGGATTCGGAAGAATCGGAAGACTTGCATTTAGACAAATGTTCCAAGCTCCAGGTTATGAAATCGTTGCTATTAACGATTTAACAGACCCAAAGATGTTAGCTCATCTTTTAAAATATGATTCAGCTCAAGGCAGATATGCATTAGCTGATAAAGTTGAAGCTAAAGAATCATCAATCGTTGTTGATGGACACGAAATTGAAATTTATAAAGAAGCAGATGCTTCAAAACTTCCTTGGAAAGATCTTGGTGTTGATGTCGTCTTAGAATGTACAGGTTTCTATACAAAGAAAGAAAAAGCTATGGCTCACATCAATGCAGGTGCTAAAAAAGTTATTATTTCAGCTCCAGCAGGAAATGATTTAAAAACAATCGTCTTCGGTGTTAATGAACATACATTAACAGCTGATGATCAAATTATCTCAGCAGCTAGCTGTACAACAAACTGTTTAGCTCCTATGGCAGATGCTTTAAATAAACTTTGCCCAATTCAAAGTGGTATTATGACAACTGTTCACGCTTATACTGGTGATCAAATGGTATTAGATGGACCACATAGAAAAGGCGATTTAAGAAGAGCAAGAGCCGCAGCTATTAATATTGTTCCTAACTCAACAGGTGCTGCTAAAGCTATCGGATTAGTTATTCCTGAATTAAATGGCAAACTCATTGGTTCAGCTCAAAGAGTACCAGTTTGTACAGGTTCAACCACAATCCTCGTTGCAGTTGTTAAAGCACATGATTTAACAAAAGAAAATATTAATGAATGGATGAAAAATCATACCTCTGTAACATATGGTTATAATGAAGACCCAATCGTCTCTAGTGATGTTATCGGTATGACATACGGTTCATTATTCGATGCAACACAAACAATGGTTGCTAAACTTGATGATGATACTTATCAAGTTCAAGTCGTCTCATGGTACGATAATGAAAATTCCTACACTAGCCAAATGGTTAGGACAATTAAATACTTTGCAGAATTAAAATAATATAATAATTTAGCAATTAAAGGGGTTTTACTATGAGGCAAAGCCCCTTTTAAATTAAAAATAAGAGGAAATTATAATGAACACAATTGACAAATTACATGATTTAAAAGGGAAAAAAGTCTTAGTTAGAGTTGACTTTAACGTCCCTTTAAAAGGTAGTGAAGTTAGAGATGATAATAGAGTTGTCCAAGCTTTACCAACAATTAAAAAATTATTAAGCGAAGGTGCTAGAGTTGTCCTTATGTCTCACTTAGGAAAAATTAAATGGGGCAAAGTTGATGATGAAGAAATCGCAAAAGAAAAAGAAAAAAATAATATGGAATATGTTCTTCCAGTATTAGAAAAATATCTTCCAGGTGTTAAAGTTAGTTTTTCTAAAGAAACAAGAGGAGAAAAATTAACTGAGCATATTAATGCTTTACATGATGGTGAAGTTTTACTTGTTCAAAATACAAGATATGAAAAAGGCGAAAGTAAAAATGATCCTGAATTAGCAAAAGATTGGGCAAGCAATTTCGATGTATTCGTTATGGATGCTTTCGGAAGCGCTCATAGAGCCCATGCTTCTACATATGGTGTTCCTGAAATCTTAAAAGAAGAAGGAAAACAAGTCGCTTTAGGTTACTTAATGGAAAAAGAAGTTCAAAATTTAGGTGCTTGTGTTAAAGGTGATATTCATCCATATGTTGCAATTTTAGGCGGATTTAAAGTTTCTGACAAAATTAAAGTTATCGATTCATTACTTAGAAAATGCGATAAGATTTTAATTGGTGGCGCTATGGCTTATACATTCTATAAAGCTTTAGGCGTTGGAATTGGTACATCTCCATGTGAAGATGATCAATTAGACTATGCAAGAAAATGCTATGCAAGTGGTAAAGTTTTACTTCCTGTTGATGGTGTTTGCGCTGATTCAATTGATAATCCAACAAAAATTGTTACAGTTGAAACTGATATTGAAAAACATTCTGCAGGTATCCCTGAAGGATTAGAGGGATTAGATGTCGGTCCTAGAACTGTTGCTTTATATTCAGATATTATTAGAAAAGCTAAATTAATTTTCTGGAATGGTCCGGTTGGTGTTTTTGAAAAAGAAGAATTCCAAAAAGGTACGATTGAAATTTGTAAAGCAATTACTTTAAATACAGATGCATTCTCAGTTATTGGTGGTGGCGATAGTGCTGCAGCTGCTAAAGAATTTGGTTATGCAGATAAATTCTCACACGTTTCAACTGGTGGAGGAGCTTCACTTGAAATGATTGAAAATGATGGTCACCTCCCAGGAATTGATATTATTGGATAGTAGTTATTTATGAGAAGAAAATTATTACTTGGAAACTGGAAAATGAATAAAACAGTTTCCGAATCAAAAGAATTTGCTAAAGAAATTAAACCTCTTGCTAAAGAAGCAAGATCACATAAAATTGATATTGGTGTTTGTGTTCCATATTTAGATCTTGAACCTGTTAAAAAGATTTTAAAAAATTCAATGATCGTTGGAGCAGAAAATGTTCACTTTTTAGAAAGCGGAGCATATACTGGTGAAGTTTCTATCCCAATGCTTAAAGATATTAATATTGCTCTTTCTTTAGTTGGTCACTCCGAAAGAAGACAATATGATAATGAAACTAACGAAAAATGCAATGCCAAAATTTTAGCTTTACTTAGAAATAATATGGTTCCAGTTTATTGTGTTGGAGAATCTTTAGAAACATTTGAAGCTAACAAAACAAAAGAATTTGTTAAAGAACAAATTATTGTCGGTTTAAAAGATGTTGCTAAAGAAGATGTTAGTAAACTTGTTATTGCTTATGAACCAATTTGGTCAATTGGAACAGGTAAAAACGCTTCTAAAGAAATTGCTGAAGATGTTTGTAAATTTATTAGAAAGATCTTAAGAGAACTTTACGATACAAAAACTGCTAATAAAGTTAGAATTCTTTATGGGGGAAGTGTTAAACCTAACAATATTAAAGATTATTTAAGTGAAAAAGACGTTGATGGAGCACTTGTTGGCGGAGCTTCATTAAAGGTTGATTCATTTACTGAACTTTTAAGAAATATTGAATAGTTATTTTATTAAATATGTTTCTAAAAATCGTGGATAAGTTAACTTATCCACTTTTTTATTTTGTAAAAAAATATTTTATAAGTATTATATTAATCGTAGGCATTATTTTAATGTTTATATTTTTTAAAAAAGGAGAAAAGAAAAAATGAGTGAAAATAAATATTCTCAATACCAAAGTGGGGAAGTTAGTCAAAGCGTATTTTCTTCTCTGATGTTTAAAAGTTTTGCGTTTTTTGGAATTGAACTTTTAATTACTGCTGTTTTAACTTTTGCTTTTTCATATCTTTTTGATTATATTTTTCCAATTAGTGAAGCTGCTAATATGACTGTTTATATAGTTCTTAGTGTTATTTCTTCAATCGGTCTTTTAATTACTTCATTTGTTGTTAGTAAAAATGCGATATTTAATAGTAAAGGTGGATTTATTGCGGCTTTTTTATATTGCTTTTTTATGTCTTTTTTACTTTCTTCAATTTCTTTTTATATTGGATATAAAGAAATTGTTGGCACCGCTGTTTTAATTACATCATGTTTATTTTTTATTATGGCAATTTTTGGTCTTTTAATTAAAAAAAGAATTGGATGGCTCATAGCAATTGCATTTGGATTAATGATAAGTGCTGGAATCATTTATTTAATTAATACGTTTATGCTTTTCCCTATTTTATTTGGAAATAGTGGACTAGTTAATACTGTTGTAAATAATATTTATGTTGCTGAATGGTTAATTTTAATTTATGCCTGTATTATTACAGTTATTGATGTATTTAAAATTAAAAAGATGTCAAGCGAAGGAAATAATTCAAATTCTTTAGCATTATATTTTTCTATCTCACTTTATTCAGACTTTATTTTAATTTTATTAAAAGTTTTATCTATAATATTAAAAAGTAGAGCTAGAAACAATTAAATATATTTAAATGATTAATTAAGGCCATGAATAAAAATTCATGGTTTTTTAAAATTTATATCTTTACAAAAAATTAAGATTATATTAATATTTAGACACTGCGTTTTTAGGAAAGGAAAAAGATACTAAAAACACATAAAACTTCATAGCAGATGTTATAAAGTTTTAAAAAAATACTATTGACAAACTTCGTTTGCTTATAGTATATTACTATGCACGCGTTAAAAAGCGGTTCAATTCTTTAAGAATTGATTTTAAGAGATTAACGTGCAGAAGAGATCTTTGAAAACTAGACAGATGTACAAACAACACAACGTCAATTAATTTAAGATTTTAAAAACAAAACCAGAATAATAATGAACTAGAATATAA
>CASEVI010000001.1 GCA_949291375.1 uncultured bacterium | reverse complement strand
TTATTTTTCCTCCTTGAATACATCAAAATCAGTATTTACTAGGTTTAGTTCTTCTCTTTTATCACTTCTTAAAACAAGCGTCGGTTTTCCTTGTGGCTTATTGACATATTGTTCCAGAAGGGATTTGAATTTGGCTTTGCCTAGCTCTTTTTCAATATCGGTAATCGAACGAAGCTTGGTGTCATAAGGATTAATGTTGTTGTCCTTCAAAACGTTTATGACGCTTCCTTCATCCGTGAACTTTCTGGTGCTTCTGCCCTCGACGAGCTTGAAGTTGATCCACTTCTTGCCATCGAGTGCTTTGGCGACCGCAAAGTCTTTGATGTCGTTTAAATAAGAAGATATGTCATCGGCTTTAAGCAGGACTTCTTCGATCTCGTTGTCACTAAGCAAGTTGGGATTCCTGAATTCCTGATTCAAGATATCAAGTGCCACCTTGCTTCTTTCCTTGCAGATTGCCCTAGCCTTGCAAAACTTGCACCAAGGACCGCTTCTGAATATTCCTTCGCCTTTATCGGCTAATTCGGCGGCGGGCTTTAAGACTTTCTCGCCCCACTTAAGCAAATCGGATTTGGCGGTTTCCCAAGTCGAGACGTTGCCGATTCTAGGTTGATATATTGTCAGGATTATCTTCTCGAAATCATATAGGCATTCGAGCTCTTGGATAGCGCCTAAAGCATAGATCTTGAGCTGTGAGTTTTCGGTGGCATCGACCTTGACCCCAAGCCCATATTTGAAGTCGATGATATGAAGCGTCTTGTTTGTCGCGGCCAAGAAATCGATGGTTCCGAAACTGCCATTCACCCACTTGTCATATGAGACTTGATGTTCGACCATCACGTATGGAGCGTTCCCAGCATCCTCTTCTTTCAAGGCTTCGATTTGCTCTAGGACAAATGAAACGTATGAATCGGTATATTCGTCCATTTCCTTGTTGAAGATAGTAAGTTCCGGATACTCCATGTTGACGCCAATAGCCCTATTGAGTTTGTATTCAGCTAGTGCATGAGCATTAGAGCCTTCTTCAGCGTAGACCGAAGTCACATCCTCCATATCTTCGGTAAGCCTTGCGCTAGGCGTGCAATTGATCCACCTCTCACTGCTCGAACCACCTAATAGACAATGCAGTTTTTTATCTTCCATTGGCGATGTCCCTCACACGGCTCAAGACTTCTTCATAGTGCTTTGGATCAAGCTCGGATAGCTTATTGGCCCCAAAGCCGACGATGATGTCCCTGATATCGCTGGTGAAACCTTTTCTAGCAAAAGACGTAAGTTCTGCACGGATTTCATCCAGAGTGATGGCTTTTTTCTCTTCTCTTGCTTCTTTTGGATTAAGAAGGTTCAAGGCTTCGTCGATTTTGTTTTTGGCTTCTAAAAGAAGCTCGCTAATCTTTTGATTCATTTTTCTTTACCTCTTTTTCTTCTTCATATGCATCGCGGATAAGTTCCTCGTCGCACCAAGCGTTCCAGTCCTCTTCCTCGCTTGCATAGGAAGGTTTGCATTTGAAATAGTTCATCGTTTGTTGCCTCCGCATTTACAGCCACCTGAGCAAGAACCAGAACAACCTTTTACTTCGTTCTTTTTGTTTTTCTTGATAGCGACATCCACAGTCACGTCTTCAAGATTCAATGAAAAGCGAAGTGATTTAGGCTTTGGTTCAGTCCCGAAAATGGCATTGAGTAATTTTTCTTGTTTGCTTTCTTCCATATGGTTCCTCCTAAATTAGCGAAGGTTTTAGATGCCCACCGGTTATTGAATTCGAGCATCTATCGCCTTCACTTCCTAAGGAGTTTTTGGATATTGGTCGTCAACCAAAACTGATGTGTGTTTATGAATTGATTGAATCCCAATATCCTTGTAGTTTCGCTCTCAAGAGTTCCTTCGCCTTCTCCCACTTCTTGTGGGCGGCTTGCTTGGATATTCCCAAAGCACGACCAATCTCGCTAAAGGAGCAGGAATCGGCGAACATGCGAGCTACGGCTTTCATGTCTTCCGATGGCAAGGAATCGATGGCTTCATTGACCTTCTCTTCCTTTTCCATTCGCTCGGCATAGGCACTTGGATCCTCATCGTTGGAAGCGAGTTCAATGCCAGCTTCTGCCAATTGATCGATTGAGACTTTGTTCGGCTTCTTGGACCAAAAGTAAGAGCATTTGGAGCAATCCTTCTTGCACTTGATCTCGAAGCCACGCGAGCCGATGATCGTGCAGTGGTATTGCATCCTCTCGTAGTAATGGAGCCTATCTTCGAATCGCTTCTCATCGAGCATCCACTCCTCGAGGGTTGTCGGTGTTCTTTCGTCTCTACCACCAAAAGAGGTGTTGCGGCTTGTGCCACGGTTATTGAATTTTGTAGACAATTTGTTGTTCCAAGTATCGGAGCAACATCACCGTTAAGTTCTCTCGTCTACATGCCTTTCTCCACCCGAACGGTTAACTAGTATCGAGGCGGAATTGTTAAGCTACGTCTAGCTTACGAGTAAAGTATAACCGGGGTATTTTTTATATTCTTTGGTCCAACTTGGGTCATTCTTTGGTACCTTTTTGGGTATAAAAAAAATAAGTCCAAAAATGCGCTGTTTATCGAATAAATAAAGGCATTTAAAGACTTGAAAACACTCTTATGTTATAATTAGAAATAGGAATTTATTAAAACTTGCTTGACAAGTAAATTTGAATTGAAAGAAGGAATACAATGTACAGATTCCGATTCGGTAATCTCTTTGCGTTATTAGACGAAATCAAACTTAAAAAATCAGGAAAGCTTGGCAGCCAAGTCAAACTTTATGCAGCACTCGTGAACCCAAATGATGAAAGCGGTATTTCAATAGACTCTGGCGATGTAGGAAAACTTGCCAAGGGCCAATACACTCCAAACGTTTATGTTCAGGAAATAATAAATAAGCTATCAGTAAATGAATTGACTCAATGCTATTTATCAAATCTAATTCCATCATTAAAACAGCCAATGCTAAAGCCTCTTATTTTGGCTATCAAAAGCATTCTAAGATCCGATATAACTATTTCGCCTGCAAAAACATTTGTTGTTGATGACTGTAGAAAAGAATCAATACTAAACGACAATGTTATATTCCTCGCTAGATTGCTTGCATGTCTAGTTAAAGAAACAATAGGTCAACCTAACGACAAATTCGAAGGCGAGGAACTTCTACCCAAGAAATATGTTGAAACATTTATCAATGATGACAAGATAGGTAAAATAAAAATAGTAAATAAAGAAGAGGATGTTTCCGCCCCACTCGAAAAAACATTATTTACAAAAACTTTTAACAGAATTTTTGAGGAAGTAAATCCAAATGCCTATTCTTTGAATATCAGCAATACAAATAGATTCAAAGTTTATGTTTTGGATATATACAAAAAAGAAGGATTCGAAACTCAAAGTCTTAGCGATTTCATAATAGAAAATATCGGTGCCTATGTTCGCTCACGAAACTATGTTGCTGAATCGAGAAAGGAAGGAAATCCTTTTACTTTAGGCCATTATGCAATAAGAGAAATAAGGGCTAGGATAAAAGACAAAACCGAAGCCTTTTCACAAGTAATGACATATACATTCATGGAGTCGGTGCTTCATGCTCCTAAGATATTCTCAGCGTATGAATTAGAGCATAAATTATCAGGAGACAAAATATCAAAGGTATCCGGCATTTATTTGTTGCCCTATGGAAGCGTGGAAGGTTATGCCAACCAGCTTGTTTTCGGATCTTCAAACGTTAATAACTCCATAACTACTGCTATCGATAATGTTTTGGAAATAGCTTCATATATTGATAAAAACGAATCGGAAATGAGAAGGCATATCCATAACAATATCTTTCATTATGGCAATAGCTTTAACGAAGATACCAAAGCCTATCTAAAAAGTGTTTTAATTCCAGATAGAAATGCGTCGGTCCCTAAAATCAATTCGTTTGGCATATTCTTTTCCTATTCTGTAGATCTTTCCTCAATAGAAACAAACAATAAATATCAAATCAAAAAAGAAGTATGCGAATTAATAAACAAGGAAATTGAACGTGCTATTCCTTATATTGAAAACAAAATCAAATCAATGGGGCTTGATACTTATCCTTTCTATTTCTTCGTTCTTCCACTTGCTGACGCCGAAAGGGCATCGTCCGAAATAATGAACGAAGTATTAAGGTGATCGAAATGGCGACAACAAGACAAAAGAGCTTCTTTGAAGATTTATTCGATGACCTTTCAAAGAATGATTATTTATTAGAACTATATGATGAGCTATTACGAAATTACACTCGTTATATTTTCGGTCGTAACATTGAGAAATTAGAAGACAAAAAAATCAAAGATTTGTTGAAATTTGCAGAGATTTTATCCAATTCAATGGATGGAAACCATAAAATATGGGCTCAACAGATAGTAGCATTATTAGATAAATTAAACCCCAAAAACAAAGAAATAGAAGATACGAAACGATATGTCTTGCTTTCATGCACGAATTTCAAAGGGCTAGGCAATGAATTAACCCCTACCGGAGACTTTTTGGACGATGTCTCTAACGAAGTAATCATGGAATCACTAAAAATTCCTAATACCGAAAACGATCACTTCTTTTCAGAGCAAAAGGAAATCTACGACTCATTCCAAAAAGAAAGCTGCTCCTATTCAGCCCCTACTTCCATGGGCAAGTCTTTTGTCATGCGCATCTTCATCAAAGACCAAATCAAAAAAGGCTCCAATAAGAACTATGCGATTATAGTCCCTACCAAAGCCTTAATCAGTGAGGTCAAAAAATCGATTATTGAAGATATGGCGAGCGACCTTACTGAGCATGATTATCGAATAATAACAGCAGTCGGCGATTTGGCATTAACCATCCCTCATAAATTCATATACGTAATGACGCCTGAGAGAATGCTGTATCTGATAAACACCAAACCAGATCTTAAAATAGATTATCTTTTCATCGATGAAGCGCACAAACTCTCTTCAAAAGATACAAGAAGCCCGCTTTATTATGACTTATTAGATAAAATCTCATCTCGAGAGCAACTTCCCTATATTTTCTTTTCCTCACCAAACATTCCTAATCCAGAGATTTATTTGAAGCTCATCAAAAACGCCAATTTAGAAAACAAGATCCATGTATCTTTCTCTCCGGTTAGTCAGATTAAATATCTTATTGATTTGAAAAATGGCGGCTTAATAAGAGTTTTCAATGATTTTTCTAAGGAATTTATCCAAATCGGAAACCGAAGCTCAGCCATAAACCTGAACTCAATTATCGATGAAGTCGGCAAAAACAAGCAAAACCTAATCTATTGTTCTTCAATCGATAAGACGATGAAGGCAGCAAAAAACTATGCCCAAAACCTACCTGATAAAAACAATCCTGAACTTGATAAATTGTCCAAAGACATAGCGACAGAAATACATAAGGATTATTTCCTAGTGAAAATGATCAAAAAAGGCGTCGCATTCCACGTTGGATACTTGCCTGCTAACATCCGCTCGCAAATAGAAAAACTATATAAAGACGGCGTCATCAATCATTTGTTCTGCACTTCCACCTTGATCGAAGGTGTAAATCTTCCTGCTGATAATCTATTTATAACTAGTTATAAAGCCGGTACTTCTAGCTTCGATGAAGTTTCGTTTAGAAATCTCATAGGCCGTGTCGGAAGAATCAAATTCAATCTATTTGGAAATGTGTTTTTGATAACTCTTCAAGATGAAGCGGATAAGGATAAATCTCCTGAAAAGTATTCTGAATTGCTAAAAACCGACATACCTGAGCAACAATTATCAGCTGATGAAGTTTTAAGACCTATTGATAAGCAAAGAATAGTAAAAGCGCTAGTGCATGAAGATTACGAAATTATGTCAAAGCCAGATGACACAACAGCTAATAAATTCGAGATAATGCGAAAATTCCAGCTAATTCTCAAGAATGATATTCATAGTGGCAATTCGTCTGCTGTAAGTGAATCTTTTAAAAACGAACTTTCACCTGAAGAATTGAATGCAATTAAATCAATAGATAAGCCTGATAACAAAAGCATTGATATATCCCCAGATCAATATAGAAATCTAAGAGATTATATCAGTGATGGAAATTCATACCCGACCACTCATTTTAGCTATAACGAAATAGTCAGTTTCCTAGAAGAACTTTCTGACATCTTCAAGTGGAGAGTTTATGAGAAGAAAACACTAGGAAATTGGGACTGGAATAAATATAGGCTTACACATATCAGATATTACGCAACCTTATTGCTCCTCTGGATGCAAGGCGATAATTTGGCTTATATCATCAGGAGCGCAATTGAGTATAAAGAAAAACATCCTGATACAGGCGTGTGGCTCAATAGTCATAAAATTGAAGAATACTATCATTCATATGATGAACAACATAAAAACTACGTCATAGCCGATACTTTGAACTCACTAGACAAGGTTATTCTTTTTAAAATTTCAAATTACTTTAGAGAATTTTCTACTGAATATAAAAAAGTAAACAACATCGACGGAAGATTTCCGAATGACTGGTACGAATATGTTGAGTATGGAACTACCGATGACATAATCATAACGCTTCAACAATGTGGCTTTGAAAGAGAGCAAGCCCAATATATAAAATCACATGGATATCTTGACCTAAACACTCCTTCTTCTGTTGCTACTTTTTCAATCAAGAAAGAAGAAATATTGAAAGCAAGAGATGAAGATGTAGTTAATCAAGCTAAAGAAGCACTTATCAATGTGCCGGAATTATTTAAATAAACTTTCTATTGTAATGATTGATAAATTGTTTCAATGCTTATAAATTAATTTTAGTAAATCATCAAAAACCAGAAGTTGATTTGCTTTAATAACAACTCCCAAATGATTAGGTATAAAAGAATCATCTGAAAGTTTATAGGTGCTCGTTTCTATCTTTTCCACTTTTATTTCGTTGCCTATAAAATGTTTATATGTGCTTGATATAATTCCTAAAAATTTAAATCTTCTACCTAATGATAAAGAATTTTCACCATTTTGAAACAAACCGTTGCTATATAAATAAACGGGTGAACCACTAGAGCCACCATACACTGACGCATCGATTAAAAACAAAGGTTTTCCTTCAAAATTATACTTTACTGATGTTGCTGTGAGTCCTTTTCTTACAATCGGTTTATTATTAACTTTGTCATAAATCCAATCAGGATATCCAACAAAAATTACATCTTCGATATCAGATATAGAGCTATAGTCAGTTTCGCTTATTATTAAATCACGTGACAATCCTTTGAAAAATACATTTGTTCCTTGCATTTTAAGAGTATTAAGTAGTTTCCCAATAGGCAATACGCAAAGATCGATATCAGAATTTGGGTGCATAATCCACTGTGATTCAAAATTATCAATTTTACTTACAATATGTTCGCCAATCAGTGGTTTTCCATCATTGCCTAATATATTAAAAACTAATTCACCGGAAATGGCATTTTTAACAACATGCTTATTTGTAACAATGGCAGGAATACATGTTTTATTTTGAGAATCGGTACAAAAATTAAAGAAAAATCCTGTACCACTTCCTTTAATTTGGTCAGATATCTTAGTTTCTATTCTTATAGTCGTGTTTAAAATTTCTTCATCTAAAGTCATATTATTCTATCATCCCCAGCTCTTTCATCTTTTCTTCTCGCATCTCACCTAAAGTCTTTTTATTATCAACCAACCTCATGAGAGCATAAATTTGAATAGCTTTCCACCCTGTAACTTTGCAGCCGAAGACATTAGCAGACATAGTTTCACCTTTATATTCGACGTGCTTTCCATCAAGTATTGTTGCTACTTCATCTGGGTGAGAAATAACACAAATCTTATCACCTGGTTTAACTAATCCTTGTTCGATCATCCAATCCAATTTGGGAAACTTAGTTTGAGTTCTTTTAGTTCTTATTTCTTCTGCTTCTTCTTCGTCTCTAATTTGTTTCGCGGATGGTTCTACTAAAACTAGATGATCTTCCAATCCGTTAATTTGAGCGATAGTTTCAAGAATGGAATAAGCATCAGCAGGAGTCATGTTGTAAAATTCTCTTTTTCTAGTCTTGCCGTCAAACTCCTCAATACTTCTTAGATTTGGATTAAGCTTATCAATCATCTGATGGAGCTTCATATCAGTAAGTCTTCTAGGAACTTCGTAATATGCATAAAGCCTAAAAGCGAAAGGAATGCATTCACTCCTATTAAGTTCTTTTAGTCGTTTGTTTACATCGTCCGCATAGCCTATCTTCACATAGTCTGGGAATGATGGGTTGGTAAGTATGTAGATTACGCCTTGTGATTTAGTTTCCATAGATTAGTTGTCCTCCCTGGTTGATTTAATTTTGGTTTTATTTTGTTCCTTATCTAAATAAAGAGTATATAGATACATCGATACTTCATAATATTTGTCTTCGAATGTTTCAGGAAGTGCGTCACCCCTACTAATTTCACCTTTAATGAAAACTTCATTAAGGTAACCGCCGTGTCTAGTTCTTAAAACAAGAGCAGCCAATTCACATACGCTTTCCATAATCCAAAAACACAGTTTCTCTTCATCGCAATTTGGAAAGTCCTTTATTGCAGCGAGATAATCTAGAGGCTTAATAGCATCTTTTTTGGTGAGCGTTTCATCATTCAAAACGAAAGCTCGATAAAATGATTCTAAATACAAGGAAAAACTTAGTTTATTGGTTTGCGCTATTTTTATTGTTTCTGGACTATTCCACCCTAATTTATCATCAAATAAGGGCTCTAACTCATGATAATCAGATGTTAAAGCCGATGAATGCTTGGTGAAAGCCCTATGAAAATATTTAGCGCCGTCATATAAAAATGTATCGCCAAAATTATATTTTTCAGCGAAGTCCTCGATTTCCTTGATTCCTTCGCCAATCCAATCTGAACTTTCGATTAGTTGATAGTCATATCCGGCTTGCTTAAGAACTTCTTTTTGCACATCGTTAGGCAAGGCATCAAAATCGTTATAAATTTGTCTTATATGCTTATGGTGTCTATTAACACCACTAGCGATAACACAATATGGCAAATATAAAATGTCGTTGTCGCCATGATTGATGATGAATTTTCTAGCTTGATACTCGACATCAGCTTTGTACCTTTTGTTATCAGACTTTTTACCCATATAAAAGATTGCAAAAGAAACTAAGCCAGAGGCAAATAATGAAAGGATGCTAATAATTAATGTTGTTATTTCATAACCCGTCATTTTAGTATTCACTCTCCTCTATACTTTTGTCATTTTTCTTCTTAAATGGGGATTTGCATCTAATTCAAATAGTTTGTCGTCATTTACTTTATAAAAATAAAGAGACGCATACGAACAATAGGGACTATATAGCTTCTTGAGTCTATCAAACCTTAATCTACTTAGTGTTTTGTAATTGGGATGACACAACATTATGCCTCTTTTTAAAGCAACATCTTTGTAAGAAAAGATATTTGGACGACCAAGATTAAATAAGCAAATCATTTCTGCAGTCCACTCTCCGACTCCTTTTATTTGTTTAAGTTTTGAAATTATTTCAAGATCACTTAATTCGGAAAGGCCATTAAGATCAATTTTTGCATTAATAACGTCATAACAAAAATCATTAATATATGATACTTTTGCATTCGAGATTCCAATCATCCTAAGCTTCTCATTAGAAATAGCCAGGATATGATGAGGTTCGACTATTTGAACTAATTTCTTGAATCTATTCCATATCACTTCAGCAACTTTATTTGAAAGCATTTGACTTATAAAATGAAAAATGAACGATGAAAATAGATCCAACTCGTTTTTGTGATCTAAAAGACCATATTTGTGTTCAAGAAGATAAAAACAAGCATCCTTACTTTCAAGGTAATTTAAAATATTTTTATCAGTCTTTAATTCCATCGCTATCCTCTGTTTCAAACACTGAGTATTTGAATTCTTTTAGTTTCTGTTTCTCAACCTCTAAAGCAATATTTGATTTATCAATGCCGATAAAAATTCTATTGTTTTTGGCAGCGGCAAGTAAAAATGACCCACTACCAGCAAAGCAATCCATTACTATACTTCCACTATTCGAAGACTGCCTTACTATCAAATCCAACATATCATAATTTTTTTCAGTAGGATAATCTGGATATTGAGGATCTTTAAAAGTCCAAATATCTTGAATTTTCATCCCTTTATGTTCTGTTGCGTATTTTTTTATTCTAGGATTTCCTGTAGAAGACCATTCTATATCCCCATTAGCGTCTAACTTGTCAAATTCAGAAGGATTTGTTCGCCAATGGCGTCCTTCAGGAGGAACTAATCCTTTCCAAGGTTGTCCCGTTGGGGAAGATGGACTCGACTCGCCAGGTGCATGCAAAGGAATCGTGTTATAGTGTCGACCTAGATTATCCACTTTTGGAAATTTTTTTATTAATTCTTCTTCGCTCAAAGAGATTCTTATATCATTCCAAATATTCTTTGCAGCATTTTTAGCATAAAAAAGAATCACATCTTTTTCATTGCCGTAGGCGTTTCTGTCAAAATTTTTAGGGTTAGATTTTATTCTTATAATTTCATTTTTAAAATTACCTTCCCCGAAAATTTCGTCTAAAATTACTTTAAAATAAGAGCCCATTTTATCATCAATATGCACATATAAACTTCCCTTCTCAGACAGCAATCGATAAATCAAAGAAAAACGCTTATACATAAACAGAAGAAAATCTTCTTTATTCATTTGATCGGAATAAGCAATTTTGCCACTGCGTTTTCTGCTAATAGTATTATTTCGTCCCTCACTAACCGCAAATATTTGATTAGTGTTAAACGGAGGATCAATATAAACCAAATCTACTTGACCTTCATGAGTCGATAATAATCTAGTTAAAGCTTTTTCGTTATCTCCATAAATTAAAGCAGATGTATTTAAATCTAGATTTTCAAATTTATCAGCACAATTTGGCTCTTGATTTTTAAGAAGTCTGATCTTGTCAATAAAAGCAAACATGAAAACCTCCGATTACAATGAAAAAAGAAATTCTCGCAACAAAAGACTAGAAAGAATTATCTGATTCTCATGTTCTTCCAAGTATTTAAACATTTTGTTATTTCCTCGTATATAAAGAACACCATCCATAATTCCTATTGTGATTACTTTTTTATTGTCTTTAGACGCACTAAAAGTAGAAGTAATTGTAGAAACGGCATCATCGAATTGAGCGTTCTGATGACCACCAAAATCTGTTAAAAATTTAGCTTCGCCAATAACATACTGATTGTTAAATTTTCCAACAAAATCAAGACCTTTATTTCTTGTGTATCCTAAATAATCTTTGGCAAATTTTTCCATTTCCGCATCAGAAACATTTAAAACGCAATTCCCGTCATAGTTCAAAAAATCATTGATATTTTTAAATACTTCGACACCCAAGCACTTTTTATCGATCCAATTTTTAAACATTGGACCCATTTGTCTATTTGTTTCTTTAGGTTCGGTGCACTTATTGTAAACATCGTCAAGGCCCATAGAATAGATATTTCCTGCAATACGATCGACAGTGTTTGGATTCCTTTCGATAGAGGAAGGATCCCTTTTGAGATAAGCAACATAAGAATCTTTAATTGGAAACAAATCCAATTTTAATAAAGTTTTTATCAACGTTTGATTTTCGCGATTGTTAAAAGCAGTTTCAATCTTTGCCCATAATTCTTGTGAAATATTTCGCCTTATATTGGGTGATATTGGATAAACTTTAAATAATTCATCTAAATAATTTTTCTGATTTGCAAACTCAACGCTCAATTCTGTCCAATAATTCATATTAAAGCCTCTCTTTCAATTATTAATCATCTAATTTCATGCCGATCTCATTGAAGAGAGCGACTAACTTTTTCTTGGTTTCCATGTTTGGTTCGAATTTGCCTCTTTCCCAGCGAGAAATAGAAACAAAGCTAACATTCAATATTTTAGCAAGATCCTCTTGGGTTAAGAATTTTCTTTCTCGATATTCTCTAATCTTTTTAGCATAATCAAACATAAGGTCACCTCTTTATCACTAAGCAGTATTTTAACACAAAAGACATGCTATTTCGAGATTTTAAAGAAACTTTTATGAGATTTTTCTCAAAAAACATAGGGGTATCATTTCTCCAGTAGGGTATCGTTTTTCTAGTAGAGAAACGTTTATCTAGTAGGCTTTCATTTTTCTAGTAGAACCAAATTTTAAAAATCCGTCGGTTCGAACCAATTTTCATCTACTAGCAAAACGGCAAAAATTAAAAAATGCCCGATTTCTCGGACAAATATCGTTCATTTTGAGACCCTTACTTTGTATCAAAATGTTAGTTATAAGATGGCGGGGGTGGAAGGAATCGAACCCACATCAACGGTTTTGGAGACCGCTGTTCTGCCATTGAACCACACCCCCATTTATATAAATAGGCTTAAAATTAAGCCTATTTATTATACACTTACAAAAACTAAATTATCAATAAAAATAATACTTCCTGCTTATTATAAACTTCTTAAAACTTTATTGACTAATCCCAAATCACATTTTCCAGCAAAATTAGTTTTAAAGTGTTTCATGACTGAAGGAACTGATCTATCTTCAAGTTTTAAGATTTCGTTTTTAATTTCATCTTCACTCATCATCTTAGGAAGATAACCTTCAATATATGAAATTTGTTCTTCGATTTTTTTAACGCTATCTTCTCTATTTGCTTGAATATATGAAGCTTTTTCTTCTTCTAATTCTTTTAAAGTTTTAGAAATAATTTTAATTACATCTTCATCTTTTACTTCTTCGTTATGTACTCTTTTTTCAGTTACTAACAACATATACTTATTAATGATAACCGATAATACTGCTCTTTTATTTTCATTCTTTTCTTTTAAAGCTAACATGTTTTCTTTTTTAATAGTATCTATTAACATAAATTTTCTCTCCTCTTATCAATTTAAAATTATAGTTCTTTTAACAATATATGTATATAAATTTAAAAGGTCTAGCTAATGATATTTAGCTAGACCTTAAAATACTAATTATTTTTAAATAATTAACTATTAATAATTTGAAGCATTAACTTCAAAGAAGCTTTGAGGATGTGCACAGCAAGGACAAACGTTTGGTGCCTCTTTTCCAACAAAGATATATCCACAGTTTCTACATTTCCAAACTGTGACTTCTTCATCTTTCTTAAAAACTTTTAAATTATTAACATTGTCTAAAAGTGCTAAATATCTTTCTTCATGATGTTTTTCAACTTCAGCAACTAATTTAAATTTGACAGCTAATTCTTTGAAACCTTCTTTTTCAGCAGTTTCAGCAAATCCTTTATACATATCTATCCATTCATAATTTTCGCCAGCTGCAGCAGCTTTTAAATTTTCTTTTGTATCGCCGAGTTCACCTAATTCTTTAAACCACATTTTTGCGTGTTCTTTTTCATTATCAGCAGTTTCTAAAAATAAAGCGGCGATTTGTTCATAGCCTTCTTTTTTAGCAACACTTGCAAAATATGTATATTTATTTCTTGCTTGTGATTCACCAGCAAAAGCTGTTTGTAAGTTCTTTTCGGTTTGTGTTCCACTATATTTATTAGCCATAATTATTTATCTTCCTCCACTACAACAACATCATCTCCACTTGCACCACAAACTGGGCAAACTGGATTTTCTTCTTCGCTTTCCCATTCGTATCCGCAAAGAATACATCTAAATTTTTTCATTTCACTTCTCCTTTAAAAATTTAAATATAAATATGATGATTACTCATCATTTTTACCACACCTACACTCTTTACAATAACCATAACTATTTGTTGTTTGATAAAAAACTTCATTACCATCTTTATCTATAAAATAAGATTTATTTCCATTTTCTATGTCGATGATCTTATGACATTTTAAACAAATAAAATGATTATGAGGTTTTATATCCTCGTTTAATTCATAATAAATTGAAGGCAAAGAGCAATCTACTTTCCTTATTATACCGTCTTTAGATAACGACGATACGTTTCGATATAAAGTAGCAAGAGACAAATACATATTATTTTTTGAAAGATAAGATTCAATATCATCAAAAGTAGCATGACCTAAATTTTTAACCGCCTCGATAATATACTTTCTTTGTTTAGTTAATCTTTCCAAAATAATTTACCTCTTATTGATAAAAATTTTAAATAAAATAATATTGTTAGTCAAGACTTATTGCAAAAATTTTGCAATAAATTTTAATAATATAAAAGGCCGCCAAAATAAGCGGCCTAATTTTTTTGATTAAAGACAATTAAAAGTAAATTAAAGTCTTAATAGAGAATAAAATTTCCAATTATTTTAAGAAATTTCTGAAATCTGGGAAGAATCTACCATCGTTTTCGTTTTCATCTTCTTCTTTTTCTTCTTCCTTTTGAGCTTTTAATTCTTCTAATTCTTTAACATATTCGTTTAGTAATTTCTTTTCCATAATTTTTGTCCTCCTTAAGAACAACTATATTTTAATTGTACTTCAAGAAAAAATAAAAAATTCTCGATATTAATCGTAATTTTGTAAGTGCTTTCATAATTTTTCCAACTTAAAAAATAAAGATAATTATCGAATTTTTTAACGTTTTATTAGTTTCGTATGAAAGTGCTTTCACTTACTTTCATATTATTTCACTAATTTATTAATTATTTCTGTTATAATTAATTTTAAGGATTATTTGTATGATAAAAGAGCCAAAATTATTAAGAGAAAATGATAAAATCTGTTTAATTGCTCCATCTTTTGGCTGCACAACTGAACCATATAAAACAGAATTAAAAATTGCAATTAAAAATTTAAAGAATGAAGGATATCAACTTTTACTAGGTGAAAATATATTTAAAAATGATGGCGTTTTATCAAGTTCAACCCCTAAAAACCGTGCTAAAGAATTTATGGAGGCTTTTTTAAACGATTCTTCATTAATAATTTCGGTTGGTGGAGGTGAATTAATGAATGAAATTCTTCCTTATATTGATTTTGAAAAATTAAAAGTATTACCACCTAAATGGTTTATGGGTTTTTCTGATAATACTAATTTAACATTTACATTAACAACTTTGGCAAATATTATGACAATTTATGGACCGTGTGCCCCCTCTTTTGCTTATTTCCCTTTTAAATTCGACACTAAAGAATCTTTAAAAATGTTAAGAGGAGAAAGACATTTTAAAGGATATAAAAAATGGCAACTTGAATCTAAAAGAGATGAAGATCATCCATTAGCAAAATTAAATTTAACAGAAAAGAAAATAATCACACCTTATAAATATAAAAAACCAAAGGAAGGAATAATTTTAGGAGGTTGTATTGATTGTTTAATTAATATATGTGGAACTAAATATGATAATGTAAGAAATTTTATTGAAGAAAATAAAAAAGATGGATTCATTTGGTATTTAGAATCTTGTGATTTAAATCCTTTGTCATTTAGAAGAGCTTTATTTGAACTTAAAGAAGCAGGATGGTTTAAATACGTTAAAATGTTTTTAATAGGAAGACCATTTCATTATAATGAAATTATTATGGGGCAAGATTTTAAAAGAGGAGCAAAAGACATTTTAAAGTCATTAAATGTTCCTATTTTATTTGACATTGATTTATCTCATCTTCCACCATCATTGCCATTTAAAAATGGTGCTAAAGCAAAAGTAAGTTTTATTAATGATAACATAGATATCTTATATTTATAATGATATCGATGTTTATAATTATTATTGTCTTATATAAAACCAATGTGATAATATATTTAGGCATTAAATAAAGCCCCCTTAGTTAATCGGTATAACGGATCCATGGTAAGGATCTATGCGTAGTTCGACTCTGCGAGGGGGCACCAAATTATGAATAACACGATATTTATCGTGTTTTTTATTTCCACGAGAAACTAAAACCGTTTTATTAACTAAAAATCGTAAAAGTAAAAGATATCCACCATCTAATTAAAATTAACCAGGAATTCCCAGTTCCTTGTTTTTAAAACCGCCATTTTCCGCCAACGGCGAATTTGGCGCTACTTTTTATTTAAACTAAATTTTTCTTTTATGTTTTTTGAACATAAAAAACATTGAAAGTAACTAAAAGTTTACAATTAGAAACTAGAACTTTATTTGATAAACTTTCTTTTCAATTTATAATTTATAAAAAAGGAACGAAAAAATAAAAACAGGAGATCAAATAGCGAGATTAAGAAAAGAAAACAATATTACTCAAGAACAATTAGCTGACTTATTAAACGTTTCAAGGCAATCTATTTCTAAATATGAAAACAATTCCACTTTACCTGAAACAGATAAATTAATAAAATTAAGCCAAATTTTTAATTGTTCAATTGATTATTTATTAAAAGATGAAATTAAGAAACAAGATGAAATTGTAGCAACAAAAGATATTAAAACTAATAAAAGATTTAATTTTTGTTTAACAGAAACAAAGTTGATATCCTATATTAAATATTTGCTCATCTTTATTAGCTTTTTCTTACTTTTCGCTCCATTTATTTCCGTATCTGGAGTTCAATTTGTTGGTTATGAATTAAAAATTACATATAATGGATTTGAAGCAATTTCAATGTTTACTAATAATAGTTCAATCACAATGATTGCAATTACAATCCTTTTAATTGGTATTATTATTTTTTCTATCTTTGAATCTTTTTATATTTCAAAAGCAAAAATTTTCAATCTCATTTCTTTTATAATTGCAATTTTAACTTTTTTAATAATATTAATATCGCCAAATTTAATTATTTTAGAAGGACAAAATTATAGTTCCGAAAATTTTCATTATCCAATAAATTTAAAAGTAGGTGCTATATTTATACTTATTTTCTTATTAATTTATATAATACTTTCATTTATTAACTTAATTCTTTATAGAAAAAAAGAAGTTAAAGTTTTATTTAAAACTAAGTAGTTTCTTAATTATTTATGGAAAATAATATTATAAAGAGCCAATATTTATCTCGAAAAAATAAGGCTTTTTTTCGAGGGTTTTTATACGATTACATCTTATATTATTTGTTTAATTACACTTATTTTTATGACATTATCTTTCTTTTTATTTCCAAAAATAAAAATAAATAAATATTAATAATGATACTTATTGGATAATTACATTAATTGAGGAAATAATAACTTTATTATTATGAAATATCTCAATAGATAAAAATATTTTAAACTTATTTGTTCAAAATAACTCAACAAATCGTTACTTAAATACATATAGTTATGGTGTTTCTTCATCATTAAGTGATAATTTAGTAAATAATGTTCCTATGTCTTTACTTTATAGAGATATATTAAATGATTCATCATTTATTAATTTAGATAGTCTATATATAGCAATTTTAGCCTCATATTTATCTACTTTAATTACAACTGTGGCGCATTATCTTCTTTGATGTTTATTAGAATCTATAAAGAAAATGAAGTAAAAAAACTTATGGAATATATTTAAAATATGCTCCATTAGGAATAATTTTATTAATTATTGGAGTTACCTTTATTTTTGTTTTTTAATTAAATTCTTTTCAATCATAATATTAAAATTTATGAATAAAACGGATTAATTAGTTTTGTTCATTTTTTTATAAAAAACTAACTAAAATATGAATATTTTTATTCCTTGGAAGCATTCTTGTCTAGTAAACGTCGACGTAGGTTGGGGGTGGGAATAATTAAACTTATTCCCTATATTTAGAATAAAAATAAAAAGAGCTTGTAGCTCTTAAAATTTAACCTAAAGTTGCCTCTAAAACCATCATTACGATAAATCCACCAACAAATGATAGAAGACCTATATGGTTAGTTGAATTTTTCATAGCAGAAGGAACTAAATCATCTATAATGACATAAATCATACACCCTCCAGCTAAAGCTAACACCCATGGCATAAGGAATTGAATATAATAAGCAAGAAATAGACCGATTAAACCAGCGATAGGTTCAACTATTCCACTAAATGTCCCATATAAAAATGCTTTATTAGAAGAATTCGTTGTTTCTTTTAAAGGTAAAGAAATTGCAGCTCCTTCAGGAATATTTTGAATTGCAATACCTATTGAAATCATCAATGCTGGTCCCATAACAGTTAATAAATCGCCATTATTATTATGAAATGAAGCAAGAGCAACACCCAATGCAACACCAACAGATAAACCTTCAGGAATATTATGTATAGTAACAGCTAAAAACATCTTATTTGCTCTAGAAATTTTTTCTGTTTTTATACCTTCTTCAACTCCTTGAGAAGCATGAATATGAGGAACAATATGGTCAATTAATAAAATAAGACCTATACCCAATAAAAACCCTAAAATTGTTACCACGATTGCAGGCATATAACTGACCTCGGCCTCCATGGAAGGTATAATTAAGCCAAATATTGCTGCAGCAAGCATGACTCCTGCTGCGAAGCCATTAAATATTTGGTCTATTTTTCCATCAGTAGTTTTTTCTTTAAAGAAGTAAACAAATGCACTGCCTAAAGTTGTTGCAATTGCTGGAACAATTAAGCATATTGCCGAAAACAAATATTCATTCATATTTGAACGCTCCTAAAGATATTTAAATTAATCTGCTAACAAAGAAATTTTATTTGTAGTAATGACCATTACTAAATCAATAATAGAAAATACAAAACCTATACATAAGAAAGGTAATAAACAAAGAATACCAATAACTAATGTTATATTGTTCTTATTTTCCCCTTCAACATATTTAAAAATTCTATATAAAGCTGAAACAAGCCATCCCCAAATAGGAATTAAAAGAATAATTTTTACAACTTGATCTAATTCATCAAACCATTTAACCATGCTTTTTAGCCTCCATTTATTAATTATACTTCTTTAGCGAATAAATCATATACAAAAGCATGAGTTATTTCGATATTTAAAATATCTCCATCTTGATGTTTTTTACCAGTTTTTAAAATAATATTTCCATCGATTTCATCGGGTGCATTATATCCACATCTAACATAATATTCATTATTATTTAAAGAATCCGTAATAATACATTTGAATCGTTTGCCTATAAGTTTCTTGTTTTCGATATAAGATATAGATGCTTGTTCTTGCATAATTTCATCTTTTCTTCTTAATTTCTCATCTTCATCAACTTGATTAGGAAGTTTAGCACCATACGTACCCTCTTCTTTAGAATATGTAAATACACCTAAATGATTAAAATGATATTCGTTTAAAAATTCTTTTAATTCATTAAGATCTTCCTTTGTTTCTCCTGGATAACCAACTATAATTGTCGTTCTAAAAATTGGATCGACAACTCTCTCTTTTATTTTATTAAATAAAGTAATAATTGATTCTTTAGTATCACGCCTATTCATTAGTTTTAAAACTTTGTTTGAAATATGTTGAATAGGTATATCAAAATAATGAGTCATTTTTGGTGAATTATTAATAAAATCAATTAATTCATCATTAACTTCATCAGGATATAAATATAAAAGACGAATGAATTCAATCCCATCAATTTTAACTAATTCTTTTAAAAGAGATAATAAATTAATGTTTTTATCTTTAAAATCACAACCATATCGGCCAGTATCTTGAGAAACAATAACTAATTCTTTTACACCACCATGGGCTAACTCTTTAGCCTCTTTAATTAAAGAGTCAAAATCGAAAGAATGAAAACTACCTCTAATATAAGGTATAGCACAAAATCCACAAAAATTAGAGCATCCTTCACTAATCTTTAAAAATGCAGTGTATGGTTTAGTTGATAAAACACGATTAAAAATATCAAAATTAGAGCTATTCTCGATATTAAATAAATTAGAAACCAATGAAGCAAAATGAGGATAATCTTTAAATGGAATCCATAAAGATACTTCAGGTATCTCTTTTTTTAGTTCGTCTAAATATCTTTCGACTAAACAACCACAAACAACAATCTTAGCTTTTTTATAGTTTAAAACATCTAAAATTGTTTCGATTGCTTCTTTTTTTGCGTCTAAAATAAAGCCACAAGTATTTACAATAATACAATCACAATCTTCTAATTTATTAACAATTTTGAAGTTATCTTTATTAAACAATGCTAAAATAGCTTCGCTATCTACAGTGTTTTTACTGCATCCAAGCGAAATTAATCCAATATTAATCATCTTAACGTTTATATTTTTCCACTAATTCTTTTATATATGGAATTTTCTTTTTAAAATTATCAAAATTTTTTAATCTAAATTGCCAATCTGGAGCACCGCATGTTCCGGGTGTATTCATCCTATAAAAACTTGGAAGACCTAAATAATCTTGAGTAGGTATAATTACATATTTAGCTATACTACTAAAAGCATAATTTAAAATTTTATCTAAAAAATCTTTCCCTTCCATCTTTTTATATCTCATAACAATATCAAGAATCTCTTTATCCTTATCACTTAAAGAATCATACCATCCTAAAAGTGTATCATTATCATGAGTTCCGGTGTATAAAACTTGATTTTCTACAACGTCAACATTTTTATCCATGAGAGTGAATTCTAAAACATTCATTCCAGGAAGTTGATATTTATCTCTTAATTTTAAAACAGATGGGAATAAATCTCCTAAATCTTCTGCAACAATTGGTAAACCAACATTCTTTTCTTTTAAGAATGAGAAAAATTCATCGCCTGGAGCTTGTTTCCATTCACCGATTTTTGCATCTTTATATTGAGAAGGAATTATATAATAGGTATCAAAAGCTCTAAAATGATCAATTCTTAAAATATCATAAAGTTTCTTGGCTGCTAAAATTCTTTTGTACCAAAAATCATAATTATCTTCTTTAATAAAATACCAATCATAAATAGGATTACCCCATCTTTGTCCAACAACAGAGAAATAATCTGGGGGAACACCTGCAATATAAGTTGGATAATCATCATTTCCTAAAAGGAAATCATCTTGATTTGCCCAACAATCTGAAGAATTATAGCCAACATAGAAAGGTATATCTCCCATGAGTTGGATTCCTTTTGAATGAGCATATTCTCTTAAAAGATTAAACTCTTTATATGCAATATATTGAAGCCATTCAATATATAAAATTTCATCTTTATATGCTGAATCATCAAATTTTGTATAATTATATGCAGCATATTTTTCTTCTTCTGGCCACTTATTCCAATCTAAATAATTGTTCTTTAAAAATAAAGTATGAAATAAGGCATAATCATAACACCAAGGATTATCTTTTAAGAAATTCTTAAATTCTTTCGTTTCAGTATCTTTTTGCTTTTTAAAAGCATCCTTAAAATACTTTTCTTTATATTCTCTAACTTTATCAAAATCAACGCGTTTTTCTGGAACATCGCTATATTTTTTATAATTTTTAATATAGCCATTTTCTTTTAAATAATCTAAAGAAATATAAATAGGGTCAAGAGCTTCTCCACACTCACTTTGATAAGGGGAAGCGGCATAGCCAACTGGATTAAGAGGTAAAAGTTGCCAAATCTTAATTCCTGCTTCACTTAAAAGATCAATAAACTCATAGGCACTTTTATAAAAATCACCAATACCACTATCGCTAGGCAAAGATGATAGTGCCATTAAAATACCATTAGTTCTCATACGTGCATAATTTTATTATTTTTTATTGATAATTTTCAATATAAAATAAAGCCTTTATGAGAAAATTTATTTATTTATAAAATAAATAAGTGTATATTAGTTAAAGTTTTAAGAAATTTAAGGAGGTTTTTATGAAGCTAAGAAATGTTGCAATTATCGCTCACGTTGACCATGGAAAAACAACACTCGTTAACCAATTATTAAAATACTCTTCAACTTTAAGAGAAAATGAAAAAATAGAAGATAGAGCCATGGATAGCAATGATATTGAAAGAGAAAGAGGAATTACAATATTAGCTAAAACTACTTCCGTTAGATATAAAGACTATAAAATTAATATTTTAGATACCCCTGGGCACGCTGACTTTGGGGGGGAAGTTGAAAGAATTATGCACATGGTTGATGGTTGTCTTCTTTTAGTTGATGCTTTTGAAGGAACAATGCCACAAACTAGATTCGTTTTAAAAAAAGCTTTAGAAGCTCATGTTAAACCAGTTGTTATTATTAATAAAGTCGATAGACCAAATGCAAATCCTGCAAAAGCTGTTGACGAAGTTTTACAACTTTTTATGGAACTCGATGCTCCTGAAGACTTATTAGATTTTAAAGTTGCATACACCTCGGCTTTAAATGGTACTTCTTCTTTAGATCCATCTTTATCAAGTCAAAAGCCTGGAATGGATGCTATTTTTGATTTAATTATAAACGAGATTCCAGAACCTCCAGTTAACATTGATGGCCCATTACAAGTTCAAGCAGCATTACTTGATTACAACGATTATGTCGGAAGAATGGGAATTGGTAGAATTCAAAGAGGAAAAATCAAAGTTGGCCAACAAGTAACTTGTTGTAGAACTGATGGTTCAACAACTAATTTTAAAATTTTAAAATTAATGGGCTATTCTGGATTAAAGAAAATTGAAATTGATGAATGCGATGCTGGAGATATTGTTGCATTTGCTGGATTACCTGATATTAACGTTGGAGAAACAATTTGTGAATTAAATAATCCAGAACCATTACCACTTCTTCATATTGATGAACCAACTTTACAAATGACATTTGGAACAAATTCATCTCCTTTTGCCGGAAAAGATGGAAAACTTTTAACAGCAAGACAAATTGAAGATAGATTATTCAAAGAAAAAGAAAAAGATGTCTCCTTAAAAGTAAATAGAGTTCCAAATAAAGAATCTTGGATTGTTTCAGGAAGAGGAGAACTTCATTTAGGTATTTTAATTGAAAATATGAGAAGAGAAGGTTTTGAAATTGAAGTTTCTCGTCCTCAAGTTATTATTAAAGAAATCGATGGCAAAAAAATGGAACCATACGAGGATTTATCAATTGAAATTCCAAATGAATATGTTGGTGATATTATGACTTCTCTTGGAGAAAGAGATGCTGAATTAATAAATATGGACTCTAACGATGTTAATACAAAGATTAATTACATCATTCCATCTCGTGGATTGATTGGTTTTGTTACAAATTTCTTAACCTTAACTCGAGGATATGGAATTATTGCTCATACATATAGAGAATATCGTGAAGTATCAAAAGGAAAAATTGGGGAAAGACAAATCGGAGTATTAGTTGCAACTTCGACTGGTCAATCTACTCCATATGCCTTACAACACGTTGAAGATCGAGGAGTTATGTTTATTGGCCCAGGTGTTGAAGTTTATGAAGGAATGATTGTTGGAGAAAATAAATATGATACAGATTTAAGTGTTAATGTTTGCCAAACTAAAAACTTAACTAACCAACGTTCTTCTAATAAAGATCAAACTGTTGTTTTAAAAACTCCACGTAAACTTACTCTTGAAGCATGTTTAGACTATATTAATATGGATGAATTAGTTGAAATAACTCCAAAAACATATCGTATGAGAAAGAAAATCTTAAATGATGCTGAAAGAAAGAAATACGAAGCAAAAATGAGAATTCTTGAAGGTGAAAATAAATAATAACTAAGAATAAATGTCAAATGATGAATCATTTGACATTTTTTTATCAAACTAATGGAGCAAATATTCTTAAAAGAGAGATAATCCATCTTTTAAATAAAGATGTATTAATATATTTATTAATATCTTGAAGAGTAGATTTTTTAATCATTTTTAAAAACGATTCTTTCATTAATAAAATCTCTTTTGAATCTACCACAAATATACAATCTTCAAAATGCAAAAATAATGAACGATATTCAAAATTGCATGTTCCACTTAGCGCCATTTTATCATCTACTATCATTATTTTTTCATGATTAAAGCCTGGGGTAAATTCATAAATTTTTATTCCTTTAACTAAAAATTCCGAATAATAAGATCTTGTCATTTGATAAACTAATTTTTTATCAGGAATACCTGGAGTAATAATTATTACTTCAACACCTGATTTAGCCGCATTATTTAAAGCATTAATTAATTCAGTATCCGGAATTAAATAAGGAGTTGATAAAAAGATATATTTTTTTGCGCTATTTATCATTCTTAAATAAACATTTTTAGAAATATCTTCATCATCATAAGGAATATCAGTGAAAGGTTGTAATGAGGCGTTTGGAGTTATAACTTCTTCTAATAAATTTTTATTGTTTTCATAACAATATTCTTTAAAATCTAATTCTTTCCTTGAAGCAAAAGCATAAGAAGCAATAAAAGGAAGAGTTAACCCATCAGTAGCATTGCCTTTGATCATTAAAAAATTATCTTTCCAATATCCATAACGGGAAATTTTATTAATATATTCATCAGCTAAATTGCTTCCTCCAGTAAAACCAGTTACACCATCAATAACTATAATTTTTTTATGGTCGCGGGAATTTTGACGAATATTCATGGTAGGAGAAATTCTATTGAATGGGTAGCAAATTATTCCATCTTTCCTAACTTTTTTATAATAAAATGTTGGGATTTTAGTTGAGGTACCAAAATCATCGTAAAGAAAAATAACTTTTACTCCCTCTTTAGCTTTTTCTTTTAATATTTCATAAATAGAATTATACATTTCGCCTTCTTCTATAATGAAATATTCCATAAAAATGAATTTTTTTGCTTTTTTTAATTCATTTAAAATTACTGGAAAACCTTTTTCACCACTTTCAAAATATTTAAATTCACTATTTGAATATAAAGAATATCCACAATAATCAAGATATCGAGAAACCATATAAGCATCAGGATTTTTTTCTTTCAACTTAGAAAGAAAATTGTCATCGTTAAATTTATACTTTTCTAAATATTGCTTGATACGATTATTCATCAATTTTTTTCTTCTTTTGGTAGTAATTTTATGAGCAAATAAAATATAAAGAATTGCACCGAAAAATGGAAAAATTAAAATTGTAACAATCCATGATAACTTATAATCAACATTTACTTTCGTATTAAAAACAAATATTCCTAAAACAAAATTTAAAACGATAATTACTGCTAAAGGAATAAGATAATAAGTTCGATAAGATTCATAATTTATAAAAGCAAATAGTAAGAAGATAAATAAGCAAGTTTCAATTAAGAAAGCTAATAAAACTAGAAAAAATCTAATATGTAAATTCTTCTTTTTCTTTAATTTCTTTTTCATATTACTTGTTTAAATCCTCAATATAATTTCTAATTTCTAAATAAGAAGAAACTATTGGAGCATTTAAAGGGGAAAGTTGTTTTAAAGAGTTATGACCTTTAGAAAATAAAAGTATATTAACATTTAAATACTCTCCAACCTCAAAATCATGAACAGTATCTCCTATTAATATAGCGTTTTCTTTTGTAAGATTAAGTTTATTTACAAAATCTTTCCCATAATCTTTTTTACCTTGAGCGTCTTTTTTATTTGAGGCAATAAAGTCATCAAAATATTCTAAAATATCAAAATAGTTTAATTGTTCTTTTAAAAGATTAATTTCAGTAGCCGATAAAATATATAATTTATACCCTTTATTTTTAAAATAAGTTAAAGTTTCTTTAACTCCATCAAAAAGTTTAGCCTCTTTTTTATATCTTTTTTGATAATCGTTAAAGAAAACTTCATTCATCTTATTATAATCATAATTTTTTGCATCTAAGCCTAATTTTTCATAGTATTCAGTTATTGGATGACAAAAAATATCACGATAATTTTCATAAGTAAAATTATCTTTATTTTTTAATGGCAACATATCAACTTCAATTTGATAACATAAAAGACCATCATCAATAATTGTTCCATTAAAATCAAAAATAATATTATTAATCATCTTTATTTTCCTTAGTAATTTCTTTTAACAGTTCTTCGTCTTTAAAAACTAAATAACCATTAAATGGGATTTTTTCTAAATCAAAAATCTCTTTATCTAATTCATATTTTTTATTAAATAAAGATAATAAATCTTTTTCTTTATCATCATTTAACTTAGAAATTTCATCAAAAATTTCTTTTAAAATTAAAGAGTGAGAAAGAGGCATTTTTTCAAAGTCAAAATTGTTTTTATTATTTAAAACAGAAAGAATTAATATTTTATCAATAATTTTGTTTCTTTCTTCTTTTAAATTAGATAATGAAGAGTCTTCGATTTCCTTACTTATAACAGTTTCTTCATTCTTAACTTCTTCATTTTCTTCTTCACTTACTAATGGTTCATCAATTGTTTCTTCAATTGCTTCATTAACAGTTTCTTGATCAAGAATATTATCATTAGAAACGCTTTCTTTTTCATCTTCTTCTTTAATTTCTTCTAAAGGAGTTTCGCTGAGTTCTTCTTTTTCTTCAGTGTTTAAAGAAGATGAGATATCCTCTTCTTCCTTTTCAAAAGGTAAATCATCAAAGGGATTAGAAAGCTCGGCATCTTCTTCATTTAAAAGAGGTTCGTCATTTTTTGTTTCTTCTAAAGATACTTTTTCTTCTTCTTTTTCGTTAGTTAATGATTCATCATGAATAGACTCATCTAATAAAGATTCATGATTTTCTTCTTTATCAAGATTATTAAATAAGGTATTTTCTTGTTCTTTTTCAGCTTCATGAACAATAATATCACTATTATCATAATCATCGTCTTTAATTAAAGAAGACTCATCTTCTTTTTCTTCTTCTTTGAATTCTTCTTTTTTAGGTTCTTCAATAGTAACTTTATTTAAATCAACAGGTTTATCTTCAAATTTTTCATCATCCGAAAAATTATTAGAAAATAAATCCATTGTTTCATCTTCTTCTTTTATTTCTTCTTTAGCAGTATCATCTTTTTTATTGCGATCAAACATTTTATCGTGAGTTAAATCATAAAGTTCTTCACCGCCACAAAAAGGACATACATCTTTATTTTCAAAAACTCTTCCGCAAGAAAGACAACGATATGTAATAGCTTCTTTTTCATCATTTAAAGCAATAATCTTATCACCATCACTTCCACAAATTGGACAAACATCATTTTGGTCGATAATTTGACCACAAACTGTACATTGATATTTCATTTTTATCTCCTTTCCATAGCTCTTTCGATATCATCAATTTCTTTAATAATATCTTCTGATAAATTAACACACCCATCTTTTGTAATTAATAAATCATCTTCAATTCTTATTCCAATTCCTAATTCTTTAAAATATAAGCCTGGCTCATCGCTAATAATATTTCCTTCTTTTAAAGGGACTTCCCATCTTTTTTGAGTTTCATTTTCTTTTGCAACTGGATCATGAGTATCTAAACCAATATGATGAGAAATAGAATGGAAATAATATTTATCAATTTCATCTTTATTTTTAATTAATCCAGCTTTTAAACAATGAGTTGATAAAAATTCGATTACTTTATCGTTTAACTCTTTAATAGTTACTCCTTCTTTAGTGTTTTCAATGACCATCTTATTGCAATTTAAAACAATTTCATAAATTGTTCTTTGCAAAGGAGTGAATTTTCCATTTGCTGGATAAGTTCTAGAAATATCAGCACAATAAGTATTGTTTCTAGCACCTAAATCAAATAAAACTAAATCACCATTTTTAATTTCATCCTTAGCTTCATCATAATGTAAACAAGTAGCATTTACTCCACTAGAAGTAATTGTTGGAAAAGATAATTCACTATTATCAAAATCTTGAATAGTATAGTAAAAAAGAGATTTGAGCTGATATTCTTTTAATCCTGGTTTTAATTTATTTAAAATAGCTTTTAATCCTAAATCAGTTTTATAAATTGCTTTTTTAAATTCTTCAATTTCAGCTTCGCTTTTAACCATTCTTAAAGAAATAATATCGTTATAAATATTTGTAATCTTTATAGAAGGGTATTTATTAAGTAATTTATCTTTTAATTCTAAAGTTGTTAAATGTTCTTTTATTTTAATTTCTTCATCTAAATCTAAATAGATTTTTTTAATTGAACTATTTTTTAATATTATACTTAAATCAGATTCAAACTGATTTAAGTATAATATATTATTAACTGCACTTATGTTTTTAGCTTCATCAATAGTTAATCTTTTACCAATCCATTTTTCATATATTTCATTATATTCATGAATATAAAGAGTATCACTAATTAATCCACCAGTTTTATTAATTAATAAAATTGATCCATCTTGATATATATTTGTTAAATATAAAAAATTACGATTTACGACAAAAGGAAAATCTTCATCTGCACTACTTATTTTTGGAACACCTGCAAAAATAATAGCGATTGAATCATCATCCATTTTATCGATGAGTTTACTTCTTCTTTCAATAAATTCTTCTCTTTTTATCATAATTATTTACCAAATGTTGTTAATATTTCATTTATTACTGGTTCGATTTCTTCAATATGAATATCTTCAACACTTCCTTTATCAACATTTTTAGCATTTTCACTAACAAGTGGGAGCTTGCTTAAAAGTTTAACATTTTCTTTTTTAGAAACTTCATTAACATTACTTGAACCGAAAATATTAATAATTTCATTACAATGAGGACATTTAATATAAGACATATTTTCTACTAATCCAATAATATTAATATTCATCATTTTAGCCATATTTATCGCTTTTTCAACGATTAAAGAAACTAAATCTTGAGGAGTTGTAACAACGATTATTCCATCTAAAGGGATAGATTGGAAAGCGGTTAAAGTAACATCTCCGGTTCCTGGAGGCATATCGATTAATAAATAGTCTAATTCTCCCCATAAAACATCAACATAAAATTGTGATAAAAGAGATGAAATTAATGTTCCTCTCCAAATAATTGGATCACTTTCATTAGTTAAAAGAAGGTTAGAAGAAACCATTTTAATATTAGATTTAGTAACATAAGGGAAAATTAAAGAGTGACCATCACCTTCAAGTTGTCCATGAACATTAAAAGCTTTAGGAATTGATGGGCCTGTAATGTCACCATCTAAAATACCAACTTTATAACCTTTTTTATTAAGTTCAGAAGCAATTAAAGAAGTAACAAATGATTTTCCTACACCACCTTTTCCAGAAATCACTCCAATAATATGTTTAATTTTGTTTAAAGAATTAGTCTCTAATTTTTGAATTCTAGATTCGCAGTTTTCACTACAATTTTCACAGTTATGATCGCATTCTGGCATAATTATTTAAACTTCCTTTCTATAACAATAAACTTCTTCATTTAAAATCTGTATTTTAAATAAAAATTTATCGAGCATTGTTTCTTTTTTAAAAGAAACAGGCGCAATAAAACTAATAATAATTGTATCATTAAAAGTTGTATTTAAGATATCAAAATTACTTATTTTTAAATAGTTTTTGAAAATATCATATAAATCATAACTTAAAGAAACTTGATATTTTTTCATATTGATAAGTTCTACTTTTTTAGCTTTTAAAAAAGTTTCTTCAAATGAACGAACATATGTTCTTAAAAGTCTTCCACTTCCTAAAAGAGTCCCTCCAAAATAACGGACAACAACAATTGCTACATTACTTAATTCATTTTTGATTAATGAATTTAATAATGGTAATCCAGCGCTTCCTTTTGGTTCACCATCATCATTTCCTCTTTTTTCATTATTAATAATATAGGCATAACAAAAATGGCGAGCTTTTATATTATCTTTTTTAATATTAGTTAATATTTTATTAAATTCATCTATAGAAGAAACTGGAAAAAGATATCCAAAAAAACGAGATTTTTCAACTTCTATTTCACTTGTTGCTAATTCTAAAATCGTGTAATTCATAAATTAAATAAATTATATTATAATTTATAGCATGAACGAAAAAAGAAAATGTCAAAAATGTGGATTATTAATTGATAGTGATCTTCCTACTTGTCCATATTGTGGATATAAACAAGAAGAAATTATCGTTAATAACAATGAAAAAGAAGAAAAAAAAGAAGAAACTCAAGAAAACTATAAAAAAGCAAATGTTTTTGCTTTTTCTAGACAAGATATCTATTTAAATAGAAACAAGAATTTAGTTTTATTTTTTGTAGGGTTTTTAGGTTTACAAATCATTTCCTTATTTTTATCGATTATTTTACTTACTTTTAACCAATATTTAGCTTCTTTTTCAACAAAAGGATTAGCTTTTTTAAATTTTGCTACTTATTTTGTTACTTTAGGAGCAATGGTTTTAATTATTAATAGTAATGATATTTTTAACTTTTTAAGACCGTTTAAAAAGAAAAGAACTTATTTATATGGGATTGCATATGGATTAATTTTAGTAATTGTTTCTTCTTTTGTTTCAACAATTATGTCTTTTTTAACTTCAAATACTTCCGTTAATAATAATGAAAGCGGAATTAATTCAATTACCGTTTCTTTTCCAATTTTATCAATTATTGTTTTTGGTATTTTAGGTCCAATTTGTGAAGAAATTACTTATCGAGTTGGATTGTTTTCTTCAATCTCTAGAAAATTAAAATTTGTTTGGGCTTATATTATTACTATTTTAATTTTTGGATTAATTCATTTTGATTTTACCGCTCTTTTTAGCGACAATTTATCTTCTTTAATAATTGAATTTTCTAACTTACCTACCTATTTAGTTTCGGGATTATTGTTATGTTATTTTTATCATAAAGAAGGGTTTGGTGTTTCTTCTATTGCCCATATTTTTAATAATATGCTTTCTTTAATTTTAACTTTATTAAGTTCTTATTTATTTTAAAAAAAGAAAATGAAAGAAAAAATTTTAATTATTAATAATTTAACTTTAAAAATAATTGCGATTATTTTAATGAGTTTGTCTCATGTTGGGATGTTTCTAGTTAATGTTAATGAAATAGTTGCTACATTATTTTTATCGCTTGGTAGTTTAGCTTTTCCACTTTTTATCTTTTTACTTATTGAAGGTTTAAATAAAACTAAATCAATAAAAAAATATTTATTTAGAATGCTTCTTATAACATTTTTGATATTTATTTCAATATTAGTTTTTTCATTTATTCCTTCTTTATCTTCTTTTAATATTTATCAATTTGGTAATATTTTTATTGATTTAAGTTTATTTATACTTATTTATTACTTATTAAAAATAAATAAAAATTATTCCTATTTTTTTATAGGGTTAATTTTTATTTATTTTATAATTACATATTTAATAAAGATTAATGTTATTAGTTTACCTTTAATTATTTATAAAATATTAGGTGGATTATTTCCTCAATATTCTTTATTTGGACTGTTATTATTTTTATTAACTATTATTTTTTATTATTTATATGATAAAAAAATTAATAAGATTGATTCTAACTATAAAGAAACTAGTGCTTATAAATTTAGTAAAAATGCAATATTTTCTATCATTTTAGCATTCTTTTCTATAATTTCTTATTTATTAACTTATACTTCTTTTTCTTTAGGAACTAATAACATTTATTCAACTTATATAGTTTTAGCTTCAATTTTTATTCTTTTTTATAATTATAATAAAGGATATAAGAGCAAATTAGTTCAATATTTTTTCTATTTATATTATCCTTTACATATCGTAATTATTTTTTTAGTATTTACATTTATTTTTTAAGAATTAAGTTATATATGAAGGAGGAAATAAAATATATGTTAATTCATTTAGAAAATGCTAACGAATTTAAAGATTTAATCTCAAAAGGTGAAGTATTAGTTGATTTTTTTGCTACTCGGTGTGGACCATGTAAAATGCTTACTCCAGAACTTGAAGATTTAGCAAGTGAAAATAGTGATATTACAGTAATTAAAGTAGACGTTGATAAATTTGGAGAAATTGCTGGAGATTTCCATATTACAGTTGTTCCTACATTAGTAGTATTTAAAAATGGAGAGAATAAAAAAACTGTTAGTGGATATATGGATAAAGATGCATTATTATCATTAGTTAAAAATGCATAAATAAAATAGAAAAAGAAAAAATAAATATATAAATCTAGACTCTTTAAAGAGTCTAGATTTATTAATTTAAGTATTGATTTAAAATTACTTCTTTGCTATATTATTTAGGCACGCAGGTGTAGTTTAATGGTAGAGCATCAGCCTTCCAAGCTGATTACGCGGGTTCGATTCCCGTCACCTGCTCCATTTTTAATGAAATTATTCCCCTTTATTTGTTAAATAAAGGGTTTTTATTTTATTTTAAAACTAAATATTATATAAAAAACAATCTTTAGAATGAGATGAAATAAATCCTACAGCTTGAAGGTATGAATAAATAGTTGTTGATCCAACAAATTTCATTCCTCTTTTTATTAAATCTTTACTTATTTTATCACTATATTCATTTGTTGTTTTATCATTTTCATAAATTATTTTATCTTTAAAAAATGAATTTAAATAGGCATAAAAGGAAGAATATTCATCAACTATTTCTTTATAGATTAATGAATTTGAAATACTTGCTTTTACTTTTAATTTATTTCTTATTAAATTTTTATTCTTTAATAATTCATTAATCTTTTTTTCATCATATTTAATAATCTTTTCAATATCAAAATTATCATAAGCTTTTTTAAAAGCTTCTCTTTTATTTAAAATTATTTCAAAGCTTAATCCAGCTTGAAAAGTTTCTAAGATGAACATTATAAATAAATAATGTTCATCTTTACTTTTTCTACCCCATTCAAAATCATGATAATGTAAATATAAATAATTATTTTCTTTTACCCATTTACATCTTCTTTTGATATTTTTTTCTTCTTTAAAAGAAATAAATTTATCGTTTAAAGGTGTATCTTCTAATGTTAATAGTTTAATTTTATTTTCTATTTTTCCTATATAACCTTTTAAATCATTATTTTTAGCAATCACTCGATGACATGGAATAATAATTAAAAAAGGATTTTTAGCTAAGGAAGTTCCTACCTTTAATGAAGTAAATTTATTTTCATTATTTATATCTATTTTTTTAGCAATATCACTATAAGAAGCCGTTCTTCCATATTTAATTTTTAAAGTTTCTTCATATACTTTTTTATCAAAATCATTAAATTCATCGTCATTAAACTTTAATCTTTTTAATATATCATCAGTCAATATAGGTTTTTCTTTATTAAAATAAGATTCTAAATATCTTTTTGCAAGATTAAATATTGGTAATTCTTCTTTTTTAAGAAAATTACCAATATTTATTTTTTTAAAATATTTAGAATCTTTTAAATATAAACCTGTTAAATTAATCGAATCACTAAATAAATATAAATCGCCAATAGGAGAATGATAAACTGAATAATAATTCATTATTAAAATATAAAATTAACCTTTTAATCCTCGAGCTTGTCTATCCATATCTTCGATGACAATATCATAAATTTCACCTAAAGAAGCACAATATTCCAAAACTTTCCAAGGCTCATTGGTATGAAAATGAATTTTAATTAATTCTTCATCACCAACTGCTAAAAGACAATCACCTTTAAAATTTTTAGTGAAATATTCTTCAATTTTTTCTTCACTTAAATTTTTTCCTTCGATTAAAAGTTGTGTATCATAACGAAATTCAATCATAGTCTTTCCTTTCATAATAAAATAGTTTTTATTCAATAATATCCATGCGATAGCCGATTCCTACGCAAGTACGAATCATTTTTCGCAAAGATTTATCTTTTTCAATCTTTTTTCTAATTCCAGCCATAAAAACTCTTAAACCATTTTGATCTTGACCATCTTTTCCCCAAACAGCATTAATTAATGATTCATAAGAAACAGTTTTTCCGATATTAGTAGCTAAAATAAGTAAAATTTTATATTCAAAATTAGTTAAATGAACTTCTTTTCCATTAACAAAAACCATTTTCGAACCATAATCGATACTTAATGGTCCATTAGTTAAAATATGTTCATCTAAATCTTTCTTATATCTAAATTCTTTTTTAACACGTGCTAAAAGTTCAAGAAAATTATATGGTTTAACCATGTAATCATTAGCTCCAGCATCAAGTGCTAAAACTTTATCATCGATATTATTACGTTTAGTTAAAACAATAATTGAAATGATGTTTGTAAAACTTCTTAAAAACTCAATAACACTCATTCCGTCTTTATCAGGTAAATTTAAATCTAAAATTATTAAATCAACTAAATTTTTAATAACAAAATCAATTCCTTCTTGAGCGCTATCAGTAGCGTAAACTTTAAACCCTCTTTCGCTCAAGCCATTTTTTAAATAAACTTGATTTGCTTTATCTTCATCGATTATTAAAATAGTTTTATTAAATAATTTTTCCATATATTTTTAATATTATTTGAAATCGACTGCTCGAGGATTCTTTGGTAAACCTGGCATTGTTAATATATTACCACAAAGTACCACTATAAATTTAGCCCCATTTGAAACATACATATCTTTTATATGGAGTGTAAAATCTTTTGGAACATTGATTAATTTTGGATCATCTGATAAAGATTGAGGGGTTTTTGCCATACAAACATAATAATTTCCTCGATTTTCTTCTTCCAAAACCTTTAAATGTTCAAGCGCTAAATCACTATATTCAACATCTTTTGCGCCATAAATATTTTTTGCAATCTTTTCAATTTTAGTTTTTATTGAGTCATTTAAATCATAAACATAATTTAATTCCTTATTATTTGTATCTAGAGCCTCTAAAACTTTGTTTGCTAAATCTATTGAACCTTCACTTCCCTTTATATATCCATCTAAAAAAGCAAATTTTATATTATTTTTAGTTAAAATATTTTCCAAAAGTTTGATTTCTTCTTTATCATCACTTTCAAAATGATTTAAAGCAACTATTACAGGGAGATTAAATTTTCTTAAATTTGTATAGTGTTTGAGTAAATTTTCGCTTCCTCTTTCTAAAGCTTTTAAATTTTTGTTACTTAAATCATCAAATTCCTGACCACCATGCGTTTTTAAAGCTCTAATTGTTGCAACTAAAACTACAGCTGAAGGTTTTAAATTTCCTTCTCTGCATTTTATATCTAAAAATTTTTCTGCACCTAAATCAGCAGCAAATCCAGCCTCTTCTAAAACTATTGGAGCAAGTTTTAAAGCATATTTACTCCCAATTAAAGAAGCACAACCATGTGCAATATTTGCAAATGGACCTCCATGAACCAAACAAGGGTTATTTTCTCCAGTTTGAACTAAATTTGGTAAAAGTGCTTCCTTCATTAAGAGATAAATTGCATTTTCAATATTTAGTTCTTTTAAATAAATTGGTTTATTATCTTTTGAATAAGCAATTAAAATATTATTTACTCTTTCAATAAAATCATTATCATCTTTAGCAATACATAAAATTGCCATTAATTCACTAGCAACAGTTATAACAAAATTTTCTTTTCTTTTAATTCCATTTACTTTTGAGCCTAAACCTATTTCCACTTCTCTTAATTCTCGGTCATTGCAATCAAGTGCTCTTTTCCATAAAATACGATTTTCATCGATATTTAAAGGATTTCCTTGATAAATTGAATTATCGATTATTGCACTAATTAAATTTATTGATGAAGTCAAAGCATGCATATCACCTGTAAAATGTAAATTAATATCTATTGAAGGCTCGATTGTTGCTTTTCCTCCTCCAGTTGCTCCTCCTTTTAAACCAAATGTTGGACCCATTGAAGGCTCTCTTAAAAGAGGTAAACATTTTATATTCAATTTATTTAAAGCATCGGCTAAAGAAATAGTTGTCGTTGTTTTTCCTTCGCCAGCTTTAGTAGGAGTTATTGCACTTACTAAAATTAATTTGCCATTTTCATTATTTTTAATTTTTTCATATAAAGATGTTTTTAATTTAGCTTTATAATCACCAAAATGAATTAAATCACTACTTTCAATAGATAACTTTTTGGCAATTTTATCAATGTTTAATAATTCCATTTTCTTTATTTTCTCCTTTCTTATTCTTTTATTTTTAAATAATCATTAATTAGATATGAAGCGATCATTATTCCTGCAGCATTAGGAACAAAAAATGAAGATGCAATGACATCTTTACTAAATTCTTCTTTTGTAATTTCATTAGAAAAACAAACAACTACTTTTTTTAAATCAATATTTTCTTTTTTAAGTTCATAACGTAATTTTTTAGCTAATCTATCATTATATGTTTTATTTAAAGTAGTTATTTCTATTTTATTAGGAAAATATTTTTTGCCCATTCCTAAAGATGAAATTATTCTTTTATTATTATTTAAAGAATATTTAATTAATAATATTTTAGCCTTTATATCATCAATACAATCTAAAATATAATCATAATCATTAAATTTAGAAAAGTTAAAATTTTTATCAATTTTTTCATTTATTATATTTATAGATAAATTATCATGCATCAATGATAATTTATCTTTTAATACACTAGCTTTATATTTATTTATATCATTTTTATCATAGGCGATTTGTCGATTTAAATTAGATATTTCTACTTTATCTTTATCAATTAAAAGAAGAGATTTAACCCCACTTCTTATTAAAGAAATAGGAATAATACTTCCTACTCCCCCTAAACCAATAATAGCAACTTTCATCTCTTTTATCTTTTCAAATTTTTCTTTATATAAAGCTTTACTTCTTAAATCAATATCATCCATAAATATAAAACTAATTATAATTAATTTAATTAGAAAATTAAATTAATATAAAGAGATTTATTAACTATTATTTATATATTTATTTATTTTTTAAAGAAGAGAATACTTTTAAAGAAGAGAAAAAAGCTATCATTAAATTATATCCTCCACAAAGTCCATCACTATCTAATATTTCTCCAATAAAATAAATATTTTTTTCTTTTTTAGAAGATAAATCTTTATAATTTAAATTATTATAACTAACTCCTCCAATACTTACTTGAGAAGATAAAAAATCATAGTTAAATAAATAATTAAATTTATAATTTGATATCAAATTATAAATTTCTTTTATATTGTTAATATTTATATTGTTATTAAATAATCTATTAATATTTTTAAATAAATAAGATGCTAATCTTTCACTATATATTCCTTTTAAAAAGTTTTTATCATTCTTATTATTATTATTATTATTTAAATAAATAGTAAAAATTTTAATAAATTCATTTAAAGAAATATTAGTTAAAAAATTTATAGAAATATATGGATTAATTAAGTTATTACGAATAATTAAAGAAGAAATATTCATAACACAAATTCCACTTAATCCATCTTTTTTAAATAATACTTCTCCATTTTCTTTATAAATAAGTTTATTTTCCCTTGAAAATAAACTTACTTCACACTTTATTCTTTCATTTTCTATTTCTTTAACATTTTCTTTTATTTTTATAGGAGTTAAACCTGGAAAAATAGGAGTAATTATATAATTATGTTTTTTTAATATATTAAAAACACTTCCATCACTTCCTAAAGAAGGATAACTTTTTCCTCCACTAGCAAAAATAATATAATCAGTTTCATAATTTCCTTTATCAGTAATTATTTGATATTTTTCATTATTTATTTTTTTATAATCAATAAATTTTGTTTCATTTAAAATTCGTACATTATGATTTTTTATAAAATCAATTAAAAAGTTAGTGAATGATTTAGCATTAAAAGAATAAGGATAAACTAAATTTTCTATAGAAGTAAGTTTTATTCCTAATTTATTAATAAAAAAATCTATTTCAAAAGGAATATCTTCTTCTTTTATTAAATTTTTAGTTTCATTGTTATTAAAAGAATATTCATTTATTTTTTTATTTAATAAATTACATCTTCCATTTCCTGTTGCTAAAAGTTTTCTTCCAATTATTTTATTTTTTTCTATTATTGTAACTTTATAATCTAATTTATAATAACTAATTAACGTAGATAAAAATAAACCTGAAGAGCTTCCGCCAATAATAAAAATTTCTTTCATACTTTTATTAGTTTATCAAAAAAAGAGAAAAACTTATAATTAAAGAATTAATTAGATAGTAAATCAAACATATTTTTATATTTTTTAAAATTATGTTTGTAATTTTTTTATCTTTTATATTTAATTAATAAAGATAAATTTTAAAAAAGGAAAAAATTAATTTATGATAGAAATCTTGCTTGCGTCAAATAATGAAGGAAAAATTAAAGAATATGAAGATTTATTAAAAGATTATCCAGTTAAATTATATCTTTTAAAAGATTTAAATATCGTTTCAGATCCTGAAGAAAGTGGAAATAGTTATATTGAAAATGCTCTTATTAAAGCTAGAGCTTTAAAAAATAAAACTAACCTTTATATTTTATCTGATGATAGTGGTGTCGAATTTGAAGCTTTAGGAAGTCATTTTCCAGGAATTCACACTCATCGCTATGCTTTAGAAAATGGCGGGAATGAAATCTTAAATCCTAAACTTGCTAAAGAAATTGGTGGAAGTAAAGCAACATTTTATTGTGCACTTGCTTTAATTACTCCTAACAAAGAAGAATATACCTTCTTAGGTCATGTAAATGGGAAAGTAGCTAAAAAGGTCGAAGGAAATAATGGTTTTGGATATGATCCAATATTTATTATTGATGGATTTCTTCATCCAAATGCCTTTTATAGTGAGAAAATTAAAAATAAAAACTCTCATCGAGCTAAAGCGGTTGAAAGTTTAATATCTTTTTTTAAAAAGAAGAATATTTTTTAATATTTATATATTTTCATAAATTAAATAAGTAGATAACTATCGTTATTTACTTATTTTTTTATAAAAATAAACCATATAAATTATTAATAAAACTAAAGGAATAAAAGCGATATATTTAACTATATCATTATTAAGTGAAAAACCTACTATTACTAAAATAATTCCTAATACTATTAAAGAAGAGCAAATTATATATAAATTTCTCATCTCTTTTTTAAATTCTTTAGAAGGAGTAATTATTCTTTCATCTTCTAAAATTATTTCATTACCTTCTTTAATATTAGTATTTAAATATTTAATCTCTTTATTTTCTAAATCAAAAATAAAATCACCTTTAGAAATTAAATTATAAGTTTTAGTTAATGATTCATTAACTAAAACTTTATATTTATTATATCTATCTAAAAATTCAGAATTATCTTCTAAATAAACATTTTTTTCTTCTTCTTTAAGTAAAGAAAAAATATTATCAAAATAGTCAAAATCTTCTTTTAAAGATAAAAGAGTATCTAAATAAGGTTTAAGATATTTTTCATTAATAAAAGAATTATCTTTAATAACAAATTTATTTATTTTATCAAAATAAACATGAACATTTTGAACAAAATCTTTTAAAAATGCTAAAAATAGATAAGTATTTTTACTATCTAAAGTAATTTCTCTTTCTTCAAAGATTGGAATAATCTTATCATAATTTGTTTTAATAAATGTATTTAAATAACATAAATTTAAAATATAACGAGTTAAAATATCAAAATCATCAGGATTTATTTTTAATACTTCTTCATAACATTCATTGCTTTTATTAAATTCTAAATGAGTATAGTAATTAAATCCTTTTTTTGTTAAAGATTTATATGTTCTTTCTAATGCTTTTTTTCCTTCAAAAATAGGAAAATTCATTTTACAGTTTGGACAAGTTGTATCTAAATTTAAACTATCATCTTCTACTTCAAAAATAGTAGAACAATTAGGACAAATAATTTTTTTCATGGTTATTATTATATATGTTATTTTAAATTAAAAATAGCCATTATTTTTAAGTGAAATAATGGCTATTAAATAAGAAAATATAAATATTATTCCATTTCTTTTAAAAATGTTTTATATGCTAAATAAGCTTCATAAACATCGACTTTAGAAACGATTTCCATAGGAGAATGCATATTTAAAACAGCTACTCCAGCATCAATAACTGTCATATTTAAGTTTCCTAAAATATAAGCGATTGTGCCTCCTCCTCCTTGATCAACTTTGCCAAGTTCAGCAGTTTGATAATTAACATTATTTTTATCTAAAATATTTCTTAATTTAGCAATAAATTCAGGGAAAGCATCATTACATCCGCCCTTTCCTCTAGAACCAGTATATTTATTAAAAACAATACCTTTACCTAAAAAAGCGCTATTTTTAAGTTCGTTTACTTCTAAAAAGAGTGGATCAACACCAGCCGAAACATCGCTAGATAACATAAATGTATTGCTTAAAGCATCTCTTAACATTAAATCGTTATAGTTTCCTTCTTTTAAAGCAATAATTTTTGCTAAAGAATTTTCAAAAAAGCGTGATTGAGCTCCAGTTGCACCAATACTTCCAACTTCTTCTTTATCAACTAAATAACAACAAGCAGTTCTTTTTAAATCTTCAATATCTAAAATTGCTCGTAAAGAAGTGTATGCACAAACTCTATCATCATGTCCATATCCAGCAACCATTGATCTATCTAATCCATAATCTTTTGTTTCCATTTGTGGAACAACTTCAATTTCAGCCGAAAGGAAATCTTCTTCTTCAATATCATATTTTTCTTTAATTAATTTTAAAACATTGGCTTTGATGCTATCTTTTTCACTTCCCTTTAAAGGAATTGAAGCAACTGTTACATCAAGTTTTTCACCTTCGATAACGCTGCCTGCTTTCTTTTGAAGTTGATCAGCACTTAAATGAACTAATAAATCAGAAATTCCAACGACTGGATCATTTTTGTCTTCGCCAATATTAATATCAACGACTGTTCCGTCTTTTTTAACAACTACACCAATTAAAGAAAGAGGAATTGTAACCCATTGATATTTTTTAATTCCGCCATAATAATGAGTATCGAAAAGAGCAAATCCACTATTTTCATATAAAGGATTTTGTTTTAAATCAAGTCTAGGAGAATCGATATGAGCTCCTAAAATATTAATTCCATTGGTTAAACTTTCTTCACCAATTACAAAAAGTAAAACGTTTTTATTTCTATTTAAAACATAGACTTTATCGCCTTTTTTTAAAGATGTAAATTCATTTATGTCTTTAAAACCTTTCTTTTTAGCGAGTTCTACTGTTTCTTTAACAACTAATCTTTCGTTTTTTCCATTTGTTAAAAAATTTTTATATTCTTCATTAAATGAAAAAATTTCATCATAATTTTCATATTTTTCCCATGCACATTTACTATACATTTTCTTTTTCCTCCTAAAAATTTTTAAATTCCATATAATACTATACTTTTAAAAAAAATTTAGTAAAGAGAAACGATTATAAAATGAGTAAATGTAATTATTTTTATAAATTATTTATATATTTAGTTTTGTTTTCATTTATTAATGAAGTAAATTTATCTAAACTTAATGATTCATCATAAAGTTTAGATATAATTTCTATTTTATATTCATAAAAATTATTATCATCACTATGATTTTTAATAGCAAATAAGAAATAACCTGAAACTGCTTCTTCTTTTAAAATTAATCCTTCAATAAAACCATATTTATAATAATTTTCATTTTCATCAATTACTTCAGAAGGAAGAGTTGTCCAAAAAAGTTCCTCGTTTTCTTCACATATTTTACTTTTTAATGAATTTTGATCACTATTTATATGTCCAATATCACATTTAATATCATATGTAATATTATCTTGTTTAGGTAAATCTACTTTATAAATAACTCCGATTGAAGAAATATTAATTGTTTCACTATTTTTTAATATTTCAATATTAATAGTTGAAGAAGAATTAGAACATGAAAAAAGTGTTCCTAATAATGTTGATAAACTTAAATATAAAAATATTTTTTTCATAGATTTTTCTTCTTTTCCTTATCTTTAATATAACATAAATAAAAAAATATAAAAATAAAGAAATTAAAGAGCATATTTTTATTAATTATTCCTATTTTTTAGTATTATTTAAATATGGAATTTAAGTATGAAAATAACTATTTAAACCTTTATGAAAATGATGAAGTTATTGGATATATTAAATATTCTATTGATGATAATTCTTTAATTGTTATTTCTACTAACGTAAAAACGGAATATCAAGGAAAAGGACTTGCTAAAAAATTAATGGATGAAATATATTCATATGCTTTAAAAAATAATCTTAAAATAGATTCAATTTGTTCATATGGGATTTCTTATTTATCAAAAAAAGAAAATAGTTAAAAAATAAGGCAAAATTGCCTTATTTTTTAATTAACTTATACATATTTTTAGCATCATCTTTAGCTTTAACTTTATTATTTATATAAATAATTATTCCTTTTTCATCAATTAAATAAGTACTTCTTACTATTCCCATATATTTCTTCCATACATACTTTTTTCTTTATATACATCATATGCTTTTAAAACTTCTAATGATTCATCGCTTAAAAGTAAAAATGGAAGATTATATTTACATTCAAACTTTTTATGAGATGAAACACTATCTTTACTAATTCCTAAAATAACAACATTTTCTTTTTTAAACTCTTCATATAATTCTTTATATCCATTAGCTTCTAAAGTGCAACCACTAGTGTCATCTTTTGGATAAAAATATAAAATTACCTTTTTAAATAAAAAAGAAGATAATTTAACATCATTTCCATTTTGATCTTTTAAAACAAAATCAATTGCTTTATCGCCGACTTTTAACATGTTTTTCTTTTTACCTCTTTATATAATTTTATTAACCATTCCTATTTTTACACTATAAATAGTGTAATAAAAGTCTATATTGAAGATTTTTAAAAATTTTATATAATTATTATCATATTAATTGGAGATTTTTAAAAAGTGGACCCGCGATCGTTATTTATATTAAATGAATTAAATAGTCAAACTACTACTGTCTTAGGAATGAAAGATTGGGTAGTTTGGATAATCATTGCTATACTTTTACTTGTTAGTGGATTATATTCTGCTAGCGAAAATGCATATACTAATTGTAATAAATATCATTTCAAAACCCTTGCTAATAAGGGCTCTTTTGTTGCTAAATTAATTGTTAGATTAATTGAAAAATTTGATAATACATTAATAACAGTTTTAATTGGAAACAATATTATTCAAACATTAATGTCATTCCTTTCAGCAATGCTTTTTTATAATATGTCCCAGGCTTATGGATGGAGCGATGGTCTTGAAGCGATTGTTTCGACAGTCGTTATGGCAGCTTTAGTTTATATTGTTTCAGATACTTGTCCAAAAATTTTATCTAAAGCAATACCAAATAGAATGGCTTATATTTTAGTTTTCCCTGTAACTTTTACAAATGTTTTACTTTATCCAGTAATTTTTATTTTTAAAGGAATTTTATTACTTGTTCATAAAATTTTTAAAATTAAAGATGAAAGTTTACTTTCCAAAGAAGATTTAATTCATAGTGCTTCTATTGCAATAAATGATGAAACAAATAATGCTGAAGAAAATGAAGAAAACGAAGAAAAATTATTTGAAAATAACGAAAAGGAAATTTTATCTAATGCTTTTACTTTTGATACTTTAACAGTTAAAAATGTTTATACACCAAATGAAAAAGTTGTTTCTTTAAATATTGATGGATTAACTGTTTCTTCTTTAAATAAAAAATTAATTAATATTCCTTATTCAAGAATTCCTATTTATGAAGAAAATAAAGAAAATATTATTGGAATTTTAGTTTTAAAAACATATTTTGAAGAATACGCTAGCGATCATCATCTTGATATTCGTTCTATTTTAGAAAATGATATTAGAGTTGATGTTAATGATAAAATTGATGATGTTTTTAATCAATTAAATAGAGAAAAAGTTCATTTAGCCATTGTTTATGATAACAATAAAATGGTTGGAATTATCTCAATGGAAGATATTTTGGAAGTTTTAATTAATGATATTGATGAAACTCCTTCAAATTCTTTGAAATGGAGGAAAAAACATGAATAGTCGTGAAATATTAATCATTGTTTATTCAATATCATTAATTCTTTTACTTTTCCTCTCTTTCTTTTTCTCTTCTAGTGATATGGCTTATGGAAGTGTTGATATTTTACGTTTTGAAAGAGAAAAAGATAATCCTAAAAAAAGCGTAAAATATGCTTATAAATTAGCAAAAAATTACGATAATACTATTTCAACAATTTTACTTTTAAACGATACAGTTAATGCAGGGCTAGATTCTATTTCCACTCTTTTAGGAGTTAATTTAGCCTTTATAATTTTAGGAAGTGCGTATCCAAATATTGATGTTGTTGCTGAAAATTGGGGCTTAATTGCTTCAATGATTTGTCTTGTTACAAAAATTATATTTGGTGAAATCATCGCTAAATCAATTGGTAAAATTTATAACTTTAAATTCTCAATTCTTTATTCAAAAGTTATTCGTGTTTTAGATTATATTTGCATTCCTATCACATTTATTGTCTCCTCATTTGGTAAAATTGTCACTTATCCAATTACCCATAATGTCGAAGATGTAAGAATTAGTGAAGACGATCTTCATGAAATGGTTGATGATATTGAAGCTCAAGGTGGAGTTGATGAAAAACAAGCTGATTTACTTCATGATGCAATTTATTATACAACTACTGAAGCTTATGAAATTATGACTCCTCGCGTTGATATTTACGCAATCGATATTGATGATGATATTAATGAAGTAATTAAGGATCCAAAAATGTATCGTTTTACAAGAGTTCCGGTTTATCAAAATACTATCGATAATATTATTGGTTATGTAAATACTAAAACTTTAATGCTTCTTTCTTTCCAAAAGAAAGATATCGATTTAAAAAATTTACTTATCACACCACTTCGCTTTCCTCGTTCAATTGAAATTAATGAAATATTAAATATCTTCAGAAAAGAAAAACAACATTTTGGCTTAATTATTGATGAATATGGTGGAATTGAAGGTTTAATCACCATGGAAGATATTTTAGAAGAATTAGTTGGTGATATTTGGGATGAAAAAGATGACCCTAATGCCGCATATACTTTAAGAAAAGATGGAAAATATATTATTGATGGTGGATTAAACTTAGAAGATTTTTGTAATTTATTCTCTTTAAATTATGATGAACTTGATACTGAATACGTTACGATCGGTGGGTTCTGTATTGAACTTTTAGATGATAAATTTGCTAAAGTAAACGATATAATAGAATATAAAGACTTAAAAATGAAAGTAATTGCGGTTGATAAAAATCATGCAATTGAAAAGTTATTAGTTGAAAAGATTAATAAAGAAGAAAATACAACTTATCCATTAATGAAAATATTTAATCCTAAAGAAAATGAGGATGAAAAAGAAAATACTACTAACAAAATAAAAGAAGACTAAGTTAGATTACTTAAGTCTTCTTTTACTTTTGTTAAAGTATTTTCAATATTTATTATTAATTCATCAATATTTTTGTTAGTTTCTTCTTTAGAAATAATAAAATCATTAAATAAAGATTCTTTGTTTACTATTTCTTTATTATATAAATCTATTTTTTCTTCCATTTCATATAATTTATCGTTTCCTATTGTTACTTCATTATTAAAATAAGATTTAAGCAAAGAAATATCTTCTTTTAATGTATTATTGAAGTTAATAATAAAATTATTAACTTCTTCTTTTAAAGAATATATTTTTCCATTATATAAATAATTCATATATCCATAATCAATACTAAAAAGAAAATTATACCGGCTACTTTTAATAAACTTATTACCAACATTTTCAATTTCATTTAAATATTTAGTTAAATCATTATCTAAAGAATTAATTTTATCAACGCTAGAAGAAAAAATATTTAAAGCGTTGATAAAATTATCTTTTTCATCATTAATTTCTTCTTTTAAAGCTAATAACTCATCTTCAAAATTATATAAAGAACCATCATCTTTAAAAATAAGTTCATTAATTTTAACTAATTCATTATCTAATGATAATAAAGTATTTTTATATTCACTTAATTTTGTTTTATTAATACTAGATAAAGAAGATTCGTTCATTTTTTCATCAATAATAACTATTAATTCTTCTTTTGATTTATTTAATGAATCTAATTTTAAAAAATAAGAGATATTTAAATCATAATAATTTTCAATTTTTTTATCCATTTTTATAATAGATTCATCTAAAATAGATAATTCATTATCAGTTTTTTTAATATTATTAATTAAATTATTAACGTCATTATATTCTGTTTCAATATTTTCCATTAAATTAATATTATTAAAAGTATAAATTAAATTATCATAAGAATTTTTTATATTTTGATAGGGAGAAAAAATAAAAGAGAGTGAAAAAAAGATAAAAATAAATGTAAAGAGGGATGAAACTAATGATCTTTTATAAAATTTAATATGTTTTATTTTATCAAATTCAATAGAATATCTTTTAATAAGTAAATAAATTATCCATGAAACAATATAAGAAATAATTAATGAAAGTAATGAAGAAAATAAAAAAGAAAAAGAATTAGATATTCCTTTTAAAGCACCTTCGATAAATGAAGGAGAAGTATAAAGTAAAGGAATAGTTGAAAGATTAATTCCTATATTATTCCCAAAATCAATAAGTTCATTATTTACCATTGATATTGCATTAGCAATTGTAGAAGCAAAATCAGATAAATTAATATTATTAACTTCTAAAATTTTAGGCATTAAAGTGCCTAAAATTGGAAAAAATAAAAAAGAAAAACAGATAAATAAAATAGTATGTATAATACTCATTAACGGATTTCTAAATATCCCAATAATTAATCCGATAATTATAAAAAGAGTAATTGCAATATCTAATATCATTGTTTTAAAATTCCTAAACCTTATTATATCAAAAAGATATAATAACTTTATAAGTAGTTTTAAAGAAAGAATCAAAAATATTAGAAAATATATAATAAGATATAAAAATTAATAAAAGTATTAAAGGTTTAAATTATGACAAATCCATTTTCCATAACATTTAGTATAGAACCGGCAAATTTTATTGATAGAATTCAAGAACTAAATAGTGTAATTAAAATTTTGAAGAATTATTCCCTTGGAAATTTAATGATGTTACGAATTAGTTCAATTCAATTTGAACGGTTCGAATTTTAGGCTTACTTATTTTCTCCTTCATATGAATATGTTGAATTTGCCTTAGCAAAATTTTGGGAAATTTTTAAAAACAAAATAAGATGAAATAATAAAAAAAGATTTACACATTTAGTAAATCTTTAAAAATTTATATCGTTACAACTTAAGTAATCATAAATATTTATAGTAATAACGATAAAACCTTTATGTACACTTAAGTTTGGTTTGTTATTTAATGGTGGCCCAACCCAGGGTCGAACTGGGGACACAAGGATTTTCAGTCCTTTGCTCTACCTGCTGAGCTATCGGGCCAAAATATGCATTTTTCTTTAAAAAATGGCGGATCAGACGAGAATCGAACTCGCGATCTCCACTGTGACAGAGTGGCATGTTAACCGCTACACCACTGATCCGCATAAAGCACTTAACGTGCTTTAATAATATATCATAGAACAGTATTTAAAACAACAACTTTTTTAAAGAAAACGTTATTTTAATTCACCAAGATAATAGTTCTTTTTACCTCTTCTAAGAATTAAATATTTTCCATGCAGTGCAAGTGAAGAATCGATGACTTTTGTTGCATCATTTATCTTTTCTCCATTAAGTGAAACTGCATTATTTTTAATAAATTCACGTGCTTCTCTTTTTGAAGATGCAGCTTTTAATTTAATGAGTAAATCTTCTAAAGCCATTGGTTCAACTTGAACTTTCATTGCACCAAATAATTCTTCAATAGCATTTTCACTTAATTCTTTAACGTTTCCTGAAAATAAAACTTCGCTCATTTTTTTAGCTTCGTCAGCATCTTCTTTTGAATGAACAGTCTTAACAACTTCATAAGCTAATGCTTTTTGGCCAATTCTTTGACCAAGATTTGCTAAATGTTCTCTTTCAATATTTTCAATTTCTTCTTTACTTAAAAAAGTGAAAACTTTTAAATAGCGAATTGCATCTTCATCACTTTGGTTGATGAAGAATTGATAAAGCTTATATGGGGAGGTTAGTTTTCTATCTAAGAAAAGTGCGCCATCTTCGCTCTTACCGAATTTTTTACCATCACTTCTTGTGATTAAATGAGCTGTCATACATTCAGCTTCAGCATCAACGCCTTCAAGTTTTCTAATTAATTCTAATCCAGCGGTTAAATTTCCCCATTGATCACTTCCGCCAATTTGAATGTGGCAATTATATTCTTTCCATAATTTATAAAAATCAATAGATTGAAGGGTCATATAAGAAAATTCTGTTAAAGAAATTCCTGCATCTAATCTAGAAGAAATAATATCTTTAGATAACATATAGTTAATATTAAAGAATTTTGCATAATCTCTTAAATATTCTAAAAGTGAAATTTTAGAAATCCAATCATAGTTATTAAGCATAACTCCTTTTTCAGGATCATCTAAATCTAAAAAACGAGATAATTGTGCTTTAATTCCTTCAGTATTTTCTTTTACTTTCTCAGGAGTTAAAAAACTTCTTTCTTTACTTTTTCCAGATGGATCACCAATCATTCCGGTTGCTCCTCCGGCAATTGCGATGATTCTATGACCAGCTTTTTGTAATCTCATTAAAATAGAAATCATAACGAAATTACCAATATGCATTGAGGATGCAGAAGGATCAAATCCACAATAAATTGTTTGTTTTTTATTATTAAACATTTCTTTTAAATGTTCTTCATTTGAATAATCCTTAATTAATCCTCTCCAGTTTAATTCATCAATAATATTTGCCATAAATTTCCTTTCAATAAATTAATCACGATATTTAATATAAGTTTGTCTTCCACTCTTTTCGACTTGAACAATAGAAATAATTTCATTTTTATGGATAACTTCTTCGCTTCCATCTTCAAAGAATACTCTAATTTCGTTTTCATTAACTTTTTCTTTAAACTTACACATTTTGTGTTTTCTATTATTAATCATTAATAAATCATTAGCATGTAATCCATAGTTAACAATAGAAACTACAGGAATACCAAGTTTTTTATATCCTTCTAATGAACGAAGTTCGATTAAGAATAATCCCATGATTGGAATTCCTCCAGCATCTAAAACTAAATCAACCATAGCTTTAGCACTTCCACCTGTAGCAATTAAATCATCCATAATAATAACTTTATCGCCAGGTTTAATAGCATCTTTAGGAATTTCAATTGTATTTTGGCCATACTCTAAATCATAAGATTTACGATAACCAACTAAAGGTAATTTTCCAGCTTTTCTTGCTAAGATTAATCCTTTGTTATTCATCGAACATAAAGGAGCAGCAAAAATAAAACCTCTACTTTCAGCAGCAATAATCTTATCCCAGTTATCATAAGAAGGTAATTCTTTATTTAAATCCATGATAACTTGATGAAAAGCATCGCCGTTTGCTAAAAGAGGGGTGATATCTCTAAATTTAATTCCTTCAATAGGAAAATCATTAATTGTTCTTATATATTCTTCATAAATATCCATAATATTTACTCTCCTTTAAAGACAACTTTGTTATTATAATAAAAAATATAAAAATTTAAAACTTTGTAGAATCTTTTTTGACATAAATTGATTCAAATTTATACTCTTTATCTTGTAATTGCCCGTTTATCAAATCAATGAGCATATACATTGATCTTTTACCAACTTCTTGCATATCAATATAAAGATTTGTAATAGTTGGACGAATAATTGATGAATATTTTGTTCCAATAATCGATAAAACTTCGATATCTTCAGGAATAGAAAGTCCCATATCTTGAGCTGCATTCATAACTGCCGCTGCGATCGAATCACGATATGCAATAACATATTCTTTTTTTACTCGTTTGAATCTTTCTTTAAAATCTTGATAAGTTCTTTGATAAGAATCATCACAATTTGTAATATCGTATTCTCTATCATTTTCTAAATGAGTTTGAATAAATGCATTTTCAACACGTGATAAAAGACGACCAGCATTATGAACATGAAGAAAGTTCATTTTTTTATCGCCTTTTGTAAAATAATCAGTAATAACTTTTTTAATTAAATGTTCATATCCAAAAGGAATACATGCAATTTTTGAGGCGATAATTCTATTATTTACAGCTACAACAGGAACGGCATAGTTATTAAATAATTCAATATCTTCTTCATTTAACTCATCATCGAAAACAATTACGCCATCAACATGTGATTTAATAATTTTTTCAATTGATTCAATTGCATCGCTTCTAGAATGTGATGTCGTATATAAAGAAACTGTAAAATTTTTACTTTTACAAATTTCAATAATACCATTTAGCATATTAGCAATATAAACATAATTTGCCGAAGGTATAATAACACCAATAGTTGTTGTTTTATTGGTTGCTAAAGCTTGAGCTAAACCTGAAGGTTTATAACCTAACTTTTTAATTATTGCTAAAACTTTATTTTTTGTTTCATCTTTAACCGTCGAAGTATTGTTTATGACCCTTGAAACAGTAGCAAGAGAAACTCCAGCAGCTTTAGCAACTTCATAAATAGTAACTCTATCTTTAAAATCATTGCTCATACAAAATTATTCTATCATAAAAATTTAAATTAATGAAAAATTTTCATTAACATATTTAAAAAACCATAATTATGGCATTTTTAATTATTTAATCTATGAAAACAACGCTTTAACAATACTTAATTTTCTTTATTTATTAACATTAAAAATTTTTATGTTACGAATAAGTTTTTAATTATTGTTTTTTAAGCAAGAATAAAACAACAAAAGAAATTAATTTCATTTATTGATATAATTATTTATGGTATGAATGAGTTTGAAAAATTCGATATTCTTTCAGTTAGTGAAAGGGCGTTAAAAAGAAAAAAGGAAGGAAAATATGTAGTTAATGGCTCTAGTGGAACATTATATTATGAAAATGGGGAAATTGTTTCATATAAAGAAGCTGATAATTATTTAATTTCTAATTTTAATAAATTTTTATCTTATGGTCCTCAACTTGGTCCTAAAGAATATAAAGATGGTTTTTTATCATGGATATTTGAAGAAGACTTATTAAGATTAAAACAAAATAAAAATATTGCTTTTACTTCTTCTAGCGGAGGAACCGAAGCTTTATTTATAGCTTTTAAAAGTTTAGCTAAAACACATACTATTTTACTTTCTTCTATAAGATGGCCTAATTATGATACTATTTGTGAAGAAGCAAATATAAAATTTGAAATCTTTAATTTTTTCACTAAAGATTTCAAATTTGATTTTATAGATTTAGAAGATAAGATTAATAAGATAAATAATAAAAAAATACTTTTAATAATTAATGATCCATGTCAAAACCCTACTGGATTTAATTTTACTAGCGAAGATTATGATAGATTATTTTCTTTAATTAATAAATATAACGATAAAATTACTCTTTTACTTGATTTAGCTTATTTAGATTATTCTTCTTCTAGAAAAATGATTATTAAAAAAATAGTTGATGCTCCTATTAAAACTCCTTTATATTTAGCTATTTCTGCTTCTAAATCATTCGGATATTATGGCTTAAGAATGGGGGCTTTAATCGTTTTGTTTTCTAAAAATGAAAAAGATATTTATTCAGAAAACTTTAAAAAAATAATAAGAGGAACAATCTCTTCATCTAATCATTTAGCTAATGGAGGATTAGGTTTATTTTTTAAAGATTTAAAGGCAGTAGAAAAAGTAAAAGTAGAAATCTTTTCGCAAACTGAAAGATTATTAAAATTAGGGGAAGGAATAAAAGAAATTTTAAAGGAAAAAAATATTAAATTTTATCCATATTCTTCGGGTTTTTATATTACATTTATTAAAGAAAATGCTCCTTTATATTTGTCATATTTAGAAAGCAAAAATATTTTCTTTACTTTAATAGATGAAACTACTATCCGTATTGCAATCTCATCATTAAAAGAAAGTGATTTAGCTTATTTAAAGGAAAATTTATAAAATGAGTGAAAAAATTGTTTTAAATTTTAATGAATTTTATAACATCACTAAAAGTGATATTTTAAATTCGTCTTTATTAAAAAGAATCATTGAATCTTATTTTAAAGAAAATAAAATAAAGGATGAAATTTTAAAAGAATTTTTATTAAAAATTGCAATAAATATACATGAAAATAAAGATTTAAAATCAATTTTATCATCTTTAGATAATGAAAAAAAAGAAAAACTACTTCTTTTAATTAATAATATTTATGATTTTTATCGTACAAAAGAAAGATATTTAATTTATGTTAAAGATGAAACAAATATTAAATTAACTCATCGTGAATTCGTTAAAGAATTTATGAAATTTTCAGATAAAGTTGTTTCTTTTTATCGTGATATTTATGAAGGAATATTATCTAAAGAACAAACGGTTTATCGTATCTTACCTTCAGGAGGAAATGTCGGAATCATCTTTTCTAAAGAAAATTTACCTCTTCCTATTTCTTATTCTTATTTAAATAATATTCCACTATTAGAAAGTATTGTTAATCAACCTCCTTTTATTGTTTCAACAAAAGAAAATAAAAGGGTAGGATTTTTTCATTTTAAAAATGAAAAAATCAATAAAAATAACTTAAATATTAATGATTTTTATTCATGTTTAATAAAAATAAATAATAAATGTGGATTAATAGTTGTTAACAAAGAATATTTATCTTTTTTAGCATCAATTGGTAATTTATTTGAAGTTACTTCTTTTGATAAAAAAATAAATAATATTGATTTTATTGTTTTTTATGGAATAGAAAATATAGCTGATTGCTATTATTACTATGATAATAAACTTTTAATCGGAGTATTAGGTAAAGAATATAAAATCGATTATTTTGGTTATATGAAAAAGATGATTCTTACTCTTTATAACCTTTTAATGATTAATGAAAATAATTTACCAATCCATGGAGCAGGATTTACTATTTCTGATGGAAAAAAAGAAAAAAATATCGTAATTTTAGGTGATAGTGGTGCTGGAAAAAGTGAAACATTAGAAGCAATAAAAGTTGAATATCATGGAAAATATCATATTTCTCCTATTTTTGATGATATGGGGACATTTTTTATTAAAGATAACATTGTTTATACAAGCGGAACAGAAATTGGTGCTTTTGTAAGACTTGATGATTTAGAAGAGTCTTATTCATTAAATAGTATGGATAGAGCAATATTTTTTAATATTGAAAAACCTAATTCTAGGGTAGTTATCCCACTTTTATCTTATTTAGATAGTATAAAATTATATAAAGTTGATGCTTTCTTTTTAGCAGATAATTTTAGTGAAGATAAAGAAAAAATCCATTTTTATAAAGATATTGATATTGCTTTAAATGATTTTAAAAAGGGAGAAAGAGTTGCTTTAAATACGACTAATGAAAAAGGAAAAGTTTCAACCTATTTTGCTAATCCTTTTGGTCCTTTACAAGAAAAAGAAAAAGTAGAAACCTTTATAAGTTCCTACTTTAAACTTTTTAAAGATAATAATATTCCTTTAGGAAAAATTTTAACTTCGCTTTCTTTTAATAAAAACGAAGGACCTAAAGAAGCTGCTAAAGCATTAATTGAATTTTTTAATAATAATTAATCTAAGAAAAAATCATTTCCGACTTTATAAGAATCATCTAATTCTAATAAACCGTGTATTTTTTCATAACCAGCTAAACCTAATTCTCTTCCCGAACAAAGCATTCCATAACTATCTATTTTTAATAATTTTCCAGGCACAATTTGTTTTCCATCAGGCATAAAGGTAAAAGGAAGAGCGCATACACATTTTAAATTTAATTTAGCATTATATGCTCCGCAAACAATTTGAAGTGGTTCTTTTTCTCCTACATCGACCTTACAAATATGAAGATGATCACTATCTGGATGTTCTTCAATATCAATAATTTGAGCAACTTTAAAGCCGCTTCCTTCTTGATAAGGCAATTCATTTAATCCAGCATTTTTTAATTTTGTATTAATCACATCTAAAACTTCTTTATTTAAATGATGAATAAATCCTTCAGCTTTAATTTTTACAATATCTGAGATATTAAAAATATTAATACCAACTAATTCATCATCTTTATATAAAGCGACAACATCATCTTTTTTAACATATCTAGAAGGAAAAATAGATGGTTTAATTTCAATAAGTAAAATATCTCCAATAGTTTTATGGTTATAATAACATCCGTATTTCATATTAATATTTGCTTTCCTTTAATTCTAAAATTTTCTCTTTCGATAAATTTTTCAACATATATAATAAAGAATTTTTAGCATAAATAAAATCATTAATATCCATAATTGAAGATGCAGTATGAATGCTGCGAGCAACAATACAATGAGTTAATGTTAAACAATTTGAAGAAAAAGCAACTGAAGCATTCGTTCCACCTAATGTTTCAAAATATTGATATTTTCCATTTGTATTAATAACTGCTTCTTTTTGGAATGATAATAATGCAGGATTTGCAATCATTGTGCGGTCGATAAATCTAAGTAAAACACCATTCCCAATTCTTCCATATTCATTTGAAGAAATTGAATCTTTTGCAGTTGAACAATCTAAAACAAAGCAGAAATCTGGATTAATATTTTTAATTGCACTTGGTAAACCTCTTAATCCAACTTCTTCTTGTGTTGAACCTCCAACATAAAGATCAAATGGTAATGTAACATCTTTTAATTCGTTTAAAATACTCAAACCTAAAATAAGTCCATATCTATCATCTAAAGCTTTCGATAAAATTCTAGTTTCGTGATTTAAATATTTAAATTCTCCAATTAATGTAATCATATCACCAATTTCTACGTTATTAGCAATAGCATCTTCTTTTGAAGTAAACCCAAAATCAAATAAAAGATTAGAAGCATTTACTTCTTGAGTTTGACCTTTTAATAAATGTGGAGGAGTAGAATCAATCGCTCCAATAAATTTTTCACCATTTTTTGTAGTTAATTTAACTCTATTAGATAAGAGAGTTTGAAAATTAAATCCACCAAGTGGATAAGGAATAATTAAGCCGTTATCTTTGATATCTTTAACAATAAAACCAACTTCATCCATATGAGCATCAATCATTACTTTAATGCTTGAATCAGATCCTTTTTTAATACCAAAAATATTTCCGGCATAATCTTTATAAAGCTCTAATCCTAATTTTTTATATTCTATAGCTAAATAATGAGCAACTTCTTTTTCATTTCCGCTAATTGCGTCTTTTTGAGTTAATTCTTCAAAATATTTTTTCTCTAAATCATTAAGTTTATTCATTTTTATGTTACTTCCTTTCCTTAAAATAAGTCGATTAATTTTGATTCCTTCATTTTTATAACGCGATTCAAATTCAGTTAATGCATCAAATTCTTCATCATCATTATAATTAGTATCATTTTTTAAAATATCAAATCCATATTCTTTAAATTTATTTAAACTATAAACATAAAAATCATAATTATCGCTTTTAAAATAAATATTATGATTATCTTTTAATATTTTTATATAACTTTCTATAAATGGAGAGGAAGTTAATCTACGTTTTTCATGTCTTTTTTTAGGCCGTGGATCAGAAAAGTTTAAAAATATTCCTGAAATTGAATTTTCTTTTATTACATCTACTAATTTATAAAAATCTTCAGCAACTAATTTAACATTTGTTAAATTTTCTTCATCAATCTTTTTTAAAGCAATTCCAGCAACAGTTTTATTTATTTCAACGACTAAAAAATTATATTCTGGATATTTTTTAGCAATACTTAAAATAAATTGCCCTTTTCCTGGCCCAATTTCTAAAAAACAATCTTTACTATCAACAAATTCTTTAATTTCTTCTTTATTATTTAAATGAAGGATATTATTTCCTTCATTTAAATAATCAACTGCCCGCTTTTTAAATTTAGTTCTCATTTAAATTACCTAAAACATAAATTGCATGAGCATATATAGACATTGAATTAAAGAAATCCTCTAAATCAATTTTTTCGTTCTCTTCATGAATATGGTCTATTTTTCCAGGGAAATTACTACCAAAAGCAACAGTATTTTTTGCTTCTTTAGCATAAGTTCCTCCACCAATTGTCTTCATTTTATTTACTTTATCACCAGTTTCTTCTTCATAAACTTTAGCAAGTTCTTGAATAAATTTAGTTTTTTCTGGATCGAAATATAAAACGTCACTTCCTTTTTCATATTCAATATTTAAAGGGGAAGCTTTTTTAATTTTTTCAATAGTTTCAACAACGTTAACATTTTCAGGATATCTAAAATTAACAGTCATTGAAAAATGGCCATTTTCATAATTAATTAATCCAACATTATATGTTGTTTTTCCCATATTTTTAGTTTCATAGAAACAATATAAATTTTTACCATTTGGATCTGAATATTCGTTTGCAAGTAAAGAAAGTAGAGCTTCATTATAGCAATCTCCTAAAGTAGAAAGAGCAATAATTCCGGCATTTATTCCAAGTTCAGGAGTTGAGCCATGAGCAGCTTTTCCTAAGAAAACGAAAGTATCTTCGTTTAATTTTTCAAACTTTATTAAATCGTGTTTTTTTAAATATTCATCTAAAATTTGAGGATTTTTAACTTTAACTTCTGCTCTATCAATAACACTATTACTAACTATTCCAGCTTTAATATAGATGATATTTTTTAACTCAACATCTCCAACATAAGTATAGTTGGTAATACCTTTTTCTCCATAAATTAAAGGGAAATCTCCATCAGGAGTAAATCCATAAGTAGGTTGTTCTTTTTTTAATGTTTCAAAATAATAAGTTAAGCAAGAAGAACCTCTTTCTTCATCCCCACCAAAAACAAGTCTAACTCTAAAATTATTAATTAATCCATTATCTTTTAATGCTTTTAAAGCATAATAAGCACTAATTCCAGGGCCTTTATCATCGCTTGTTCCTCTTCCATATAATCTTCCATCTTCAATTGTTGGATTAAATGGTCCATATTTCCACTTTCCAGAAACCGGGACAACATCTTGATGAGCTAAAACATAAATCAAGTTTTTACCTTCGCCAAAAGAAATTTCTAAAGCATGGCCATCGCACGTATCAACTTTAAAGCCGTCTTTTAATGCTAATTCCTTTAAAAAATCAAAACAAGCTTTAACTCCAGCCCCATATGGAGCTTCTTTTGAAATAGTCTTTTCATCATAAATACTATTAATTGAGACATCTTTTTTAAGTGTTTCTAAGGCAATATCATAATAAGGTTTAACTAATTCTTTAAAATTCAATTCTTTCATTTTAAATAGCACTCCTTTGAACATTATATTATACAAATTTACGCCTTAATTGTCTTAAATTTTAAATCGTCTTCTTCCTTTACGAAGTTAATTCTTCTTAAAGCAGCGTATAAAGGTAAAACTATAACTGCAGCAATAGCTCCTTCAACACACATTCCAAGTAAACCGATTGTAGTAAATAAAGCAACAAAAGTAAGGCTAGACATAATTTCACTTAAACCAAGGGCACTAGAAATTGAAAATGGGTCTAAAACTCCAAATAAATATAAACAAGATAATGTAGCAAAAGTATGGAAACATGTTAAAACAAAACATAAAAATGGTAAAGAAATCATAAATTGTTTAACAGTTGAATGTTTTTTAACAATATCAAAGATAAGACCAGTTAAAAAACCAAATAAAGCTCTTGGTAAAATAGAAATAAATGGATTAACAAAAGCAAAATCGAGTGTTCCTGGATAAGAAATTGCTTTTAATAAAGATAATAAACCAAAGATAAATCCATAGAGTAGTCCTTTTTTCCATCCAAAAATAGCCGCACCAATTAATACAAAAACATGGATAACTTGGAAAGAAATTGGTCCTACTTGATAATATCCAAGCCATGGAACAAATGTAAAAAGGATAAACAAAGCTAAAAACAAAGCATCAATTGCAATTGAACGAAAAATTTTTAATCTATTCATATTTTTTTACTCCTTGATTGATACCATAAATAATATTTAAACCATATAAAGAAAGATCTTTTTCATAATGAAAACAAGTAATTTGATCTTTAATAATTGAAGAAAATCCACCTGTTAAAATTCTAGTCAGTTTATATCCAAGTTCATTTTCCATTCTTCTAGCAAATTCGCTAACCATAAATGCTTGACCAAAAACTATCCCTGATTGGATTGATTCAATAGAGTTTCTTCCAATAATTTTTTTAGGGGCAGCTATTTCAACAGAATACAATTGGGCCGCACTTTTTACTAAACCTTCTAAAGAAACTTTCATTCCTGTTGTAATCATCCCGCCGATAAAATTCCCCTTTTTATCAACAACCGACATTTTTGTTGCTGTACCTAAATCAGCAATAACAAATGGCGCCTCATATTTTTCTAAAGCGCCAACCGCTGTACATAAAAAATCTGAACCGAGTTCTTTCGGATTATCAATTTTAATAGGCAATTTAGTTTTTAAAGAACTGTTTAAAATTTTTACATCGCACTCAAAAACTTTTTTGATTGCCGAAACTAAAACATTAGTTAAAGAAGGAACAACTGAAGAAATAATCGCTCCTTTAACATCTTTAGCCTTATTTTCCGATAAAAATTTAATTCTTATTGAATAATCATCGCTACTTAAACTTTCTAAAGTATTGATTGAAAATCTATAAATCATCTTTTCGTCATCAAAAAAAGCAAATTTAATTTCGGTGTTGCCACAATCAACACATAAAATCATAATATCTCCTTTCTACAGCCTATAAAAATAGTGCCGTGAAATTTAACTTCTTTATAATAATCTTTTTTGTTAAAAAAGCAAGAAAAAAGGGCGATTTTTTTAAAATCACCCTTGATATTTTATAGAATTAACCGACAACAACAATATTAACAATTTTATTTTTAACAACAATAACCTTTTTAATTTCTTTACCTTCAGTAAAACGTTTAACATTTTCACTATTTAAAGCCATATTTTTAACTACTTCGTCATCTTCATTAAGGTTAATATCTATTGTATCTCTTAATTTTCCATTAACTTGAACTGCGATTTTTATAGTATTTTTTACTAATTTAGATTCATCGCAAGTTGGCCATAAAGCATAAGTAATTGTCTCGTTGTGTCCTAATAAATGATAAATTTCTTCACCGATAAATGGGCAAATACAATCAAACATCTTAATAAATCCTTCCATATAAGGTTTATAAATTGATTTAGCTTTATAAACATCATTAATAAAAATCATCATTTGCGAAATTGCGGTATTAAATTGTAAATTTTCAAAGTCTGAAGTGACTTTTTTTACTAAGAAATTATATGAATAATCAAGTTCTCCACTATTTTTATTACTAAATTTATCTAAATATTCTTTTTCGGTATAAAGTCGATAGACTCTATCAATGAATTTTCTTGCGCCTTCTAAGCCCGAAGATGACCAAGGTAAGGAAGCTTCAAGTGGCCCCATAAACATTTCATAAAGTCTTAAAGTATCAGCACCATATTTATTAACAACATCGTCAGGATTTACAACATTTCCTCTACTTTTAGACATTTTTTCGCCATTTTCTCCTAAAATCATTCCTTGATGGAATAATTTTTTAAATGGTTCTTTACATGAAACAATTCCTTTATCATATAAGAATTTATGCCAAAAACGAGCATAAAGTAAATGTAAAACAGCATGTTCTTGACCACCAACATAAAGATCAACAGGAAGCCAATGATCAAGTAATTTCTTATCGCCAATTTCTTTATCATTATGCGGATCAATATAACGAATATAATACCAACAACTTCCTGCCCATTGAGGCATTGTATTTGTTTCTCTTGTTCCTTTTTTACCATCAGTAACGACATGAAGCCATTCAGCTGCATGCACAAGAGGAGATTCACCAGTTCCTGAAGGTTTATATTCTTTTAATTCAGGTAAAACTAATGGCAAATTTCTTTCTAATGTTTGAGTTCCATCTTCAAAATTAATAATTGGAATTGGTTCACCCCGATATCTTTGTCTTGAGAAAAGCCAATCTCTTAATTTATAGTTAACTTTATAATTACCAGCATTAATAGAAATAAGTTTATCAGTGATGGCCTTTTTTGCTTCTTTTATATACATTCCATTAATAAAATCACTATTAATATGTTTTGCGTCACCTTCAAAAGCTTCTTTTGAAATATCTCCTTCAAGTACAGGAATAATTTCAATATTATGTTTTTTAGCAAAAACATAATCTCTAGCATCATGTGCTGGACAACCCATAACTGCTCCGCTTCCATAAGAAGCCAAGACATAATCAGCGATATAAATAGGAATTTCTTTATTATTAATTGGATTAACTGCATAAGCTCCAATAAATACACCGGTTTTTTCTTTATTTAATCCAGTTCTTTCAAGATCAGATTTTGATTCACATTCTTTAATATATTTTTCAACTGTTTCTTCACATTCTTTGGTAGTAATTTTTTTAACAAAAGGATGTTCAGGAGCTAAAGAAACAAATGTTGCGCCAAAAAGAGTATCGGCTCTAGTTGTATAAACTTTAAATGTTTCATTAAATCCTTTAATTTTAAAAATAATTTCTGTTCCTTCTGATTTTCCTATCCAATTTCTTTGCATTTCAATGGTAGATTGAGGCCAATCTAACATTGATAAATCATCATTTAATCTATCGGCGTAAGCGGTAATTTTTAAATTCCATTGTCTCATTGGTTTTCTAATTACAGGATAGCCACCTCTTTCACTTTTTCCATCTATAACTTCTTCATTTGCTAAAACCGTTCCAAGTTCAGGACAAAAATTAACAGGTTTATAATCAACAAAAGCGAGTTTATCTTCATACATTAAAGAGAAGATATATTGAGTCCATTTATAATAAGATGGATCACAAGTTGTGACTTCTCTATCATAATCATAAGAAAAACCTAACATTTGAATTTGTCTTCTAAAATTTGCAATATTTTTTAAAGTAAATTCAAGTGGCGGGCGATTCATTTTCATTGCATATTGTTCTGCAGGTAAACCAAAAGCATCCCAACCTATTGGATGTAAAACGTTAAATCCTTGCATTCTTTTCATTCTTGCAATGATATCTGTTGCAGTATAACCTTCTGGATGGCCAACATGTAACCCTTGACCAGAAGGAAATGGAAACATATCTAACACATAATATTTTGGTTTAGAAAAATCATAAACATCGGTTTTATATTCTTTATTTTTTAACCAATATTCTTTCCATTTATTTTCAATGTTAATATGATCATAACCCATAATTTTTCTCCTTTTTTATATATAAAAACGCCCTTAATAATATAAGGACGTAAATTTACGCGGTACCACCTTATTTCATTATTTTTTTATTTAAAATAATGCGCTTAATTTAAAAATAGTTAAATAAATACGTGAGACTTTATCAATTTATTATTGCTTTTCACCAAAAATAGCAACTCTCTAAAAATAAATTTAATAAATTAATCGTACTTTATGAATATAGCATATTTTTCTTTATAATTGAATAAAAAATATCTATTTGTCTTATAAATAAAAGGTCGATTTTGATTATTTATCGACCTTTTATTATATTGTTTAACTTATTTTATTTAACAATAGAACTATAAAGAGCTAAGTATTTATCAGCACTATCATTCCAAGAGTGATCTGTTAATAAAGCATTTTTAACTAATCTATCAAAAACATCTTTTTTAAGATTATAAACGTTCATTGCTTGAGCGGTACATTTAATTGCTTCAACAATAGAATATTCATCAAATCCAAAGCCATTAGCAATATCATCATTATTTCTTTCATTATCATAACAAATGACGCTATCTTTTAATCCGCCCGTTCTTCTAACAAGAGGTAAAGAACCATATCTTTGAGCGATCATTTGGCCAAGTCCACAAGGTTCAAAAGCACTTGGCATAATAAAGAAATCACTCGAAGCATAAAGTTTATGAGCAATATCATCGCTATATCCTATATAAACAAAGGTATGTTTACTATTTCTAGCGTGTAAACCATTAAACATATCTTCAGCATATCTTTCTCCACTTCCTAAAACAGCAAAATTACCGCCTTCATGAGTTAAAAAATCAGCCATTCCATAAATTAAATCAAGACCTTTTTGATCAGTAAGACGCGAAACTACTGCAAATAAAGGAAGTTCTGGATCAAGATTATTTTGTTTACAAAACTCAATCTTATTTTTCTTTTTATTCTCCTTATAATCTTTTACACTATAAGTTTTATAAATACTCTTATCTTTAGAAGGATTAAACTCAACTTGATCCATACCATTTAAAATACCCGAAAAATCATTTTGCCTTAAAACAAGATCGTACCAAAGTCCTTTGCTACCTTCGACAGTTGTAAGTTCAAAAGCATGAGTTGGTGAAACGGTAGTGATTTTATCAGCAAATTTAATGCCGGCTTTTAAAGTAGAAACTTGATTTTCTAATCTAACTGACCCATCATCAAAAAGCGAAGTTGGAAGATTATACAAGTCATATAAACTATCTCTATTTAAATATCCTTTAAAAAGAGGATTATGGATTGTTAAAACAGTTTTAATTTTATTTAAAATTTTATCATTCCAATATTTTACTTTTAAAATACATGGAATCATCCCACCTTGCCAATCGTGGACATGGACAATATCAACTTTAAATGGTAATTCTTTTAACAATAAAGTGGAGGCATTAGCAAAATAGGCAAATCTTTCGCCATCATCATAAAAACCATAAAGTCCGCCATCTCTTCCAAAATAATAATCGTTTTTAATAAAGAAATAATCCATTCCTTCATATAAAAGATGATAAACTTCGCAAGTTGGTTTTCTCCAATTCATTTGAACCTCAAATTCATATAATTTTTTTGGTTCAGTTTTAAATTTTTCAAAATTTATCTTTTTATAATAAGGGCAAACGATTGAAACGTTATGGCCTTTTTTAACAAATTCTTTTGATAAAGAATATGCGACATCGCCTAAACCACCAGTTTTAGAAAATGGTAGACATTCGCTAGATACCATCACTATATTCATAAATTAAATAGTTTCTCCTTGTGGAATATAAATATGTTCACCTTTTTCGGACACAACTTCTTTTTTAGAGACAAATTTAGTTAATTTATCTGCGATTACTCCTTTTAAATGAACACCAGCTTTTACAACGCTGTCTGAGAAAATAATCGAATCTTCAACAACAGCTCCTTCTTCAATAGTTACATTACGAGCTAAGATAGAATTTTTAACAGTACCATTAATTGTACAACCATTAGCAATTACACTATCTTTAACACTGCTCTTTTCCCCATAATAAACGGGTCTTGTATCATGAGTGCGGGTAAAAATTTTCCAATTTTCTGTAAATATTTTTGCGCTTTCTTTGTTTTTTAAATTATCTTTAAACTTCATTGAGATATCATAATATTTATTTAATGTATTAACATAATGAACTGATCCTGTATATTCAATTGCGTGAATATCAATATCTCCATATTTTTGAATATAAAGCATTAAATCATCTAAAGAAAAGACATTAGAAATATTTTTTAATTTAGGGAATGCACCCTTTAAAGCTGAAGAATTACAAACATAAGTTTTTAATCCAATTAAAGCTTCTTTGTCTTTAGGATCAACCTGATCAATCTTTTGTACATTTCCTAAAGCATTAACAGTGATTTTATTTAAACCAAAGAAATCTTTTCCAGCGTTTTCTACTTTTGAATAAACAACCGAAAATAATTTACCAGATTTAATATGTTCGTGAATTATTTCAGCATAATTAACTTTATAAACGATGCCAACCGGAACAATTAATACGTATTTGCAGTCAGGTTCATATAAGAAATAATCATTTTGAGCAATATTATTTAAATCAGTATTATAGAAAGGATTATGAATACCTTCTTCATTAATCATGTAATTTAAATAACCAGTTTTGGAATTTTTAAGATAAGTATTATCACTTCTCATGTGTTTAATAATACTTCTTGAATGATTTTTAATCATAATCCCAATATCATCAATACCACTATTTGTTAAATTTGATAAAGCAAAATCTATAAAAGCATATCTTCCTAAAACTGTTGTTGAAGCTAATGGCCTTTTTTCAGTTAAAAGCCCACAATCTGGAGAATTATGAAGATTAACTAATGCGACTACATTTTTCATTATTGTAAATTCCTTTCATAGTCAAGTAAGACTATTTTTCCACTATCTTTATTAATAACTTCGTTCTCTTTAATGACTGTGTCAGGTCCTAAAATTGAATTTTCAACATAAGCACCTTTTTTAATAATAACTCCAGGCATTAAAACGGAATTAGTAACTGTAGCGCCTTCTTCAATAACTACTTCATTTGAAATAACAGATTTTATACAAGTACCATAAATACTAGCCCCTTGATTAATAAGGCAATCTTTTACAGTAGCTTTTGAGTCAATATATTGTGGATATGAATTTGTATCTTCGCTATAAATTTTTGGAGATTCGTCAAAGTTAATTGTGTCTGCACTTCTTTGAGAAGGTAAAAGTTCCATATTAGCTTGATGTAAGGAATCAAGTGTTCCGACATCTCTCCAATAACCTTTAAACCTATAAGCAACTAATTTTTTCTTTTGAGCGAGCATCTTTGGAATAATATTTTTACCAAAATCATGTTCACTCTTTTCATCTTTAGCATCTTCAACAAGTGCTTGTCTTAATACTTTATATGTAAAAACATAAACACCCATTGATGCTAAATTAGATTTAGGTTCTTTTGGTTTTTCAACAAATTTTGTAATTGTGTCAGTGCTATCAACCTCTAAAATACCAAATCTTGAAGCTTCTTTTATATCAACTTCTAGAACAGAAATTGTACAATCTGCCTTAGATTTAATATGTAAGGCAATCATTTGATCATAACTTGTTTTATAGATATGATCTCCTGAAAGAATAAGAACATATTGAGGAGCTTCACTATCTAAAAAATCAATATTTTGATATATAGCATCCGCTGTTCCTTTATACCAGTTTGCGCCACTTTCGGTTTGACGAGGGGCAAGCGCAACACAGGTTGATTCGACTCCATCAAAACCCCATTTTGATCCATTACCGATATAGTTGTTTAAAACTACAGACTCATATTGAGTTAAAACACCAACCGAATCAATCGATGAATTTGCAACATTTGAAAGGGAAAAATCGATAATACGATATTTACCACCGAAATAGACTGCAGGTTTAGCGATTTTCTTTGTAAGGGCATGGAGTCTGGTGCCTTTACCTCCCGCTAAAATCATCGCTACAACATTTCTACCCATAATTTCCTCCTTTATTTTAAGTAAAAATATTTAAATTTTATTTTTGTCTTAGGAAATTTTTGAAAACACACGTACACAACTGCTATTTTTATTATGTAATACGACTAATGTTTCATCAACGAGTTCGGTAATATCAGCAACTTTATCTGTTGGACAAGAGATAATAACTTGTAAATTGAATTTTCTTAATAACTTAACGGCTTCTTTAATTCTACCTCTATCCATCTTTGAGAATGCTTCATCAAATATAATAAGTCTTGAAGTATTAGCAATTTCACCTTCTTCATGAACATGATAAAGTTGAGCGAATGAAGCTAATACTGCGATATAGAACGGGGTTTGAGTTTCGCCACCACTCTTCTTTTTAATCATGATAGATAATCTTTCTTCTTTACCTGTATCTTTATTATAAACAATAAGATCAAAATCTAAATAAGAACGATAATCAGTAAATCTAACAATATTATTTAATAATTCTTCGGATGAATTATTAGGATCATTTACATCAACAATTTGTCTAAATAAATCTTCCATTACATCCTTATATTTTTCGAGGAATAAACTTTCATCCTCGCCACCTTCTAATATTATATCATCTTTAAGCATATCATAGTATCTTTTAAATACTTGAGATGGTTTTACAGTAAATTTATAGGAGTCTCTTCCGAAGGAAGATTGAGCTAAAGCTTCGTTTAAATTCTCAATTTGATCTTCGACATCTTCAATAGCACCTCTTAATTTAAAGATAAAATCATCTTTAAATTGTTGAGTAGCTTTTAAATATGCGTCATGAATTTGATCATTATATTCAGGAAGTTTTACATCTCTAAATTCAATAAGTTCATCATCAAATGTCTTATTATCCTTACTGTCTGGATCATAAGAAAGATGATAATCATGGATATAATCTCTTCTTAATTTACATAAAGATGAGAAAGAATTGTTATATAAATATTGGAATCTTGTTAAAGATGCATTTGCATCTGAAAGGATTTCATAATATGTTTTTCCTTCATCTAATTTCTCATTAAATAAAGGGAGTCCATATTTATCAACAGTTTCTTTATCATAATTTGATGATAAATTTTCTTTTCTTGTTGTAATAATGGCTTCAACATCTTTAATTTTTTCATTTTTTAAAGATTCGACTTGTTTAATTAAATTACCTTTTTCTAAAATTAAACTTTCTCTTTGTTTTGTAACATCCTCAATATCATCATTAACATCATCTAAACGTTTATCGAGTGAAGCTAATAAAGCAGTATCATGTTCTTTTAACTCATTTTCGATATATTCTAATGTATTTTGATATCCTTTTAATTCAGAGCCTCTTGCAAGAGAAGAAATTAAATGATCAATTTCACCATTTGAAATAAGTTCAAGATTATTGGCTTCAGTAATTAAAGCAGAAAGTTTCTTATAAGAAGCTAAATTCATCATATGAGATTTAAGTTGACGAGCTTTATCTTCTAAAAATCTTTCATCTAAATTTCTACCAATATAAGCATCTTGATATAAACGAGGATTAATCTTTGAGAATGTAAAATTACGATATAAATCGCAGTTTCTAGTTATACCATTCCCACTTTCTCTAGCTTCTTCTTCGTCTTCACTTTTATGTAATCTACCAATTAAGAAATTAGTATAAGCTCTTGCCCCCTCGTGATCGGTTTCAATTTCGCTAGCTAAAGAGTCTTCTTCCATTTGATAATTTCTTTCAATGATCTTTTCTTGGTCAACTAAAGCAGTTCCATAATAACCATATTCTTCTAAAATTCTTCTTAAAATACGATAAGCTTCAAGATAATATTTTGGAGCAACAAAAATATTGAATTTTTGACTTGCTAAATAGCCTTCAATAGCATTTGACCAAGATTTATCTTTAATATCAATTAAGTCACAATAAAGTTCTACATCTATATCTTTATTAAACTTAATCTTTAATTCATCCTTTAATCTATCTTTGATATAAACTAAACGCGAATTAAATGGTTTTGTACCTTTTTTAATTGATGCTTCCTCTTCTTTAATAGAAGCAATTCTTTTTTCTAAAGTAAGGACTGTTCTAGCTAAAGAAATTGCTAAAGTTGAAACGTTGTTCTTGAATTGTTTCAATGTTTCTTTAAATATATTTAAATTATCTTTATTAACTAATAAAACATTTTCTTCAACTTTTGATTTTAAAGCGGTTGAAACTTCGATAACTTTATTAGAAGAAAGTAAAATTTTAACAATATCTTCTTCTTTATCATCATCAATAATATCTTTATCAACTTCATTTAAATCAATTAATAATTTATTAGCTTCAGAGGTAAATTTATCAATATAATCGTTTAAAGAATTTTTTACATCATTAATTTCAGAATTGATTTCATTAACTTCTTCAGTAACATTTTTCTTTTGCTCATATAAATCTTCAGTAATTTTTGCAACATCATTGTTCATTTTATCTTGAATTATATGAACTTTTCTTCTTTCAAGTTCTTCTAGAGTTAATTTAAATTCTTCAAGTTCTCCATCGATTTCATTAATTCTTTTTTCACTTTCAACAACTTCATTTTTAAAGGCTTTTAATTTTTCTTCATCATTAAAAAGTTCGCATTTTTCAATTAAATAACGAGTGACTGTGAAATCCTTCTCTTGATTTTTATATAAATCATAACTTGTCTTAATTTCATTAAGTTTTTCTATTCTTTTCTTTAAATTTTCACTCTCAATTTGTAATTTTTGATATTGTGAAATGTTATCTTGTAAAACAGATAAATCTAAATTTTGTTGAGGATCACAAACATATTCAGTAATAAATGTTGTAATATCGGTGATAGGTGTAAAAGATGTAGCTTTCTTTAAAAGAGAGAAATATTTATCCTTTAAACCACCTAATTTTTTCTTTAAAAATTCTTGATATTGTTTATTTGAATCAAAAAAACGATATTTATCTTTATAGTTTAAAGAGAAAAATCCATTTAAAGATTTGTAATCTAAAGGAGTATTGTTTTCAATAAATTCATTTTCTGGAATTTTAGATTCTAAGCAAAAGAAATGATGCTCTTCACTACCATCTTCAAACGAATCAAAAACAATACCTAAAGTAAAATCGTTAGAAGCAATATCATCATGAAACTCTAATGCGATGTAGGAAGTGAATCGGCCGTTCCTTAAATATTTAAATCCACCGTCTAAATCATCACCAAGTTCTCCTCTTAAATATCCCTTTAATGTACGAGAACTTTTTTCTAAAGCAGCTTTATTAAAACTTCTTCCTGTTGTATCACCTAATAAAACAACTTCAAAAGCATCGACTAAAGTTGATTTACCGCTTCCATTTAAACCAGTTAAAAAGACAATAGGTTTAATATCGATGGTTTCATTCCAAAAATAATGCCAATTAATTAATTTAATCTTGGTTAATAGTTTCATCGTTTAAAACCCCCTCATCTTTTTTATTAATATTATCTAAAGCTTGTGACATTGCTGCAATTTTTTCATTATCTAAAGCATAAACAATTGAAGGCATAATATAAAAAGCGACATTTCCTTCATCATAATTTCCACTAACTTTATTGATAATATTATGATTTGCTAAAAATCTTAAAATTTTAGCAATATTTCTTCCGGTTAATTTCTTTCCTGGCATTAAAATACCATGTTCAAGCATTGTTCTAATTAAAATAGGCGTAGTGATATAAATGCTTTCTCCACTAATTGATGTTTGATTTCTTTCGTTTTCATAAATTTGTCTTAAAACAAATAAAACTAAAGAAGTTTCTCTATCTAATTTTATTCTATTTTCGTCACTATCGTTAAATAATGTAACAACACCTAAAATCTTATCAATTTCAATACGCCAATTAGAAAAAGATAAATAATCGTTAATTAAATCATATCTTTTTTCGATAAAACGATAATCTGGTGAAATTTTTACAATTTTTTCCTTATTATCAAAAATATCTCTAACAATAAAACCTTTTAAAAGTAATCTATTTAAAATACTTCCAAATTGATTTTTTTCTGAATAAGATAATTCGTTAAATTTTTCTTCAAACATGTTTTATTTATCCTCCTTTTCTTCTTTTTTAATGAAAGCAAAGTTTGGAATAATAAAGTCATTATTTTGAATTTGCTTTGGCATTAATTCTTCAATTCTATAGAAAGATGATTCATCTTCGCTTTTAACAGTTGCTAATATTAAACAAATAAGTGAATCATAGTTTTTAATTTTCAATTCTTTTGAATCAATTTCTTTTTTATCTCTAAATGATTGTTCCATAAAGGAATAAACTCTTTCATCAGTGTAAATATTTTTTGTTTCTTCTAAGAAATTATCCATTAATAAATCATCAGCTTCATCAAACGAAACAATTTCAAGCGGAACACCATTTTCACGATATTTCTTTAAAATTGGTAAAGTTACAGAATCCGAATCAATAAAACCTTGCTCAAAAAATGAAGTTGAGTCTTGCATTTTAGATAAAATATCAGCTAAAGCTCTTCCATCATTAACTGAAGAAGCATAATGTTTAAAGATATTTTCAAGGTGTCCTTTAATAGTTCTATCACTATTATTAAGATATAAAATCTTTTGAGTTGAAGACTTTGTATAGGAATTATTTTCTTTATCAATTGAGGAAATTAATGAATTTAATGTTTCATATGTATCACTTATATAATTGATTTTAGTAATGATATCGTTTTCAATCTCTTTTTTATTATTATTTTTTGCGCTTATAGATGCTTGAACTATAAGCTTTTCACGAATATTTTTATCTTTTAGCCAACGATCTAAAATTTTAATAATTGGTCTTTTGAATTTTGCAACACTATCAAACGTTTTTAAAGGATGATAATATCTATCAGAAATTTTCTTTTTATAAATATCAAAATAAGAATGTAAAACTTCATTTGTGTCAAAAAGTTTAGTCAATTTATTTTGGAAAATTCTAATTGAATGAATAAGAGTAATTAATTCGACCTTTAATTTTTTAGTGTTTTCATAACATCTAAGTAAAGTTGTATATAAAAGTTCATCCATATCTTCATCTTCAAGTTTTAATTCTGAATATGTTGAATGGACAAGTGATAAATAAGGAGCTTCTTCATCACTAATAATATCACTAAAAGTTTTAAGTAAAGAAATTGTATAAGCCGGTAAAACGATAACTTCTTCATAATTATCAATATCCATTGATATATCAATCCAACCCGTTTCTTCTAATCGACGAATAACAAAAGATGCCTTTGAGGCAGGAGTATCAATACTTAAATCATTTTTTTCTTCACTCGTTAAATCTTCTTCATCTAAACTAAAATTATTTAAATTTTTTTCTCTTTCTTTTAAAGCGCTTAAAAAATCACTTTTTTTAATGACGGCTTCATCATTTTGCAAAAGAGAATACAATATATTTAAACTTTCTATGTAAATTTCTTTATTTTTCCCAGTAAATATCGAAAAATAATTATTAGGTACAATATCAAATAAATTCATAACTTTAACCTTAAAAATTATATCATTAATTGAATTCTTAAAAAAGAAAAAGCGCTAAAATTAACTGATAATTTCTTTAAAATCTTATTTTAAAGAAGATAAATTTTATCTTGTTAAAAAGTTTATACGTGAAAACTTTTTTATTCATTTATTTTTTTATTTAAGAATAAGATCAAAAAATCTTCATAACTATGCTATATTATTTAAAAAAATTCATTTGATTAAAAAATTTTTATATGATATTATCTTAAAGCATTGAAGTTAAGGAGGTAAAAGTAATGTCAAGAGTATGTCCTATTACAGGTAAGCACCCAATTAGTGGTAATAAACGCTCACACTCTCTTATCGCTACTCGTAGAAGATGGGATGTTAATCTCCACACATATAAAGTAGAAATTAATGGTCAAATTGTTAAAGTTAGAATGAGTGCAAGAGCTTATAGAAGCCTCAATAAATCTAATGCAAAATAATTTGTAAATTAAAAAAGTAAAAATAAATCTCCCTCGTTATGAAGGAGATTTTTATTTTTAAGTATTTGTATTTATTTAAAAGAAAGAGACAATTAGTGGAATATACGAAACTAAATGAACAATAAATGTTCCCCATTCTAAAATTGCTAAATAATTATATTTTGGTCGATTATAAGTTTGCGCATCAACCTTTACTAATTTTGCCCAAGATTTATAAGATGGGTTACAAATTAAAACAATCATAAATATAATTGCTGCAACGCTGATGATAATATTTATTAACGGAGTTGACATATTAAGCCCTAAAACATCATTTCTTCCTAAAAGCAAAAGTTCTAAAACAACACTCAAAAGAGTTGAAAAAGCGAAAATAATCGCAAAAACTAAATGTAATCGATAAGCACTTAATTTAATAAAGAATAATAAATTAAAAGAGAAAAGCGCGATAAACATTACAACCATTAAAATATAAAGTTGATAAATATCTCTAAATTCAAAATGGATATAAAGCAAATAAAATATTAAAGAAAAACATAAAAGTAATGAAGAAAATATAATTAAAGTCTCATAAATCCAACTTTTTTTAGAATTTCTTTTAAATTGATTAAGTTCATAAGGAAAATATGAAAGGAAGTTATATTTTCCACTTCCAGTTTTATTAAAACTTAGAGTCATTGCTAAAAAGGAAAAAACAAAGACAATCGCACCAGCAATAATTAAAACTAAAACAATACTTTGAAACGCATGCATATTTTATTCACCTTTCAATAATTTAATAGCGTTTTTTCTATCCTTACTTTTAAAAATATAAGATCCCGAAACTAATATATCAGCCCCACTTTTAATAACAAGTGGCGCAGTTAAGTTATTTATACCACCATCAACTTCTATTTTATATAAAAAATTATTTTCTTTTCTTTTTTTCTCTAAATATTCGATTTTTGATAATGAATTATTCATAAATTTTTGACCACCAAACCCAGGTTCAACACTCATTATTAATATTAAATCTAACATTGACAAATAAGGGTCTAACTTTTTTACATCGGTATTTGGTTTTATCGAAATGCCGACCTTTACATTACTTTCTTTTATTTTATTAATTAATTCTTCTATTTCGCCTTCATTTATTGCTTCATAATGAAAAGTAATTAAATCAGCTCCGGCTTTAACAAAATCTAAATAATATTTTTTTGGATCGGTTATCATTAAATGAACATCTTTAACTAAATCAACTTTTTTTGAAATGCAACTTAAAATGTAACTTCCAAAAGAAATATTATTTACAAAGTGTCCATCCATAACATCAAAATGAAGATATGTTGCTCCTTCTTCTTTTAAAAATTTAATCTCATCATAAAGAGATGAAAAATCTGCAGATAAAATTGAAGGAGCGATAAAAATTTCTTTCATAATAAAATTATATTTTATTTTTCTTCATTAATCCAAATAAACGAGTAATTAAAGGTGTAGATTTTTTTATAGTTTTTTTATCGCTATAAAGTTCCTTAATATCGTTTAACATATCTTCAGCTTTTAAATAACGATAATTTAAATTTCTTGAAGTTGCTTTTTTAACAATATCCTCACATTTTTGAGGCAACATTGGCATATATTCAAGAGGAGAAGGAATATCATTATTAACATGAGCTCTTGCGACTACATTGACATTTTGATCATCAAAAGGAATATAACCAGTTAAAAGTTCGAAAAAAAGAACTCCTGCAGCATAAATATCTGATTGTTCATTAGGTTTAGAACCTCTTAAAACTTCAGGTGCTAAATATTGAGCAGTTCCAACAACTTTTTTTGGCTCATCCAAATTTAGATTGTAATATTTTATTATAGAAATACCAAAATCAGCAATTTTTGCAATCCCATCGCTTCCATAAAAGATATTTTGTGGTTTTATATCTCGATGAATTATACCTTTTGAATGAATATAAGCTAATCCTTCTAAAACTTGAATCATAATTTGACAAGCTTCAGGTAAAGAAAAAAATCTTTTAAAAGTTAAAGCATCTTTTAAAGTTTGTCCTTTTTGAAGTTCGTTAACTATATAAGGAGCGCCTTCATAATATCCATAATCATAAATTCTTACAATATTTGGATGAAACAAACTTGCTGCAATACGTGCTTCATTTTCAAAACGGGTTAAATTTTGAGGGTTTAAAACACTTTCTTCATTTAAAATTTTAAAAGCAACTGCCCTTTTCATTACTATATCATAGCCTTCAAAAACATCACTCATCCCGCCATGCCCAATACTAGCTTTTATTTTATATCTATCATCTATTAAATCATTGATTTTGATCATCTAGACTCTCCCATAAAATACAAGAAATATTATCGCTTCCACCATTATAATTTGCTAAATTTACAAGTGAATTAATTTTATCGTCTACACTATTATTAGATCTTAAATTAGCCTCAATATCCGAAAAAGAAACATTATTATAAAGACCGTCACTACATAAAAATAAGCTTTCACCATGATAATCATAAATATTTAAATCATAAGAAAAAGTTGGAAAAAGACCGATTGCATTTGTTAAATAATGTCTTTTTGGATGAGTCAAAGCTTCTTTTTCATTAATTTGACCAGAATTTATTAAATAGCGAACATAAGTTTGATCTTCTGTAATCTGTTCTAATTTATTATTTTTTAAAATATAGCATCTAGAATCGCCTGCATTTAAAACCATTAATCTTCTTTTATAGATTAAAGCAACACAAATTGTCGAGCCCATTCCACGATAATTTTCATCATTATCTTGTAAATTAAATATATTTTTATTAATCTTTTTAACAGTTGAGCATAACCAAAAATGTGCATCAAAAAATGATGTAAAACGCCCTTTTCTATTGAATTCTTTGCTTAAAAAAGACACAACCTCATTTGAAGCGTATTCTCCTTTTTTATGACCACCCATTCCATCAGCAACAACAAGTAAAACATTATTAAACGAATTTACCATTCCTTTGACGCGGTCTTCATTGCTTTTCCTAACTCTTCCAATATCACATTGGTAAGCATATGTTCCTTTATAATTTTTTATTTTCATTTTTTGCTCTTAATTGTCCACATGCGGCATCAATATCGGTACCAAATTCTTTTCTAATTGTTGCAGTAACGCCTAATTTGGTTAATGTATCTAAAAAGTCATGTACATTACTCTCATCACTTCTTTGAAAAATTAATTCTTTTATAGGATTATAAGGGATGAGATTAACATAAGCTAAAGTTCCCTTAATTAAGGAAGCTAATTCTTTCGCATTTTCTTTAGAATCATTAACTCCTTTTAATAAAATATATTCAAAAGTTACTCTTCTTCCAGCTTCTTTTTCATAATATTTAACAGCACCCATTAGTTCATTTAATGGATATTTTCTTGAAATTGGCATTAATTTATTTCTAATTTCATCATTTGGAGCGTGTAAAGAAATAGCTAAATTTATTTGTAGATGTTCATTTGCGTATCTTTTAATTCCTTCAACAAGTCCACAGGTTGATACAGTTAAATGTCTAGCCCCAATAGCAAATCCATATGGATGATTTAAAATTCTTATAAAATCTAAAACGTTATCATAGTTATCAAATGGTTCGCCCGTCCCCATAACAACGACATGAGTAACTCTTTTATTTGGATCTTCTTCTTTTAAAAGTTCATCTAAAATTAAGACTTCTCCAACCATTTCTCCACAAGTTAAATCTCTTTTTTTCTTTAAAAATCCTGAGGCACAAAAAGCGCATCCCATGTTGCAACCTACTTCAGAAGAAACGCAGGCGACATTTCCATAATTGTATCTCATCAAAACAGTTTCAACTAAATCGCCATCTTTCATTTCAAGAAGTAACTTAATTGTTCCGTCCTTACTAACTTGCTTTTTATAAATTTTAGGCTTATCTAGCGAAAAATCTTTCTTTAAAACTTCCTTAAAAGATAAAGAAATATCGCTCATTTTATCAAAATCATCAACTCTTTTTTCATAAATCCATTTAAAAAGTTGAGTAGCACGATATTTCTTTTGAAAATACTTGCTAACCAATAATTCTTCGAGTTTTTCTATTTTAAAATCATATAAATTATACATTTTTATTTAATTTTCCTAATCCTTGCAAAATATAAAAGAGAATTTCCTTCTTTATTTGGTAAAAACATCTTTTCTTCTTCTAATAAGAATTCATCTTTATTTTTTTCGACAAATTCAGCAATCAAATTTCGAGTTTCTTTTAAATTAATAGTTGGAACAACATAAAGAAGTAATCCATTAACTTCAAGAAATTTAGTAATATTAATTAATCCGTTTTTAATCGAACTTATAATTTCATCAAGAGAATCAATTTTAAAATAAACACCATATTCTGGATTTCTTCTAAATAACTCAAAATTAGAAGATTTTGGAGAATAAAGAATTAAATCTTGCTTAGTTGATAAACTAGCTTCTAGTCCATCTTCATTGGCTTCATAAAAATGAGTTTCGTTTAAATTATTTGATTTAATTTCATCAAAAATTTTATAAACTTGTTTTCTATTGTTGCTAACAAAATTCAAAATATTCCCTTTATTAACAAACTTTTTAAAGAAATCTAAGGCAATATTATTAAATTCACTGATAAAGCAAGTCAAATTAGAATTTTCATAACTTAAATTTTTTAAAACTTCTAAATTGGCGAGCTGAGTCAAATAAATTTTGCCATCATGGAACGAATCTTCTTTTCTAATCGAAGTCGGATTTGTATATTCATATAAATCATCGCTAATCTTTTTAAAAGCCATTGTTGGAGAAAAAGATTTTTGATAATTGACGCTAACAAATTGTTGAGGCATAGCCGAAATCTCATAAATAATTGCTAAACCATCTTTTTTTCCATATTGTTTAGAAAGCATCTTTATTAGCCATTCTGGTTTATTAAATCTTAAAGAATAATATCTTAAAGTTCCTTTTCTAACGTCAAAAAAATCAAAGGTTCTTTTTTTAGAAATAACGTCTTTTATATAAAAAATCTCTTCTTTTTTTAATTGATGTTTCTTTTGAATAATAAACATTAAAAAATCATTAAACATCTTATTTTGATCGATTTTCTTCCTAAAAGCGTTATTTACGTATAATAGACCTAATTCAATCATCTCATCGCTATTTTTCTTAAAATTTAATATTTCTGAAAGATGGGATATCAAATAGTAATTACGAAAAAAGATGCCAGAGATTTGAGAAACTTCGATTGTTTCTCCTCTAGTTGCTTCTTTTGTTTCTTTACGAATTGAATCTTTTAAGTCAAATTCGTTGTCAATAACATGTTTAATAACTTTAAACGCAACACTATAAGTATCCATAACTAATTAAATTTTATTTCATTTTTTTGATTTCTTCTTCAAATCCTTCAAATGCATTACCTAAATATAAATCATCATTTATTTCATGCTCATGATTTTCATCTTCATTTTCATCTTCTTCATCATATTCTTCATAAGAAGTATCGATATTTACAGTATTTTCTTCTTTCATAAAACGAGGATAATCATTATTTAATAATTGATGATAATTATCACTAGAAAAATAATAAAAAACACATTCAATATTTATTGCAACATCTTTTACATATTGAGCAATAATTTTAAAAGCATCGTTTTCCAAAACTTCAACTTTTTTTGGAGCGTGTACTTCAATTAAAACATTCCAAGTATTCTGTTCAACTCCATTATGAACGTATAAACATTCAGGAGCTAAAAAATTTATATTATCGACGCTTGTTTCATAAAGATCAGCTATCTTTTTTGTTGCGTCTTTAGAAATATTTCTTAATAAATATGGGTCAATTCCATAAATTTTTATTGTAATCATTTCGTTTACCTCGTAATAACTGACTTTATTATCATATATGATAATAAATCTAAAATCAAAAAATTATAAATCATATGGAGAAATATTTAAATATAAATGAAGGTTTTTAATCGTTTGATATTTAAATAATAAAGCTGAAAGAAATTTTCTTGTAAAAGCAAAGTTTTTTGTTTTTATAAATATTGAAACAGCATAATGTGATTTATATCTTTCTAATGCATTCGAGATTAAAATAACGTCATCTGGTAATTTTTTCTCTAATTCTTTTTTAATTTGCATTGCTTTTAATTTTGTATCATAAGGAATCGCTCCAGCAACTTTTAAAGAAATAATATTTGAAAAAGGTGGATAATTATATTTTCTTCTATTAGCAATCTCATAATTATAAAAAGAGTCATAATCATTTCTAATGGCATAATTTATAACTTTATTATCTTTTTTAAAAGTTTGAATTACTGCTTCTCCTTTTTTAAAACGACCACTTCGACCAATCGTTTGAACAATTAAGGAATAAGTATATTCATTAGCTTTATAAGATTGAATATTTAATAATGTATCAGCATTTAAAATACCTACCAAGGAAACATCTTTAAAATCATGTCCCTTAGCTACAATTTGTGTGCCGATTAAGACATTTACTTTTTTTAAATTAAATTGATTTAATACATCTTCAATTTGATTTAATGTTGGGGAAGTGTCTGAATCAAGTGTTAAATAAGGAGTAAGAGGGAAAATTTTTTCGAATTCTTCTTTTACTCTTTCGATCCCAAATCCATTAAAACGAATGTTAATTGACCCACAAATAGGGCACTTATGATTGAATTTTATTTTATATTCGCAATGATGACACATTAAATATCCACTATCTTTATGATAAATTAAAGGCAAATTACAATTAGGACATTTATAAACATAGCCACAATTATCACAAATTAATGAGGATGAAAAACCTCTTTTGTTAATCATTAAAATAACTTGCTCGTTATTTTCAATTCTTTTTTTTATTTTCTCGATTAAAACATCAGAAAAAATTTCTGAACCTTTTTTAAAAACCAACCTATTTTTAAAATCAACTAAACTTACTTCAGGAGGTTCAGTTTTATTATACATATGATTAAGTTCCAAAAGTTTAAACCTTCCACTTTTTGCTTTAGCCATTGTATCAATTGAAGGAGTTGCGCTTCCTAAAATAATTTTTGTATTCTCGATACTACTTCTTAAAATTGCAACATCTTTAGCATTATAAGTTAAATCATTTTCTTGTTTATAACTTTCATCATGTTCTTCATCAATAATTATATATTTTAAGTTTTTTAAAGGAGCAAAAATTGCACTTCTAGTTCCAACAACAATTCTTACTTTCTTTGTTGAAATTTTACGATATTCATCGTATCTTTCAGCGGGAGTTAAAGAAGAATGCAACACCGCAATTGGTTCATTAAAATAAGATAAAATATGAGAGATTATTAATGGTGTTAAACCAACTTCAGGAACTAAAATTAAAGTAGAGCCATCTTTTTTTAAAGTGTCCTCAATTAATTTAATATAAATTAAGGTTTTCCCGCTACCAGTAACACCTTTAAGTAAATAAACTTTATCTGGAGAATAAACGATTTTTATAAAAGCATCGTTTTGCTCATCACTCAATGTGAACTCATTTTCATATTTAAAAATTTGTTTTGCATTAAAACGATATTTCTCTTCTATTTTTTCACGAATTATATTTAGAGAAATTAAATTATTTAATGTTTTTGAATCGCTTATTTCAGATTTTAAAACTAATCCACTATTTTTGAAACGATTTAAAATATTTTCTTCATATTTATTTTTCGGAGCATACGTACCATCTAAAAGTTCATAATAAGTAATGTAAGAAATTTTAGGTTTAGAAAGATAGGCAGAAGAACTTTTTAATGAAGGAGGAAGCATTGTATTTAATACTCCAATAAGAGGATAAACATATCGATCTTTTAAGATAAAAGCTAATTTTAATAAATATTCATCAATAATTGGTTCTTCATCAATTATTAAACTAATTTCTTTTATTTTAAAACCTAATTCTTTCTCTTTTTCTTCAACAGACTCAATTACTTCTGATTTTAAAACGAAACCAACAATATTTTGTCCATTAAAATTAATATTTACTCTTGAACCTTTTAAAACTGGTGTTGACGAAAAATAGACGAAATTTCTGTCTAGTTTTAAAACTTTATGTTGAGTTACAATCGATAACAAATATTTCATTTGTTTTATTTTAATTTATTTTTGATAATTTGTTTAATTTCTTCGCCACACTGTTCTGGTGTAATGTTTTGAACAACAAAATCATACAATTTTTGAAGTTTTAATTCTTCTTTAGCTTTTTCCATTCTTTGTTTTATAACATCTTCCGTTTCAGTTTTACGCCCACGTATTCTTTTTTCAAGCTCTTCTAAAGATGGAGGGATAATAAAAATAGAAATTTCATCATTACCATTAAGTTTTGAAATAATTTGTTTCGCGCCATTAGTTTCAATTTCAACAATGACATTTTTTCCTTCATTTCTTAATTTATCAACAAAATCTATTAATGTTCCATAATAGTTTCCACAAAAATAAGCATATTCTAAAAATTTTTCTTCTTTTATATTTTTTTCAAACTCTTTTTTTGTAATGAAGAAATATTCTCTTCCATTAACTTCCCCAATACGAGGAGCTCTTGTTGTACAAGAAACACTAAAAGCTAAATTCAAAGAAGGGTCATTCATGATGAATTGACGAACCGTTCCTTTACCAACCCCGCTTGGGCCACTAATAATAATCAATAAACCTTTTCTCATATGCCCTCTTAATTTCTAAAATATTACTACAATTAAAAAAAGAATATCAATAAGAAACGTTGTATAATAGAAAATATATGAATAAAATCGAATTTTTAAAAGAAAGAGTTAATGAAATAAATGAAAATTTAAAAGGGGCTTATTTAAATAAAATAAACGAGATTTCTTCGCTTGATTATTTATTTTCTTTTTCTAGATCAAGCGCAAAAAGTCTATTTATATCTTTATCTTCGCCATTACCTTTTGTGAAATTAATAGGTAAAAAATATAAAGAATCTTTAGCTTCTCTTTTTTTGCAAATTTTAAAAACAAAATTATTAAATTCTTGCTTTATTGAAGCATCTATTTATAATGATGATTCAATTATTGACTTAAAATTTATAAAAACAACTGATACTTACGATAAAATCGAATATCACCTTTTATTTGAAATGTTTAAAGGCAATACTAATTTAATTTTATTGAATAAAAGCGAAATTGAATTAGCTTTTAGGTATCATAGTTTAGAAACTTCACACCCTTTAATTATTAAAACTACATATATTCCACCAAAAAAGATTGAATTAACTAAGGATTTTGATGTTGAAAATGAATTAAAAAAAGAAGATGAATATATCAATAATTTAGAAAATAAGTATTTAAAAGAAAAATACAATTCTTTAATCGCTCAATTAAAAAGAAAAAGAAAGAGTTTACTTTCAAAAAAAGAAGATTTAGAAAATGATATTTATAAAGCTAATAAAAATTTAGAATATAAAGATTATGCTGATTATTATTTGACAATAATGAATGAAATTCCTAAAGGGGCTTCTTCTTTTAAATATGAAGATAAAATTATTCCTTTAAAAGTCGAATATAATTCAACCGGAAACTTAAATTATTTATATAAAATTTATAAAAAAGCAAAGCAAACTATTGCGTTAACCCAAAAATTTTTAGATGAAACCGATGATGAAATTAAATATATCGATAATATTTTAAATTTAAAAGAAATTTATAACGAAAACGATTATTATGAATTAATCGATGAATTAAAAAAGAAAAATATCGTTAAAATAAAAAATAAAAATATTAAAGATATAAAAATTAAGGCTGTTTCTCCTTATTATATTGAATATAAAGGAATAAAAATTGGTTTTGGAAAAAATAATATACAAAATAATGAATTAACATTTAAACTCGCTAAAAAGAATGATTATTATCTTCATTTAGCAAATGAACACAGCCCTCATGTAGTTATATTTTTAAACAATAAAGAATTAAACGATGATATTTTAAAAGAAGCGATGAATTTATTATTAAATTTAACTAAAAAAGATGACGCTGCAATTTATTTATCCAACATAAAAGATGTAAAAAAAGGCTCCTATCAAGGAGAAGCCAATCTTTTAAAATATGAAAGTTACTTTTTTAAGAAAAATAAAGATTTAAATGATGAAATTAAAAATGCAAAAAGATTTATTTAGTTAAAAAATCTTCGCCTTTTATAACTTCTTTTGTCGATAAATTATAAAAATTTACTTGTCTTAAAGCCTCATAAATAATAATCGCAACTGAATTTGATAAATTTAAACTTCTAGCTTGAGGAGCCATTGGTATTCTCATACAATTACTTAAATTTCCTTTTAAAATTTCATATGGAATGCCACTTGATTCTTTTCCAAACATAAAAATATATTCTTGAGTTACATCGCTAAAGTCAAAAGATGAGTAAGGTTTTGAAGAATATCTAGTAACATAATATATTTTTTCATCCTTATAATCTTTTAAAAATTCCTCATAATTATCATATATTTGAAAACTTGAAAGTTGAATATAATCCATCCCAGCTCTTTTTAACGCTTTATCATCAAGAGTAAAAGTTAATGGGCCAATGATAATTACTTTTATTTCCGTAGCATTAGCTGTTCTTAAAATATTACCTATATTTCCGGGTTTTTCTGGTTGATATAAAACAATTTTGATCATAATTAAGATATTATCACAAACGCTCTTTTTTAGTATAATATTTTTTATGGCAATTGATTTAAAAAATTTGTTTAAAGAAATAACCAAAAAAGACGTTCGTAGTTTTTCTTTTTTAGAAGGAGGAATTTCTAATTCCAACTATTTAATAAATGATGCATACGTTTTAAGAGTGCCAAAAGATTATAAAGAAAAAGCCACTAACTATAACCATGAAAAAAATAATTACGAAGTTATTTCTTCTTTAAAAATAAGTGAAAAACTTCTTTATATGGATGAAGTCAACGGCTTTAAAATTACAAAATATATTCATAATGCTCATACATATAGCCAAATTAACGAAGAAGTAATGAATAGCGTTGCTAAAATGTTAAAAAAATTACACACAAGTGACATAAAAGTTCCTTATGGCTATCAAATGTTTAAAAGATTAGAAAATTATAAAGAAACTATTGATAAAAAGTATTATATTAGTGATGTTTATGAAGATAGTGTAATTAAAAATGTTCAAAAAATTTTTCCAAAAGAGAAATTAACCTTTTGCCATAATGATTTAGTTAAAGGGAATCTTCTATTTAGATTTAATACTTCTTTTATCATCGATTGGGAAACTGGAGGAATGAATAATCCACTTTTTGATTTAGCTTCTTTTATTAGCGAAAATAATTTAACCGCATCTCAAGAAGAATATTTTTTAAAGAAATATTTTGGTTATAAATACAATTCCTTAAAGAAAAAAAGAGTAGATACATTCATCGCATTTTTAGATCTACTCTTCTATTATTGGGCAATGTCCTATTTTCTTACATTAAAGGAAGAAGTATTTTTAGATATCGCTAAATTAAAACTTGAAAGAATCAAAGCAAATTTTAAATAAGTTCTTCCTTCTTTTTAAATTCAGCAAATGATTGGCGAATAATATCCTTCGCCATTTTTTTATCTCCAATATCTTTTACTTCAGTTTCTTTATTTTCTAAATATTTATAAACAGAGAAGAAATGTTTAATTTCATCAACTAAATGTTCAGGAAGATCGTTTAAATCTTCAACTTTATTATAAAAAGGATCATTAATTGGGACGGCTAAAATTTTGTAATCTTCTTTCCCGCTATCGATCATATTTATAATTCCTATTGCTTTACACATTACAAAAGAAAAAGGAATAATTTCTTCACTAGAAATAACTAAACAATCTAAAGCGTCTCCATCATCACAAAGTGTTAAAGGAATATAACCATAATTTTGAGGATAGTGAGTTGAAGTATATAAAATTCGATCTAAAACTAATAAGCCCGTTTTTTTATCGATTTCATATTTATTTTTCATCCCTTTTGATATTTCAATTATTACAGGGAATTTTTCTTCATCAAATTTAAGTTTTAAAAATCTTTTATCGGTAGGGTTCATATTATTGCTCAACTTTTTCTCTAACAAATCTATCAAATTCTAATACTTCATCCATTGATTTAAATTTACCAACAAAGAAGCTGTCTCCCATATCATCTCTTAAAGCTCTTGGGAAATCGCCAAAATAACAAATATTATTATGATATTTATTCAATATTTCATCTTTTGAATGAACATAATTATATTCATATCTTCTAGAACACGAAACAGCATAAAACTTTTCATAATCCATTTTTTGTCTATTTTCATCATACGCCATAATATCAGCATATAAATTATAAACATCGATTGAATTAGCAAAGTTGATCAAATCGGGAGTATATCCTCCAGCTACTCTTAAGTTAGCTTCAAGAGGAACGATTGTTCCTTTTTTTCCTAAATAAGGATGATCTTCTTTAAGTCTAAAGAATTCAAAATGGAAGAATCTTCTTCTTAGGCCAAAAGATTTGACACATTTTTCAGCAATTTCTTTTAAATCTTCAGGTACAGCAGGTAAACAACAATACATATCATCTAAATTTTTATTGACGACATCAGCTGTATTTACATAAAACATATGTGAGGTTTCAAAGACAACATCACCATTTGAATTAGTGATTCCATCAAACGAACATAAATCACCATTAACATATTCTTCGAAAATATATTCACTATCTTTAGGAATTGATAAAACAAAATCCTCTAATTCAATTTCATTATCTATTTTTTTAGTTCCTTGTGCGCCAACACCAACATTTGGTTTTGCAAAGATTGGGTAATTAACTTCTTGAGCAAAATTTTTAAGTTCATTTAAATCTTTACTAACGATAAATCTTGCGCATCTAACACCAGCTCTCTCATAAAATTCTTTTTGGTTAGATTTTTTCATACGATATGCAACTTCTTCTTCGCTAAATGAAGTCGTAACTTTGAAAATATCTCTTAAACGAGCATCTTTTCTAAGCCAATATTCGTTATTTGATTCGATATATTCAATAGGTCCATATTTATCTCTAAAATATTGAACTGCCCTTTTTTCATTTTCAAATTCGTCCATAAAAGAGCATAAATAATACTCAGTCAAAGCATATTTACATTGCTCTGGTATCTCATTATAGGGAGCATCCCCAATACCTAAAACATTGAAACCATGGTTTTTCAAAGCCATGCAAAATTTCCAATATGAATCTGGAAAGTGTGGTGAGACAAAGATAAAATTGCGCATAATAAACCTCAATAAATATTACAAAAATATTTTACTTTAATAAGTTGATTCTGTTAATGGCTTTTTTTAATGAAAATTGAGCATTTTTTAAAATTTTATCGTCTTTTATCATGTTATTATTGATTATTTTTAAAGCGTTTTCTTTTTCATTCAAAGCTCTATCTTTATCGATTTCATCTTTGAACTCAAATGTATCTAAAAGAAGTGAACATTCATTATTATTAAAATCAACAAATCCACCACTTGTAGCTAAAAAAATCTTTTCATTATTAATCTTAAAAAAGATATAAGAGACATCAACAAGACCAATAAATGGGTTTGAGCCACTCATTAAACCTATGTCTCCAACATTTTTTGAAGTGAAATAAACTTCATCGATGTTAGTTTTATTGAAAATTTTACCATCTTTAGAATATATATAAAGATTAATTTTCCCCATTTTTATTTTTATCCTCGTTAGCTTTTTTATTAACATCATCAATACTTCCACAGAAAAGGAAATACGATTCTGGATATTTATCATAATCACCGCTTAAAATAGCTTTAAAAGATCTTAAAGTATCTTTTAAAGGAACATAAACCCCATTATATCCGCTGTAAGTTTCGGCAACTTTAAATGGTTGAGAAAGAAAATTTCTTAATCTTCTAGCTCTTATAACTATTTTTTTATCATCTTCACTTAATTCATCAACACCCAAAATAGCGATGATATCTTGTAATTCTTTATATCTTTGCAATATTTTTTGAACGCCTCTAGCAATATTATAATGTTCTTCACCAACAATATTTGGATCTAACATGTTTGATGAAGATTCGAGTGGATCAACAGCTGGATAAATTCCTAACGAAGCAATTTTTCTATCCAAAACAGTTTTAGCATCAAGATGAGTAAATGTTGCAGCTGGTGCTGGATCTGTTAAATCATCGGCAGGAACATAGACTGCTTGAATTGATGTAATTGAACCATTTTTAGTTGAAGTGATTCTTTCTTGAAGTTGACCAATTTCATTAGCTAAAGTAGGTTGATAGCCAACTGCTGAAGGCATTCTTCCAATAAGAGTACTGACTTCATTACCAGCTTGAATAAACCTAAAAATATTATCTATAAAAAATAAAACGTCTTGATGCATTTCATCTCTAAAATATTCACACATTGTTAAAGCAGATAAAGCGACTCTAAATCTAGCACCTGGGACTTCATTCATTTGTCCATAAACTAAAGCAGTTTTTGAGATAACTCCGCTCTCTTTCATTTCGTTTATTAAATCATTTCCCTCTCTAGATCTTTCACCAACGCCAGCAAAAACAGAAAGTCCTTGTTGATAAGAAGCAATATTACTAATTAATTCTTGAATTAATACTGTTTTTCCAACACCTGCACCTCCAAATAGACCAATTTTTCCACCTTTTAAATATGGGCAAAGTAAATCGATAACTTTGATTCCTGTTTCTAAAATTTCTTTCGAAGTATTTTGATCTTCAAAACTTGGGGCGTTGCGATGGATAGACATTTTTGGAGCACTTTCTAAATCACCAAAAGGTTCTTCGTCAATAGCATCACCTAAAACATTAAATACTCTCCCTAAAGTCGCTTCCCCAACTGGAACTTCAATACTTTTTCCAGTATCTAAAACTTTCATTCCACGATAAACGCCTTCAGTAGGACCTAAAGAAATACATCTAACAGTATCATCTCCAATATATTGAGCAACTTCTAAAATTAAACTTTTATCATTATCAAGGTTAACCTTTAAAGCATTTAAAAGAGAAGGCAGTTTACTTTCGATAAACTTTACATCGATAATTGCCCCAACCGCTTCTACAATAACTCCATAGTTTTCATCCATAATATCTACCTCTTTGCAATTTTACTAGCGCTTGATACTTCATTAATTTCAGAAGTAATATTGCTTTGCCTAATTTTGTTATATTCTAAATTTAAATCATCAATTAATTCATCAGCATTTTTAGTTGCGTTTTCCATCGCTAATCTTCTAGCCGATTCTTCAGCGATTCGAGAATCAAATATTTTTATAAATAAAGTGTAATATAAATATTCTTCAATTAAATAATTAATAATTTCATCTTTTGATGGTTCAAAGATTGGTGAATAATTTCTTTTTTTATTCTCTTTTAAATCGATAGGTAGAAGTTTCAATGATTCGACTTTCGATATTAAAGAATTATGATAATGAGTATAAATTAAATCTACTTCTTTATATAAACCCTCATTAAAAGAATAAACGAGAAACTTTTTTAAGTTCTCAAAATTGTCGTTATTTTCTTTTAAATAATCAACAAATGTTTCATTTAAATTCACATCTTCTTTTAATAATTCATTACGACCTTTTTCGCCAATAATTAATATTTCATCATTTTTTTGATAATAATTTTTTAAATAACGAATAACTTCATTGTTATAACCACTACATAACCCATTATTAGAAGTTATTACAATTAAAAGTCGCTTATTAGAATCATAAGTTTTTAAAAGATTATTATTAAAAAAATCACAATCCGGATTATTAGGATTTATAAAAATTGTATTATTAAATATCTTTAAAAAACGATTATAAAAATCGATTGCTAAATTATATTCATTACTAAGCTTCTTTTCTTTAGCACTCGAAACTAACTTCATTGCGTTAGTTAATTTTTTTGTCGATTTAATTGAACTTAATCTATTTTTTAAATTATTTAAACTAGTTGCCATTGTTTAAAAGTTGTTCCTTTTTAAAATCTGAAATAATATTTTTTAATTCTTCTAATTTTTCATTATTTAAATCGTGTTTTTCTTCAATCTCACCAATAATTTCTTTATGAAAATCTTTAATATATCTATATAAAGAAGATAAAAATTGTTTAACCTTATCAACTTCTAAATCGTCGATTAAACCAGTTTTTGCACTTAAAAGGTAAATGGTCTCTTCGCTAGTTGTTAAAGAAACATATTGATTTTGCTTTAATATCTCTTCAAGAATTTCTCCATGTTTTAATATTTTTTTAGTTTCTTGATCTATATCACTACCAAATTGATTAAAAGCTTCAAGTTCGTGGAATTGGGAAATTTCCATTTTTAAAGATGAAGATGTCTTTTTAATAACTTTAAATTGAGCATTACTTCCAACACGAGAAACAGATAATCCGACATCAATGGCAGGTCTTTGACCTTTATTGAATAAACTTGTTTGTAAGAAAATCTGACCATCAGTAATAGAAATTACATTTGTTGGAATATAAGCAGAAATATCTCCAGCTAAAGTTTCAACTATAGGAAGTGCGGTGATTGAACCTCCACCAAATTTTTTATTCAATTTAACACATCTTTCTAGCAAACGTGAATGTAAATAGAAAACATCGCCTGGGTAAGCTTCTCTGCCTGGATTCCTTTTTAATAATAAAGATAAAGTTCTATAAGCAATTGCATGTTTTGATAGATCATCAAAAACAATTAAAACGTTTTTGCCTTCTTGACACCATTTTTCCGCCATAGTTACTCCACTAAAAGGAGCCATCCATTGTAAAGGAGTAATTTCAGAAGCACTTGCATTGACTATAAGAGTATATTCCATGCTTCCAGAATTCTTTAATTTTTCATAAATTGAAGCAACGGTCGAATTTTTTTGGCCAATCGCAACATAAATACAATAAACATTTTTATTTTTTTGATTGATTATAGTATCGATTGCAATTGCTGTTTTTCCTGTTTGTCTATCGCCAATAATTAATTCTCTTTGTCCTTTTCCAATTGGAATTAAGGAATCGATTGCTAAAATACCGGTTTCTAAAGGTTCATTTACACTTTCTCTACTAATTACTCCAGGAGCAACTCTTTCAATTGGTAAAGTCTCTTTATAATCAATTTCTCCTTTCCCATCCAATGGTTGACCAAGAGCATTTATGACTCTTCCTAAAAGAGCGCCACCAACAGGTACTTCAACAACTTTTTTGGTTCTTTTTACTTTATCGCCTTCCTTGATATTAGTTGAATTATTTAATAAAACAGCATAAACCGATTCTTCTTCCAAATTCATTATCATACCATAACTTCCATCATCAAAAACAAGCAATTCTCCAAGCATTCCTTTTTCAAGTCCGTAAATTAAAACAATTCCATCGCCAGCAGTGACAACAGTACCGACATCATTTTCTATTTCGATTTCATTTTCGAAACTTTTTATTTGTTCTTTAATTAAAGAAGAGATTTCTTCAATATTTATTGCCATAATTTACTCCTTTTTCAATGCTTTTTTAAAATTATTTATTCTTGTGATTATAGACGAATCAAAAACATCATTTCTTAAAACTACTTTAAATCCACCAATTAAATTTTTATCGATTAATACTTTAAGGTCTAATTTCTTATTTATTTTTTTAGATATTATGTTTTTAATCAAATCAATATCTTCTTCATTTAGTGAGCTCGAAAGAAATAAAGTTCCTTCCTCGATATTTAAATAATCATCAAATCTATATAATGTTTCTTTTAAAATATCGTAAAAATAATATGTTAAATTACTTTTAATAAGGACTTTTAAATAAGATTTTAATAATAAATTACAAGATTCAAACACTTTATCAATAATTTTATATTTGTCATTTAACCTAAGTGCTTTAGAATGCATAATTAAAACAAAATCATTATTTTCTTTAATGATTCTTTTAACCTCTTTTATTTCATTGCGAATTTCTAAAGTCTCGTTTTTTGAAATCGCAATTTCTAAAAGGGCATTAGCATATACATTAAAAACGCTTGAATCCATATAAATTATTTCATCTTATCGACAAAGTCGTCGATCAACTTTTTGTTATCAGTTTGATTCACTTCTCTTTCTAAAATTTTACTTGAAAGATCTAGCGCGATATCTGAAAGCTCATTTTTAATTTCATTTTTAGCTTCAATTTTATTCTTTTTAATTATTTCGTCAGCTTCTTTTATCTTATTTTCTGCTTCTTGATTTGCTTTTAAAATAATTTCTTCTCTTCTTTCATTTCCTTCTTTCGTAGCGTTTTCGATAATTTTTGAAGCCTTTTCATGGGTTAAAGCAATTTCTTTTTGAGAAATTAAAAGATTGGCTTTAGCTTCCTCAGTTTTCTTTTTAGTTTCATTAACTTCTTCATCCAATAAATCTTGTCTTTTTTTAATATATTTTTTTATTGGTTTATAAGCAAAAATAGTAATTAAAATTACCATAATAACAAAAGCTAAAAATTGAACTAAAAAATCCCAAACGTTAGGAAAAATTTTACTAGCAATATCATCACCAATATTTAAATAATCGTTGATGTTACAGCTACTAACGCTTAAAAGAATTAAAAATAAAGGAATTATTTTAGTTATTTTTTTAAACTTTTTCATTTTTATTAGACTAAGAAGAATAAGAAAATTGAAAGTAATAAACAATAAATTGCGGTAGTTTCAGTTAAAGCACATCCTAAAATCATTCCGGTTCTTAATTTTGAATACATTTCAGGATTTCTTCCCATTGCAAGCAATGCTTGGGAACATAAATAACCTTCGCCTAAACCTGAAGCCATCATTGAAAGTCCACACATACCTATTGCAATATATGCAAGTCCCTTATCAGTGAATTCGGCTAAAACTGTTAACATAGGCATTAAATTAGCTAAAAAGTTCATAGACACCTCCTACTTACTGACCTCTAATTGAACATTTTCTAAAATATTATCCTCTTCATCATTGTTTTGCTCTTGAGCAATGAAAATCATTGTTAACATTGAGAAAACTAAGGTTTGTATAAATGAAGAGAATAAGTCAAAATAAACATGTAATATTGGAGTTATAAAAGGAGCTAAAATAATATCGCTTCCTTGAATTCCACTAACCCCAACTAACCCAAAAATAGGTCTAAATACATCTGCAGATAAAGCTTCTAAAGCTGCATAAACTAAAGACATAATGCAATATCCACTTAAAGCATTGCCAAATAAACGTAACGTTAAAGATAAAAGTGGAGCCCACATCGTTAATAAATTTATTGGAAGCAAAATTGGGATTGGATCAATATATCTTTTAAAATATCCCCATTTATTCTCTCTAGCCGCAGTAATATGAATTAATAAAAATGTAACTAAAGAAATAGATAAAGGCATAACAATATATGTAAATGGAGAAGAAAGTCCAGTTAAACCAAAAGCAAAACTTAAAAATAAATACATTGCTAAACCTAAAAAATATCCTGTTAATTTTCTTCCTTTTTCTCCCATTATTGAAACAACAAAATTTTCTAAACTATTAACAAAGGTATACATTATAAAAGTTAATCCTTTTGGAGTCTTTAAAGGATCTTTCATTGCTTTTTTGAATAATAACCAAACAACAAGCGAGAAGATAATTAAAAAAATCATCACTATCAAAGAATAAAAAACTTCACTTGATATATGAAACTCTATAATACTATCAATTTGTTCCTGAGTAATAGCCATTGTAACAAAATTAATCATCTTTGCTCCTCAAAAAGAAAACTAAATTAGAAAAAAATATCGGAACTAAACCAAATAATAAATATAAATATCTTAAATTTTCAGTTTTATCCTTGTTTGCAAAATAAATATATAATCCACCAAGAATTAAACCAATCGCTATAAGTATAAATCTTAGGAAAGATAAAGATAATACATTAAAAAGATTCATTGTTGATTTATCTTTCATTGAATAAAGATTTATAAGTAAGGCAAAATAGCAAAATAGCGATGAAGAAAACAAAACAACACATGCTTCATATGTTTTAAAAATAATTCCGCCTATTAAAGCGATTAAAATAGCAACGATAGATATCAAACCATATAAAGTCTGTGCTCTCTTATCAGTTTTCGCCATGTGAATATTCTATACTAAAATTTATAAAAAAGAACCTAAATTTAAATAACTAGATTAAAAAATTATTATTAGATATAATAATTAAGCCAAAATAAAAAAAGGAAATAATATAGATATGGGATTTACTATTTTTTTAGACTCTAAAGAATTATATTTTGATAAAAAGATTAAACTTAAAGATTTAACAAATTCTGATTATTCAGTAATTTGTGCTCTTGTTAATGGAAGAGTTAGAGAGTTAGATTATGACATACATTATGATGCTACCGTTAAATTTTTAACGACTGCAGACCAACCAGCAACAGGAATTTATGAACGTGGAATTAGATTTTTATTTGCAATGGCTGCTCAAAGATTATATCCAGATATAAAATTTCGTTTTTCTTATTCAATATCACGTTCTATTTTTGCCCATGTTGAAATTGGAAATAAGGCCATTACAACTCAAGTAGTTAATGAAATTTATCAAGAAATGAAAAAAATTGCTGATAATGACTATGTTTTCGAAAGAGTCATTATAAGTAATGAAGAAGCCGCAAACTTATATAAAGAATTTAAACTTTATGATAAGTTAGCCGTTTTAAAATATCGACCAGAAAAAACTGTTCATTTATATAAAGCAGATAACTATTTTAACTATATGTATGGAAAAATGGTTCCTTCAACAGGTTATTTAAAAAATTTCAAACTCATTTTTTATCCACCTGGAATTTTAATCCAATATCCACGTTCAGAATTTAATGGTAACATTCCTCCATTTAAAGATGAACCTATTTTCCAAGATACTCTTGAAGGAAGCGATGCATGGTCTTCTTTAGTAAAACTATCAACTATTGCCGAAATTAATGATCTCGCAAAAGAAAATCAAGGCACGAATTTAATTAATATATGTGAAAATAGGCACAATCGAATGCTTGTAGAACTTGGGCAAAAAATTCAAGATAAGATTAATAATATAAAATTAATTTGTATTGCCGGACCTTCAAGTAGTGGGAAAACTACTTTTGCTGATCGTTTAACACTTGAACTTATTTCTCGAGGAATCAAACCAATTAGAATTTCTATAGATGATTATTATAAAACTAGAGAAAATGTTCCTTTAGATGAAGATGGAAATTACGATTTTGAATGTATTGATGCTCTTGATATCGATTTATTTAACCAAAATTTACTTTCATTATTAAGTGGCGAAGAAGTAAAATTACCGACATTTGATTTTAAAACAAATTCAAGGATTTTTAATCGAACAATAAAAATTGGGAAAAAAGATCCAATTATTATCGAAGGAATCCATGCTTTAAATGAAGCAATGACTCCTTTAATTCCTAAACACATTAAATATAAAATCTATATTTCACCTCAAGCCCAAATTAATTTAGATTATGAAAATCCAATCTCTATTACTGATATTAGATTACTTAGAAGAATTGTTCGAGACTCAAAATATCGTAATTCTTCTGCTGAAGAAACAATTTCAATGTGGCCATCGGTAAGAAGAGGGGAATTTAAATGGATTTATAAAACTCAAGAATACGCTGACTATGTCTTTGATTCATTTTTAAATTACGAAATTGGTGTTATGAAAAAATATGCTACCCCACTATTATTAAAAATAGATCGCGATAGTAAATATGGCCCTGATGCTGAAAGATTATTAAAATTATTAAAATATTTTAGCGATATTAGTGAAGAATACATTCCATGTAATTCGATTTTAAAAGAATTTATTGGTGGTTCATGTTATCGTGATGTTCAATCTTAAAGAATCTATCTTTAAATAAAGCAGCTAAACCATTATGAATTTGATGGAGTTGATTGATATAAATTTTTTGTAAAGTTTCATATTGCTCAACTTCATCTTTTTTTGATACTGATTTATAAAAAGAATAAAATACTTTTTCTAATCTAAAAAATGTTTCGTATAAATTTAAAAGGGTTATATTAAAATAATATTCACGATTTGAATAAATTAATAATGGTGAAGAATGAGCAATTTCACTTGATAATTCATATATCTTTGAATATGACTTTAACCCAGCCATTGTTTCAACACCGTCTCTAAAATTAAGTTTAAAATCAACATTAAATTCTTTATTCTTTATTGAAAATAAATAACCATATTCAATAAATTTTTTCATATCTTTGCTTTTTAAGTTATAAATTTTCATTTTTGACTTAATTTCTTCAAAGATTTTATCAGTTTTATCTTTATCTTTGATTTGACCGCGATAAGCCAAAGAATATTGGATATGTTTAAAATAAGAATCAAAAGTATCTTTTCCATTTAAAACGAGGCAATATAAAATGCATTCATTTTCGTGCATTGTTCTCCAAGTTGAAAAAGCTTCCACATCAAAAGCATTAATTAATAAATTTTCAATGCATTGTCCTAAAGAAAAAGAATTTTTTAACATATCTTTTATTAATTCATCATATTTATTTAATTTATATGATTTATTTAATATGTTTAGGCAAAAATTAAAATATAATGATAAAGTAGAAATTTGAGGATTAAATTTATTTAAAAAAGCTGGGGATCTATAATTTAATTGTTCGTTTGTTAAATATTTATCACAAACTATTGAAGAAATGAATTCAATAAAGCTATCGCTATTTAACAATTCTGAAATTTTTTTATTATCATAATTATGACTTCTAAAATAAAAACCCAATTCATTAACAATATACAAGATTATAACAACAGGGTTAACATAAGTATATTCTTTAAACTCAGTTATTTTCATTACATCTTCGATGCCATCACAAACAACATCATAAATTTCATAAATTTGGTCGATAAAAATAAAAACGTCTTTAGAAGTATTAAGACTTTTTAAAATATTTGATAATTGATTTTTATTTAACTTTTTAAATTCCATCCTTATTTATTTTAATATCTTTTATTATTTAAAGACTAGAAAAATTTTATTAAATCAAAAAATAACGATACTTCATCTAGATGGCTTAAAAACATATCATCCGAAGAATAATTTTCATATCGATAAAAATAAATATCCTTACATTTCTTTAATATCTCATTAAAAATTGTGTAATTTTTAAGCAAGATACTTTTAAACATCACATCATTTTTATAAAGCTTCTTCTTTTTTGATGCAATAAAAGCCACTTTCGAAATTGATGTTTTAATTAAATGTAAATCATCTAATTTTAAAGCTTCAACGCTTGCCATAGGGTTAATTAACTTCTTAAATCTAATTTTTAATAAGAATGTGATTAAAAAATAAAATTGTTCAATATTTAAATCTTTATTCTTTAAGAAAATTAATAAACTTTCAAATAGATACTTTTCATCTTCATCAGGATAAAGAGTCAATAAATTAACTTCTTTATTTAACTCACTTAAAAATTCAAAGGCGCTTGAAGAATGATTTTCAGCAAAAAAGAATAATATTTTTGATTTGGATAATAATTTTAAAAATTCTAAATCTTCTTTATCGTCTTTATTCAATACAATTTTTAATACTTTAAATAAATAATTTAATAGCTTTTTTTCAAAAAATTTGTAATGTTTTATTTTATTATTTATTCATGTCATATTTAAAATAAATTCATAAAAATCATTTTCATCATCAAAAATAAAACATTTGATACCATTTTTTCTCCCTTCTATTAATAAATTTAAATAATCATCATAATCTTTATATTCAAGATTTAAATTTTCACAAGTTTCATAAAATTTAAAAGGAAACTTTTTATTATCAATTAATTTTAAAAATTTTTCTAAATAAGTTTCGTTGTTTTTTAAAGATAGAATTTTTGTGTTCATTATATTTGCAGAATTATATTTAAAGCTAGGGAGAGAATTTATTTTTAATTGATTTAAATTATATAAACGTTTTAAACATAATTTAACCAATAAATAAGCTTTTTTATCATAAAATTTTTTACTAATTAAATCTAAATTTAACAATAATCCCTTATAATCAAAATTTTTAAATAATCGATTAATGTTTCTAAAATTTTTTATTTGTGGAAGATTTTTTCCATTAGTCGTAATAATTTTAGCTAACCAAAACAAGAATTCTTTTTCTTCATCTAATATTTCTTTTTTTGATTTATCAAAAATCTTTTTATACTTATTTAAAAAGGAGGGAGATAGATTTAAACTAATAGATAATGGAGCTTCAAACTTACCTTTATTTTCGAAATCTTTTAATAAATCAATATTAATTTCATTAAAAAATTTTAACAAATCTTCTTTTGAGGAGATTAAAACATCAAAATAAAATGGATTTAATAAATCCACTTCCGATAAATTTTCTAAAATATATCGACTCTTTTCATTTATATATGCTAAATGTTTCATATTCTAAAAAAGTATTACATTTATTATTAATAGGACAATAATTGCATTTTTGGGTTAAATGTTTTTGAAACTCTCCTTTATTAATAATTTTTATTAAACTATTTAAAATTTTGTCCACTTCAATTTCACTAAAATGAAATCCTTTTGATTTTGTATTAATTTTACTTGTTTTCTTATTCTTCTTTAATTTATTAACGCAATAAGTAAGTGTAGATAATAGGTTTGGATCCACATTTGAAAAATCCTTATCTAAATTTGTTAGTCCATTTAATGAATGATATTTTTCATTATTATCAAAATAATAAATTCCATCAGGATTAATATCATTTAAAATAAATAAACATAAACAAATAAAAACATAATTTTCGGATAAAATATGTTTATTTAAAATAACTAATGTTAGATCCTTTGTTTTAATAAAATATTTAGTCGGCACAACAAAATGATAATTCTTATAACTTAGATTAAATATTTTATTTTCAAAAACCGAATTCTTATCAAATTGATTAAGCAAAAAATCGATATTATTATTGATTTTAATAAAATTATGCTTTTCTCTGAAAGTATTTAAAAAATAATAGAACTCGCAATAAGAAACAGATGTTAATGCATTTAAAGAAATTTTAATTCTATTTTTAATAATCTTTTTATTTTCATTTAAATAATTATTTTCGATTTTTGAAAGCATAAATATTAATCTTTCATCTATTTATTTAAAGAGTCTAGTTGCAGCAACCGCTTTTTTCCATTTATTATCTATCCCAACAATTTCATCTTCGCTCATTTTAGGTTCATATGTCTTTGAAATTTTATGAACCTTAGAAATTTCATTAATATCTTTCCAATACCCAGAAGCTAAACCTGCGAGATAAGCAGCACCTAAAGATGTAGTTTCTAAATTTTTTGGCAAAATTACTTTAGAAGACAAAATATCTGCTTGATATTGCATCAAATAAGAATTTTCACTAGCTCCTCCGTCAACTCTTAAACTTTCAATTTTTTTATTAGAAATTCTTTCCATTTCTTTAATAACGTCTTTTGTTTGAAGTGCAATTGAATTCAATGTGGCTCTAATAAAATGTTCCTTTGTTGTTGCTCTTGTTAAACCAAAAACAGCTCCACGACAATCATCATCCCAATAAGGTGCTCCAAGCCCAACAAAAGCCGGAACAACATAAACGCCTAAAGAATTATCACATCTTCTAGCATATGTTTCGCTATCCGATGCTTTTTTAAACATTCTCATTTGATCTCTAAGCCATTGAATTGAAGCTCCGCCAACAAAAACAGAACCTTCGATTGCATAGGTTACTTCATTTCCTATTTGCCAAGCGATTGTAGTGATTAACCCACCTTGATCAAATATAGGTTTATTTCCTATATTCATCAAAACAAAACATCCTGTACCATATGTAGATTTTACATCGCCATCCTTAAAACAGTTTTGACCAAATAAAGCTGCTTGTTGATCTCCGGCTACGCCACAAATTTTTAAATTCTTTTTTAAAAAAGAAGCATAACCAAAATTATAAGAAGAAGGGCAAACTTCTGGCAAAATACATTTTGGAACATTAAATAATTTTAATAAATCTTCATCCCATTTTAATGAATTAATGTTAAAAAGCATTGTTCTTGAAGCATTGGTGACATCAGTCTTAAAAATCTTTCCATTCGATAATTTATACATTATCCAAGTATCGATTGTCCCAAACAAGAGTTCACCATTTTCAGCACGTCTTTGACCATTATCAATATGGTCTAATATAAATCTAATTTTTGAAGCACTAAAATAAGGATTAATTATTAAACCAGTTCTTTCCCTTACGAAAGATATTTTTTCAACCAAATCATCACAAATATAGGCGCTTTGTCGAGATTGCCAAACTAAAGCATTATAAACAGGCATGCCTGTCTTTTTTTCCCAAATTACAGTTGTTTCTCTTTGATTAGTCAATCCAATAGAATCAATATTGGCATATGTTAAATTTGTTTTTGCTAATAAATCATTAATAACATTTAAAACAGAAAGCCAAACATCGATTGGGTCTTGTTCGACCCATCCATCATGTGGAAAGAAACATTTTATTTCTTCTTGAGCTTTGTAAAAAATATTTCCATCTTTGTCGATTAAAGAGGCTCTTGTTGAAGTCGTCCCTTGGTCGATTGTTAAAATGTATTTTTTCATAAAAACTATTCCTTTCTGTCGACACTTTTTTGATAATGTTTATCTTTTAATAAGTTATTTAAATATAGTTTAAGAAGGTTTCTAAGCATTGCTTTAATTCTTTTTTTGCTATCTTCATCATAATTTGCAATTTCTCGATAATATTCATCTCCAGCAAAAAGAATATCTTTAAAAAGACCTCCTAAAGTTGAAATATTATTTGTTTCGACCAATTTAAAAACAAATTTTATTAAAGCTTCAGCATCTTTAGGATTGCTTCGATAATACCAATCATTAAAAGTTTGATTAAAACAACTTGAATAAATTGTTAATGCTTTTAATCTTTGTAATTTTGTATATTTACTTTTTCTATCTAATTTCCATGTTAATAAATCGTGAGCTGCCATATTAATTCTAGTGGAAGCAACAATTTCCCAATTATTTGAAGTATCAAAAATCATGCCAAAAACATCATCTTCAGGTACAAATTTAAACATTTTTGTTCCATAATCTTCATAATCATAATCATCATTTTTAAATCCGGGACCATCATAATTAAAAACTGAAATGACTCGATTTTTTTCTCTTTTATTTAAATTTAAATAACAATAATAAGCTAAATTTCCGCCTTTTGAATGACCAGAAATATATATTTTGCCTTTGACTTTTTTTAATAAAGAACGAACATAATCTCTCGCCATTTTTTGACCTGGAATTTTGTCCATTAAAGTCATATTAAAATCTTCTTTCCATCCAGTAATTGTGTTATCGGTTCCTCTAAATACAACTAAATATTTATCATCAACATAAAAAGTAAGTGCAAAAAATTGCATATTATGTTCCAAAGAAAATTTGTCACAAAAATAGCCAACCTTTACATCTTTATATCTTTGTGAAGAAAAGAATAAATTTAAAAATTGATTATAACCTTTACCAATTGTTAAATAATTTTTCTTTAACTTATTAATTACAGTGCTTTTTGCAAAAACATTTAGTTTAACCAATCCATTAATACTTCTTTCATCATAATATAAAGAATTTTTAAAATCAGCATAAGAAAGAGCTGTAAGTACTAAAAAATCTACTTCACAAAAAGGTGTTTTTTTGAACGAATCATTTTTAGTTAATTTTAAAAAATTCTTTGCAGTAGCCATTTTATAAAATCTCTTTTGTTGAAATAATATCAACTCCTAAATTCAAAACATTTTTTAAAAGCACTTGGTTCATTTTAATTGGTCTTTTTGCCTTTATTTTGTTAATTTCTTTCATAACATTAAAAATTTCTTTTTTAGGAATTTCATGAGATGTTTTAACCGGGCAAACAAGGTCATCAACTCCTTCAATTCTAACAGTTGAAGTAATATTTCTTAAAGGATTAACGCTTTCTTGTTTTGCATAAGAAAGACCTCTTAAACATGTATAACCGCTAATGTTTTCACCATCTACTTTAATATGACATCCTTTTGGACAAACTATACAAATTAATTCTTGAACCATACTATATTTCATTTACCTCAACCTTAAGTTCATCAAGATTCTTATAATCAATATTATTTAAGTGAATTCTTACCATTTCAGAAGGAATAAGATCGTTTTTAATAACTCTTTTAACAACATTTTTCCCATCTTTAAATAAAATTTCGCCTTTTGAAATAGGTTTTTTTACTCTAAATGAAAAATTTACTTCATCCAAACCATCATAAACTTTGATTTCATTTGGTAATAAATAAGATAAATTTTGATTATGAAAAGTTAAAATTGTCTTAATGCAACTTCTTCTCCCATTTTTAACTAAATATGCAGCATTTTTACCAGCAATTTCGCCCTCATCTGAAACATAATCTACTAAATCGTGCACATGAAGAACGTTTCCACAAGAAAAAACAGAATCTAAAGTTGTTTCTAAATTTTGATCAACCCAAGCTCCTTTTGTTTCAAGGTTAACTTTTGCTCCGCTATTTTTAAGCATCGAATTAAATGGATATAATCCAATAGAAAGCAAAAGAGTATCACATTTAATAAATTGTTCTCTTCCTTTAATTGGATTTAAAGAATCATCAACATCACATATAGTAATACCTTCAAGTTGATTTTTGCCATGAATTTTAACAACTGTATTATGTAATTTTAAAGGAATGTTGTAATCATTTAAACATTGAACGATATTCCTATTTAAACCGTTTGAATATGGCATTAACTCGCTTACACCAATTACATTAGCTCCTTCAAGTTTCATTCTCCTAGCCATAATTAAGCCAATATCGCCACTCCCTAAAATATAGACATTCTTACCAACTAAGTACCCATCGATATTAAGAAGCTTTTGAGCTAAACCAGCAGTATAAACTCCATTTGGTCTTTCTCCTGGAATCATAATTTGACCGCTTGTTCTTTCATTGCAACCCGCTGAAAATATTAAAGCTTTATAATTGATATTAATAATCCCTTTTTCACTAGAAGAACAAACAATTGTTTTATTATTCTTGTTAATTGATAAAACAAGCGTATTTAAAAGATATTGAATATTATTTTCTTTAACAAATTTTATATATTCATAAGCATATTCAGGACCGGTTAATTCTTTTTTAAATTTATGAAGCCCGAAACCATTGTGTATGCATTGATTTAATATTCCGCCAAGTTCATTATTTCTTTCGATAATTAAAATAGAACTAATTCCTTCTTCAAAGGCTTTTTTAGCCGCACTTAATCCAGCACTTCCGCCACCAATTATAACAATATCATAAAAATTATTATTCATCATAATTATTACCTTTGCTCTTATATTTAAAAACTTCGCTGCCTTCATCTTTATATAAAATAGAAGAAAGAGGAACATTTAATTCACGCGCTAAAATTTTACAAACTTCTTCTTCACAGAAACTTCCTTGGCATTTTCCAAAACCTGCACGTAATCTTTTTTTTATTCCTTTAACGGTTTTTGCGCCACAATTACGATGTATAGAATCAATAATTTGTCCTTCGCTTACTTTTTCACAGCGACAAATCATATGTCCATAAGCAGGACACTTTTTTATTAACTCATTATACTTTTCAATTCCTAATGAATTTAAAGATAAAATTTCTTTTCTTGTAGATTTATAGTTTTCATTTTTTTGAAGATTTAATTTATCTTTTATTAAATCAGAAACATATTCCCCAATAGCAGGAGATGAAGCTAAACCAGGAGACATAATGCCAGCTACATTAAATAAGCCAGGATTAATATCACTTTCTTCAATAATGAAATCGTCATTATCAGGATTAGCTCTTACACCAGCAAAAGTTCTAATAACTTCGCTATAAGGTATATTTTTTATTAATTTAGCTGCGGTTTCTTTTAATAAAGCTAAAGTTGAAGAATCAGTTGATGTATCATCTTTTAAAGATGGATCATTTGATGGTCCAATAATATAGTTATAAGAAGTTGTTGGAGAAATTAATACGCCTTTACCAACCTTTGTTGGGCACATAAATAACGTATGTTTACACCAAGTATTATTAAAATGGTCTAAAAGAATGTATTCGCCTTTTCTAGAATTAATTTTAAATTTAGGCTTTTCTAAATTTGATAATAGCTCATCAGAATATAATCCTGCGGCATTAACTAAAGTTCTTGTTAAATAAGTTCCTCTATTTGTGTTAACGATAAATAAATCTCCATTTTTAGTTATTTTTTCAACCTTTTCATTTAAATTTAGATTAAAACCATTGTCCATAGCATTTTCCATAAAACCAATAGTTAATTCAAAAGGGGATACAATACCACTATCTTTACAATATAAGGCACATAAACATTCATCTTTTAAAGAAGGTTCCATCTTATGAAGCTCTTCTTTTTCAACAATTCTAGCTTCAACACCATTTACTTTTGCTCTTAAAAGAAGATCACTTAAAGTTTTTCTATCTTCTTCATTAAAACCTATGGTTAAAGAACCATTTTTTATAAACGGAACATGAAGTTCTTTACAAACTTCTTCCATCATTCTATTTCCTTTCACATTAAAATAGGCCTTTTTTGTATTTGGTAATGGATCATATCCACTATGAACTATAGCACTATTAGCACATGAAGTTTCTTCACCAACGTCAGAATGTTTCTCAATTAATAAACCATCTAATTTATAACGTGAAAGATAGCGTGCAATCGAACAACCAATAACACCGCCGCCAATAATAATACAATCGTAGATTCTTTTACTCATCAACTATTCATCCCTATTAATTGAATCTTTAGCATGGAAAGTTTCACCATGATATCTTTTATGTAGTTTATCAAGGTTAAATTGAGCTACTTCTTCAAGAGTAATTCCCAATCCGCTAGCTGTTTCAGCAATGTACCATAACACATCACCTAGTTCATCTTTTAAATGTTCTTTATCAAGATCATGTCCTTGATATTTATATTTTTTAACAATATCACAACATTCCCCAGCTTCCCCTGCAAGTCCTAAAACCCCATTAGTAATCATATCTTTTTTTCCTTCAGGAGAAATAAGATTATAAGCATGTTTTTGATACTCATTAAAACCTAATTCTTTCTTTTCCATAAAACTTATCCAAAAAAATTATTTAATTCTTTCGAAATCTTCAGCGCCATGTTTACATAATGGGCAAATAAAATCTGCTGGAAGATTTTCGCCTTCATAAATATATCCACAAATTTTACAAATCCAGCCATTAATTTTCTTTTCGCTTCTTGCTGGTCTTGGTTTAATATTATCCATGTAATAAGAATAAGAAAGTGATTTTTCTTTACTTAATTGTTTAGTTTCGGCAATTGTAGCAATAAAACCATAATGAGAACCTAAATCGACAACTTCATTTACATCTAAAGAAATATAAGCATTAGTATATTTAGTTAAATATAAAAGTCCATTTTTATCACGTTTTATATAAGAAATATTTGCAAATTTATCGACATCTTTACCAGATTGGAAACCAAAATTCTTAAAAATAGCAAATGGAGTATTTGTAGATAAAATTGAAACAGTTGCCTTTTTACTATTTTTAATGACTTCTGCAGAATAATTTCTTTTATTTACACAGAACATAATTTTATTAGGATTTTCAGCAACTTGATTAATTGTATTTAATATCATACCATCATCACGTTTACCATCATTAGAAGTTAAAACATAAAGGCCATAAGTAATATTGAATAATGGATTTGAATCTAAACTTGCTTTAGGGAAATCTTTAGCAATTTCATGAACTAGTAACTCAACATTTTCTTTTTGCTCATCTCTAATAGCAGATTTAACTGTAAAACAAACATCAGTTAAGACATTCATGTTCTTCATTTGAGAGAAAATGCCTTTCATTAAACAAAGGGAATTAGGTGCCCAGCTTCCATTCTCAACTAAAGCAACAGTTCTATTTTGCATATTATGATATTTTAAATCTAATAAGAACTCTTCTACTGGTGTGAAAATACCCATATTATATGTTGAAGAAACAACAACTAAATGAGAATATTTAAAAGTTTCGGCAACGAGATATGATTTATCTGTTTTTGATGCATCATACATATGAATATCTCTAATACCCTCATTTGCAAGACCGTCAGCTATCATATTAGCTACTTTTTCACTATTTCCATAAATTGAACCATAAACAATTAAAACACCTTGGATTTCAGGTTCATATCTTGACCATTTATCATAAAGATTAATTAAATAAGGTAAATTTTCTCTCCAAATTGGCCCGTGTAAAGGACAAATTGTTTCAATTTCAATTGTTCCAGCTTTTTTTAAAATAGCTTGAACTTGACTACCATATTTACCAACTATATTTGTATAATATCTTCTTGCTTCATCTAAATAATCGTGATCAAAATTCATTTCATGTGCAAATAAATTTCCACTCAATGCTCCGAAAGTACCAAAAGCATCAGCTGAGAAAAGTGTTTTCGTTGTTGCATCATAAGTAACCATAACTTCAGGCCAGTGAACCATTGGAGCCATAACAAAAGTTAAAGTATGTTTGCCTAAAGAAAGAGTATCGAATTCTTTAACTAAGATTAAATTTTTAATTTCGCGACCATTATTAAAATTTTTAAACATTGTATAAGCTTTATCACTTGTTACAACAGTTATTTCAGGATATTTATCTAAAACGCGACAAATTTCGCTTGAATGGTCAGGTTCCATATGATTAATAATAAGGTAATCAAGTGATTTTCCGTTTAAAACATCTTCAATTTTTTCAAAGAAAATATTTTCAACAGATGGATCAACAGTATCTAATAAACAAGTTTTTTCATCCATTATAAGATAAGAGTTATAACTTGCTCCGTTTGTTAAAGGATAAATGTTTTCAAAAAGTGCTAATCTACGGTCACTTCCACCAACATAATAAGTATCTTTAGTTACTAATTTTTTAATATACATTGTCTTTTTCTCCATAATTATTCGAACAAGAAAATTATATCATTAATAATCTTTGATTAATAATCATATTATCAAGAAAATTTATAACAGTTTTTATTACTTAGAAGCATATCTCTTTATTTATTTAATCAATTCATTATAATTAAGGTAAATCAAATAAAGGAGAAATATATATGCCAGAATTAAACTTATTTAAATGCAATAAATGCGGAAAAGTTGTTGAACTTTTACCTGGAACACATGGTTGCCAAACTGTTTGCTGCGGAGAACCAATGGTCGAATTAGTTCCTAACTCAACAGACGCAGCAAATGAAAAACACGTTCCAGTAGTTAGTGTTGAAGGAAATCATGTTCATGTTCAAGTAGGCAGTGTTGAACATCCAATGAGTGAAGAACACCATATTGCATTTGTTTATTTACTCACCGATAAAGCAACACATCGTGTTGATTTATCTCCTAGTGGTAAACCAGTTGCAGATTTCTATATTGAAAATGAAAAACCATTAAAGGTATATGAATTCTGTAACCTCCATGGTTTATGGGTTAAAGAATTATAATTTAACCCAATAAAAAATGATAAAATAACTTAGGAAACTAAGTTATTTTTTATGATTTTATTTGTAAGTGGGAGAAGCGATATAGCAACATATTATCCAAAATGGTTTTATAATCGCGTTAAAGAAGGATTCGTTGATACAAGAAATCCATTTAATCCAAAACTTATATCAAGAATTTATTTTAAAAATATTGATATGATTGTTTTTTGTTCTAAAAACATTCGTCCACTTCTTCCTTATTTAGAGAAAATAAAATCTTTATTAGATGATATACCTTTTGTATTTCACCTAACTTTAACTCCTTATAATGAAGATATTGAACCTATAATTGCTAAAAATAAGAAAATGATTATTGAAGATATAAATTATTTAGCAAAAAAATATGGAAAAGAAAATATCTTTATTCGTTATGATCCGATTTTAAAAAATAAAAGATACACTATTTCTTTCCATTTAAAAGCTTTTAATAAACTTATCCAATTAATTAAGGATGCAACAGAAAATATAGTTATTTCTTTTGTAGATTATTATAAAAATACTTTAAAAAATAATAAATTTCTTAATTTAGAAGAATTTGATGAAAGCGATTATAAATTAATTGGGGAGTCTTTTTCTTATCTTTCTCATTTATATAATATAAAGATTTTTACTTGTGGAGAAAAAGAAGATTTAACTAAATATGGTTTTGACAAAGGAGCTTGTATCTCAAAAGAATTCATCATAAATACTTTAAAAAAGGACGAAAAAGATTTAAAACTAAAAAAGCAAACATTTAGAAAAGATAATAAATTTACATGTAATTGTGTTCAAATGGTTGATATCGGTGCTTATAATTCATGTCTTTCAATGTGTAAATATTGCTATGCCAATTATAATGAAGATGATGTCTTGATTAATTATAAGCATCATGATGATGATTCATCTTTATTAATTGGAAAAATAGAAAAAGAGAGCATTATCAAAGAAAGAAAGTCATAATATGTACCAAAAATTTTAATTGAATTACCCTACTAGTTTTGATAATATATTAAGGCAAAAAATAAATGGCGAAATTGGAGAAGCGGTTAACTCACTTGGCTGTGAACCAAGCATTCACCGGTTCGATCCCGGTATTTCGCCCCAGATGAAAAATTTACCCCCTTTACTAGATAAAATATTTAGATTAAGGGGGTTTTTAAATATAATTTTTTAAATTTTATTTTTCTAATTTTAACTCATCGACTACGCTTACTTCATTAACTCCTTCAAAATCACTCAATATATTTGCTTTAATCTTTTTAAAATATTTAAGTTCATCAATGACATTTTGCGTAAACCTTTCTCCTGGAATAATAACAGGGATTCCTGGTGGATAAGTCATAATCATTTCCTTTGAAATTTTATTTAGAGCTTTATCAAGTTTTACAATTTTTAAAGAAGCATGGTAAGCTTCTCTTGGTCTTAAAACTAAAGGAGGGAATGAATCCTTTAAATAGTGATGAGAAGGATAAACAATATCTTCTTTATAATATTTTTGCGATATTTTCTTTAAAGCATTGACAATAGTATCAACATCTTCTTTTTTTGTACCAACAGTAAAAAGTAAAAGAAAAACGTAGGTTTCTCCAAGTTCAATTTGAATATTATATTTGTCTTTTAAGATTTTGTATAACTCAAAACCAGTCAAAGAAAGATTATCTAATTCAACAACAACTTTTGTTTCATCATAATTATAAGCGCCATTTTCTTTAAAATATTCTTTCCCTCTAGCTTTAAATCCTTTAATTTCATTAATTCTGTCTCTTGCTTCATGAGCTAATTTAATAATTCTGTTAATAGTTCTAGAACCATGAAATACTAAATATTTTCTCGCAGAATCTAAAGAAGCGATTAGTAAAGATGAAGGAGAAGTTGTCGTTAAAAGGTTAAAAGTTTTAACAACATCATATCGAGGGACTCTATTTCCATTAACTAATAAAACTGAAGATTGAGTTAAACTTCCGCCAGTTTTATGAATTGAAAGCGTTGACATATCGGCTCCAGCTTCCATTGCAGACATTGGAGAATGTGAAGAAAAATAAAAATGTGACCCATGAGCCTCATCAACCAAAACAATCATATTTTTAGAATGAGCGTATTCAACAACTTTTTTAATATTACAAGTTGCTCCGAAATATGTTGGATTAATAATAAAAATAGCTTTTGCATCAGGATTATTATCAATTGCTTTTTTCCAATCTTTATAAGAAATTTGGTTAACAATTTCGGTATTTTTATCAATTTCAGGCATCACAAAAATTGGAATTGCGCCACTTAAAACAAGACCATTAATTACTGATTTATGAACATTTCGAGGCATTAATATTTTTTCTTTAGCTTTTAAAGCCGACATTAACATTATTAAATTGCCTTCGCTACTTCCATTTATTAAAAATTTTGCATAAGTAGCTCCACAGGCTTTAGCAAAAAGTTCTTGAGCTTCTTTAATTACACCTGTTGGATGAGATAAATTATCCATACCACGAGGAGCATTTACATCACTTTTATAAATTCTTGGTCCAAAGACCTTATTAAAATCCGTTCTTATTTTGCCTTGATGATGTCCTGGAACATCAAAAGCAGTCGTATGTTTATCAAGATATTTTTTGTAGGCATCTAAATATGGTGTCTTTTTTTGTTCTTCGAGGTCATATTTTTTCATAACATTAAAATAATAAACACTTATAAATAATATGACAATTACTTTTTAAAAAACTATAATATCTTCATGACAAAAATCGTAATTATAAGTGACACGCACGGTTCTTATCAACCACTGCTTGATATCCAAACAAAAGAATATGATGCTGATTATTATTTTCATTTAGGAGATTTTTGTATTCCAGATTATTTAATTTCCCCGTTTTTAGCAGTTAAAGGAAATAATGATTTTTCAACCGAATTTCCAAAGAAAAAAGATTTAATAATAAATGGATTTAAAATACATTTAGAACACGGTGATAATTTTGAATTTTTAATAAATAAATCAAAATATATTAAAAAAATTGATCCTGATATTTTTATTTATGGTCACACACATTGTTTTTCTGTTGGCACAATAAATGATAAAACTATTTTAATTAATCCAGGCTCTTTAACTCAACCACGCGATGATTTTTTGGGCTCTTATGTTATTTTAACAATTGATGATAATAATAAAATTTCTGTTGAAAAAAGACATTATCCTTTTGATAATAACAAAAGGGATTCTTAACATTTTAACTAATTTAAATCTTAAATAAAGAGGAGTAAAAATGACTATGAATACTTTTTATTTATTTGTTTTTTCCTTTTTAGGGACTTTATTCCCTACATTTTTAGGTTCAGTAATACCTTTTATTTTTAAAAAATCTCATCCTAAAATAACTTCATTTTTTATTACGTTTGCAATAGGAACGATTATCTCATTACTTTTTATGGAATTAATTCCACATGCAATAGAACATAGTAACAATATATTTGATAATAATATGTATGGCATTTTATTATCGCTAGTTATTATTTTTATAACCGGATTAATATTCTTTTTTCTTCATGAATTTATGCATAAAATTACACATCATCACAAACATGACGAAGATGATGTTTCTCCTTGCCATGACCATGTTCATTCAAACGAAATGATTTTACAAAATAAAATAACACTAACCTCTTCATTAATTTATTTATTCGCCATTTTTATTCATAACATACCTGAAGGTTTTGTATTAGGAACATTTTTTAATGGAGAAAATTTTCCATTGAGTGGATTAATGATGACTATATCTTTATTTATTCACAATTTAATTATTGGATATTCTATTTCTTCATCATTTAAAAAGAGTGAAAAAGGTAAATTATACTCTATTTCACTTACTACCCTTAATGGTTTAGTTTCATTTATTTTAGCAATTATTGGCTATTATTTTTCTATTTCTTTCCCCGAAATAGTCACTACAATTATTTTTGCAATATCAAGTGGAAGTTTATTATATGTTTTAATAATTGAACTTCTTCCTTCAATATTTTATGAATATAAAAATAAATACACCTTTTTAATATTAGCATTTAGTTTTGTCTTATCGACTTTTTTATTAATGATTTAATTTTTTATTCCTCTTTTTAACATAAAAACTAATACTGATAGAAGTAAAAGAAGGATTGCAAAAAATAATACAGGTAAAATAAATAAAAATTTTAATAACAATTTCATTTGATAATCCTCCTTTTTATATAAGAAGAGTGAAATATAGAAAATTTGGTGCAAATTAATATTTTATTGTAAATTTAAAAAGAAAGATCCCATTCTTTCGCTATAGTCTAATTTTAACAGGAATTGAAAATTCATATTTTTCGTATTATTCAATTAAATAACTCTCATTTTGCCATTATAAAAAGCAGGCATTTAAGCCTGCTTTAAAATTTTTGTTTTTAGTTAACTATTTTAAGATTTCGCTAACTGTACCAGCACCAACTGTTCTACCACCTTCACGGATTGAGAATTTAGTACCTTTTTCAACAGCAACTGGGTGAATTAATTCAACTGTGAAGTTAACGTTATCACCTGGCATAACCATTTCTGTTCCTTGTGGGAGAGTAATAGTTCCAGTAATATCTGTTGTATGGAAATAGAATTGTGGTCTGTAATTTGAAAGGAATCCAGTATGTCTTCCGCCTTCTTCTTTAGTTAAGATGTAAGCTTGACATGTGAATTTTGTATGTGGAGTAACTGATCCTGGTTTTGCAAGGACTTGTCCTCTAACGACTTGATCTCTGTTGACACCTCTTAATAAGACACCAGCATTATCACCTGCTTCAGCGAAATCAAGTGTTTTTCTAAACATTTCAATGCCGGTAACAACAGATTTAATTGTAGGTTTGATACCAACGATTTCAACTTCATCGTTTAATTTAACAGTACCTCTTTCAACTCTACCAGTAACGACAGTTCCTCTACCAGTAATAGTTAAAACGTCTTCGATTGGCATTAAGAATGGTTTATCAGTATCTCTAACTGGATCTGGGATATAATTATCAACAGCATCCATTAATTCTAAGATTGATTTTTCTGCTTCTGGATCACCATCGAGAGCTTTTCTAGCTGAACCTCTGATAATTGGAGTTGTATCACCTGGATAGCCATATTTATTTAATAAATCTCTGACATCCATTTCGACTAAGTCGATTAATTCTGGATCATCAACTAAGTCACATTTATTTAAGAAAACAACAATATATGGAACACCAACTTGTCTTGCTAAAAGAATGTGTTCTCTTGTTTGTGGCATAACACCATCAGTTGCAGCGACAACAAGAATAGCACCATCCATTTGAGCAGCACCGGTAATCATATTTTTGACATAGTCAGCATGCCCTGGACAGTCAACGTGTGCATAGTGTCTTTTTGCTGTTTGATATTCGATGTGAGCAGTATTAATTGTAATACCTCTTGCTTTTTCTTCTGGAGCAGCATCGATTTGATCGTAATCTTTAACTTCAGATAATCCTTTTTTTGCTAAAACGTGTGTGATAGCAGCAGTTAAGGTTGTTTTACCATGGTCAACGTGTCCGATGGTACCAATATTCATATGAACCTTACTTCTATCAAATTTCTCTTTTGCCATAAGTATTCATTTCCTCCTAATAATACCTTGCGTTTGCAATGATTAAATTTTATAGCATTTTATTTATATTATCAATAAATATCTAGGGATATTTACGATTATATATTTTTTAATTTTTAGTTAGGAAATGAGGGATTAACGTCCGCTCATTCCTGACTTTTTAATAATTTCATCTTGGATGAATTTTGGAGTTTCACCGAAGTGATCGAATTCCATTGTATAGGAACCTCTACCTTGTGTAAATGAACGTAAATCTGTAACATAACCGAACATTTCTGCAAGCGGGACTTCAGCATCGATAATTTTTGCATTACCTCTTTGTGATTCTCCAGTCATTTGACCTCTTCTTCTTGAAATATCGCCGATAACATCACCATAGTATTGTTCTGGGACTGTAACTTCGACTTTCATAATTGGTTCAAGAATAACTGGATTACATTTTTTAGCAGCTTCTTTTAATGCCATTGAAGCAGCAATTTTATAAGCAGCTTCTGAAGAGTCGACATCATGATAAGAACCATCATGTAATGTAGCTTTAATATCAATTACTGGATAACCAGCAACGAGACCTCTTTGTAATGCATCTTCAAGACCATCTTGAGTAGGTTTAATGTATTCCTTAGGAATGACGCCACCAACGATACCGTTAACGAATTCAAATCCTTTTCCAGGGTTTGGTTCAAATTTGATAACAACGTGACCATATTGACCTCTACCACCTGATTGTTTGATGTATTTACCTTCACAATCTCCAACAGATTTAATAGTTTCACGGTAACCAACTTGTGGCTTACCAACATTAACTTGAACACCAAATTCTCTCTTTAATCTATCAACGATAATATCTAAGTGTAATTCACCAACACCAGCAATAATTGTTTGTCCGCTTTCTTCTGAAGTAGAAACTTTAAACGTTGGGTCTTCTTCAGCAAGTTTAGCTAAAGCAATTGACATCTTTTCTTGATCCGCTTTTGTTTTTGGTTCAACAGCTTCTTCAATAACTGGTTCTGGGAATTCCATTTTTTCTAATACGACATCAAGGTTTTCATCACATAATGTTTCACCAGTTGTAGTATTTTTTAAACCAATAATAGCGCCGATTTCACCAGCATGTAATGCATCAACTTCTTCTCTGTGGTTAGCATGCATTAAGACTAATCTACCGATTCTTTCTTTGACATCTTTATTAGAATTTAAGACATAAGAACCTGATTTTAAAACGCCTGAATAAACTCTAACATAAGCTAATCTACCAATAAATGGGTCTGTAGCAATTTTGAATGCTAAGCCAACAAATGGTTCTTTATCATTTGCTTTACAAAGATATTCATTTCCTTTTGAATCAAATCCTTTAGCTTCAGGAATATCAAGTGGTGATGGTAAATAATCAATAACGCCATCAAGTAATAATTGAATACCTTTATTTTTATATGCTGATCCACAGAAAACTGGGTGGAATTGACCTGCTATTGTTGCTTTTCTAATGACTGCTTTAATTTCTTCAACTGTTGGTTCTTCACCTTCAAGAACTTTCATCATTAAATCATCATCAAATCCAGCAATATCTTCGATTAATTCTTCTCTAAATTTTTTGCATTTTTCAACATATTCTTCAGGAATATCAATCTTAGCTGGGTGATCTTTATCAGTAAAATCCCAAGCTTCCATCTTAATTAAATCGATAACACCTTTAAGAGTTGAAGAAATACCGATTGGATATTGAACAGCTTTTGCATTAGCGCCTAATTTTTCTTTTAATGAGTCAACACACATTTCAAAATCTGCACCAATAGCATCGAGTTTATTAACGAAGACAATTCTTGGAACGCCATATTTTGAGCCTTGTCTCCAAACTGTTTCGGTTTGAGGTTCAACACCATTTTTACCATCAAGAACAGTAATAGCGCCATCAAGAACTCTTAATGAACGTTCGACTTCAACTGTAAAGTCGACGTGCCCAGGAGTATCGATGATGTTAAATCTATGATCGTGCCAGAAACATGTCGTTGCTGCAGAAGTAATTGTAATACCTCTTTCTTGTTCTTGGACCATCCAGTCCATCGTTGCAGCACCTTCATGAACTTCACCAATTTTATGGATTTTATGTGTGTAATATAAGATACGTTCTGTAGTTGTTGTCTTACCAGCATCAATGTGAGCCATGATACCGATATTACGAGTATGAGCTAAATCGTATTCTCTTGCCATAATATTTTTCCCTTTTTATATAAATTACCATTTATAGTGAGCGTAAGCTTTATTAGCTTCGGCCATTTTATGAACATCTTCTCTTTTCTTAACAGAGCCGCCTGTTCCATTTGCTGCATCGATAATTTCGTTACATAATTTTTCTTCCATTGATTTTTCTTTTCTTAATCTAGAATAAGAAACTAACCATCTTAAGCCTAATGTAACTTTTCTTTCAGCAGAAACTTCTGTTGGAACTTGGAAGTTAGCACCACCAATTCTTTTTGCCTTTAATTCGACTTCAGGCATAATGTTATTGATAGCTGTTGCGAAAACGTCCATAGCTGGTTTTTGTGTTTTTTCTTCAATTCTTTTAAATGCATTATAAAGAATTGTTTGAGCAGTACCTTTTTTACCATCAAGCATAATTCTATTAATTAAACGAGTAACTAATTTTGAATTATAAATTGGATCAGGTAAAACGTCTCTTTTTTGATTAAATCCTTTTCTTGACATGCTTAATTACCTCCTATTCGTTACCTTTTGGTTTTTTAGTACCGTAAAGTGATCTTCCTTGTCTACGAGTTTCGATACCAGCACAATCTAATGTACCTCTAATGATATGATATCTAACACCAGGAAGATCCTTAACTCTTCCTCCTCTAATCATAACAGTTGAGTGCTCTTGTAAATTGTGTCCTTCACCACCGATATAGGCAGTAACTTCATATCCATTTGATAACTTAACTCTTGCGTATTTTCTTAAAGCTGAGTTAGGTTTTTTAGGTGTCATAGTACCAACACGGGTACAAACGCCTCTTTTTTGTGCACTATTTTGATTTGTTTCTTTTTTTGTTAAAGAATTGTATCTTTTTAAGAGTGCAGGTGCTTTTGATTTTTCAGTAGTTTTGCTTCTACCTTGTCTAACTAATTGATTAATAGTTGGCATCCTTTTCTTTCCTCCAATATACACAATACCGAGTGTATCATTAATAACACTAAAAAAATAAACTTTTCAGTTGCTCGAATATTTTACTTAAAGTAAAAGATCAAGTCAATAGAAAAGTTTATCAATTTTATCGAAATAATTTTTATTTTTTTAAACTATTTCATCCTTAAGAATTCTTTAGTTCTTTCTTCTTTTGGATGAACAAAGATTTCTTCTGGAGTTCCACTTTCAACAATATAGCCATTTTCCATGAAAACAACTTTATTTGAGACGTTTCTAGCGAAATTCATTTCATGAGTAACAACAATCATAGTCATACCTTGATTAGCTAACTTTCTCATTACTTCGAGCACTTCTCCAACCATTTCTGGGTCTAACGCTGAAGTTGGTTCATCAAAAAGTAAAATCTCTGGATTCATACATAATGACCTAGCAATTGCTACTCTTTGTTTTTGACCACCACTTAATTCTCTAATTTTATAGTTCATTCTATCTTGCATATTAACTTGTGTAAGATGTTGAATTGCTATTTCCTTAGCTTCACTATATTTTCTTTTTAAAACTTTAGTTTGAGCTAAAGTGCAGTTAGATAAAACATCATAATTATTAAATAAATTGAACGATTGGAATACCATTCCCATTTTACTTCTAATTTCATTTATTTTTTTAGAAGGAATAATAACATTTGGTTTTTCTTTGATTGCAATTTTGTAAGCATCTTTATCAAAGTAATTTTCTTTTAAAATAGGATGTTTTTTTATGTAATTAAATTCTTTTTTCTTTTCTCTAATTTCTTTTTTTAAATCTCTATTATTTTTTTTATCTTCTAAATATTTATTTAAAACAATTGCATAATTATCTTCTTTTTCTATATAAGCTTCTTTATAAGCATTATAATCATGAACATATTTTTCATAATCAACAAAATCATCTTTACATTTTGAAATATTAAAATATTCTTCGCCATTAAATTCTAATCTACCACGTGTTGGAGTTTCCAAAAGATTCAAACATCTTAAAAATGTAGATTTTCCACTACCAGAAGGTCCAATAATAGCAATGACATCCCCTCTATTAACATCTAAAGAAATATCTTTTAAAACTTTTAAGGGTCCAAAAAATTTGGCGATATTTTCAATTTTTAACAATAATTCACTCATATTGTAAAACTTCTCCTAATTCTAAATGGGTTTAAAGAAAATTTAACCCCATCCATTTTCTTTTCTATAAGTTTTAAAATACCTGACGCGATAAGGGTTAAAACTAAATATATAATTGCTGCAAGAAGATAACATTCCATATAAGCAAAGTTTTTACCTGCAATTAAATCCATTCTATAGAAGAGTTCGGTGACACTAATAACATTCAAAACAGACGAATCTTTAATATTAACAATAAGTTCATTACCAATTGTAGGAAGTGAATTTCTTAAGGCTTGAGGAAGAATAATTGAAAAACTTGTTCTTGAAGCACTCATTCCTAAACTTCTAGCTCCTTCAACTTGCCCTTGTTCTACACCGTTAAGACCACTTCTAACAATTTCACCCATATAAGCAGCAGTATTAAAGGTGATAACAATTAAGCCAGCAAAGAACCAACCATTAAAAACATTGTTTACTTCGCCTTGAAAATAAATATCTCCCCAATTTAAGCCTAAAGCTTGACATCCAAACTTAAAAATTAAAGCTTGAACCATCATTGGAGTGCCACGTAAAACGGTAGAATAAATACTACAAATACCTTTTACAATATATTTGCAAGTTTTAATAAAACCATTATCAATCTCCTTGGCTTTTAAATTTTTACCATAAGCTAGGAAAATGCCTAAAAATAATCCAATAAAAGTTCCAACAATAGCTAATATTACGGTTGTTATAATTGAATAAATGATAAAGGTAAAATTTTGACCAATAACATTCCACATTTTACCAAAATCTATCATTATGCGTTTTCTGCGCTTCTAGAAGCAGCATCCCCCATTATTTCATTTCTTTCATCATCACTTAATTTTGCTAATGCAGCATTAACTTCGTTGATTAATTCTGTATTACCTTTCTTAACACCGATTGAAACAGAAAGGTCATTCAAATCTTCTTCACTTAAAAAACTCTTATAATCACAATAAAGAACACTTAACCCACCAAGATTTGTCATTGTTTCAACAACAGGAAGTTCAGCAGGCATAGCAAAAGAAACTCCGCCTTTAACTTCGTTTGCAGCTGAAGGATAAGTACTTTGTGGATTAGCATGTCTAATCGTTTTTCCTTGGTCATTATTTACAAAATAAGTATCAATAAATCCATCACCAACAACGTTTGCTTGGCAAACTAAAGTTTCCCCATCAAATAATTCAAGTAATTGTTCATAACTAGCAGGATTTTCTTTTGTTCCATATCCTTCTGGCATATTTTCTGTTCTAATTAAAAAAGCTAAATCACTAGTTAAATATGGATTTGTAAAATCAATTGATTCTCTTCTTTCTGATGTATCAGTCATTCCGGCCAATACTAAGTTAACTTCATCTTGTTGAAGAGAAGGGATTAAACTATCCCAAACTATTCTTTTAACATAAACATCTTTACCAGTTTCTTCGCTTAAATATTTTGCAATTGCTACATCGTATCCATCAGCATATTCATTAGTTCCGTAGATTGGAAGAGTATGCTCACTAGATGTATAAGTTGTCCAGTTAAATGGTTGATAATTTGCTTCCATTCCAACAACTAAAACATCATTAGAAACAACCAAAGTGTTATTTCCACAAGAAGTAAGTGCAGTGCCAAATATAGTTAAAGCAGCACCTAAAGTTAATAATTTTTTATTCATTTTAATCTCCTTTAAATAAAAGATTGCATCGCTCGATGCAATCTATATATTTTAATGAAGATTTACATCGATAGCGCCTCTAGATAAACTAGGAGTCTAAAGGATCTTCTCCCATAGCCCAATCAAATTCAATACCTTGAATTTGTTTCGGCGATCTTGCCTTTCATTAACTTCATCGGATGTCTCCTCCGTTAATTACTAATCGTAATCGCGCCTCTATCAATCTTTACAAGTCAATATATTAATGGAATTTTAAAATTTAGCAAGTATTTTTTTTAATTTTAGAAGTTTGAACCATTAAATCCCCGATTTTTTGTAAAAAAATAAGAGATATAAATTCTTTCACTACTTATTTTAAGTAGAGATGATAAATGAAAAGTTAATAAAGAAGTGAAGTTATTTAAGATTTGAGAAGAATAAGATTCTCCATAAACTAAAACCTTTACCATAATGGCTCCTTCTTCACTTCCCTTAAAATATAAAGAAGTATTATCATTGATATTTACCATTAACCAATTTTCGCTTTTTCCTGGTAATTCTTTAATTAAACTTCCTAATTTAGTTTTAATTTCTTCTTTTAATGTTTTATTTATTTCTTTATTTACATTTAATTCAATATAAGGCATTTTATCCTCCTCCGTGTATATTAATTTTATATTAATTTTATTAAAAATCGGCATAAAATTTTCAGTTTTTCCATTCTTGTACTACGTACGGGTATGGGTGAACCTTTTATATAAGAATCCCATTCTTATATTATATATATGTGTGTAAATAAGTATTACTATATACATTATTAATAATCCCTAAAAATTATTAAGATAACATTATTTTTATTCGAAAAATCGGTATTTATTTGACTTGATAAAAATAAAATAATTTAATATTTTTTATATTTTTAATGAGGGTTTTATATGAAAGAAATTGTTTTAAGCGAAGAAGAAATTCAAGAAGCCGTCAAAAGAGTTGCTGAAAAATTAAAAGAAAGATTTGCTAATAATGATTCTATCCCTGTTTTTATTGGGGTTTTAAAAGGCGCAATGCCTTTTATGATGGATTTACTCAAATATTATGATTTGCCCGTTATCGAAGATTTTATCCAAGTATCTTCTTATGATGGCACTTCTTCTACAGGGGTTATCCATTTAAAAAAAGATATTACCGAAAATGTTAAAAATAAAGATATTGTTTTAATTGAAGATATTGTTGATACAGGTACTACACTTTCTTATTTAAAGCAATATTTTAAAATCAAATACCAACCAAGATCTATCACTATCGTTTCTTTTTTAGATAAAAAACCTTTAAGAAAGGTTGATTTAGATGCTGATTTTGTTGGAGTTACTTTAACTAAGAATCAATTTTTAGTTGGATATGGACTTGATTATAATGAAATAAAAAGAAATACCCCATTTATTTTTATACCAGATGAAAATGAAATTGATGAGTGGAATAAAATATTAAAGGAAAATGAGGAAAAATAAAAAGGGCCTTGACCCTTTTTATTTTTATAATTTTTTAAAATTACATGCATGTTCAGAAATATGGACTTTAAAATATCTATCTTCAGGATATTTTTCTTTTAAAACTTTGTCAAATTCATCAACGAAATCATTTTTAATAAAGGCTAAAACAGTCCCTTTAAATCCGCCACCGTGAATTCTAATAGCGCCATTTCTGCCTATGATAGGTGATAATTCATCTATAATCGATTGTGGAGAGTTTTCATATTCACCTCTAACAAATGTATTTTCAAGATTTTTATTAGATGAATCTTGTGATGAACGAATAGCACCTAAAAAATCATCTAAATTGTTAGTTTCAACTGCTTTTTTAGCTTTTAAAACATTTTCATTTTCGATAAAGAAATGCTTTGCTTTTCTTTTTACACTATCTTCAACATCTAAGTTATCAATTTTTTCTAAAATATTCGTAGTGGCAGTGATATCTCTTAAAAATTCTTTTCCTTCTAAAAGATGAGCAACTTTTTTCATGGAATCAGGAATTGCAGCATATAATGGAGTTAAAGCAGAATGATCGCCAACTGATTTAACTAAATATAAAGTTAAAGGTAATTTAAATGGCAAAGTAGTAATAGTTGGATCATTAATATTTTCAAAATCAATGAAGTTAGATGAATCAAATGATGTTCCAATTTGATCTAACAATCCACATGGTTTTTTAAAATAAACGTTTTCAGCAAATTGACCTGTTTTCGCAATTTCTAATGGCGTAATTTTTCCTTCATTAAATAAATAGGAAATCGTATAGCCAAATAAAGATTCGATTGCAGCCGAAGAAGATACGCCACTTCCATCAGGAATTTCACTATCAATAAACATTTTAAATCCACCAATTTTGTAGCCCAATTCCTTTAATTTAAACAAAATCCCTTTAGCTAGACCAATTGTTTTTCCACTTATTTCAACACCATTTTCCAAATTATTAATATTAAAAGAGAATTCATCATAACCTTTCGATTTTATAATTACCTCATCACCATTAAGTGATAAACAAGCTCTTGCTCTTAAAGAACAATTTGCAACCAAGCAAAGACCATGGTTATGGTCGGTATGATTACCTATAATTTCAAATCTTCCACCAGTATCAATAGAAAATTGAGGTTTTTCATTGAAAAATTCTTCAAATAACTTATTAACTTCCATATTTACTCCTTTTTTTAAAACTCAATTGAACCAATAAATTTATCGATTCCTTTATTACCTTTTTCATTGTCTTTAAAAACTGCAGTATCCTTTAAAATATTTCTGCAAACGTTATTAATATATTCTCTAATAGAACTATCAATTGTTTCTTCGTTATAATTTAAAGCTAATTTATGAATCATATTTAAGAATAACTTATCAAAATCAGGATATTTAGATATGATTTCTGAATCGCTTAAATTATTTTTTAAACAATCTTTAATTTGATTTGTTTGTCGAACCAATCTTGCAGGAAGAATAAATAATCCCATTGCTTCAATAATACCGATGCCTTCGTGTTTAATATGATGATATTCTGGATGAGCATGGAAAATTCCATCAGGATATTCTGCATTACATCTGTTGTTTCTTAAAATTAAATATAAAGAATAAACATTTCCATCTTTTTTAACACATGGGGTTACAGTTGAATGTGCTGCTTCATCACTAAAAGATAAAATATCATTATCTAAATCATCATAATTTCTCCATTTTGTTAGGATTTTAGTAGCAATATCAACAACATCTATTTTATTTTCACCTTGAATTAATAAGGTAGAATTATACCAATCAAGTAAATATAACTTAGAATCATGATTTGCTAATGGGTATTCTTTTTTAGGTTTTGCATGCATAATTGGTAATCTATGTTCTCCACCTTGATAATGCTCATGATTTAAAATAGACCCACCAACAATTGGTAAATCAGCATTGCTCCCAATAAAGAAATATGGGAAATTATCAACAAAAGTTAAAAGTTTTTTAAAAGTTGATTCATTTATAACCATATTTGAATGAGTGTCTTTAAAGACGATACAATGCATATTGAAATATCCATATGGAGAATATTGTAAATACCGATTTTCACCATCTAATTTTAATGGTATTGTTCGAATGTTTTCTCTTGCTGGATGATCATCTCTACCATAATAACCAAGATTTTCTTTACATAATAAACATAACGGATATTTGACATCACCGGTTTTTGGTTTTACTAATAACTTAGCAATATCTTTATTATTTTTCTCTGGCTTTGAAAGATTGATAGATACTTCAATATTTTTATCAGGATATGTAGAAGACCATAATAAATTTTTATCGATCTTGGATTTTTTAACATAATCATTCTTAATTGATAAATTATAAAGATAGTTTAATGCTTCTTTATCACTTTCACTTTTATAAATCGAATCAAATTTAGCAATCACACTTGATGGTCTTGGCGATAAAAAACCATAAATTTTTGTTATTTTTCTATCAATTTCATTGTCACTTAATTCAGTGGTTTCTTTTAAAAAATCATTTAAATTTTCAGTAAAATAATCTGGATTTTTAAAAGAATCAATTTTACGTGTGTCAATTTCTAACTCTTTAAATGAAGATAAATTTAATTCCCCTAAAATAATATTTCTAAAATAAATTAAATCAGTATCAGCGATATCAAAACTAACTTTTGCATATCTAACAAGTTCATTAACAATTAAATTAATATCCATAACTCCTACCTATTTTTCTAAAATAATGTATTCAATATAATGATTATATTTTTGACCTTTCTTATAGAAAATTGAGTCTTTATCAAGTAAATATAATTGAGGTTCTAAGGCAATCCCTCTTCTTTCTTTAAGATTAGGATTATTAACAAATTGAACAGGTGTTAAAGAAGAATCGCAATAGATATTCATTGCTGGATAATCAGTTTTTAATTTAACCAAGTATTTTTCATTTTCCATTAAAACTTTGTTGATTTTATCATCAAAAATAAATGTATTATCAATCGTTCCAATAAGAAGTTTAGCGGCTTGATCAAGTCTAAATTTTAATTTTGATTTTCTATTAAAGATTAAATAATCAGGGGTCTTAATAGTATCAACCATTAAAAGATCATCGTTTACCTTTCCAATCTTAGAAGCATTAAATTTTAATGAATAATCATTGATATTAATTGTATTTAGATTCCAATAAATATGATTTGATAAACTAAGTAAACTATCTTCCTTAATATTGGCTTTTTGAATGATTTTAAAACCAGGTTTATTTTTATAAAGAGAATAAATATTATAAATTTTGACCTTTCCAGTAAAACCATTTTCGCCTTTTCTTGGTGAAATTGTAAAAATGACATCTATTTTATTTTTACTTTCTTTAATTTTATATTTCCAAGCTTTAAAGGATAAAGAAGTAAATACTCCTCCATGAAGGCAAATATTATTTCCTGTATCTTTTAAATGATATCTAACACCATTATTTTCATAATTAACCGGAAGTCTCCCAGCGACCATTCCTAATGTTTTATTGAAAAATTGAGGTGAAGATAAAAAGATTTTTTTATCTTCTAATTCTAAAATCAAAGGTACATTATTTTTTCTTAATGAATATAAACTTGCCCCGCATGAAGAAAAAACATACTCAAAATCGTTAACTTTAATTTTTATAAAGTCAAAATCATTGTAAAATCTTTCTATTATAGGTTCCATATTAAACTCCTACATTTAATTAGTATATTAAAAACCTCATATATTTTAACAATATATGAGGCAATATTCTATATTCGAGATACTTTAATTTACATTAAAAGTAGTTATTTTCTCTTTTTTAAGGCGTGAGTTATAATTCCAATTGTCCCTACAATTAAAACACCGGTTGAAATAGCAGAAACAACTACTATCGAAGGAAGGAATAGATTGAATAAACCTTCACTTTCTAATCGATTATTGATTAAAAATTCTGAATAAGAAGTATTAAAGCGAATTAAACTATTTTCATTTGTTGCAGCTTGATAATTTATTTCAGCTGTTGTTTCACCATCAACCGCTTCAACATTAATAAATAACCCATCTGGTAATAAGCCATATAAAATTTCATTAGTAAAATCTATTAACTCTCCGTTGCCATCGACTAATTTTAAATAATAAGACTTATTATTTCTTTCTTCTCTAACAATATTTATTGAAGAAGACACTTCATTTCCAGAAATAACTATATTTTCATCAATAAAATATTTAACAAACGTGGCATTTTCATCACTATTTATAATTGAAATAAATAAATCGCTTGAAACATATTCATTTAAATTGATTTCAAAATAGCTTCTATAAATTCCAATACTAAAAATCTTAATAAAATCATTAACTATATTATTAATTAATACTTTATAACTATCTTGTTCTCTTACATAAACTCTTAAAATATTGTTATAGAGAGTAATATCGTAAATAGAAGGTATCGATTTAAAACTTTCGCCTAAATGTAAAACATATTTAGAAGTAAATTTCTCTCCATTAACAAGTTCAAATTCAAACAAAAGATTATAAGTTCCATCAGGATATAAATAATCTCCATATCCATCATCATAAACTAAAGGTATATAGCAATAGCTACGATGTGTGAAATATTCATTACTCATTAAATAACTATTTTGTTGCAATATATAACTTCGATGTAATTCATGAGATAAATCATTATATGGTGCTGAATCTTTAAAATAATATGTTTCGATTACATTATTGTTGTTATCAAATAACGTTACTTCATTGTTAACAACGCTTCTTAACATAAATAATTGGATGATCAAACCCTTGGAATCAGGATATTCTCCAGTATAAATATGATAAACTTCATTTTCTTCATCATAAACATATTCCATATATTTATATTGTTTAATTAATGAGAAGGTTGAAGGTAAAATATTACGAATATAATATTTTTCATTATCCCCGATTAAAAAGTATGATCCAGTATAAGCATTAACTAAATTGTAATTTTCTCTTAAATAATCATCCATAATATCGGATTCATAAACTTTATTTGGATCTTTTTCAAAAGAGAAATCTTCATATGGTTTTAAAGAATTGTAATCTCCATAAAAACCTAAAAAAGGCATATTTAATGTATCATTTTCGCTTTCAAAAACTAAATAGCCTTCAATATATGTTCCATTTTCGAACCTATCTAAATAATCACGAGTTTGAGAAGAAATAACTTCATTTATTTTAATAATATTTTCGCCAACCTTACTTTGATAAGAAGCAGAAATAATTTTGCTTTCTAATAAAACATCGTCACTATTAATAAGTTCAACTTCTTTATCTTTAAATTTTTCCTCAATAATTTTTGGAGCCATTATATTTAAAGTAACTTTATATGTATTTGGCGATTCTTCTTCAATTAAAGTAACTTCATCATTAAAAATACCGTTCCTTATTGTGTAGGAATTTCCTAATTCCATTTGATTTTTGTCATTATATAAAAGATAAGACGAGGAATTATAAACTGCATCAACATTAACTAAGCCATTGCCTTGTCTTCTTGGAGATATATATGTTCCAAACTCATCTTTTAATAAAGTAGTATTTGTGAAGAGTTTATTTCTTAAAGTTTTAGCAATTTCGCTTCTAGTTTCACTATTTTCGACATTATAAGAAGATAAAAGAGAAACATAAGCACCCATTAAATTAGGTGTAGCCATTGAAGTTCCACTTAAAAAATAATATGCATCATTTAAATAATAATCTCCGCTAGTTGGAGAGCCGCTAGGTTTATAGTAACTATAAGCTCCATAAACATTTGTGCCTGGAGCAGATAAATCAGGCTTTAAAGATAAATCAGCACTAGCACCTAAAGAAGAAGAATCAGACATTTTTTCGTGATAAAAACTAATTACTTTATTATTAGTTTCTTTAAATCTTTTACCAGCTTCATAAGTAACAATTGAAACAGGGATATTTATATAAGACAAATCAAAAATTCTATCTCCATATTCATCTGTAGTTGTAGGAATTCCTGGATAATTTTCTAATGTTTCATCATCGATTTTAAAGGAAAATTGAGGTAAGTTTGTATCGGATTTTTGATTATAAATAATTAATCCGGAAGCTCCATTTTTAATTGCATAATAAATTTTAGCAGTAAAAGGAAGTTCTCCTCTTTCAACTACTGCTATCTTATTTTTTACATTAATATTTTTATAATCATCATCTGCTCCTTTATTTGGCACTAAAACATATTCAAAATTTCCTTCCCCAATTAAAGAAGCAAAACGATATTCAGTCGGAAAATCAGTAATATGGTATTCATTCGCGCCATCTTCTAAACCAACGGAATCAACAATTCTATCAGTAATTTGAATCGATCTTTTATTATCAATTAAACCATAAACATTTGAAACATCATCTCTTAAAGTAGAATTAGCAACCGTTATAGAATTTTCATTTAATGCTAAATTTCCCATAACGCCAGTTTCAACAGATGAAGTTAAAGTATATTCATAAGTTGAGCCAACAAAATCATCTCTTCCATCATTACCAGCAGCAATAAAAACTTGAGTTCCCTTTTCTATTAAGGCATTTAAAATATCATCTACTGCTTTATCTGTAGCATCTTTTGTATAATTTAATGCGCTACCAAAAGACATATTTACCGCATCAACATCAAGTAAATAAGCATCTTCCAAGGCTTTTAAATATACTACCGAAGTACAACCTCCCCCATAATCATTGAAAACTTTCATAAAAGCAAGTTGACTTTGAGGAGCTATACCTTTATATCTTCCATTTCCAATGGATAAAGAAGCGACATGACTTCCATGAGTATCTTTAGCTTTTACATCATTATCATCATTACAGTAATCATAACTAAAAGGAACTTTATCATTTATTCTATGATAATTTTTAGCATGAAAATCGCTATTATGAGCTAACATAGAAATTTCATTTGAAGTATAGCGAATTGAAGATGAATCGATGTTTTGAAAAGCTTCATGATCATAATTTAAGGCGCTATCTAAAATTGCAACAATAGTATTTTCCCCATCCTTTATATCATCGCCTTTATTCATTTCTTTTTCGCTATAATTATAGGCCAATACATTATTTTCACCTAAATAATTATATGTAGGATCATTTGGATCAAAGTAGTATTCAAATTCTTCGTAGGCATATTCAACCGTAGAAAGAGAATTAATTTTTTCTATATCACTACTATTAACTTTTAAACTAACAAAATTAAAAACACCGTTAATTTCATCTATTTTTCGATAGTTAAAAGATATATTATTTGTTAAATCATTAAAAAAACGACGAGTCATATCGTCTTTACTAATAGTATCACTATCTTTAATTTTTACTATAATATTTGTATCTAAATCCTTTTTATTTGGATTTTCTTTTTTTGCATATAATGCAAAAGAGAAAGCAAATATTGAAGCACAAAATAGAAGTATTCCCTTGTTTTTCATCTTAAATATTATATCAATCTTTACCCTTTCAATAAAGATAAACGCACATAAACTAAAACAAAAAACTATTTTATAAAAGGTTAAAAGATGAATATAATAAATAAAGATGTCGATTAATATATATAAACTACATAAAGATTTTTTTAATTTATTTTTCAAAGAAGATTTATTTAATATGAAAATTCATCACTTTTGTAGTTTATTAGATATTTCTGAATCTTATTATCATAAAAAATTATTTAGTAAAGAAAGTATTATCATTAATTCGTTAAATGACTATTTAAATACTCTTAAAATTGATAGAAATTATCCTAAACAAATAATGAATGAATATAATTATGCAATCTTTAAAAAAATAACTTCTTATGATTTAACTGACATGTTTTTTCAAAATTTTAATAACTATTTAACGCTATTTAAAAATTCTTATCTTGCTTATTTTGAAAAAATATTTAAAAACGCAGTTATATTTGATTATGCTGGAAATATTTTAAATGTCAGATATTTTATATTAAATAATTTTGATTTACTAAAAAATTCTCTCTATTTAAAAAGTGATGAATTTCTCCATATTTAAAAGGGACCCCTTTAGTTGAGGTCCTTTAATTTTATTTTGCTGATAATAAATTTTGTGTAACAAGTGATTCCATATTTTCTAATTCAGGGTCTTTAGATTCAACATCTGAATTTTTATCATGGACACCAATATATTGGTCTTTAACTCTTTGCATAGCATCGGTTACATCAAATTCTTTTAAAATAGCTTTTTCTTTTTCAATCGAATTCAATCCTCTTCCTGCTGGAATAAGTTTACCAGTAATAACATTTTCTTTTAAACCATGTAAATTATCAGTTTTACCTTTAATTGCTGCATCAGTTAAAACTCTTGTAGTTTCTTGGAATGAAGCTGCTGAAAGGAATGATTCAGTTTCAAGAGCAGCTTTAGTAATGCCTAAAACTAATGGTTTGCAGAATGCTGGACGTTTTCCATTTAATAATGCATCTCTATTCTTTTCTGTAAATTCAGCTAATGAAACTCTTGTTCCTGAGATAAGAGATGTTTCACCTCCGTCAACAACAACAACTTTTCTTAACATTTGTCTAACGATAACTTCAATATGTTTATCACTAATTCCAATACCTTGTGAACGATAGACTTTTTGAATTTCTTTTATAATATAACGTTCGACACTACCAACATCGGCACATTCAAGTAATTTCTTAGGTGAAATTGCACCTTCAGTAATTTTACCGCCATTTTTAATATGGTCACCTTTTCTAACTCTTAAACGAGCACCGAAAGATGTTGTATATTCTTTAAATTCTAAGTCGTTTTCAACTTTAACAGTATAAATACCATTATTTTCTCTAATGTCTGTAACAGTTCCACTAATTTCAGAGATTGTTGCTTCACCTTTTGGAGTTCTAGCTTCGAATAATTCTTGGACTCTTGGGAGACCTTGAGTAATATCTTCGGTAGTAGCAACACCACCAGTATGGAATGTTCTCATAGTTAATTGAGTACCAGGTTCACCAATTGATTGAGCGGCCATAATACCAACAGCTTCACCAATTTCAACAAGTTTACCAGTAGCTAAATTCCTACCATAACAGTGTACACAAACACCATCTTTAGTTTCACATCCAAATAGTGATCTAATTTCAACTTGAGTAATACCAGCATCAACGATTTTTTGAGCAGTATTTTCTTCAATTAATTGATCAGCAGGAATAATTAATTCACCTGTATTTGGATTGTAAATATTGTGGCAGCTAAATCTACCGACAAGTCTATCAAATAATTTAACGATAACCGTACCTTGAGCAGTATCAACAATATCACTAACAATAGTACCATGGTCAGAATGACAATCTTCTTCTCTAACAATAACATCTTGAGAAACATCGACTAATCTTCTTGTTAAATAACCAGAATCAGCTGTCTTTAAAGCGGTATCAGCACCACCTTTTCTAGCACCGTGGGTACCAGTAAAGAATTCGCTAACGTTTAAACCTTCTCTAAAGCAAGATTTAACAGGAATTTCAATAGTATCACCGGAAGTAGAACCCATAAGTCCTCTCATACCCATAAGTTGAGTATAATTAGATTTACTTCCTCTAGCTCCAGAATGCCACATGATGTAAAGTGGGTTTCTAGTATCACTCTTTAATACTTTTTCAACATCATTTCCAACTTCAGAGTTAATTTTTGTCCATAAGCCAACGACTAAATTATGTCTTTCTTCATCGGTTAAGAAACCTTTTTCATAAAGATTTTCAATCTTTTCGACTTGTTCATCACCTTTCTTAATTAATTCGTCTTTATTTGGTAAAACATAAATATCAGAAATAGCGACAGTTAAGCCTGAAATGGTTGAATATTTGTAACCATAGTCTTTAATCTTATCAAGAATCGCTGAAGTTTTTGTAGTGCCATATTTAGCATAAACTTCGTCGATAATTGAAGTGATATACTTTTTCTCAATAGCTTCACGAGTTGGAGTATTTTTGAGAATTTCTTTAATATTTGAACCTTTTTTAGCAAAGAATTCAGGCAAAGTTTCCTTTAAATTTCTCTTATCATTTGAATTAATGTAAGGGAAATCGCTTGGGAAGATGAGATTGAAAATAACTTTACCAACAGTTGTAATAAGATAAGAATCATTTTGTTCAGGAGTAAAAATTTTCTTTCTTAAAGCTTTTGCTGGAAGAGCAATTCTATTATGAAGATGTATTTTTCCAAGTTCATAGCATTTAATACATTCATCAATGTCTTTAAATACTTTACCTTCCATATTTATAAAACTTCTATATCTTTCTGCTTCACTTAAATCACCATTATCTTCGTATTTTTTAGCTTTTTTAAGGAAATCTTCCTCGTTTGCTTCCATAGTTAAATAATAGTTACCAATTAAGATATCTTGGGATGGGGTAACGATTGGTTTACCATCTTTTGGAGCAAGAATATTATTAGAAGCAAGCATTAAATCAACAGCTTCTTCTTGTGCAGCTTTCCCAAGAGGAACGTGAACAGCCATTTGGTCACCATCGAAGTCAGCGTTGAACCCTGTACAAACAAGTGGATGTAATCTAATTGCTCTACCTTCAACTAATATTGGTTGGAAAGCTTGAATACCTAAACGGTGAAGAGTAGGCGCACGGTTTAATAAGACTGGGTGATAAGAAATGATTCTTTCAACAATATCATAAACATCATTATCTTTATCGTTAATCTTACGATCAGCTTGTCTATGTAATGAGCATTTTCCTTCTTTAATTAAAATTGCAGCAATAAATGGTCTTAAAAGGTTAATTGCCATTTCACGTGGTAATCCACATTGATACATTTTTAATTTTGGTCCAATAGCAATAACTGAACGGCCAGAATAGTCAACTCTCTTACCAAGTAAGTTTTGTCTAAATCTACCTTGTTTACCTTTTAAAGCACCAGAAAGAGATTTATATGGTCTTCCATTTTGTCCAGTAACAGGTTTTCCATTTCTTCTACCATTATCAATTAATGCATCGACAGCTTCTTGAAGCATTCTCTTTTCATTAACAAGAATAACGGTAGGAGCGTTCATTTCTTGTAATTTCTTCAAACGATTATTACGTGTAATAATTCTTCTATATAAGTCATTTAAATCAGAAGTAGCGAAACGACCACCATCAAGTTGAAGCATTGGTCTTAAATCTGGTGGAATAACTGGAATTGCATCTAATACCATCCATTCAGGTTTATTTTCAGATTTAATAAATGCATCTAAAACTTCCAATCTTTTTGTTAATTTTGTTAACTTTTGGCCTGATGCTTTTCGAATATCTTCATTAACTCTATTAAATTCTTCTTGTAAGTTAACCTCTTTTAATAAACGTTTTACAGCTTCAGCACCTTCGCCAAATTCAACACCGAGTTTTTCAGAAATAAATTCTGCATTTGAATAGAAATCAAAAGGATCTCTTAATCTTTCTAAGCCTTCAAGTAAATCTTGAGCCTTTGAATAATCATATGTACCTGGTTCAAGTGTTTCTTGAATTTCTTTAATTGTAGCGGTAAAAGCTTCTCTACCTTTAGCATCATCTAAGAATTGTTTATATTGCAAAGTTTTTGAACTTCCGGCATTTAAACAAACGTGAGCACTATAATAAACGATTTCTTCAAGATCTTTTGGAGACATATCTAATACTAAAGCCATTCTTGAAGGAATGCCTTTTAAATACCAAATATGTGAACAAGGAGAAGCTAACTCAATATGACCGACTCTTTCTCTTCTAACTTCTTTTGAAATAACTTCTACACCACATTTTTCACAGACAACTCCAGCATATCTGCTCTTTTTATATTTTCCACAGTGACATTCAAAATCTTTTGAAGGTCCAAAAATTCTTTCACAAAATAAACCATCCATTTCTGGCTTTTGGGAACGATAATTAATAGTTTCAGGTTTTGTAACTTCACCGTGTGAAAGTTGTCTAATTTTATCTGGGGAAGCAAGTCCGATTTTAATTGAAGCTAAATTATTTACATCAAACATAATCTCTCCTCCTTATTAATTTAATAATTCGTCAATGGTTTCATCGATTGATTCTTGATCATCATCGCCATCGAATGGAGCACTATTATCTTCTCCATAGTTTCTAACGCTTCTAAGAGATTGTTGTTCTTCTTTTTGAGTTTCTCTTGCGAGTTGATCCATATCAATGATTTTTCCATTCTTATCTTTAAGTTCAACATTTAAAGCTAAACCTTGTAATTCTTTAGTTAAAACTTTAAAAGCTTCTGGAATTGATGGAGTTGGGAGTGGTCTTCCTTTAATAATAGATTCATAAGTCTTTCTTCTACCGACTCTATCATCTGATTTAATTGTCATCATTTCTTGTAATGTATAAGCAGCGCCATAAGCTTCAAGTGCCCAAACTTCCATTTCGCCGAATCTTTGACCACCGTTTTGTGCTTTACCACCTAAAGGTTGTTGTGTAACCATTGAGTAAGGTCCAGTAGCACGAGCATGTAACTTATCATCAACCATGTGGACAAGTTTAATCATATACATGACACCGACATTAATTCTATCATCAAACTTTTCGCCAGTTCTTCCATCATATAAAGTATATTTACCATCTTTTGAACATTTTGCTTCTTCCATCATTGCCATAATTTCATCATTTGAAATACCGTCAAAGACAGGGGTTGCAACTTTTACTCCTCCAAGTTTCTTACAAGCCATACCTAAATGGACTTCAAGAACTTGACCAATATTCATACGTGAAGGAACACCTTGAGGATTTAATAAAATATCAACTGGGGTACCATCTTCCATAAATGGCATATCTTCTTGAGGAACAATGCAAGAAATAACACCTTTATTACCGTGTCTTCCTGACATCTTATCACCTTCAGAAATTTTTCTCTTTTGTACAACGTAAACTCTAATTTTCTTTAAAACGCCTGGAGAAAGTTCATCTTTGTTTTCACGTGAAAATACTTTAACAGCTAAAACTGTACCGGCTCCACCGTGAGGGACTCTTAAAGATGTATCTTTACCATCTTTTGATTTATCACCGAAGATAGCGTCAAGTAATTTTTGATCTGGCGTTGGTTCGCTTTGCCCTTTTGGAGTGACTTTACCAACTAAAATATCGCCTTCTTTAACATCGGTACCAACAATTACAATACCATCTTGGTCTAAGTTAATCTTACCTTTTTCACCGATGTTAGGGACATCCGCAGTGATTAATTCTTTACCATTTTTAGTTTCACGACATTCAACTTCATATTGTTCGATATGAATTGTTGTATAAACATCTTCTTTAACTAGACGATCTGACATAATGACAGCATCTTCGTAGTTATATCCTTCCCAAGTCATAAATGCGATAGTAACATTTTGTCCTAATGCTAAATCGCCGTTTTCCATTGAAGGACCATCAGCAATAATGTCACCTTTTTTAACATTTTGACCAACTTTAACAATTGAAGTTTGATTTGTACATGTTCCTTGGTTACTTCTTTCGAATTTTTGTAAATGGTAGGTTCTTTCGCCTTCTTTTTCCATTACTCGAATTTGTTTTGAATCACTATACGTAACAATACCATCATCAACAGCAATAACTGCTAAACCACAGTCATGAGCAATTTTATTTTCTAAGCCAGTTCCAATATATGGAGCATGTGGTCTTAAAAGCGGTAATGCTTGTCTTTGCATGTTAGCACCCATTAAAGCTCTATGGTTATCATCGTTTTCAAGGAATGGAATACATGCAGTAGCAACAGAAACAATTTGCATTGGTGATTCATCAATAAAATCAACTAAATGTCTATCTACTAAAACATTTTGACCATTATATCTAGCGACTACCTTGTCACCAACTAAATACCCGTCTTTAATATCATCTCTTGTTGCTTGAGCGATAAAGTGGTTATTTTCATCAGCAGCTGAAAAATATTCAGTTTCTTCGCTTATTTTACCTGTTTCTTTATCAACTTTTCTATATGGAGTCTCAATAAATCCATATTTATCAACCTTAGCATATGTAGCAAGGTTATTAATTAAACCAATATTTTGACCTTCTGGAGTTTCAATAGGACAAATTCTACCATAGTGAGTAAAATGAACATCTCTAACTTCCATTGAAGCTCTATCTCTTGTAATACCACCTGGACCTAATGCAGAAATTCTTCTTTTGTTAGCGAGTTCAGCAAGTGGATTTGTTTGATCCATGAATTGTGAAAGTTGTGAAGAAGCAAAAAATTCTCTAATAGCACTAGATAAAGGTCTAATATTAATTAAACTCTTTGGTGTAACCTCTCTTAAGCTATCTCCAGCGGTAATAGACATTTTTTGAGTAACACTCTTAGCCATTTTGGTTAAACCAATTCTAAATTGAGTTTGAATAAGTTCGCCAACACATCTAATACGTCTGTTTGATAAATGATCGATATCGTCAACACTTCCAAATCCATCCATTAAGTTAAGGAAGTATGAGAAAATTGCGACAACATCAGAAATTGTAACCCTAGAAATTTTTAAATTTAAATCAGTCCCAATAACATTAGAAACTAAATCTTTATTGTCGTTATTATAAACTTTAACAATATTAACGACACTGTTTTTATCAAGTCTTTCATTAACTGCTAAAACTTTTTGATGAGCTCCTTTTTCGAAGAATTCTTCATTTTGAAGTTCTTCAACCATTTCTCTAGTTAATAAAGTGCCTTTTGTATATTTAACTTCGCCATTAGCATCGATTAAATCTTCAGCAAGAATCCTGTTGATTAAACGATTGTAAATGCCTAACTTATTTTTATATTTAAATCTACCAGCTCTACCTAAATCATATCTTTTTTCATCAAAGAATTTTTGAACCATGAAGTTAACGATACCTTCATCGTTAAATGGTTCACCTGGTTTTAACTTTGTAAAAATAAATGTTAAAGCGGTGTTTTCTGTAACTTTTGCATTTGATTCGCTCTTAATTGGATCTTTTTCCCATGTTTTAGTTAAAACTTCTCTATCACCAAAAAGATTGACTACTTCTTCTTGTGTAGTAAAACCTAAAGCCTTAAGCAAAATTGTTGCAGGCATTTTTCTTTGTCTATCAATTCTTACCCATAAAAAGCCCTTTGTATCACTTTCAAATTCTAACCATGTACCTCTTGAAGGAATAAGGTCAGCATTATAAACAAAAAGACCGTTTTTGGTATCCATTGTTTTGGATAAATATGCACCTGGGGATCTAACAATTTGTGAAACGATAACTCTCTCTGCACCATTAACAATAAATGTACCGCTATCTGTCATGAGTGGAATATCGCCCATAAAAACATCGCTAGTAACAATTTGACCATTATTATTTTTATCAATTAATGCAAGATTAACTGTTAATGGAGCACAATATGTTAAATCTTTTTCTTTACATTCAAGATATGAATATTTTGGTTCCTCAATCTTAAATGAACGATAATCAAGTGTCATAGACCCATTGTTAGAAACAATAGGGAAAACATCTCTGAAGACCTCATCGATACCATCTTTTAAGAAAGATCTGTATGAATCAGTTTGAATTTCACATAAATAAGGTAAGTCTAAATGACCACTGATTTTAGAAAAATTAATACGATCATTATTAAGTTTTGGATAATCTTTATATGATTTCATTACTTTCTCCTTTTTTAATTGCTTGATTTTAGAACAAAATAACCTTTATCTTTTCCGATTATTTCAACTTTATTAAATAAAGTTTCTAAATATTTCTTATGAGATAAAGCTCCTTTGTCCTTTCTTATAACGATAAGAAGCGACCCTTTATCAAAAAGTTTATCTTTTGCTTCGTTATAAAGTTTAAAACAAACTTCTTTTCCGGCCGATATAGGGGAGTTCAACAGAATAAAATTAAATTTCTTATCAATATTTTCCAGGCCGTTTGATAAATAAACATCAGCTTTCATGTTATTCAAATCCAAACTTTGCTTAGTTAATTCAACACAATATGGATTAATATCAGAAAAGTATAAGTTTACATCGTTTGAAAATATTTTTTTAATAGAAATCCCTATAATTCCATTTCCCGATCCTAAATCTAGGATATCGCCTTTTAACGGTAAAGCAATGATAGTATTAATAAAAATTCGTGTTCCTAAATCAACTCGATATTTAGAGAATGTCCCTTTATCACTTACCACCATTATTTTTTCATTTTTCACGATAAAATTCACGATTTTTGGGTTCTTCGCTAGAGTTGTGTCTTCAATAAAATAATGGCTCATTTTGCATTCCTTTAAATAGGCAAAAACCTGCCCCTATAATTTTTATAGAAGCAGGTTAATTAAACTTGAGTTAAAACTATTTAATTTCAACTTCTGCACCAGCAGCAACTAAAGCTTTCTTGTGTTCTTCTGCTTCGACTGGTGAAATATGTTCTTTAACTGGGCTTGGTGCTGCATCGACTAATTTTTTAGCATCCATTAATCCTAAGCCTGTAATAGCTTGAACAGCTTTGATAACAGCAACTTTGCTTCCGCCAACTGATTTTAAGATTAAAGAAACTTCACTTGGTCCTTTCTTTTCTTCTTCTTCAGCTGGAGCAGCGCCTGCAGCAACAGGAGCAGCAGCTGTAACACCGAATTCTTCTTCGATAGCTTTTACTAAATCATTTAATTCAACAACTGTCATTTCTTTAACAGCAGCGATAATTTCTTCATTTGTTAATTTTGCCATAAATATTTTTTCCTCCTAAATTCTAAATAGCAAATTGCCTACTTCTTTTCGCTTACTTGAGATAAGCTGTAAGCTAAGTTTCTCATTGGAGCTTGTAATACACTTAATAACATAGAAACAAGTCCTTCTTTTGATGGTAATGCTGCGAGAACTTTAATATAATCAGCATTCTTTAAATTTCCATCGATGACGCCACCTTTAATGACGAGATTTTCGTTTCTTTTAGCAAATTTTGTTATTGCTTTTAAAGAACCGTTTGTTGGATCTTTTAAGAAAATATAAATGTTTGGTCCAGCTAAATATTCGTCAATGCCTTCATAGTCTTCTCTTAATGCTCTAGAAACTAATGAATTTTTATAAACATTAGCTTTTGCATCAAGTTTTGCTAAATCTTTTCTTAAAGAAGAGATTTCAGCAACAGTTAATCCACGGTATTCGCAAATAACGAAACTGTGATTATCATTGACAAGGTCTTTAACTTCACCAACGACACCTTCTTTTTCCTTTAAGACGTCTTGATTCATCTTTTACCTCCTTATATATTGAGGATATATATACAATAAGGTTTTTATATCTATTTTTAACCTCGGTAACATAATTAAGGCTAAGCCCGTTACTGTCTTTGGTATATTTATCCTACAAAACTAATTTAATTAATCACCAACTGCTAATTTAACTGATGGACCCATTGTTGTTGCAAGGTGGCATGATTTAACATAAACACCTTTAACACTAGCTGGTCTAACTTTTAAGATTTGGTTAACAACAGTGTTAACATTTTCTTCTAATTTAGCTGGCTCGAATGAACATTTGCCAACTGCTAAGTTAACGTTGCCATCTTTATCAGCACGGTATTCAACTTTACCAGCTTTAAGCTCGGTGACCATTTTTGTGATATCTGGTCCAACTGTTCCAGTTTTTGGGTTTGGCATTAATCCTTTAGGACCTAAAATACGACCTAATTTACCAATTTCACCCATCATTTCAGGAGTTGCACACATGACATCAAAGTCAAACCATTTTTCATTAGAAATTTTTTCTAATAAATCTTTTCCGCCTGCAAAATCTGCGCCTGCAGCTTTTGCCTCATCAACTTTAGAAGTAATAGCACAAACTCTAACGTTTTTACCACTACCTGCTGGAAGAATAACAGTTCCTCTAATTTGTTGATCAGCTGCTTTTGTATTGATATTTAAACTAAATGAAATACCAACTGATGCATCAAATTTAGTTGTTGATGTTTTTCCAATAACTTCGACTGCTTCTTTAATTGAATATGCTTTTGTTTTATCAACTAATTTTAAAGCAGCCTGATATTTTTTACTATGCTTCATCTTTTACTCTCCTTTAAAATTAATCAACGACTTTAATGCCCATATTACGAGCACTGCCTTCAACAATTCTACAAGCTGCATCGATATCATTTGCATTTAAATCTGGCATCTTGTATTCTGCAATTTCTTTAATTTGTGCTTTTGTTACTTGGCCAACAATTGTTGTCTTTGCATTAGCACTACCCTTTGAAATTCCTGCAGCCTTAAGTAAAAGACCAGTAACTGGGGAAGTTTTAATTTCCATATCAAAGGTTTTATCTTCGTAAGCTGTAATAATAACAGGAACGACTTCACCTTTTCTATCGGCTGTTTTAGCATTGAATTCTGTACAGAATTTTGGCATAACGACGCCAGCTGATGCTAATTTTGGTCCTGGTTTTGCATCCCCGCCAGGAAGTTCCATTTTAACAACCTTTGCGATTTTTTTACCCATTGTTAAATTCTCCTTTTTACAAATAGATATGTAGTACGAAGTATCGCTCTTCTCCTACAAAAAAATTACGCACACAAAATTGTGCTTAATTATTTTACCTTAAACAAGTGATGGTATCAATAGAATTTTTACTTAACGAGAAAAAAACTCCCTATATAAGGAGTTTTGATTAAGAAATATGAACAATTTCGGAGAAATCGACATCAACTGGAGTGTGTCTACCAAAGAAGATGACATCAACTTTAACGGTTCCAGCTTCTTTATCAATCGACATAATTGTCCCTTCGACACCATCAAATGTACCATGAATGATCTTAACAAGATCTCCAACATGATAATTTTCATACATTGCGAAGTCGACCATTCCCATTCTTTTTAAAACAGCTTCTATTTCTCTAGAAGTAATAGGTGTAGGTTTTTGTCCTCCACCACTTGATCCAGTAATACCTGTAACTTCAGGAGTGTTTCTAACAACATACCAAACATCGTCAGTCATAATCATTTCAACAAATACGTATCCTGGATAAAGATTAACGATTTTATATTTTTGTTCCATTTCGCCTGTTTCTTTATTTCTTCTCATTACAGGATCACCGTTTTTATTAATTGAAGGAACTTTTTCTTCAGCAACAATAACTCTAAAAATATATTTGCTCAAATCGTATGTTTCAATTCTTGTTCTAATATTCTCTGCTGCTTTTTGTTCATGACCAATAAATGTTGTTACAGCATACCATTGTTTTTCAGATACTTTTTCTTCGCCCATAAAATAACCTCAAAGATTTAATTAAATACTTTCAAAAGCATTTCTTAGTTGCTCAAGGATTGTTGCGGTTGCAAGATCCTCAAGAGAAAGGAAAATTCCTGCAAAAATAGCAATACAAATAACAACGACCATTGATGGAATAAATGTTTCTCTATCTGGCCACTTAATTCTTTTTGTTTCTCTACCTACGCCTTTAAAATATCTTAAGACACTTTTCATATTTTTCCTTCCTTCGTCTTACTTATTTAGATTCTTTATGAATTGTATACTTATTACAACGAGGACAGAATTTCTTTAGCTCAATTCGTGAGTCGCGATCTTCTTCTCTTTTTGTTGTTGTATAGTTTCTAGCAAGACATTCGCTGCATATTAAAATAACTTTCTTTCTCATATCAATTATTATTTATAACACACAAACTATAAAAAATATAGTGAAACAAGGTTCTATTGTCAAACATTTTTTGCTGGCTATATGGCAAAAATATTAATAAACAAGTTCGGGTAAATATGTGTTAATGTATTTTTTGCACTTCTTTTGAGCAGATTTAAGCTTTCTAAATACGCAAGAATAACATACTTTTAAAATTCGTGAGATTTCATCAATGGTATATGAATTGGAATATAAAATTAAAATAATTTTCTCTTGCTTTGTTAGTTCAGATTTTTTATCGCTAACAATTTTATCCAAAACTTCATGACCATTTGAATATGCGCGATGAGTATCTACTGATATCTCATTGTCTTGGTTAAGTAAATATCCACAATCATAAATAAATTTTTGTAAAATTTCATTTTTGCGTAATCTTTTTCTAAAAAAATCTTTTATTCTTTGAATATAAATGAATTTAAAGAAATCATCAGTTTTATACAAAATATCTTCAGAATAAATTATCGTTTCAAACGAATCGATTATAAGTTCTTCTAAATCCTCATAAAGTATTCCAGAAGTGTTAGTTGATGATCTAACGTATTTCTTTGTTATAGGCAAAGAAATATTAACATAATGTTCAAATAAAATTTTTTGCGCAAATTCATCTTCAAGTTTCGATCTAATGTAGAAATTATTGTCCATAAAATAGAACCTCCTAAGGGTTATATCGGAGCGTTTATTTTCTTCTTAATTCATAAAAAGCTATAGCAGCTGCATTTGAAGCATTTAAACATGGAGTATGGCCATATTGAGGTATTTTTAACAAGTCATCACAATTTTCTTTTACCAACCTAGAAATTCCTTTGCCTTCTGAGCCAATAACTAAACAAACATTTCTATTTTTATCTAAATCTTGAATATTCATTTTAGCGTTTCCATCCAATCCATAAACCCAAAAAGAATTTTCTTTAATTTTCTTTATGGATCTTGAAAGATTAGTTACTTCACAACATTTAATGTAGTTTATTGCGCCTGAAGATATTTTAGCTACTAATGGCGAAAGTGAAACGGAATTAGTTTTTTTATAAATCAAGGCTTCTACATTAAATATTTCGGCACTTCTTATTATCGCCCCTAAATTATTAGGGTCAGTCAATTCATCTAAAATTGCTATAACCCTATTTTTGTTACTGGTTGAGTTAATTAAAATTTCATCCAATGAATATAGTTTGTAAGGAATGATATAGGCCATGCAACTTTGTGAATTCTTGCTTCTAGCAAATCCATCTAATTCTTTTTTTGTTACTCTTTCAATCTCAACCTTCTTCTCAGATGCCAATTTTAGGATCTCCTCGTTTTTAAAATCGTTTGTAATAATTAACTTTTTTACACGATTTGCTTCTAACGCTTGTCTAACTGAGTTTGTGCCATAAATTATATCCATAAAATTACCTTCTAAAATGAAACAATATTGTCTTAAATTGTAAAAACATATATATTAAATTTTTAAAAAAATATAATATTTTTTATAAAAATTCTAAATTATATTTTAAAAAAAATATTGCAACTAGTGCAATATCTTACATTCAATAGGTTGAATTTCTTGTGTTAACTTCATAACTAACTCGGGCATAGCGTCTTTTTTCTCCCCGGTTCCTTTAAATACAACTCTCAATAAATATGAATCCCCATCTTTAACAAGTTCAGATGATAATTCACTAACTTTAATATTATTTTCATTACAAACAGTAATTATTTTATCTAAACTTTTATCTTCAATTCTTGTAACTATCATAATGACGGCGCTTTTAGAACTAGCTTTAACCTCGATTTTATGAAAGAAAGTTAAGAAAATTAATGTCAAAGCCGTAACTATAAAGCCAACAATAAAATAACCTGCACCTGAACACATGCCAATAGCCATCGTTATCCAAATAGATGCAGCACTTGTTAAACCTCTAATTGAAAAACCGTTTTGAATTATAGCTCCAGCCCCTAAAAAACCTATACCTGTGACTCCAGCAGCAGCTAACCTCATTGGATCTCTAGTTTCATAGCTTCCTGGGGCAGCATAAATCGAAATAATCATAATCAAAGCAGAGCCAAGGCCTATTAAAAGATGCGTTCTAAAACCTGCTGCATGGCCATTTTTTTCTCTTTGCATTCCTATAGCTGCTGAAAAGCCAACAGCAAAAATTATCGAAAGAAAAATTAATAATGAAACACCAACGTATTCATTAACTAAGCCATTAAAACCAGTTTCAAAAAAGTGGACAATTTCTCCGTCTATCGACATAGGAGTCGTATAATTATTTGTTAAAATCATATAAAGCCCTCAAATGTTTGGGACTTAATTATATCAAAACTTCTTCTATAATAAACCTTTTTTTATAAGTTCGTTTCTTAAGTTGTCAGAAAGTTCGAAATTTTTATTTGCTTTAGCATTTAAATATTCGTTATATAAGGTTATTTCTTCATCATTAAATTTTTTAAAAGGAACAGCGATTCCTAATATATATAAAATTTTATTGATTGTATAAAAATTAGCAGCAATCACATCTAAATTTCGGTCTTTTTTCCTAATTTCAATATTTGATTCTTTAATTAATTCATGTAAATAAGTAATTCCATTAGGAATATTCATATCATTACTCAACGCTTCTAAAAAGGGAGCAAGTTTGGAGGCTTCGCCTTCTAAATTAATGTTATTTAAATTTAAAATTAAATTTGATTGTTTAATGACAAATTCAATTTTATTTAAAATAGCTTTATTGTTTTGTAAAGATTCATCGCTAAAATCAATAATTGAACGATATGGGGCGTTTAAAAGCAGTAATCTTATTAAATTTGCACCATATTCTTTAATTGCATCTTTTGCTAAAATGACATTACCCAAAGATTTTGACATTTTATCGCCATTAATATTCATCATAGCATTATGAATCCAAAAATTTGCTAAAGTATTTCCATCATGTGCTTCACTTTGAGCGATTTCATTTTCATGATGTGGAAATTTTAAATCGCTTCCACCGCCATGAATATCAATTTTTCCATTAAAAATTGAATGAATCATGACGCAACATTCTGTATGCCAACCAGGGCGACCTTCACCCCAAGGTGAGTTCCGTTTAATTCCAACTTTTGTATCTTTCCAAAGCAAAAAATCTAAAGGAGATTTTTTCTTTTCATTAACATCAATTCGAGCACCGTTAATAAGATCGTTTAAATTAATTTTTGATAGTTCTCCATATTTTTTATCACTTAAAACATCAAAAAATACTTCTCCACCATTTACATAAGCACTTCCCTTCTTAACCAAATCGTTTATATAAGCAATGATTTGATTCATATATTCGCTTACACGAGGATTTTGAGAAGCTCTTTTTACATGAAAATCATCAAGTGTTTTTAGATATTCACTAATATAATAATCTGTTAATTCTTTTTCAGTAATTTTCTCTTCTTGAGCTTTATTAATAATTTTATCATCGACATCAGTAAAATTTGAAACGTATGTTACTTTATAACCAACAGTCTCCAAAAATTTTCTTAATGTATCAAAAAAGACGACTGGTCTAATATTTCCAATATGAGGAAAATTATAAACTGTTGGACCGCAAACATAGATTGAAACTTCATCTTCTTTAATTGGCTTAAAAGTTTCAACTTTATTAGTTAAAGAGTTATAAAATTTAATTTCCATAGCCACCCAATTATACAACCATAAATTGATATTTTCTATCTTTAATGCTATCATTCTTAACGTATGAAAAGATCATTAAGTGGTATTAAACCTACCGGAAAATTAACATTAGGCAATTATATTGGGGCTTTAAAAAATTTCCCAAAATTTCAAGAAGAGTACGAAAATTTTATATTTGTTGCTGATTTGCATGCATTAACTCTTCCTATTGATCCAGATTATTTAAAAAATAATACTCGTGATTTAGTAGCTTTATATTTAGCATGTGGGCTCGACCCAAATAAAACAACAATCTTTTTACAAAGCGATGTGTCAGAACATAGCGAATTAAATTCAATATTACAAAATTATCTTTATATGGGTGAGTTATCAAGAATGACCCAATTTAAAGATAAAAGCAAAAAATTAAACCAAAATGCTATTGGACTTGGCTTATTTGCATATCCAGTGCTAATGTGTGCTGATATTTTACTTTATAATGCAGACGTTGTTCCTGTTGGAGAAGACCAAAAACAGCATGTTGAATTATGTAGAAACTTGGTTCATAGATTCAACACTCGTTATAACAAAGAAATATTTGTTATGCCTGAACCAATCGTTCCTCAAGTTGGCGCAAGAATTATGTCTTTAAGCGACCCAACTAAAAAGATGTCAAAAAGCGATGAAAAAGGTGATATTTTCCTTTTAGAAAATTTAAAGTCAATCGAAAAGAAAATTATGAGAGCTACAACAGATTTGGGTTCAGACATTAAATATGATAAAGAAAATAAACCTGGAATCTCCAATCTTTTAATGATTTATGCTTCATTAAAAGATATTAGTGTTGAAGAAGCTGAAGAACATTTTAAAGATTGCCATCGTTATGGTGATTTTAAAAAAGAAGTTGCTAGCGTTGTTATTGATACAATTTCAAAAATACAAAATAAATATAACGGAATCATTAGTTCAAATCTTGTTGATGAAGTTTTAAAAGAAGGTGCAAAAAAAGCTAAAGCTGTTGCCTCTATTACTTTAAAAAATGTCCAAAAAACAGTCGGTATTTATGGAAAATAATAAACATTTAATTGCTCTTGATTTAGACGGAACATTATTAAACGATAATAAAGAAATTACTTTAACAACTAAAAACTATTTAAATAAATTAGAAAAAGATGGAAATTTGATAGTTATTTGTTCAGGAAGAGCTCCTAGAAGCATAATTGAATATTATGATTTTTTGAATATAACCTCTCCTATCATTTCATATAATGGAGCACTTGCTTTTGATCCAAGAAATGATAATTTTAAGACTATATCTTATAAAATAGATACTTCTTTTACTAAAAAACTTTATAAAGAAGTTATAAATAAAGAGGTAATTTCAATTCTTGCTGAAGATGATAATCATATTTATTGCGATAAAGAAGACGATTTTTTATTCGCGTTTTTTAAAAAAGATAAGATGGCAGTTATCGATAAAAAATTCGATAAAAATATGATTAAATCAACTTACATCTTTGTTATGAAAATGAAAGACGAAAGTGATGAAACTAAAAATTCTTTGCTTAACAAATTTAAAGAAATTGATAAAGAAAACAAATATAAATTAAGATTTTGGCGGGATTGCCCTTATTGTGAAATTCACTATAAAAATGTTTCTAAGGCAAATACTTTAGAAGAATTAAGAAAAATTGAAAGTATAAAAAGAGATAATGTTTTTGTTTTTGGAGATGCTGATAATGATATTGAAATGCTATCAAATTATAATCATTCATATTTAATGAAAAATGGTAATCCAAAAATTAAACAATATGCTAAAAATGTTACCGAATTTGATAATAATAACGATGGCGTAATAAAAGAATTAGAAAAATATTTTAAGAATTAATTAAAGCTAAATTCATTTAAATAAATTTTTTTACTTTTGTTTCGTATATATTAAAAATGCATTTATTCTTTAGTTTATTAATTGTTTCAATTTCAAGATACTTATTTAAATTTAAAAAACGAAGGAACAATAAAATTAGACTCGAAGGAAAAGTTTTATGAATTGGGCCTTTATTTTCGAAATTTAAATATGAACCTATATTAAATTAAAAAGAGGATCAAATTTAAAATTAAAAGAGTACAATCAGTACTCTATTTAATTAGATATATAATTTATAAATTAAAGTATTATTTTCTTTAATTCTTCAAAATATAATTCTGGTTTACCTTCTGTTTCTTTTCTATTTTTCCCACAAACTTCAACATAGAATTTACATTTTGGTTCAGTTCCACTAGGGCGAATAGAAATATTAGAACCATCTTCAAAATAGAATTTAACTAAATCTCCATTTGGTAAATTTTTAATCTTACTTACACTTCCATCATCTAAATTCTTTCTAGTTAAAGTGAAATAATTTTCAATAATTTTAACTTTATTACCTAATAATTCTTTAAATGGGTCTTTTTCTAATCTTTCCATAATTTTATCCATTTTTGCTTGTCCTTCGCTGCCTTCAAAATAGATATTATAGAGTTCAGAATGATTGAAATTATTTATTTTTTTACAAATTTCATCATAAGCTTCAACTAAATTCATGCCTTTTAAATGATAAGCTAAACCCATTTCACTATATAATAAAATAGCTTGGATTCCATCTTTATCTCTTACAAATGGAGAAGCTAAACAACCATAACTTTCTTCATATCCAAAAAGAAACTTATAACCATTATTTACTTCATAATAATGGATCCTATCTCCAATATATTTAAAACCAGTTAAGAAAGATTCTAATCTAACACCATAATAATCACAAATAGCTTTACCAAGCATTGAAGAAACTACTGTATTATAGACAACATATGATGATAAATCTTCGCCGCTTCTCTTTTTATGATCAAGAATATAATCAAGCAAAATTGCAGCTGATTCATTTCCTGTCATCAAGGCAAATTCACCATTATTTAATTTTGTTGCAAGGCCTACTCTATCTCCATCTGGATCTGTCATACAAATCTGTTCAGCTCCAATTTCTTTGGCTAATTTTATTCCTTCGATAAATGCTCGTGGATCTTCTGGATTAGGTGAAAGTGTTGCACTAAAATCGGGATCAAAAGTGCATTGTTTTTCAACAGGATATACCTCATAACCTTCATCTTTAAATACTCTCATTGCATTTACATAACTTGTTCCGTGGTTAGGAGAATAAACAATTTTAAAATCTGACTTATCTAATGATTTATCAATTACGATTTTTTCAACGTTTTCAACGTAAGTATCATCAACATCTTGATCTAAAATTTCGTTTTTTCCTTTATTTTCAACTTTAGGTACTTCAACATTTAATTCATCATTTAAAGAATTAATTATTTCAATTAATCTTGCAATTTTATGTGGAACTAATTGACAACCTTCTTCATCATAAACTTTATAACCATTATATTCTTTAGGATTATGAGAAGCTGTAATCATAATTCCACCCTGACATTTTTTATATCTAACAGCATAAGAGAGTTCAGGAGTTGGTCTTAAAGAATCAAAAATATAAGTATCAATACCCATCTCATTTAAGATATTTGCACTTTCTAAAGTAAATTCTCTAGAAAAATGACGATTATCATGAGAAATAGCGACTTTTATACTATCTAAATCTTTATGTAATTCTTTTAAATAAAGACCAAAACCAATAGTTGCTTTTAAAACTGTAAAATAGTTCATTCTATTTGTTCCTGGTCCTAAAATACCTCTTAATCCAGCGGTACCAAAAGCAATGTTTTTAAAAAAAGCATCATCAAGTTCTTGTTCATTCATCGATTTTAATTTAGCTTTATCTTCTTCACTTACTTTTGGAGAATTTAACCATCTTTCTAAGTTATTTTTAACGATATCTTTCATATATTTCCCTCTATTTCATAATATTTTAAATTTTTTTAATATTAAATTTCAATTCTTTTAATATTTTCTTTTCTTCATCTTTTAATGGGGCATAATAAGTTTTATTTGATAGATAAGATAAATCTCCTTTTATATTTTTAAAAGTTAAGGAATAAGCATGTAAAAATTGTTTTTCATATTTATATTCTTTATTAAAAGCTTTATTCAAAACAAAATTTCCATACTTTTCATCTCCAACAATTGGAAAGTGAATATAAGCTAAATGCACTCTAATTTGATGGGTTCTTCCTGTAATTAAATTAACATTTATTAAAGAATATAAATCATTACCACATATTTTTTTATAAGTTGTCAAAGATTCTTTTCCTAAAGAATAATCAACCCTTACTGTATTAGTTTTACTATTTTTTAATAATGGGGCATTTATTTTTCCTTCATTAGGGATATTTCCAAAAACTAATGCGAGATAATGTTTTTCAATTTCAATTTTATTTTTAAATAAATCGCTTCCTTCTTTAAAAGACATTAAATTTTTAGCAAATATAATTAATCCTGAAGTATTTCGGTCAAGTCGATGAATTGGAGAAGGAACAAAGTTATCATTCTTAGGAGAATATTCTCCTTTATCAATTAAATAAGAGATAACTTCATTCGAAAGAGTATATTTTTTTTCATTATTATCGCCATGAATTAAAAGTCCGCGATCTTTATTAATAATTAAAATATTTTCATCTTCATAAATAATCTCGAAATTATATTTAATATTTTCAAAACTATCACTTAAAAACTCGGCTATTTTATCATCAGTTAAATATAGCCTTAAAATATCTCCTTCGTTTAAAATGTAATTTTCTTTTACCCATTTACCATTTACTTTAATATCTTTTTTCCTAAAAGTTTTATAAATATATGATAGGGGGGCGTTTTTTAAATACTTTTTTACAAATTTATCAACTCTTTGATTTGCATCGTTATGTATAATCTTAAATTCTTTCATTTTTATGTGACTTTCAAATATACTTTTGATAAAATAATAAAGCTTTAAAAAAGCATATACAACTAAATTAATGGAGAAATACCCAAGAGGCTGAAGGGGCGGGCTTGGAAAGCTCGTAGGCTGTAACAGGCGCAGGGGTTCAAATCCCCTTTTCTCCGCCATTATTTAAAATCATTCACACCATTAATTCAAAATTGTGTTTTTTATAAGAAAAAATTATACAATTATCAATATGGAAAAAAATTATAAATATGATTATTTAATCGTTGGTAGTGGACTTTATGGCTCAATAATGGCTCACGAACTTTTTAAATATGGTTACAAAGTTTTAGTAATTGAAAAAAGAAATCATTTAGGTGGAAATATATATACCGAATATAAAGATAATATCGATGTCCATATTTATGGAGCCCATATTTTTCATACTTCAAATGAAAAAGTATGGAAATATGTAAATTCTTTTGTAAAATTTAATAACTTTATAAACTCTCCTTTAGCTTTTTATAAAGGAAAATACTATAATATGCCTTTTAATATGAACACTTTCCATGAGATTTGGGGTGTAAATACTAAAGAAGAGGCAATTAAAAAAATTGAGGAAGAAAAGATAAAAGAAAATATAAAAGAAATTAAAAACCTCGAAGATCAAGCAATTTCTTTAGTTGGAAGAACGATTTATGAAAGACTAATTAAAGGATATACCGAAAAACAATGGGGTAAAAAATGCGATGAACTCCCTTCATTTATTATTAAAAGACTACCACTTCGTTTTGAATATAATAACAATTATTTTAACGATATTTATCAAGGCATTCCACTAGGAGGATATACAAAACTTATTAAAGAATTATTAAAAGATATCCCGATAAAACTAAATGAAGACTTCTTAAAAAATAAAGAATATTATAAAAATATCGCCAAAAAAATAATTTATAGCGGAGCAATCGATGAATATTTTGATTACAAACTCGGAAAATTGGAATATAGATCATTACGATTTGATTTAGAAAAAATTAATAAACAGTATTATCAAAAAAATTGCGTCATTAATTTTACCGATGTTACTCCAGCTTATACAAGAATTATCGAACATAAATATTTTGAAGATGATAAAAGCGAAGTAACTTGGATTACAAAAGAATACCCTGTTAATTATAAGGAAGGAATGGAAAAATATTATCCATTAAATGATGAAAAAAATAATTCTTTATATGAAAAATATTTAGAACTTGCTAAAAATGAACCAAATATTATTTTTTCAGGACGTTTAGGAAGATATAAATATTTTGATATGGATGATGTTATTGAAATTGCTTTCAATGATTTAGAAAAAGAAAATATAAAGGTGGAATAATTAAATGAAATTAGTTTATGGAATGATGCTCTCAAGTAAAAAAGAGCAAGCAATTAATTTAATAAATTTATTAAATGTAAACAATAACGAACTTATTATTTTAGTAGATAAAAAAAGTGAAGAGTTATTTCAAGAATTATATTCTCGTTTTAAAGATGATAAACACATTCATTTTATAATGAATAGATTTGATGTAGGCTGGGGCGATTTAACTACTTCAATTGCTACTACCTCTTTATTAAAAAATACTCTTTCATTGGATTATGATTATTTTACGATGGTATCTGAATCATGTTTACCTCTTTATCCTGATTTAGAAATAAAAAAATTCTTAAAAGAAAATCAAGGAAAAGAATTTATTGATGTTCGTTTTGATTGGACAAAAAGAAGCCGTTTACACTTAATTCACGATAAACCTTATACCCCAAAACAAAGAAAACATCGTAATTTACTGGCTTTTAAAGATGTTGTTTGTGATTTATTATTTTCTCCATTTATGAAAACGAATAAAGCATTTAAATCATTTAAAGTTCCTACCACTTTATTATGGTTTACTATCTCAAAAGACTGCGCAAAATATATCGTAGAAACAATTGAAAAAAATAACTTATTTGATAAATATAAAAATACTTTAATCGCAGATGAGCATATTTTTGCAGAAGTTTTATATAATTCACCTTTTTATGATAAATTATTTATTAAAAAGAAAAGAGGTGGAGCGCTTCTTTATTGTGATTGGTATGTTTTAAATGCACCAAAATCTTTAACTATGAAAGATTATAGACGTATTTATAATCATAAAATTCCTGTTTTATACGCTCGAAAATTTGACTTAAAAACAAATCCAGATGTTGTTAATAAAATTTATGAAAATAGAAATAATCCAAATTTCAAATGTCCTTATGTAAAGGAAAAAGATGAAATAATATGAAATATTTATTTTTTTCTAGCGATAATAATAGTGGGAGCGGAGCTTTTAGAGCATTAGTTAAACTCGTTAAAGATGTTAAATCTTTCGATAACAACGAGGTTTTTGTTATTCTTCCTTATGGAGGAAGCGGAACAAAAATGCTAAATGAAGCAAAAATAAATCATAAAACTTATTTTACTTTTTCTTGGATAAAACATGATTATTTTAATCCGATAGATTATATTTTATATCCTTTTAATAAAATAAATAATTTTTTTAAGGAAAAAGAAATTATAAAATTTGTTAAAAAATATAATCCCGATTTAATTATCATAAATACTTCTTATCATTATTTAGGAGCAAAAATAGCAAAAAAAATAAATATTCCATATGTCTGGCATATACGTGAATTTTTAAATGAAGACCAAAAAAAGACCTATTATAACTTTAATTACGCTTTAAGTTTATATAATGGCGCAAAAAAGGTTATTTGTGTAAGTCATGGTTTATATTTAAAATATGCTCCTTCAATAGATAATAAAATTCTTACCTATGTTTATGATGGAATAAATACTAAAAAATTTTATAACCCAAATAAAGAAATATTTAAGTCTTCAAAAATTCATTTTTTAAACGTTGGTAGAATTAAGCACGAAAAAGGCCAATTTTTGATGATAAAAGCATTAAATGAATTAAAGGATCAAATTGATTTTGATGTCACATTTGTTGGTTATGTACATAAATATTATCAAAATAAATTATTAAAACTCGGGAAAAACATCAAAGATCGAATTAAATTCGTTGGTCAAGTTAATGATGTTAATAAATACTATAAAGACTCTGATGTTTTTATCATGCCTTCATTAAGTGAAGCTTTTGGACTCGTTACTGTCGAAGCAATGCTTAATGGACTAGTCGTAATCGCATCTAATAGTTTAGGAAGTAAAGAAATTGTTGATAATGAAGAAAATGGATACTTATTTGGTGTTAATGATTATATTTCTTTAAAAAATAAAATTATTGAATTAATAAACGATAAAGAGAAAGCAAAAAGAAAAGCCCTTAATGGGCAATTAAGAGCCTTAAATAATTTTAATTCACTATTTAATAGCGAAAATATTTATAAAATTTATAAAGATTAATATAAAAAACCCACTTCAAAGTAGAAATGGGCTTATTTTTTATTCTTGTTTATTTGAGTTATTAATTAAAGTTGAATAAGTTGTATTTTCTTTTGGTGTATTAGAAAGAGCTTCTCTTCTTTGTTTTCTTCTAGCTTCTCTTTCTTTTTCTCTATCTTCACTTTTAGAGGCAAAAGAGAGAGAAAATGCTAAGATAATTGTTCCAATAACAGTAACAATTACCCCAAACCATGTAAATCCAACTCCACCCATCATTGATTTCATTGATGAATTTGGAGTGGTTAATGGAGAATTATAAAGATTAGTATAATCATCGATTAACCCAAGGATTAACATTATTAATCCAAAAGCAATTAATAATAAAGCGATAATGAAAGCAATTAACTCTTTTACACTAAAAGATTTAAAAAACTTATTTTTTGTATTTAATTGTTTGCTCATTATTTATCTTCTTTCTTTTCTTCACCAGCTTTTGCTGCTTCTGCTTTTGCTCTTGCTTCTTGATTGTCTTTAATCATTTCTTGGACTGCAGGAGTATAAGATAATTTCCAACTTTCTTCAGAAAGAATTAAGAATTCATTAACTTTTGCGTTTGCTTCTGCAAAAACATCTTTGAAATTCTTGCCTTTTGGTAATTCTCTTTTACCATTCATCATTTCAATTAAATGTTCAACTAAATCTAAAGCATCAGTGTATTCACTGTTTTTACATGTTGCATTTGTTTTAGAAATATAAAACATTCTAACTAAAGTATTTAATTCTTGTTCAATAAAACTTGCAGCTGGACCTTTTTCTCCGTGAGCTTCTCTCATTTCTTTATTAAATTCATTAAATTTTCTCATAATAGTATTTAATAAAGAAAATAAAACTACAGCACGATAGAATTTTTCATCTGCTTCTAATAATTTTGTAATTGATTCTTCAACTTGGTTATGTTCTTGAGCATATCTTTCATGAATTTTGATAATTGCATTAATTTGTTCATGAAGAGGAATAGTTTTTTCATAAATCATAACATCTTGGTTGTGGTCAACTCTAATTGTATCTCCATCAACTCTTAAAACAGTTGATTTATCAGAATAAAAAGTTTCACCATAATCAAGAATTTGTTTTCTTAATTCTTCGCCTTTTTCAGCATTAGAATCTAAAAAACTCTTTAATGGAGTATTTAAAAGTGGTTCGTTAACAATACCGTTTTTCTTGTAATTATAAAAATTAACATCGAATTTATCTCTATGAATTGTATATTCAAGAGTATCTCTAATCAATGAATTGTAATAAACAAGTGAAACAATAACTCTACTAATTGGTAACATAAATAATTATTTCTCCTTTTCTACATCTTATATATTTTACTATTTTTAATAAATATATCTAGATAAATCTTCATATTTATCAAGACTGTATTTTGCATATTTTTTTACAGATTTTGGAGCGTGAGACATTGCAAATGAATGTTCGTGAAATTCTTTAAACATTGAAATATCATTTCCACTATCTCCAACAACATAAATATCTTCTTTTTTTATGTCGTTAAGTTCACAATATTTTTTTATAGCTTCACCCTTATTAATATTTCTATAAGTAATCTCGATGCAAGCTCCACTCCATGAGGATTCAACATTATCATAAGTATTTCGAATAATTTTATTAGTTTCCATCGCTCTATTTCTAGCACCCTTAGTAATTCCAAAGAAAATAAGAATTTTATAAACCCTTTCTGTTTCTAAAACTTTTTGATATTTTTGATTACTAAAATTTATTTTTTCAGCTAAAACGCCTTGCCATTTAAAATATATTTTTGATAAACCTAAAATAATTTTCGAATCTTTTTTGGAATGAACATAAATTCCACTATCAGTGAAAACAGCTACCGCTAAGCATTTATAAGAAGACAAAACATCGTTTATAATAGATTTAACTTCCTCTTTACTTATTTCTTTTGAAAAAATGACCTTCTTATTTTGATAAATACAAGCACCATTAAAAGAAACAATATCAACATCTCTTCCAATCTTTTTTTCAACCTTTAGTCCATAACCAAGTGATCTTCCTGAAACAATGATTACTTTTCCTCCATTATCGATAAAAGATTGGACAAAAAATAAGTTTGCAGGACAAATCATATTTTTATGGTCTTTTGGATAAAATAAAGTACCATCTAAATCTGTGGCAATAACCTTCTTAAGCATAATAAATATAAAAGATACTTTATAATCTTAACTATAAAGAATAAAAAAGTAAAACAAAAAAAGCTATCTTATAGATAGCCTTTCTATTTGAAAATCTAAAAAATTACAAAATTACTTTGTTATCGGCTTGAAGCAAACCATAGCCGCCTTCTTTTCTTCTATAAACAACAGAAATCTTTTCATCATCAGTATCTAAATAAATATAGAAATCGTGATCGATAGCTTCCATCTCAGTGATTGCTTCATCTAAAGTAATAGGTTTTAAATCTAAATTTTTAGTTCTAACAACTTCATTATCTTCAGAATCTTCTTCGTTTTCTAAAGCTTCATAAACAATTGCCTTTCCTAATCCTTGATGTTCGAATCTCTTTAAAAGTTGAGTCTTAAGTTTTCTCATTTGACCTTGGAGTTTATCAATACATTCATCGATTGCATTATATAAATCTTGGTCTTTTACCTCGGCTCTAAATGTTGTATCAGGAGTAAAAATTGTAACTTCGACTTTAGCTCCATTTTTATAACTTCTTACAACAGCCCTACAGTCGACAGTATCGTCATTTTTAAAATATTTATCCATTTTGGATAATTTTTTAACAATAGCATCATTAATGGCTTCTGTAACTGTAATATTTTTGCCAATAATTTGATATTTCATATTATTATCCTCCTATGTGCTTTTGTTATTTATATTATAACAAGAATTAAATAAAATTAAATAGTAATAATTATTTTTTATAAAGTTTCCACGTGAAAACTAATATCTTTGAATATCTAAATCTTTAATAACTTTATTAATTTCTTCTACCTTATCAATCTTTTCCCATGGAATGTTTAAATCAGGTCTTCCAAAGTGTCCGTAAGATGCTAAAAGGCGATACTTAAAAGTAGGTTTTGTTAATGAAAATTGACGATTAATTGCACCTGGACGTGCATCAAATACCTTGTTTATAATTTTTAATATATCTTCATCTTTATAATGAGAAGTCTTAAAAGTAGACACTGAAATTGATAAAGGTTCAGCTTTTCCAATAGCATAAGAAAGTTGTATCTCTAATCGATCAGCAATTCCAGCAGCAACCAGATTTTTAGCCATATAACGAGCATAATATGCAGCACTCCTATCAACTTTAGAAGGGTCTTTTCCACTAAAACAACCTCCGCCATGTCTAGAATATCCACCATATGTATCAACAATAATTTTTCTACCAGTTAATCCAGTGTCGCCAGCTGGTCCACCAATTACAAATCTTCCTGTTGGATTGATTAAATAATTAAAATCGGAATTTAAACCAAAAGATTCAATAACTGGAATCATAATTTTTTTATAAATATATTCTTTAAATTCTTTTTCTTTATAATTTGGATCGTGTTGAACCGACATTAAAACTGTCTCAACACGAGGTGTTTTATTTGAATAATCGATAGTTACTTGAGATTTCATATCTGGTCGAGCATTTTTAAATAATCCAGCTTTTCTTAATCTTGTTGCTTCTCTAACAAGTTTATGCGAAATAACAATTGCCAATGGCATATAACCTTCATTTTCATTAGTTGCATAGCCAAACATAATTCCTTGATCGCCAGCACCTTGAAGCAATTCCTCTCCTCTATTAACGCCCATGTTTATATCAGGGGATTGAGAATTAATAATATTGATTATTTTTAAAGTTTTGTAATTAAAACCAAGTTCATCTTTATCATAGCCAATATCTTTAATAACTTCTCTTGCCACATTTTCATAATCAACATTGGCTTTTGTTGTAATTTCTCCACCAATAAGTAAAAAATCTTTACTTACAAAACACTCACAAGCAACGTGTGAAGAAGGATCTTCTTTTAAACAAGCATCTAAAATAGCATCGCTAATTTGGTCACAAACTTTATCAGGATGACCTTCGCTGACTGATTCTGAAGTAAATAAAATCTTTTCTTTTTCCATATTTCTCCTTTTTTAGCTATAAAAAAGCCTTCCACTTTTAAGGAAGGCTACTATATTTTTCCTCACTTATCGTTCAAAGTGTGGATAACTTTGCTATTAGGAAGCACTTACTTTAATTTTAAAGAGTTGCTACCGCTTTTTTTCACCTAATAATAAGCGGTTCTTGATAAGTTTCAATATTATATATAAAAACACTAATAAGTTCAAATTAAATAGAATCTTTTAATACTTCAATTGCATGAGCAATTTGATCAGGGCAGGAAGTTTGTCTTGCTCCACATTTAATTCCCTTTAATAAATCATGAACTTCATCAATATCACGATTTAAAATTAATGCTTTGATTCCTTTTAAATTACCATTACAACCACCAACAATTGTGAAATCTACAATTTTATTGGTGTCTGTGTCATAACTTAATTCTATTGACCTTGAACAAGTGCCATTACAATTATATGAATGAGTTTTAATCATTATTTAACAATTTCTCCATACATTTCGCCAAAACAATTTCCAGCATTTGATTCATCGGTATCAATATGCATTGCTAATTTATATTTTGGGGAAACTCTTACGACAGTATCGCCAAAAACGATTTTTCTTCCTTCTCCACCTGTTGCAACAGAAACGATATCGCCATTTTTTACCCCAAATGCTTCAGCATCTTCTGGAGTCATATGGATATGTCTTTTTGCAATAATACATCCTTCAGTTAAATCAAGTTCACGACCATTTAAAGGATTAACGATTTTAATTGGAGTACTTCCAGCAACATCTCCAGATTCTCTAACCGGAGCTTTAACGCCTAAAGTTCTAGCATCAGTTGCACTAACTTCAACTTGGTTTTCTTTTCTAACAGGGCCAAGAATAGATACTCCATGAATTGTATTTTTTGGACCAACCAAATCTAATTTCGTATTTGATGCAAATTGACCAGGTTGTGATAATTCCTTCTTAACTGTTAATTGGTAGCCTTCGCCACATAATTTTTCTAAAGATTCTTGTGTTAAATGAATATGTCTAGCACTAGTTTCAACAATAAATTTCATAATTTTTTCCTCCGCAAATATTATAATTCTTTAAAAATGTTTGTAAAAGTAAGAAACTAATTTAAAAGGTTATTTTCTATGATAATTTATTAAAAAAGATAGAAAAATGAATAATTATCGGTATACTATTAATAGGTTTTTTATGAAAGAAATAAATAGAATATTAAATAACGACAAGACTATTATCTTTATAGATTTTGAAGGTTCGCAATATAGCCAAGAAATAATCGCAATCGGCGCTGTAAAAGCAGTTCTTGATAACAAAAATTTTATTAAAAAAGTAGTATCTACTTTTAAATGTTATATAAAAATTGATGAAATCGTAGGTGATTTTATTACAAATTTAACAGGAATCACTAACGAATTATTAGAAAATGAGGGCTTAACATTTATTGAGGCTATCGAGAAATTTAAAAACTTCGTCGGAAAAGCTCCTACCAAGTTTTTTCATTATGGAAATTTTGACACACATTTAATGCATAATAGCGCCTTAAATAGTGGTATTAACGATGATCCTTTTATTAGATATTTTTATGAAAATAGTATCGATTTTTCTAAAATTTTCTCTAGATATGTAAAGAGTGAAAAAAATACTTCGTTATCTTTAATTGATGCTTTAAAAGTATTTCACACAAATATTGAAACTAATGTCCATGATCCATTAACCGACTCAATAAATTTAATGCATCTTTACAATTCTTTTTTAACAAAACAATCTATTTTAAAAGAACAATATGTGAATGTCTTAAAAAAATCTCCAGCACTCCCTAACCCATTTAGAAAAGTATTAAAAAAATTAGAGAGTGAACAAAAGGTAACTTATAAAGATTTTATCACGTATGTCGAGGAAGATTTAAAATGATAAATTACCCTTTTAATATTGCCAATAACAGCGAAAGCAAATCAAACGTGTCATATAAAAATCGAGGCTTATCATTAGAAAAAATGATAAATGATTCCAATAAATATTATCGTTTTATTGATAAAGCTTTAATTTATAAAAAGCCAACTCCAATTCATATCGTTAAAACAAACAAAGAAAATATTATAACCGAAGCTTTTTTCGAAAGACCTTCATCCACCGATTATAATGGCATTTATAGAGGAAAATATATCGATTTTGAAGCCAAAGAAACAAAATCAAAGACTTCTTTTTCTTTAAAAAATATCCAGGATAACCAAATTGAACACATTTTAAAAGTTCATGAAATGGGCGGAATTTCTTTTTTGATAATTTATTTTACTGCTTTAAATAAAATATTTATTTATTTTGCTAGCGATTTAAAAAAATTTATCAAAGAAAATAAAAGAAACTCGATTCCGCTTGAAGAATTTATTAAAAACGGAAAAGAAGTAACTTTAACTATTTCCCCAATATTAAATTACTTAGTTTTTATTGATGAACTATTACAATGAACATCTAAGCAAAAGTCTTTAAGTTTACAATTTTGGCAACTAGGATTAATTGCTTTACAATAATATCTTCCAAAATGAATAAATTGATGATGAAGTAATTTATATTCTTCTTTTTTAAATGCTTTCCTTAACTTTTTTTCAACTAACAATATAGAATCATTTTTATTAGCTAAACCCAACCTTTTTGCAACTCGATAAACATGAGTATCTACAGGAAATTCTTCTTTATTGAAAATTTCAATTAACACAACATTGGCAACTTTATTGCCAACTCCTCGCATGCTCATTAAATCTTTTTTGTTGTCAGGCACCTTATAATTAAATTTATTTTTTAATTTATAAACTATATCTTTTATTGCTAAACTCTTTGCTTTATAAAGCCCTATTACTTTTATATCGTTTTCGATATCATTTAAAGAAGCATTATTATAATCATCTATCGTTGGATATTTTTTAAATAAAGTTTTTGTAACTTCATTTACTTTTTTATCGGTTGTTTGCGCAGATAAAACGACGGCAATTAATAATTCGTAATCAGTTTTATAATTTAATTCACAATCTGCAGACGGAAGAATTTCGTTAAAATATTCTCTGATTCTTTTAACCTTATCATCCTTTGTCATAAATCCTCTTCTTCTTTTAATTTTTTTGCAATTATTCCATCTATTTTTTTTACATTTAAAACACCTAAATTATAAGCATCTTTTAAAGAATCAATAATAAGTTCGATGTCTATTCCATTCTTTAGCCATTTTAAAATCATGTCTTTTTCAGTATCGTTTAAATTTCTATTAAAATAATGCTCAAAAGATGAAAAAACTTTAAGTTTTGTTTCTTCATTTAATTGGGTCTCATCTTTATTTACAGTCTCACTATTTAAATCTTTTTGATATAAAAAAAGCAAATCTCTTTTTAAATTAGTTAATGATGTAACAAAATCATTATTTTGTGTTTCATAAACAATATATTTTTTTGTTAAAAGAGAGTTAAAAACTTTATCAATTTCGCCAAAAGGAAGATTTAATTTTATTTCGAGTTGTTCAATAGTTATTAGTTGATTATCATCCATTAACAAATGATCGCACATTAATAAAACGAGGAGCTCTTCGTTTGAAATATTTAATTCTTTATAATAATCAAGTAGAAGATAGGTAAAATTAATAGCATTTAATTTGTTATACATCTTTTTAATACCTCCTCATATTTTCTTTTTTCTTCTTTTATTTTTGCTTCTTTAATATTTTTTAATAAAAATTCATTTTCTTTTAAGATTTTTAAAACATCTTCATCAATAGATAAATTATATTCTTTTATAAATCGATATGCTCTTAAAATTCTTAAAGGATCTTCTTTAATTGAAATTAAAGGGTCTTTTATAAATCTTAATTTTTTATTTTTTAAATCATTATATCCATTGGCAGGATCTATAATATTATAATTTTTATCGATATAAATCGCATTTATTGTAAAATCTCTTCTTAGATAATCTTCTTTAATATCTTTTATAAAAATTATTTTTGAAGGATGCCTAGAATCTTTATAATCAAACTCTTTTCTTAAAGTTACAATATCTATTTTTTTATCTAAACAAAAATATTTAATTGTTCCAAATTTCTCAAAAGTTAAATTCAGTTTATCATTATCTAAAAATTTTTTAATTTCTAAAGGAGTCGCATCACTTACAAAATCATAATCAAAAATCTCTCTATTTAATAAATAATCTCGCGATGTCGAGCCAATCATATATAAAGAGAAATCATTTTTAGAAAAGATATATGCTAAATCATCAAAAATCTTATTCATTTTCTTATATTAATTTATAAAAAAAGCTAGTTTTAAGCTAGCTAAATTTATTTAAAACCTTTATAAAATTATTTGACTAAATCTTTAAGGCTTTTTGATGGTTTGAATCCAACTGTTTTGGTTGCTGGAATTTTAATCTTTTTGCCATCAACTGGGGAAGTTCCAATTCTTTCTTTTCTTGATTTTACTTGGAAAGCACCAAATCCAGAGACTTTAACAACTTCGCCATGTTCTAATGCGTGGGCAACTTCTTCAAAAAAAGAATCAATAACTTTTTCTGTGTCTTTTTTTGATAATTTTGTTGATTCGCTAACTGCGACAATCAATTCAGCTTTGTTCATGATTTCACTCCTTTTATCCTTCCTTTTTATCAAATACAATTTGATAAATTTATTAAATCATATAATATAAACAATGTAAATATTATAAAATTAGTTAAAAACGTTGAAATTTTACTACTTTCTCTTACGTAATACAAGGTTTATTGGAGAACCTATAAGAGAAAAAGAGTCTCTAATTCTATTTTCAATATATCTTAGATATGAAAAATGCATGAATTTTGGATCGTTAACAAATAAAGCAATCGTTAAAGGTTTTGAGGCAATTTGTTGAGCATAATAAATACGGACTCTTCCGCCATTAAAATCAGGCGATTCATTCATCATTTGAGCTTCTTGAATAATATCGTTTAAAACGGACGTTTTAATTTCATAAGTATAAGATTCATAAACTTCATCAATAACTTTAAAAATTTCTTTTTTATTATTAAATTTTATTGTAGATGTAAAAATTAATGGAACATAATCTAAAAATTTAAATTCAGTAATAAATTTTTCTTTGAATTCTTTTTTATAAATATTTAAATCTTCGATTAAATCGCATTTATTTATAATAACAATGATTGCCTTTTTAGCCTCAATTGCATAGCCAACAACATGTTTATCTTGTTCTCTAATTCCATCTTTTGCATCAATTAATAACAAAGCGATATCACATTTATCGATACTTCTTAAAGCTCTTAAGGCAGCATATTTATCAATTGCTTCATAAATTTTCCCACGTTTTTTCAATCCGGCAGTATCAATTACTTGATATAGTTTATCATTATAGTTAAAAGTTAAATCAATAGAATCTCTAGTTGTTCCTTCAATATTTGAAACTATCATTCGATTTTCATCAACTAATTTATTAAATAATGAAGATTTGCCAACATTTGGCCTTCCAATTAATGAAAAAGATATAACATTTTCATTTTTTATTTCTTCTTCTTTTTTAGGTAAAAGAGCAATTACTTTATCAAGTAAATCGCCAATTCCAATGCCATGTTCTCCACTTACAGCGATAGGATCACCTAACGAAAGAGCATAAAATTCATAAATATTATTGATTTGTTCGATATTATCTATTTTATTAACTGCTAAAATAACAGGCTTTTTTGCCCTTCTTAACATTTTTGCAATTAAATAATCATCTTCGTTTAATCCAATCTTTCCATCAACAACAAAAATAATAACGTCAGCTTCATCAATTGCGATTTCAGCTTGAATTCTTATTTGTTCTTGGAAAGGTTTATTTTCTACTTCAATTCCACCAGTATCAACAACGTTAAAAGGAATAGTTAGCCAACTAGTTTTTGAATAAATTCTATCTCTAGTAACACCTCTTGTTTCTTCAACAATTGACTTTTTTTCGCCTACAATACGATTATAAATAGTTGATTTTCCTACCGAAGGAGAACCAACAATAGCAACTAGAGGTAAACTCATAGTTTATATCCTTTCTTTTTTATAATTTCTTCCATTTTAGAAACAACTTCATCAATTGTTAAATCAGTTGAATCAATTAAAATAGCGTCTTCAGCTTTTCTTAATGGACAGAAATCACGATGTGAATCGATATAATCTCTTTTTTTGATATTTTCTAAGCAATCTTCATAAGATGTTTTAATATTTTTTTCTTTATTTTCGTTAAATCTTCTTTTTGCTCTTTCTTCAACATTAGCATTTAAAAATATTTTAACCTCGGCATCTTTTAATACATAAGTTCCAATATCTCTTCCATCCATAACAATATTTTTATTGTTTGCTATTTTTTGTTGTAATGAAACTAAAAATAGACGGATATTTTTATATGAAGCAATATAAGAAACATTATTAGCAACATCATTTTCTCTTATTTCTTTAGAAACATCTTTACCATTTAAAGTTATATGATTTTCGTCATTAAAACTAATCTCAATTTTATTAATTAAACTATCAGATTCTTCTTCATTTTTAGGATCTAAAGAAGCATTTAAAACAGCCAATGTATAAGCTCGATACATCGCGCCAGTATCAACATATAAAAAATTAAGTTTAGAAGCTAAAAGTTTAGCGACAGTAGATTTTCCACTAGCACTAGGACCATCAATAGCAATTGCAATAAAATTCTTCTTATCCATTTATGCTTTTAACTCCAAAATAAATTCCGACAATGATTATAACAATAAAAACAATAATAAGAAAAGAAAATAAAACTATTTTTATATTCCTTTTTTTTAAATATAAAGAATAAATAGATTTTTTATCTTCTTCTTTACGAATATATTTCTTTTTTATTCTTTTATTTTCATCAAGTTCTTTAATAACACGTAAACGCATATCTTTTAAAGATGAAGAATTCATAATCTCATTACGATAGTCTTGATATTTTTCTTTTCTAGTATTCATAACTAGAATTTATTTTATCATTTTTAAGCGTATAAAACATTCATTAAAAAAATAAATATATTAAGAAAATAGTATTTTTGTTAGCAAAAACTAACGAAAAATTATGTTTTCAATATTTAAAATTTACACTATACTATTAAATAGATTTTAGGAGGAAATTATACTATGGCAGTAAAATTAAAAGTTAATAAAGATGCATGCGTAGGCTGTGGCCTTTGCGTTGGTTCATATTCAGATGTATTCACATTTGATGCTGATAATAAAGCAGAAGTCGTTGCTGAATGTGATGAAAGTGTTGCTGAAGAAGCTGTTGCTTCATGCCCAGCTGGTGCTATTGAAAAAGAATAGTTTAAAATTTAGAAAATAACAAAATAACTCCTTCATTGGGAGTTATTTTTTTTATTTTCTTCTTTTTTAATTAAAAGAGATAATGGTTTATAAACTAAAATAGTAAATACGACAATTACTGCATTTTTAATTAAATTAAAAGGCAATAAAAATTCAAACAATATTTTCGGATCTTTCCAAGAAGTTAATGAAGAATCGGCTGCTTTAAAAAGAGTAAAAACAGTATCCATCGCTTCATTATAACTACTAGCATTTGGATTAAAATAAAATCCATATAAAGGATAAATTAAATAATACCCAATAAATGCGCTAAATAATAAATTAACTAACATTCCAGTAAATATCGAAACTAAACCCATTTTAAAATTTTTGTGATATTTATAAATAAAAGAGGCTGGAAGAATAAAAGCAAGTCCATAAATTATATCAGCAACTACCCCAATTCCTCCTGTTTCTCCAATATCTTGAATAAGTTTAAATAATCCTTTTAAAATAATAATTAAACTTCCAGTTAACGGCCCATAAGCTAAAGAAGCAAATAAAACTGGAATTTCATCAAAATGTATTTTTAAAAAAGTTAAACCAGGGAAAATTGGAAATTGTAATCCAGGAACCATATATAAAATTATAGCCAAAGCCCCAAAAATAGCAATTCGAGCAATTAGAAATAAAGAATTTTTAATTTTCATAAAAAATAACCCTTTCACTTCTAGGGTTATTTTAAAAAGTCGATTTAAAAATAATATAAATGCTTTCTTTCATCCAGACTTTACTGTTGCCACTAGAATTTCACTAGTTCGTGCTAAGATTTTAGCTCGTGGGGTATACCACCAGTTTTGAATTACACAACACCCTGAAGCAATATTATTCTATCACACATTTTGCTTTTTTGATTAATCTATTTAATTTTTTCATTGCATCTTTTTTAGCTTTTCCATCAACAAATCTCAATTTGATGACTAATTCATTATTAATTGAAAGCTTTTCATTAGAAATAGAATCTTCATTATTTTTATTATTTTCATCTAAAACACCTTTTTCTTTTCTAACTAAAGCCTCAGTTTGACGAACAGAAAGATGTTCTTCTTGAATTTTTTTAACCATTTCAATAACTTCTTCAGGAGATAATCTACAAATAGCTTTTGCATGTCCATAAGAGAGTCTATTCATTGAAATATCGGCTAAAACTTCTTCTGGAAGCGATAAAATTTGCAATAAATTTGATATTTGAGAGGAAGATTGATTTAAAAAATCAGCTAATTCTTTATTTTTATAATCATAATCCTTTTTTAGATGAGAACAAATAAGTGAAAGTTCATAAATATTCATCGTTTTACGTTCGCTAATTTCTTTTAACATACATAAAAGAGACTCTTCTTCACTAAGTTGAATGACTACTACTGGGATAGTTTCAAGTTTTAATTCTTTTGCAGCAATATATTTAACTCGTCCAATAACAACTTCATATTTTCCTTGATAAGCGCGAACAATAATCGGATCAAAAAAACCGCCTTCCTTTATTATTTTCTTTGCTTGAGTAACTTTTACATCATCAAGTTTTGCTTTCTTTAAGTAATGATTATCACTAATATCTTTTAAAGTAATATTTTTAATATCTTCTTTAGGAGAATTTTTTAATATTGCCGAAACAAAATCTTCTCGTCCAAAACGATTAACTAGATTTTTTAATGAGTTTTTTAAAATTTTAGTATCATTTTTCATGGTGCATTACCTCCTTAGCAAACTCTTGATATGCTATTGCTCCAGCGCTCGTTGGTTTATATAAGAAAACAGGAAGTCCTCTAGCGCTACATTCGCTTAGACTACTATTTCTAGGAATAATTGTTAAAAATGTTGTTTCTTTAAATAATCCTCTTACTTCTTTAACAACTTCTTTTGCAAGCTGAGAATCATTTTCAAGCATTGTTAATAAAAATCCTTCGATTTCTAAATTAGAATTATAAAATTGTTTTACTCTTTTAATCGTTCCTAAAATTTGAGCTAATCCTTCCATAGCAAAATATTCGCATTGAACTGGAACTAAAACGCTATTAGCAGTGCATAAAGCATTAATACATAATATTCCTAAAGATGGGGGACAATCGATAATTATGTAATCATAACGTTTAGTTATTTTTTCTAACGATTTTTTTAAAATAAACGGATTATCTTCACTTCTGCCATTAGAAATAAGTTCGCTTTCTAAATTAGATAATTTTAAATTTGAAGGTAAAACATCTAGACTTTGAAGCATTGTTTTTCTAATTACTTTATTTATATCGGTATCTAAAATAAGAGCATTAAAAATTGTCTTGTTTAAAAGCGTGATATCGATGCCTAGCCCTCTTGAAGAATTACCTTGAGGATCTAAATCGACTAAAAGAACACTGCGTTTTGTTAATGCTAATGCCGCAGCTAGATTTATAGAAGTGGTGGTTTTTCCAACACCACCTTTTTGATTTGCAATTGCGATAATACGTGTCATTTTTAGTTTATACGTGAAAACTTTTTATATATTAATGATACTTATAAATAAATAAAAAAGCAAAAAGTTTTTCTTCTTGCTTATTTTTTTATCAATTTATAAAGGTTTCTTTTTAATTTTTTGATATAAACGAGGATAAATTGGATCACATTCTTTTTCTTTTTTTATAAAAATATTGTTTCTTTCATCATTATTATTTATTTTTTCTTTTTGGATCTTAATAACAGTTGCATTTAAAACTTTTAAAGCATTTTTAGCTTTTAAAAGTTCTTCCTCGCCTTTTTTACCCTTATAAGCAATTAAAATACCGCCAATTTTTAAATAAGGAATTGAAAGTTCTAATAAAATAGGAAGTTCGCTAACTGCTCGAGAAACAATGACATCATATTTATCATTTTTTGGAAGTTCTTCCATTCTTTTATTAATAACTTTCACGTTTTCAAGTAAAAGTACATCTTTTACCATCTTTAAAAACATTGCTCTCTTTTCAATTGGTTCAACTAAATAAAATTCAGAGGAAGGATTATTAATAGCAAGAGGAATCCCTGGAAAACCAGCTCCACTTCCTAAATCTAAAATTTTTTTATTAGAAAAATCAAAAACTTTTGAAGGAGCTAAAGAATCTTCAATATGACGATTTTTAAACTCTTCAAGATTTGTAACTGCAGTTAAATTAAATTTTTCATTCTCTAATAAAACTAAATTTATGAATTTACTTATTAATTCTTCTTTTTCCATAATTAAATCAATCTATTTTTTCTAAGATACATAATTAAAACATTGATATCCGAAGGATTAACACCACTAATTCTTGAGGCTTGCCCTATTGTTTTTGGCCTTATTGCATCAAATTTTTGTCTTGCTTCTAAAGCTAATCCATCAAGATTTAAATAGTCGATATCATCTTTTAATACAATATTATCTAATTTATGTAATTTTTCGGTTTCTTTTCTTTGGTTTTGAATATAACCTTCATATTTAACATATATTTCCAATTGTTTTTTTGCTTGATTATCGAGTTTTAAACTTTCATCAAGATTTAAATATTTCTCAATTCCATCAAAAGTTACATTATTTCTTTTTAAAATTTCTTTGGCGTTAACTCCATAAGTTAATTTTTCATAGCCTAAAGAAACTAAATAATCATTAATTTCCGATTTTGCGCCAAAATAAATATTCTCTAAAAGATTTAAAACTTTATTCATTTTGTTCTTTTTCTCTAAAAATTTATTATATCTTTCATCACTAATTAAACCTAAATCATGAGCTTTTTCGCTTAATCTGAAATCCGCATTATCATGTCTTAACAATAAACGATATTCTGCCCTAGATGAAAGCAATCTATATGGCTCATTTGTTCCTTTTGTAATTAAATCGTCAATCATGACACCAATATAAGCTTCATCTCTTCCTAATACAAAAGGAGGTTTCTTATCAATATATAAACAAGCATTTACTCCAGCCATTAACCCTAAACCAGCAGCCTCTTCATACCCGCTTGTTCCACAAATTTGGCCGCTAATAAATAAACCTTTATATTTTTTTACCATCAATGAATTATCAAATTCAAGAGGGTCCAATGCATCATATTCAATTGCATAAGCATATTTTAAAATTTTTGCATTTTCCATTCCTGGTAAAGAATGCACCATCTCAACTTGAACATCTTCAGGCATAGAAGTTGAAAATCCTTGAACATAAATTGAGTTTGTATCATAACTTTCAGGCTCTAAAAAGAGCTGGTGACGAGGTTTATCTTTAAAACGAACAATTTTATCTTCAATTGATGGGCAATAGCGAGGTCCAACGCCACGAACCATTCCTCCATACATCGCCGAATCTAAAAGATGCTCATTAATAATTTGATGAGTTTTTGGTGTCGTATAAATTAAATAACATGGTATTTGTTTGTCTAAAGGTATAAATTCAGTAGTTTCATAAGAAAAACCTTCATCATCAACATTTCCATATTGAATTTCAGCTTTTGAAAAATCAATTGATTCTTTTGCAATTCTTTGAGGAGTACCAGTTTTAAGTCTTTGAATTTTTATACCCATACTTTTTAAATATGCCGAAAGACCGATTGATGGTTTTTCTCCATCAGGCCCACCACTTTCTTTATGATGCCCCCTTAAAATTTCAGAGTCCATATATGTTCCGGTTGCTAAAACAACAGCTTTTGAATTAATTTCATATCCTTTTTTGGTTTTTACCCCAAAAACAGTATTTTCATTGTTTAATAAACCAACAACTTCATCCTCTAAAATATCAAGATTTTCAATACTTAAAAGATATTTTTGCATGTTTGCAGGATATCTTTTTTTATCAGCTTGTGCTCTTAAACATTGAACCCCTGGACCTTTTTTTGTATTTAACATTTTCATTTGAAGGTATTCTTGGTCAGCACATTTACCCATAAATCCGCCTAAAGCATCAATTTCACGGACAACAATACCTTTTGCACTTCCTCCGATTGAAGGATTGCAAGGCATATTTGAAGCCATCTTAAAATTAAGCGTTATAAGTAAAACACTTTTTTTCATTCTAGCAGCAGCTAAAGCGGCTTCATTTCCCGCATGACCTGCACCGACAACGATAACATCGTAAGTATGTGTTATATTTTCAATTAACATTATTAGCCAACACTTCCATCCATATCTAATTTAATAAGTTGATTTAACTCAACCGCATATTCCATCGGTAATTCTTTTGAGAACGGCTCAATAAATCCTAAAACTATCATTTGAGTAGCATCTTTTTTAGAAATTCCTCTACTCATCAAATAAAATAATTGATCTTCATCGATTTTAGAAACGGTTGCTTCGTGTTCTAAGAAAGAAGAATTATTATGGCATTCGTTCTTTGGAATTGTATCTGATTTAGATTTATCATCTAAAATTAAAGTATCGCATTCGATATGAGTTTTACTATTTATAGCTTCTTTTTTAATTCTTGCAGTACCTCTATAATTAGAAACTCCGCCATCTTTAACAATAGATTTAGAAATAATCGAAGAAGACGTATTTTTCGCTTCATGAATCATTCTTGCACCTGCATCTTGATATTGCCCTTTTCCAGCAACCGCAATTGAAATACAAAGACCTTTACTTCCTTCACCTCTTAAAATACAGGCTGGATATTTCATGTTTATTTGGCTTCCAATATTTCCATCAATCCATTCCATCGTTGCATTTTCATAGCAAACTGCCCTTTTTGTAACTAAATTGACGATATTATTTGACCAGTTTTGAACTGTAGAATAACGGCATTTACCATTTTTATGAACAAAAATTTCAACTACTGCCGCATGTAAAGATTCTTTTGAATAAATTGGGGCAGTACATCCTTCAACGTAATGGACATCAGCACCCTCATCGACAATAATTAAAGTACGTTCAAATTGACCGGTTTTTTCATTATTAATTCTAAAATAGGATTGTAAAGGTTTGTCTAATTTAACTCCTTTGGGAACATAAATAAAACTTCCCCCACTCCAAACTGCGCCATTTAAAGCAGAAAATTTATTATCAGCAACATTTACAATTTTCCCGAAATATTTTTTCACTAAATCGGGATATAACTGTAAAGCCATATCAGTTGAAAGAAAAATAACTCCTTTTTCTTCAACTTCTTTTAACATATTATGATAAACCATTTCGCTTTCATATTGAGTTGAAGCGCCGGATAAATATTTTTGTTCAGCTTCAGGAATACCTAATTTATTAAAAGTTTCTTTGATTTGTGGAGGAACTTCATCCCATTTTTTGCCTTCTTTTGAAGAATACCTACTAAAATAAGTAAAAGAATCAAAATCTAAAAACGAAACATCTGGACCAAATGAAGGAAAAGGCATTTTTATAAATTTATGATAGGCATCGAGTCTAAAATTAAGCATCCATTCAGGTTCATTTTTTGCTCTTGAAATAGTTTTGACTACTTCTTCATTTATTCCTTTTCCAGTTGTAAAAATGGAGGAAATATCATCCTTAAAATCATATTTTTTATTGTCTAAATTTATATCTTCAAATTTATTGCTCATCGTTTTCTCCATTTATAATTTTGCTAATCCCAAAAGCGCCTAAAGTAGCACACTTAATCCTTGCGGCTTGTTTATGAGTTTCGCTAAAAGCATTAAGTTCTTCTAAAACTTCACTATCATATTCTTTTTCATAAAGCATATTTTCATATTGAGAAATAATATAAAGTGCATCTTTTTCAGTTTTGTTTTTTATCATATCGCACAAAATATCGGTTGAAGCTGTAGAAATTGCACAAGCTACACCGCTAAAATAAGCGTTTTTAATAACATTATTTTCAATATCTAAATAAATAGTAATATCATCAATACAAGAATCACTATCCATTCTTATTTTTTTGAAATTTTCAAAAGAAGGTATTTTAGAAATATCTTCTACCTTATTATTTGGGGAATTATAATGCTCCATTATAATTTCTCTTTTCATTTCATTAGTTAAAGAAAGCATCTAAAAAATTACCTCCATTTTTTAAAGCGTTATATAATGCATCAACATCGTTTTTATCGTTATATAAATAAAAAGAAACACGAATAGTACCGACAGTTTTCAATCTATCTTTAAGTAATTTAGCACAGTGTTCACCACTTCTAACACATATACCCTTACTATTTAAATAACTAGCTTCATCTTGAGGAAAAACTCCTTTAACATTTAAAGTAATTATTCCAGCATCGGCTTTTTCATTATAAATAATTACATTATCTAATTCTTTTAACTTAGAAATAGCATATTTTCTTAATTCTTTTTCATGATTTTCAATATTTGTTAAACCAATATTTTCTAGATATGTTAAAGCTTCATCAAAACCATAAATTGCCGAAATATTCATAGTTCCCGCTTCAAACTTAGCAGGTGGTTCTAAATAAGCAACATTTCCACACATATCAAAACGAGCATTATCTCCGCCACCCATCATAAATGGATCCATTTTTTTAAGTAAATCAAATTTACCAAATAAAGCGCCTATTCCAGTAGGTCCAAGCATTTTATGAGCACTTAAACATAAAAAATCACAATCTAATTCTTTTATATCTATCTTCATATGTGGTGCGCTTTGAGCAGCATCGCATACTAAAATTGCACCATATTCATGGGCAATTTTAGCCATTTCTTTAATATCTATTTTAAATCCTAAAACATTTGTAACTTGAGCAATCGAAACTACTTTTGTATTTTTATTAATAACTTTTCTTAATGCTTCAGGAGTACATCTTCCATCTTGATCTAAAGGAATATAACTAATTTTTGCTTTTGTTACTTCACTGACCTTAAACCAAGGCAAAACATTAGAAGCATGTTCAGCTTCGGTAAGTAAAATTTCATCACCTTCTTTTAAAAATTTGATTCCACATCCATATGCAACTAAATTCATCGACATTGAAGTTCCGCTAGTAAAAATTATTTCTCGGCTATAACAATTTAAAAAAGAAGCAAGATGAGCTCTACATTTTTCAACTTCTTTATCAACGCGATATGCTAAATCATAATCTCCTCGATGAGCGTTTGCTCCATCTTCAATATAATATCTTGAACATGCATCAATAACTGATTTAGGTTTAAATGTTGTTGCAGCATTATCTAAATAAATTAAAGGTTTTTCATTGTTTTCATGAGTTTTAAAAATTGGAAAATCTTTTTTTATATTTTTTACATCTAACATAATTTAAAAAACACCTCCAATAATTTCTTTTATCTTTTCACTTTCTTTTTCATCAAAATATGTAGCGATTGGTAAAAGATAACCTAAAGTGATTAAACTTCTTGCTTCATTAATTTCAATCCCTCTAGAAAGTAAATAATATAAATGTTCTTCTCTTAAAGAGCCGATAGCACAAGCATGTTGAGCTTTAATATCATTACAATCAATTTTTAAAATTGGATTAGCAATTGCTTCACTCTCTTTATCAAAAAGTATAACTCTAACTTTTTGAGTAGCATCAGCTTTATTAGCGTTTTCATAAATATGAGAAATTCCATCAATTTTAATTAATGAAGAATCTTTACTTACTCCATAACAATCAATTAAAGATTTTGTTTTTCCAACCTTATGATCAAATGATAAATTAAATTTTTTCTTATTGTTATCATTAGAAAGAGTGGCTAAATGAATGGCAGCTTCACTATTTTCTCCTTCTAAATTAACAAGCGATTTAAATGAGCCGATTTCTTTAGAAAAATCTGCAATTACCAATTCAAAATTGCTTCCACGTGGAACATTTACATTAATTTCAAAAGAATTTATATCTACTAAAATTAAAAGTCTTAATTTTATTGATGAATTATTTCCAACGACAACGGAAACTTTATTATCTTTATTAAAAGAATCAATGTCTAAAGTAACATTACTATTATCGTGAATTAAAAAAGAAACAGCATCTTCTTTTTTTAAAGAAACTGTATTTTTTGTTTCGCCTTCATAAAAATAACTAGTAATACTATTTGCCATTTTTCAAAACTTCTTTCGTTGCACAAACACCAATAGAAACTTTGTTCATTGGTTGATCTTCTTCTTTCTTAATCGAAACATTATATTCTTTTTCAATCCACTCATAACCTTCTTTATCAATACGTGTGATTAAAGATGCATCGCCAATAGTTGCTATTTTACCATTGACCATAATCGCAGCCTTTGAAGGATGAATTAAATCAAATAATCTAGCATAATGTGAAATAACGAGGAATCCGGTATTTTTTTCCCTGTTTTGCTTAACTATACATTGTGAAACAGTATTAACAGCATCGACATCAAGTCCAGAATCAATTTCATCAAGCATTGCGATATTTGGATTTAAAAGAATCATTTGTAAAATTTCATTTCTTTTCTTTTCTCCACCACTAAATCCATCATTTAAATTTCTATTAACCATATCAAAAGGTAAATTAACTTCTTTGCAAGCTTCTTCTAAAGAACGATAAAATTCGAATAATTTAATTTTGTTTTCTCTATGAGCATTCATGGCCCCTTTAAAAAAGTCTGCAGAAACAACGCCAGGAATTTCACTTGGATTTTGGAAAGCTAGAAATAAACCCGCTTTGCTTCTTTCATCAACACTCATCGATAAAACATCTTTCCCATCAAAAGTAATTTTACCTTCAGTTACTTTATAACGTGGATTGCCCATAATAGCAGCAAGTAATGTAGATTTACCATGGCCATTAGGGCCTAAAAGAGCTAGAATTTCGCCCTCATTTATATCGAGATTAACACCTTTGAGTATTTCTTTTCCTTCGACTTCGACATGTAAATTTTCAATTTTTAAACTTTTCATCTTTAATACCCTATTTTTTTGCGTAAATATTGTATAACAATTGCAATAAACCCTCAAATTATATTCTCTCAAATGTAAAATTTTCTTATGTTGAAACTTTTATACTTATAGTATAAAATTATAAGGCTATTTAAACGATAGCCATTTTATTTATGGAAGGAAAAAGATATGAAAAAAAGTACTAAATCAATGATTTTAGCCTTATCAGCCTTTTCCACAATAGCATTAAGTGGTTGCGGAATCTCTGCTAAAGAAGATTTCGTTATCGACTTTACTTACGAAACTGCAAATGGCAATTCCGTTACAGAAGAAATCACAGCTCAAGATATTTTAGATCGTTATTTAACAAATAATGGCTCTTCTGCTGCTGAAGCTTATTACAATGCTATTTATGAGGTTGCCCTTAGAGAAGTATTCACAAACGGTAGATTCCAAGATAGATTAAGCGACGCTCAAGCTGATGCTAATCGTGCTGTTGATGAAGCAAAGGATGCTGCAGATAATGCTGGAACTTCTTGGGAAGACTATTTAACGGATACTTTAAATATAGTTGGTGACATGAGCGAAAGCGAAAGAGAACACCAATATTACTTACAATGTGAAGTCACCGCAATGAAAGATATTGTCAGCGATGAATTCTATAATACTTTCAATCAATGGAATCCAGATGAAGATTCTGCGGACCAAGATGAAATTAATGAATTCAACATGGTTTATGGTGAAAATGGTTATATTAAAACAAAATTACCATATCATGTAAGAGATATTCTTATTCAAGTTGATGCTGATGCAGCTAATTATTCAACAGGTGAAATATCAAGCGATGATGCTGAACAACTTTATAATCTTTTCGAAGCATTAGTTAAATCCGATACTTCAACAAATACATATGCTGACATTGCAAAAAGATTAACCGATGATAGTTCTTCAGCTACTAACTATGGCGAACACTTGATGGACTTAGATACATCATTTATTAACGAATTCAAACTTGGTTTATACACATTCGATGCTTTATATAATGAAGATATAAGGGGAGGAAACGCTGACTTCGATTCATTAACAGAAAAATTCTTAATGCCAAGCGATGTTGAAGAAGAGTTAAAAGCTGTTGGTCCAACTTATATTCCATATGAAGCTGTTGTTAAACTCAACGAATATAAAGATGTTGATTCATATAAAGACCCTGTTACAGGTCAAGAATTAACAGTTAACGAGGGAAAAGCTTCTTATTATCCAAGAAATATTATTTTTAACAAATATTTCAACTCACATAACATTTGCTTTATCGTTAACCAAAAAGTTGATTCAAGTGATCCAACACATGAATACGCCTTAACAGATACTGGCGTAATGGTTAAATCAGACTTAGATGAAAATGGCGATTATGCTATTGGAAGCGAAGCATATTTTGAAGAGGGGACAAGCGAAGCTGCTCATTTCCAAAAAATTAACGGTTTAGATTATCCTGTTTTATGTGATGAAAAAGGAAATCCAATCGTTGTTTCAAGAAGTGAAACTGGAAATGCTGGTATTCACTTTGTTGTTATTGAAAAATCACCATTAGAAAATCAAGCAACTGCCGAAGTTAAATTAAATGAATATTATGCTCCAGTTAATCCTCTTGAACAAAACGGCCAAGATGCTAATGGTAATTATTACTATAATAGTGAATTCCCAACTGATGAAAATGGAAAACCATTACCAACTTATGTTAATTCAATTCAAACAACTGTTGAAGGATATAACGAAAGAATTTATGGCAATTCTGATAGCGGTGTTACTGGTATCGGTGAAAAATATGAAACTTATACTGGAACGCAAAAAGAATATCAATTGTTCGAATGGGTTACAGAAGGTAACTTCAAAGCTCAAGATGAAACAATTCAAGCTAAAGTTGACCAATACATTACTCAAAAAATGTTAAGCGTCCAACAAACTAGCGATCAAAATTTAATTGATTCTTGGAATTCATATAGCACCACTTTAATGGACCAAGAAAGAAATAGACAAATCGGATTAATTCCTGAAACATGCGCTATTCATTTCGGTGATATGGAATATTATGGCGAAGGAAAACTCTGTTACTACTCAACTTCTTTAAATACAAATCCAGGAAGTGGTAGTGAAGGAAGCAACTAGGAGGAATAAAGTTATATGAAAAAGGCAAAAACTACATTATTACTGTTATCTGCTGCTTTATTAGTCACTGGTTGTTCAAAAGTTAGTGCTAATTTAAAAAATCCAAATGATCCAATTGTTGTAGATCAAGCTGGAAATGCAGTAAATGTTGAAAACAACGAAATTAATCAAATTTTTAACTCTATTAAAAATGGTGATAGCTATAAAACAAGCGTTAAAGAAATGTTAACTGAAGCTATTGCTAAAGCTTATGTAGGGGATTATAGAGTAGGGAGTGATGGCTTAGTTTATATTGAAGGATTAAATTTAGATGATGATACTTCAGTTATGAACTTTGTTAATGAACACAAATTCTATTGGAACTGGGTTTCAACATCTACCTCAGTTGAATTTGAAGAAGAACCTTCTTCTTCAAATGTTGATTATTATAGAGAAAGAATTAAAGCTTATATTGAGCTCGTTCAAAAAGAAATTGTTACTACTTTATATGATGAAGCTGTTGTTGTTACTTATATGAAAAACAACCGTTTCTATGAATCTTTATACGCTAAATCAATTTATGAAAAACTTTATACAGTTTATGATAATAGCGGTAAAAGTGTTGATCCAGAACTTTTATATACTCAACCAACATATAAAGATCCAGAAAATGCTCCTGAAAATAAAGAATTTATTGATGCTGGATTTACAACTGGTAAACTTGTAACTCGTGAATATAATCCAGAAGATAACTATAAGATGGTCATTGAAGGAGATACTCAATTATTACATTTATATCATTATGTAGATTATATTAATCTTTCAATGATTCCAGATATTCTTTCAAATTTATTAACTGAATCTTATATTTTTGAAAGACAATATCAATCAATTGGTAGAACTCAAGCTAGAAAAGTTAACTTTATTAAAATAAGCGATACTTCTTCAAAAATGGCTCAACCATTAATGAGAAGCTATATCAATACTATTTTAAGAAATGAAAGTGAAAGAAATATTGATTTTTCAACTCTTATTGATGCTTGGGAAGGAAATCATGAAAAATTATCTTTAGAAGAAAACAAAGATGCTAAAGATTTAGCTTTAAGCGTTTATGGAGAAGAATCAACAAAAATCAATTCTGGATTCAATTCTTATATTGATGGTAAAAGTGGCGAAGATTATCCATATTTTAATGGTTCACTTTATGGAGATATTATTAAAAATTATAGTGAATTAACAAACAATCCAACTACTAATGATTCAACTCTTTACACTTCATTTACTTCCATTGATGGAATTCCTTATACTCCTGAAGAAGGTTTAGCAATTCAAATTGAAAACTTAGAAACTACATCTTATGTTACAAATGAATGGGGTACTTCTTCATCATTTGATCTTGGTGGAAGTGATATGATTACTAATCTCTTCTCTTATGGTCTTGCTACAGAATTTGAAAGAGCAACTGATCCAAATACTTCTTATGTAGTTGATGGATATTATGTTAAACAATTCACTCAAGGTGGCCCAGTATTCTTAAAAAATAATACTTACGCTAGTGATGTCGACTCAATTTTATGGCAAAACGAAGACGATTATTATATTGTAGAAATTGTTGATCAAGTTTCATTAGATACTCTCGCTTTAAATAGTGATTCAACCGACGAAGAAAAAACTAGTGTTGAAAACTATGCTAGAGATATTGGTTATACTGTTGCAAGTGGTGGAACTTATACTAATAATGCACTTTTATATTATCTTGAAAAATCAAATATCAATTACTACGATGAAGATGTAAGAGATTATTTCGAAAGTGAATTCCCAGATTTATTTGATTAATTAATCTATTAAATGCCTTTAAGTTATAATTAAAGGCATTTTTATTTATCTATATATAAAAATAGTATTAAAATATTTATATAGATTTTTACTAAATAAAATAAAGATAAAGAAAGGAAATAAACATATGAAAGAATTTGATCCAAATTGTGTATTTTGCAAAATTGTTGATGGAATTATATCATCTTCAAAAATATATGAAGATGATGAAGTTGTTGCATTTTTAGATAACGCTCCTTTAACTTATGGTCATGCTTTAGTTATCTCAAAAAGACATTATGAATCTTTTTTATCAACTCCTAAAAATATTATGAATCAAGTAATGAACGTCGCTCAAAGAATCGGTCAAATTGATATGGAAATTTTAGGAGCAAAAGGAGTTAATATTATTTGTAATTGTTATCCATCAGCAGGACAAGCAATCCCTCATTTCCATGTCCATGTTATTCCTAGATATGATGCTAGTGATGGCTTAAAAATTGAAAATAAACCAATGAAAGATGTTAATCTTCCTAGTGTAGTTGAAAAATTTAAAGGTAAAATTTAATAAATATAAATTGCTCCTTATAAAAAATGATAATCACTTTAAGCGATTATCATTTTTCATCTTTTTCACTTTTTAGTTTATAAAACATTCTTCCGTCTAAAGGGAATAATTTTGCACTAAATTCTCCACCATTAATATCTTTAAAAGCTTTATCTAATGTTTTCATTTTTGCATCCATTTCATCAATTAAAGAAAGAATTAATGCTTCTCTAGTTAAAGGCATAACTGGAGAACCGAACTCTAATTTTCCATGATGAGATAGAATTAAATGTTTAAGTAAAGTTACTTCCTCTCCTTCTATTTTTAAACGAGCAGCACTTTCATCAACCATCATCGCTCCAATTACTAAATGGCCCAATAAACTTCCTTCTTTAGTATAGGTTGTTCCAATAACTCCACTTAATTCTTCACATTTACCTATATCATGAAGTAAACATCCGCTAATTAATAAATCATAATTTAAAGTTGAATAATGGGAAGATATCATTTTAGCAATTTCACACATAGAAACTGTATGATCCATTAATCCATTTAAATAATCATGATGATTACTCATTGCCGCTGGATAATTTATAAACCTATCTTTATAAACACCAAAAATATCATAAACAATCTTTTTTAGTTTCTCATTGTTTATAGAAGTTAAAAAGGATTTTAATTTTTTAATCAATTCTTCTTTTTCAAAAGGTGAAGAAGGAATTAAAGATTCCATATCAGCGTTTTTAGGATCAACAATATTTCCTTCAAAAATTTTAACTTGTAATTTGTCTTTATAATCAATTACTTCTCCATCAATATAAACTACATTTCCAATTTTAAACGTAAGTAAATCTTCACTATTTACTTGCCACTTTTTAGCTTCGATAACTCCAGTTTTATCTTGTAATGTAACCGTTAAATAAGTTAAACCGTTTGTAGTAACGCCCTTTAAAGAATTTTTAACGATATAAAATCCTGAAGCGTTCATTCCATCCATCAAATCCTTAATCATAATTTTCTCTCTTTTTTTATAAAAATCCTCTTAATTTATGTAATTTTTTATTTTATTTTTCATTTTTATTATCTTTTCTAATTAAATTTTCAACTTCATCTAATTGATAACCTTTATTAACAAGCGTTGAAATAATATTTTCTTCTTTATAATCTTTTTCTTTTAACTTTAAATATTCCTTCATTAATTTTCTTTTTTCTTCTTCGTGATTAATATTTAAGGATTTTAAAATATCATTAATTATTTCAATATCGAAACCTCTTTTAAGCATCGTTTCACTTATTTTCCTTTTTTGTTTAGCAAAATTTGATGAAACATATTTATTTTTAATTAATTCAAAATATCTTTTAGCTTTTTCTTTTTCATAATTTTCGTCAAATTTTATTTCGTCAATAATCTCGCTACTGATTTCTTTTTCGTTAAAATAATTAGTAATATAATATTTTCCATATAAAGAATTATTAAAATATTCTAAATACGTTAAAACATATTCTCTATCATCAATAATCTTTACTTTTTCAGCTTCTTTAATTACTTGATATACTAAAATTTTATCGTTTTTATATTTATCTAAGCATTTTAAAAGTAGATCATTTTTTGAATAAGGTTTTTTCATTAATAAAGTAGAAATATATTTTTTAATTTCATTTTTCTTATCTTCTTTAATAACTTCATTTAATTCACTTTTTAAAAGTTTTCCTTCTTTTAAAAAGTGATCTTCATATGTTTGATAAGAAATTTTTATTCTTTCAATTTTTTTATCTTCACTTGATTTATAATCGATTAAAACTTTATCATCTTTGATTTTAATTTTTACTATTTCAATATAATTACCAGTTTTTTCTAATTGCACGTTTATATACCTCCATTATATTGTTATAAAAAGTATTATCTGAAAATTGTGAAATCGAATTATAAGCGTTTTTTACTATCTCTTCAATTTCTTCTTTTTTCATATTAATAACTTCATTTAATTTATCTTTAAAATCGATTGTATCTTCAAAAAAGAAACCTGTAACTTTATTATTAATAACATTTACTAAATTATTATCGTATCGACATAAAATTGGAATATGTGCAGCCATTGCTTCCATAAAAGTTAAGCCTTGAGTTTCACTAATTGAAGCATTTAAAAAGATATCACTCATTGCATAATAATATGGCACTTTTTCTAAATTTACTTTTCCTAAAAACATAACATGGTTGTCTATTTTCAAATCTTTTGTTAATTTAATTAAATTATTTTCATCAGGTCCCGCCCCAACAAATATTAAAATAGTTTTTATTTTATTATCTTTATATTTATCTAAATAACCTTTATAACCTTCTATAATAACATCAAAACTTTTTTCTTTGGCAATTCTTCCTAAGCAAAGAAGAATTTTATCATATTGATCAAGCCCATATTCTTTTTTTAATTTAACTATCATTTCTTCATCATCTACTTCAAAACGCGAAAAATCAAAACCTGTCGGAACGATATTTATCATTTTTTCTAAGCCAATACTTCTTAAGTAAACTTCGGTTTTAGCGGAGGGAGAAATAATCTCTGTCGCTCTAATCATGCAAGCTCTAGCAAATTCTCTAATTGCCCATTTAGAAAAACGGTCAAAATATCCTTTTGTGGCATAATAAGTATAATCTTCATACATAGTATGATAAGTATAAACTGAAGCAATATTTAACTTTTTGGCAACAATAAAACCAAATTGACCAATTCCAAATTCGGTATTTACATGAACAACATCTAAATTTAGGGACTTTATAAGTTTAAATGCATCATTATTAAAAACAAATGCTGCTCTATAACCATAAAGTTGTTTAAGTTCAATACCTGGAATTCCAATGACTTTATCTTTATATGTTACATATTTTGATGAAGTCGTTGTAATTACATAACAGTTATGACCTTTTTCATTAAGCAAAGTAAAAAGAGAGTTTACTGAAGTAGCAACCCCATTAACTTCTGGATAGAACGTGTCACTAAATAAAGCAATATTCATATTTACCTATTTATTCTCTCCTCTTTATTTTCTCTTTTTTCTTTATTTTTCTTAATCTCTTTCTCTTTTGTCATTTCTTCAAGTTCTTCTTTTCTATCTTCAATAGTATCGATTGATAAAGTTAAAATAGTTTTTCTATTTGAAACTGGCATAAGACGGTCTTCAATAGGAACTCCTCGTGTTTTATAAGTAGCACTTACAATTCCACATACTGCAAATTGTAAATAGAAAGTAATAAATCTCCATAAAAGTAAGACTAAGTTTGCACCACCTAAATTATAAAATTGTTGTGAAAAATATGAAGAATTTGCTCCAAAAAGTCTATCGAAAACATATTCACTTATTCCGGCTGTTCCAGGAATCGGAATTAAACCTGTAACCATTTGATGGAAATTAGAAAAAGATACGCAATCAACTATTTTTTGAAAATAATTAACATTTTCCATTCCACTAAATCCATTTAGAGTTAATCCGCTTAATAAGGGATATAGATTACCTACAATAATTGAAACTAAAGTAAGAGAGAAAACTAAAATCGAAAATGGAATATTTGAACGTAATCTTCTTAATTCAATTCTATAATTTTCGATTTGTAGCCTCACACTTTCTTTTTTTTCTTCAACATTTTTAACCAGCTTAATCTTGCCTAAAAAGTTAATTAGATGATTAATAACAAAATTATGAATTGCTCTTGATGAAGACATCAAAAGAATTAATCCCATAGTTAAAAGATTTAAAAGGAATCCTAATATAATGAATATGTAAAAAGGAATATCTGGGATAGGATTTCCATTAATTGTAATAGAAATTGGGAAAGCAGGAATAGCTAATATTTGATTAAAATTAACACATAATGAAACTAATCCAACAAATATTAAACAAGTTTGATAAACAATAAAGTTCATTACCATTAAAGAAGCTGCGTTTGACAAGCCAACACCTTGTTTATTAAATAGATAAACTTTTGCAATTTCCCCTCCATAGGCTCCAGGAGTAATTGAAGAATAAAATATATCATAAGCTTGCGAAGCTAAACCTTGATGATATTTATAATGTCTTTGGTAAAGTCTAGCATATAAAAACATCATAAAAGCATTTAATAGAAACGAAAATAAAACGATTCCTAAAAATAAAGCTAAAAAGCCATAATTCATGTTTTGAATAAAATAAGGAATCATTTCATAGACTAATGTTCCTTCTTCTCCTTCAACAGGTTGAACAAGATTTATCCAAAGAACAAATACTGTAATAACTAAAACAATAAGTAAATATACAAAATATTTCCGAGCATTCTTTTTCTTTTTTTGTTTATCGTCTTTACTATTTTCTTTTTCAATTTTTAACTCTTCAATTTGTTCTTTTTTTTCTTTTTTAATTTCCTCTATTTCCTTTTCATTAACTAATTTTTTATCTTCATTCATACCTTTAAAGTATACCATAAAAATGCGTTTGCAATTATTGAAAATAAGTTTAAAATAAACGCTATGAGTAAAATTACTAAGGCAAAAAATATCATGCTCAAGGGAGTACGATTTAGATATTATTTCTATTATGTCTTACTTTTTATATCGCTTTTATTTTATATGCTTGGAACATATACAACAAAAGCATTAATTGATGCGATTAATAAAGAAAGCTTTGAAACAATGGATTTCTTGGAAAAAGCTTTTTTTAATGTATTTGGTGGATATGACTTATTAACAAGTAATCTTTGGGTTTTTGCTATTATTTTAGTAATTTTTGCACTTTTAAGTGGTGGAACTGCAGCATTTAGATTTGTTTATAGAGCAAAAACTTCTACTCAAATGGGTAAACAACTTCAAGATGCTTTATTTTATAAAGTAGAAAGACTTCCATATTCGCAGGTAAAGGGTATGAAAAACGGCGATATTTTGCAAACTTGTACGCGTGATGAAGATGTTTTTAGAAGATTTTTAACTGACCATATGTATTCAATTTTTTATTCGGTTTTTATTGTAATTATTGCAGTTATTATTTTATTTATTACAAATGTAGAAATTACCTTAATCACAATGGCTTTAATGCCTATTATGTTCGTTTATTCTTTCTTTTTAATTAAAGAAGTTAGAAGAAGATATAGAGCAACCGATGATAGCGAAGGCGAAATGACTGCCAAGGTCGAAGAAAATCTTTCAGCAGTTAGAGTTGTTAAAGCTTTTAATAACGAAGCATATGAAATCAATAATTTTGAAACATATATAGATGATTATAAGAAAAAATTCATTCATTGGAGAAAAATGAGTGCATTTTTCTTTTCATCTTCAGATATTTTCATTTTTGGTCAAATTTTATTAACGACTGTCTTCGGATTTTATCTTTGCTATCAAAGATATTCTGATCCGCTTCATTTAGCGGGAATTAGTGTAGGAACTATGGTAATTGCCTTTACTTATGCTGATACAATCGTTTGGCCTATTAGAGACTTAGCTACTATTCTTTCTAATGTTGCTAGAGCTTATGCAGCAGTTGAAAGAATAAACATTCTTTTAGATTCTCCAAATGAAGATATTTATACAGGAGAAAAACCTGTAATTAAAGGAGACATCGAATTCAAACATGTTTCATTTGCTTTCCCAGATGAACCAGATAGAAATGCTATAAAAGATGTTTCTTTCAGTATTAAAGCTGGGCAAACTGTAGCAATTATGGGCAAAACAGGTAGTGGAAAATCTACCTTGGCCTATTTACTAAATAGACTTTATGATTATCAAAGTGGCGAAATTGATATCGATGGAATGAATATTCAAAAAATTGAAAAAGCGTGGCTTAGAAAAAATATCGCTTTAATTTTACAAGAACCATTCCTTTTTTCAAAAACTATTAAAGATAATTTAACAATCGGTAAAAAGGATGTAACTGAAGACGATATTAAAAAAGCTACAAAAATATCCCAAATTCATGATTCGATCAATAAATTTCAATTTGGCTATGATACACCTGTTGGAGAAAGAGGAACTACTCTTTCTGGTGGACAAAAACAAAGAGTTGCTATCGCAAGAAGTTTAATTTTAAATTCACCAGTTTTAATTTTTGATGATTCATTATCAGCAGTTGATACTGAAACCGATTATAACATTAGACAAGCTTTAAAAAATCGTGATACCAAATCCACAACTATTATTATTACTCATAGAATTGCTACTGCAAAAGATGCTGATTTAATCATTGTATTAAATAATGGAAAAATTGAAGCAATGGGTAAACATAACGATTTAGTAAATAAAGAAGGATTATATTCAAGAATTTATAAAATTCAAACAAAAATGGAGTAATATATGGCAAGCGCATACGTTGAAGAAAGTGTTGTAACTAATAAACTGAACTTCTCTGTTTGGATTAAAACAGTCAAGTATATTAAAAAACTATGGCCAATTGTTATAGTTTTACTTTTATGTATGCTTTTTCAAGCATTCTATGATTCTTCTTTTGTTCCTGTTGCTAATGCCGCTTTAATTGCTGCATTTGAAGATAACGGCCCTCTTTTTGGAGGAGATGTTAATATTTGGAATGTTTTATTAAACTTTAATATTTTAGGAATTCCATTTATTTTATCTTTTAGAAATTACCTGATTTTAGCAATTGTTCTTGTTGTTGTTAGGTCATTTGCAATGTTTGGACTTTTCTTTTCGATGAACTACATCGAAATGGAAATTATGACTCAACTTAGAAGAGATGCATTTAAGAGAATTCAAGAATTATCATTCTCATATTTTGATAAAACTCCTTCAGGTTGGTTAATTGCTCGTTTAAATAACGATGCTGCTAGTATTGGCGAGGTTTTATCTTATTCAGTTTTAAGAATTTTTCAAATTTCTTTTTCTCTTATCTTTACTTTAATTACAATGTTTAGCCAATCATGGCAATTATCATTAATTATCCTTGCAACAACTCCATTAATTTTTGTTGTTGTAATGGTATTTGAAAAATTAATTTTAAAATTCTCTCGTATTGCTCGTAGTGCATATTCTTATTTTGTTGGTTGGCTTGCTGAATCAATTAACGGAAATAAAACAATTAAAACTATGGCAATTGAAGAAACAATTAAAGAAGAATGTGAAGAAATTACTGATGATGTTAGAAAAAAGAGATTAAAAACTCAAAGAACTAGCGGATTTTTCTGGCCTTGTGTTGATTTTCTTTCATATATAACAACTGCAATTATTATTTTAGTCGTTCCAATTTTTAATGATAATCATATCATTATTATTAATGCGGCTATGCTTGTCTTATTTATCAACTTTGTATCACATATTTATAACCCAATTAGACAGTTTGCTGAAATATTCGCTGATTTAATGGGAACTCAAGCAAGCGTTGAAAAATTATTCATGTTAATTGATACAAAACCAACACTAGTTGATACTCCATCAGTTATCAAGAAATATGGTGATATTTTTAATAACAAAACTGAAAATTTTGAGCCCTTAGAAGGAGATATTGAGTTTGACCATGTTTCTTTTTCTTATAATCCAGAAATCGAAGTTTTGCATGATTTAAATTTGCATATCAAAAAAGGTACTTCTTTAGCAATTGTTGGAGAAACTGGAAGTGGAAAATCTACTACTGTCAATTTACTTTGCCGATTCTACGAACCTACAAAAGGAAGAATCTTAATTGATGGAGTTGATTATAAAGAAAGAAGTGTCGGTTGGTTAAGAAGTAATATTGGATTTGTTCAACAAACCCCTTTTATCTTTAAAGGAACAATTAATGACAATATTCGTTATGGAAAACTTGATGCAACAGATGAAGAAATAATAAAAGTGTGTAAAGAACTTGATATTCATGATTTCATTATGTCGCTTAAAGATGGATATAATACTTATCTTAAAGATGGCGGTAATGAATTATCTCAAGGACAAAAACAACTTATTTCATTTGCTAGAGCAATTGTTAGAAACCCAAAAATTTTAATTTTAGATGAAGCAACTTCTTCTATCGATACTGAAACTGAGCATGATATTCAAGGTGCTATCAATAAGATGCTTGTTGGAAGAACATCGTTAATCATCGCTCACCGTTTATCAACTATTGTCGATGCTTCAAGAATATTAGTTATGAAAGATGGCGTTGTAGTTGAAGATGGAAATCATAAGAGTTTGATGGAGAAAAAAGGGTATTATCATAAGCTTTATACAAATCAATTTAAAGAACTTAATATCGGTGAACAAATTGATCAATTCGAAGATCAAATCATTAATAAAAATATTAATATTTAGAGATTTATTATTAAAATAAATCTCTTTTTTATATAATTTATTTGCACCAAAAATACTATGTATATCTCTTATTAATTAAATAAACGAGGTGAGAGTATGAAAAATATAGTTAGATTTTTATTTTCTTTTGCAGTTATTCCTTTTTCTTTAACTTCTTGTATGAATAGTAATGTCGCAACATTAATTTACGAAAGCAAAGATAATATTAAATTAGATAGTGATTATATTTATAGTGAAACATATCAAACTTTTGAAGAATCAACTTTATCATTTGCTTCAAAATTTTCTTCTTATGCCTATCAAGACTATAAAAATAATTACGATAATTTAGTTGTTTCGCCAGCTTCAATGTATATGGGTTTAGCTATGGCAGCTGCTTCAGCAAATAATTCATCAAGAGAAGAAATATTAAAAGCATTAAATATTTCTTCATATGATGAATTAGTTGATAACATTCCTTATTTTTATTCTATATTAAATGATGAAAGTCATTTTGGGGTAACTAATTTTACTAATTCTTTATGGCTTGCTACAAAATGTGATTTTAAAGAGGAAGGATTAAAAGAGTTAAGCGCTAATTTCTTTACATCCTCTTACTATGGAGATTTTTTCAATCAAAATAAAGAAATGAATAAATCTATCCAAAATTATGTTAAAGATAAAACTAAAGGATTAATTGATCAAGAATTTAATTTTAGCGAAAACACAATGCTTGTTTTATTAAATATTCTTTATTATAAAGATATTTGGAACGAGCTTGGAAATGACTTAGCTTATTTTAATCAAGAAATTGAATTTAAAAATAAAAATGGTGAAGTAAGTAAAAAGAAATTTTTACAAGGTTATTATAATATAGGTCAAGTTTATGAAAATAAAAAATATGAAACTTTCTATACTAAAACTAGAAGAAACTACACTTTACAATTTATTAAACCTAAAGAAGGATATTCTATTGATGAAGTATTTAACGAATCAACAATTAAAGAAATTGAAAATATTGAAAGTTATAATGCTTATGATGAAATAAATAAAATTAGATATCACACTAGAACAATTTTCCCAGAATTTGAAGGTGAGTTTAATGAAGATTTGCTCGATTTTATGAAAAATAGATTTAATCTTATTAATTCTACTAACAAAGTTTTAGCAGATTTTTCATCGATTATAAAAGAAGATTTCTTAAAAGAAATGAACGTATTTATATCTACTATTATTCATATTACTAAATTAAAGGTTAATAAAAAGGGAATTGAAGGGGCAGCCGTTACAGCTATAGGAGAGGATGGAGCAGCCGGTGATCGTCCTATAGAATATAAGGACGTCTATAAAGATTTTATAATTGATAAAACATTTGGATTCTATATTAAAGATGCTAATGAAAATATTATATTTTCTGGTGTAATTAATAAAATTTAATTAAATATTTAACATTTAATATATTATTATCTAAATTTATAAAAATAATCATATTTAGTTAGATATGTATATCTAACAAAAACATCTTTCCCTTTTATATTTTCTACCCTTATTATATTCATATCTTTAAAAGAAGCATTTTTCATAACTTTATAAGATGCAATGTTATCGACAATGCATCTTATTTTTATTTTATTTATTAATACTTCATTAAATAAATATTTAGTTACACCTCTTAAAGCTTCACTCATTAAACCTTGTTTTTGATATTTAGGATTTAATACATAACCGAGTTCAACTTCTTCTTTATTTAAATCTAAAGAAACAACATCAATACATCCAATAAGTTTATTGTTTTCTTTATAACGTATTGCCCATCTAAAGGTTAAATTATCGTATTTACATGCTACATTTTTTAAATACTCTTTTGCTTCCTCAATATTTTTATAAGCATCCCACGTTAAAAATTTTACTACTTCTTTATTAGAAGCATATTCATACAAATCTAAATAATCGTTTTCATTAAACTTAGTTAAAACTATTTTATCTAAAGATATAATTTTTGTTCCGATATAATTCATATACTTTAATATTAAAATTATATTAAATATTCTTAAAAAGTGAATATTTTTTCTTTTGAAAAACCTTCTTGTCTTGTAAGACGTCGACGTCGGTTGCGGGAGGGAATAATTAAATTTATTCCCCATATATAGGTAGATAAAAGAAAACCACTAAGTAATCTGACTTAGTGGTTAATCAATATTTTTATTTATTCACTAACTGTTTCTTTTTTCTCTTTTCTTTTTCTAATTATCCACATAATGAATACACTAATTTCATGAATTACAAGAGGAACAATAGCAAGACATGCTGTGATACCCCATTCAAAACCATCAAAGTTATGAGTTGAGAAGAAACTATTAAAGATAGGCACTTCAACAACTAAAAGTTGTAATGCTAATCCAACAAGGAAGGCAACGAGCATCATCCAGTTTTTGTTTTTGAAAACATGAATAAATGATCTTCTTGTATTTGACATACCTAGCATATGGAAAAGTTGAGAAACGGCTAAAACAGTAAATGCAACTGTTTGACAATGATGTAAAGTTGTTCCATCTAAATTAACTAAATATTCATAAGAAATTTGCCAATTATTTAAATGAGCTGCAGTTAAAATAAATCCAGCAATTGTAATTAGTGAAACAACAAGACCATATCCAAATGTTGCAAAATATCCGCCATGAGCAAATATAGACTCATTTGGATCGCGTGGTTTATCTTTCATATTTAATGGGTCTTTTGGATCCATACCTAATGAAATAGCAGGTAATGAGTCAGTAATTAAGTTAACCCATAATAGATGTATCGCAATTAATGGAGCAGGTAAACCTAAACAAATCATGAAGAACATTGAGAAAACTTCACCCATATTACAAGAAAGAAGGAATAAAACAGTCTTTTTAATATTAGCGTAAATTCCTCTACCTTCTTCAACAGCTTTTTCAATAGAAGCAAAGTTATCGTCTGTTAAAACCATATCAGCTGCACTTTTAGCAACATCAGTACCAGTAATACCCATTGCTATACCAATATCAGCAGCTTTAAGAGAAGGAGCATCGTTAACACCATCACCAGTCATAGCACAAATGTTTCCGTTTGCTTTAAATGCTTTGACAATATTAACTTTATTTTCTGGAGAAACACGAGCGAAAACTCTAACTCGTTTACAAACTTCTTGAAGTTCGTTTTCACTTAAAGCATCAACTTCTTTTCCGGTCATACATTCATCAATATTATTAACAATTCCTAAATCTTTAGCAATTGCATAAGCGGTATCTTTATGGTCGCCTGTAATCATAACCGTTGTAATACCTGCGCCTTTAAAGTTTTTAACTGCGCCTTTTGCTTCTGGACGAGGTGGATCAATCATCGCAACAAGCCCAACAAAAATAAGATCGTTTTCTTCTATAGAATTCGTATTTTTATAAGCAAGAGCAAGTGATCTTAAAGCTTTTGAAGCGAAATAAGTATTTGCTTCATTAATTTTTTTGATATCTTCACTAGTAATTTCTCTTACAGTATCACCATCATGAATATATTTTGTATAGGCAAGAATTGAATCTAATGCACCTTTCGTATATTGGACTTCGCTCCCATCACTTCTTCTATGAAGTGTCGACATCATTTTTCTAACACTGTCGAATGGAAGTTCGTTAATTCTTGGTTCAATAATTTCTAAATCTTTTTTATGTAAATCAAATACATTTGCAAATGCAACTAATGCAATTTCAGTTGGATCACCATATAATCCTTCGTCAACAGTTGCATTTGAACATAAAGACATTCCAGTTGCTAAAGTTTTTAATTCATCTTTATGAGCATCTTTAAAGTCTTCTTCTTTAAAATATTTATTTGGTAAATATGCTTCAACAACTGTCATTTTATTTTGAGTTAAAGTACCTGTTTTATCACTACAAACAACTTTGACCGCACCTAATGTCTCAACAGAGGGTAATTTTCTGACAATTGTATTGGCTTTAACCATTCTTCTGACACCAATTGCTAAAACAATTGTAACAACAGCAGGTAATCCTTCAGGAATTGCCGCAACAGCCAAAGCAATAGAGGAAAGGATTGAATCCATCCAACCTTCAACACTTCCAATGTCTCCATGAACAGCAAGCCAAATAATATCAGTAATTAAAACAACAACGATAATAATAATTGTTAAAATACCTAAGATTTTTGATAATTGAGCAAGTTTCTTTTGTAAAGGTGTCTCGGTTTCTTCTTCATTATCTAAAGCACCTGCAATTTTACCAATTTGAGTATTCATTCCAGTATTAGTAACAATACCTTTGCCTCTTCCATAGGTAACTGGAGTAGACATAAATGCCATATTAATTTGATCACCTAAAGCAACAGATTGGGAGAAAACAACATCGTCTTTCTTATCAACTGGAACAGATTCACCAGTTAATGATGATTCATTAGCCTTTAAATTTATAGCTTCAATAAGTCTAAGATCTGCTCCGATAGTATCGCCTTCTTCTAAAATAACAATATCACCTGGAACAAGCTCTTCACTTTTGATTTTAAATCTTTTCCCATCTCTAATAACTGTTGATTCAGGAGAAGACATCTTTTTCAATGCTTCTAATGAAGTTTCAGCTTTCTTTTCTTGAACAGTTCCAATAATTGCGTTAAGTAATACAACAATTAAAATGATGATAATATCAGCCCAATCGCCTTCTTCCCCTTGCATCATATTAATAATTGAAATAATTAAAGTAACGACAACAGCTGCAAAAAGAACATAAATCATTGGATCTGCAAGTTGAGAAAGAAAGACCATGAAAATGTTTTTCTTTTTCTTTTCAGCTAGTTTATTGGGACCATACTTCTCTAATCTAGCCTTAGCTTCATCGCTACTTAAGCCTTTTTCGACATCACTAGAAAAATAAGTGACTGTATCTTTGGAAGAAAGTGTTTCAAAGGCCACAGTTCGATTTTCATTTGTTTCCATTTTTATCTCCTAAAAAATTATTTGATATTTAGTCTTGCTAAGAAATATCTTGTTACATCCGGATTTATAAAAAAATAAAATCGTGATTGTCGAATAGTAACTTAAAAGCTACTCCCTAAATACGAAGATTATTATATCAAAAATTAACTATTTATAAAGTTTATTTTAGAAAAAAGACTCTTAATAATTATATTAAGAGTCAATAATTTTATTTTATTAATTCATCTACTTTTTTATTAATATCCTTAATGGTCTGCTCATCTATTTTTAATATTTTTCTATCAAAAGTAAATAAACCATTAACTTCATCTTCTACATCACTTAATTGAGTATAAATAAACCCAACCATATCTTTTTTTAATGATTTAATTACGGAATTCATTAACCTTTTATAAGCTTTAGTTAAAGATTTACTATCTTTAAATTTTTTATACCCATAAGGTGATTTACCATAAAAATGATCTTCTAAATAAAGAGAGTATCCACCGAATTCACTTAATAAATAAGCTCTTTTACCTTTCATTTTTACATTTTTGATAGGTAAGAAATAAATATGTTTACTATAAAAATCACTATTTTCATTATCATACCATCCACTAGCTGTATCGATTAATTTATTATTTTTAACAATATTTTTAGTGTGTTTATAATAAAGAGTTGAATCAAATTGACCCCATCCTTCATTAAATAAACAAATTATGATATTTGAAGGAGAGGAAGATAATAAAGAAAGAGTAAAATTTAAATCGACTAAATATTCTTGTCTTCCTTTTTCATCTTCTCTTTTAAACTTTTTATAATTTTTATCAATATCTTTTTTATGTGTGTTCAAAATTAATGGTGATTGAATAGTCCGTTTATCATAACTTCTTCCGCCATTAACAATATCTTGAATTGTAAAAATGCCTAATTTATCACAATAATAATAAAAGAGTGGTATTTCGAGTTTTATATGCTTTCTTAAAGTGTTAAACCCTAAAAGTTTTATTTTTTTGATTTCTTCAAAATAATCTTCATATTTTTCAGGTGTTAAATTTCCTTTAAAATAATATCCTTGGTCTAATAACCCTTTTAAAATTATTTCTTTATCATTTAAAAATAACCTATTTTTGTTATTTTTCTTTTTTATTTCAATTTTTCTAAACCCTAAAACCGAAGAAACCTCATCATCAAAATATTTAACTTTTACATCATATAAAAATGGATCATCTAAATTCCAATAATGTATATTTTTAATTTTAAAAGAGAAAGGTTTATTTGGTTCGACTAAAAATTCTTCTTCGCCGACTTTTAATAAACAAGTATATCCATTATTTGTTTCAATAATGCCACTAATCATCTCTTCATTAGCATTAGGAACAATATTAAAAGATTTAATATACTCTTTAGAAGAAACACTTTCTAAATAAACAGGTTTATAAATTCCACTTGTAGTTGTATACCAAATATTCCCTCTATTTAACGATTGTTTTCCACGTGAAAAGTAAGAAGTATCGCTTACATCTTTTACCTTAAGAATAATATCTAATTTTTTATCTTCTTTAATTAAAGGGCGAATATCATAGGAAAAAGAATTATATCCAGATTCATTTTTCATAACTAGCATCTTATTAACGTATAGTTCACACGTCTGATCAACGCCTAAAAAATTAATAATTAAATGTTCTTTATACATTTCTAATGGTAAAACTATTTCTTTATGATAAAAAATAACATCATCAGGCAAAATATTTATTTCAACTTCACTTAAGGGTGATTCTATAGCATAAGGAACAAGTATTTTTTTATTATAAAAAGAAGGAAGACTTTCTTCTTTTCCAATATATAAATCCCAATAACCATTAAGAGAAAGGTAATTATTTCTTTTAAAATATGGATTTGGATGTTCTTTTAAAGGAATAAAATTTTCATCGTGATTTTCTTTTTCAATTTTATAAGAAATTCCATTATTAACTTTACCAAAGTTTTCTTTTTCACTATTTTTCTTATCGTTTTTTTCTTTTTTTAAATAAAAATAAATTGGAATAAAAATAAAAATTAAAACAATTGCTGCAACTAGCCAAATTAAAGCAGGAGGCAAATTTTGAGGTGTTCCATAATCGCCAATATAAGTTCCATTGGCAAAATTATCGACTAAAACTTGGGCAATATAAGGTCCACTTACCATTGGGAGCATAACAACAAATATCATTCTTACCCCCATAAATATTCCTTCATCGCCTTCTGGTATTTTTTCTCTTACAATCGCATTTAATATAGAACCTCCGCAAATATATCCAAAAAGCATAACAGTTCCGGCAATAATTGCAAAAACTAATTGACCAGGTTTAACGAAATAAACTAAAAATAACCCTAAAATAGCCAATATCATAATAGGAATTATAAGTTTATTTTTGCCTAATTTGTCCATCATTATCCCAACTAAAACAGTTAAAAGTGAACCGAGAACTAAAACTACACCTAAACAAATCATAAAGTCTAAACCTTGGAAATTTAAACTATATTGGAAATAAATCATTAAATATGGGAAAAATATTTGTGTAGCAATTCCAAATATTAAATAAGCAATTAAAATAATATATAAACTTTTATTATTTTTAATAGTTTTAATTCTAAATCCTTCAGCAATAGTTTTTATATAAGTTCTTTTACCTATATTATTTCTTTTTTCCTCTTTTGGAATGAGGAAAAAAGAAATAATACCGACTATAAAAGCAAAACCACCAATAATATAAAAGAATAAATCCCAATGTCCCGAAGTTGTTAAAGTATCTAAACCAATAAATATAACAAGCATTGCAATAAGAGGAAGAATTGATAAAACTCCTTCAACCTTACCTCTATTTTTATCATCAACACTTTCAGTTACGTAAGCATTAAAAGCTGCATCATTAGCACTACTTCCAATAAAAGTCATAATTGCATCCATAACAATTACTAAAATAGCTGCAACACTTGCTGCACTTAAGCTAGGAAATAATATAGAAACATTTTCTACGCTAATAAGTCCAAATGAAGCTGTAGAAATTCCCCAAAGTAGATAACCTAAAGCAATAAATATTTTCCTTTTTCCAATTTTATCTGATAAAGCCCCCATAAATATAGTTGTTAAACAAGCAACTATCGCACTTATTGCTACTGTTAAAGTAATCATTAAAGAATAGTTAGGATCGCCAAATGAGAAAATAAATTTATTTAAATACATATTTTCAACGTTCCAAGCAAGTTGGCCAGCAAATCCAATTAATATAAATAAAATCCATTGTCTAAAGCCTACTTTTCCTTTATTTTTATTATTTTTTTCTACTTTTCCCATAAATTAACCCTTTCCTTCATTTTTTATTTTTAAAAAAGTTTACATATCTACCCAATTATTTCATTTATTACTTTATTTACTACCATTACGATTTCTGAAGGAATAAGCGAAAATTCATTAATTCTTTCATGGAGTTTTAAAATATCGGCGCTTCTTCCTAAAATATAACTTCCTAAAGCAATTTTTCTTAATAAATCTTCTCTATTATTATTTAAAGAAACGCTTCCAGCAATAAGGCCACTTAAAAGATCACCGCTTCCTCCCTTAGCTAAACCACTATTTCCATTTGTATTTAAAAAAGCATCGTTTTTATAAACTATTAAAGTTGAGTTATCTTTTAAAACTAAATAAACATTATAAAGATAGGAAAATTCTTTAGCGAATTTTACTCTTGTAGTTTTAATTTCATCAACACTTTTTTTAGACAAGCGTGAAAATTCTTTAATATGGGGAGTTAAAATCACATTGCATTCTCTTTTTTCTTTTAAAATATCAATACCATATTTTGCTAAAGAATTAAGACCATCAGCGTCAATAATCAAATTATTTTTATAATTCTTAAGGAAATATTTAATTATTTTATAAACATTTTTACTGATTCCTATCCCCATTCCTATAGTAATAACTTTGCTATTTAGCATCGATTTTAAATCTTTCTTATTAAATTTAATTCTTCCGTCTTTTGTATCTTTCAAAGGATGATAAATTATTTCTGGAGTTAAAGAAGAATATAAAAATTTTAATGAACGAGGAAAAGCAAGTTCGCTATATCCTACACCAAGTTTTAATGAAATATATGATTTATAAGCTAAAATTAATGCTCCTGGAGTTTTTTCCATTCCACCTAACAAAGTAACTTTACCATAAGTTCCTTTGTTAGAATTTTCTTTTCTATTTATAAATAAATCTTTAAAGTCATCTTTATCTAATCTTTTAATATAAGCTTTTTTTGGCAAAATTATCCCAATATCAAGTTTAATGGTCAATTTATTATAATCTTTTCCATCATTTAAAAAATGACCAAGCTTATATTCGCCTAAAGCAAGCGTTATATCGCTTTTAATTGCTTCATTTAATTTTTTCCCATTTGATGAAGAAATACCACTAGCTATATCAACGCTTATCACCTTATATTTTTCGCTTTCATTAATTTTTCTAATTATAGATAAATACGGTTCTTCAATTTTCTTATTTAATCCATATCCAAAAATTGCATCGATTACAATCGTGTTTTTATTAATAATAAGTTCTTTAATTGGTTCTTTTAAAAAGGCCTTTTTATTTTCAATAGCTTCCCTACTTTTAGCTTCACTAGCTTCATAAACATCAACTTTATAACCATTTTCTAAAAGAAATCTTGCAACTACAAATCCATCTCCACCATTATTTCCACTTCCAGTAACTATTAAATAATAAAATCCTTTGGAAAAATTAGTTTTTAAAAATTCAAAAATCGAGCGACCAGCTCTTTCCATTAATTCTAAAGAAGAAGCATAAGAAGCAATTGTATATTGATCAGCTTCCTTCATCTCTTTACTTGATAAAATATATTCCATATATTAATAATTATAAATTAATTAATTAATTTAAGAATAAAGAATTTATATATTTTCAAAAATAAAAGTTAATGTAAAATATTTTTATTGTTGTTTATTTACTTTACATTAAATAGGAAGGATAAAAACATTATGGAAGTAAAAAATTATAAATCAGTATTAAGTGAATTAGACACCGAGGTCGCAATTAAATATATTAAAGATAATTTTGAAAATGAATTAGCTAAAAAATTAGATTTAATTAGAGTTAGTGCACCTCTTTTTACTTATAGTGATAGCGGTATTAATGATGATTTAAATGGAATTGAAAGACCAGTTAGTTTTGATATTAAGTCAATACCAAATAAAGAAGCCGTTGTTGTTCATTCACTTGCTAAATGGAAAAGACTAGCATTAGCTAGATATAACATTCCTCTTCATAAAGGTATTTATACCGATATGAATGCTATTAGAAGAGATGAAAATATGGATAATATTCATTCAATTTATGTTGATCAATGGGATTGGGAAAAAGTTATTTCTATAGAAGATAGAAATTTAACATATTTAAAAAAGACAGTTCGTGAAATTTATAATGTAATGAAAAAAATTAATGAAAAAACTATTAAAAAATATCCTTCATTAGTTAACTACTTTCCCAAAAATATTGAGTTTGTAACATCTAAAAAATTATTAAAACTTTATCCTAATTTAACAAGTAAAGAAAGAGAATTAGAATATGCAAAAACATATAATCATGCGATTTTTGTTATTGGAATAGGTAAAAAATTAAGCGATAAAAATCCTCACGATTTAAGAGCACCTGATTATGATGATTGGGCACTTAATGGCGATATTATTCTTTACTACCCGCCTTTAAATGATGTAGTTGAGCTTTCAAGTATGGGTATAAGAGTTGATAAAGAGTCTTTAGTTAAACAATTGAAAGCTACTAAAACTTTAGATAGATTAAATCTATTTTGGCATAAACTTTTGATGGAAGATAAACTTCCTTTATCAATTGGTGGAGGAATTGGCCAATCTAGAATGTGTTTAGTTATGCTAAATAAAGTACATATTGGAGAAGTCGAAGCATCTATTTGGGATGATAAAACACTTGAATTTTGTAAAAAACATAACATTCATCTATTATAAAAAAGAGGCAGAAATGCCTCTTTTTTTGATACTTTAAATAAATTATAAACTATTTAGCACTTAATTCTTCATCAATTGCTTTAGCAGCAGCTTTACCTGCTCCCATAGCAAGAATAACTGTTGCTGCTCCGGTAACAGCATCGCCACCTGCATAAACATGTGGACGTGAAGTTAAACCGCTTTCATTTTTAGTAACAATACATCCATGAGGATTTGTTTCAAGTCCTTCTGTTGTATGCTTAATTAATGGGTTTGGAGATGTTCCAATTGAAATAATAACACAGTCAACATCTAACTCTTTATATTCACCGGTTCCTACTGGTCTTCTTCTACCACTTGCATCTGGTTCACCAAGTTTCATGACTTCAACTTTCATTCCTTTAACAAGACCATTTTCATCACCATAAATTTCAACAGGATTCATTAAAAGTGTTGAGAAATCAATTCCTTCTTCCATAGCATGGTGAACTTCTTCTTTTCTAGCTGGAAGTTCTTCCATACTTCTTCTATAAACAACATAGACATGTTCAGCACCAAGTCTTAAAGCACATCTTGCTGCATCCATTGCAACGTTTCCTCCACCAACAACTGCAACTCTTTTTGCATGTTCTATAGGAGTATTTGAATCTGGTAAATAAGCTTTCATTAAGTTAGTTCTTGTTAAGAATTCATTAGCACTATAAACACCATTTAAGTTTTCGCCTGGAATCTTTAAGAAGTTAGGTAATCCAGCTCCGCTGCCAATGAAAATAGCTTCGAAACCATATTCTTTTTGGAGTTCATCAATTGTGATAACTCTACCAATAACCATATTAGTTTCAACTTTAACGCCAAGTTTCTTTAAACCATCAACTTCTTTTTGAACAATAGCTTTTGGTAATCTGAATTCAGGAATACCATAAACAAGAACGCCACCTGCTGAATGTAAAGCTTCAAAAACAGTTACATCATAACCTTTTTTAGCTAAATCACCAGCACAAGTTAATCCTGAAGGGCCTGAACCTATAACAGCGACTTTATGACCATTTTTAACAATATTTGATGGTTTATCTTCGGCATGAGCATTATGATAATCAGCAACAAATCTTTCAAGTCTACCAATTGCAACTGGTTCACTTCCTGGAGCAATGCCTCTAGTACATTTCATTTCACATTGTGTTTCTTGAGGACAAACTCTACCACAAACTGCCGGTAAAGAACTTGATTCAGCAATAATTTCATATGCTTTTTCAAAATTTCCTAAAGCAACTTCATGAATGAAATCAGGGATATTAATGTTAACAGGGCAATGAGCAACACATGGCTTATTAGGACATCCAATACATCTTTTAGCTTCATCAATTGCCATTTCAGCTGTATAACCTTGTGCAACTTCTTCAAAATTATGAGCTCTTACTTTTGGATCTTGAGAAGGCATTGGATTTTTATCTTTTCTTGGATTCATTTTGTATTCTTTATACATAATTACTTACCTTCCTTTTTAAGTAAATTACATTTTGCTTCTTCATAAGCCTTCTTTTCGAATGCTTTATAGAATCTTCCTCTATTCATTGCTTCATTGAAGTCAACTTCATAAGCATCAAAATCTGGACCATCGACACAAGCAAACTTTGTTTGACCACCAACTGTTAAACGGCAGCAGCCACACATACCAGTTCCATCAATCATAATTGGGTTCATTGAACAAACACATTCTGGAACATTATATTTTTTACAAACATCAGTAACAAATTTCATCATAATAACAGGACCAATGGTGATGACTTTATCGAATTTTTCACCATTTTTTAATAATTCTTCTAAAGGCCCGGTAACAACACCTTTTGTGCCATAAGTTCCATCATCAGAACATGGAATAAATTTTGTTGAATTAGCTTCAAATTCATCAGCTAAAATAACTAAGTCTTTTGTTCTAAATCCAGCAATTGATGTAACATCTTTTCCTGCATCGTGGAAAGCTTTAGCAATAGGATAAGCAATGGCGCACCCTAATCCACCACCAACGACACAAACTTTTTCTCCGGTAATTTCAGTTGGTTTTCCTAAAGGACCGACGAAATCGTGTAAACAGTCGCCTTCGTTAAGTTGATTTAATTTAAATGTTGAAGCTCCGACAATTTGGAAAATAACAGTGACAGTACCTTTTTCTCTGTCATAACCCCCAACAGTAAGAGGAATTCTTTCTGCATTTTCATCACCTCTTAAAATAACGAATTGGCCTGGTTGTGCTTTTTTAGCAATCTCAGGAGCTTCGATTTCAAATAAGGTTTCTGTTGGATTAAAAACATGTTTTCTTACAATTTTATACATAATTTTTCTCCTAAAATGACTATTAAATTATATAAAAATATATAAAAAAAGTTAAGAACACATTATGCAAAGTTCTTAACTTTTTAATAGAAATTTTCTCTAAAATCTTATAAAACATATAGATAAATTGATAAGCCTTGTAAAATTACTCCAAAAAGAACAAAAAAATGAAATACTGTATGCCACCATACACTTTTTTTAGAACCTAATCCATATAAAATTGCACCAATTGAGAAAGATATCCCCCCAAAAAGGAGCAACATAAATCCATTAAATTCTAATAAAGAATAAATTTCATACACAAAAAGAAGTATGCTCCATCCGCTAACTATATACATAACCATTGAAAAAGCCGCAAACTTTTTAATATTTATCGAATTAAAAACAATTCCTAAAATACATAAAATCCATACAATAGCTAATAATATCCATCCAGCAAAATTAGAAGAAGGTATAGAATAAAAAGAAGCTTCTCTTAAAGTAATTAAACAATAAGGAGTGTATGTTCCAGCAACAAGTAAAAATATAAAAGAATGATCTAAAACTCTAAACACTCTTTTACCATTATTCTTTTTTAAGGCATGATAAATGCATGACATTGTCATGCATGTAATTATGCCTAAAAAATAAATAGAAATAGAAATATTAGCGTATATTTTATCAACTAAAGATGTTAAATGAAGAGTATTAGGAATAAATACTCCATTAATTTTTAACATACATAAAATAAAAATAATTATTCCGAAAACACTTCCTAAACCGTGACTTATCGAATTAAAAAGTTCATGTCTTAACTTATAATTTGGCAATTCAATATCTTTAACACTCATAATAAAACGACCTCATCTAGTATTAATTACTATTATATAAGATATTTATTACAAGTAAAGATATATTTATAAAAAAAGTTTCTGCTTCTTTTTTATAAAAACAGAAACTTATTAATTTATTATTTAAAAGTTATTCAACTTCAACTTTCATTTTATGTTCGATATGACTTACATTTTCTTTATCAACATATCCAATAGAAACTATACTTCTTAAAATATAATTCCCATCATCTCTTTTAATTTCATAATATTTATATAAAGAAGGGTATTCTTTTGTTAGTCTAACAAAAGAATAAATAAATAAACTACCTAATGAAAGGTTTGTTGCTTCTAATAATATATTTTCAATAATCGCTCCACTATCTAAATTAGCTAAATCAATATTTTCACCTTTATGATAAATAAATAATACAAGTGGAGCATTATATGTATTATCTTTAGAGGTTAAAGAAATAAGTTCATTTTGCAATTCTTTTAATTTTTCATTTTTATAAATTTTAATTAATACATTATCATATCGAGCACTTGCTATAGGTGCATGAAAAGCAGCGTTAATTATCTTTTCTTCCTTTTGCTTTTCAACTTCCTTATTTAAATAACTTCTTATACTTCTTCTTTTTAATATTGTTTCATAAGTATCCATAAATTATTAAATCTCCTTAAAAATAAAAACTATTTTTTTATTAATTATATTAAATTATTTAGCAATTAAAAAAATAAATATAATAAAGAATTAACTACACTAAACTATCATAATTTATTTTAATTGGTTTATTTAAATCATAAACTGAGTTATCTAAATAAACATAATAAAGATGAGTTACTACATCTCCTGTAACACCGCATGTATCACATACATAATTATCTAAAAGAAAATTTAACTTAATATTTTCATTATTATTAGAAATATCAAGAAAATACACTTTATAAGATCCACTCCCTGAAAGTAAAGGCACTTCAATAATTGTTTTATTAATTAAATCTTCCTTATTTAATCTTCCTAAAGATGTTTCATTTTTATGTGCTTCTATATTAAAACTATTTAATCTTTGATTATAAGTTTCATAATCAATTATTTTATAATGCTCTTCTACTAAAGTAATCTCATAAAAGTAAGAATTTAAAAGCTCCATTATTGAAAATTCATCTATTGAAAAACTTCTAAATATAAAATGTGATACTTATTTTTCTAAATTATTATAGATAAAAGAATTTTTGTCTTTACATGAAGAAAATAAAAATAATGATAATAATGATACTATAAATATTTTCCTTACTCTTTTCATTTCTTACTTTCCTTTTTAATTTATATAAATAATAAGAATCATGATTTTACTTTTTGGTGCAATAATAATGAATAATATAGTTTTAATTTAATTGATTTTTTTATTTTACAATAAATTTAAAAAAATAATGTAAAAAAGAGAAGGATGAGCCCTTCTCTTTATAGTTTAGTATTTATAGATTATAAACCGAATTTTTTAATTCTTTCCCATCTATCTTTACAAGCTTTTTCGTTTTTAGCGAATAATTCTTCGTAATGTTCTGGGTTAACTTTTGGTAATTGGTTATATCTTGTTTCTTTCATAATGAATTCACGTACTTTAGTGAAGTCTGGTTCTTTACAATCGAGTTGTAATGGAGATTTACCTTCTTCTGCTAAACGTGGATCATATCTAAATGTTGTAAAGTAACCACATTCAACTGCTGCTCTTTCAGTTTCAATTGAGTTAACTAAGCCACCTTTAATACCTTGGTTAATACATGGAGCATAACAAATAATTAAGGATGGTCCATTATAACTTTCAGCTTCTTTGAATGCCTTAATAGCGGCCATTGGGTTTGCACCTAAAGCAACTTGAGCAACATAAATATTACCATAAGTCATAGCCATTAATGCTAAGTTCTTTTTATTTTGTCTCTTACCTGACGCAGTGAATTGAGCAATTGAACCTGCTTGAGATGATTTTGATGATTGACCACCGGTATTAGAATAAACTTCAGTATCAAGAACCATGACATTGATATCGTCTTCACTAGCTAAGACATGATCAAGTCCGCCATAACCAATATCATATGCCCATCCATCACCACCAACAATCCAGATTGATTTATCAACTAAATCATTCTTTAATTCGAGGACAGCTTTGACTTCTTCATCTTTACTAGCTTCAACAGCTTTAATTAATTCTGGAGCAATCTTTCTTGCTTCGTCTTTATTTTTAATATTAGCAAGATATTTATCGATTAAATCAGCTAATTCTGGTTCAACACCTCTTTCTTTAGCGCTTGTTAAGATAGAAGAAATAAGAGCGAGTTTATAGTCAGTAGCAAGTCTCATACCATAACCGAATTCAGCATTGTCTTCAAATAAGGAGTTAGACCATGCTGGACCATTATGATCTTTATCATTAACAAATGGTGTTAATGGAGTTGAACCTGAATAAATTGATGAACAACCTGTAGCATTGCCAATCATTAAATCTTTACCAAATAATCTAGATAATAATTCATAATATGGAGTTTCTCCACAACCTGCACAAGCTCCACTAACTTCCATATATGGCATTAAGAATGCAACACCTTTAACAGTTGTCAATGGGAATTTATCTGCTTTATATTCGACGTGTTTGAATAAATATTGAGCATATTTTTCATCATCGAATTGTGATTTAGCTTCAACCATCTTAAGTGCGAAGTGATCATTGCCAAGTTTTGTAGCATTTTTATTAGCTAAACATTCTTTAGCACAAAGTCCACATCCAACACAGTTTTTTGGTGAAACTTGAATAACATATTTATAACCTTTAACAGTTGGACCAACTGCGTCTTTAACTCTATCAGCTAATCCTTCTGGACCTTTAGCAACTTCTTCATCTGTTAATAAGAATGGACGAATTGTTGCATGAGGACAAACGAATGCACAGTTATTACATTGGACACAGTAATCTTTATTCCAAACTGGAACTCTATCAGCGATACTTCTTTCTTCTTTGAAAGTAACATCTTCCCTCATTGTTCCATCTAATAATTCATATTCTGTGAATTTAGAAACTGGAATATCGTAACCATCAAGAGTACCGACATAATCAACATATGAATCGAAATATTCATCTCCAGTTGTATTTCTAACACGTTTGAAGTCTAAATCTTTCCATGATGGATCAACTTTAACTTCTCTTAAGCCTTCGGTACCTTTATCGATTGCTTTATAGTTAAGTTCGACAACTTCTTGTCCTTTTCTTGCATATGTTTTTTCTGCTAATTTCTTCATCCATTTATTAGCTTCATCATATGGCATGATTTGTGGGTTTAAATAGAAGAATGCACTTTGAAGAATTGTATTTGTATGTCTTCCCATACCAACTTCAAGAGCAATCTTATTAGCATCGATAACATAGAATTTTGCATTTTTTGTAGCAAGTTGATATTTAACTCTATTTGGTAATGCTTTAATTAAATCTTCATCGCTCATATCAGTGTTGAGTAAGAATGTTCCACCGTTTTTTAAATTCTTTAACATATCGAATTTTAAAACGTATGTATCAACCGAACAAGAAATGAAATCAGCATGTTCAACATAATAAGTTGAATGAATTGGTTCTTTACCAAATCTTAAGTGTGAACGTGTAACACCACCTGATTTTCTTGAGTCGTAAGCAAAATATGCTTGAGCATATTGATGAGTTGCATCACCGATAATCTTAACAGAAGATTTATTAGCACCAACTGTTCCATCGCTTCCTAATCCATAGAATAAGCATGATGTATATGAATGGTTAATTTCATAATTATCATCAACAGGGATTGAAAGATGTGTAACATCATCAATAATTCCAACTGTGAAATTGTGATGTTCTTTACCACTTAACATCCAATCATAGACTGATTTGATGTGTTTTGGTTGAGTATCTTTTGATGAAAGACCATATCTTCCACCAATAACTTTAAGGTCACTTCTGCCTTGTAAGACGAGTGCTGAACAGACATCTTCATAAAGTCCTTCACCAATACTGCCTAATTCTTTTGTTCTATCTAAAACAGCGAGTTCTTTACACGTTGAAGGAATAACAGCAACTAAATCTTCTGCTGAGAATGGTCTATAAAGATGGCATCTAATTAAACCAACTTTTTCACCTTTTTTATTTAAATCTTCAACAACTTCATGAGCTGTTTCATTGACACTACCCATAGCGATAATAACTTTAGTAGCATCTGGTGCGCCTTCATAAACGAAAGGAGCATATGTTCTTCCGGTTAATTCACTAACTTTTGCAAAATATTTCTTTGCGATTGGTAAAACATTTGCGAAATGTTCATTTTGAGCTTCTCTACCTTGGAAGTAAATATCATCGTTTTCAGCGCCACCTCTAGTGACTGCGTGTCCATGTGGGTTTAATGCTCTTGCTTTAAATTTAGCAACTTTATCCCATGGGACTAATTTCTTCCATTCTTCATCAGCTAAGAATTCAACATTTTGGATTTCGTGTGAAGTTCTGAAGCCATCAAAGAAATGGCAAACAGGATATTCAGCATCAATTGCGATTAAGTGAGCAACTGAAGCTAAATCAGCGACTTCTTGAACTGAATCTGAACATAAAAGTGCGATACCACTTTGTCTAATTGAATAAACGTCTTGATGATCACCGAAAATAGATAACGATCTTGTTGCTAAGCTTCTTGCTGAAACATGCATAACTGCAGGAAGTAATTCACCACACCATTTATAAACATTAGGAATCATTAAAAGTAAACCTTGTGATGCGGTATAAGTTGTTGCAAAAGTACCACCTTGTAAAGCACCGTGGACTGCACCTGAAGCACCACCTTCAGATTGCATTTCACAAACCTTTACTGTACTTCCGAAAAAGTTTTTCTTTCCTTGTGAAGCATAAATGTCGACATAATTTGCCATTGGTGAAGATGGAGTAATTGGGAAAATAGCTGCAACTTCTGTGAAATTATAACTCATTAAAGCAGCGGCTGTATTACCATCAACACTAAGCATTGTCTTTTTAATTTCTGCCATGTTAATTTCTCCTTATTTTCTAAACGAAAATATTATATATTTTTAAAAGTCTAATTTCTATAAGTTATTAATAAATTTTTAAAGAAAAACGTGAATATTTTCAAGAAATATTCTCATGTCGTTGTTAGTTAAAACTAACATTAATTTCATTTAAAAATGGCTAATTTTATAGCCATTTTATTTCATTTTTTCTAAATTTTCTTTTTCTTCTTTTAATAGTTTATTTAAAATTTTTATATCTTTTTTATTTATTTGATAGCCCAGGTCTAAAACGCCACCTTCAACACAAAAATTCTTATAAATATAATCGATTACACCTTCGTATTCTTTTGCTTCATTATTTTTGATGATTCTTTTTTTAATGGTTCTTCCTTCATTAATTTTTTCTTCCTCATTTTTAAGCAAAGATAAATAATCTTTTAAATTTAAAGAATCATCGAAATTTATTAAAGGGATGAGATTTACTAAATCATCTTTAATTATTTCTTCTTTTATTCCAATATTTTTTGAAAGCATAAAAACAGTAACGACTTTGCGCTTACTTTCTTCAATTCCTCTAATGTATTTGCGAATTTTAGTAATATTTAACATAACTACATTAATTATAATATCAATTTAGTTTTCTTAATATCTCTAAATATTCTTTTTCTAATTCATCTTTTTCATCGCTAAGTTCTTCTATTTTTTTATAATCCGTAAAATCATCACTTAAAAGTGTATCGATTGTTTCTAAATCTTCCTCGATTTCTTTCATTCTTTTATGGAGTTCGTTAATCGTGTTTTTAGATAACTTTTCTTTTTTATTTAACTGATCATAAACTAATTCGCTATCTTTTTTAACGTTACTATTTTGAGGTTCTTTTGTTGAATTATTTACATTATTATCGCTGTTTTCTTTATCTAAAGATAATTTAAATTCATCGTAGTTTCCTTCAAAATAAATTACTTTTTCTTTACTTAAAGAAAAAATAAAATCGCTACATTCATTAATAAAATATCTATCGTGAGAAATAAAAATTATTGCGCCTTGATAATCTTTTAATCCAGAAATTAAACATTCCTTTGTAATCATATCTAAATGATTAGTAGGTTCATCTAAAATAAGTAAATCATAACTAGAAAGCATTAAAGCGCATAAATTTACTCTCATTTTTTCACCATTAGAAAGAGTAGATATCTCTTTAAAAACATCTTCTTTTTTAAATAAAAATCTTCCTAGTGCACTTCTTAATTCTTTTTCACTTTTTAAAGGATATATATTTTTTAGATGAGATAAAATATCCTCACCTTTTTTAAAAGAGTAATCATTTTGCTTAATATACCCGATATTTAGTTTTCTTTTTTCAATTATTTTTCCGGAAATTGGATGAATTTCACCTAAAATAGTTTTAATTAAGGTTGTTTTCCCTATTCCATTATCACCAATTATTGCTAACTTATCTTTTCCATATAAAGAAAAAGAGATTGGGGGAAGAAGGGCTGAAGAATAGCCAACGACTAAATCCTTTACTTCTAATAATTCTTTATTTTTTAAATTACCACCTTCTAGATTGATTTTAATATTTTTATTTTCTTTTTTAGGTGGCTCAACATGATTTTCTTCAATTCTTTCTAACTTTTTAATTCGATCTTTGACTCTTCCGACAAATCTTGGTTTATAACGATAAAATTCGATAAATTTTTTATAATGAGCCATTTTTTCTTCTTCTTTTTTATATTGCTCCATTAATAATTTATATCGATCTTCTTTTTCTTTTAAATATCCTTCATAAGTTGTATTAAAAGTAGTTATTTTTTCATTTTCTAACTCTAAAATCTTATCGGAAATTTTTTCTATAAAATATCTATCGTGAGAAATAAAAAGAATTGTCCCACTATAATCTTTTAAATAATTTTCAAGCCATTCAATTGTTGAAATATCAAGGTGATTTGTAGGTTCATCTAAAAGTAATAAGTCGTATTTAGAAAGTAAAATTTTAATAAAAGCAATTTTCATTCTTTCTCCACCACTTAAAGAGTTAATCTTTTTATCTAAAATAGAAAGAGGGAAAGAAAATTTTGAAATTAAAGTTTTAATTTGGTTTTCATAATCAAAATTTGATGTATAAATATCATTTTCAATGATTTCATTATATTTTTTTAAATAAGATCCATTTTCTGGATCATTAGCTAACTTATTAGTAATATTATTTAATTCTTCTTCTAACTTTTTAAATGGAATAAAGACTTCTTCTAATTCTTCTTTTACAGTATTATTTATATTTTTTATCGCGTTTTGATCTAAATAACCTATTTTAGTATCTTTTAAAATTGAGATTTCTCCAACCTTATCTTCTTTTGGCATTAAGGTTGGTTCTATTTCTTTTAAAATTAATTTCATAATGGTAGTTTTACCAGTTCCATTATTACCAATTAAGGCTACTTTTTCATTTTTATTAATTTGAAAAGATACGTGATCTAAAATTAAACCAGTATTAAACATTTTTGAGACATTTGTAAAAGTTAAAAGTGCCATACGAAAAAATATATTAATAGAAAAAGAAGATAAAATCTATATATTTATTCGTTTTTATAATTAGATTTTCTTTTTATTAATGGTTTATCGCGTGAAGCTAAAAAAGCACCAATAATCATAATAATTAAAGCAATCAAATATTGAATAGAAGGTATTTCTAAAAATAATATTAATGAAAATATTGATGCGATAAAAGGATTTATCGCATAATAAGTACTAGTTTTAGCAGCTCCAATAAATCTTTGAGCATAAATATAAAAGAAAATAGATAATCCATAAGCAATTAAACCAATTAATAAAGCAATAAATATTACCCAAATATTTTTAAGTACTATCCTTTCTCCAATAATAAAGCCAATAATTAATGAACAAGTCCCCGAACAAAGTCCTTTAATTAATACTATTTCTAAAGGATCCGAGGAAGATATCTTTTTAGTGCAATTGTTTTCTAAACCCCAACACAATGAAGCAAGTAGAATTAATAATGAATAAAAAGAAAAAGAAAAAGATTCATTTTTGTCAAAAGATAAAATTATACAAGAAATAGTTATAACAATAATTCCACCCCATAATCTAGGTGAAATTTTTTCTTTAAAAATAAGTAGAGCAATTAAAGAGGTCATAACTATTTCAAAATTATTTAATAAAGAAGCGTTTGCCGCACTACTTCCTTTTAAACCAAACATCATTAAAATAGGTGCAATAACATCTAAAAGAACCATCATAATCACGGAAGGAATATCTTTTTTTGTAAGTTTTTCTTCTCTTTTAATTTGTTTTTTAAAAATCTTCCTTATTAAAAGAATAAAAAGCATACATATCCCTGCACCGAAATATAAAAATCCTGCTAGAAGAGTTGGTGAAATAAAATCTAAAATTAATTTAGATAGTGGAGAAGAAATTGAATAGCAAAGTGCAGCTATAATAGATAAGAAAATCCCCTTTCTGTTATTTTTTTCTACTTTTTCATTCATAAAATTTAATAAAATTATTATAAATTAAATTTAAAAATAATTTATTAAAAAAATTTAATTGTAGTCAATAAGAAATAACTTTGCATTTTCATAACTAAAAGAAATAATATTTTTAATAATATTTATAAAAACATAGATAAATATTGTATATTTATATCGTTTTGCAAAAAGTTAGGTTTTTATTTTAGGTATATTTGCAAAAAGTTAGGTTTTCAAAATACCCAAATTTGCAAAAAGTTAGTTTTTTTCAAAACTATATCAAACATTAAGAAATAATTAATTTTGTCAATTAAAAAGAAGAACCATTATTTTAAACTTAATTTTATTTTTCATTTTATTTAAAATATAGATATGAAAATTAATGTTTACACTATTGTTTCATCACTTCATGATGATGAATACATCAAAGGACAAAGAGAAAGATTGTTCTCTTCACTTCATGACTTAACTAATTATGAGTTCGAATTAGTTAATGATCCTTCAAAATTGTATGAAGGAAGCGACCTCGGTATAATTTTAGTTGAAAGCGGAGGAAGCGAAAACGAATTTTTAAAAAATATTAAGTATTTTAAACCACCTTTTATATTCTTAACATATCCTCACAATAATTCACTTGCAGCAAGCTTAGAAATCTTAACCTATTTAAGAAATAATAATTTAAGAGGAGAAATTTTACACGGCAGCGATGAATATATTGCTTCAAGAATTAGAGATATTGTTAATAATGAAATTAAACCAACAAAATTAGGTGTTATTGGCAGACCTTCAGATTGGTTAATTTCTTCTGGAAAAGTTGATGAGAAAGCATTAAAAGATAAGTTTAATATTGAATTAGTTAACATTAATTCTAAAGAATTATTAGATGAGATTGCCAAACACAATGAAGATTTAGATCCTTCAATGTTTAAAGCAAAATTTGATTATGAAGAATTAAAAAAAGCTTATCATATTTATTTGTCGTTAAGAAATATCGTTAATAAATACTATTTAAAAGGCTTTACAATTAGATGCTTTGATCTTTTAAATACAGTTAAATCAACTTCTTGCTTAGCATTAGCTCTTTTAAATGATGAAGGTATTATTGCTGGATGTGAAGGTGATATTCCTGCAATGATTTCAATGTATACCGCATTAAAAGTTTTACATCAACCATCCTTTATGGCAAATCCATCTCTTCTTGATGTAAAAAATAGCGAACTTATTATTGCTCATTGCACAATTCCATTAAAAATGACTACCTCTTATAAATTTGATACACATTTTGAATCAAATATAGGTATTGGCATTAAAGGGGAATTAAAGGAAGAAGATATACTTTTATTTAGAATTTCTTCAGACTTTACAAAATATGCAATTTTAAGAGGGACAATTGAAGAAAACTTAGATAGATACAATCTTTGTAGAACCCAAATTAAAGTCAAAATACATGATGATATAACTTATTTCTTAAAGAAACCTTTAGGAAATCACCATATTATCGTTTATGGAAACGACCCAAAAGAATTAGAAGATTATTTAGATTCTCTTGGCTTAACTGAAATTAATTAGCGAATTTTCAATAAATACCTTTATATATAATATAAAGGGAATAAAAGGTTTCCCATACCCTTTACATACAAGAATGCTAAAAAGAAAAAATAATATTCACTTTATGTAAAAATTACTAAAAATTTTTTACTAAAAACTATGAAAAAACTGCCAGGAACTAAATCCTAGCAGTTTTCATTTTGTAAATAACAAGAACTATCGAGTAGATTTATCATAAGGTATACCTTCTGCTTTAGGTGCTCTTGATTTCTTGGAGAAAATAACAAGAGATAATAAAGCAAGGAAGTATGGTAATAAATAATAAAGTGCTCTTTGCCCAAATAAAGTATTGTTTAAGCCCCATTCTGGATGAATGGAAATTTGAGCTGTAAATGTTGGAGCAAACGCAAAGAAGAAAGCAAAGAATAATGAACAGAAAATAATATTTGTTGCTTTCCAGTTACCGAAAATCTCAATAGCAAGAACAAGGAATCCATAGCCAAGAGCAGAAATTTGCCATGTTCCAATAGGCATACATGAGAAAATAACGAAGCCAGCTAAAGCTGCGGCAGCACTTCCGATTGCTGTTCCTGAATATCTCATTCTATAAACATTAATACCCACACTATCAGCAGCAGAAGGATTTTCACCACAAGCTCTTAATCTTAAACCATATCTTGTCTTATTCATGACAAGCCATAAACAGACAATTGCTATAATTCCTAGTAAAACAGAAATATTTAATCCAGAGAAAGCGTAATCAATAAAAGTTATTCCGGTATCAATACGTAAAACTTGTGAAAAAATATTATTTGCAACTTCTGTTGAATCGATTCCTGTAATAGCTGTATTAAAAATAGTACAGATTGCGACTGCAAGTGAATTTAATGCAGTACCAACGACTGTTTGATCAGCTTTAAGTTTAATTGAAACAAAAGACAATAAATATGAGAATAAAAGGCCGGCAATAATTGCAATAATTGAAGCTAAAAGATAAACAATTAAAAGACCGCTAATAGTTGTAACAAGCCATGTGCCAGCTACCCAAGTATTCATGCCTTGAAGGAAAATTATTCCAGCAAAAGCGCCGAAAACCATTGAACCTTCAAGAGCAATATTAATAATACCAGCACTTTCTGAGAAAAGACCGCCATAAGAACCTAAAGTAAATCCGATAACGTACATTATTAAGTATTTAACAAATGAACCAAAACTTGATGCAGATAACATACTTTATTCCTCCTTTTTCAATGCGACTTCTTTTCCCCTATTAAAATAAGGTATTCCATCGTGTTTTTCGTTTAATCTTGTTAACAACATAACAAAGAATGAAGATAGTGCAGCAACATAAATAACAATATTTTTAATTAATTCAGTATAGTGAATGTTGTATGCACCATTTGAAACTGTTTTAAGTGAGTTTTGAGCTGCACTTATTAATGTTAAAAGTAACGAAGAAAAAATACATCCAATTGGACTATTTTGAGCAATTAAGCTTACAGATATACCATTAAAACCATCAGCTAATAATGTATTTGAAGAAGAATCCCAAACAAATTTTGTAGGAGTTCCAGGTTCAGCATAAAGCATATAACCACAAATTCCAGCTAAAGCACCTGAGATTGTTAATGCAAGAATAATTGATTTTGTTTGATTAACACCGCTATAAGCAGATGCAAATTTATTTCTTCCTGTCATTTTTAATTCAAAACCGAATGTGGTTCTATTTAAAACAATAGAAATAATGACAACAATAATTAATGCAATAATTAAGCCAACACTAACACCGGTCATTCCAGGAATTCCTAAAGAAGGCATTCTAGCTGCTTCTGGAATCATCATAAGTTCTGATGGTGTAGCTCTATCTTTAAAACTTGAAGGAATGCCAATTCTACCAATAATTCCAATAATATAATAAAGAACCCAGTTAACCATAATTCCCGAAAGAACTTCATTAACATTAAATTTTGCTTTTAAGAATCCTGGAATAAAACCAGCAACAGCACCACAAAGCGCACCAACAAGCATGCAAACAAACCAGTTAGCACCAGCAAGTCCGCAACAAATTGAAGCAAAAGCACCGATTGTAACTTGCCCAGTTACTCCAATATTGAATAAGTTAAGTTTAAAAGCAAAAGCAATAGCAAGACCTGAAAGAATCATTGGAGTTGCTTGATAAACAGCTCTACCAAATAACTCAGGTGTACTAAAGCCTGTTGAAATAAGAGTCCATAAACCAACACCTGCATGTGATGGTGAAAGAATTAACATTACTATTGCTCCGCACAAAAGACCAATAATAACTGAAATAACACCTGCGATTAAAGACCTAAAACCAGGTTTTTTATTGCAAAAATGAGTAAAGACAGCAAATGGTCTAAATCCCTTTTTTACTACCGAAGTAAATTTATTCATATTTTAGCTGCCTCCTATAAAATTGCATTAACATCATCACGCTTAGCGCCACTCATATAAAGTCCTAATTCGTTTGGAGATGTTTCTTTTGGGCTAAATTGACCAACAATTTCCCCATTATACATAACTAAAATTCGATCTGCTAAGTTAAAAACTTCTTCGAGTTCTAAAGAAACAAGTAAAACGGCATTACCATTATCGCGTGATTTTAAAATATGTCTATGAATTGCTTCGATAGCACCAACATCAAGTCCACGTGTTGGTTGAACAGCAACTAATAGCGGGGTTTCTCTTTCAAGTTCACGAGCAACAATAGATTTTTGTTGGTTACCACCACTCATGCTTCTAACAATACTTTGAGCCCCTTTACCACTTCTTATATCGTATTTAGAAATTAATTCATTAGCATATTTTTCTTTATCTTTGTTCTTTAAAAAGCCAAATTTTTGGAATCTTGGATCAAAATATGTGTCTAAAACTAGGTTGTCTCTTAAATTAAAATCAAGAACAAGGCCATGTTTATGTCTATCTTCAGGAATATGAGAAACGCCTCTTATGTCCCTATCTCTAATTGATAATCTTTCTAAATGAACATCACCAACTAAAGGTTGATTTTTAACTTCTTTATATGGAACAAATTTTTGGAAATCTTCAATTTGTAATTGTTTCTTTTCTTTTCGGAAAATATTACCTATTTTATTAAATAAGACTTTAAAAAACTTCTTAAAATTATACCAAACAAAAGAACAGCCAAATGAGAAATCATACCATGCAATTCCTAAAGCGAAGTTGATTTTTCCCCATACTTTTTCTAAAGCATTTTTCTTTTTATCAAGTCTATTATTTTTAATATATTTTTCAGCATTAACATTATGCAAAATGATTTCGCCACTCTTTACTTTTTCTAAACCAGTAAGAGCGTAAACTAAATCAGTTTGACCATTGCCTTCAATACCAGCGATACAAACAATTTCTCCTGCTCTGACATTAAACGAAACATCATGAACAACTTCTTTTTTCTTCTCGCTGTTATAAACATTCAAATTTTTAATTGTTAAAATTGGATTAGCAGGTTTACATTCTTCTTTTTGCAAAACAAGTTCAACATCTCTACCAACCATTAATCTTGAGAGTTCTTGAGGATTTGTATTTTTTGTTTTCAAAGTTCCTAAACATTTACCACGTTGTAAAATAGTAACTCTATCAGAAACAGCCATAATTTCGTTTAATTTATGAGAAATAAACAAAATTGACTTTCCTTCTTTTGTTAAAACTCTCATTGACTCCATAAGTTCATCGATTTCTTGTGGAGTTAAAACTGCTGTTGGTTCATCGAAAATAAGAATATCGTTTTCTCTATAAAGCATTTTTAATATTTCGACTTTTTGTTGTTCGCCAACAGGCATATCTTCAATTTTCTCGTCTAAGTTAACATGGAAATTGAATTTTTTACATAAATCTTCTAAAGTTTGTCTAACTTTTTTTGGTTGTAAAAAACCAAGTTTATTACATGGTTCAGCGCCCAAAATTATGTTTTGAAGTGCACTATAGCATTCAACAAGTTTAAAATGTTGATGAACCATTCCTATACCTAATCGAGTTGCATCATTAGGATTTCTAATTTCACTTTTTTTACCATTAACATAGATTTCTCCTTCATCAGGTTCATATAATCCGAAAAGGATAGACATTAATGTAGATTTACCAGCACCATTTTCTCCTAAAAGAGCGTGAATTTCACCTTTTCTAAGAGTAAGTGAGATATCATCGTTGGCCTTAATGCCTGGGAAAGATTTGCTAATGTGTTTTAATTCAATTACATTTTCATATTCCATAATTTCTTTCCTCTTTTTAAAAAAATAAGTTAGTAGGCAGACTTATTTCAGTTTGCCTACTAACATAATATCAAATTAAACTAATTAACCAATATAGTTAACTGTACAATAAGTTGGATCAACACCGAAGTTATTAGCACTTAATGATTCATTATCAGAATTTGAATTAACTTTGATTGAACCACTTTGGACTAATTTGTAAAGTTCGTTGTATTCTTCGACTGTATAATTTGTAAAGCCCCAGCATCCAGGATCATTATCAGCTTCAGGAGTTGGTAATTTGACCATTTCTGATTCAGCACCGACAGTAACGACTTCACCAGCTAACGTATCATTCCATTTTTCGCCTTCATTAACCCATCCAGCTAATAAGACTTGTGTGGCGAATGTTAAGTTTTTCATAGCTGAAGTTTTTAAAGCGCTTCTTGTGCCTTCAGTTAAGGAAGTATCGGCATGTTGGTTAACGTCAACACCAATCCATGGAGAATTATTATTTTGAATAGAAGCTTCAACTACTGATTGATAGACAGCACCACCACAAGCGAAGATAATTTCTGCCATATCATTAGCATACCAAGTATTAGCATATTCAGTTGCTTCTGGAGTAGCAGCAAATTGTCCTGCATAGTAATATTGGACTGAAACTGGATTTTCTAATCCTTTTTCTTTAGCGGCAGCAGCAGCACCTTGAACGTAGCCTGAACCATATCTAATAACTGCAGGAACAGCCATACCACCAACGAAGCCTAATTTTTCATAGCCATCCATAACAGCAGCATAACCTGCTAAGAAACCACATTGTTCTTCTCTATAAATAACAGAGGTAACTCTTTCATTATATTCATAAGGTTGATAGTTATCATCTTCTTTGACACAGTCAAGAGCAAGGAGATAAACATCATCAAAAGCGGAATCACTAATAGCTTCTTTAATTGCACCTTGGAATAAGTAACCAGGTAAAACGATAACATCTGCACCAAAGTTTGTAGCGGCTTCTCTCATAGCAGCCAATCTACCTTGAGTATCATAAGCATCATTTGCTGGTTGATAATATTGAGTATGAATTGTACCAGTTTTAACTGTATTTGAAGATGCATCAATTGTTCCACCACCATTAGCAGTAGCAAAAGTATTAACACCTAACCATGCAGATTCATTAAATGAGTGGTCATTTAATGTACCTGAGTCAGTAACTAAAGCAATTTTTAAAGGATTTTCTTCAGTATAATTTGCTAATTTGTCTGCATCTGGTGTAGCATTTGTGCCGATATTTGTTTCTTGTAATTCTGTGAATTCAACTCCTTCCCAATCACCGTAATCAACACCTGTTCCTCCACAAGATGTAGCAATTGTTGCGACAGCAGCTAAAGCGCCAAGTGTAGCAAAAATTTTATTTTTCTTCATATGTTAATAATTTCCTCCTTATATAAAGAAAAGTGTGGTTAATCTTTTACTTTCCTGATCCTTACCACACTTAACAAAACTTTATATAAGTTATTTACTAATCTTATATCTATTATATATTAGTGGGTAGCCCCTAAACTTTGGCTTCAGGCTGGAAAGTGATGCACCTTTTTGCATCGATATACCCGCGTTAAAGAATTAACTTCTTTAACATTGCAAGTATAATAACAAAAAAAAGATTATTATTAAATATTTAAAATATTTACATTCAAAAAAAATCCGATAGATATCGGATATTTTTGAAATATTAAGATTATATTAATAATTATGAAAGCACTTACATTTTTAAAATATTATTATTTTAATCTTTCCAATCGCTTTCTGGATTAATTTTTATATCAATACTTAAATGATTATAAGCAAGTAAATCATTAATATCACGATAAATAAATCCTTCTTTATTTACTAAAGGAGAATCAAAATTACCAGTAAAAATTACTTTTTTATTTCTTTTAGTAATTTCTACAATCGAAGAAATTAACTTATCAAATTCTTTATCAAAATGTAATTTTAAATTAATAAGTTGAGTATAAAAATTTGGTTCAATATAAAATATTGAACCATCATCTAATATATATGAAGGACAATATTTATCATATCTTTCATCTATGTTTTTTTTATATTGATTAAATTCTTTAAATTCCATATAAATATTTTCCTCTTTAAACTAAAAATAATTAACTTTAAAAATAAAACTAAAATATTTTAACATAATTTAATGATGATAAGACTCTTTATTTATAATTTTAAAAGAACGATATATTTGTTCTAATAAAAATATTCTAATTAATTGGTGAGGGAAAGTGAGTTTTGAAAAAGTAATTGATTCATTCACTCTTTTTTTAATATTTTCTCCTAATCCTAAACTCCCTCCAATAATAAAAGCAATTTCGCCTTTTCCTTTATCAAATAAAGAAGAAAGATGAGAAGCAAACGATAAAGAGTCATATTCTTTTTTATTTAAATCTAAAGCGATTAAATATTCATTTTCTTTAATTTTTTTTAATAATTCTTCCCCTTCTTTTTCTTTTATTTTATTTTCTTCTCCATTTTGAAGTTTAATTTCATTGACCTCAATAATATTAATTTTTGCAAATTTAGAAATTCTTTTTAAATATTCGTTAATCGCATCTTTAAAAAATTTCTCTTTAATTGAACCAACAGCATAAACATTAATCTTAATCATAAAATAGTAACCTCTTTTTGAGATGCGCATTTAAAATCATATTCACCATATTTAATATTATTTTCGTTAAATATTTTAAATAGAGTTGATAAGGCTGTAAATTTTGAATTACATTCTTCGCTTAAATGAGCAAGCATAATCTTTTTAGTTTTTTCTCCTATTAAATAAGATAAATAAATTGCTGCTTGTTCATTTGATAAATGTCCTTTAGAAGATAAAATTCTTGATTTTAAAGCATCGCTTCTAGAAGAAGAAACCAATAAAGAAATATCATAATTGCTTTCAAAATAATAATAGTCTAAATTTTTTAGTTTATTTAAAGAATCAATTGATAAATATCCACTATCAGTAATGAATCCTATCTTCTCGTCATTTTTAAAAGTAAAAATAAATCCACAGGATGAAATTGCATCATGACTAGTTTTAATAAGTTCAACTTTTATATTTTTAAAATTATATTCTTTATCAAAAGATAAATAATGCGTTTTATCTTTTAAACTTATAATTCCTTTTAAACAATAAACTTTAGAAATATCGAATTTATTAAGATTTTTAATATGATCAGTGTGATTATGCGTTAAAAGAATAAAATCTATATCATTTAAAGACAAATTTCTTTCTTTTAATAATTTTTTTAAAGGCGTTATATTCATTCCTGCGTCAATTAAAATAATGGTTCCATTATCTATTATAAGAGAACCATTACCTTTTGAACCGCTTGCTATATTTATAAATTCCATAAAATTTTATTAATCGGTAGTGAAGTCACTATCATCATATTGTTTGTCGGTAGCAGTTGAAAATCTGCCTATTGCTGGGAAAAATAATAACCAAACTTTACCAGTTGCACCCTGTCTATTTTTTGCAACAATAATATCCATTTTTTCGCCACGATTGTCATCTTCTTGAAAATTTGTTTCTTGTTTTTCATCATCATTTTCGCCAATAGGATTCCCTTGATTTAAACTAGCATCCCCAAAACCACGTTTTTCTTTAACATCAATTCCTTGTCGACGATAGTATCCTTGACGATATAAAAGTAAAGCTTTATCACAATCGTTCTCAATTTGTCCGCTTCCTCTAAGTTCGCTTAATTCAGGGATACGATTTTCTTTTTTTTCGGCTCCTCTATTAATATGAGCGACTATAATAATTGGTATATTAAGTTCAAGAGCTAGAGCTTTTAAAGTTCTACTAAAATAAGCAATTTTTTCTTGATCAGAATTAAATTTATGAGCGCCTTCTTGAATAATGCCGATATGGTCAACAACTATTAAAGCTAAATCCTCTCTTTGTTCTTTTAATTTTCTGCATTTAACAACAATATCATCAATTGTTATTGCAGTAGATTCTTCAAAATATAAATTAGTTTTAGAAATTTCATTTTCTGCATCTTTTAATAAAACTTTATCTTGGGGAGACAAGAAACCAAAATTAATTTTTCTTTGAGTTATCCCACTTGCCACCGCAAAAAGTCTTCGCATAAGTTCTTCGTTACTCATTTCCAAAGAAAAATATGCTATTGTTCTATTAGTTCTTTTTGCAATGTTATAGCAAATATTTAAAGCAAGCATTGATTTACCCATACCTGGACGAGCTGCGACAACAATTAGTTGGCCATTCCCGAGTCCACCCATTTGACGGTCTAAATCTGAAAAACCTGTTTCAATACCATCAATTCCTGATTTTGATCTTTGAATTAAATTTCCAACGATTTTAGCAACTTCTCTAGCACTTTTAAAATCAGAAACGCTTCTTTTTGAAGTAATATCATCAATTTTTTTCTCGGTAACGGCTAAAAAATCGCTAATCGATTCAATGCTTTTTTCAGAGGCGTTATCAATAGTTTTTTGACAAACCTCAACTAAATTTCTTAAAAGTTTAAATTCTTGTAATTTTTTTACATATTGATCAAAGTTTTGATAAATCGTAACGCTATCAATAAGTTCGGCAAGAAAGTCAAAACCACCGATTTCATCATAAACTTTATTTTGTTTAAGTTGCGAAGTAACATTAGCTGCATCGATAGCATTATCTGCTAAATCAAGTTGTTTCATTGCTCTAAAAACCTCGCGATTTCCACGATTCGCAACAAAAAAATCATCGATTTCTAATAAAGAAACGCCATCAAGTGCACATTTTTTATCAGTTAACATCGAACCTAAAACAATTTGTTCTAATTCATCATCATGTAAAAAAGTTAAATCCATATGAACTATTTGTCTTCACTTACGTGAACTCTAATTTCAGCAATTACACCTTTATATAATTCAATTTTTAAATTGGTATATCCAAAAGCATTAATTGGGTATTTTTCAACAAATTTTCTTTTATCAATAATAATACCGTATTCTTTTTTTAATCTATCTTCAACTTCTTTTGTTGAAATAGTTCCAGCCATATTCCCGCTTCCTTGAGCTTTGGCTTTAAATTCTAAGGTTATTTGGCTTAACTTTTCTTTATTTTTTAAAGCTTCTTGTCTTAATTCTTCTTCTTTTTGGGCTTGCAAAGCTTTTTCTTTTTCTAAATGAGCAACAGAAGCTTCGGTTTTTCTAACGGCAAATTTATTTTTAATTAAGAAGTTATTGCCATAGCCATCACTTACAGTTTTGGTTTCGCCTTTTTTTCCAACTCCTTTTACATCTTTAAGTAAAATTACTTCCATAAATTAATCTTCTCCTTCAACATTTTTACGTGCTTCATCTAATGAAGTTGTTAAAGCATCTAACAATCTCTTTTCAACTTCATTAACACTTAAATCTTTTAAAGTTGTGGCAGCAGCATTTAAATGACCGCCACCTCCAAGTTTTTCACAAATTAATTGAACATTGATTTTTCCATCACTTCTAGCTGAAATACCAACTTCATTTTCTCCAGTTCGTCCAATAACAAAAGATGCACTGTTTCCTTTAATTTCTAAACATTGATTAGCAGCTTTTGCTAAAGTTACAGAGTCAACAATTTCATCGTCTTTACATTTGCAATAGACAACTCCAGAAAAAGGAGTAATCATATTTTCAACAATACTCATAACCGCTGCAAATTCTTGAATTTCATCCTTTAAGAAATCATCAGCTTCATGGTTATCAGCACCATATTCTTTTAAAACCATCGAGGATTCAAAAGTTCTAATACCAACTGTTTTTGTTTTGAAAAATTGCGTATCAAGGAAAATTCCTGAAAGCATAATAGTAGCAATTTTTGGATCAATTGGAATAGGCGGAAATTTTGAACCATATTTAATTAACTCAGTTATAAGTTCTGAAGCTGAAGAGGCAGATGTGTCGATAATCTTTAATAAAGGATTTTCAATAACATTTGTATCAGATTGACGATGATGGTCAATAACGATGTACTTTTCGGTTTTATCTAAAAGATCTGAACACATAACTTTATCTGAGCGGTTAACATCTACAATGATTAAAAGTGAGGTAGGGTCACATTCATCAATTGCTTTTCTTAAAGAAATTGTTATATCATCAAACTGATTTTTAGGGAAACTTGTCATAAAAGCATACCTAGTCTTTTTTTCAGTTAATATATGGTCAAAAACAATATGAAAATCTTTACATTTTTTATATTTACAAATTTCATACATTCCTAAACATGAACCAAGAGCATCCATATCCATGTCTTTATGTCCCATAATAAAAATTTTATTATCTTTATAGGTTTCAATATGGTTAAGCAATGCATTGGCATCGCTTTTAACTTTAACTTTGTTTCTACTTTCTTCAGCTCCACTTTTTCCTCCAAAGAATATTAATTCATGGTTCATTTGAGCAATAACTGCTTGATCGCCGCCTCGTGACATTGCAATACTTAAAGCAGTTGAGGCCATTTCATTATTTTGGGCAATGGTAGAAAAATCATGTGCAAAAGCAATTGATAATGTTGTGTTTACATCTTCTTTTTTGCCGATAGCTCTAACTGTATTCAAAATTGAAAAATTATCTTTCTTTAAACTTTCTAAATCTTCATTTCTAGAAACAACAAAAAATGAATCACTCTTAAAACTTCTAATAACAAAATGGAAAGTTCTAGCATAATTAGTTATTGCATTTTTAATTTGTGGAATAATATCGTTACTATCTTCGTTATTTTGCGCAATTTCTGCATAATTATCAATCATAATAATTCCAAGAACTAAAGAGTTTCTTTGGAATAATGCAACCGCATTTTCATATTCAGTAACATCTTTGAAAAGAAAAATATTATTATTTTTTAATAATTTAACAACATAAAAGTTATCATCTATTTGAATTGTTTTTTCATAAGTATCATCTTCGTTTAAAAATTCTTTTAATTCTTCGTTCCATTCGAAAACATCTTGGTTAATGATATTTATTCCTCTCATATGAAAAATATCACTAGTCCAAACAATTTTATTATCAGTGTCAAATACTAAAAATCCAATTTCGCCAAAAAGAAATGTTTCATTTATCTCTTTTCCAACAATTTCTTCTAAAAATAAATCATTTTTCGTTTTATTGTAATTAATAATCATTACAAAACAAGCTAAAACAACGAGATTAAATAAAACGATACCAATTGTTAAATATCCAATTCCTTCAACGCTCATATGAGTTTGAAGATTCCAAATATCAATAACATAAAGTGAAATAAAAATACCAAATGCTAATATTTCAAAAATAGCCAATAATAAAGCAACTATTTGAATTACTTTTAAAACTTTTTTCATATCTAAATTTCCGCGATTACTTTTTTAATTATACATTAAATGCTTATTTTTATTAATAAAATTAATAACTAGCAAAAAAGTCGCCATTTCTAGCGACTTATTTTAATACGAATTAAGAACAAATTAGTCTTCAATATATGGTAAAAGAGCCATATAACGAGCATTTTTAATTGCTCTTGCTAATTCTCTTTGATATTTTGCACTTGTTCCGGTAATTCTACGTGGAGAAATTCTACCAGATGAAGAAATAAATTTCTTTAATAAATCGACATCTTTATAATCGATGAATTTAATTTTATTCTTTGTGAAGTAGCAAACTTTTTTCTTACTTCTTTTCTTAATAAATGCCATTCTCTTCTCCTTTCTTTAATCTTAAATAAGATTTTTAGAATGGAAGATCATCATCAGCTAAATCCATTTGAGAATAATCAGTGTTATCACTTTCGTTCTCATGTGTATCTGGTTCGTATCCAGAAGTATTGTCATTTAATTGACTGATTGAGTCTTCGCTATTCTTTTGTGTATTTTTACGGTTATCGCAAAGAGTCATAGCTTGAACAAATACATCAAGAGAAGTTGCGCTTGTTCCATCTCTTCTTTCATATCTAGAAGACTCAATGTAACCTTCAACAGCAATTAAACTACCTTTTGTACAATATTTTTCAATTGTTTCTGCAATATTTCCTAATGCTCTACATGGAATAAAATTAGTCATTCTATTACCTTGAGCGTCTTTTCTTAATGAATCAATTGCAAGAGTAAAAGGTAAAACAGCAACTCCTGAAGTACTTCTTCTAATTTCTAATTCTCTTGTGATACGACCTACTAAAACTACACGATTAATCATTTTTTCTATCTCCTTCTTATTCGTGATCGACAGTGATTAAGAATCTTAATACATTACTATCAATCTTTGTGAGACGATCAAATTCCTTTAATGCAGCTGGTTCAGCTTCAACCTTTAAGACAACGTAGTAACCTTTCTTTTCTTTTTTAATTTCATAAGCAAGGTCTCTTGCGCCCCATTCATTGGTTTTTGTAACCTTAGCACCATTATTTGTTAATAATTTTGCTAATTTTTCGATTTCAGCTTTTCTATCAGCTTCTTCAAGGGTTGATTTGAGAATGTACATGATTTCGTACTTTTTCATATCTTTATACCTCCCTTTGGACATCTGGCTTGTTATTTTTTCAAACAAGCAGAGAAGCGACCCTATATAGTAAACTATATAAAAGTGCTAAATAAGTATATAAGAATAGCCCTTTAAAGTAAAGAATTTTTAGTCCCTTCACTATACAAGAATGCTAAAATTCAAAATTTTATGCCAAAAAATTTTATTTTTTTAAAACCAATTCCTTAGAATCTAATGAATATGCTTCATCACTTTGAAGAACGTACGATGATAATTTAATACCAAACTTAACAGCTTCATCAAAATTTTCGCTTTTAATATATTCATGAACAAAACCAGCAAATAAGGCATCTCCAGCTCCATTAGAATTAACAATGTTATCGAGTCTATCAACAAAGAAAGTTTCCACGTGAGAACCATCATATCCGATAACATCCTTATCTTTGTTTGAAATAATGAATTTTTTAACTCCTTTTTCAATCAACTTTTCAACAACATGTTCTTCATTTAAATTCTTAGAAAATAGAGCTTTAGCTTCGCCAATATTACATTTTAATAAATAAATTTTATCTAAATAATTTTCAAACTTAACAATTTTAGGAATTGAGACTCCTTCAACCATAATTTTTTTATCACTATAATTATTAAAAATGTATTTAATTGTTTCTTCACTTATATTTGCATCAATGCAAATATAATTGCTATTTTTCAATATTTTTTGATATTTAGATAGGAAAAATGGAGAAATACAATCAATTATTTGATTATCACAAACACTAACATATAAATCATTTTTTTCATTATTGATTGCTAAATAGGTTGAAGAAATACGATTTGATTTAGGAGAAATATAATTAATTGATGCTTCTTTAAGTTCTTCTTTTAATCTTTTACCATATAAATCATTCCCTATTGCTGTAAAAAATAAGAAATCATCATTTAAAATTGCTAAATCGTAAGCAACATTTTTCATGACTCCGCCAAAAGAAATTTTAAGTTTACCAATATTTGATGTTCCATTAATTAATGGTTTTAAACTTGTTGAAATAAAGTCAATATTCGAACCACCAATTAATACAAGTTTATAATTAGAAAATAGCATAACAATATTTTTCCCCTTAAATATTTTTTTAACTTAAACAAATATTTAATAATAAAAATTAATTAAAATATTAAACTTTTATTTATACTAGTCAAGAAGTTATAAGCAAATTAAAATTTTTAATATTTTATTAACATTATAATAGCGACTATTTTTAATTAATAATAACTAAAAACAGCAATTAACTTGCTGTTTTTAGTTATATTTTCTTTTCTATTGATATTCAATTGTGGATGGTGGTTTTGTAGTAATATCATAAACTACTCTATTAACTCCAGCTACTTCATTAACGATTCTTCTAGATACTCTTGCTAAGAAATCGATATCGAAATGATAGAAATCAGCATTAATTCCATCAATTGATTTAACTGCTCTAATAGCAACTGTATGATAATAAATCTTGTTATTACCTTCTACACCAACACTATCAATATTAGTTAAAACACAGAAATATTGATAAATATCTTTTTCTAAATGTGCTTTTCTTACTTCTTGAGATAAGATTTCATTTGCTTCTCTTAAAATTTCAAGTTTAAGAAGTGTAACTTCACCTATTATACGAATAGCAAGTCCAGGGAAAGGGAATGGTTGACGAGTAATAAATGATTCATCAAGACCAAGTCTTCTACCAACGCTTCTAACTTCATCTTTTGTTAATTGTCTAATTGGTTCAATAATTTTAAAACCAATATCTTCAGGCAAATCTTTAATAACTTTACTCTTTCCACCCCATTTAGATTCTCTTATATCAGTATAAAGTGTTCCTTGACCCAAGAAATCAAAATGGCCTAATTTAGTTGCAGCTTTTTTAAATACTTCAACAAAAGTAGATGATATAACTTTTCTTTTTTCTTCTGGATCAACAACTCCTTTTAATCTACCTAAGAATAATTCTCCTTCATCAGCTATATGAACTTTAATTTTAAAATGTTCTTCGAAACGTTTAATAATAACATTATATTCGTTATATCTATGTAAACCGGTTTCAACAAATAAGCAAGTTAAATTATCCCCTATTGCTTCATGTAAAAGTAATGCAGCAACGGCACTATCAACGCCACCACTAAGACCTAAAATAACCTTTTTATCACCAATTTCTTTCTTTAAACCTTTAATTTTGTTTTCAATAAAGTTATCAATAGTCCAGTGTCCATTACATCCGCAAAGTTTAATGAAATTTTGTAAAATTTTTGAACCATATTCTGTTGAATCAATTTCTGGATGGAATAATAAACCAAAAACATATCCTTTAGAAAAACCTACTAATCCTGAAGAGGCACTTTCAGCAATTTCTTCAACGCCCGTTAATCCAATAACTCGGTCATTTTTGCTCATATAAACAACGGTTTCTTCAGGTATATCTAAAAATAAAGGACATTTTGTATTAATACGCACTACATGCTTATCATACTCTCTGTCCTTTATAGATTCGATTTTTGCTCCGTAATATCTTGCTAAAGCTTCCATGCCATAGCAAATACCTAAAATTGGAATGTTGAGTTCAAGTAATCTTTCATCAAAAAGTTCTTTATCTTCATCACTAATAACATTAGGCCCACCTGAAAGGATAATTCCTTTTACATGATGAAGTTCTTCAATTCTTTCCTTGCTTGTCGTTTTTGGAAGCAAGAGACTATAGACGCCATTATCTCTTAATTTTCTTAAGAGTAATTCATTATATTGGCTTCCATAGTCTAATATAACTATTTTGTCCATTGGTCGACTCCTCCTTTTCTTAAAATTATTTATTTTATTAGAGCAAAAAAGAAGCCCTAAATTGAGTCCATTATTATGTCAAAATTTTCTTTCATCTAACTATTATTTTAATATAACATTTTCTTTTTGCCTAATAATTTTTGAATTTTTTTGAAACTTGTTTAATTATTAATTTATAAGTCGAATTTTATCATTTTTTACATTTTTCACGTGAAAAAATAGTAATCAAAACTAATAAAAAAGGTATAACTTTTTAAGCTATACCTCTTCATTTTATAATTTTAAAACTGAGTAATAAATTATTTCTTTAATAAATAATATTCTTTAGCAATTTTAGCACCTAAATGAGCATTGTTTAAAATTAACGCAATATTAGTTTCTAATGATTTCCCTTGAGTTAATTCAACAATTTTAGAAAGTAAGAATGGGGTTTCTTCTTTTCCTTTTATTCCTTTTCTTTCCATTTCTTTAATTGCTTCTTTAATGACTTTCTCAATTTTACCTTCATCTAAAGAGTGTTCATCATCAACCGGATTGGTAATCAAAACTCCGCCATCAAGTTTATTATCTCTTTTTGCTTTAATAATTTTAGCAATATCTAATGGTGTTTTAGCGTTATAATCAACTTTATATTTTGATGTTTTAGTATAAAATGCAGGAAGATAATCAGTATTATATCCAATTACAGGAACACCTTTTGTTTCTAATATTTCTAAAGTTAAACCTAAATCAAGAATAGCTTTTGGACCAGCACAAATAACACTAACATTTGTTCTTCCAAGCTCTTCTAAATCTGTTGAAATATCAAATGTTTCATTAGCTTTTCGATGGGCTCCCCCTATTCCCCCTGTAACAAAAAATTCAATGTTTGCCATAGAAGCAATAAACATTGTTGCAGCAACAGTTGTTGCGCCCCAATTTTTCGTAGCAAAAACTATAGGAAGATCTCTTCTTGAGCATTTAACGATTCCTTTTCTTTTGCCGAATTCCTCAATTTCTTCAGGGCTCATCCCAATAACGGCAACTCCATCGATAATACCAATAGTTGCAGCAACAACACCTTCTTCTTCGATAGCTTTTTCAACAGCTAAAGCACATTCAACATTTTTAGGATATGGCATTCCATGCGAAATAATTGTTGATTCTAAAACGACTACAGGCTTTTTTTCTTTTAAAGCTTCTTCGACTTTTTTTGAAATTCTAATATTCATAACTAAGCTCCTTTTAAGAAAGAAATTATTTTATTACTTATTGCATTCAACTTCAAAATAAAACTTTAATGTATCATCTTTATAAGCATAAATATAATATTTATTATCAATTCTATATTTATAAAGAGAAAGTAAATCATTTAAAAAACATTGTGAAGTATATTCAATTTGGAAAGATTTAATTTTTAAATCTTTATCCGGATTAAACAAATCGATAAATAGATCAGCACAATGAGAGTTATTTAAATGCATATTATGGTCTAAAAGTGATTGTTTTACGATAATATCTTTTACATAATCTTCTTCTTTTCTAGTAGGTTTAGGCAATCTTTTTAATCTAAAATCAAAAACACCTTTTCTACCTTCATCATAGATTTCTAGATGTGGAGTAGCGACAGTTTTATCAATTAAAGAATAAATCATCCAAATAGATCTACCTTTTATAATAAGTTCATCATTTTCATTATAAATTTCATAATCTCTTGGATATTCCATTAAATTATTTTTTAAAGGATAAGTTTTAATTTTAACTTTTGATAAATTAGAAATATCTCCAGTAATTTCGAATTTATTTCTAACAATTACCCAAATTAAGTTTTTTAAAATAAAATCATCAAAACCAACATGCAATATATTAGCATGATGTGTAGCAATCTCTTGGGTAAAATCTAAAATTGATGACATTTTTAAATAATCATAACAATCTCTAAAATTTGTTGTTATTGTAAAAATTTTACATAGTTCTTTCATTTTCTCACCAATAAATATTAAAAAGCCCAATTTCCATCTTTAAAAATTTGGAACTTATTTCCATCTTTATCAAATCCGATGATATCTAAATCTTTGCTTCCAATCATAAAATCAACGTGAATCATGGATTTATTAATGCCTCTTTCTTTAAGTTCATCTAAAGAATACTTTTCATAATCTTTATAAAGATTTGTAAAACCTGCACCTAAAGCCAAGTGACAAGAAGCATTTTCATCATATAAAGTATTATAAAATAAGATATTTGTATTATTTATTGGAGAATCAAATGGAATTAAGGCACATTCTCCAAGCATTGAAGCTCCTTCATCCATATTTACCATATCTTTTAAAATCGATTCGCCTTTTTTAGCGTGAACTTCTACAACTTTTCCATTTTTAAAAACAAAAGAAAAATCTTCAATTAAATTTCCATTATAAGATAAAGGCTTTGTAGATATAATCGTACCTTCAATTTTTCCAGCAATTGGCGAGGTAAAAATTTCTTCGCTAGGTATATTAGGATTAAAGAAAACTTTAGTATTTTTTGTATATTCTCCTCCGCCTTCCCATTTAACATCTGGATTAAGTTCTAAAGTAAAATCAGTCCCATTTTCAGACTTATATTGGAGTTTAACTAATTTTAAAGAATTAAGTTTTTCACTTCTTTCTTCTAAATTTTTATTATGTTTATTCCATTCATCAAGAGGGGAAGAATTTTCATAAACTCTAGACACACTTAAAATTGCTTCCCATAATTTTTCATAAGCTTCATCCTCATTTAATGATGGAAAAACAGTTTTTGCCCATCTTTTTGAAGGTACTCCAGCAATAACCCATTGATAATTATCATCGATTAAATCACGGTATTTTCGAATTTGTGGTCCTAAAATTTTCCTAACTTCAGCAAATTTAGCACCATCAACATCTTTTAATTCATCTGGAGCCGAACTTTCAATATAAATTCTAACAGGTTCAGTTTTAACATAATGTTCCCATTTTGCTTTTTGATAATCTTTTAAATTGCCTAAATCATCAACGCTTCTATATTTATAATCGAGCAATGATAAAGAACTATTCCCCCAAATTACTTCAACATTTTTAGCTCCATTTTTATAACATTCTTCAACTAAAGGTATTACAAAATCAGCAATTTCAGTTGATGCCTGAACTACGACTTCTTGTCCCTTTTGAATGTTTGCACCACATTTAACGATAAGTTCGATATATTTTTTAACTAAATCCTTATTTTTATACATAATTTACTTGCTCCTTCCACAACCGGTAAATTCATTAAAATGAGGTAATTTGTCGCACCAATCACAAAAAACATGCCATTCATCTAATTTATGATTCTTTCTTTGATTATACATAGTTTTTAATTGTTGATAATTAGTTACCATTGTTGCTCCTAAACAAAAACCACAAGGAGTAGATGCAACTAATTCTCTCCATTTCTTCCTTTTTTCTGCTCTATTTTCGTCAGGAATTGAATTATATTCATCTTTAATTTTTTCAACAATACTTAAAATTTCTTTGTTTGTATCAATAACACATTGACTAGAAATATCAAACTTTAATAAACAATGCATTGTTGATTGAGAAGAAACGTATTCAAAAAAATGATATCTTTGAGCTTGTTTCCACCAATATAAAGGGGCAGTAATGTCAAATTCTACAACTATTCCTTTCAAATAATTATCATGACCTTCTCCACTTTTAGCGCTTCCTAAAACAATAGCTCTTTTGATATCATTTTCATTAACATTTCCCCTATCAAAAAGAGTGCGCATTGGATTTCCACTAGCTTTGATAGCACTATCTAATCCATATACTTCAGTTTTTCCAATATTAAAGTCCATAATTATAAGCCTCCAAAAGATTTAATATTAATGCTAAACGAGTCAATAAGCCTACACCCTTAGGAACTGGAGATTGAAAATAACATTTTAGATTTGGTTCACAATCTCCTTTTAATTTACCATCAACTCGTGAAATTCCCACATCAAAGATAACAACATTATCTTTAAAATTATATTCATTATTTTTTATATAAGATGGCTTCCCTATTGCGACAATTATTAAATCGGCATGTTCCATATAAAACTTTCTATCTTCAAAAGATGTAAATGAATGTAATACTGTTACATTCATATTTTTTGTTAATAAAGCTTTAGCCATTGGTTTACCAACTATTTCACTTCTTCCTAAAATAAGTGCGTTTTTACCATTAAAATCATAATTATTATCAATTAAATATTCGATAATTCCTTTAGGTGTTGCACTTAAAAATTTAGATAATGGATTAAAGCCGTCAATATCTTTTCTTGGATCAATACTTCTTTTAACCTTTTCTTCATTGATATTTTTAGGTAGAGGGAGTTGAACAATAAATCCAGTTATTGAATTGTCTTTATTTAATCGATCAATTATTTCTAAAAGTGAAGTTTCATCAATATCATTTCTTAATTTTAAATGTTGATAAGGAATATTAAGTTCAGTTAAATCATTTATTTTACCCCTTATATACGCATTAGAAGCAGCATCATCGTTAACTTGAACAATAACTATTTTTAAAGGTTTAGTAAAAGGAATATTTTTAATTATCTCTTTTAACTTTTCTTTCTTATTTTTAACGTATTCAATAATTTCTTCCATATATATATCTATATTTATTTAACAATAACCACTTAATTATACATTAGAAACGAAAAAAATATTATTATAAGTATAACCTTAAATATAAAAATCTTTTTATATATGTAAAGATTTGTAAATTTTTTATTCGATATTTATCGATAAAAAATTAAAAATATTTAAATATTTAAAAATATTTTAAAAATTTCCAATAAAAAATAAACAATAATCGTTTTTATTGGTGAAAGGGTTAAAAATGGTTGAAAGCAGTTTAAAAAAGTATTTAAAAGAGTTTCAGCAAGATAACTTGCTACATTTTAACGAGTTTTACGAATCAACAAAAAAAGCAGTGTTTTATAATATCCTTTCATTTATAAAATCTCATGAAACTAGCGAAGATATTTTGCAAGATACTTATGTAAAATTTTTAAAACATGTTAAAGAAATTAAAAGTCATTCTTCAATACTCGGTTATTTAATTATGATTAGTAAAAATCTCTCGCTAGATTATTTAAAGAAGATTAAAGATAGTGAGATTGAAGATGATTATCAAGTAAAACACGAAGATGATTTTAATCAAGATAAATTACTTTTATTGGAAAAATTAAAAGAAATATTAAAAGAAAAAGAATACGAGGTAATTATCTTCCATATATATGACGAACTTACTTTCGAAGAAATAAGTTCGTTAACAAATACCCCATTAGGTACGACGTTATACCGATATAATAACGCAATAAAAAAAGCAAAGGAGGTGCTAATAAATGAAACATATTGATGATAAAAAAGTAATTGAATCATTGAATAGCGTAGAAAATTATGAAATAAAAACTACTGCTAGCGATATTTTAGCTGCCTTTGAAAAAGAAAAAGCAAAAGATCCATTAATCTTAAAAAAGAAAAAATTTAATTTTAACCTATTTTTAAAAATTTCAATCCCAACACTAGTTGCTTGTTCAATTGCTCTAATTACTGTTTTTTCTCTTTCTAATAATGGAGGAAATATTATTAATCCTCCAACTCCTTCAACTGGACAATCAATCTTAAATTTAAATCAAGAACAGCAAGAAATTATTGGCAAACAACTTAATACTTTAGCTTCCTTTCAAGCTGATTTAAATAAAGTTTCCACTTCTTCTTATCTTCCTTTAAATAATAACAATATTAAAACAATGGAAAATAATCGATATAAAGATCGTTATCAAAAAATTGATATTAATACTGTTATCGATTTATACGATCCATATTCTCACGCTGTTATCAATCTTATTAATAATAAGGAATTTAATTTATCAAATACAACTTTAGAAAGTGGAAATTTTGCAAATATCCTTACATTAATGAATAACGAAGAAGTTTTAACCATTGAATATAATATCGCTATCGAAACTGGAAGAAACGAATTCTTAATGGAAGGAATATTAATTACAACTTCTGGTTCTTATCCAATAAGTATTTATACTGAAAAAGAAGGTAATGAAACGGAAGTCGAAACAATTATTGAATATTCTTCAACTAATGTTGTAAAAATCGAGCAAGAAAATGAACCCGGAAAATGGGAAAGTGAAAACTCTATTTCTTATGCTACATATTCTTCTAAAGAAGATGCTAGAAATGATGATTTATTTATCGAAAAATTCACTTATGAATATGAAAACGAACTCGAACATGGACAAAACGAAATCGAAATGGAAGTTGAAATTGAAAAACAAGTTCAAAATAGTGGTTTTTATAAAGACAATAAGGAAGAATTATCATTAGAAGTATTACATCATGATCAAAATAGTGTTTATTTCGAATTTGAATACGAAAATGAAGCTAGTGGTTTAGAAAGTGAAAATGAAAGATTAAGTTGTAGCATTAACCAAGATGGTTCTAGATCCTATGAATATAATGGAACGATTTATCCGCGTGGATAAAAAAATAAATAACTAATAAATAAGCATCGAATTTTAAATAAATTTCGATGCTTTTTTATTTGCTATTAAAAATTTTACAAATATAAATTCGATATTTATCGTGTTTTTTAAAACAAATTAAATTTTTATAAAATTTTTCCAATAATTTTATTAACATACTCGTTTTTATGGTATCAAAACAAAAATGAACAATTAATTTTAGGAGGAATTAAAAATGAAAAAAAATAAATTATTTGTCTTATTACCAGCTATTGCACTCGGAGGATCATTATTAATTACTTCCTGCGCTAAAGAAACTATTAGCCCTGTCCCACCAACAACTGAAGGAAATGAACCTTCAAAAGATCCATCAAATCCTAGTGAACCTTCAAATCCAAACACTCCACAAGAAGATCCATCAAAACCAAATGGAGATGAAGTTATTGATGAAGTTAATGAAATTAATAACGATTCATTATCAAATTTACAAGCTGTTACAGTAATGAATTTATTAAATTTTAACCATACCTCATCAGCATTAACTTTAAATGCAATTAAAACCAGAGATAGAAATCGACCAATTACTGAGGCAGAAAAACAAGAAATTATCGATATGCTTCCAACTTTAGATTTATTAATGATGGAAGATCAAGCATTCACATCTACAATAAGCGAAGTTAATGAAGTTATTAATAATCAAACATATCAATTTAAAGAAGTCATTGGTTATAAAGATAACACGATGACAAATTCAAATATCACTCTTTATTTTAATATCACAAATTCATGGAATAGAGGGGAAAACTTCATGCAATCTCTTGAAGGAGTTGCGTTATTAAATAATGACTCAACTCATTATTCATTCTCATCTTTGACACATCATGAAAATGATAGAGGTGAAATTGAAGAAGAAAGAAACTTTAGAATTCAAACCGGAGCAAATTCTTATATCCTCGTGCAACAAGAAAGTGAAAGTGAATGGAATGAAACTGAAAACGAATTTGAATATACAATCGTAGAAAATGGTAGAAGAGTCGACAATTATTCAATTTCAATTGAAAATGAATGGAATAGAAAATCTGTTTCTTATGAAGTAAATGAAACTGAATATGAAATGGAGATTATCGAAAGAAACGGCGAAAAATATTATGTCGTTGAATACGAAAATGAAAGTGGATGGGTAGAAGCTGAAGCATTATTAGTATTTAGAAAAGTCGTTGATTCAAATGGAAGCACAAGATTTGAAGAAGTCTATTCTTGGTAATTAAATATTTAAACATTATATAAATAAAAACTGCTAGAAATCTTTCTAACAGTTTTTATTTTATTGTTAATTCTAAATAATTATTTTTATTTAATTTTATTTCATTTTTATCTTTTATCATGTAATTAATTACAAACTCTAAGCAATCATCAATCTTTTTAGTTTTTGATTTAAAACCAAATTTTTTAACAATTTCTTTTTTTAAAGACTCTTTTTCAATTGAAATATCTCTTTTTAAAAGCTCTATTATTAATACTTCTATTTCTTCTTTGGGAATATCTTCAATATTTCGATCATCAGCTTTTCGATAAAAATCAATCTTAAAATCATCCATCCCATCTTTAAAATAAAAAATATTATCGACATAATAAGAATAATTATTTGGATTATTTAACTTGGCAATAAAATAATTAGTTAACTCACTATTTTCTCGATTTTTCCTTTTAATTTGGAATAAATAATAGATTTTTTTAATTAATATTGATTTAGAAATTGGATATTCTACATCAATTATGTTTTTAATTATTTTATAAATTTTTTTTCTATTTTTAGGATTTAAAAATTGTTTTTCGTTGTATAAATTTTTTAAAGTAAAAATTAAATAAGGTTTTAAAGCACTTTCTTCTTTCTTTTCAACCTTTTTAAAAGAAAGTGAAGAAAAATCAGTATCTAAATAAGTATTACTACTAGCGTTTTCATCAAGTGCTTTTTTTATTTCATCATCAATTACTTTTAATACTTTTGTTCGGTTATTAAAATAATCAAGCGTCCAAACCATTAATACTTTCCACCCCAAAGAGGACAGTTTATTAAATTGAATAATATTTCTATCTTCAACTGTTGGAGTAGAAATATATGAATATGAATCCATAATTATTGCTAAAAGATATTTATTTTTGTTATTCGGATTAACAATAGCAATGTCAATTTTAAATTTAGAAGTTCCTAAATGAGTAACAACTTCGTATCCTTTTATTTTTAAATCGGCTGCTAAATAATTTTCAACTCCTTCTTTTATTAAATAAGAAGAACTTGAAGATGTAAGTGTTTTGATTCCATATTGTGCATATTCTAAAAATTCTTTTAGATATTTAACACCTTGAGAATTTGTTTTACTTAAATTTATCTCATTATAAGTAATGGAAGAATAAACATACATTTCTTCACGGCTTCTTGTTATCGCAACATTTAATCTTCTATATCCGCCTAAATTATTAATAGGCCCAAAATTTTGAACAAATCTTCCGTTTTTATCTCTACCATAACAAATGGATAAATAAATAATGTCTCTTTCATCTCCTTGAACATTTTCCAAATTTTTAACAAAAATTGGCTCATTTAATGATGAGACTTTTTCAAAAAGTTCTTTATCTTTTTCAATATTTTCTTCTAACATTTTTTGAATTAATTCCATTTGGTGAATAGAAAAAGTAATAACGCCAAAACTATGGTTAAAATTATCGTTTTTAATTCTAAAAATTAAATCATTAATAATCGCCTTAGCTTCTTCAATGTTTGTAGCACTTCTCCCCAAATCATAAGTACCATTAACGAATTTAAAATGAACTTTTGAATAAACATCGTCGATTGAAGGGAAAGTATAAAGTTCGTTATTATAAAATTTATTATTGGAAAATGCGATTAAAGATTCATTTTTACTTCTATAATGATATAAAAGTTTTTTTATTGGGAAAGAAGCTGCAATCGCATCATCTAAAATTGACTCTAAATCAGAAATAAATAATTCATCTTCATCATCATTTGCTTGTTTATCAAAAAAAGATGTTGGAGGAAGTTGCTTATCATCTCCTGCTATAAGCAAAGAATCGCCTCTTGAGATAACTCCTATTGCACTCGAAGTAGGAATTTGTGAAGCTTCATCAAAAATGATTAAATCAAAATGATATAGCTCTGGATCTAAATATTTTGCGCAGCTTAAAGGTGAAACAAGAATACAAGGTGTAATATTTAAAAGCGTTTCACTAATTAAAGATAATATTTTTCTTAGGCTCATCCCTCTACCATTACTTTTTATAGCTTTTTTTAATATTCCAACTTCGGATGAGTTAACACTATTTTTATAAGAAATTGGTAAAGATGAACTTAATTTAGCTACAACTTCATTTATTACATCTTTTTTATAGGTATTATCTAATTTTTGATAACTGATTCTTTCTAAATTTAAATTTTCTCCATTAAATTTTTCTAAATGATTTTTATTTATCAATTTCTCTATTATTCTTTTATATAAAGCTTTATAAAATCTTTTGCTTATCGAATTAAAATCAAGGCATTTTAAATATTCGTCTTTAATATTTTTCAAAGAGTAATTATCAAAACAATCAAAAATATTCAAAAGTTCACACCAATCTTGTAATAAATCAATGTGGTTGTATATTTCTTTAAGGTTTTCAAAAAGATTTGTAATGCTTTCACAGTTTTTAAATTTATTAAAATTAAATTTAAAAATTGATGAAAGTTTAAATAAGTTATCTTTAATAATTTCATACCCTGATTGATAATTTTCTATCGTTTCTTTGGAAGCCTTTTCTTCATATAATTCGTATATATATTTTATAAATAACTTATTATCAAGCTTTCCATATGAAATCTTTTCGATAATTTTTGAAAAATCAATTGTTGCACCAATTTTGTTGAGAATTTTATTATAATCATTTTTATCATTCCTAAAGTAATCAGAAGGAATAAGCGATTCAATCAAAATCGAATTTTTATTAATAATAGGTTTATTCAAATTGTGTTTTTTTAACAATACTAAATATTTTTCTAAATTATTTTTGTTTATTTCTTTAGGATTAAATGATTTTTTCTTTAACTCTCTTAAAATTTTTGTTTGAGTAAAGAATTTTTTTAAAAAATTTGAATTTTTTGAATTTTCATACGATAAATAAAGTTGCTTAAAATCATTTTTCTCAATAGATTCATCAAAAACTCTTCTTAAAGAAGACCGCTCGTTAACAAAATCATTTTCTAAAAGAATCATGTCTTTAAGTTTTTTTAATTTTAAAAGATAACTATCCTCATTTAGCAAATTAAAATAAACTTCCTCGACTTTTAAATAATCGAAAAGGTTGTAAATTTGAGAAATTATCTTGTCATCTAAATTTTCAATTTTTAAGGATTTATTTAATTTTTTATAATTAATTATAAATTTTTCAAATTCATCGATTGTTAATTGTAATGAGCTTTTTAAATCATTTTTCACTTGTAATGAATAATCACGAAGTTCAACAATAAAAAACGGATTGTTTTCTTTAAACTCATTAAAAGCTTTTTGATAAGTTTGACCTTTAATAAATAAGTTATCGATATTTTCTTCTTTTGTTTTCGTAAAATTATCAATAAATTGATCACTTATAAAAAATTCTTCACCCTTTTCATCTTTATATTTTTCAAATTTTAAAATAGCATCATATAAAGAAAGAGGATAAGCGTTTTTAAAATGAACTTTCTTAATTATTTCTTTAAAATCATTTTTCAAATAATTTATATTGTCTATTAAGGATGAAAATTCCTTCTTTTTTGCGATTTCACCTAATTCCAAAACTTTTTCTAAAGATGATAAGACATTTTTTTTATCTTGTTTATTTGAATGAAGTTCTAAACAAAATGGATCAACTTTAACTTCTTTTAAACGAGAATATACAACATCCAAAGCTGCTTTTTTCTCACTACAGAAAAGAACTTTCTTATTATTATATAAAGCATTAACTATAATATTTGTAATCGTTTGAGATTTTCCAGTTCCTGGAGGCCCTATCATTACAAAAGACTGTCCGTTTGATGAGTTAATTATAGCCTCTATTTGACTTGAATCTGAACTTAATGGTATAGCAACATTTTTTAAATTCAAAAAATTATCTATATCAGAAGCATCAAATTTTTTTGGACTTTCCCGTTCTTTTTTACCATTTAAAAATGATTTAATAATTGGATTTTTTAACATTTCATTTTTTCTATTTCTAATATCATTCCACATAATATATTTTGAAAAAGAAAAACGACCAATAAATGCTGTCTCACTAATTTTAAATCCTTTAAAGGATAATAAATTCTTTTTAAATTCTGAAATTATTTTATTTAAATCAATAACGTCAACATTATCACTTTTTCTAGGTAAATCATTAGAAAATTGTAAATCTAAAGCGAATTCATCTTTTAAATAAGCTAAAAAGGAAGTATTTAAAAATGGTTCTTGATCTAGCGCTTTAATTTCAAAAAGTTTTGATTTATTTTTCTTAATTTCAATAGGTAAAAGTAATATTGGGGCATTAAAAGTTGATTTAGAGGCAAAGTTTTCTTTCCACGTGACAACTCCAAATGCAATAAATAATGTATTTGAGCCAGTTTCTTCTTCTTCGCTATAAACTTTACGATATAAAGATGGGAGTGAAGTAAAATATTCTTTTTCGTTTAATAAAACTTCAAGCTTATTTTTTAAAATAAACTCATCGCATCTATTTTTTATTTTTAAATCATTTTTTATTTCATAAATATGTTTTTTAGATGATGATGGTATATTTTCATCATTTTTAAAAAGTAATGTGAAGCGATTATCTAAATTAGACATCAATATATAAGATAGATCATAAATAGATGAAGTTAAAACTTGGAAGTTATTAGTTCCAATTTTCATATTAATCAGTTTATTATTTTTCGATAGATCTAATAATTTTCTTTCCCAATAAGAAAAACGATCCTTATTTTTATAAAATTCATTTTTAATTTCGCTAGATTTTAAATTAACATCTTTTAAAGATAAACTTTCTTTATTAAAAGCTATTTTATCAATATCTTCTTTATTTAAAATATCCTCTTCTAAAGGATAATAATGATTTTTTCGACAAGCTTTTATATCTAATAATAAAATGTCTTCTTCATTTAAAAGATATTTTTTAGTTTCTAAAATATTTTCTTTAAATTTAGCTTTTTTATTAAAAATAGAAGTTATTGAAAGAGGTATTATTTTATTTATTGATAAATATAAAGAAATATCATCTTTAGAAGTTAATAAAGGGGAATAAGAAATATTTGAAGTAGTCCATATTCCTATCATTACATTATTTTTAGAAAAAATAAGTAAAGGAGAATACAAAAAATATTCGATTAATCCACTAAAAAAGAGTGCTAAATCTAACTCTGTCCCTCTTTTAGAAAAATATATCTCTTCATCTCTTCTTATTTTTATACCATTTATTAAATAATTAATAGGTAAATTAACAAGCGAAACATCTAATTTTTTAAATTCATTATATAAAATTTCTAATTCGTTATAGATATCTTCTAAATCATAATTTTGATAATTAAAAAAATTATCAAAATTATATAATTCTTTTAACTTTATTTTAGAATTATATGCTAAATTTTTAATATATTTATTATTGGGAGTAATAAAAGAAGAAAGAGAAGGATAATCAAAAAAAGATAAAGAAAATAAAAATGGTGAAATAAGTTTAATATTAAAGAATGAACTAACTAATATCTCATTATTTTCATTAATTATTTCAAAATATAATCTAATATCTTTTGCTAAAACAATATTTTTTAATTTTTCTTTATCGAATTTAATATTAAAAGAAGTTAAACTTATTTCCTCTTTTTCTTTTAATAATGGAATAAAAATATCATCAACTTTTAAATATTCATTATTCAAAGTATAAATTTTTAAGGTTAATGAAGAAAAAGGAAGGAAATAAGAATTAACTACTTTTACTTTTTCAATCAAATTATAAGATTCATAAAAATGGAGATAAGAAAATACACTCTTACCTTCAACAAAAATATTAATTGGTGTTTGATATTTTTTTGTTTCTTCCATTTTTATTACTTTTCTTTCTATATTTTTAAATTTTTTAATCTATAATTCTTCTTTTTTAATTAAAAATGATAAATACTGTTTCTTCTTTTTAACTAAATAATCATCATGAACTTTTGCACCCCAAGAATTATCTCCACCTACTCCTTTGTTAATAGCTATGATTGTTAAATAATTTTTTTTAGAAACAAGTTCGTCATTTCTTTTTGCAACCTCTAACTCAAATTCATTATAAGGTAAAAATTTAAATTCAAAAGTTTTATTTAAGGCGATAAAAGATAAATTATAATGAGGGAAACGAATATTTACCTTATTCGTAAAGATATGATTTCCACATTCTTGAGGTTTAGAATAAGGAATATATTCATTATTTACATCACTTTCAAATATTCCATGCTTTAATCCTTTATAGCGATCAGAATAAGAATCTCCTTCACCAATCCCTTCATAAGAAAATTCATTTATATTTTTATCAAAAATAAATCTTAACCCAATTAAAGGTGGAGGAGGTAATATTTTTGAAGGTATATATTCCATCTCTACTTTAATCGTTTTTGAAGAATAAACATGATAAATAACTTTAAACGTGGTACCAAAAAGTGATGTTAACATAGAATAGTTAAATTCAATTATTACTTCATCTTCACTATTCTTTATTATTTTTAAAGGTTTTTTAAATGGATTATATAATGGATAAAAAGAGGCGCCGAAATAGAAAGAATTAAAATATTTTTCGATCTTTTCATCATTATCAGTTGTTGGTCTAAATAATGTTGGCAAAACTGGATAATGAATTAAAGGTTCATCATTTTCATAAATAATTGCTTCTAATCCACCATTATCAATATTTATTCCATTAAAAATAACTTTAAAATCATCTTTATAAACTGTAATATGCTCTAAAGATTTAAATAATTTCAAGCCACCACTTTTAATTGTTTCTTCTTTATAAATTGATTCATTAATATTTCCTTTTAAATATTTTTCAACAAATCCAATTTCCTCTCCCTTTTTTAAGAAAAGATTATCTTCCTTAGATTTAACTTCAATCCTTACTAAATAGGAAGCATCTTCTTTTAAATAAGAAGAAACATCAAGCGGAATATATTTTTCTTCGCCTGCTAAAATATTGACTTCAAATGACTTAGAAAAAATAGCTTCATAATTTTTAAATAAAAAATAATAAAATTTCAATTTATTTGTACTTTTAAAATTATATTTATTTAATAATTTAACTCCTTTTTCATTGATTTCAAAATCAAATGGCTGATAAGCGTATTTAACAACTTTTAATTTATTTGTTTCTTTTCGATTAGATAATAAAAGTCCATCAGCACAGAAATTTGAATCGTTTGGATAATCATTAAAATCTCCACCATAATAAACTTTGTTATTTATGGTAATTCCTTGATCAACAAAATCCCAAATAAAACCACCCGAAAATGTTTTATATTTATTTTTTAAAGCCATGTATTCATCAAAATTGCCTGTAGAATTACCCATAGAATGAGCAAATTCACATAAAATAAATGGCTTTTTATTATCTTTTTCAATAATTTTTCCTACTTCTTGAGGTGTTGAATACATCCTTGAAATAAAATCACTTAAATCATAATAGGCATTAGAAGCAAAATTTCCTTCATAGTGAATTGGTCTAGAAAGATCTTTTTCTTTAAAATATTTATATAATTTTCTAAAATTTTCTCCGACCCATGACTCATTTCCTAGGCTCCACATAATAACAGATGGATGATTTTTATCTCTTTCAAATAAGGCTTCGCCTTTTTTTAATGTATATGAAAGATATTTTTCATCGTTTCCAGGTAAAACTTTATTTAAATCAATATTTTTAAAATCTTGTCCATTCCACGTTCCATGTGTTTCTATAGCGCATTCATCGCAAACTAAAATTCCATATTTATCGCATAAATCATAGAAAAACGGATTATCTGGATAATGAGAAGTTCTTATAGCATTAAAATTATTTCTTTTTAATAATTTTATATCTTCTTCGGTAGTTTCTTTAGAAATAACTCTTCCAGAAAAAGTATCAAATTCATGTCTATTAACTCCTTTTATAAATAAAGGTTTTTCATTTAAAAATAGAACACCATCTTTAATTTCAATTTTCCTAAAACCAACATTTAGTTCAACTTCTTCTAATATTTTCTCTTTTTCTTTTAATTTAATTTTTAAAACATATAAAAAGGGTTCCTCGTCACTCCGAAGTTTTACCTTATCAATTTCTTTTTTAAAACATGTTTTAGAATTATTTAAAGGAATATTTGTAGAAAATATTTGCTTATTATCGTATAAAAAAGATAAAGAAATAGTTAAATCTTTTTTATAATTATCTATTTCAAAATCAACATCCAATAAACCAGTTCTTAAATCTTTTAATGATGATTTATTGCTAATATCTTTAAAATGAGTTTTGTTAACTTTTATTAAATTAACATCTCTAAAAATTCCACTCATTCTCCACATATCTTGATCTTTAAACCAAGAAGCAAAAGAATATTTAAATACTAAAATTGTTATACGATTTTTTCCTTTAACTAAAAAATCATTAATTTTAAATTTAGATACTTCGAAATTAAATGATGAATATCCAACAAATTTAGAATTAATATATAAATATAAACCACTTTCAAAACCATTAAATTCAATATAATAATCAAAATTTAAATCGTTAATTTCAATATCTTTAAAATAAACTCCAACCGGGTTTTTTGAAGGGATTTCATCATAACTTAAAGATTCATATCCTTCCCAAGGGTACATGATGTTTAAATATTGAGGTTTTGAATAACCGCTTAATTCAATATGTGAAGGAACTAAAATATTCTTTAAATCCTTAATTTCATAATCGCTTTTTAAAATATTTTCATCAGTTATTTTATCTAAATAAAGGAATTTCCATTCTCCATCTAAGGAAATTCTTGTATTTTCTTTATTAATAGTTGAAATAAAATATGCCGAATAATCTTCTAAATTTAAACCATATATAGGTTTTTTTAATAATTCTAAATCAATATTTTCCATAACTTACATTAATTTATCTCTTTTTCCTCCATCGACTTGCTTAGTTTTTCTAAAAATTGTTGCTCTTATATCATCGATTTCTTTTAATACAAATAAAGCGCTAAAATATGGATCCATCGGGCACGATAAATTAAGGCCAACATTCATATAAAAACTACCCTTATAAATATCGTTAGTTAAAGAATTAAAATAATATTTATTAGGAACTAGCCCTTTAATTTTTAAAAATCTAGATTTAGTTTGTTCTTTTTTATAATTCATAAAATAAACTAAACATTCTTTTTTATTCTTGCTAACAATATCCCATGCAGCATAATTGCTCTCAAAAGGAGAAAAAATCGAATAATAATCCCCATCTTCAACAACGTGATGAAAATCTTTAAATAATGAATTAAAAAATTTAATTTGCTTTTTATCTTGTTCATTTAACTTAGTAATATCGAGTTCATATCCAAAAGTTCCAAAAAAAGCCAAACAAGCCTTATCTTGAACACTTCCAATTTTTCTATTAGAAACATGTGCACCAATACTTCTTAGTGGATAAAAAATATTCTTAGAGTATTGAATTGAAGCTCTTAAAGCGATATCCGTTTCATCACTTCCCCAAATTTGTGGTGAATAAAAAAGCATTCCTAAATCGAATCTCCCTCCACCAGCTGAGCAAGTCTCGAGTAAAATATTTGGATATTTTTCATTAAATCTCTTTAATAAATCATAAGTTCCTAAAATAAAACGATAATTTGTTTCCTTTTTTCTTTCTTTTGGTAAAAAAGAGGAATAACTTTCAGTTAAATAACGGTTAAAATCCCATTTAACATATGAAATATCAAAATCATCAAAAACTTTGCTGATTTTTTTAAATACATAATCAACAACATTAGGATTTGTTAAATCTAAAACCAACTGATGTCTAAATAAAGTTGGGTGTTTATAATTTTCAGGAATTAAAGCAAAATCTGGATGATTTTTAAATAAATCCGAAATTGGAGAAATCATTTCAGGTTCTACCCAAAGCCCAATTTCCATATTTAAAGATTTCGCATGTTCAATTACCTTTTTTAAATCTATTTTAGTATCATCAACTTCCCAATCTCCTAATGAAGTTGTATCACTATTTCTATTTTTAAACCATCCGTCGTCGATAACAACTAAATTTATATCGCATTTTTTTGCTTCATCAATTAATGAAATGATTTTTTCTGTATCAAAATCAAAATAAAAACCTTCCCAAGAATTAATTAGAATATAATTCTTTTGGAGATTTTTAGTAGGTGGTAAAATTCTTTTCCTAATTAAATTATGCATTATATGGGTCATTCCATTAATGCCTTTATTTGAATAAGTTAGAACAGTCTCAAAAGAATAAATTTCTTCATTTTCCTTTAAAAAATATTCAAAAGTTTCATCGTTAAATCCACAAATAAGTCTTGTTTGATCAATTTCATCGACTTTAAATTCATAAGAAAAATCACCTGAATATAAAGATGAAAATCCATAAACCTCACCAGTATCTAAATTAGCATCATTAGAAACTAAAGCGATAGCTGGATTATAATAAAAACCTCTGCCCCCATGATTATCACTAATTTTAGTAAGCGAATGATTTAAGGGAATAATTTCTACCTCTGTATCATTCCCCCAAGTACCTTTTAAGGCTAGGATTTTATAATTTGAAGAAGGGAAATCTAATTCAAGTGAAGAAAGTTTTTTAACCCTAATATCACTTGAAGATTTATTAACAATTTTTGAATATCTGACTAAACAATCAAACTTTTCGCTTATTTCATAATATAATTCAAGATAAACATCCTTATATTCTTCTTTTAAGGTAATAACCAAAGTCGTTACATCATTATCTAAAAATTTTACATAAGGTAGAGGGTATCTTTTTTTATCATAAGGGCCTTTAATAATTTTATAAGAATAAAAAAGAAAATTTGTAATTGGTACATTATCTTCCCCTTCAATTATAAATGGAGAATTTCTTTTATCTCCCTTTCCAAATGGAGCAACTTCAAATTGGGAAGCTACAAAAGAAAAATAATAGTCTTCGTCCATTGTTTCAGTTTTCTCATCATTTAAAAAAGCATATCTTTCCATATATCTTTCTGAGACACGCTCTTTAGAGATATCATTTAGATATTTTCCACTATATAAATGAATTAAATAATTATACTTATTTACGTGAATATAATAAGAAAAATGTTTTGTAAATAAATGAAAAATTTTTCTTTTCTTTTCGAAACTAACTCCCATAGATTCTCCTTAAAAATCATTTAATTTTATAAATAATTGCCTCAAATGGTTTTAATAAATTTTTTTCATGATTATTATAATTAGAAATAAGAATTTCTTTTGATTCATCAAGCTTTTTATCTTTAAAAAACTTTTTAGATAAATTAACAACAATTAGTAAACTTTCTTTATCGGTTTTTCTTAAAAATTTAGCGACATAGTTATTTGAACTTACTTCTTTAAAGTTACCATATTTTAAAGTTTCGCTATTATTTCTAAACTTAATCATTTGTTTATAAAAATTTAATATCGAGTTCGCATCATTTTCTTCATTCTTTACATTAATTTCTTTATAATGCTCATTGATTTTTAGCCATGGTTTATGACCATCGTTAAATCCTCCATTTATACTATCATCCCACTCAAAAGGAGCTCGAGCATGATCTCTATTAACTGTGTTATTTACCCATTTAAAAGCTCTGTTTTTAGAAACATGTAATATTTTCATTGCACTATCGACTGCATTTTTTGCCATACAATCATTGGTTTCTTCATAGGTTAGATTTTTATAATTTAAAGTTCCAATTTCTTCGCCTTCATAAAGAAAAATTGTTCCTTTTAAAGAAAGAAGGAAAAGAGATAATGCTTTTGCACTTTCCTTATAAAATTTATTTTCATTACCAAATCTAGAAACAGATCTTAATTGATCGTGATTTTCTAAATAAGCGCCAATCCAAGAAACTTCTTTCTGCCATTTAAATATAGGCTTAAATAAATCTTTTGGTTTATAAAAAGGTTTTTTAAAAATAGGGATTAATTTAAAAGATTTACAAAAAGCATGATCAAATTCAAAAAACATGTCTAATGCTCTTCTATCAATATATTCTTGACCAATTTTAGGAGTTAAGGCGCTCGTTTCTCCAACCAAAAATACATCGTCATAATTATCTAAAACATCTTTTCTAAATCTTTCTAAAATTTTAAAATTACCTTCTTGATTTTCATAATGTTCTCTTCCTCTAGAAAAAAGAGAGAATTTCCCATTATCTAGACTAGTTTTATAAATTTGGTTAATGACGTCACATCTAAAACCCGCTACACCTTTATCTAAATAAAATTTTAAAATATTTTCTACTTCTTTAATAACTTCTTCATTATGGTAATTTAAATCAGGTTGTTCTTTGGTAAAAAGATGAAGATAATACATATTTTCTTCATTTGGAACTCTTTCCCAGCAAGACCCAGAAAAAGCACTATTCCAATTGTTTGGAGGTTTTTTGCCATTTCCTTTTCTAAAATAATAATAATTTCTATATTTAGAATCTTTATTTTTTAAAGCCTCTTGAAACCAAAGATGTTGATCAGAAGTATGATTAATAACTAAATCCATTACAATTTTTATATCTCTTTTTTTAGCTTCTTTAATTAAAGTATCAAAATCATCCATCGTTCCAAAAAGAGGATTAATTTTATAATAATCACTTATATCATAGCCATTATCTTTTAAAGGAGATGCATAAATCGGCGAAAGCCAAATCATTCCAATTCCTAAATCTTTTAAATAATCTAGCTTTTCAATAATTCCTTTTAAATCACCATATCCATCATTATTGGAATCTTTAAATGATAGAGGGTAAATTTGATAAATTATTCTTTCTTTATAAGCTCTCTTTTCCATTTAAAAATCCTTTTTCTCTTCATTATTGATAGCATTTTCTGCTTTTCTTCTTTCAATCTCTTCAATCATCTCTTTATGTGATTCTTCGGTAATTTTATATTTTAATCTTATGATTAAAAATGTAGCCAAAAATAAAACAAAAGGTAGAATTGTAAATCCAATATGGAAAATAATTAATTGATTTTGTGTAACCCCGCTCATTAAAGAGTTAACTTCAGAAATAATTAATTCTTTATCACCCATAAATTCTCTTTCGGCAGTAGCAATCCCATTAGAAATAGTAAAAAGACCAGCCATAAAAAGGAATGCATATAAAGCAAGTTGTTGTAAACTACTTCCAATTTTTGCGGTAAAAGCTCTTAAAGCAAAGGTAGATGATTCTCTTCTTTCGTTAAATTTATATTCGTTATAATCGATTGAATCTTGAATCATAATATATAAAATTAAACTCATAATTGTTTGGCCAAAAAAAGCAATAAAACCATATACACAAACTAAAGCAAAAGTGGTTTCACTTGTATAAAAAACATATGAAAATAATAAAATATATGCAGCTAATGTTGTAAATGAACAAATTGTAAATAATTTCATCTTTGAAAGTTTTAATTTGTTTACAAATAGTGGATATAAACATTGTCCTAATAAAGTAGCGACAGCATAAACAACTGTAAAAAGGGTTTGATATGTACCACCATTTTCATAACCAAAGTTAAAGTAGAAATAATTTAAACCTGCACCGACCAAAATTGAAGAGCCAGTATAATAAAGTAAAATTGCAATAATTGTATATCTTAATTGGTTATTTTTTATAATAACTGTAAATATTTCTCTAAATTTTATCTTTTCATCATTTTTTTCAACATTTACATCTATCTTTCTTTCTTTCATAAAAATAACTAGGATAGTTTGAGAAATGATGAAAAGGAGAGAAGTAACTAATGCAACCCATCTATAAGTTGGTCCCTGATTTCCACTTGCTAAAATTGGAACGATTCCTCCAACAGCAAATGCACCTATAGAAACAAATATCGATAAAAGAGTGGTTAAATTTGCTCTAACTTCTTCTTTTTGTGATAAAGAAGGTAAAACTGCCCAGAAGGCAATATCATTCATCGTATAAGTAAAATCCCGCAAAAAATAAAACACAGCAAAAAAAGCAACAAAAGCCCAACCAGTAGGAGTAATCCAAAACATTAAAATAGTAACTATTGAATTACTTAGGGCACCAATAAAAATCCAAGGGCGATATTTCCCCCATTTAAAATGACATTTTTCAATAATAAAACCCATAATTGGATCGTTCAATCCATCCCATATTCTTAAAATTATGATAATTATTGTAATTGCAGTATACATTTGGATGTATTCATCAATAGATACATTTCCTAATGCAAAAAATTGAACAAAAGATAATAAAAACAAAGAAATAAATTGATATGAAGCGTCTCTAAACATTCCTGAAGTCGTATAAAGCCATTTCGTAAGTTTAGGAACGTCCCCAGAAAATGTTTTATTTCCTAAATGGAACATATGATTATCCCCCTTAAATTATTTTATTTATATAAAATAATTATATTACAAAAGACAATTTGAATACATTAAAAATATATAATCTTTTCACGTGAAAATAAATAAACTACTTATTCATCTTCAATCTCTTATTGATTTTCCTAGAAACTAAAACAAATAAGGTAGGAATGAATAATAAATAAGTAAAAACAATTATGTATTCATAAGAATTTATATTTTTAAATAAACTTAAATTAAATAAACCATCAATAATTAAATCTATCTGTTCTTTAAAAGAATCTGCATTTGTCAAATACCCAACATCTAAAAATATATTTGGCTCAACTAATAAACAAATAATCGTTAAACTTATTCCAAGGCTTAAAATTATTTTTGAATATTTACTAAATTTATTGATTGAAATAAATAAAACAAATGGCCCAGATAAAGAAATAGTTAAAGAAATTAATATATCAAGATCTTTTAAGGGATAAAAAGCATTAACAATTAATAAATAAACTCCACTTAAAGATAGTAAAAGCCCATTTTCAATACCTTTAATCATAGATTCTTTAATAATTGAAGAATCGATACTTTTCGGATAATTATTTTCAATAGAAAGTAAAAACCCACATAAAGCAACAATTATAAATTCAAAAATATATATTGATTCGATTTCTATAAGCATTCCGCTATTAGAAAATAAAGAATAAAAAGCAAATAAAGCAATAACAATATCTTTAGAAATAAATAATGTACAGCTCCTTTTAATATTATTAACAACCCTTCTTCCTTCTTCTATAACTCTAGCTAAATGAATAAAATCATCATCCAAAAGTGTAAAATCAGATATTAGTTTTGAAGATTTTACTCCGCTTGCTAAAGCAATGGAGCAACTTGCTCTTCTTAAAGAAGCAATATCGTTTATACCATCTCCTACATAACCTACTTTTTGATTATTTTCTTCTAAAACTCTAATTATTTCTTCTTTTTGTTTAGGTGTTGCTCTAGCAAAACAATCATATTTTAAGGCGATATCTTTTATTTTTTCTAGTGGAACATTTTCTAAAGAAATGATTTTATCATAACCTTTAATATTAGCTTTTTTTGCAATAGAAGAAACTGTATAAAGATTATCACCACTAATAACCTTTATTCTTATATTCATTTTTTCGAAATAAGAGATAATATTTTTAATATTTTTTCTTAATTCATTTTCTATAAAAAGTAAGGAAACAACTTCTTTATTGTTTTTAACAAATGCCAATACTCTTTCTCCATTTTTAGCGTGTTTATAAGCAATTTTTAATATATCTTTATGATTTTTAACCTTCTCATTAATTAAAATATCGAATGCTCCAAGCTTATAATTATCATTATTTATTATTAAAGAACTATATTTTATGGATGAATTAAAATCGTTTTCTTTAATAATATTTTTAAATTTTTCAATATCAAAAATTGATATATTAAATTCTTTTTTTAATGCTACTGAAGTTAAATTATCATCCATTTTTGATAAATAAAAAGACAATAAGTCTTTAAACTCCTCTTCTTTTATATCATTAAAAAGTTCTTTCCCCTTAAAAATAAGATTTTGTGTAGTAATTGTTCCTGTTTTATCTAATGCTAAAACATCAATTCTTGCTAATCTTTCTATAGCATATAACTCTTTTGTTAATACTTTTTCTTTAGCTAATTTATAAATAGAATTAGCTAAAGTAACGGAGGAAAGTAAAACAAGCCCAATAGGAATCATTCCAACTATAATTGTTGATGAAGCACTAACTATACTTAAATCAAAATTAAAATCATGAATATACAATTCTTTTAATAAAACTATAAGAAATGATGGAATCATTACTAAAATCATGATTAAAATTATTTTATTTATATCTTTATTTAATTTTGATTTATCTTTTTTAATCTTTTTTACATCGTTTTCTAATCGTTTTATAAAAGTATTATCACCAACGTTAGTTACTTTCATAACTAGATAATCCTCTTTTGTAGAAACTAAAAAGGAACCTGAAGTAACTTTTTCATTAATTTTATGGAATACATTATCAGATTCTCCAGTGATTATCGATTCATTAAAATAACCTTCCCCAAATATTAATATTCCATCAACATTAATAGAGTCATTTTTATAAATTAAAAAATAATCACCTTCAACAATTTCTTTACAACTTATTTCGATAATTTTTCCTTCTCTAATAACTTTAACCTTGTCATCATTAGTAAGTTCCATTTTTTCTATAAAATGCTTTGATTTTTCTTCACTTATTAAAGAGATTAGCCCATTAAAAAGAACAATTAGTAAAAATCCATATTTTGTTAAAGGAATTTCAGTTAAACCGTTTTTATAAAATATTTGTAATAATAAAAAGATTAAAGCAACCGCATACAAAATAATATTAAAAAAAGAAAAAAATGATTCATAAATAATTATTAAATGTGATTTATAAACGACTTTCTTAGAATTATTAGTTTTTCCTTCTTTCTTTAACTTTTCAACTTCATCAAAAGTTAATCCTTTTAATTTTTCCATACTTTATTATTTTATCAAATATTAGAAATAATCACTTTAATAAATAATGACAGATTTTGTTAAGAATCTTAAAATAAATTATTTTTCCATAAAAAATGATAAAAAAATGAATAATATTTATTAAAAAAACCATTCTTGTCTAGTAAACGTCGACGTGGGTTGGGTGGGAAATAATGAAATTTAATCCCATTTATATATATAATTTCAAGTATTAAAGAATGTCGCATAATAAAATTAATGTAAATTTGATGCCTAAGAAAAAACGACACTTAAAATTATGCGACTAAATTTTATCTAGTTTTATTTTTGAATGTCTATTTATTTGTAACAAGTGTCGATTTAAACTCATTTTGGAAAAGTGTTATATTATTAAAAAGGATGATATAAAGATGTTATTCAGGAAGATTGAACAAACAATAGAGGAACATTTTTTAATCTAAGTCTAATAAAATACTTTTAATTGATGGAGCTCGACAAGTTGGCAAAACTTATATTATTAGACATGTTGGAAAAAACTTTTTTCTAATTTTATAGAGATAAACATGATTGAAGATTTTAAAGGTGACAAACTTTTTCTTCGATTACAAGCGTTAAAGATTTTTATTTAAAAACAAGTATGATTGCAGGGAATAAAATGGATTGCAAATAAAATACTTTAATTTTCCTTGATGAAATACAACAATATCTTGAATTGCTCACATTATTAAAGTTTTTAGAACAAGATAATAAATTTACTTTTATAGCCAGTAGTTCTACTTGGCGTTGCTTTAACAAAAACAACATCGATACCTATTGGAAGCATAAAAAAGATAAGGATGTTCCCATTAAATTTCGAAGAATTTTTAATTGCTAACAGCTTTAATGAATACTCAATTAATTCTTTAAATGAAAAATTTAGGCATTTAGAATCGCTTGATGAAATTCCTCATAATAAAATGATAGATTTATTCTGCAAATCCCTCATAGTTGGTAGTTTTCCAGATATAGTCAATTTGTATTTAGAAACTCACAATATTCAAAAAATTAGAGAAGCCCAACCAGAAATACATGAATATTATATCGACGATACGAGCAAGTATGATAATGAACATAAATTAAAGATTAAATGTATCTATGAATTAATTCCATCAAATTTAAAAAAAAGAAAAAGCGCTTAACAGTAAAAGAAATAGAAAATAAAGATCACACTAGATTCAGCTCTTATATTGATGAATTCGATTATCTAGTAAATTCTAGAATTTCTTTAGAAGTTAAAGCAATTTCAAATCCAATTTATCCACTAAAAGCCTTTGAAACAAAAAATTTACTAAAATTATATTTAAACGATGTTGGTCTTCTAAGTAATATTTTATATAAATACAATAATAAGCCAATTTTAGACAGCATCGACAGCATTAATCTTGGCTCCGTTTATGAGAATGTAGTTGCAAGTGAACTAATTGCTCATAATTATGAACTATATTATTACGACAATCGAAAAAAAGGCAAAGTAGATTTTTTAATAGACGATTATAAAAAATCTCTGTTTTACCTATTAAAGTTAAATCAGGGAAAAATTATACAACACATAGCGCCCTTAACAACTTTCTTTCATCAAAAGAATACAACATTAAAAATGGTTATGTATTATCTAACGAAAGAATTGTATCGATAAAAAATAATATAGTCTATTTACCAATTTACTATGTTACGTTCATTCAAAACACGCGTGAAATAGATGATCTCATGTTTTAAAATCTCGAATCAAGTTTAATTTATGAATTTTTATTACTAATTAAAATTATTCTGTTCTTAATGCGTCAGCAGGGTCTTTTTTAGCTGCTAAATTTGCCGGAATAATTCCAGAAATTGAAGTCAAAATAATAGAAACTAAAATCATAATTATTGCTTGAATAGGTGTTAAAGCGGCAATTGTATATACGCCAGTTAAACTTCCAACAATCATATTTAAAATAAAAGATAATAAATAAGTAACGGCAATTCCTAAAAGACCGCTTGATAAGCCTTCAATCATTGTTTCACTATAAAATAATCTTGAAACATCTTTTTTTCTTCCACCAAGTGCTCTAATAACGCCAATCTCTTTTACTCTTTCAACAACACTTACATAAGTAATGATTGCAATCATAACTGTTGAAACTACTAAAGAAAGTGCGGTAAATGCAATTAAAGCATAAGTAACAATATTTATCATATTGTTAACTAAATTAATAATAAGTTGAAGATTATCAGTGTAAATTACTTCGCTTCTTTCATTAAATGGAATTATTTTATCACCAATAATAATATCGCCTTCATCGTTCCATTTATTTAAATAATCTATTATTTCTTCTTTTAAATTGAAGTCTTCAGGATATATAGAAATTGAGGTTGGTATGGTTGAGCCACCAATTTCATTTAAACTTAAAGTATAAACTGCAGAAGTTGTTGAAGAAGACATCATTGACAAATTACCAACAAATCCGTAACCGGTTGCATTATTTCCATCATATGTATAAGGGAAAGTATACATAATTGCATCTCTAATAATAGGCATCATTCCTTCTTCTAAAATAACTGTTGTAGTTAATTGTTCAATATTTTTTTCATTAAAATATTGAACAATTTCACTGTTTTTAGAATCATCAATCATTTTAGATGCTAAAGCTGGAGTATAATAAAATCCGGAAGATAAAGAACCATAATTTACACCTTCTTTAGGTTTTAAAATTGCAGTAATTTTTAAAGGCATACCTTCATTACTATCCTTCATTTCTTTGGTTTCTTCATAGTTATAATCAAAAATAGTATTAATAGTAGGAATAATACTTGCTGAAGAAGGAGAATAAATTGAATCATTTGGATAATAAGTAAATGTTTTATTTAACAATTCATCAAAATCAAAATGATTTTTATCTAAAGAAGGATTATATCTATCATCATCCATTGCTCTATAAACAATATTAAAGAATTCTTCTTGAGTATAATAACCTAGTTCCCCTAAAACAAGATCAGTTAAAGCTTCATCGCTTGATAAAACGATCATAATTTCATTTTCTTCTTTTGGTAGATAAGATGTTTTTGGATCAGAAACAATATCATATTGTTCTAATATATATCCTTCGTTATTTAAAGATTGATCTAAAGGCTGTGCTAAAGTGGAAATAAACGCAGAATATTCACCAAATGGAGTTTGTTGAAGCATTGTTGTATACATTTGAATGATGCTGCTAATAGAATAGGTTGACTCTTCCTTATTTTCAAAATCTGCGGTTGTATAAATATTATTTAAGAAATTAATTCCATAATCTAAAGTGATGTCCGAATATAAAGTTGAATCAAGATTTTTAACATAGTTAACATAATCCATTGTAATGTTATTACTAATCATTACATCAGACATCGTTCCGCTTGTTTGAATTAATTGTTCTAACAAATAATTAACATTAATTATTCCGTTTTCAGTAGCATTTTCAATTAAATCATGTTGTTCAGTTAAAGTTAAAGAATTCATTAATGACGATAAATCATACGCTTCTGAAGAAATTTTGATTGGATTTCCTGAAAGCATATCGTCTTCCATTGAATGAATGTAATTTTGAATTCCAGTAGAAACTGCTAAAACTGTTGAAACACCTATTATTCCTATACTTCCAGCAAAAGCAACCAAGGCAGTTCTTTTAAATTTAGTAAGTAAATTTCTCCATGAAAGTCTAAATGTTTGCCAATAATTAAGTTTTGCTTTTTTAGAAATTTCTTTTACATTTTTAATTTCTTTTTCCTTATTATATTCTTCTTCGCTTAATGGATTAGAATCATTTTCAACTAAGCCATCTTTTAAGTTAATGATTCTTGTTGAATATTTATAAGCTAATTCTGGGTTATGGGTAACCATAATTACGAGTTTATTTTCAGAAATTTTCTTCATCAAATCCATAATTTGAACTGAAGTAACACTATCTAAAGCACCAGTAGGCTCATCAGCAAGCAAAATATCAGGTTCATTTACTAAAGCTCTAGCAATTGCAACTCTTTGGCATTGGCCTCCAGAAAGTTGGTTTCCTTTTTTTGAATACAAATCTTTTAAGCCAACTTCATCTAATGCTGCTTTTGCTTTTTTAATTCTTTCTTCTTTTTTTAATCCGCCAATTGTTAAAGCAAGTTCAACATTTTCTAAAATTGTTTGATGTGGAATTAAATTATATGATTGAAAAACAAAACCAATACGATGATTACGATAAGTATCCCAATCTCTATCTTTAAATTTTGTTGTCGAAACATTATCGATTATTAAATCACCTTCAGTATAATGATCTAATCCACCAATAATATTTAATAAAGTAGTTTTACCACATCCAGAAGGACCTAAAATTGAGACGAAATCTTTACTTCTAAAAGAAATATTAATGCCTTTTAAAGCATGAACAACGTTATCGCCAACTTTGTAATCTTTTTTAATATTTCTAAGTTCTAGCATTGCGTTTACCTCCATTTAACTTTATATTTAATAAAAGTAATAACTAAAATTTCAGTTAAAAGTTTTAAAAAGGTTTAACTTTTTTTCAATTTATTTATAGTAGATTTATTATTTTCTCTTAACTTTAGATTTAACTAAAATATCTTCATAAATTTTCATCATCTTTAAAGTATCATCTAAACTCATTGATGGATTTTCTTTTTTACCATTAATTAAACTATTATAAGTTTCAACAAGTTCATATTCATAACCATTAAAATCCTCTTTAAAGTTAATTGTTGAAACTAAAATTGGATAATTACTATCTTCTTTCTTTTTATATATTTCAACCTTTTCTGGATTATTAATATTAATTATTTTTAAAAACCCATCTTTACCATAAATATAACCTTCTCTAGAAGTAGCATCGTTAATCGAAGTAAAAAATTGAGCTAAAATTCCATTAGAAAAAGTAATATTACCAATAAGCGTTTCATCTACACCAGTATTTAATAATTTAGCCATTACATTAATATCTTTAATTTTATCGACAACAAACATGTCGATAAAATTAAGAGGATAAACACCTACATCAAGTAAAGCTCCTCCGCCTAAAGACGGAGAATATATTCTTTCTTTATCATAAATTCGATATCCTAAATTAGCCTCTAAATAATATGGATCACCTATCACTCCACTTAAAATTAAAGAAGTAATAATTCCTCTAGAAGGCATATAGCGTGTCCAAATTGCTTCTGCTAAAAATAAATTCTTTTTTCTAGCTAAAGTTACTACTTCTTTTGCTTCATAATAAGACGCACAAAAAGCTTTTTCGCTTAAAACATTTTTATTGTGTTCTAAAGACATTTTGATATGTTTATAATGTTCAGCAATTGTGGTAGAAATATAAATTAAATCAATGTTTTTATCATTTAGCATTTCTTCATAATCTTTATATGCTTTTTTAAAACCATATTTATTTTTAAATTCTTCACTTCTTTTTAATTCTTTACTAGCTACACCATAAAGTTCAAATTTATCTTTTAAAAATAAAAATGTTTCTGCAAGTGTATGTGCAATATTTCCAGCCCCTAAAAATCCAACTTTAATCATAATATTTATTTTTTTACCTTCCTTAACTTTGAATTAATATAATTTCATTTCAATATTATTTTATTTTCTATATAAATCTTCAAGAGTATTACATCTTTAAAACAGAAATTTTACTCGGATTAAACCAAGTCGGATAAAACCGAATAAATTTTTAATAAAAAATTCTAGATATTTTGTCTTTTTCCAAATAATTATAATTGAAACTTTTTTGATAAAATTAATTAAAATATTTTTTTAAGATTTTGATTATTTTAACTATATTAATAAAAAATATTTATTAAAAGCATTTTAATTAAATTCAATAAATCAATTTTGAAATTATACTTAAAATTAAAAATAACACCTTACCCATTGTTATTTAGACTTAAACTAAGATTTTATAATGATTAATTGATAGATTTATTTAAAAAGACTAGAATAATTGACGTTTATGAATAAAAGATCAACTTTTAATTTTTTTAAACACATTTTACTTGCACTTCTTTCAGGAATTTTAGTTGGTTTAACTGTAGGAATTTATCAAAAAGGACTACAATATGTTTTTTCTTTTTCTTCAATAATGTTTAGCAATAAAAATTGGTATTTAATAGTTGTGAATTTAATAATTTTTATAACATTATCATTTGTTAACAATATTTTAATTTTAAAATTTAAAAGTATTGATGGAAGCTCGATTCCATTGGTAGAAAAAGTTATTGAAAGAAAAGAAGATAAAGAAAAATTAAAATTAATTGATGTTCCTTTAACAATCATTAATAGTTATATATCAACCTATTCTTTATTCACTTTAGGAAGTGAAGGTCCTTCTATTTCAATAGGAGCTAGAATTGGAAAAAGTGTTAATAAACTTTTTAAAGAGAACGATGATTTAGTTAATATTGGTTTAAGTAGTGGAGCGGGATTTGGGTGTGCTTTTCTTTCTCCTCTTTCAGGAATAGTTTATTCTTATGAAGAAGGGTTACATAAATTTTCTTTTAAATCATTAATATTTGGAGTTCTTATCTCTTTTTCTTCTTTTTTTACGTGTTTTTTAATTAATAATATTCATTTAATTAGTGTTTCTTCCATCTCTTTTATATCAATAAATCAAGTATTAGTAATATTTATTATTGCATTATTAACATTATTAATTAGTTATTATTTTAAAAAGTTTATGTTATTTATAAGAATGAAATTTAATAAATATAGTTCAAACTTATTTATTAAATTTCGTTCATTTATATTCTTTATACTATTCTTTATATTAGGTTATTTTATTTTTAATTTATTAGGTAATGGGAAAAATATTATAACATTTTTATCTGATGATTATTATTTAAGTAGTATTAAAAATGAATATACTTTTATTTTTAATAATATTTATTTTTTAATAGGAATTTTAGTATTAAGAGGTTTATTATTGGCTATTTTAGGAAATGGGAAGGTTAGTGGTGGGATTGTTATTCCTCTTATGTGTATAGGAGGAATAATAGCTAAAATAAGTATTCTTCTTTTTAATAATAATATTAATAATAATTTATTATTAATTAGTAATGAAAATGAAGAAATATTAATTCTTTTTGGAATGATTTTATTTTTTTCTTTAATTAATAACGCTCCTTTTACATCGCTTACTTTATTTATTGAAACATTATTTATATCCTCTTCCTTTAAAATAGAAAATATAACTATAATCTTTTCTTCTTTTTCATTTTATTTAATGATTATAGTTATATTAATAATGAATTTAATAAATAGATATTTATTAAATTCTAAAAATATATATGAAGAATTTATTAAAGTAGATAGTATAAAGTTTAATTAAAAAAATATATACTTTAAATTAAGTTTTTTATATTTTAACATTATAAAACTATATTATTTAAGTTTAACAAATTCTTTATTTATTAAATAAAATTTTGTATTACCATTTTGTTGGGTTAATAAAAGATCGTTATCAACAAGATTTTTTACAATTGCGTTTCTAAAATAGGTGGAGTTAGAAATATTTAAATGGTTTGTTATTTCATTAACTGATTTTGCTTTATCATAACAAAATGAAAGAATACGTAAATCATACTTAGATTTATTTATTAAGGCTTTAGTTAATAATATGGTTTCTTCTTCAATATCTAAACCATCTTCAAAAGTTATGTCAGGTAAAACAATACTAAATTGATTATTTTTCGAAAATATAAAAGGTTTATGTCTTTCATCTTGGCTTTTATACTCTTCAACTATTTTTTCAAAGCCTCTTTAAGAATAAAAAAACCTAAAATATAAAACTTTATATTTTGGGGGTAATTTCAAATATAATGGTGCGGGCTAGGGAAGTCGAATCCCTACGCTTATAAGGCACAAGATTCTAAGTCTTGCATGTCTACCAATTCCATCAAGCCCGCAAGTGATTAATATTATAACTTAAAAATAATAAGATAAAAAGTTTATAAAATGTATATATCTACTATTTTTAGTATGATATTTATTAGATATCTAGTTTAATTCATTTTATAATATAAAACATGGTTAAAAGTATTGAAAACACTAAAAAAATTGCAATTAAAATAAATGAAAAAGTTAATATTAATGAACTTATTTCAGCTTTAAGAATATTTATCATTGCAAATAAAGATTTATATTTTTATTTATATAATTTTCCAACAAAATATATTTCACTAATTGATAAAAACAACAAAAATATCATCATTAATAGGGCTAACCAATTAAATACATATTCTTTATATAAAGATTTAATTAAAGAAGGAATGGATTTTGTTATTTCATTTGATGATATTTCTTTTATTAATAATTTAATAAAAGAAAATAATGAGATGAATAACAAAGATGAAACTATAAAAAGAGGTTTATTTTTTAAAAATAAAAATGATTATTTATTAATCTCTGATTTTAATAAAGATTATAAAGAAATTTCTGAAATTGAAGATACCTTCGTTTCATCTTTTAATATTTTAAAAAGAATGAAAACATTGACTGATAGCAATAAAAAAGAAAATAAAAGAATTGAAATAAATTATTTAAAAATTGGTGATTATAAAGATAAAAATATCATAGATATATTATCTAAAAGTAATGAATATAAAGGTGAAATATCTTTTAAAGATTTATTTTTAACAACTTCTTCTTTTTGTTTAACAGATTCGTTATCACTTTCAATTTTTATTGAAATTATGGAAGGAATTAATGAACTCGACCGAGTTAATAAAGAAAATAGAAGCAATAAATCTTTAATAGGAGAATATTTTTCTAAGCTCATTTTTTCTTATCAAAAAATGAATGTAGAAGATATCAATTATTTATTATTAAAAATAAAATTAGTTTTTAATTTCACATATCTTTTATTTATTTTACCAACCAATTTAAAAACTAACGAATATACAAAAATTTTTAAACTTATAAAAGACTTATTTTAAATTTCAAAGGAGAAGAAATATTTATGAAAAACGTTTTTATTGATGCAACAAGTTTTAAATATACACAAGAAATTTCTCAAGCTTTAAGAATTTATCTTCTTAATAGACATGATCTTACATTTAATATTTTAGGAAGAAAAAATGATTTTATCACAATAATGGATTATAAAAACATCAACTTAATTGAAGATTTAACACCGGTTAATCTTCAAAATTTAAGCGATGAACAAAAAGAAATGATGAAAGATGAAGAAAAAATTGATTATAACAAAGAATTAAAAGAAAAGTTAATAAATCAAAATGATTTAACCATTACTTCTAAAGATTTTTCATCTTTTTTTATCCATGACGAAGATATTATTATTCGTCCATATAATAAAGACAAAAAAGACCATTCTTATGTTGTCGAGCTTAATAAAAATGTTAATTATGAGAAATTAGTTGATGATTTAAAAGATATTATAAAGTTATATAATTTAAAACTTAAAAATGACCGTCGTTTAAAGATTTACCTTTCTTCTTCTCACAATAACGATAAAACTCTTGATGAAAAATTAAAATTTTTCAGTGAATATGAAGGCATTTTACCAATAAATGAAGTTTTATCTACTTCGTTTGATATTTTAATTTTAGATAATACTTCTTCTTTTTATTTTTATTCACTCTTGAATTCTTTATCTGATGATAATAAAAAAGACAAAGATGAAAATAGTGAAAAAAAGAAGAAAAAAAGTGTATTAGATTTTTTAAAAAGAGAGAAATCTCCAATTGAAGAGATTAATACTGACTCATTATTTTCTTTTTATATAATTAAAATAGATAAAAATAATAAATATACTTTTTATTTAAGAGATTTTTGTAATGCTAATTCATTTTTTACAATCTTTGATAAAGTATCTTCTATTTTATAAATAACATTAATAAGCTAATTAAATTTTCTACTTCTTCACCACTAACTTCACCACTATCTAATTTAATTACACCAAAATAAAATAGTAAAACGATAGCAGTTATTTGAATAATAGTTAGTATTATTGAAGAAATTAACATTCGATATTTATGAGTGGCATCTTCATATCTAATTTCATAAAAAGCTAATTCCATAACTAATAAAACAGGCGCACCAAAAAGAATTGAAGTTAATATACAATCAATATCTCTAATTTCTCTTTTTCTTTCTTTTCTTAAATATCTTAAATATTGAATACTTAATAAGTATGTTCCTAATAAACAAATAACTAAAAGAGAAAAAAATGTATAAATACTCATAATTTGAAACCTAATATAAATAAAAGAGCTATTTTCATAGCTCTTTTATTATAACTTAAATAATACTTAAATATTATTTTTTCTTTAAATATTTAGCACAGTCAAGTGCAACAGCAGCTAAGACGATAACACCTTTAATAGCAAGTTGATAGTTAGCATCATTGATACCTAAGTAAAGGAGAATGACTGTAATCATTTGGAAAAGTAAAGCGCCAATGACAACACCTCTAATTTTACCAACACCACCAGTAAATGAAACACCACCAACAACACAAGCTGCGATAGCATCTGTTTCCATACCTTGACCAGTTTGAGCTCTAACGTTACCTGTATAAATACCATACATAGAACCACCGATACCATAATAAATACCAGCAAGAGCAAAAACACCAATTGTTACCCAGAAAACGGAAATACCTGAAACACTAGCTGCTTCTGGGTTTCCACCTACTGCGAACATATTTTTACCAAATTTAGTCTTGTTCCAGATAAACCACATTATTATAATTCCGATTATTGCATAGAATATCATATATGAGAATGAAGTTCCTGGAATATTTCCACTAACATAAGTTTTAACGGCGCTATCTGGTGAACCAGTGAAGTTATTTCCTGTAATACCAGCTAAGAAACCAAAAACAAATAATTGAGTTGCAAGAGTTGAAATGAATGGGTGCATTTTAAATTTTGCTGAGAAATAACCTGCAAGTGAAGTTACAGCAACACAAGCAATTATTGAAAGCAAGAATGCGAAAACAACTCTTAAGCCTAAAGGAAGTGCTGAGAAATCAGGTTTATAACCGAAGAAAGTCATATCAGTCTTACCACTAGTAGTAACAAGCATACCTGTTAAAACTGAGGCTAAACCTACTAATCTGCCAACAGAAAGGTCAGTACCTGCAAGAACAATTAATCCAGCAACACCTAGCGCAAGGAACATCTTTGGAGACGTTTGAGTTAAGATAAGAAGAATTGTATCTAAACTTAAAAGGAATCTACCATTATTTTGTACTGCATAAAGAATAATAGCGAATATAAGTAAGACAATGATAGCTAAATATAATCCATTATTAAGAATAAATTTGCTTAATTTGAAGTTATATTTATAATTTTCAGCTCTTTGAGAAACGCTATCAACCATAGGCATCTTCTTGTTGTTAGCATTTTCAATAGCGTTAAATCTACTTAAATAGATTTCATGTAATTCATCTTTTAATTTAGTTACGCTATCTTCATAATTAACTTTTAAATCAGCTAAAATTTGCTTATGAGCAACTTTTAAATCTTTCAAATCATGAACATAATTTTCATCTTTGGTTTGTTTTAATTCATCCAAAGCTTGAGAATAACGTTCATTTTCATTAGCTATATCTGCTTTATATTTAGCTTTTAATTCAGCAATAGAAGCTTTATTAGATTCTTTCTTTTCTTTTATGACATCATTTGTTGTAACTTTAATATAATTGATAAAATCAGTCAATTTTTCTTTAATTGTATCTTTATTATCTTTATTGTCTTGTTTTGCAACAGCGATATCTTCTTTACATTTAGCGATAATTTGTTTTTTAGTCTCTTTATCTAATTGCTTATTTTTCTTAACGTTTGTAATTTCGTTACGTAAATTCTCAATTTTTGTAACGCCATTTAAACGCAATTCATCTAATTCGCTTTGTCTTTTAGCGACTTCTTGATCAAATAAGTTCATAGTAGAAACATTTACATTATTTTCCATAATTTAAATCCTCTATCTAATTTTATAAGTATTTTGCACTGAGACGTAATAACTCTTCTTGGTTAGTTTCTTTTGTATTAACTATACCAGCAAGACGATAGTTACTCATAACTGCAATTCTATTGGTAATACCTAAAATTTCAGGCATTTCGCTAGAAACAACTATACAAGTTTTACCTTGTTTAGCCATTCTGATAATTAATTCATAAATTTCATATTTAGCACCAACGTCAATTCCTCTTGTTGGTTCATCAAGTAAGAATAACTCTGGATCTCTTTCAAGCCACTTACCAATAATAACTTTTTGTTGGTTGCCACCAGAAAGTGAAGAAATCGAATCAGTTGGGCCCATACATTTTGTATGCATTGTATGAATTTCCCTAATCGCAGCTTCCTTCATTTTTCTATTGTCGAGAGCTGGACCAGTCATATATTTATCTAATGCTGTAATAGTGGTATTAAAAATTAAATCACCTTTAGCGAACATTCCATTTGCTTTTCTCTCTTCAGTAACAAAAGCAAAGTTATAATCCATTGCTTCTTTAGCATTTTTAAATCTAACGTCTTTACCTTTATAGTAAATTTTGCCTTGCTTAATTGTTCTTAACCCAAAGAGTGTTTCTAAGAGTTCACTTCTGCCTGCGCCAACAAGTCCATAAATACCAAATATTTCGCCTTCTTTTACTGAAAAACTTATATCTTTTAAATGTGGAGCATATTGAGTTGATAAGTTTTCAATTTTTAAAACATCATCGCCAGGAACATTATCAACTGGAGGGAATCTTTGATCAAGAGAACGCCCAACCATCGCAGAAATAATTTCATTCATATTTGTTTCACCAGTTGGCTTAGTCATAATCATTTCGCCATCTCTTAAAACAGAAACTTCATCACAAATCTCAAAAACTTCATCCATTTTATGAGAAATATAAACGAAACTAATACCTTGTTTTCTTAAATCATCGACAATTGAGAATAACTTCTTTACTTCCCTTTCAGTTAAAGAGGATGTAGGTTCATCTAATACGATTATTTTTGCATCATAGGAAACTGCTTTTGCAATTTCACACATTTGTCTTTGAGAAACCGACATTGTACGAATTAATTGTTTTGGATTAACTTGCATTTTTAATTTTGCAAAAAGATTTTTTGTTTCATTGAACATATATCTTTCATCAACAATGCCGAATTTTGTTGGGTATCTTCCCAACCACATATTGTCTAAAACAGTTCTATCAAGACATTGATTTAATTCTTGGTGAACCATCGCGACTCCGTTTTCTAATGCCTCTTTTGGACCGCTAAAATTTACAGGTCTTCCATCAACGATAATTGATCCATCATCACGATTATAAATACCAAATAAACACTTCATCATGGTTGACTTACCAGCGCCATTTTCGCCCATAAGTCCCATAACTGTTCCTCTTTTAACTTTGAGGTTAATATCTTTTAAAACATGGTTCTTACCAAAAGATTTTGAAAGTCCTTCAATTTCGAGGATATTTTCATTTTCCATATTTATTACCTCACTATAATTTATTTACTTTAATATATTTTTTAGAAAAGAAAACATATATTAAAATAAAGCACCCCAAAGGTAGTCAATGGGGCGCTAGTTTTTTTTAAAAATTGATTAAGCTAATGCGTGATACCAATCTTTAATAATTTGTCCTTGAGCAACACCTTGACCTTCTGAACCAGAACCAACGAAGTAAACATTGTCTAATCCTGAGAGATCAGCAACAGTTGAGTTGTCAGAAGTTTTTGGTTGTCTGTTGAAGAATACTACTGGTTTATCACCGACAATATTAAGATAATCTTCATAGTTAGCATGAGTAATAATATTTAATGCGAAACAATCATATGTATCTTCAGCAACAGCTGTTCTAATTAAATCTTGTAAAGCAGCATCGTTTGAACCATCACCTTCGACGACTTCGACTTCAAAGCCTAATGCTTCGGCATAATGTGGTAATGCTTGTCTATATGTTTCTTTAATGAAGTTATCGTTGTTTGAATATGTAGCAACTAACATCTTTTTGCCACTTAATGCAGAATCAGCAGCAACATCAACATATGCACCAGGTTTTAATGATTCAGCATTTGAAGCTGTGACAGCTGCGAATTCTGTTTGAATAATATGTTCATCTAATTGAGCGAGATTTAAAGCAGCTTTTCCGCCATATGTATCATCGATAACAGGTGTTTCACCTTTAAGAAGGTTACCTAATGTAACTGCAGTAGCTAAAGCTTGATCATCACCATTTTGTGAAACAGAACCAGCTAAAGTACCTTCTATAATCATATCACATGCAGAAGATAAAGCATCGAAACCAACAATTGGAGTTCCTTTTAATAAGTTTGAACAACCTGCTGCAGCAACAGCCATACCATCGTTATTGGAAACGATGAAGTCTAAGCTTGAACCATATTGAGTAATACATGTTTCAACGAATTCTTTAGCAGCTTGGTCTGACCAAGAGTTGCCATTTGTATCAATACAAGTTTTTCTTGTAAGTTCTTTAGCAGTAAATCCACCTTCTTTAGCGATTTCATTTAATGCGTCGATACAACCTTGTGTTCTATCTTCAGCTTCTGGGTTTCCATCTTCACCAACTAAGATGATGTAACCTAATTCGCCATCAGAAAGAGCATTTTCTAATGTCCATTCTGTAGCAGCTGAATCACCACCACAAGATGCTAAACCAGCAGCCATTAAAGCGACAGCAGCAATTCCAGGAATTAATCTTCTTTTCATATTATTTAATTTTTCCTCCTAATAATTCCGTTTAAATTAACCAAGATAAAGTAATTTCGATAAGAATTTTATTTATCTTTTAGTCTTCTTTATTATAATTTGAAAGCGCTTTCATATCAACTTTTTTTCAATTTACATTAATATTAATGTTGATTAATGTGCATTTTACCGAAATTTTTACTAAAAATTTTTTTATTTTTTCGATTGACAAAAGAATCTAATTAGACTATTTAATGATGAAAAAGTGTGAAAATAATTAAAAAAGTAAGAAAAAATCAGAAAGATAAACGTTATATATGGCATTTGCTAAATTTAATTCGTATTTCAATTCATTCAATTTTGATGAACTAGCTTCAAAGTATGAATAATAAATGTAATCAGCAAATCTATAATATTCATTTTGCAAACCGCCCAAAAAATATGAATATTTATAATCAATTAGAGTTGTTTCTAAATCCGAAACAAAATAAGAAATATTTACATCATTTTCACTTTTAAAGAAAAGATTTTTAATATTATTTTCATATTGAATAGGTAAATACACATTTAAATTTATTTCTAAATAAGAATGCTTTTCTATTTTATAATATAAAGAAATTTTATCGATATGAGTTAATTTAACTAATAAAATGTCGTCTAAATTCCCTTTATTAGCTGATTTAATATTAAATTTAATTGATTTTAAACCAAAAAAAGATATAGAATCTCTATTCTCAAAATTTATATAAGATGTAACTAATTTTGTTTTATCTAAATTTACATAATTAGATATGAAAGATTCAAAGCCATTTAACTCAGCAAAATAAAAATTAAAATCTTGTTTTTCATAATTTTTAGAACAAGAAGAATTTATTACTAACGCAAAAATAATTAAATTACATTTCCAGAAATTTTTAATTGTTTTATTCATAATATATCTAAAATTGTTATAGTTTAATTTTCGTTTAAATAAACATCATATTTTATCTTTATAGCATTTTGTTTTTTCTTATAAATTAAATGATCTTTAAGTAATTCAATTGATTTTGATGAGATTTTATCATAATCAAAATCAATTGAAGGAAATTTATAATAAAATCCTAATCTTTTTATATCATTATCAAACCCAATAACATTTATTTTCTTAAGTAATTCATAATATTCTTTTTTATACATTAAAGCATCTAATAAAATACGGTCATTATAAAAGAATATTCCATCATAATTTTCATTTTTTATTAAATTAGAAAATGATTTTAATCCTTCTTCTATTGTTACAAGTTTATATTCTTTATTACATTTTTTTACAATGTTTAAAAACCCAATTAATCTTCTTTTAGAAGCTTCACTAGCTTTTTCATAAACATAAATTAATTTTTTAGCGTTTTTATTTATTAAATAAGTTGTTGCAATCTCTCCGCCCTTAATATCATCAGTATATAAAGAATCAACGTATTGGTTTTCACTAACTCTACCAATAAGTTGAAGATAAATATTATTAATTTTTGCAAGCTCAATTGCTTTTTCTTCAAGTTCATTAAAAGAAATAATTGCATCTACTTTTCGATATAAACATTTTTTGATGATTTCTTCATCAATCTTTTTAAATTCATTAGTATTAATAACTAAAAGATCAAACTTTTCGTTTTCAATTTTATCAACTATAAGTTGTCCCATTAAAGCAAAATAAGGATTATGAAAAGAATCAAAAACTAAAGCAATAGTATAAATTTTAGAAAATTTAAAAGTATAGCCTTTAGCTTGATAACCTACTCTTAAGGCTTCTTTTCTAACAATTTCTTTAGTTTCTTCGCTAATATCACTTAAATCTCTTAAAGCGTGAGAAACAGTATTTATTGATAAATTTAAGTTTTTAGCAATATCTTTTAATCCAACTTTTTTTGTTTTTAACATAACAAAAACTATTATAACAATGTTAAAAACAAAAATTAATTAAACTTTAGTTAAGACATATTTAATATTTGTGCCAGCTTTAATTAAAAATTTTGTATTTGATTTTATAAAATATGATTTATATTTACTTACTTTTTTATTATTAATAAAACCTTCTCCTTCTATAACCGTTAAACATGAAAAAGAATCGTTAAATAAGTATTCTTTTGTTTTGTTTTTCTTTAATTTTTCTAAAAAACAAGTAAAATATTTTCTTTTTATTTCTTTTTCATTAGTTAAAGTAATTGTAGGAAGATCTAACTTTTTAAGATTAACTACATCTAAAGCCTTATTAATATGTAATTCCCTTTTTTGACCACTTTTTTTATCAATACGGTCATAATCATATAATCGATATGTTAAAAAAGATGATTCTTGTATTTCTAAAAGAGTTATTCCTTTTCCTATTGCGTGAATTGTACCTGGTTTAATTAAAAAGATATCTCCTTTTTTTACCATCACCTTATTTAATAATGATAATAAATTATTATCATTAATAGATTTAACAAAATCATTTTTTGTTAAATCTTTATTTAATCCTAAAAATAAATAAGATGATGGTAAAGAATCTAAGATTATCCGCATTTCTTCTTTACCTAAACTATTTTCATGATTTAAAGCATATTCATCACTAGGATGAACTTGAATAGATAATGAATCACTTGAATCAATTAATTTAATTAATGTTGGAAAAAATAACTTATTATTAAAAGTAAAAGAAGAAACATTACTTCCTAAATCTTTATTATAATCTACTTCTTTCCTTACTTCTTTTAATTTATTATTATCATCTTTATCAATAAATAAAGAAGGTCCTTCATCTAAAAAAGATAATTCCCGTGATTCACTTATTTTTTCATATTTATTATTTTTATCTTTATATTTTTTTAATTTTGTTCCACCCCAAAGATATTCTTTTAAAGAAGGAATAAGTTCAACAATGTCTTCCATATTTTCATTATTTTTACCTTTATAAATTCATTAAAACTTCGAACAAATCTTGATATTTATTATTTAATTCTTCACTCTTTTCTTTATTTATAGAGTTAACTTCAATATAACATTTTAATTTTGGTTCAGTTCCACTAGGACGAATCATAAAACGAGTTTCATTTTTAAATATTAAAATTAAAACATCACTCTTAGGTAAATTTATCTTCCTTTTATTATTATTTATATCAATACTTTCTTTATTTAAATAATCTTCTTTTATTATTACTTCTTCTTTTAATATATTAGATAACTCTATTAAAGATAATTTTCTTATTTTTTCCATAATTTCTTTCATTTTTTTCATTCCATTTTCACCATCAAAATTATGTGTTAATAAAATATTTTTATAATAACCATATTCTTTATATATAGAATCTAGTTTATCAATTAGTGAAATGTTATTTATTTTATAAAAATAACACATTTCACTAATTAAAAGAGAAGCATTTATACTATCTTTATCTCTTATATCGGTATTAGTTAAATATCCATAGCTCTCTTCAAATCCTAATAAAAAGTTATTTAATTTATTTTCTTTTTCTAAAGAGTCTATTTCTTCTCCTATAAATTTAAAACCAGTTAAAACTGTTTTTAAATTTATATTATATTTTTTAGCTATTTTATCTACTAAAGAAGTAGATACAATACTTCTAACTACTTCTTTATTATTAAAATAAGATTTATCTAATTTATTAATATTAATGTTGTAGTTAATAATAAAATCAAGTAATAAAATAGCAATTTCATTACCTGAAGGATAATAAATTTCATTTTTTATTTTATCATTTATTACTAAGGCTACTCTATCAGCATCTGGATCATTTGCAAGTAAAATATCACTAGAAGTATTTTTTAAATATTTAACACCTAAAGATAATGTTTCTTTTAATTCGGGATTTGGTTTAGGACACGTTAAAAAAGAAGGATCAGGTTTTTCTTGTTCTTTTACAATTATTAAATCAGTAAAACCATCTTTAGTTAATGTTTCTTTTATATATCTTAATCCTGTTCCATTTAAAGGAGTATAAACGATTTTAAAATTTCCTTTTTTATTTCTATTTTTTAATAATGATGAGGATAAAGTAGATAATATAAATTCATTAAAAATATCATCGTTTATATAATTTATATTTGATTTATCGATATTTTTTTCATCAGTATGTAATTTAAAATCTTTAAAAGTATCAACACTATTTATTTTAGTTAATATTTCATTAGCCTCATTTAAAGTAATTTGATAAGCATTTTCATTATAAACTTTATAACCATTATATTCTTTTGGATTATGAGATGCTGTTATAATTATTCCTCCATTAGCTTTTAATTTTCTAATTGCAAAAGAAACTACTGGAGTAGGAGTAAGTTCCTTAAATAAATATACTTTTATTTTATTAGATGCTAAAACAAGGGAAGAAAGATAAGCAAATTCTTTTGAATTAAAACGAGAATCATAGCCAATAACTACACTTATTTCTTCATTATTTATTATTTTTTCTTTATATTTTTCTTTTAAATATAAAGCAAATCCTTCAGTTGCTTTATATATATTATATTTATTAAGTTTAGAAGAACCTAAAGACATTATTCCTCTAAGTCCTCCAGTTCCAAAACTTAAATCTTTATAAAATAGATCATTAATTATTTCTTCACTCTTTATACTTTTTAACTCTTTATAATGATTTATATCAATATTTTTTAAAGAATCTAACCAATATTCATATCTAGATAGTGTTTCTTTTTCCATAAATAAGCCATTTATTATCCCTAATTTATATATATTTAAATATTATTTAATTTAACTTAATTTAATTTCTTTTTTTAAATAAGGGCATCAAAACTGATGCCCTTATTTTTTATTCATTATTTAAATATTTTAAACTACCTTGAGAAAGAAGTTTTCCACTCTTTCTATCAAAAAGTAATATTTCTTTACCAATGAAATTAAGTTTACAGTTTGATCCAACTTTATAATCTACTCCACCAAATATAACACCAGTAAGAATAAATTCACCTAATCTAATTTTAACTGTTGTTTCCATTCCACTAGGAAGAGCATTATAAATTTCTCCATTAATTAATCCATCATCATTAAGAGAAATAAATTCTGGACGAATACCAATAACATATTCATTTTCATCAATTACTCTTTCTTCAGTTGAATCGACTGTTTCCGTAACTTTTTGAATAGAGAATTTAAATTCTTGATCTTTATTACCTTTTTCAACGAATTTTTTATCTTTTTTCAAAGATTCAACTTCTTTTTCTTTTTCTTTAACTTCATTATCTCTTTCTTCTCTTTCTTTTGTTAAATTTAAAGATGTTGTAGGAAGATATTCAAATTTTAATCCATCAAAAAGTGAAAGAGTAATTTTTTCACTTTCATCTTGAGAAGCGATTGCTTCAACAAAGTTAATGGCAGGAGAACCAACGAAATCAGCAACAAAAATATTATTTGGTTTTTTATAAACATCTAATGGGGCATCATATTGTTGTAAAACACCATTATTAATTAAACAAATTTTTGTAGCTAATGTCATAGCTTCAAGTTGATCATGTGTAACGTAAACAAATGTTGAACCAGTTTCAAGATGCAAACGTTTAAGTTCTCCTCTCATTTCTAGTCTTAACTTAGCATCTAGATTAGAAAGAGGTTCATCCATGAATAAGACTTTTGGTCCAGGAGCTAAAGTTCTAGCAATAGCAACTCTTTGTTGTTGGCCTCCAGAAAGTTCACTAGGATATCTTTCCATGAATTCGCCAATTTTAACTACTCTAGAAACATGTCTTACTTTTAAATCGATTTCTTCAGCACTTAATTTTCTATATTTCATTAAGTGTACTTTTTTTCCATCCCAAGATTTATTATCAAAATCAATCGAAGGAATTTTTTCACCCTTATTATTAAGATGGAAATTATTATTTAAATAATCACTTCTTATTCTAGCTAATTGGGTTTCATATTCTTTAAGTTCATTTTCTACTAAACTCTTTTGTTCTTCTTCATTCTTATCTTTAATTGATAAAGCGAATTCATATAATTTTTTAGCAGTTTTTAATGAAACGTTTGTTTTTCTCATGATAACTTTTAAAGGTTTTTCATTTTCATTAACTGCATAATCAAAATATGAAAGAAGCGTCTTATAATCTTTAATTGCTTCATAGCTCAAATTTAAAGCAATATAATCTTCTGCGAGTTCAGGTTCGCTTAAAACATAACCTTCACTATTTAAATCAATACCTTTTTCTTCGTATTTATGAGTTATTGATTCTAATTCCTTTTGTTTATTTTCAATTTCTTTAGCACAAATTGAAGATAAATCGTCTTTTTCTTCTAAATGTAAATCAAAAATATATTTTGCAGTAAAATTAGAAACTTTAAATTGATCAATAATAGCAATTAAAGTTCTTCTTTTGTCTACTTTTCCATTTTTATCGACATTTTGTTTTACTAATTCAACAACCTTTTGCGGATTTTTTAAAACTAAAATATCGTTTTTAATTTTTGTAAAATTTGAATCGACAACAGGTAAATATTCTTTTAAATTTTGTAAACCAAATTCAATATTTTTTTGTACTGTCATGTGTGGCCAAAGAGCATAGTTTTGGAAAAGGAAGCCAACATGTCTTTTACTTGCAGGAACATTAATTCCTAAATCACTATCAAATACTGGAATACCATTAATCAAAATTTTACCACTAGTTGGAGTTTCAAGACCGGCAATCATACGGAGTGTGGTAGTTTTTCCACATCCTGATGGGCCAAGTAATGTAATGAATGAATAATCATCTATATGGAGATTTAAATTATCAACGGCATAGAAATCTCCCCATCTTTTTGTAACATTAATTAAATCAATTGTTGGCATAATTAACCTCCTATACCTTTATCTAAACTTGCTCCAGTAACTTTATTAATAAGCCAGTTAAAGAGTAAGATAACAATAACAAGAATTAAGTTTGCACCATTTTCTAATGCTGGAAGACCAGTTTCTTCGAGTTGGAACATTAATGTTGTAAGAATCATTCCAGTAGGAGCGATAAATACGAACAATGAAAGTTCTCTCATGCAACTAATAAATGGTAATAAATATCCACTTAAGAAACTTGATTTTTGAATTGGGAATACAATTCTAACCATACGTTTCCACCAAGGAATATTTTGAATCATTGCGGCTTCTTCGATTTCTCCACTAAGTTGAAGCATTGCATTTAAACTACTTCTACTAGCAAATGGAATATATTTATAAGCTCCGACAATTACACAAAGTAAGAATGGAGTTGCATATAGCCATGAAATATTTAAAGAAACCATAAAGAAGATAGCTGAAATTGAAATTGATGGTAATAAATAAGGTAAGAATGCTAAAGCATTAACTCCTTGAGCCATCTTTGATTTTCTCTTTTTAGATACAGCATAACCAATCAACAATCCAAAAGTTCCAGCTAATAAAGAACAAACTAATGAAAGAACAATTGATCCTCCTAAAGCTTCCCAAATTTGAGGAGTATAGAAAATACCTTTATATCCGTTTCTTAAAACTTCCTTAGAAGTCCACCACTTAGTAGTAAATCCAATAGAATAATCACCGCTATTTGGTAATAACGATTCAAAAATAAATGAAACCATTGGGCCAATACAGAAGAATAAAACTAAGATTGAAAGAATTATTGCAACGACCCATTTTCCAACCTTTCCAAGATTATTTTTAGTAACTTGTCCAGATTTTCCACTAACTGTTGTATATTGTTTTCTACTTCCTGTTGAGAATTGATTAATCATTAAAATAAGAACACCAATTACAATAAGAATTATTGAAATAATTGCGCCCATACCAGCTTGAGAAGAGAATTTTCCAGCTTGTAGCATGACTTGTAATTCAGTAGCTAAAACTTCAAAATTAATTGGTTTACCTAATGTAACTGCAACTGGATAAGAAGACATTGCTGAAGAAAAAACTAATAAAATAGTCGATAAAATAGCTGGTTTTACAATCGGTACTGTAATTCTAGTAAAAATTTTGTAACGTGGAATATTTAAAATTGTTGCAGCTTCTTCTAGGTTTGCATCCATATTTCTTAAAATTCCACCAATTAAAATATAAGCAAATGGTGCGTAATGTAATCCTAAAACTAATGAAATAGAAAAAGGACCATAAACTAGCCATTCGGGAGAGGCAAAACCAGTTAAAGCTTGAAGTTCTCCCACATATCCAGCAGTACAATTTGTGGAAATAAAGAAGTTTTTCCAGAAAAGTGCTAAAGTCCATTGAGGCATGATATATGGGAAAATAAAAACATTAGAAATAAATTTTTTAAAAGGCATATTAGTTCTAGTAACTAAAAATGCAACTACTCCACCAAAAAGAACAGCGAAAACACATGCTAAAACTGAAACAAGTAATGAATTTCCTAATGGTTTATAAAAATATCCTAAACTAGTTTCAGATGCAAAAAGTTCTTTCCAATGATAAAAAGTGAAACTTCCTAAAGGAAGACCACTAGCTCCAACTTCCATTAAATGAATTGTAAAAGCATCTATTAAAACATAAATCATTGGAATTAGGTTAAGAATAAGTAACATAATTCCAAAGATTACTAATATAGAATTAGCTGGTACACCAAAGAAAGTTAATCCTTTATTAACATCTTTTTTAACTTTTAATTTGAAGGAGTTTAGATTAAGTGTATTTTCCATTTTGTTGCTCCTTAATAAATATATCTAGTTAGGCCAATATTGGCCTAACTAGATATTAAATAAACGAAATTATTAATTATTTATTAGCAATAACGTTTTTAATGAAATTGTTAACATCATTATATTCAGTAACAATAAATGCTGGATCTTCAATAACAACATTTGCTTCATCTTCCCACCAACTTGATGCAGGGTCATTTAAACATGAGAAGACATTTTCACCATTATCATCTTGTGTCCAAGTGTAATCATCAGCAAGTGTTCCATGTCCATATTTAGTTCTATCAACATTAATTGAAGGCATTGAAGGATAATCACCAATATCAACTGCCCAAGCACTATAACCTTCTTTTGTTGTACTTAAGAAGTTAATAAATGCACATGCTGTCCAAGGATGAGCTGCATAAGGCATAATTTGGAGATAATGTTTATACATAAATCCACCAAATCCTTTAACAAGTGAAGCGCCTTGAGTTGCTCCATCACTAGCATCTTTACCTAAAGCTGCGATAGTAATGTCTTTCTTTGTAATAGCTGCTGTTTCTTGAATTGAAGCGATTTTTGAATAGACGATCCACCCAAATCCGCCTTGATCTTTCATAAAGGCATCTCTAGCAGCACCATCATCAGCATAGAAAATTGCATTTTTAAGGAATCCTTCAATAAATGCATAAGCATATTTTTGGTCGCCATATTTTTCATATGGAGTTAAATCTAAATCTTTATTATCGTTAGTTGAATCATTAAATGCTTCTTCTAAAACTGAGCACCATTCTTCTCCAGTTAACATAATTAACCAGTCTCTATTAACGTTTTCATTATCTGGAGACATTGTGTGAATTCTTGCTCCATCAACTGTAACATCCCAAACGTTATCTAAAACAACATCAGCACCACTTCCACCATTATTAACCATCCATGTTTTCATATTGTATTGTAATGAGAATGGATTAGCGTTTAATGATTTATTAGTTTCAGGGTCATCATTCCATTCTTTTGGAACATAATTTAAGAAATAACCAGTGTTAATACCTAAATTTTGTAATTGATAACCATCTTGGACTAATGCAGCATCATATCCATCGGTAACACCTGCTTCAATTTCTCCACAAAGTGTTAAATAAATTTCACCATCAACTGCTGTATCAGTTGTAATTGTCATATTTGAACATGCAGAATTATATTTGGATAATTCAGCTTTGAATGCATCGATAGCATTTTTAAATCTTGAAGATGTACCGATGAATTTTAATGTTCCCCCACCGATTTCTTCTGCAGCTTTTTTCATTAATTCATCTCTGCTCATATTTTGAGCTTCTTGAATTATGTTTTGATTGGTTTCTTTAATTTCTGAAGTACCGGTATTGCCACAACCTGTCATAGCACATGCACAGAGTAAAGCAGCACTAACAGTAAACAAATTTCTAACTTTTTTCATTATAAATTATTCCTCCTGATAGAAATTTTTTGATACCTTAATTATAAATGGAAGCGCTTACATTTCAAGACTAAATTTTTACAATTATAAATTTTCAATTTTTAAAAATGAATAAAAATTCGATAAATATCAATAAAATTTATAATTGTAAATTGTAAAGAAAAATTAGAATTTTATTATAAATTCTGCACCCTTTCCAAGTTCAGAATTAACTTTAATTTCAAAATCATAATAAGAGCAGATATATTTAACAATAGATAAACCTAAACCAGTGCCACCATTTTGTCTACTTCTAGCTTTATCAACTCTAAAAAATCTTTCAAATATTCTTTGTTGATTTTCTTTAGATATTCCAATGCCGCTATCTTTAACAGAAATAAGATGATTTTTATTATTAATAGTAATAAAAATCTTTCCACGTGGTAAATTATAACGAATACTATTTTCAATTAAGTTTTTAAAAAGATTATAAAAATCATCTGGATTCATTTTTATAATACATTTTTCATAATGTTTAACTATTGTAATTTCTTTTTCTTTAATTTGATTATCCAGCATTGAAAGAATTTTATTAATCTCTTCACATACATCAATTTTTTCTATAGGTCTTAAATTGTTATTTTCTAAAGAAGAAAGTTCAAGCATTTCAACAATAAGCTTATTCATTCTTTCTCCTTCTTTAATTGTTCTTTCATTAGCATTTGCAATTTCTTCTTTACTAGATAAAAGACCATCTTTAATTAATTCTTGGAATCCTAAAATTGATGTTAAAGGTGATTTTAATTCATGAGCAGCATTAGCAAAGAAATCTCTTTTCATTTTTTCAGAATTATATTTATCAGTAATATCAATAATTAAAATAGATACTGATTTATTATTTTGATTTTCTTCAAAAGATGAATTAATTGAATTTGTATTAAATTCATAAACTCTTCCATTTATTTCTTTATTTAAAACCATTTTTCTGTTGGTTGATAAAGAAATCTTTATATTTAAATATAATTCTTTAGGTAAATCATTTTCTGAAAATCGATGTAAACCTTTATCAAAATTTAAAATATCACGCGCTTTTTGATTTGATAAAATAATTTCATTAAACATATTAATAACTAAAATCCCTTGATCAATTGAATCAAGCAAAAAATCTAACTTTTTCTCACTTAAATAATTATTTTGAAGTTCAATATCAAGCTTTCTTCTAGTATCTTTTAAAATGTTTGCTAAATTTTCAACATCATTATCATATTCAACCATTGTATCAATTTTAGCGATTTGTCTAAGTTTTCTAACTTGATGTTTTAAGTATAATGTTTCTTTTTTATATTTTTTATAAATTAATATCCATGAAGTTAAAGTAATAATCAAAATAAAGACAGGAATAAGTATTACTAGTGTTTTTAAAATTAAATAAGTATCAGATATACTTACAATAGTTAGTAAATATAAATTAGTATTCTTATTTAAAGAAATATAACCAAAACCTTCATAATTTAATATATTTGAATCATAAATAGTAATTATTTTATTTTCTTTAAATGAAAATGATAACAAATCTTCTTTGCTATATTCATTTTTTAAAGATGTAGAAAAAGTATTATCATTTAAAGAAAATACCATTAATTCATAGTTTTTAAAATTATTTGTTATAAAAGAAATATAAGAAGAATAATTATCTTCATTTATATTTAAAGATATATTTTCATTTAGATTAAAAGCACTAGCTTTTAATCTATTTTCTTCATAATAAAAAGGTATTAATAAACTAACTAAAGAAGTGATAGTTATTAATAATCCTATTAAAAGAGGTAAAACAATTCTTTTAAATTTAATCATTATTCTATTTTATATCCATTTCCATAAATAGAAACAATAAAATTTTTATCAGTATCATTTATTTTTTCTCTTATTGATTTAATATGCATATCAATTGTTCTAGAAAAATTATTTTTATCTTCTTTTTTCCAAATAACTTTAAATAATTCTTCTCTAGAAACTATTTTTCCTCGATTTTTAAATAAATATTCAATTATTTTATATTCATTTTTAGTTAAATCTACTTTTTCATCAAAATTATATAAAGTTTCATTTTTTTCATCTAAAGAATAATGATCAATTTTAATAATAAATTTGGTTTCTAAATATTTACGGTAGTTAACATTTACTCTTGAAATTAATTCTTTAATATTAAAAGGTTTAACAATATAATCGTCCGCTCCATTATTTAATCCATTAACTTTATCTTCAATCAATGATTTAGCACTTATTATAATTACTGGAATTGAAGAAGAAAATTTTCTAATTTCTTTTAAAACTTCATCACCTTGAATATGTGGAAGCATTAAATCAAGTAAAACTAAATTAGGTTTAGTTTTACTAAACTCTTCTAAAAAAAGTTCCCCAGTTTCAAATGATTTAACATTAAAGCCAGATTTAGTTAATGCAATATTAATTAAATCTGAAATTTCTTTATCATCTTCTACTGAATAAATTAAATAATCATCCATAAATTATTACCTTGTATTTAATTTTACATATTTTTAAACAAAAATTGTAATTATTTAAAATTTTAATCTTCTAATTTATAAATTTTAATAAATTATTTTTGTCCTTTATTAAAAGTTTGATTTTTTATTGCGTATTTTTGAAATCTTAATATGCAAAAATTGCATTTTTAAAATTTAAAAATACGCAATAAATTTTCCTTCTTATCTATTATATAAATAGATATAATTTTCTTACCTATGGAAGAAAATTTAACTTTAAAAAATAAAGTAATTGCTGTAATCGATATGAAGTCTTTTTATTCTTCTGTTGAATGCGTTGAAAGAGGATTAGATCCATTTTTTACTCCTCTTGCAGTAACAGATTTATCTAGAAAAGAAGCTAGTATCGTTCTTTCAGTAACTCCATATTTAAAAAGTTTAGGTGTTCCAAGTGTTTGTCGAAGAAAAGATTTACCTAAAGATATAAAAAATATGATTTATGCAACTCCAAGAATGGAATTATATGTTAAAAAAAGTGCAGAAATAGTCTCTATATTTTTAGATTTTGTTGGTTTAGATGATGTTCATACTTATTCAATAGACGAATCTTTTTTAGATTTAACTCCATATTTAAAATTATATAAATGTTCTCCTTATGAACTTGCTAGAAGAATATTAAAAAGAATTAAAGATCAAACTGGATTAACTGCTACTTGTGGACTTGGTTCAAATATGTTTTTAGCTAAAGTAGCTGATGATATTTATGGTAAAAAAGACCCTAATTTTATAGGACAAATTTATAGTAGTGAAATAAAAGAAAAATTATGGCCTATAAAACCTTTAAATAAGATTTGGGGTATTTCAAATGGTTATTTAACAAGATTAAATAGAATTGGAATTTATTCAGTTAAAGATTTAGCAACATATCCAAAAGAAAAATTAATAAAACTTTTTGGAGTTTTAGGTGAAGAATTATATAATCACGCAAATGGAATTGATGAAACTAATATAAGAGAAAAATATATTCCAGTTAATAAAGCTATTTCTAATGGCCAAGTTTTAATGAAAGATTATACTAAAAAAGGAGCATTACTTGTTTTAAAAGAGATGAATGATGATTTATGTTTTCGTCTTAGAGAAATAGGTAAAAAAACTAGCGTTATTCATTTAGCTGTTGGCTATTCTTTAACTAGCGACGATGTAGGTTATTCTCATGAATTATCGCTTTCTTATCCAACTAATAACAACAAAGAAATTTATGAAGGAATTAAATATTTATTTAATAAATATACTTTAGATAAACCAATTAGAAGACTCGGAATATCTTTTTCTCATCTTTCTTCTCCTTCTTTTGATCAACTAGACCTATTTAAAGATTATAATGAGCTAGATAAAGATGAAAGACTTTATGATTATATCGATTTAATTCAAGAAAAATATGGTAAAAATAAATTATTAAAACTAGATAGTAAAAAAGAAGACTCTACTATTAAAGAAAGACATAATCAAATTGGCGGACATAGAAGATAACTAAAATAAATCACTAAATTAATTTAATGTATTTACTCTCATTGCAAAAATAGGAATATCATTTTTTAAAGTTATAAATAAATAAAATGGTTTATCTAAATAAATATCAGGTAAATCTGGAGCTCCTGCACCAGGAGCTCCACCAGTTGAAATGCTTACTCCTTCAAAACCATCTTCATTTATTTCAAAATAATTATCTTGTAAAAATCCTTCAAGAGTATAAGAAATTGATCCTTCAGTTACTTTATTTCCTACATAGCTTCCATATATTTCTCTTGATTTTGCTACTTCTTCATAATTAGAAATTGAATTTGATGAAGTGTAGGTAAAAAATGGGAAAGCAATATTGATATTTTTAGAATTTCCATTTTCATCAGTATAAAGAGAATATGTTCTTCGATAATTAGAAAAATATTCTTCTAAAGGAAGATCATCGATTGTTTTATCTTCATTTGAATTTATAACAAAAATCATATCAAAATTAGTTGTTTCACCTTTAAAACTTAAAACTTCATTTACTTTATCAATATGATATTTTGTAGGAATAACACCAAATCTTGTTTCATTTCCATTTCCATTTATATCTTTAAAAACATGTCTTGTAGTAGAAAACTCTCTCTTTTCTTTAATTTTTAATCCGGAAACATAATTTAAAGAAGAATCATAATTAAGTTTATATTCATAATTTATTTTAGTTTCTAAATCAGTGCTTAATTTATCACTTATAGCTTCTTCTAAACTTTCTTTATCTTTAGCAAAATATGAAGAAAAAGAAAAATCTTTACTATATTTTTTTAAAGAATTTTTATCAAAGCCGATATTTAATCCTGCAATTAGGTTTGTAAATTTAAAAACACTATTTTCATTATTTGAAAAATTAACATTTTTAAATTTATTAAGATTTTTAAACATCTCTTCACCATTTTCTTTATTAATATTATAAGATTTTAAAATTTCATCGCTTGAAGTAACTTCTATAGTTAAAAAATTTAAAAATGAAGAAAAAGGCGAAAATAAAATATTTTTTTCTTTACTTTCTTTACCTTTTAAAGCAATAGACGAATCTTCATAAAGTAAAGAAGAAAAATTAATTAAAGAAAGGGAAATAAAATCATCATAATTTATTTCATTACTTTTATAATTTCTCATTTTTGTTTCATAAATTACTTCATATGGTTTAAAAAGGTTACAAGAAGAAATCAAAGCGGTTAATAAAGTTAAACTCATTAATTTAAAAAGTTTTTTCATACTAGTTTTCTCCGTTCTTTATTAAAAAGTTTTTTTATTTATATTAAATAAGATTATGTTTAATTATTTTTTGGTGAAAATATATAAATTATTTCCACGTGAAAATAAAAATATTAGGTTTTAATCATTATTTTCTAAATTATAGAAGTATTCTTTTAATTCTTCTTTAAAAGAAAGTAATGATTCATCATTTATTAAAGAAGAATCATATATAAATGTATATTTTTCATTATTATTTTCTTTATCAATTAAACTAGAATATAAAAGAGTATTATATTCATCATTAAATAATCTACTTACATCATAAAAATAATTATTTTTATTATCTTCATATATTAAATTAGTTAAACTACTACTTTTTGAAGAATATTCTTCAAAAAGTAAAATAAATTCTAAATTATCATTATTATCTATATTAAATTTAATAAAGATCATTCCTTCATTTATTCTATCATTAGAAATAATATAATAATTTGTAATATTTAAATTGTTTTTATCTAATAATGAAGAAGGTATATCAAAAACATAATAATTAGATAAAAAATCATATTTTTCTTTTTCTATATCTAATTCTTTTTTAAATGTTTCTTCATTATTAAATATTTTTATACTTTCGCTTACTTCTCCATCAATTCCTTGACTTCCATCTTCTCCAGAAGGGTTTTTATCTCCTGGAGTATTATTTCCAGCACTAACATTTAAAGCAAAAGGTAAAGATAAAATACCAATAAAAATTAAGCAAACTAAGGAAGTAACACTAATTTGTAAAAATAATTTTTTATTAAAAATAAAGACATGTTTTTTCTTTTTTGATTTTTCTTTTTCTTTTAAAGTAGAAAAATCAAGTGAAGAAAAAACATTAGTTTTCATTTCATTTAATTTTTCTTCGTTAAAAAAGTTGCTATTATTAGAAATAGTGTTATTTATGCTTGTTTCTAATTCTTTTTCAATTTTTTTATTTATCATTTTCATATACTTCCTTTTTGTTTCCTTTTTTTGTTAATTTCTTTTTTTAACTTTTCTAAACTTCTTCGATAAATACTTTTAATAGTATTTATCGAAGAATATTTATTGTTAGAATTTATTACTATTTCTTTAAATGTTTGATCTAAATAGATATGTTTAATAATAATATCTAATTCAGTTTCATTTAAAATAGACAAATATTCATCCATTTTATATTCATTTTTAGAATAATCATCTTTTTCTTTTTCATTTATTTCTTTTAAAGAAATAACATCTTCAATATCAACTCTTTTATTTTCTTCTTTTTTAAATTCGATAATTTTATTTTTAACAATAGTTAATAAATAGTATTTAAGATTATTAATTTTCTTATTTTCTTTTAAAAGTTCGTTAAAAAGAATGATAAAACTATCTTGAGTAATATCGAATATATCATCTTTACTTTTTAATTCATTCGAAACAATAAATAAAACTAATCGGTAATATTTCTCATAAATTTCATTAAATAAAGAAGATATCAAAGTTTCATTTTTAGAAACGAGTGCTAGCTCAACTCTTTTTTCTAATTCCATAAAAATATTTTTACACTTATTAAGAGAAGAAAAAAGAAATTTTGGTGCAATTATTTTATTTAATTTATCTAATTTATATAAAAAATAAAATGGACTATGATGTGATTTATGATTATTAATTTGATTAATATCGTTTTATTACTTCGGTAGTTTTATAAAATATCACAAAAGTGTTTAATAAATTACTACAAAAGCGTCTAGAAAAATAGCACAAAAGTGTCTAAAAATAAATTATGTTTTACATCAAAAAACAAAAAAATACGACTGTTATCGTATTTTTTAATTTTTAGTAAGAAAAAATGTAGCGAATTAATTAAATTTCTTTAACAACTTTTCTTGAATCAATGATTTTTATTAATTTAATTCCATTATTATAAATAAAATCTCAATTATTTGTTCTCAAAATGATAAATCATCGATTGTTAAATTATATAAACTTAAAAAAGCATCAACTAAATAAACAGCTTGAGCAAAAATATCTTTCGGAATATCTCCACTTAATTGATATGGTGTTCCAAATGATAATTTATTCGGACAGACACTCCACCTAATTATATCTACTTTTAATTCTTTATCAATTCCAATAGAAATACTATTATCGATAATTTCAGACTTTAAAGATACGAAAAAATATTGCGTTAAATTGCCAGCATATAAAGAAATATTTTTCTTATGAATATTTCTTCTACAATCGCGATACAGTTTTTCAACTCTATTTTGAAGTTCTTTACCTAATGTAATTTCATTTAATTCACCTATACCAGGGATTTTACCAGATAAAATAACTTTATCATAATGTTCGGGATTAGGTCCACAACTTGTTAATAAGAAAAGTGGTGTTAGAAATAATATTATTGTCTTTTTTATATTCATAAAGCTTCCTCCAACTAACTATTAAGATGATTAAATACTAATTTTGGTGCAAAGAGTTTATAAAACACCACAAAAGTGTCTAAAAGTTATTGATAGTGAAAGATAAATATTTTTCTATTAGCAAAATGAAATATTAAGTGAAAATCAGTGATAAATTATTAAAAACTTAAACTTTTACTATTGTTTTAATTTCTCGTCCTAACGGTTGTGCTAAAACTGCAATCACCAAAAGAATTGTTAAAAGTTTATCGAATTTCAAAATGATAAAAGAATGTTTCTAAATTCACTTAAAGTTCATTTTTAAAAAATAAACGGTTAAAATTTGAGAATTCATACGGTTATAATTTAAAAATTTGTACGGTTAAAATTGACGAATTCATACGGTTTGAGTATAATTATAGCAAATCTAAGCTTTATATTATGGAAATAACAAATTATAAAAAGAGAATAATCGATGCTACAATTGAAAAATATTTAAAAATTTTTGGTGCTATACTAATTGAAGGTCCAAAATGGTGTGGAAAAACTTGGACAAGTCGTTATCATTGCAATAGCCAATTTTTAGTAGGAAATCTAAATAACAAAAAGCTAGCTTTATTAGATCCAAATATTGCTCTAGAAGGTTCTTATCCTCACCTTGTTGATGAATGGCAAGAAGTTCCATCTATTTGGGATGCGGTTAGATATAAAATAGACGAGGATAATCTAAAAGGTAGATTTATATTAACTGGATCCACTACCGTTCATAAAGATAGTTATATACATTCAGGAACAGGAAGAATATCTAGATTAAAAATGAGACCAATGAGTTTATATGAATCTGGAGCTAGTAATGGAAAAATATCATTAAAAGATTTATGCATTAATAAAGAAAGTGAGAATATTTTTACAGGAGATATTTCTTTAACTACTATTATTGATTTAATTTTAAAGGGTGGTTGGCCTGCCTCATTAGAAGTTTCTACTGCTGAAAGTTTAATTATTGCTAAAGAATACATTAAATCAATAATTCAAGAAGACATTTATAAAATTGATTTTGTTAATCGAGATGCTCATAAAATTGAATTGTTATTGAAATCTTTGGCAAGAAATGAATCAACTACAGCTTCAAACAATACTTTAAAAAGAGATATTAATGAAATAGATTTAGATGATATAAATAGCGAGACTATTTCAAAATATTTAAATATCTTTAATTCTTTATATATAAGTGAAAATATACCTCCATTTTCACCTAAAATCAGATCTTCTTTAAGAGTAAAACAAGCATATAAAAGGCATTTTGTTGATCCATCTTTACCTTCTGCAATATTAAATTTAACAAAAGAAAAGTTATTAAATGATTTAGAACTTCTTGGTTTTCTTTTTGAATCTTTAGTAATTAGAGATATTTTAACTTATGCTGAATCATTTAATGCAAAAGTATTTCATTATCAAGACTATAAAGGTAATGAAATAGATTTAATCCTTGAACTTGAAGACTCATCTTTTGTTGCTATTGAAATTAAATTAGGAGCCCATCAAATTGATGATGCAGCAAATAATCTTATTAAAATTAATAGCACTATTAAAAAAGAGGGTGGAAAAGAAGCAAGTTTACTTTTAATAATTTCTGGTTTAAGTAATGCCGCTTATAAAAGAGATGATGGAGTATTTGTTATACCTATTACATCATTAAAAAATTAAAGATTATATTTTTAAAAGTAATTGTCATTACCTTTATAAGCTTTATGAACTCTACGATATTTATAAGTAAATTCTTTATTTTCTTTTTCTATATCAATTTCATTATCAAACCCAAAATTAATTGGTAACCACTCTTTAACCTCTTTTCTAATTGAAGTTATACTTCTTCCTTTAAGATAATCTATTAATAAAGATTTAGAATCTTCAAAAATTGCTCCTCCTTTTGCTTCTAAAAGGTAAGCAATTTTTGATAAACCTTTTTTATCTATAGGATTTTCATATTCAATATATCCAACAAACATATAATCATCACCAAAATCATAAGTATATAAAAATAAAGATTCATCAATATTTGAATCTTTATTTTTATAACGATATTTAAATAAATGATCTATTTTATAATCTTTTTGATAAACTTGTTTACGTTTATTATTAAAATCATAAAGTTCAGTAAATCTATTTTCATAGACATATTTATTATTTTCTATTGAAAAAAGATGATATGCTGCAGTATTTAAAAATGTAGTTATTACGCATCCTAATTCTTCAATATTTACATCTTTTCTAATTAAAAAACGGCGATAAAATCTTGTTGGTTCTTCTAAGAAAAATAAATTTACTTCATAATATGTGGCCATTTTTAGCTTATCTCCTTTTATTTTTTAGATTAATAAAATTATATAGTATTTTTAATATTGAAAATAATTATTAAAAACTTATTGTTCAAGAGAATTTTCATTTAATAAAAATTCATTGTTCATAGAAATAACACATAAAACAAAATTATTTAATGGAGAGATATATTTTAAACTTAGGGGCAACTTGCCATAAGTTTAAAATATAAATCATTATTTAATAAGTTATTTCAAATTGTTTATTATTTGTTGTTTTTTTAATAACTAATAAACGAAAAGAAAAAAAGAAGATATTTATGAAATTTTATTAAAATAGGTGAAAATAATTTCGAAATAATATTAAATCCTATAAATCGTTACATTGATTTAAAGCTTTAGAAAGAGCACAAAATGAATATTTAAAAGTTATTCTAATGGTGTTAACAAAAAAAGAAAACAATGAAGAAGTAAATAGAATCAGGAGCTAAATTAATAAAAGATTAATTTTATATTATCTATAATATCTCTTTTTAAAACTTATGTCGGAATTTCCGACAAATCTAGTTTTTCTTAAAAAAATAAAATTTGTTTCAGTTGTTAATTCATTGACAATTATCTTAGATATTTAATTTTGTGCAATGTTTACATTACATATTACTTAATAATAAAATGTAAATTTTTCATAATATCGTAACTTTCTTGTTCTAATTTTTCATCATTTGAAGCACAAGCTTTAGAATCAATAATTATTGGTGTATTTGGATATAAAGATTTTAATAAAATCGCATTTGAAATAACGCATATATTAGTAATAACTCCAATAAGTGTTATTTCTTGATAGATTTTATTATTATTTTTCAAATAATTTATTAACTCAATTCCTGGAAATGTTTCTTTTTCTATTGTGATATATTTTTTTGATATATCATCTAAATCTTTATAGAGTTTATGACCTTCACTTCCTTTAATACAATGTTTAATTGGTAAATTTTTACCTTCAATCGTGTCTAAATATGTATCATTATCATGAGTATCTAGCGTAAAAATAATATCATCATTAGAAGATTGATATTTATGTATTAACGATAATAAATAAGGATAAATCTTTAAAGCGTTTTCATTTTTAAGTGATCCAATTACAAAATCATTTTGAAAATCTACTACTACTAACAATTTTTTCATATTTTATACTTTTATAACTTTATATTCTATAATTCAATAAAACCTTCATCTTTTAATATAGAAGCTACTATATCTCTAGCAAAATCATCAAGCAAAATCATATTAGAATATCCATAAGCACTTAAGGCTACATAATCAATAGTCGCACAATAAAATTTATTATCTACACTAACTATTGTTTCATTTCTAACTACATTACTTTTACTACTTATATAAGCTTCATAGAGTCGATAATCATCAAATTCTAATATAGCTAATTTATTTTCAAATGGATATATTCTAATTAAATCACCATAAGTAAATTCACCCTTACTAATATTATCTCTTATACCACCATTATTTATAAAAGCACTATCAATAGCTAATCTAGGGGAAATGTTTGTTGCATATTCCTTTAATGAATATGCAACAAACCTTGAAAATTTTGATTTTGATATATCTTCTTTAAAAGTAAATAATACTTCATCTCTAATTTTTTCTATTTCTTCTTTATAAACTAAATAAGTTTTATTTATTTCTTCATTTTCTTTATTAAATAAAGGATTAGAGAATGTTTCTATATTGTTTACTCTACTATCTATAACTTCATAATGATTATCTTTATTTAATTTTAAATCTAAAGAAATGTGAGATAAATAACTTCCATAATTTTGTCCTTCAACATAAGGAACATTACTTTCTTTATATTTTCCTTCTATTCTTTCATGCTCATGCCCTAAAAAGATTGCATCTAAGGAAGAAGATATATCTTCATAATAAGAATAATTACCATCATGAGTCGATAAAATGACTATATCGCAGTTTTCTTTATTTCTTAATTTATCTATTTCATCTTCTATTAATTTTAAAGAATCTGCAAAATAAAATTTATCAGCAACACTAGCTATTATTGAACTATCAATATTTGGCATAATTGAGCCAATTATTCCGACCTTTATTCCTTCTTTTTTAATTACAGTACTAGGAAGTAAATAAGAAGGCCTATTTAAAGAAGATATATCGTTATTATTATCTTCTTCATAAAATACATTTATTCCTAAAAGTGGAAAATTCATCTGACTTTCCATTTCTTTTAAAATGTCTTCATCCCAATCAAATTCATGATTCCCTATACTCATAGCATCAAAACCTATTGTATTCATCGCCTCAATTACAACTTTTCCATAAGTAATATTACTTTCTGCTCCGCCTTGAAACATATCTCCGCTAGCAATAATAAATGTATTTTCTGGATCTTTTTCTTTTTGCTCAATTAAATAATTTCCAATTCTAGAAAGACCGATTTGATTATAATCTTCATCATAAAGATATGCTCCATGAAAATCATTTAAAGCATAAAAATTTAGTGTTCTACTTTCCACTTTAATTCCTAAATCTTCTTCATTTTTCCCACATGAAGAAATTGATAAAAGTGATAAAAATAATATTCCAAAATATTTAAATAAGTTTTTCATAATGTAGACATTTTAACATAAAAAGAGCCCATAAATAATGGGCTCTTATAAAGTAATAAAATTTAATAATTATTCAATAACCCATGGGTTAAGAATAAGTATACTATCTGCATTTGTTACTAAACCGGATTCTCCACTCTTATTAAAAGTAACGTAACCACCAATTTTAGCAGTATCACCATCTTCTAATGCAGCTAATGCAGCTAAAGGATCTTCAGCAACATAACGGCTATCAGCCTTAACAGGAACATTTACACCTTCAGCTATTTCAACATTAAATGTAACGTTTCCATAACTATCAATACCTTTGTGTGAAATAGTACCGTTTAATTCAACAGATTTACCAGTATCATATCCATCGATACCATCTAAAGAAGTAATTGCTCCTAATCCAACTGGTTCAGCAACATCAGCATCTTCCATAGAAAGAATTAAGGCTGTACCAATTTGATATAAGCCATTGTAAACACTAGTTTTACCATTTACATAAACTTTATCACCAACTTCTACTCCAACTGGTAATTCACCTTTATAAACAAATGCTGAATATTCACCATTTCCGATAAATAAACCATAGACTTCGTCAGCGCTATAATCTGCAGTAACTATACCTTCAAAAGCAACCGTTGAACCAATTTCAGAATTATAAACTTCTTCTAATGTCATTGGTTCCATAATACCATCGATTTTAATATCAATAGTATCTGTAAAATCTCCTTTGTCGCCATGTACAGTAACAGTAACAGTTGCTTCACCTCCGTTATAACTAGCCGAAGAAATATATAAACCATTAACAATGATAGATGAGTTTGATGGAGTAATTTCAATTGAGCCATCCATAATAGCAGATTGTAAATTAACATCATCAACACCTTCGATTGATAATTCGATTCTTCTATTGCTATCAGTGGAAGACCAAGCAGCAGTTAAAGCTTCTTTATTTGTAATTGCAACACCTGTAGCTCCTGCAATAGTTGCATTTTCTTCTGGAGCAGCAACAATAGTGACTTCTAAAGTAGCATTTTTCCAACCATCTTTTGAAACTGTAATTGTAACGTGTCCTGCTCTTTTTGGAGTAACAACACCATTAGCAACAGTAGCAACAGAAGTATTTGAACTTGTCCATGTTACATCTGTTTCATTACAAGTTAAAGTAATAGTATTTCCAACTTGTACACTTGTTTCGCCGGTAAGTGTTAATTCTTGAACAACTGCTGGTTGATCACAGCTTGCTAATGTTACAGCACTCATAGCACCAAACGCTAATAAACTTACAGCAAGGATTGAACCTCTAATTTTTCTTTTAGACATAAATTCCTCCTAAATATTTTTATTTATCTCTAATTTTTTATATATTTAAATTCATTTTTATATTTTTTTAATACAAATAAAATATAAAAAGAATATAAATAACTAGTCTATTGATGAAAAGCTCCATTATTAATTTCTCTTAAGAGCTCTTCATAGTGTTTAATTTTACTTTTACCTCTAAATAAATTGATAAAAGCATATACGATTAATATAAAGCCAAATAAAACTAAGGCGATAAATACATAAAATTCAACACATTGAGGATCTAGTTGGCCCCCATTAGTTGCTTTAAATGAAAGAGCCAAAAACATAAAACCTATACAAGCAAGGATAATACCTATCATTAATCCACACATTCCTGAAGAAATGTTATTTCTTCCTCTATGAATTTCTGAGTGTGCTGCTCTTGCTAAAGCTTTTATACCATTTTCTTCTAAGTTATGCTTAATAACGCTTCCACATCTAGGACATGCAAAAGAATCTAAAGTTGTAACTTTTCTTTCGTCATTGTAATTTAATTTATTTTTAAAATAATTGAGATCATTTGCACGTAATTTTTCATTTGCTTCAAGTTTAATCTTATCGTTCTCTTTTTTTAAAAGAGCAACTTTAGAATTAAACTCATTTTTACTTAATCCTTGTTCTTTTAATAAATAAATATCAATCTTTAATTTTCTAGACAAAGAAGAAAGAAATAATTTGGCTAAATACTTAATGTTGTTTGCATTTTTCTGATCTCTTTCGATTGTTTTATATATTTTTTCATTTTTTAATTTATATCCACAATGAGAACAATACATAATTTACCTCCGCTATTCACTTTCTTCTACCAAACTAAACCCTTCAGAATTGATAGGAATTAATTGATAATTGATATTACCACTTGTTGTTTTATGGTAACTATAAATTGAATTGCTTATTTTAAACGTTTTCCCAACGAAGTCTTCATAACTTCTATAAGACAATATTGGATTATCTATCTCTGGACGATAAATAAATGGAATATATACATCAAAATCTAATTTTGTTCCATCCATATTTTCAACATATAAAGTAATAGAATCATCTCCATTATAACCGCCACTAACAACGACATTATCAGAAATTGTTACAGGTGAAAAAAGACATTCAAATGTTCCATCAACTAAATCTTCAGCTTTATATTCAAAAACATGAACTTTTAATTCATCTTCTATTTCATCACTGGTAAAAATAACTTGACCATCTCTCTCATCTTTAGGATTTGTTCTAGGGAATGAATAAACACCACTAATTTGGAAACCAAAATTCTCACTATCTTGGGCAACTCCACAAAGTTGAATATAGTTATTAACAGTTATGAATTTTGTAGGAATTGACCCCATTCCAGTAAAAATATTAATACCACCATATTCACCGCCTTCAACATTACTCCCTGTTTCTTCATCAAAATACCCTTGTAAATAAAGAATATTATCAGCATAGCCAGCAACAGTCCCTTGAATACGAACATTTTCTCCATCAAACTTATTTACATGATTTGGATCTTTTAAAGAAGCTTCAACTTCTTTTTTTAATTCTAAAAGTGAAACATCAATATAATCGCCATAATTAAATAATGGGTCTTTTTCTCCAGAAAATAAATTAAGTTTAAAATCACGTGCTTGTTGTTCAGCTGCAGTAAAAGTTTCAACAAATTCTGGGATTTCCTCTAGATTTTTAACCCAACTATAACCATTTTGAACTATCTCTAAATTTAATAATCTTAATTCATCAATCGAAGCATTTTTCTTAGTTTCGTTTATCCAAACTAAACCTAAATACCTTCCGCCAGTAGAATCTGTCTCAGGTGCTTTATATTCAAAATAAGGTGAAGAAATAACAATCGTTCCGTTTTCATTAGCTTTTGTTAATTTCTCTTTAGTAAAATTTGAAGCTGCTTTACCATACTCTTGAATTTTTCCAGTTGATTCAGGTGTATCGATTCCATAAAATCTTATTTTTATTAATTCATCACTACTTCCATCTGCTAAAAGAAAATGCGCTGTATCTCCATCAATTGCAGTCTTTAATTTTACTTCGGAAATTCCATCGTCAAAAAAGTTATGACCACTATATTCTAAAGTTAATTTAACTTCATCGGAGTTAACAAAATCGACCCACTCTTTTTGTGTGTCTCCTCCATCTGGATTAGGATTATTTTGATTCACACATCCACTTAATCCAATAACTCCGCTTAATAAGATAGCTAAATAGCTTATTTTTAATAATTTATTTTTAATTTTCATCATTTTTACCTAAATCATAGAAATTTTTGTAATATCTTCAGCATCTTTAAATGCTTTATCAATATCTTTTTGCCCAAGTAACACTTGGGTGATAATTCCACCAACCTGGTCTCTAGCAGTAGCAGTTCCTCTAAATACAGGGTAATTAAAATACTCTCCATTTATTTCATTAGCAACAACATTAGCAACTCTAGGCATAAAATCAGATTCTTCTAAATAAGTAGCATATTCTTCATTTGTATAGCAACTTTCTCTAACAGGAGCATATCCGTTAGATGCTAAACAGATATCGATATTATTTTGTTCGTTAGTCAAAAATTTCATTAATTGCCATGCGATTCTTGCTCTAGCATCATTAACTTCGTCACTATAACTATTATTTTTAATAATTGTTAAAGTAACTCCTTGAGAAACATATTTTTTAAGTGCAGGATCTTCACTTACAGAAGGAATTTTTGCTACTCCAACATTAAACCCGGCTTGTCCTGGATCATTATAGCCTGTCCCTCCGGTTGATCCGATTGTAAAAATACATTCCATATTTGTAAATGAATCTGAACCATATTCATTATTATTCGTTCCTTTTGTTAATAATAATCCTTCATCATAATATCCTTTTATTTCTCTTACCATTTCTTTAGCTTCTTCATTATTAAAATCAATTGAACCAACACCATTATTCATTGAAACATAAGGGATATTTCTTTGGAATGATTGACCAATGTAAAAATTGGCATCACTATCATAAACAAGTGGTGTTATTAATCCATCACCGTATTTATTTAAATCTTTATTAATAAACCTTAAAAGATCAATAAACTCATCCCAAGAAATATTATTCATATATTCTTCCATATTCGATATGGAAGAATCATAATCAGTAAGTACAAGTCTTAACAAATCCTCGTTATATAAAAGAATTTCACTAGATTTCATTAAAGGAAGTGAATAATAACCTTTTTTAATATAATGTGAGCCCTCGCCTAAAAAGGAAGGTACAAAATCTTCTACTCCTTTTAAACCAGGGTTCAAATATTCTTGTGCTCCAAATCCGATTTCTGGATCATTAAAAAATTCTTCTAAATTATAAACCCATTTTAAAGAAGAAGTTTCTTCAGCTAAATAATCAGCAACATGATCTGGATATGCAACTGCTAAAGTAGGAACATTTCCAACAGCTAAGCCTCGACTTATTTTGTCTTTAATTTCATCATATCCACCTTGATATTCAAATTTTATTTCAATATCTTCACCGGTATTTTCTTCATATAACTCTTCAAACTCACTAATTTTGTTTTCCATTATAACTTGAATATCTTGACCAAATGTATGCCAAAAAACAATTGTATTTTTAAGTGAGGAATCATCTACTTCTTTTGAAGAACATGCACTTAAAAAAGAGGAGGTAGACAAAAGAATAGAAAGAAATATGTTTTTAACTAAATTTCTTTTTTTCATTGTATAACCTCCTCTTAAATTAATTAGTTTTTATATTGTTTTAAAATTTTAAATTCATTTTTTAAAAACTAGAGAGCTAATTTTGATTGAGCTTCTGCTTCATCAAATAATGCAGGAATAGTTGAAACATCTGTTGTTGGGAGTAAACATTGAGTTAATAAACCACCAACTTGAGTACGGATTGTTGAACTTCCTTTGAATGCTGGAGAAACGAATAATGTTGATGTCATAGTTCCAATATAATTATTAGCTTTTGCCATTAATCTTTCGAGAGATTTTGGTTGAGTTGCATCAACATCATTAGCTTCAAGATAGGCTGGATCTGAATAATTAGATTGTCTAATTGCACAGTAACCACTGTTTAATGCCCAGTCTAAACTGTTTTCTTCATTAGTCATATGTTTATAGAATAACCATGAAGCTAATCTTCTGTTTTCATCATTATGATCTAAAATTGCAACAGATGGACCTTGGTTAATTGTTGCAGGTGTTCCATTTTCAGCTTGAGGAATCATAGCAACACCGACATTAGATGGATTTGTTTCACTGAATTGATATTTAACACCACCCGTTGAACCGATTGAGAATAAGCAAGCACCATCATTAAATAATTCATTAACATAGTTTCCTTCATTAATGCCTTTAGTAATGAAGTATCCTTTTTCAACATAACCATGCCATTCTGTTAATAAATCTTGCATTTCTTGAGTATTAAAATCAACGCTACCTTTTCCATTAACAACGCTTGAATATGGATAACCATATTGTTCACATAATGTAATGAATAAGTTATCATCTGAGTCGTAACCCATAATTGCACTAACACCATCAGATGGAGTGATAATTTGTTCGACTGTTTCATTATATGTAGTTAAAGCTGGAGCTAATTTTCCAAAGAATTCTTCCCATGTTAAGCTATTAAGATAACTTGCATTTAATGGGTTTCCTCCATTAATTGTTGGATCAATATCGCTTAAATCAAGACCATGTAAGATATCTTCGTTATAGAACATAGCTTCTGTTGATTTTGAGAATGGCAATGAATATGTACCTTCGATTGTATATTCTTGGCCTTCTGTTAAATAAGCTTGAACAACATCTGCTTTTTCTTCAGCTGTCCAACCATAATCAGGATTGTCCATATATTCATCTAATTTAACTGCTTTACCATAATCAATATAATCAGCAACGTGATCTGGATATGCTTGAACAATGTCAGGATAGTTATTTGCTGTAAAACCAGTAATAACCATATTTTCTAAATCATTATAGGAACCATTTTGTTTAACATTTACAACAGTAACATTTGGTTCTACTTCCTTAAATGATTCAATATAACGATTAACTTGAGCTTGGTTATTATCACCGATAGTTGACCAGAAATAAATAGTTGTAGGATCTTGAATAAAATAATCTTCAACAACTGGTGTTTCTGTACCTGGACCAGGTTTCTCACCACCTTGATCATCGTTTGTACAACCAGCAAGAGCGCCAAGTGAAAGCACTGATAATGCTAATCCTAATAATAATTTCTTTTTCATATAAAGTTTTCTTTCCTCCGAAATTTTAGCCTTTAATACCGGCACGGCCAACGCCTCTCATTATGTATTTTCTAAAGAAAACAAATAATAAGAACAATGGAACAGTGACTAAAACAGTCGCAGCCATTTGGTAACCATATTCAACTCTGCCAGATTCTGGATCAACGAAACTACTTCCTCTTAAACCATTAGAAATTAGACGGAATTCATCTTTGTTAGCAACTAAATTTGGCCAAACATAAGAGTTCCATGTACCCATGAATTTTAAAATGGTTATAGAAATTAGCGTAGGTGCTGCAAGAGGGACCATTACCTTCCATAAGAATGACCAGTCACTCTTTCCATCAACCTTAGCAGCTAAATATAGTTCATTTGGGACCTGCTTAAAATTTTGTCTAAGCAAGTAAATATAAAAGACACTTACCCAGAAAGGAACAATCATTGCTAAATAAGCATCGGTTAAAGTTGCATTTTCTCCAATCCATCCGAATGCAGCGACAGTAATATAGTTAGAAATAACCATCATCTCGCCAGGAATCATCATTGTCATTAAAAAAACCATAAATAAAGCTTCTCTTCCTTTGAAATTTAATCTAGCAAAGGCAAAAGCTCCAAACACAGTTGTAATTAATGTACCGATTGTTGAGAAAACAGCAACAACAATAGTATTTGTCATATATGTAACAAATTTGAAGTGATTAAAAACATAAACATAGTTGCTCCACATAACAATCGTTGGGAAGAAAGTTTGTTGAGCACTAATAATTTCACTATTATTCTTTAAAGAAGTAATAATCATCCAATAAAATGGAAAAACCATTAAGAATGCTAAGAATGTAACTACAATATAAAGAATAATAGTAAATATAATACGTGTAATTTTTTCTCTGTGTTTAATTGAATCAACACTTCTATTTCCTTCTTTGATAACTATTGCAATATCAGTATCAAATTCATTATCTTGAGAGAAATCTATATATTGTTTTAAATTTAAATCTTTACTTGCCATAGATAACCCTCCATTAATAATAAACTCTCTTCTTTGAAATCCAAAGTTGTAAGAAGGTAAAAAGAAGAATAATAACGAATAATACAACAGCTGCAGCAGCCGCTAATGAAGTATTTGTATTTAAATTATCATAAATATAATAAACGATAGTATACATATTATAGCTACCAGTCGAAGTTCCTGGGCCATTGAATAAACCAACAATCGATGAATATTCTTTAAAAGCCCCAATAAAACTTGTAACCATTAAATAAAGAATTTGAGGTGATAATGCAGGAACTGTAATTCTCAACAAAACTCTCCATTTTGGTGTAGAATCAATTTTTGCTGCTTGATAATATTGTTTATCAACACCTTGTAAACCACTTAAAAGAATTAAAATCTTAAATGGTAAACTACCCCAAATAATGTATAAGCAAAGTGGAACCATAGCCACCCATCTATCTGCGCCATAAATCCAAGTAATATCACTTCCAAAAATATAGTTAATAACGCCTTGTCTATCGAATAAAACTGAGAAAACCATACCGATAGCAATTGTGTTAGTAACATATGGAAGGAAGAAAACAATTTGATAAACTTTTTGTAACCACTTCAATGAATTAAGTAAAACGCTTATCAATAAAGCGATAATTAATGATAATGGAACAGTTACAAAAGTAATTATAAATGTATTAGCAAAACCATAATCTAATAAACGATTATCTCTAACGCCATTTATTTCGCTTAACCCTAAAATCGCACCAAAATTATCTAAAGTAAATCCATCATAACTTCCAGTAACGTAGTTATAATTGCTCATGAATGAGATTGCAATCGTATTAATTAATGGATAAATTAAGAAAATTGCAATCAATACTAAAACTGGTGCTAAATAAAGCCAAGCTTTCCAGTTATTTTTTTGTTCGTTATCCAAAACACCGCCAACTTTAAATTTGTTATTAATCTTTTTATGCGATACAAAATGAACGATAACATCGTCACTTTCATTATAACGAGGGGCAAAAGTAACTGAGTTATCAAGAATATTTTCATTTAGTAATGTTGTTCTTGCTTCATTTTCTGTCATATTCTTAACCTTTACGTAAATTAATCAATATAAATACGTTCCTCAGTATTAATGTCAAAAACAAACATTTTGTTTTTGACAACCTCTAAATTAATTTCCCCAATAAAATTAGTATTTTCATTTTGAATAATAACTTTAAAAGATGGTTGTAAACAATTTGGGTTATGAGCAATGATTGAAATATCTCTACCTAAAACTTGCACCATTTCAGCATTAGCATTTAATGTATTCTCACCTTTTTGAGAAGCTACTTTAAATCCCTCAGGTCTAATAGCAACATAAACTTCTTGATCTTTTACATCACTACTTGTTTTATAAATTAAATCATCTCCAATATAAATGCCTTTATCTTTTATTTTGCCACTAAAAACATTAATAGGTGGGTTACCTAAGAATTGAGCAACGAATAAATTTTTAGGATTATTAAAAACGTTTTGAGGTGAATCAATTTGTTGAGAAACACCAGCTTTCATAACAACAATCTTATCACATATTGACATTGCTTCTTCTTGGTCGTGAGTAACGAAAACTGTTGTAATTCCTGTATTTTTTTGAATCCTTCTAATTTCTTCTCTTGTTTGTAATCTTAAACGAGCATCAAGATTAGAAAGAGGCTCATCTAAAAGTAAAACTTTTGGTTTTTTAACTAAAGCTCTAGCAATAGCAACTCTTTGTTGTTGCCCACCAGAAAGCTGTGCTGGTTTTCTTTCTAAATATTCTTCAATTTGAACAAGTTTTGCAGTTTCATAAACTATATCTTTTCTTTCGTTTGCAGTTAATTTTCTATAACTTAAAGCAACACTTGTTTTAACATCTTCACTTAAAACGGTAAATTCTTTTTTAATTAACTCTTGAATTTCTTTTAATTCAGTTTCTTTTACTTTTTTAACTATAAAATATATTTTTGTTTCGCCATTATCATCATAAGCACTTATCTCTTTAATGTTTTTAAAATATTTACCAAGTGCTTTATATATTCTATTTTTAACTTCTTTTGTATTAACAGTATCAATTCTTATAGAACCTTTACAGTTAAATTTAGTCTCTACTTCTTTTAATACTTCTTCAGCATGACTATAAGGAACATTAATTAAAGAAACTAAAAGAATAGTTTTGCCAGCATTTTCATATGTTGGTGAATAAGTAACTTTGATTTTTTTGCTTCTAACAAAATCTAAAAGATCAGCAACTAAAATTCCGCTTTCTTCTTTTTTAACATTAAGTTCAAAAACAAAGGAACCAACAACAATCTTTCTTTCGTTAGGAAGTTCAATACCATAACGAATTTTAGCATCGTATAAAGCTTCACTAGTTTGTTTTTCCCTAATTTCCATACTTTTAGAATTAATAATTCTTGGGAAATTTTCAACAAACAAATCTTTATTTTTAGGATTTGCATTCTTTAAATCAATAATTAAAGTCAAAAGATTGTTAGAAACACTTCCATTAACTTTAAAATCTTTTTTAGAAATACCTATTTTACCCATCAATGTTTTTACGGAGCGTAAAATACCTTCTAAATGATCTTTTTCACTCATTTCATATGTATAAACGATGTGGTAATCAAAGAAAGTAACTAATGGAACTTCAACTCTTAAGTTTACTAAAGGAAATTCGACATTTTTATAAATAGTCATGTGAGGATAAAGTGCATAGTTTTGGAAAACTAAACCGATACCTCTTTTTTCAGGCGAAAGATTAGTAACCTCTTCTTCGCCAAACCAAACTTCGCCAGAAGTTGGAGTTTGAAGACCAGAAATCATATATAAAGTTGTTGATTTGCCACAACCTGATGGGCCTAATAAACCAACGAGTTCTCCATCTGGAACTGTTAAATCAAAACTATCAACAGCAACGGTATCTTTAATATGTTTTTTTGGATTACCTGGGAAAATCTTTGTAATACCTTTTAATCTAATTTCCATAACTCTTGCTCCTCATTCCCTACTTTCTAATAATTAATGTACCATCATCAATAACATCTTGATTGATTTTAAGTTTATCTCTTTTTCTCTTTTCGATATTATTTTTAATTAAAATAACAAAATATCTTATAAAATAACCAATCATGATAATAGAAACAACACCTAAAACAATTATATAAGCATCAGATGGATTAAATACTGCAAGTGAATTATCAAAAACAGTCCAACGAAGAATTATATAAGCAATTAATAATAATACAGATTCGATACATATATATCCCATTATAGATGTGGAAACATAGCTCTTTGTATTCATTCTTTTAAATTCATCATTACGATTTTTCTTTTTTAAATAGAAATATGAGGGAATCACAACTACTAAGAATATTGCTGTAGAAAGCGTAAATAATAAAATAATAATAATATTATAATCAACGAAATATGAATCTTGAATTTTACTTACTACAACATTTCCGTTGGAATCGTATAAATCAACCATTCCAGTATAACATTCACCGAATCTTTGAGTGAATTGGGTTCTAGCCATAGATCTTCTATTTACAGTACTATAAATTGACATATTGTAATAGAAATCATAAATAATGACATCTTTGACATCGCTGGCGCTAATCCCTTCAAATAAAAGGATGATATTTCCACCGTTTGTTATTTCGTGTGTTTTTGCAATCGAATCAAAAGTAACGATCTCGTCATTATTTAAAGTAACAAGGAATTTCGTATTTCCGCCGAATGAAAAATCTGTCTTAATATAGAAATCGCCACTTGCTAATTCTTTTTCATATGTTGAAACAGCTCTAGCTGTTGTTGTAGATAAAGTTGGATATAACTCAGTTCCAAAATTTTCAACACTAAATTCAAAAGCGGTATATCCTTGATAATCGCTACCTCCAACATAAGTCAATTTTAAAAAGTTAGAAATATCATAATTTGCAGGATAAGCATTAGCTATAACTCTATCAACGCTTCCAACACAATAAGATTTATTATTAGTATCAACAGTTTTGGTTTCGCTATCATAATAAAAAACATTAAAAAGACGGATTTCTTCATTGATTAAGAGTTCTTCTCCAACTGCCAAGGGAATATCACAATAAGTAGTTAAAGATTCAGAACCTAAAGAAGTACCTACTCCATCGTAAATATTATTTGTATAAACTTTATTGATTTCTTGAGTTCTTTGTTCAACTGTTCCGTCGCTAGTTTTAACACTAAAAGATAAAGAAGCAGGTAAATAATTATCTCCTTCTCCCCAAATACCAACATAATAGTTATTGGAAAGATTTGCTGAATCAGAAAAATCAATTAAAAGTTGTAAAGATGTTGTCAAATCTGTTTTAGCCATGTTTCTTACTTGGAACTCTAAATCTTGGTTTAATTCTCCAAATGAAGATTTATCAACACTAAAAGCTTCGACTTTTTTGGTTTCATTATAATTATTAATTGCACCGCTTTGAATAGGTCTAAATGATGTGATACCTAATCCAAGGATAAGAACAGCAATACTCATCAATACGTTTTTTGGTTTCATGCGAATATTATATAAATTATAAAGTCTAAAAACAACATAACTTTTATTATTCTTTGTCCCTTTATAAATACTTATTCAAATTTTAAATATACGATAATTATCGTAATTTTATAAAAATATCTAAAAAAGTTAAATATTAACGTAATTTAAATTCGGTATGCTTATCATTTCCTAATTCTTTTTTTATTTCAAAATAATCTTTATAAATTTTTGTCCCATAAGTATCTACTTCTCTAATTCCTAACATATAGTCATGAAAATTTTGTTTCTTTTTACTAAAAGCAGACATAGAAATAGAAATTAATATCGGAATACATAAAGTAAAAACACTTAAAATAAGTTCTAAAAACAAAAATATTAAAAATCTAACGGTGAACCTTCCAGCTTTTAAAGATAAATTATCCTTGCCAAGTAAACCTATTCTAAAAGCCAATCTTCCTAAAGATTTTTTGCCTCTTGAAAAACAAATAGGAATTATATACCAAATAATAATAGAACTTAAAATTACTCCACTTGGAATTTCAACAAAAAGAAGCATGTTTGATTGATATCTTTGATAAGACAAAACATTTGGGGTTTTAATTAAAAACTCAGCTTGAGCAATTGTATCTATATAATTTTTATAAACATTCTCTACATAAGCACTAATTGGAATATTTATTGCTTCATTTTTAACAATTTCACCACTTTCATCATTAATAAAATAAGGGTTTCCCTCATATTTAAGATCACTTGATAATAAATATTCTTCATATTCTTTAGTTAATTCTTCTTTATAAAGAGGAAGTGAATCAAAAAAAGCATAAATATGTTCAGTTAAATAAATTTCTTGCTCACTAGAAGACATTTTTTCATCTCTATTTAAATATGTGACAATATCTTCTACTCTTTCTACATTTTTATTATAAACAAATAAATTCGAAGATAATCTCGCTTCGTCAAATTTTTCATTAATTTCAATAAAATAAGGTGTTATCTCAACAATTGATTTCACACCAATAAATATCGCAAGAGCTAAAAGAACAAATAAAACACAATCTAAAAGAATTGCTCCACATTTTTGAGTAAAACGAGCCTCATAATAACTAACTTCTATTTTCTTTTTTTTAGAAATATCTTCTTTTTTTATATTATAAACATCATTTTCCATAAGTACTTATCTCTTCATAATAATTATTTAAAGAATCCTCATTAACAACGATTGAATCAGTAGTTATTTCCTTTAAAGATGTATTTAGTTTTGAAAAACCTGTAATTATTAAATTAATTAACGCGATAAGGATTCCAATTAAAGAAGGTAAATATAAAATTGGAAGAGCAAAAATATAAGAAAAACCAACTCTTAAAACTGGAATTAAAAATAACAAACATAAAGAATCTATCATTTTTAATAAAAATATATTTGTGACCATGCTTCTTTTAATATATTCCATTGTATGTTTATTGATCCTTTCAAGTTTTAAAACTCTTTCAGATATAGTGTTTCTTTTTGGATTAAATAATGGATAAATAAAAAATAAAATAATATTAGATAATAGAAAAGAAACATAGGAACAAACTATATAATTATTATTTATTTCATTATCCAATTTATTAATTTCACCTCTTAAAAATGAATAAGATAAATTTCCATTTAAAGAATATAAATCATTTTCTTTTATATCATTAAAAATTTCGTTATAAAGATTTAAAAAACTATTATTCAAAAAATTATTATAATCTTCATAGCCTTTTATAGACATCTCATCATCTTCTATATAATTATGTTTAAATTCATCCTTATACTCTTCTTTTAAAGAATATGTTCCTAAAATTGTTAATTGATCTTTATTAAAATAGTTTGAAGCATAATTATCATATAATTTATTTAATTCATTAACGCTTCCATTTTCTTTTATTTCTACAAAATATTTATAAAATATTTCATACTTAACTAATTCTTCATTGTCATCATCAACTAAAAAATTAACAAAATGATAATAAGTATCTTCTAAAGCATTTGAAAGATTATATTTTGATAAAGATCCATCTTCATCTTTATCAAAATATAAAATTTCATGTTCATATAATAAATCATATATATTTTTTTGATATGTTTCGTTTTGATTAACTTTTGAATCAAATTTAGTTATTGGTCTAGATATTTGAAAAACAACAAGTTCAAAAATAATTACCGATAAAATAAGGTTTAAAAAAATATCAGAAAAAAAACATAAAACTCTTCTGCTTAGTTTTGTTGGATATATTTCAATAATTTTCTTTTCTTTTTTTATTTCTTCCATAGTATTTAAAAATTACTTTAAAGTATTTTAAATTTCTTTAATGTTTCATTTAAATTAATCTATCTTTTTTAACCAACTACCTATCTCATCATAATCATCAATCCAAATAGTAATTAAATCATATGAAAAAAAATAATTTGTAACGTCTCTAAACGTTTTTTCATCAAAATTATTTTCTTTTTTCATGAAAATGAAATTAAACTTTAAAAAATTAGAAGCTAGCTCCAATAATCTTTTCATATTTGGATCGGTTAATGATATACCAATAAATATTGATGTTTTAAACATAAAATCATGAAATTGCTTAGCAATATTCCATGAATATGGATTGTTATATAGATAAAAATATTCAGATTCATTAAAAATTAAAGAATCAGTAAATTTTTCTTCATTATATTTATCAAAAGGGAGTAATCCATGTACATGATAAATATCGACCTTTGCATCTTTGGTTAAAAAAGCATTATCATCATAAACCGTGTTATATAAAATACCTCTTCTTTTTAGAATATATTCTAAATTTGTATCGTAATTATAAGTAATGACCGTCGTTTTATTATGTCGTTCAATAAAATTAGTTAATTCATATAAAGTAGAATTAGGGTCATCAAAATCAATATTATCTTTAAAAAGATATAATTCTTTATTTAATTCTTTATATGTATTAAATCCATTTGTTTTTAAGATTTTAGAAGAAACAAAAAGTTCATTGCCAACATAATGAGAAATTTCTTCCATTCTTTCTTCATTTCCTTCATAAAACGTAGAATTTAAGGCCGAAATTAAATGTTTCCAATCTTTTGCACCGTAATTTACATTCATTCCTGCCCCTAAAATGAGATCAGTATCAAGTTGATAGGTAAAAAGTTTTAAAAGATAAAGAATAAACGAATCTTCATTCTCTTCTTGTCTATCTAAATTTAAACGATATAAAAGTTCATCTTTAAATAAAGATTCGTCCTTTTTCTTTAATGTATAGTTAATTTTTTTTCCTTCGATATAACCAACAGCTAAAAAATTGTCTTCGTCAAAATAAATATTTAAGCTGGATAAAGGAATATAAGGATCATAATTTTTTAAAGATTTTACTTTAAAGAAATTTACATTACCCATAACATCAATTTCTTCCAAATTAACTTTAAAAATAGAAGAATAAATATGAACAACATATTTGTGAATATGCTCATGTGATGAATAAACTACTACTTTGAAATTACATTTTGGATCAAAATGAAATCCAAAAGATCTGAAAATAATTTTCCTATAACTTACTCCGTTTAAATAATATAAATAGAGCAATATAAGTAAACATTTTTTATTAAAAATGTAATTCTCTCTTTCTTTTTTTCTCATAACATTACCTTTTAGATTTTAACATGTTTTAAAGCGAAACAATAAATTTATTATTTTTTAAAGTTCTAAAATTTTTCTACCTTTAATTTATTAAATTTATAGCAAATAAACTGGAAGGCAATTAAAATAATTGTATGCGTTATTTTATTTTTAAAAAATTATTTGACTTCATTTGGAAAAACGCTGATAAAGGCGACAAAAAAGTAAAAAGTAAAGAAATAAAACCTGAAGGAATTATAAAAAACGAATATTCTCTTCCTTTTCCTAATAATAAAAAAATTAAATATAAATCTAAAGAGTTAAAATTTAATATTTATTATGATAATAAAATAACCAACAAACCTGTAATAATAGATATTCATGGTGGAGGCTGGAGATATGGAGATAAAGATTTAAATGATAACTTCTGCTACCACTTGGCAAAACTTGGCTTTAATGTCGTGTCTTTATCATATACATTGGCTTATAAAGCAAAATTAATAAACCAACTACAAGAAATTCATTTTTTAATTAATCATTTAATTACAAATAGTGAAAAATATTTTCTTGATATGTCTAAATTATTTTTAACTGGTGATAGTGCTGGTGGTCAGCTTGTTTTTCTTTATACTGCAATTATAGTAAATAACTATAAATATAGTGATATTTTTAATATTTATAATAAAAATAACATTGAAATAAAAGGCATTGCCTTAAATCACTCGACTTGCTATTTAAAAGATTTAGGCGATTTTCCAGAACACAAAATCCTCTCTTCAATATGTAGATATGGAATCAAAAGAATGTTATATGGTCCTTTCTTTAAATATAGAAAAATTTATAAAAAAACAGATCCAAATGATATCTTTCCAACTTCGAACCCGTTTCCTCCAATTTTAATTCTTACATCTAAAGGTGATAAATCATACGCATTTCAATCGATTTTATTGAATGATGATTGCAATTTATACGCAATCCCACATAAATTTATAAATTTAGATAACGAAAAAGCTATACATGTATTTAATGTTTTATATCCCAATTTAGACGATTCAATCTATTTTAATAGTGAAATAGCAAATTTTTTTAAAGAACAAATCGAAAAATAAATCACTCATTAATGTCTTTATTAATAGAATTTAAATAATTTAAATCACTAGCTAACCTTAAATCACCTCTTGGAGAAAGTGAGACAGAACCGACTTTTGGCCCGTCTGGTAAACAACTTCTTTTAAATTGTTGAGTAAAAAATCTCTTCATAAAAATTTCTAAAGTATCTTTTATATATTTTTCATCGATATCCTTAAACGCAATTTTTGCTAATTGATATATTTTTTCTTTAGTAAATGAATTTCTAATAAAATGATATAAGAAGAAATCATGCAAATCATATTTCCCTAAGATTTGTTCTGTTTTTTGGGCAATATCTTTGTTTGCTGAAGGTATTAATTCTGGAGAAATTGGGGTATCTACTATATCTTTAATTACTTTTTCTAAATTTTTATATTTATAACTATAATCAGTCAATAATGTTTTAATTAATGTTTTTGGAACGCTTCCGTTTACTCCATACATAGACATATGATCTCCGTTATAGGTAGAAAAACCTAAAGCAAGTTCACTTAAATCACCTGTTCCAATAACAAGTCCGTTAACCATATTTGCATAATCCATCAAATATAAAGTTCTAATTCTAGCTTGAGTATTTTCATAAGCTACATCATACTTATCTAGAGGATGTTTTAAATCATATAAATGTCTTTTTGCCAATTCTTTAATATTAATTTTTTCATAAGATAAATTTAAAGCTTTTAATAAATTTTTCACATTTTTAAAAGTTATTTTGCTAGTCGCAAAACCAGGTAGCGTTAAAACATGGATTTTAGAAAAATCTAAATTAAGCAACTTGTATGCCTCAACAATTACGAGTAAAGCTAAAGTTGAATCTAACCCTCCACTTATACCAATTACAACATCTTTAAAATGGGAATTGTATAGTCTTGAGGCAAGTCCTTTTGCTTGTAAAGAAATAATTTCTAAGGATCTTTTTCTTCTTTCCTCAACATTACTTAAAATGAATGGGTGGGAATCTACAAAATTAGGTAATAAGTCGATATTACAAGGAGAAACTACATTTATATATCTATAGTTTTTATCATTTTTGCATTCAAATGCACTTTTAAATTTTAATCGATCATTTGTAATTTTATTTAAATCGATAATACCTTGGTTTAATCCAATTTCATCGTACTTTTCACTAACTATATATCCGCACGTTGAGATTATTTGATGACCTGAGAATACTAAATCTTGAGTTGATTCCCCAAAACCAGATGAAGTGTATAAATAAGCGCAATAATTTTTTGCAGATTGAAGCTTCACAAGATCTCTTCGATATTCTTTTTTTCCTATATATTCATTTGAAGCAGATAAATTTATAATCAAATTCGCACCATTTAAACACAAAGAATTAGATGGAGGGTCTATAACCCATAAATCTTCACAAATTTCAATTCCAATTTTTAATTCTCCTAAAGAAAAAATTAAGTCGCTACCAAAAGGTACTTCTTCATCGTTTATTATGACATTCGTGTTTTTAATATTTTTTCCTGATGTAAACCGTCTTTTTTCATAAAATTCGTTATAATTTGGTAAAAAGGACTTAGGAACAATTCCTAAAATCTTTTCTTTTCCTAATATAAAAGCTACATCATATAATTTATCGAGATATGAGAATATTCCTCCGATAACCACTATCATTGAAGAAGGGACTATTTTTAAAACTTCTAAGAAAGAGTTAAACTCATCATCAATTAATTCTTTATGAAAAAATAGATCCTGAGCTGTATAGCCGATTAAAGAAAGTTCACTAAAAGATAAGACATTTATATTTTTCTCTTTTGCTTCATTAATCAAAGAAATTATTTCTTCTTTATTCTTATTAACTTCACCCACATGAGTGATAAAATTACCGCTAGCTATTTTATAAAATCCATATTTTGAGTTCATAAATACCCTTCTTTCTTTAATATATCTATAACATAATTATAAGTTAATTTTCTTAAACCTTCTTCATTTTTATTTTTTAAATATTCCCTTATTTTAGTAGAAGAAACATCTTGTAGATCTTCAGAAGAGTTAACCAAGATAAATGAACTTCTATATTTTTTTAAAAAAATATTACTGTTGAATAAATCATTAAAATTATCATGATTTCTCCTTAATAATATAATTTTAAAATTTGAAAGAATATCCTCTATTCTATACCATCTTTCAAGCTCATCAACTTTTTCACTTCCAAACGCAAATAAAATTTCTTTATCTTTATATTTTTCTTTTAAATACATTAATGATGTATAAGTTTTTAGACTTTTGCCTTCAACTTCAATTAAATCAATTTCGATGTTCTTGTTTCTTTTAACGAATTCTTCTAATATTTCTAATCTTAAAGATGTAGGGAGAATGCTTTTATCGTTAAAATGTTTCCACGAATGAAAAAAAGTTATATTTGTTGGCAAAAGAATACCTTTAAAGGCATCAAAATAATTTACTAAATAGTTAATCAATTCTCCATGTGCTTTAGATAAAGGATTAAAAGTTCCACCTAAAACAACAATTTTATTACTTGTCATATTTATTATCTTTAATTAATCTAATCTTTAAATCATATAAATCTTTACTAAAATCAAGATAATGTATGTGAGGCATTACAAATCTTTTTTCTTCATCCCAAATTAAATTTTCAATTTGATATCTAACATAATTACGTCTTGATTCAATATCTGGAATTTTATAAATCAGTTCTCCTTTTTCAAAAATTTTCACGCGCATATTTTTTATTGTAAAATCTTCAAAAATAATATTTTTCCAAGGTTTTGAAGGATCGATTACACATAATGGTTGATCAATCTTTTCATTATGTAAAGTTAATAAATCAGCAATGGCACGATTTTCTTTGTTAAAAACACGGTAAACATCTTTAAAAGATGGATTAGTTATTTTCTCTAAAGTTTCACTGATCTTTATTTTCGGAATCAATACGCCATTTTCATAAATTCCAACAAGTTTATAAACTCCCCCAAATACTGGATTTGATTTTGAAGTAATTAAATTTTCACCTACACCGAAAGAATCAATTTGAGCGCCTTGCTCAATTAATGAAGTGATCTTATATTCATCTAAAGAATTCGAAGCAACAATTTTTGTATCTATAAGGCCGTTTTGATCTAATATTTTACGACATTTTTTTGATAAATATGCTAAATCTCCAGAATCAATACGAACACCTTTTAATTTATAACCATTCGGAATTAAAAAATCTTTAGTAACTTTAATTGCATTAGCTAATCCCGAATGGATGACATCATATGTATCAATTAAAAATACCGAATTATTAGGATAAAGCTTTGCATAACTTAAAAATGCATCATACTCATTATCAAAAGACATTATCCAAGAATGAGCCATTGTACCACTAACTGGTATTTTAAAAAGTTCTCCAGCTAATGTTGTTGCGGTAGAGTTTACACCTCCAATATATGCGGCTTTTGCTCCATATAAGGCACTATCTATATTATGAGCTCTTCTAGCTCCAAAATCAGAAACATTCCTTCCCTTACTAGCTAAAACAATTCTATTTGCTTTTGTGGCAATTAAAGTTTCGTGATTAACAATTGCAAGAAGAGCAGTTTCTAATAATTGACAATCAATTAATGGCCCAACAATGGTTATTAATGGTTCGTTAGGATAAATGATACTACCCTCCTCAAAAGAATATATATCACCTTTAAATTTAAAATTTTCTAAGAAATTCAAAAATTTATCATTAAATATATTCAATGATCTTAAATATTTAATATCATTTTCATCAAAATGAAAATTTTTAACATAATTAATTGCATCTTCTAAACCACAAAATATTGAATAAGCTGCATCATCTGGATTATTTCGATAAAATAAATCAAAAACAGCGATTTTATCTTTCTTATTTTCAACAAAATAACCATTTGACATCGTCAGTTCATAAAAATCCATTAATAAAGAAATATTTCTTTTAAAACTTTCCATAAGCATTCTTCCTCATACTTTTTTAGATCTATTATTAAATATTCAAAATATTTATCTTTTTCCAAGTAATAATTTTAATCTTAAAAAGATATTTTTTCTATAATTTCATCTTCACCAATATAGCAAGCTGAATAGTGATTATCACTTATTTCAAATAATACTGGAACATATTTAAAATAAGTGTCCTCTAATTTATTAACTTTATTCTCGATATTTTCTTTTACATATTTATTTTTAAAATCATCAACATTATTAACGTCATAAGGAATTTTAAACTTATTTCTAATTTCTATTCCTTCTTCACTTATAGATGAATAAATATTAAATACAAAAATAGGTTCTTCTTTATTTTTTAAGGAAGTTAAATATTTTAATAAACTAGGTTTAACTTTAAAGCAGTGTGGACATGTAACAAAATATAAATAAATATAATATTTTTTATAATCCAAAGTATAAAAATCTTCTAAATTATTTAAAATCGCCCCATTAATATCACTATAACTTCTACTATCTAAACTAGTCGATATTAAATATTTAGCAACTTCAACTCCTCCAGCAATATAATCGTAAATAACACCGTTATTTACGATATATAAAGAAGGAACTAAATTAATAATTGTATCTTTTAAGCTAGAAACTTTATTATTTACCATTATATTTTTACTTTCTTCAATACTTAAAGAAGGATTAGAAGTATAAACTGCATTTTCTTCTTTTAATCTAATAGTATTATAAATATAAACTTTAAAATGCTTATTTCCTTTTTTATATTCATTTAAATGATTTAAAATAGCATTTTTATTCTCATTACAACTTTCGCAATCAACTCGATATAAATAAATTCCATAAGTTTCTTCTTTTTGAAGATAAAAATTATTAATATTATCTAAATAATATTCATTAAAAGAAGAATAATCTAAAGATGGATCTATCTCAAAAGTCGGTATAGAATTACAAGAAGTTAAAAATAATAAAATAAATAATATAAAACCTTTAAAAATTTTTTTCATATAAATAGTAATTTCTTTTTAACTTATTAAATAAAATAAATAAGTCTTAATAATTATACTAAAACTATTTATAAACATATAAAATAAATTACATTATTTTGATATACTTTATTTATGCAAAACGAATTTAAAAAAGCCAAAATAGCAATATTTATTCCTCTTTTATTCTTTTTACTTATTTTAGTTTTTTTCTTATTAAATTTATATGCTTTAACTATTGAATATTCTTTATTAAATTTAATAATTGAAATAATTTTAGGTTTATTCTTATTATTTTTCTTTTATAAAATAGTTCAATTTTTATTAACGCCAAAAACATTAATAAAAATTGAAGATAAAGAGATAATTGTTTATAAATTTAATAAAAGAATTGAGATAAATTATAAAGACATTTTTACTCTTTACAATATTCCTAGCTCTTTATTAACTACTTCTATTTTTATAATTTATCTTAAAAATGGTAAAAAAATAAAAATAAAATATTTAAAAGAAGATAAAATTGCATCTTTAATAATTTTTTCTAAACTAGATCATAATTTCTTTATTGATAAAGAAAACTTATTTTTAAAATTTTTTGTGCGCATTGTTAATTTCTTCGAAAGTTTTTTCTTACGTTTTATTAAATATAAAATTCCTAAAGAAATAAAAAATATTGAAGAAATTCCATTAAAATTTAAAGAAATGGGTGCAAAAAAAGTATTTATTGTTAAATATAACCATTTAAATTTAACTTTTATTGACAATATTTTTAAATCGTCAGATATTACTTATTTTGTTTTTGATAAATCAATTCCTAATCCAAGTGAAGAAATAGTTTTAGAAGCTAAAAAAGCTTATTTAAAAAATAATTGCGATTCTATTTTAGCTATTGGCGGGGGTTCAGTAATTGATTTAGCTAAAGCTTTAGAAGTAGTTATTAAAAATAACTCTAAAGATTTAGAAAAATTTACTGGTTTATTTAAGGTTAAGCATCATCTCCCACCTTTTATAGTTATTCCTTCTACTCCCGCTAGTGGAAGTGAGATGTCTTATGCTTCAGTTATTACTTTTAAAGATAAAAAATCTTCAATTATTTCTACTAAAATTATTCCTGAATATATTTTCTATAGTGATAAATTAATTTCAACTTTGTCAAAAGAAATATTAGTTAATAGTGTTATGGATGCTTTAACTCATGCTTTAGAAAGTTATTTAAATGTATTTAAATATAAAAAATATGATAATTATGCTTTAAAGGCTATAAAACTTATCTATGAAAATTTAGATAATGCTATTAATAATAATGATTTGACTTCAAAAAAGAACTTATTTAAAGCTTCTTCTTTAGCCGGATTAGCTTTTTCAATTAAAGGAGTAGGTAATGTTCATGCTTTATCGCATGCTTTATCTTATAAATATAATCTAGCGCATGCTAAAACTAACGCTATTATTTTACCTTTAGTTATAAAAACTTATCTATATAATAAAAAAGCCAGAAAAAAGATGAATTATATTTCTAAAAATATATTAAATAATACTTCCTTAATTACATATTTAGACGAATTATCTATTAAATATCACTATAATGTTAATATAAAAGAAATTAAGAAAGATGATATTTCTTTTTTAGCAAAACATGCTAAAAAAGAAGCAATACCATTATATGGAACACCTATTATATATACAAAAATGATGTATTCTTATATGTATTTAAATTTATATAGTTATTATAAAAAGGAGATAAAAAATAAATAGAGTTATGGAACAAAATAAGTTAAAAGAAGGTCGTTTACTTGATTACGAAGGTAATTTATATGAAGCTGGTTATGCTACTTCATTAATAAAAAAATATAAAAGAAAAGATATTATTGGTTTAAAATCACGAATAAAAGAACGGGATTATTACGCTATATTTATTAAAGATTATGCAATATGTTTTACAATTTCCGATTGTTCGATATTTTCTCTTGTTTCGATTTCTATAATTGATCTTGCAAAAAAAAGATTTAAAACTAAATCAAAAATAAAATTTTTTACTTTTGGAAAATTAAATTTACCTTCTTCTAGTGAAATAGGTGATTGTGTTTATTCTTTAAAAGATTTTTCTCTTACCTTTTTAAATAATGGAAATAATAGAGAAATAAAAGCAAGCGTTAAAAATTTTTCTAACGATAAAGATTTAGATGTTGATATTATTCTTTCACCAACAACTTCTAATTCGATGGTTATTGCTACTCCTTTTAAAAAGAAAAAACATTTTTACTATAATCAAAAAATAAATAATTTAATAGCTAATGGTTACTTTAAACTTGGTGATAAATTGACCTCAATTAAAGATGGTATGGGTGTTTTAGATTGGGGAAGAGGTGTTTGGACTTATAAAAATACTTGGTATTGGGCTTCTTTATCAATAAAAGATAATGATACTTATAAAGGCTTTAATCTTGGTTATGGATTTGGCGATACATCTAAAGCTAGTGAAAATATGCTTTTTGTTAATAAAGATGTCTATAAACTTAATGATGTTAAATTTTATTTTACTAAGAAAAACGGAAAAGAAGATTATTTAGGACCAATCAAAGTCGAATCATCTTCTAAAGATATTGAATTATTATTTACCCCAATAGTTGATCGTCATGAAGATACTAACGCTTTATTTATCGCTTCTTTCCAACATCAAATATTTGGTAAATTTAACGGAAAAATAAAAACTAAAGATAATAAAGAAATTGTTTTTAAAGATGCGGTTGGTTTTTTAGAAAAAGTAAAAAATAGATGGTAAATCCATCTATTTTTTTAAATATAAATTTAATAAATATTTATTAAAAATCTCTTTTTTTAAACATTAATAATGCTAAAAAGAAAAATAAAATATAAACTCCTATTCCAAAAACAAAAAAGTTAATTATTCCAAATATCCATAAAGAAGATAACATCCCTTCCATTGTAGTAGGAATTAAAATAAGTCCCATTGGAATAAGAGTTGTTAAAAATGAAAAAATAGAACTTAAAACAAGTGCTTTACTACTCCCAATAGCCGAACACATAAATAAAGAAATTGAACCCGAAAATAAGCAAGAAGCTAAGAAAGTTAAAATTAATCCAATATAAATATTACTATCAAAAGGAGCATCCATTATAAAAAGTGAGATTAAAAATGGAATTAATAAGATAAGTGTTGCAAAAAAGTGAATTAATACTTTTGATAATAGAACTTTACTTTTTTTAACACCAACCGAAAGAATAAAAGGTGTCCAATGTGATTTTTCATCAAAGCTATATGAAGAAACAAGCATATTACCTGGATAAAATCCACCAATAAACATTAAAGGCATCAATAAATAAATTCCATTTCGAATCATTTCTTCATTTGTTGGTAAAGATCCATCACTTCCTGGTTCACTTATTACACTTCCATCAGTAAAAGCAATAAAAGAAATAAAAACAACTACTAAAAGATAGACAACAAATACCATTCTTAAGTTATAAAATTCTTTTAATAACAATCCTTTCATAATGTTTTACCTCTTATAATAAGAATCATAATCTCAGAAAGATTAGCTCTTCTTTTATTTTCTAAATCATATTTATCTTTAAGGGTGATAAATTCAATATAGTCTTCATTAAATCTTTTATATTTAATAACAAATTCTTTATTTAAATTTTCCCATGTCACATTATCAACTTTAAAATAATCATACATATTTAAAAGTTCATTTTTAGAAGAATCTAATATAATTTTACCTTCATGAATAAAAACTATTTGATCACAAATTCTTTCTAAATCTTCTACAATATGAGAAGAAATTAAAACACTTCCGCCATTATTTTTAATTTCATTAAGTATATCTAATATTTCATCTCTAGCAATAGGATCAAGTCCATTAGTTGGTTCATCTAAAATAAATAATTTAGCCTTATGAGAAAAAGCGATTGATAAATTAAGTTTAACTTTCATTCCTTTAGAAAGTTCACGACATTTTTTTGTTTTATCTAAACCAAAAGTAGTTAAATATTTATAAAATGTATCACTTTCCCATCCTTTAAAGATATTTTTTAAAACTTTTTCAAGTTGAAAAAGTTTAATATTTTCAGGAAAGTTTAATTCATCAAGAATAAAAGAGATCTCTTCTCTTTCTTTATTAGTTAGTTTATTTATTTCTTTATTAAAAATATGAACAACTCCTTCTTTATAATAAGTTATCCCTGCTAAAATTTTCATTGTAGTAGACTTACCAGCACCATTTTCGCCAATAAACCCACATATTTTTCCTTCTTCAAGAGAAAAAGAAACATTATCTAAAGCAAAATTTTTATATTGTTTATTTAAATTTGATATTTCTAACACTTTCATATTTTTATTCCATATAATTTGAAGAATCTAAATAAGTTAAAACTTCCAAAACAATATTTTTAACTATTTTTTCATTTTCTTCTTTTGTATTACCCTCAACTTCTAATCGATGATTTCCCCCGTTAATAACATTTAAGTTAATAAAGCGATATTTCAATTTATTTCTTTCTTCTTCACTTAAATATTTATCATTACTACCATAAGCAATATAGTCAGTTTGTTCTAAATAAGGAATAGATTGATCTAAAGGAGTTAAACAAATATATTTTATTTTTCTAATTAAAACAGGATGTTTTTCTTTAATTAATTCACGTATTTTTCCTGCAAAAATCGTTCCGATACTCTTAGAAATTAAAATTATTTCACTATATTCATTTAAAGAATCAAAATTTATTTTTGATAATACAAATTCATAAGCTTTGTCTTTATTGAAACTATCATCTTTTTCATTATAAAAGTTGGAATAATCTAAATATAAAGTTTCACCCTTTATAGCTTCATCGAGTTCTTTTAAAAGTGGTTTATTTAAACCATATCTAATACCTGGGAAAATAATTTTAATTGTCTTTAATATATTCATATTTATTAATTTCTTTAATCAAGGAAGTTAATTCATCAACTTCTTTATTATTATATATTTGTGTAATGTTTTTTAAAATCTTTTTGAACGTTTTTAAAGTAAAAATCTTATCATCTTCTTTTACCTTTTTAAGATTATTAAATAAAGGGATTAAATAACAAACAATCTTAAAATTTCCTTTAAGATTTGCTTTAAAATAATCTTCTACTTCTTTTAAATTTTTATAAGGATTTTTTAAATTAACTAACCCTTTATAATTATCTATAATTTTTAATTCATCATCATTTTCATGAAAAAAAGATGCAATTTCACCTTCATTATTACCAATAAAAAATATAAAAATTCCTGAAGAAGTTACAATGATTGTATATTCATTAATATCTTCTTTTGAAATTTTGAAATTATAAATTAAATTTTCTTTTTCAAAGAAACAATCGTAAAGTTTATTCGCAATTTTTTCTTTATAAGGCTTAAAAAAGAAAAGTCCCATTTTATAAATTTCCTTTTTCTTTATTTAGAAGATAAAGCAAAAATGCGTGAGCTGTTTTGGCATCACAAATTTCTCCTTTTATTAACATTTCTTTTATTTTATCTTCACTTTTATAAATAACATCAACAAACTCATTTTCATCTAAATGTGTTTCTTTTAAAGTTAAATCTTCACAATAGTATAAATAAATTTTTTCATTAGTATAAGCAACACTTGGATAAGTTTCTCCTAAATAAATACACTTTTTGGCTTCATATCCTGTCTCTTCTTTTAGTTCTCTTAAAGCTGTACGCTTTGTATCTTCGTTTTTATCTGTTTTCCCAGCTGGAAATTCTATTATTATATCATCATAAGGGTAACGAAACTGTTTTTCTAAGATAAATTTATCATCTTTTGTTTTAGCAATCACACAAGCAGCTGGACCTTTATTAATATATTCACGATATGATTCATGATTGTTTGGACATAAAACTTTATCCTTGTGAACTTCTAATAAATGTCCATCAAAAACTATTTCTCCATTTAATTTCTTTTCCTTTAAATCCATAAAATTACCTCAGTAAATAAATTATACTAATATTTATTGAGAAGAATCATTATTTTGTGTAGGTTTTTCATTATTTTTCATTTTTCTTAAATGCTTAACAAAGCCAAATGGAACCATAAAATCTAAGATAACTAAATAAGGAAATACAAAAATAAAGGGCACTAATATATAAATTATTAAAGATAAAAATAATTCTATATCTTTACCATCGATTCCCTGAAAACTATCTCTATAAAAATTTATAAGATATAAAATAACAATAATCATTAAATGAATAGAAATTGAAAAAATTAAATAAAATTTATTTATAATTTTATTTCGATAAAGAAATCCATAAAATAATGTAATAAAAAGCACATAAATAGAAAAAAGTGATAAACCAGCAATAATATAAGAAGTATTTCTCATAAGAATTCCATAAATTAAAAATTCAATAATAAACAAAAGAAGAATAAACAAACTTTCATTTAATATAATGTGCATTTTTTTTAATTTTTTTATCAAAATTATTAAGATTTATAATTTCAGAGATATAATAATTTAATTTCCTATCATTTTTCTTAATTCCTAATTCTTTACGAAATTTATTAATTAAAATAGGAAAATTAATGAATAAAAAATAAAAGAAAAATCCTATATTAAAAAGAAAAATAAAAAGAAAATATACATCATTATCAGTAAATTTAATTAAAATGCAAAAAAGAATATATAAAATATCGAGAATATAAGGTAGTATTATCGTAACAATAAGAAATCTTTTTTTAATTAAATTTGATTTAACTTTTTTGTTAACTTTGAAAAATAAATAATCTAAATATAAAAACGTCACAAAGGAAAATAAATCAAAAAATAAAGCTAAAAAATAAAATAGAGGAGAAATATCATTAATAGCAAAAACGATATTAAAACATCCTAAAACTATTGAAAATATAAAAAATAAAGGCGTTTTTAAGATAAATATATTGTAAAGAACTTTATTATTTTCTACTTCCATTTTCTTTACTCCTATTTTTTGATAAAACATAAAAAGTTATAAATATAATAAACGCTAAAACAAATATAGAAAGACTTAAGTAAAATAAAGATTTAAATAAAACTGTTAATGTGTCGTTTAATATAAACCAATATGTAAATGAAGTTACTTCATTAAATGTAATTGGACAAAAAAACAGCGAAAGAAACCATAAACAGCGAATTAAAGAAAAATAATATTACAAAAATTAATGAAATATCTTTAATTTTCAGAAATATTTTAGTCTTTCGATCAAATTCAAATTTTTCATTATATAAATCATCAATATTTATTGTATATACTTCACTAATTTTAGAGATAACAAAAAAAGGTGGTTCATTCTTTCCATTTTCATAACCAGAAAGTGATTGGCGAGAAATCCCTATAGATTTAGCAAATTCCTCTTGAGAAATATTTTTGTGTTTCCTAAATGATTTAATCTTTTTTCCTATGTCATTCATATCCTAATAATACAAGTAATTTATAAAAATAATAAGAAAATAATTTTGACATTCATTTTTTTATAAAAAAGTGAATATTTTTTCTCTCTGAAAGCATTCTTGTATATACAAGGGCTGGGAAATTCCTTTATACCCTTAATATTTTATATAGGTATATATTTAATATAAATTAGAGCAAAATTATTTATTTTTATTAGGCAATAAACTAATATTTATACATGAGGAAACATTATGGAAAGATTTGACACGATTATTATTGGAGCTGGCCCAGCTGGTGTAACTGCTGCAATTTATGCACATAGAAGTGGATTATCTTATTTGCTTTTAGAAAAAGGGGCAATTGGGGGTAAAGTTGTTACCGCTTTTGAAATTGAAAATTATCCTGGAATTAGTAAAATCGGCGGGAGTGAATTAGCTTTAGATTTTAGAAAACAAGTTAAAGATATGGGAATTAATTTTAGACGTGAAGAAGTTTTAAGCGTTGAAAAATTTGATGACCATTTATTTTTTGTAACGACAAATAAAAATAAATATCAATGTGAATCAATAATTGTAGGAACAGGCACTAAAGAAAATGAACTTAATTTACCAAAAGAAGACCAATTTAGAGGTCGTGGAGTTTCTTTTTGTGCTACTTGTGATGGAGCTTTTTATAAAGATAAAGATGTTATTGTTTATGGAGGAGGAGATAGTGCTATCACTGAAGCTACTTTTTTAGCACCTATTGTTCATTCAATTACAATGATTTCACGTCATAATTTAAGAGGTGAGAAAAATAATATTGATAAATTAAAAGCACATTCAAATATTTCATATTTGCCAAATACAGTTATCACTGAATTAATTGGCGATGATCATCTTGAAGGTGTTAAAGTTTTAAGTGAAGGAAATAAAGTTTCAACAATTAAAACTGACGGAATATTTGTTTATATTGGTTCAAAACCAGAATTAAAATTCTTAAATCACTTAGATGTATTAAATTCCAAAGGATATATCGAGGTTGATAAAGAATTTAGAACAAAAGTTAAAGGCGTTTATGGAATTGGCGATGTTATTGAAAAAGAATTAAGACAAATTGTTACAGCTACTAATGATGGGGCAATTGTAATTCATACATTGCATAAAGACTTAAATAAATAGTAAAAATGGTTTCTTGCAAGAAACCATTTTTAATTTACTTTTGATCTTTCATTGTTGGGAAAAGAATTACTTCTCTTATTGATGGTTGATTAAGTAATAACATTACTAATCTATCAATACCAATTCCAATACCACCTGTAGGAGGCATTCCATAATCCATAGCCTCTAAGAAATCATAATCCATTTCATTTGCTTCATCATCACCAAGTTCTTTAGCTTTAAGTTGAGCAATAAATCTTTCTTTTTGATCAATTGGATCATTTAATTCACTATAAGCATTAGCAAATTCCCATCCATTAATATAAAGCTCAAATCTTTCAGTAAATCTTGGATCTGGGCTCTTTTTTGTTAATGGAGAAACTTCGATTGGGTGATGGCAAACAAATGTAGGTTGAATAAGTTCGCTTTCACAAAGTTCTTCGAATAAAGCATTTAAATAATATCCTGTTGAAGTCCAATGTTTTTCAACCTTAATATTATATTTTTTACATAATCCTTGAGCTTCTTCTAAAGAAATATCTCCTTTAAAATCAACTCCCGTTTTTTCTTTGACAAGATCAGACATATCAACCCATCTAAATTCAGGTCTAAAATCAATTTCTTTTCCTTGATAATTTAAAACTTCAGTTTTAATAACGTTTTTTAAAACGTATCTAATAACATCTTCACTTAATTGTCTCATTGAAGATAAATCACCATATGCTTGATATAATTCAACAGTAGTAAATTCTGGATTGTGTCTAGTATCCATTCCTTCATTTCTAAACAATCTACCAAATTCATAAACTTTTTCTAATCCACCGACAATTAATTTTTTTAATGGTAATTCAGTAGCAATTCTTAAATAGAAATCTTTATTTAATGCATTATGGTGTGTAATAAATGGTCTAGCATTTGCTCCTCCTAAAATTGGAGAGAGAACACTAGTTTCAACTTCAATAAAACCTAATGAATCAAAATAATGTTGCATACATCTAATAATTTTTGGTCTTAAAAGAGCAACTTGTTTTGCTTCATCATTCATTATTAAGTCAACATATCTATGTCTATATCTTTCTTCAACATCGGTTAAACCATGGAATTTTTCTGGTAATGGTCTTAAGGATTTTGTTAAGAATGTAAAATCTGTTACTTTTAATGTTAATTCGCCAGTTCTTGTTTTCATTAAATGTCCACCTAAACCAACAATATCACCAACATCACAAAGCTTAAAAATAGCATAATTATCAGCGTTTACGGTTTCTACTGAAATATAAGCTTGAAGTCTTCCTTCTTTATCTTGAATTGTTAAAAATGAAGCTTTACCCATTTTTCTAAGGAGCATAATTCTACCTGCAACCTTTACTTCTATAGGATTTGCTTCTAATTCTTCATTTGTTTTATCTCCAGCTTTTTCTTTACAAGTTAAAGTTGAATCTGTTCTATCATATTTTTGACCCCATGGATTGACGCCAAGTTCGATTAATTTATTTAACTTTTCTCTTCTTGCTAATTCTTGGTCTGTTAACTTGTTTTCCATAATCTAATCCTTTCTTTTTTTAAACTCTAATATTTTAATAAATTAAAAAGCAAAAATAAAATATTATTGGTAAAATACTTTTTAAACGCTTTTTTAATAGGTAATCATTGATAATTTATAAGACTTGTTTATTAATTAATAAACAAGTTTTTAAAACAAAAAAATATTTGTTAATTCATAGTTTCATAGTTATTTCTTTTTACTACTGTAAATACAATAAAAGAAACAAGATTTTAATAAACTTCATTGGTCTTTAAATAATCATTAACAATCTTAAATAATGATTCGATTGATGTAATTGTTGTAGATATTTCATTTTTTAATTTCTTTGTATTTGAGAACATATTAAAAAATTTAGGTGCTATACCTCTTAATATAGAAACTGCTCTTTGTTCACCAAATTCTTCATTTAAAAGAGTTGTAAATTCTTTTAAATATTCGATTTGTCCTTCGATTGTTGGTTCTTCAATTTTATCTAACTCATTATTTAAATAATGATTAATATTTTTAATTAATAACGGGTTCCCGATTCCACCCCTAGCAACAGCAATAGCATCAGCTTTAGAAATTTTTAATGCTTCAATTGCATCATTAAGTGTAAAAATATTTCCACTCACTGCATAAGGTATTTTTATATAATTTTTTAATTCTTGTAAAGCTTCATAATGGGCTTCACCAATGTAAAGTTCTTTTTTAGTTCTACAATGGATTGTTAAAAAAGAAACTCCTGCTTCTTCTAATGCTTTAGCTATTTCAATAACATTATTTTCATCCCGACCTAAACGAATTTTAGCGCTTACTGGCTTAGAAGATTTTTCAACTATACTTTTCATCATATTTTTCATTGAATCAATATCTTTTAGCCAACTGCTTCCTCCGTTAGATTTCGTAACTTTTGGTACCGGGCAAGCTAAATTTATATCTAAAACATCATAATTAGTATTGCTTTTTTCTAAAATGTCTAAAGCTTCAAGTAAAGTTTCTTTTTTGCCACCAAAAAGTTGAATCGCTAAAGGTCTATCACTTCCATCACTTTTTATCATTTCAAATGTTCTTTTATTATTATAAATAAGTCCGCAATCTGAAATCATTTCACTATAAGTAATAGCACAACCAAACTTATTAGAAAACTTTCTATAAGAAAAAGAAGTTATTCCAGCCATTGGGGCTAAAATAACTTTTCCTTTTAATTCGAGATTTTTAATTCTTAAATTTTCCATTCAATTAATCTTTTTTATCTTCAGTTGAATTAAGGCCTTCTTTTTCTTCTTCTTTATCGATAGTATCGATATTTTTTTCATCTTCTTTAACTAATTCTTCACTCTTCTTTTCATCAAAGTGAGGTTTATCTTCTTCTTTTAATGGAGTTTTATCATCACTATCTTTTATATTTTCTTCTAAATGATCTTTATCACTAGGAAGTGAACGATGCTCTAAAAGATAAGTAATTTGTTCTTCAGTAATTGTTTCATTTTCAAGGAGTGTTTTAGCAATTAATTCCATATCATCTTTTCTTTCGGTGATAATTTTAACAGCTAAAGCATGGGAATCATCAACAATTTTTCTTACTTCTCTATCAATTTCATTTGCAACATCAGCAGAGAAATTTTTTTGAGTATTGTAATAATCTCTTCCTAAGAAGACGTTACCACTTGGTTTTTCATATTGGATAGGTCCTAAAGAAGACATACCGTATTCAACAACCATACTTCTAGCAATTTGAGTAGCTCTTTCAATATCATTACTTGCTCCTGTAGAAACATCGTTAAAGAAAATTTCTTCCGCAACACGACCACCTAATAAGCCACAAATTTCTGCTTCTAATTCTTTTTTTGTTAATAAGAATCTATCTTCATCTGGTCCCATTAAAACGTGACCGCCAGTTCTTCCACGAGGAATAATAGTAATTTTTCTAACCTTATCAGCATCTGGAAGCGTTAAACCAATGATTGCATGGCCACTTTCATGATATGCAACTCTAAGTCTTTCTTTTTCACTTAATCCTTTAGAGCTTCTTGCAGGTCCAGCAATTCTTCTATCGATAGCTTCATCAATATCAGAAAGTGTGATAAATTCTTTCTTTTCTCTAATTGCTAAGATTGCGGCATCATTTAAGATAGAAGCAATATCTGCACCAGAGAAACCGACTGTTCTTTTTGCTAAGAAAGAGAAATCAATTTTAGGATCTAACTTTTTATTTTTAGCGTGAACCTTGAAGATTGCTTCTCTTCCCGCTCTATCAGGAAGTGAAACTGTAATTTGTCTATCAAATCTTCCTGCTCTTAAAAGTGCAGGATCAAGAACATCATCACGGTTAGTAGCAGCGATAACAATAATTCCACTATTTTCTTCGAAACCATCAAGTTCGACTAATAATTGGTTAAGAGTTTGTTCTCTTTCATCGTTTCCGCCACCAAGTCCAGCTCCTCTTTGTCTACCAACTGCATCAATTTCATCAATAAAAATGACACAAGGAGCATTTTGTTTTGCAGTCTTAAATAAATCTCTAACTCTACCAGCACCAACACCAACGAACATTTCTACGAAGTCAGAACCTGAAATAGAATAGAATGGAACGCCCGCTTCACCAGCAACAGCTTTTGCTAATAAAGTTTTACCAGTTCCTGGAGGGCCAACAAGTAAAATACCTTTTGGTAATTTTGCTCCATATTTTGTATATTTCTTAGGTTCTTTTAAATAATCAACAACTTCAACTAATTCAGCTTTTTCGCTATCACACCCAGCAACATCACTAAATCTAACTTTTGAATCATCAACCTTTCTTGCTCTTGATTTATTAAAATCTAAAGCCTTTTGGTTTCCGCCGGCTGAAGACATGAGCAAACGGAAGAAGAATATTGCAATAGCAATCATTACAACTGTTGAAATAATTGTTGGCAACCAGGAAATAAACCAATTTTCAGTATAAATTGATCCATAAATTCCAGGATGGACACCGCATTCAACGATTTGTGAAGACATTGCTTCAGCAAATGTAACAATATTTACATTGCCATCACTATCAGTTCCATATTGATATGGATAAACATTAAATGCATCTTTACTCATTGTAAAAGTAAAGAATTCTTGGTTGTTATAAGGTTTATCAAGTTGAATATAAACTTGAACTTCTTCCCCGCTTTCAACAGCTGCACCATATTCAACTTTATATTCGTCTTTATCATTTAAAACTAAACGAATACCTTGATCTGTCGAAATACTTGCATATTGTTGATTGTTAACGCCGATTAGGAAATAAATCATTAATCCTAAAAAAGCGAAGAGTATTATATATATAAGGATATTAAACCAACTAAATCTTCTTTTCTCCATGTTTTCTCCTTTTTTTACACGCCTAAATAATTTTAATACAAAATGGCATTTTTTTATAGAGAATTACTCTATTTTTATTAAACTTTCTATATCAAAAACTAAAAATGATTTTTTTGTATATCTAACCTTTTCCATATATCGAGGAAGATAAATTAATTCACCTTTTTTTGAATAGACACCCGGCCAAATCTTACGATATGAAGTAGGTAATTTCATATCAATAAATATCTTAGAGACTCTTTTTTTCTTACCTTTATAAGAATAAAAATCGTCACGAGAAACCGGATGAATTATTATAGTATCATAATTTGAAAATATTTCATTATATTTTGTATCTACTAAAAAGCGAAAGTATTTATTGCCGTTTTTATTAACTTCAAAATAGTATTTAGATTCATAGATTTTATCTATTTTTAAATAACCGTATTCAATAAAAATATAATAAGGTGTATTAATAATTCTTTCTTTAATATTTTTATTTAAAAATAACTTCAAATAAATATCATTTATCTTTTCTTTACTAAAATTTTTTAAAAAAGGAAAATAAGAAAGATAATAATAAAATAGATTAATAAAGTCATTTATATCCATTTTTTTACACTTTTCTACCTTTAAGCGATTACTTTTTATCATTTTTTTAAAAGAATTATTTTCTTCTCTTTTCTTTTTATTTTCCTTTTTTATTTCTTCTAATAAAATTTTTATTTCTTTATCGTTTAAATTTTTAAGATATTCATTTCTAATTTTATTGCGTTTATATTTATTATCAAAATTAGATTTATCGATATTAAAGGGGATATTATTTTTTATACAGTATATTTCTAAGTCTTTTTTTCGATATGAAAGTAATGGACGAATATAAGGGATATCCTCTTTATAAATTAATGTTTTAAGACCATAAAAGGTTACATATGATTTTCTTTCTTTTTGTAAAAAATAAGTTTCAATTAAATCATCTTCATTATGAGCAATTAAAACAGCTTCATATTGTTCTTTTTTATTACGATTTTTAGATAAATTAAAAGTTTCTTTAAAAAAATCATATCTAATATTTCTAGCCCACGATTCAATATTTTTATCTTCTTTTTTATAAAAAACTTCTTTTTTATATACCTTTAAATTATGTAATTTAGCAAATTTTAGTAATTCTTTTTCTTCATAATTGCTTTCGTCTCTTAAATGATAATTAATAAATGCAATATCAAAAGAAATATTATTTTCTATTAATAAAGAAACTAAGGCCATTGAATCTGGTCCAAATGAACAACCTACTAAATATTTTTTATTCGTCTTTATTATCTTCTTTAATTTCATCTTTAATTACTTCATACATTTTAAAAGCATCTTCTTTTAAAATGTGGTCTTTTATAAATAATATTTTAACAATTAAATGATGTCTTCCTAAAGTTAAATCTAAAATATCTCCTTCTTTTACTTCACTAGAAGGTTTACAAGGATGATTATTAAGTAAAAATATATCTCTAGAAACTAATTCTTTAGCAACACTTCTTCTTTTTATTAATCTACTTACTTTTAAAAATTTATCTAATCTCATTATTTATCGCCTCACCATGGATAACTTTTAATACTTCTAACAATAACTTATCATAATCATCCTTTTTTGAAATAATTATTTCAATACATTTATTATGATAAGTTAATTTTAATCTATTTATATAATTAATTAATTTCATAAATATAGTTGTTCCAATAGCATTTATTGAAGAAAATTCATTTGATAATATTAAATTAATTGAACTTTGAGTATTTTTTAATTCTTTAAATTCTTTAAAAGATAAATAAATATCAATTTCTCTTTGTTTTAAAATATTAGTAAATGAAACAGGGATTTCTCCTCCAAAAACATCTTTAATATGTTTAGATAAATTTTTAAGTTTATCAAAAGTATCCGCTTCACTTATTTTTTGATAAAGTTCGATTTTTTCATTATCGGAAGCAAAAGTAGAAGGAATATAAGCATTTTCTATTACTGTTGGAGAAGTTTTAACTTCATTTTCTTTGATAATTTGTCCATCTTTTTTCTCTTTTAAAGCTTCATTTAGTAATTTTAAATATAAATCAATTCCAACATCATCAATAAATCCAGCTTGTTCTCTACCTAAAATTTCTCCGGCTCCTCTAATAAGAAGATCTCTTTGAGCAATTTTAAAGCCACTTCCTAGTTCAGTAAAATCTTGTAATGCTTTAAGTCTTTTTCTAGCTTCATCATTTAACTTTTTATTTTTATCAATTAAAAGATAACAATAAGCCATTCTGTCACCTCTTCCAACTCTACCTTTTATTTGATAAAGCTGGGAAAGACCGAATCTATCAGCATCATCAACAATTATTAAGTTAGCATTTCTAACATCAATTCCATTCTCAATAATTGAAGTTGCCAACAATAAATCAATATCGTTTAAATAAAAATCAGCCATTACAGTATTAACATCGTTTTTATCCATTTTTCCATGGACAACTCCAACCCTAATTTCTGGAATCATTTTTTGAATTTTAGTAGCAATTTCATAAATATCAGAAATATTGTTATGAACAAAATAAACTTGTCCACCTCTTGCAAGTTCTCTTTCAACAATTTCTTTTACAACTTTGTCATCTTTTTGAATAACATAAAGTTGAATAGGAAGTCTTTCTTTTGGTGGCGTTTGAATAGTAGAAACACTTTTTAATCCTACTAATGAAGATTGTAAAGTTCTAGGAATTGGAGTAGCAGATAATGTTAAAACATCAATATTTTCAGTATTTAATTTAATTTTTTCTTTTTGTTCAACACCAAATCTTTGCTCTTCATCAATAATTAAAAGACCCAAATCTTTAAACTTTACTTTGCTTGATAAAGTTTTATGAGTTCCAATTAAAAAATTTATTTTTCCATTTTCTAAATCATTCAAAATCATTTTTGCCTCTTTTGGGGTTTGATTTCTTGTTAAAAGTTTAATGTTTGCATCAAATTTTCTAAATCTATCGAGTGCAACTTCATAATGTTGCTTTGCCAAAAGTGTTGTTGGAGCTAAAAGTAAGACTTGTTTATTACTTAAAATAGCTTTAAAAGCAGCGCAGAAAGCAATTTCAGTTTTGCCAAAACCAACATCACCACATAAAAGGCGATCCATTGGTTGTTCTTTTTCCATGTCTTCTTTTATTTCCTTTAAAGATTTCTTTTGATCATCAGTTAACTCGTGTTTAAATTCAGCCTCAAACTCGGCTTGAAGTTCATCATCATCTTCAAATCTAATTCCTTTAATTAAGGCTCTGTTTTTATATAAAACCAAGAGTTTATCAGCTAAGTCATTAACTTTATCTTTAATTCTTTTCTTCGTTTTTTTCCACGTGTCACTATGTAAAGACGATAATTTAGGGATTCTCCCTTCTTGACCAGCATATTTTCTAATTAAATTGAATGAATATAAAGGAACAAATAATTCATCATTTCCGGCAAATTTTATTTCAAGATAATCTTCTTTTTTTCCTTGAAGTTCCATTTGACTTAGGCCGATATATTGGCCTATTCCATACGTTTCATGAACTACATAATCTCCTTTTTCTAACTCTTGGTAACTTCCTAAAATTACTCCTTCTTTAAATTTAGAAGAATAGGTTAAACTTGTATGTCTAGTATTAAATAATAATTTTGAAGTTACTAAAGCAAAACTGTCATTTTTATCTTCGATAGCTATATTAAAATCTGAAATAATTATATTGATTGATTCACTAAATTTGTCCTCAATTTTATCTAAAATATTAAAATCTCTATGTAAAAACTTTAAATAATCAGTCAAAGATGAGAATTCTTCTTTATTTTTAACAACGAATAATACTTTATTAAATTCATTTAAATATAAATCAATTATTTTTTGATACTCGATTCCTTTTTTCGCTTCGAAAATAGGAGCAGATAAAGGAATATCAATCATATTTTTATGAGTTAAATCAAAAGATGAAACATAAGAAATTTCTATCGCTCCATCATCACTTAATCCTAAATTATTATTAAAATATTCAAGATGACTTAAACTTTTTCCACTATCAAATAAATCCATTAATAACTCATGAGATTCTAAATAAAGTTGTTTTTTTGATTCTAAAACATCGTTTTCTTCTAAAATTATTTCGATATATTGATCTAAATATGAAAGAATAGAATCATAACTATTTTTTAAAAATCCATAATATTTATATAAAGTTGATTGATAATTATTATTTATTAAATTTTCAATATCTTCATTAATTTGAGCATCAAAAATATCTTTTAAATCACTTCTAATTCTTTTTAAATCTTCCTCTTTTCTAAAACTCATCTTTTTTTCGATATTTAGTCTTTCTTCTTCATTAAAAATTAATGTTGTAGCAGGTAAAATATCGATTTTATCAATTATTGAAATTGAAGATTGAGTTGCAATATCAAAAAAACGAATCGATTCAATAGTATCATCAAAAAATTCAATTCTTATTGGATTATCGTAATTCATTGTAAAAATATCAATAACATCCCCTCTTGAGGCGAATTGAAGAGATTGATCTATTTTTGGAACTTTATAATAACCAAGTTCGCTTAATTTCTTAATTAATTTATTAAAATTATAACTTTCATTAACTTTTAAAGAGACAATTGAGTCCAAAAACTCTTCTTTTTTAGGATAAAATCTAAAAAACGAAGAAGGTGTAAAAATAAATATTTTATGGTTTGAATTAACCATTTTATATAAAGCATATATTTTATTGGCTAAAATATCCTTACTTTCAGAAATATATTCAACCCTAATCATTTCATTTTCTAAAAATAAAATAATATCGTCTTTATTAATTAAATTAGCAATTGAAGAATATAATTTATTAGCTTTATAGGTAGATGAACAAATTAAAACTATATTTTTATTATAGTTTTCTAAATATTTCTTATAAGTTAAAAAAGTTCCACCAATTATTTCATCAACACCAAAAAAAGCCTCCTTTTCATTTTTGGAGGGGGTAAAATAATTAAGTAAATCTTTTAAATAATTAATCAATTTTTATAATATCTCCTTTATTTATTATATAAACTCATCGCTTTATTAAAACTTTCTTTAATAGCTATTTTTAAAGCGTCTACAGCATTATTTTGAGCTTCTTCGATTAGTTCTTTTTCTTCTTTTGAAGGTTTAGATAATACAAAATCAATATTATTATAAGTTGGAGTCCCTATTCCAACGCGAATTCTTTTAAATTCTTGAGTTCCAATATTACTTATAATTGATTTTATTCCATTATGTCCGCCACTACTTCCTTCAAATTTAAGCTTTAAATGTCCGACTTTAATATCCATGTCATCATAAATAACTATTAAATCATCTACATCAATATCAAAATAGTCCATAATTTCTTTAATAGCAATGCCGCTATTATTCATATAGGTTTGTGGTTTTAATAAAATAATATCTTCTCCCATATATTTAGTTCTTAAATATAAAGAATGAAACCCTGATTTTGTAATATCTTCTCCTAGAGTTTCAGCAAATTTATCTACAACATCAAAACCCATGTTGTGACGAGTATGTTCATAATCTTTTCCAAAATTTCCTAATCCGACAATAAGTTTCATAACGCTAATATATTACATTTTTTTATTAAAAAATAAAGATAAATGAAAAACAAATGTTTTCTTTAATTAATTAGTTTCCACGTGAAAATATCCTACTTATAATTTTTTATTAAAATCATTTAAAAATAAATACTTTTTTCTTTGAAAAATTGACTACTAATTTTAGAATAAAAAATAAATTGACTAAATGGTCAATGCCTATTATTATTTTAATTTATCTGGAGGAAAACTATGCCAAGAACACCTGAAGCAAATCAATATGTTAAAGATAAAAGAAAAAAAGAAATACTTCTCGCTGCCTTAAAACTTTTTTGTCTTCAAGGCTATGAAAATGTAACGATGGATCGAATTTCAAAAGAAGCAAAAGTATCTCATGGTCTTATTTATCACTATTTCAGTAAAAAGACTGACATTCTTTCTGAATTGATTAATGAAAGCCGTCAAAAGTTTAATCAAATTTTTGACCTTGATCATATCAAAACATTAAAAGGTGCGGATTTTTTTCAAAACTTTACTGAATTTATTATTTCTGCAGTTAGTTTAGGCGGTGAATATTCTTACTACATAGCTTTATATTTGAATTTTAAAATCTCGCCTACTCTTTATGAAGATTTTGGATCCACTTCTTATTTTAAAGAGTTAGAAAATAATTTTAAAATTGCACAAAACGAAGAAAAATATGAAAAAGGTAGTCCAAAAGAATACTTAATTTGTTACTTTTTCTTATTAAAATCAATAACAATGTCAGCAATTTATTCAAATAATAAAAATACAATTCCTTCAGCTGAAGTAGTATTAAATTTATTTAAAAGGAGTATCAAATAATGGTCAAACTTTTTAAAATTGTTGGAAAAAGATGGTATTTCTTACTTCTCGCTGTAGTTGCTATTATATGTCAATGTTGGTTTCAATTAAATTTACCTGAATTCATGGGCAACATTCAAACTATCATTACATATAAACCAAACCTACCAGAATTAGTTGGTCAAATTTTACCAATTCCAGTTACTTTATCTAATCCCTTAAGCAACCAAATTGTTGAAATTACTCATTATCTTTCGCAAGATGAATTAATTTCATTAATTTTAGGCCAAGGTGGATGGATGATTTTATGCTGTGTAATTATTTTATTCTGTGCATTTTGCCAATTTTATGGAGCTTCAACAGTCGGAGCTTACGTTGGAAAAGAATTAAGAAGAGAAATTTATTCAAAAGTTAACACTCTTTCTTTGGCTGACTACAATAAATTTGGCACAGCAACTTTAATAACAAGAACAACTAATGATATTGAACAAATTAAAAACTATGTAATTATGTTCATTAGAATGATTGTTATGTCTCCTACCTATATGATAATCGCATTAATTAAGACATTATCATTACAAGACCCAGGACCAAAATTATCAATTGTTCTTGCAATTACAATCCCAATTATTCTTGCAATAATGATTATTATTTTCGTTTTTGCAATGCCTTTATTCAAACAAATGCAATCACGCATTGATGATGTTACTGTTGTTTTAAGAGAAAATTTAACTGGAATTAGAGTTATTAGAGCTTATAATCAACAAGAAACTGAAACAGAAAAATTTGATAAAGTTAACACAAATTTAAAAAATATTATTGTTAAATCTGGTAGAATCATGTCAGTTGCTAACCCATTTATTCAAATTATTTTCAACTTTGCATTTATTTGTATTTATGCATTTGGTTTCTACTTATTAACAGAAATTCAAGGAAGTAATCTCAACGACTTCACTTTAACGATTAGCACTCAAGTTTCAATTATTGCTGTTGTTGCTCAATATTCAATGCAAATTATGAACTCATTCTTAATGCTTGCAATGATCATTGCTATGATTCCTCAAGCTGCTGCTTCATATAAAAGAGTTTACGAAATAATTAATACAAAAACTTCAATTAATGATAGGGAAGCTAGAGAATATGCGGTTGAGCAATATGAACTTCATCTTCAACGTTTAGAATTTAGATTTAAAGAAATATATAAAGAAAAGCATAATGGGAATGTATTTTCTTACTCTTTATTAAAAGACAAATATGAAAAAATGAATGAAGAAGAAAAAGAAAATGATCCTCAATATAAAGACTTTATTGAATATACTAATATTAGAAAAGATAGAGAAAATATTATCAAATCATTAAAAGATGAAACTTCAGATGAATATATAAATATCATCGGTAAAGATTTCAATAAATTGGAACAACATGGAGTCATCGAATTTAAAGATGTAACTTTCCAATATCCTGATGCAAATACACCTACAGTCATGAACATTTCATTTAAAACAAAACCAGGTTCAACTACTGCAATTATTGGCTCGACAGGAAGTGGAAAATCAACTTTAATTAATTTAATTCCTCGTTTCTATGATGCTACTTCAGGTCAAGTTTTATTTGATGGAGTAGATATTAAAAAGATTCCGCAAAAAATATTAAGAGATCACGTTGGTTTTGTCCCTCAAAGTGCAGTACTTTTTACTGGAACAATTAAAGAAAACATTTGTTATGGTAAAAATGATGCAACAGATGAAGAAGTTAAAGAAGCATTAAGCGTTGCTCAAGCATCAAACTTTGTTTCAAAACTTCCTGATCAATTAGAAACATTTGTCTCTCAAGGCGGTAAAAACTTCTCTGGAGGACAAAAACAAAGATTATCTATTGCTAGATGTTTAGTTAGAAAACCTGAAATTTATGTTTTTGATGATTCTTTCTCGGCTTTAGACTTTAAAACTGATGCTCAACTTAGAGCTGCTTTAAAAAATTATACAAAAGATGCTTCTGTTATTGTTGTCGCTCAAAGAGTTTCATCAATTTTAGATGCAGACAATATTATCGTTTTAAACGAAGGTAAATGTGTTGGACAAGGTACCCATGCCGAATTATTAAAAACTTGCCCAGTTTATCAAGATATAGTTAGATCTCAACTTGATCCTGAAGAAGTTGAAAAAACTATTAAATTAAATAAACAAGCCGCAATGGAAGGAGGTAATAACTAATGCCACCAAGAGGAAGAATGGGTCAAAACGAAAAACCAAAAGAATTTAAAAAGACCTTTAGAAAAATGCTAAAAGATTTTGCAAATCAATGGCATTTAATACTTTTTATTGTGATTCTGGCAATTGGAAGTGCTATTTTAACCGTTATCACTCCTAGCCTTTTAAGGACAATATTAGATAATGCTTCAAACATGTTTACTATAAATGAGCTTGAATTAACAGTTACAATCAAATGGGATATATTCTTATCTAATTTTGGACTTTTATTAGGATTATATGCAATTGCCGCTTTATTATCATGGTTAAGTGAATTTACTGCCGTTTCTGTAAGCGCACGTTATTCATATGATATGAGAGTTAAAATTCAAAATAAATTAGATAAATTGCCACTTTCATACTTCGACAGAGTGCCTTATGGAGATACTTTATCAGTAGGAACTAACGATGTTGATAATATTTCAAGAAACTTACAATCAATTATTACACAAATTTTCTCTGGAATTACACTTTTCTTCGGTTCCTTAATTGCAATGTTAATAATTGATTGGAGAATTGCTTTAGTTGCTTTCGTTTCCTTACCTTTATCTTTTGTTTTTATTATATTTATTTCTGTTTTCTCAGGAAAATTATTCACAAAATATAGAAAAGATTTAGGTGAATTAAACGGAAAAATCGAAGAAACTTACGCTGGATATAAAATTATAAAATTATTTAATAAAGAAAAAGATGTTGAAGAATCATTTGAAAAAACTAATATTTCAATGGAAAAAAGCGATCGTTATTCTCAATTTTTATCTGGTTTGATTTTCCCAACTACTTTCTTTGTTAATAATCTTTGTTATGTAGGAATTGCTGTTGTTGCTGGAATTGTTTCTACAGCTGGAACAATGATTTCTTTCTTCCTTTATTTAAATCTTTTCACTAGACCACTCCAACAAATTGGACAAATTGCTAATATTATCCAATCGGTTGTAGCTAGTGGAGAAAGAATTTATTCCCTTTTAGAAGAAAATGAAGAAGTTAAAGATAGTGAAAATGCTATAACTAGTGAGGAAAATATCAAAGGTATGTTTGATTTTGAACATGTAGATTTCTCTTATTCTGTAGATAAACCATTAATCGAAGATATGAATTTACATGTTAATGCTGGCGATATGATTGCTATTGTTGGTCCTACTGGTGCTGGAAAAACTACTTTAGTTAATTTAATTATGAGATTCTATGAAATCAATTCTGGAACTATAAAACTCGATAATATTTCAACTAAAGACTATACTAAAAACTGTTTAAGAGGATCAATTGGTATGGTTTTACAAGATACTTGGTTATTTAAAGGAACTATTAAAGAAAATTTACTTTATGGTAACCAAGAAGCTACAAATGAAGAAATTATTGAAGCTTGCAAAGATGCTCATATTCATCACTTTATCGAAACTTTACCCGGTGGATATAATTATATGTTAAATGAAGACGGAAATAATATTTCTCAAGGTCAAAGACAACTTTTAACAATTGCTAGGGCAATTCTATCTAAACCAAAAATCTTAATTTTAGATGAAGCTACTTCTTCAGTTGATACTCGTACTGAACAATTAATTCAAGATGCATTAGATAACATTATGAAAGGAAGAACCTCTTTTGTTATCGCTCACCGTTTATCAACAATTAAAAATGCTAAAACTATTATTGTCATGAAAAAAGGACATATTGTTGAAACTGGAAGCCATCAAGAATTACTTGCTAAAAATGGTTTCTATGCTGAACTTTATAATTCTCAATTCTCTGGAATTAATCCTATGGCCAAAGAAGAAAATAGTGTATTAGAAAGTTAATATTATTTATTTTAAAATAAGAAAAAAAGCACTGATATAATCAAAAATATCAGTGCTTTTAATATATAAATTAATAAACTATTCCTTCTTTATTAGTTCTTTCACTAAAAAAAGTAACATTATTTATTTCGCTTCTTTTATCAAATATTGCATTAATATTATCTTTTTTTAAATAAATATAATTTGTCTTTTCTTCTTTTATTGAAAAATCAAAACCTAACATTGTAGTTTTAAATTCATTAATTGATGAATTCACTGTTAAATTATAAAAACTTACATTTTCATCACTTATATATAAACTAATAACATGTTTTTCTTTTGATGATAAATCTGGATAATTATCAATTGTATAAAGAACGATTTTTAAAGGTTTATTTATATTTCCATTTTCATCATAATAAAATTCACCGTAATTTTTTAAATAATAGTTTGGACTACATCCAAAACAAAAAGGATCAGTATAAAAAAAATACTTATTTAAATCGATATTTCCTTCAATTTTATCAAGAAACCAAAATTCTTCGTTCCAATCTTTCGGTCTTTTTAAAAGATTTTTTATATTACAACTAGTTAAAGAAATACATAGAGAAGAAAATAATAACAATATTTTAAATAAATATTTTTTCATTTTTTAACCTCTTATTTATTAAGATTAATAAAAACATAAAAAGGTGCAATTATTTTATTGTTCCTTCATTATTTTTTTCTAAATAATCAGATAAAGAAGAATATGTTTTTTTAAGTTGAGGATAAATAGTTGAATATACTTTTTTATAAAGATAAGAATATTTTTCGCTATCAACTTTGTTTGGTTTAAAAATTTTATCGTATTTTATCATTGATTTTTTAGCATCATTAACGCATTCAAAAACTTTTAATGAGATAAATTGAGACATTGCACAGCCTAAAGAAGAGGCTTCATAATTGCGTGGTTTATAAACTGGGAGATTTAAAATATCAGCAGTAATTTGACATATTGCATCAGATTTTGAACCTCCACCACTAATTGTTACATATTTACATTTTTGATGACTTCTTTTTTGAATTGAAATAAGCCCTTCTTTTAAAGCATATCCAAGACCTTCAATAATTGCTCTATAAATATGATATTTTGTATGAACATCATCATAAAAACCAATCATCGAACCTTTTCCTAAAGGTTTATCAAGTTGAGGTCCCCAATATGGTTGAACAACAAGACCATTACTTCCAGGAGGTACATCTAAAATTTTTTGATTTAATAATTCCTCAGGGGCAATTTTTTCAATTTCGGCTTCATTAACTTCTTCTTTTGCAAATTCTTTTGAAAACCAAGTCAACATCCATGCTCCTCTATAAATTTGAACTTCTCCATTATAAAAACCTGGATAAGCACTAATATAAGAAGGTAAAAAATGAATTGGTTCAAAATATTTCTTGCTAGTCATCGAAATTGAACAACTTGTTCCAAAACTTGCATGGGCACTATATGGCTCGATAGCACCAGCTCCAAGTGCTTCACAACTCTTATCATTTCCAGTACCAATATATGCTAATCCTTCAGGAAGACCAGTTTCCACGTGACAACTTTCTGTTATTTTTCCTATCTCTTCACCTACAGAAAAAATCTTTGGAAGCATTTTTGGATCTATCCCATAAATAATTCCTTTTAAACTGCTTTTCCCATAAGGTTTCCCAGTTTTAAAACAAATAGGAGCATGGCCAATCATATTTGATGCACTATCTCCTAAAATTCCTAACATACGATAATTCAAATATGAATTTAATGGAGCATAATATCTAGTTTTTGCCCAATTATCTTTTTCATTTTCTTGAATCCATAATGCAGGTGTTCTTTTTCTATTTAAAATTATTGTTTCACTCATTCCAACAATCCAGAAGGCAAGTGAATAAACTAAAGGTATTTTCTTTTCAAGCTTAGCTTTCCTTTGATCTAACCAAATAATTGCTGGTCTAATTGGTTTAAAATCTTTGTCTAATAAGACATAAGTATCCCTAAAACAAGTTGAAGAAATCGAAGAACATTGATTAATTAAATCTTTGTTTTTTCTAACCAATCTTTTAGCTGCTTTACACATCATATCGTAGTAATAATCAGCATTTTGTTCACAATACCCTGGCTTAATTGAAAAGTAAGGTGGATTATATTTTTCTTGTTCGAAAGCGAGAAAATCGCCCTTATCATTTATAACAGAAACTCTTACAGATTGAGTTCCATAATCAATACTTATAACACAACTCATAAATACATTTATTATATTCTTTTTGATATTTATATCAAATTAGTTTTAAAAATGTTATAATCTCGACGTAAGGTTTTGAACCAAACATTTTTTTAGGAGGAAATATAGAAAAATGGCAAAACAATATGTTTACCTTTTTAAAGATGCACATGGCTTAGGTAAAGAACTTTTAGGCGGAAAAGGTGCAGGTCTTGCTGAAATGACCTACATTGGAGTACCAATTCCACAAGGTTTCACAATTACAACTGAAGCTTGTACTCTTTATTATCAAAGTAATAAAACAATGCCTGATTATTTAATCGCTCAAATCGATGAAGGAATTAGAGATGTTGAAAAAGAATCAGGAAAATCATTTGGTGGTATCGATCCAACAAAAATGCCTTTACTTGTCTCAGTCCGTTCAGGTGCTAGAGTTTCAATGCCAGGTATGATGGATACAATCTTAAACTTAGGTTTAAACGATACTTCTGTCGAATTATTAGCAAAAGCTAGTGGAAACGAAAGATTTGCTTACGATTCATATCGTAGATTTATCTTAATGTTCACAAACATTGCTAAAGGTCATCCAAGAACTAACATGGATAAAATGTTAGATGATTTAAAAACATCAAAAGGTTACAAACTCGATAGCGATGTCCCAGCAGAAGATTTAAAAGAATTAGTTAAAAAATATAAACAATACTATCATGATACATTTGGCGAAGACTTCCCAAGTGATCCATATGTCCAATTACACGAAGCAGTCACAGCTGTCTTTAGATCATGGGATAACGATAGAGCAAACGTATATCGTAAGATGAATGGCATTCCTTATGAATGGGGTACTGCAGTTAACGTTCAATCAATGGTCTTCGGTAACTTAAATGACAATTCCGGTACAGGTGTTGCTTTCTCAAGAGACCCATCTACTGGTAAAAAAGAAATCTATGCTGAATATTTACCATGCGCTCAAGGTGAAGACGTTGTTGCAGGTATTAGAACTCCAATGCATATCGATGAATTAAAGAAGAGAATGCCAGAAGTTTATGAACAATTTGCAAAAACAATTAAACAAATGGAAGCTCACTATAAAGATATGCAAGATATGGAATATACCGTTGAGAACGGAAAACTCTATTTCTTACAAACAAGAAACGGTAAGAGAACAGCTCAAGCTTCATTACAAATCGCATTCGATTTATTAGACGAAGGCGTTATTGATGAAGAAACAGCAGTTTGCAGAATCGAACCACAATTATTAGATTCTCTCTTACACCCAACATTCGATAAGGACGATTTAAAAGCTCATACACCAGTCGCTTCAGGTAACCCAGCATCTCCAGGTGCAGGCGTTGGTAAACTCGCTTTCGATGCTAAAGAAGCTGAAGAAAGACACGCAAATGGTGAAAAAGTTGTCTTAGTTAGAGCTGAAACATCTCCAGAAGATATCGAAGGTATGGTTGCAGCTGAAGGTATCTTAACAATGAGAGGAGGTATGACTTCTCACGCAGCTGTTGTCGCTAGAGGTATGGGTAAATGCTGTATCACTGGTTGTAGTGCTGCTATCGTTGATGAAGAAAACAGAACTCTCACAATCAATGGTAAAGTTTATACAGATAAAGATACTATCTCCCTCAATGGTTCAACAGGTGATGTTTATGAAGGCGCACTTAAACTCGTCGAAGCCGATACATCATCAGGTAACTTTGGTAGATTAATGACCTTAGCTAATAAATATAAGAGATTATCAATTAGAACAAACGCTGATACTCCACGTGATGCTCTCCAAGCAGCTAAATTCGGTGCTGAAGGTATTGGTCTTTGTAGAACAGAACATATGTTCTTCGATAAAGATAGAATCTTCCATATGAGAAAAATGATTCTTTCTGACACTGTCGAAGAAAGAGAAGCAGCTTTAGCAGAACTTCTTCCATATCAAAGAGATGACTTCTATGGATTATATATGTCCATGAAAGACTTAAAAGAAATCAATGTTAACATTAGATTACTTGACCCACCTCTCCATGAATTCTTACCACAAGAAGAAGATAAGATTGAAGAATTAGCAAAAGCTTTAAATAAAACTGTCCAAGAAATTAAAGATAGAATTGCTTACTTACATGAATTCAACCCAATGATGGGTCATAGAGGATGTAGATTAGATGTCTCCTATCCAGAAATTGGTAGAATGCAAGCAAGAGCTATTATTGAAGCAGCAATTAAAGCTAGTGAAGAATTAAAACGTGATATTCAACCAGAAATCATGATTCCATTAACTCTTGATCTTAAAGAATTCAAATTCGTTAAGAAAGTTATTTGTGATGAAGCTGATAAAGTCTTAGCAGAACATAATTCTCACTTACATTACCACGTTGGTACAATGATTGAAATTCCACGTGCTGCATTACTTTCTGGAGAAATCGCAAGTGAAGCTGAATTCTATTCATTCGGTACTAACGACTTAACACAAATGACATTTGGTTTCTCAAGAGATGATGCTTCTAAATTCTTACCAGATTACTATAGCAATAAGATCTTAGAATTTGATCCATTCCAAACTGTCGACCAAAAAGGTGTTGGTAAATTAATCAAAATGGCAGTTAAAGATGGTAGAGAAACACGTCCTAATCTCTTAACTGGTGTTTGTGGTGAACACGGTGGTGATCCAAGAAGTATTGAATTCTTCAATAGAGTCGGATTAGACTATGTCTCATGTTCTCCATATAGAGTCCCAATTGCAAGACTTGCAGCTGCACAAGCTGAAATCTTACTTAAAAAAGAAGGTAAATAATTAAATTTATTTATTCTAAAAAGACCATAAATAGAGACTAACATTTTGTTAGTCTCTTTTAATTTAATTGTTAAATCTTTATAATTTATAAATAAAGGTAGGGTAATTAAAATGAAATATTGCGTGGAATGCGGATATAAACTTGAAGATGATGCAAAATTTTGTCCTAGTTGTGGTAAAAAACAACCTTTTTTAGATGAAATTAAATCTGTAGATGATAATAAAGATAATCAAAATGAATATAACGAAGCAGTTGGTTTAAATGATGGTAGTGATATTACTACTTCTTTAATGAATAATAAAGAAAATAATAATGGAAAAGCTAGTTTAATATTAGGTATTTTGTCAATTGTTTTTTCTTTACTTCTTATTTCTTCTCCTATTGGATTAATTTTAGGAATTATTGGTTTATTAGTTTCAAAAAATGGTAAATATAAATCACTTAACGCTATAGGAATAATTATTTTCCTTGTCATAGCAATAATCTTACTAATTGTTAATATATTAGGATATATACTAAGTTTATAAAATAAATAAAAATGTCGATTTAATTCGACATTTTTATTTATTTAATAAGTTTAGTTAATTCGGTATGATATCCTTTAAAATATAATTCTTTTTCAGCTTTTTTTAATAATTTAATATCATTAGAAATTGCAAAAATTGTGGAACCACTACCAGTCATTGAGACTACCTCAAATCCATATTTATTAACATCATTATATGTATCAATAATCTTTTCTTGTAATATTGAAGCTGGTTTATATAATGAATTAAAAACATTTTTCCCTAAAGTAATTAAATCTTCTTCTAAAAATAATTTTAAAACGTTATTAATATCACCATGAATTAAATCATTATTATTAGCTTCTTCAAAAACTTGTTGCGTGGAAGAACCATAAATTGATTTAACAAGTAAAACATAATAAGCTTTAGGAACTTCAATAAAAGTGATATTATCCCCTCTTCCTTTTACAATAGCTGGTCTATTAAAAAATTGAACAAGAACATCGCTTCCTGCTAAATTACATATTTCTTTTATTTCTTCTTCGCTAGGTGAAAGTTTAAAAAGTCGAATGATACCTCTTAAAGCAGCGGCAGCATCAGCGCTTCCTCCTCCAAGTCCAGCTTGAAGGAATATATTTTTATGTATTTCAATACTTAAATGTTGACTAAATTTCCATTTTTCTCGACAAATATCAATCATTTTATGAACAAGATTATATTTTGAAATTTTAAGAGAAAAATCATCACAAACAACAAAATCATCTGGTGTTGTTTTAGGCAATAAAGAGATTACTAAAGTATCATGAAGTTCAATTGGTAAAACAATTGATTCAATATCGTGATATCCATCTTCTCTTAATCCTAAACAATTAAGAGAAAGATTAATTTTGGCATGCGCTTTTTCTATCATATCGAAATAATTATAATGAAATTATATTAAGTTTCAACAATTCTTTAGTTAAATTTGTAAAATCATTAACACTTAATTCTTCAGCTCTCATATTCTCTTTTAAAAACACATTATTTATAACAGTTTTTATTAAACTTTCATCATTTATAATCGTTTTTAAATTATTATAAATTGTTTTTCTTCTAAATTTAAAAAGCGTTTTAGCGACCTTTAATAATGCTAAATTAAATTTATGGTCACTATTTTCTTTTTTAACAATCTTAAAAACAATTGAATCGACATTTGGCATTGGGAAAAATGAATTTTTAGATACTAAAAATAGCTTTTTTACATCGAATCCATAATTAATCATTAAATTTAAAGCATTATAATCTTTTCCTTTTAAAGAAAGTAATCTGTTCAAAGCTTCGCTTTGAACCATAAATACGCCTTCTTTAAAATTATAGAAGTCTTTTAAAATATGTTCAATTATTTCGGTCGTTATATAATAAGGTAAATTGCCAATTAATTTTGTAAAAGAATAATCTTTATATGTTAGAAAATTTCCTTTTATAACAGTTAAATTAGTATTTTTTGAATAGCAATTATTCAAAAAATTTACGAATTTTTGATCATATTCAACAACTGTTAAATGAATATTTTTAGTTAATAATTCACCAGTTAAAGCACCAAGACCTGGCCCTATTTCTAAAATATTGTCATTTTCATTGATAGATAAAGAATTAACAATATCAGTAATTATTTTTTGATCAATTAAGAAATTTTGTCCTAACTCTTTTTTAGCATGGGAAAATTCTAACTCAAAAAAATCTTTAATTTCATCTTTATTTAACATTTTTAATTACCTCCATTATCTCTTCTTTACTTATATTAAGCATGTTCAATCTTTTTAATAAAGTTTTTGAATTAGCAAATCCAAGATGAAAATATTCTGTTAAATATTTTCTTTTTTTAAATGAATCATCATTTCCATTCAATCCTAATTCAAATAAATCATAATTAGTTAAATTACCTTTATTTAATTCATCAAATTTTTGAGAATTTTTTAATGCAGATAATATTTCTTCTTTGTTAGATTCAGCTACTCCTACTTTATTGTGTTTGATTGAAACTTCTTTTCTTACGAAAGAATTTAAAACACCTTTGCAATTTAAATTTATCTTATTTCTTATTTGAATGCCAGGGAAATCAGGGTCAGTTAAAACAATTACTTTTCCACGTGAAAGATAATTATTAATGAAATCAAAGTCTTTTTTACTTACGGATGAGCCATTAACAGAATAAAAATCAGCGTCAATAAACGATGATAAAAAATCAATATCTGTTTTTCCTTCAACAACTATTAAAGCATTAATTTTTGTTTTCATTTGTTTCCACGTGAAAAATTTTTAAAGAGTTATAATATACTTTTTCTTCAAATTTATCTAAATCCATATTTAGTAAATTACTTGCAAAAATCGCTACATTTTTAATAAATTTTGGTTCATTTAATTTTCCTCTATATGGCATTGGAGCTAAATAAGGAGCATCTGTTTCCAAAACGACATCATCTAAAGGTATAGAAGTTAATACTTGTTTTGTTGTAATACTATTTTTAAAAGTTAAAACACCACCAAAAGCAATTTTATAACCAATTTTTATAAATTCTTTAGCCATTTCTACACTTCCGGAAAAACAGTGCATTACGCCAGTTTTTTTAACAGGATTTGCTTTTAAAATATCAAAAGTATCTTGGATAGCATCTCGACAATGAATTGAAACAGGTAAATTATATTTGTTAGCTAAATTAATATGCTTAATAAAGATTTCCTTTTGCTTTTCTTTTATTTTAGTATCTTTTTCCCAATAATAATCTAATCCAATTTCTCCTATAGCTATTATTTTTTTAGAAGTTTTCAATAATTCTTCTATTTTTTTGAAATTTTCATTATTAAATGATTTATGTTCAGTTGGCATAATTGCTATAGCCGCATAAATTTCTTCATATTTATTTGCTAACTCAACAGCTTTTTTAGAAGACTCATAGTCCCAACCGACACATAAAAATTTATTTATTCCACTTTCTTTTGCTTCTTTTAAATAAAAATCGAGATTTTCTAATAATCTTGGTTCATTTAAATGTATATGTGTATCAAAAATCATATTATTTACCTACGCAAAAACGTGAAAAAATCTCTTTAGCAATATCAAAATCATAATCTTCACCAGTTAAAGATAAAATTGAAAGATACATATCTTTAATATCAGCACTTAATAAATCAATCGAAATTCCTTTTTCATTATCGTTTTTAACTTTTTTCATCATTTCTAAGACGTTTTTTAAAATTCCTAATTCTCTAACATTAGAAATAGATGGATTAATATAGTTTTCTTTTGATAAATTTAATTCTTTCAAAATTGCTTTTTTAAGATTATCGATTTCATTATTTAAGGCAGAAATATATAAATGATTATCGTCTTTTTTACTAATTAAATCAGCTTTATTGTTTACAATGATATATTTTTTATCTTTAATTAAAGACAATATTTCCTTATCTTCATCATCAAATGTAGAATTATCAAAAACTGCTATAACTAAATCGGCATCATTTAGTTTTTTAATACTTTTATTAATACCAATACCTTCTATTAAATCATCGCTTTCCCTAATTCCAGCAGTATCAAAAAGATTAATAACTACTCCATTAAGAATAAATTTTCCTTCAACAACATCACGAGTCGTTCCTTTAATATCACTAACTATTGCTTTATCTTCATTTAATAAAGCATTTAAAATTGAAGATTTTCCTACATTTGGTTTTCCTACAATTGCAACATTAATTCCATCTCTAATAATATTGCCTTTGCTACCGTTTTTAATTAATTCTTCTATATATTTAATATTTTTATCCATTATTTCATTTATTTTTTCTTTATTAACTTCTTCTATATCTTCATATTCAGGATAATCAATATTAACTTCAATTAAACTTAATAAATCTCCTAAATCTTTTTTTATTGGATCGATTAATTTAGAGGTTGAACCATCTAAAGACATTAAAGCGATTTTTTTAGATTCTTTTGATGCAGCATTAATTAAATCATTGATTGATTCAGCTTGAATTAAATCCATTTTTCCATTCATATAGGCTCTAGAAGTAAATTCACCACCATTAGCTAATCTAGCACCATTTTTTAAAGCTAATTCAATGATTTGATTAAAAATTATAGGTGATCCATGAGAAATAATTTCAACGCTATCTTCGCCTGTAAAAGATTTAGGTCCTTTATAAGCTAAAAGAACAACTTCATCTACTTTTTCATTATTATCTAATATATATCCATACATAATAGTAGATTTATCAACATTTATTTCTTTAGAAAAGAATGATGAACAAATCTTAAAACAATCTTCACCACTTAAACGAATAATAGCTAAAGCACTTCTCATTGGAGGAGTTGCGAGTGCGACAATAGTTTCTAACATATATTGATTATATTAAAAAAGGAGAATTAATTCTCCTTTTTTTCTTCTCCTTGTTCAACTTCATCAATATGGATATTTGTTGTTGGAGCATTTCCACCGATATATTTAACGACAATTGCTCTATCTTTTCCGTCTCCGATTGATTCAGTTTTAATATTTTTCCATGTTGTTAAAGCATTATGAACTTTTTTTCTTTCATCAGGAGTCATTGGTTCAAGTTTAATATCTACATGAGTTCTTGAAACCTCTTTTGCTGCTCTTTTTGCAATTGCAACAACACGAGCATATTTTTTATCTTTATAATCACCAATATCTAATAAAATTCTAAATTTTCTTTTAAATTTTGAAGAAACAGCGAGTTTAGTTAATTCATTTAATGATTGTAATGTTTGACCATTTTTACCAATTAATAATGAATTTCTATCTGATTCGATTAAAATTTTAATTAATCCGTTTCTAAAGAATGCTTTTAATGAAACATCAATTCCTAAACCATCTTTTATAACACCTTGAATATAATTTTGAGCATATTCAATAACATCAGCAGTGTCATAAATAACTATAACAGCTTTTTTTGAAAATAAGCCTTTTTTCTCTTCCTCTACTTCGTAAAGTAATTCTTCAACAGGAAGATTTAACTCTGCAGTAGCACTTTTTAAAGCATCTTCTACAGTTTTTGCACTAAATCTTTTCATTTTTATTTAACTCCTCTTTTAACAAATACAAAATGTAAAATTAAACTTTGTAAAATTGAGAATATTGCACCAGCAAACCAATAAACACCCATAGCTGCAGGAAGATTAAAGCCCATAATAATGATGAAAATTGTCATAACCCATTGGGTAATTTTCATAGTTCTTTGGCTCTTATTCATTGCGTCAGAATTAACTGTTTTAGCAACATTCTTATTTCTTTTTTTATTTAACCATTGTGGTAAAAGCATAGAAATAATTTGAGAAGCACTCATTAAAACAATTAATACTAAAGCGGTCCACCAACCACCTTGAGATGGCCAACCACTAAAGTTAGTTAAAGCACTCCAAATTGAATCTGAAAGATTTAAACCTAAAACAGCATCTGTAGCTAAAGACGCACTTCCTTGTAATGCATTCCAAACACAAATAAATAATGGGAATTGAATAATAATTACGAGCATCGACATAAATGGATGAACTTTATGTTTTTTATAAAGAGCTGCTTGAGCTTGAGCAAATCTTTGTTTATCGTAATCATTTGTATTAGAATTTGGATATTTTTGTTGTAATTTTGCAATTTCTGGTTGTAAATATGACATTTTTTGTTGCGATAATGTTGATGGGAAAGTGACTGCCATAAATAAGAATCTAACAATAAGAGTCATTAATAAAACAGCCCCAACTTGACCCCAACCATTCATACCAAAAGCATGAGATAAGTTTTCAACACCTACACCAATAGGATAAACAAGTAATCCTTCTAAGAACCCATGCTTAGAGAAAGCTTCACCCCATCCTTGCCAAAAATCGAGAGCCTTACCTTCGATTTTGACAGTATTATTAAGTGGATCATTAGTTAAATTTCCATAGAAACCATCATCAACTGTAATACATGTCTTAACGTTCATTACTTTTTGATCGAGTAAATTTTTATACGCTTTAGCAAAGTTAACAGTCATTACACCATTAACACCAACTTCACTATTTGCAATTTCGTTATTCCAATTATTTATATTCTTATAATAATCAATAGTTTCATTACCATTTTCATCAGTTGATAAACCATAATGTTTTAAATATCCATAATTAGCTAAAATAGATTTTTCTTCTCTTTCTTGGCGCATTGTTTCTAACAATTTATTTTTTTCATCACCATTTTCTAATCCTTTATATCTTTCTAATTCAGCTTCACTATATCCATATAATGCAGAGAAAGTTAAGTTAGAAAAATCAGTATAAATCATCGTATCAATGATACTCATTTGAGAATTAGCAGTATTAACAAGCAAAGTTAATGTTTTTTGATCTAATTCATTATAAAAACTATAAGAAGGAACAATATAACCATTATTCGTTGCATTATTAAATAGTTGAACAGTTAAATCGTTTAAACCAACATACATTGTATATGTTGTTTCATTTTCATCTTCTTCATTTGTTTTAAAACTAGCTCTTAATTCACCTGCATTAACAGAAATTAGATTTTCATTATAAGATTTAAATAATCTATTTTTAAACTCTTTGCTATCATCTGAATATGTAACTTTTCCATCATCATCAACAAATTCTAGCTCTTCTATTGTTAATAAATCACTACTTACTCCAGTTGATGATTGAAAATCAACTAATAATTCATTAATAGCAAAATCTTCTACATCGCTAGATGCAGAATAAAAAGTTGTATTAATAGGGTCATATGCATATCTAAAATTTGAAGTATCAGTTACACTACAAAAAGAATTACAGGAAGCTAAAATTAAAGCGACTCCAACTCCTCCTGATATTGCAAGTGTATTTCTTAAACTTTTTTTCATTTAATTTCCCCTTAAATATCTCTAAATATATTTTTAAATATTTCAAAATTTTCGTTGTATTTAGAAATATCATAATTTTTTGATATTAAAATAATTAAATCTATATTTTTTGTATAATCAGTCAATTGATCAATCATACTTCTTATCTGTCTTTTTATTTTATTTCTAATTACAGCATTTCCATTTTTTTTGCTAACTAATAAACCAATCCTGGTATATCCATAATCATTTTTTCGAAAATATATAATGAAAAGTGCGTTTCGTTTAAATTTTCTAAGATTTAATATTTCTTTATATTCGAGATATTTTTTTATAATATTTTTTTTCTTCATTAAAACAGCAAAAAATTAGTTATATAAAGAAACGACTAATTGTTTTCTTCCTTTTTTTCTTCTAGCTGCTAAAACTTTTCTTCCATTAGCGGTTGACATTCTTGCTCTAAAACCATGTGTTCTCATTTTATGTAATTTACTAGGTTGATAAGTTCTTTTCATATCGTTTACGTCTCCTTTTCAAGCATTATGAATTATATATGTATAAATACATATATGTCAAATTCATTTGATATTTTACAACAAATTTTAAGAAGGTTCTAAAAAAAACATTTTTTTAAAATTTAAAGTAATTTTTAATTTCCACAAATATGTTTATAACTAATGTATTTTGAATGTTAAAAATTTAAAGAAATTCGACAAATAACTTAAAAATCTTTGTTGAAAAGTTTTGTAATGTTGAAAACTTTCCACAATTTAAAATGTTGAAAAGTAAATACAATAATTTTTCAACAAGTTTTCCACATTTTATTTTGTTTAAAACCATTAAAAATCGATTAAATACGATTTAATTTTATATAACTTATGTTGAAAACTTTTTCTTTATATATCTTCTTATTTAAAATTAAAATTAAAGTGATAAAATTAAGAACAATAAGATTTATGGATATTAGTAATTTAAACACACAAAGAGAAATTTGGGACAAAGTTTTAAAAGCGATTGATAAAAATGGAAAAACACCTCGTGGTGCTTCCACTTTTTTTAACAAAACTTTTATTCATACAGTTCAAGGAAACAAAATAATTGTTGGGTGTGAAAATGAAACCACTGCTAATGTTTTAAAAAATAATTTTAAAGATCTTTTTTTAGCTAATGTTTCTACAGTAACTGGAACTAACTTTGATATAGTTTTTGTTCCATTAGCTGAGTTAAGCGTAAAATCTAAAGATGATATAATTAAGGAAAATGAACCTAAATTTTTTAAAGGTTGTTATATTAATCCTGATTTTACGTTTGAAAGATTCGTTGAGGGTCCTTGTAATACACAAGCTAGACAAGGTGCTTTATTAGTTGCATCTAATCTAGGTAAAATGTATAACCCATTTTATATTCAAGGTGATTCTGGATTGGGTAAAACACATTTACTTCATGCTATTGCTCATTTCATTAGGGAAAATTTTCCCGAAAAGAAAGTTCTTTGTATTTCTTCTCAAAATTTCTTTGATGAATATATTAACTTTGCAAAAAATGCAACAAATGATTTAAACTTAACAGATTATTTAAAATCATTTGACGTTCTTTTAATTGACGATATTCAACAACTTAAAGGAAAAGAAAAAACATTAGATTATTTTTTTGATATTTATCAATATTTTATAAATAATAATCGTCAAGTTGTTTTAACAAGTGATAGACCTCAAAACGAATTGGCAGGTATCCCTAATAGATTGATAACTCGTTTTTTACAAGGTTTAACAGTTTCTATTTCAAAGCCTGATTTTTCCACGTGTAAACAAATTTTAATGAAAAAAATCGAATTTTCTCAGTTGGATAAAGATTTTATTAGTGAAGATGCAATTGATTATATTGCCGAGAATTATTCTTCATCAATTAGGCAATTAGAGGGAATTTTAACACGTCTAACATTCTTTACAACAATAAACAATATCCAAAAAATAGATTTAAATGTTGTCTTTGATGCTTTAAATGTTAAAGATGTTAAGATTGACAAAAAACGCAAAGCAGATTCTTCTAAAATAATTAATACCGTTGCTGATTATTATTCAATTTCCGCTGAACAATTAACTGGTACTGCTAGAAAATATCAAGTTTCACTAGCTAGACAAGTGGCTATATATCTTATTCGAATAATTTTAGATCTTCCTTATACCGAAATCGGTAAATTGTTCTCGAATAGAGATCATTCAACTATCATTCATTCTATTTCTAAAGTTGATGAAATGTTGAAAACTGATGTTCAACTTAACACTGTACTTAACGATTTAAAAGCAAAATTAACCTAAAACTATGCATATTTTATACATTTCCACAATTTCAACACTTTCCACATATATTATTATTAATATATAAATAAAAAAGTTTATAATTATTTAAATTATATTTTTAGGAGAATACACATGAAATTTACTATTATTAGAGAAGAATTTTTAAAAGCACTATTAAACACTTCAAAGATTATTTTAGGGAAAAATTCAGATCCAATTTTGAATAATGTTAAAATCGATCTTTATGAAGATAGACTTGAGTTAATAGGTTCAAATGGTGAAATTTCAATTAAAAGTATAGTTTATAAATATAAAAATGATAAAACATTAATTCGTGATTTAACACCAGGTAGCATTTTAATTAATGCAAAAATGATAACAGAAATTGTTAGAAAACTGGATTCTGATGAAATTAATTTTGCAGTAGAAGATAATTCAACTGCTAAAATTCAAACTTTAAAATCTAATTTTAATTTAAATGTTATTAGGCCTGAAGAATATCGTGAACTTGATTTTGAAGAAAACGGAGAAAAAGTTACTTTATCAAAAGACGAATTTGTTAATTGCATCTCTCAAACTTCATTTTCGGCTTCAACAAAAGATAATAGACCTATTTTACAATGTGTAAATATTGAATCTGATGGTCAATCAATTCATTTTACAGCAACAGATGGCGCTAGATTAGCTAGAAGAGAAGTTGATTTAACGTTAGAAAATAGATTTTCTGTTAATATTCCTGCTAAATCATTGAATGAAGTAGTTAAATCATTAATTGATGAAAAAGAAATAGTTTTGTTTATTTCTGAAAAGAAAGTTTTGTTTAAACTTGATGATTGTATAATTACATCAACAATCGTTGTTGGCGATTATCCAAATACAAAAAACATTATACCTCATAACTATTTCTATAGACTCGAGGTTAATTCAAATGAATTCTTAAAAACTCTTGATAGAATCGTACTTTTTTCAATTGACAGAGAAAACATAGTTAAATTAACTATGAATGAAGAAGAAGTAACTGTTTCATCCCGTTCTCAACAAGTTGGTGATGCAAAAGAAAGTTTACAATTATTCAAATATAATGGTGAGAGATTACAAATTTCTTTTAACGTTGAATATGTTTCTGCGGCTATTAGAGCATTAAGAAGTGATGATGTTGTTTTATCTTTTTTAGGCGAAATGAAACCATTTACAGTTACAAGAAAAGACGATGATAAAGTTATTCAATTAATAACCCCAGTTAGAACTTATTAATTTTCACGTGAAAACTTTTTTTGAGGAAAATATAATTAAAAGTTAGTTACTTCGTTCGATATTTAAAAAGTAGATTTTTGTCTTCCTTTAATATATAATATTAAAGGAGTTTTTATATGAGCGAATTAAAACGTGAAAAAATTAAAATTGATACTGATTATATTACACTTGGTCAATTTTTAAAATTTTCTAATGTTATTGAAAGTGGTTCTTTAGCAAAATCTTTTTTATTAGAACACAAAATTTTAGTTAATAATGAAAAAGAAAATAGAAGAGGAAGAAAACTTAAAGAAAACGATTTAATTGATATAGATAACTCTATGTTCTTTGAAATTACAAAATGATAATCGAAAAAATTAAATTAACTAACTTTAGAAATTATAAGTCACTTTCATTATTGTTTGAAAAAGGTATTAACATTTTTTATGGAAACAATGGAAGTGGTAAGACAAATTTAGCTGAAGCTATTTATTTTCTTTCTCTTGCTAAGTCGTTTCGAACTAGCAGTGATTTAGATTTAATTAATAATGGAATTAATGATTTTGCTCTTATAAATTCATACATCGAAAAAGGAAAAAATTATAAAAAAATAGATATTTATATTTCTAAGGATGGTAAAAAAATTTCTATTGATGATAAAAATATAAATCGTATCTCACTTTTATCTCAGGAAGTTAATGTGATTTATTTTTTACCTCGAGACGTAAATCTTTTTAAAGAATCACCTAAAATTAGAAGAAATTTTTTAAATATTTCTTTATCTAAACAATTCAGTGAATATTTGAGACTTTTAAATGACTATGAAAAAGTTTTGAAATTACGCAATGAAATTTTAAAAGAAGAACATCGTGATTTAACTTTATTAGATGTTTATGCTGATCAATTAATTTCGTATTCTATAAAGATTTTTCAATATCGAAAGGAATATTTTAACAAGTTGAACATTTTTTTACCTGAAATATATCAAAAAATTTCACTAAAAAAATCTTTAATAAAATTAATTTATTTGCCATTTATTAATGATTTAAATAATTTTAAAGATATTGCTAAGAAAAAATATAAAGATGCTTTAGAAAATGATTTAAAACTTAAAAGAACGACTATAGGAATTCATTTAGAAGACTTTTTTATTCTTTTGGATAATAAAAATATTACTCTATATGGTTCTCAAGGTGAGAATCGTATGGCTGTATTATCTTTAAAATTGGTTCCATATTTCTTAATTAATGAAAAAGAAAATAAACCGATTGTCATTTTGGATGACGTATTAAGTGAACTTGATGATAATAACAAAATGAATTTACTTAATTTTTTAAAAATATTTGAGCAAGTATTTATTACATCAACGAAGAAAATTAATAAAGAAAACATAACTAATTATTTTATTTCAAATAACAATGTCTCAAAGGAGGGAAGTTATGAAGGAAGATAAACTCGAAAAAGAAACTGTAAATGAAGAAGATTCTTTAAATAATGAAAATGAAGTTTTCACTATTGATGAAGATGCTGGATTTACTGATACAGAAAAGAATTTAGATAAACGTATTTCTAAAGATATTATTGTTAATGTTGATGAAAAAGCTTTAGAAAAAGGTAGTGAAAGTTATACAAGTGAAAATTTAACTGTTTTAGATGGTCTTGAAGCAGTAAGAATTAGACCTGGCATGTATATTGGTTCAACATCCTCAACTGGCTTACATCACCTCGTTTGGGAAATTGTAGATAATGGTATTGATGAAGCTTTAGCTGGATATTGCGATACTATTAATGTTTTTATCAATCGTGATGGAACAATCACTGTTTCAGATAATGGTAGAGGTATTCCAGTAGATAAAGTTGCTAAAACTGGATTAAGTGGTGTTGAAACAGTTTTTACTGTTTTACATGCTGGTGGTAAATTTGGAGATAATGAAGGTTATAAAGTTTCTGGTGGTTTACACGGTGTAGGTGCTTCTGTTGTTAATGCTCTTTCTTCATGGCTCGAAGTAGTTGTTGATAAAGATGGTGGAGAATATTTTATTCGTTTTGAAAACGGAGGACATATCGTTAAACATCTTGAAAGAGTTGGAAATACAACAAAACATGGTACAACCGTTACTTTTAAACCTGATCCATTAATTTTTACTGAAACAACTGAATTTAATTTTGAAACTATCAAAAATCGTTTAAGACAAATGGCTTTTTTAAATAAAAAAGTCAGAATTAATTTAACTGATTATAGAGTTGATCCTGCAAAAGAAGAATCATTCTATTATGAAGGTGGATTAAAAGAATATGTTCAATTCTTAAATAAAACTTCAATTCCTTTAGTTGATGATATTTTTTATTGTGAAGGTATTCAAAAATTTAAAGATATTAATGATAAAGAAGAAACTATTGTTGTTGAAGTAGCAATGCAATATATTGATGGTGATAATACAAATAATATTTATTCTTTTTGTAATAATGTTTCTACTGGGAATGGCGGTACTCACGTTGAAGGTTTTGGACTTGCAATGACAAGAGTTTTAAATAATTACGCACGTGATAACAATATTTTAAAGAAAAATGATAAAGAAAATTTTAATTCTGAAGATTGGAAAAAAGGTTTAACTGCAATTATTTCTATTAAACACCCAAATCCTCAATATGAAGGTCAAACTAAAGGAAAATTAGGAAATCCTGAAGTTAAAAAGATTGTTTCAAATATTTTAGGACAAGCTTTAGGAAGATATTTAGAAGAAAATAAAAACAAAGCTTTATTAATCATGAAAAAGATTTATGAAGCTTATGAAAGAAGATTAAAAATCGAATCATATAAAAAGAATCTTGAAAAGAAAAACGGTTTAGATTTAGCTACACTTCCTGGCAAATTAGCTGATTGTAGTTCAAATAATCCAGAAGAATGTGAATTATTTATTGTTGAAGGTAATTCAGCTGGAGGTAGTGCTAAACAAGGTAGAGATCCTCGAATTCAAGCTATCTTACCTTTAAGAGGTAAAATTTTAAACGTCCAAAAAGCTCAAGAACATAAAATTATGGATAATGCTGAAATTGGCAATATGATTACAGCTATCGGCGGTGGATACGGAGAAAAATTCGATGTAAATAAAATTAGATACCATAAAATCGTTATTATGACCGATGCTGATGTTGACGGCTCCCATATTCGTATTTTACTTTTAACATTCTTTAATAGATTTATGAGACCTTTAATTGAAAAAGGTTATGTTTATATTGCTCAACCTCCTTTATATAAAGTTGAATATAAAGGTAAAGCATATTATGCCTATTCTGATGAACAATTAAATGTTATTAGAAAGCAATTAAATTTAAAGAGTGGTTATCCTTTCCAAAGATATAAAGGTTTAGGTGAAATGGATCCTGAGCAACTTGAAGAAACAACAATGAATCCCGAAGTTAGAAAAATGCTAAGAGTAACTGTAGATGATGCAATTACTGCTGATCAAATCTTTAATGATTTAATGGGTGAAGATGTTGCTCCAAGAACCGAATTTATTAAAGATAATGCTCAATTTGTCAAAAATCTTGATATTTAATCAAAAAGTGAGGAAAAAATTTATGGCAGATGAAAATAAAGTTGAAATTGAAAGTGGAATAGTTCCATCTTTAAAAGACGCTGAAATTGTTGATGAAGTTAAATCCTCATTTCTTGATTATGCAATGAGTGTTATTATTTCACGTGCTTTACCAGATGTAAGAGATGGTTTAAAACCAGTTACAAGAAGAATAATTTTTTGTATGGATGAAAGTGGTTTTACTCCAGATAAACCATTTGTTAAATGTGCCAAAGTCGTTGGTGATGTTATGGGTAAATATCACCCACATGGCGATTCATCAATTTATATGGCAATGGTCCGTTTAGCTCAAGATTTCTCGATGCGTTATCCACTTGTTGATGGACATGGTAACTTTGGTACTATGGATGGTGATGATCCTGCAGCTTATCGTTATACAGAAGCTAGAATGGAAAAACTAGCTTTAGAAATGGTTAGAGATATAAATTTAAACACTGTTGATTTTTCACCAAATTATGATGGAAATTTAGAAGAACCTAATGTTTTACCTTCTCATTTTCCAAATCTTTTAGTTAATGGAAGTGATGGTATTGCTGTTGGTATGGCTACTAAAATGCCTCCACATAATTTAAAAGAAGTAATTTCTGCTATTCAAGCATATGCAAAAAATCCTGATATTAGCGTTGAAGAATTGATGGGCATTATGAAAGGTCCTGATTTTCCTACTGGTGGAATTGTTTATGGCCTAAACGGTATTAGAGATTATTATGCTACCGGCAGAGGAACCTTTATTTTAAGATCAAAAACTCAAATTGTTGAAGAAAGTAATGGAAAAAGTAAAATAATTATTACTGAAATTCCATATCAAACAAATAAAGCTAGTATCGTTGCTAAAGTTGGTGAATTGTATAGAGATAAAAAGATTGAGGGAATTACATCAATTAAAGATTTCTCAAAAACTAATGTTCATATTGAAATTGAATGTAAAAAAGATGCAGTTCCATCGGTTGTTTTAAACCAATTATTTAAAAATACCCAACTTGAAACTTCATATGGTGTTATTAATTTAGCAATCGTTAATGGAGTTCCAAAAGTTTTATCTTTAAAAGAGTTACTTCAAAATTATTTAGATTTTCAAATTGAAGTAGTCAGAAGAAGAACTGTTTTTTTGCTTGATAAAGACGAAAAAAGAAAACATATTATCGAAGGGTTATTAATTTGTAGAGATAATATTGATGAGATTGTTCAAATGGTTAAAGATAGTGAAAATAACCAAGATTTTGTTCAAAAAGCAATGGCTTCAAGATTCCAATTTAGCGAAGTTCAAGCTAACGCAATTATTACTTTACAACTTGGTAGATTAACTCATCTTGAAAATAATAAATTATTAAATGAAAAAGCACAATTAGAAAAAAATATCGAAAAATATCACTTTATTTTATCCTCACGTGAAAATATGAGAGATGTTGTATTAAATGAATTAGAAGAAATTAAAACAAAATTTGGTGATGATAGAAGAACAGTTATTTCTAATGAATTTATTTCAATTGAAGATGAAGATTTAATTCCTGAAGAAGAAATTGTTATTACTCTTACTGAAAAAGGATATATCAAAAGAATGCCTACTAATGAATTTAAGGCTCAAAATAGAGGTGGAAAAGGAATTAAGGGCATGACAACTTATGAAGATGATGAAGTTGATAAATTAATTTATAGTAAAACCCATACTGATATATTATTCTTCTCTAATTTTGGAAGGGTTTATAGAAAAAGAGGCTATGAAATTTCTGAAGGAAGTCGTATTGCAAAAGGAACACATATTGGAAATCTTTTAAATTTAGATAAAGATGAAAAAATTGTTTCAATTATTGCAGCGGATGATTATGAAAATAAATATCTTTTCTTTGCAACAAGAAAAGGATTAGTGAAACGTGTTAAACTTGAAGAATTTGTAAGAATTAATACAAATGGTAAATATGCAATTAAGTTTAATGATGATGATAATTTACTTGATGTAAAAGTTACAGATGGTCATGCCAAAATACTTTTAGCAAGTGATGAAGGACAACTCGCTTTATTTGATGAAACTCAAGTTAGAGCAATGGGCAGAACTGCTAAAGGTGTTGGAGGTATGAAACTTAATAAAGCTCATTTAGTTTCACTTGCAACATCAAATGAAGGTAATTTAGTATTCGTTATTAGTGAAAATGGGTTAGGTAAATTATCAGAAATGGAAGATTATAGAGAAACACACCGTAATTCAAAAGGTGTTAAAACTATAAAAATTACTGAAAAAACTGGTAAATTATGTGCCATGAAAGTTGTTAAAGGTGATGAAGATTATCTTGCAATAACTAATAGTGGAATTATTATTCGTTCACCACTTTCCCAAGTTAGAAGATGTGGTAGAAATTCTCAAGGTGTTATTTTAATGAATATGAAAAATGAAAATGATCATATTTCTTCTATTACTATTCTTCCTCATGAAGAAACAAATATTGAAGAAAATAACATTATAGAGGATGAAACTAATTTAAATAGTGAAAATAAAGAAGTAGAAGTAAAGTAAATTTATAATGAATCCTTTAATATTTTATAAACAAACAACAAAAAATGACAATTTTGAAACTTCTAAATTAAAAAAAGCCTTAGTTAATTCTTTAGAAATTAGAAATGCATCATATGTTTCATCGATTTTGGATGAAACATATGATATTATTCATTTTTTAAATTTAGAAGACGTAGCTTATTATTCAAATTCTGTTAAAAAGAGTGTTAAAAAAGTAATAAGTTTATTTTATTGTGAAGAAGATTATCGTGGAAGAATATTAGAGGAAAGTAAAAAAGAAAATTTATATGTTATAAAACCTAATGATGTAGAAATTTTAAATAAGCTTGACTCAATTTTTGTTCCTACGATAGAGGCAAAAAAATATTTATTATCATTTGATGTTAAAAGTAAAGTAGAAACTCTTTATTATCCTTTAAGACATATTAAATTTAATTTAGAGAACAATGTTTTAAAAAGTGTAGTTTATCGTTATTTTCAAATAGAAGAATCTTCGATTATCGCAACAGTTTCTCTTTATTTTAAAGATTACGAAGCATTTAAAAAGGTAAAAGAATTAGCTTTAGCTTTCCCTAAAATTAAATTTATTGTTTTAACTGAAACTGATCCTTTTAAATCTTTTGCTTTAAAAACTAAAAAATTATTTAAAGAAAGAATAAATAATATAATTTTTGCTTCAAATTTAAATGATGATATTTATTGTTCGCTATTTTTTAATTCATCAATGTATATAAATATTTCCTCTTCTTATGGAAATGTTATAGAACTTTTCGATGCTATGGCTTCTAAAACTCAAATTTTTACATTAAATTATTCATCTTTTTGTGATATCGCAATTGATAAAGAAACATCGTATAACTATAATAGTCTTGATTTATTAAAATCAGGTATAAATGAATATTTATCTGGTTTAATCGAATCAACTACTAAAAAAGCTTATGAATTTTCAAAAGAAGCAAATGTTAATAAAGTAGGGGAAAAATTAATTGATATATATAAAAGTATTTTGGAGGAATAAAGATGCTAGATATTAATTACATTATAGAAAATAAAGAAAAAGTTAAAGAACTTTTAAAAAGGAAAAATTACGAAGCTGATATTGATACTTTATGTAATCAAATCTTAGAAAAAAGAAAAATTCAAAGAGAAGTTGAACAAAATAAAGCCGAACAAAATAAATTATCTAAGAGTGTTCCACAAGTTAAAAAAGAAGGTGGAGATGTTACAAAAATATTTGAAGAAGTTAAAAATTTAGCAGCTTTAAATAAAGAAAAAGAAGAAAAATTAGAAGTATTAGAAAAAGAAATTAATACTGTTTTAATTGCTTTACCTAATCTTCCTGATGAAGATTTACTTCCAGGTGAAAAAGAAAATAATAAACCTATTTATTTTTATAAAGATAAACCATCTTTCTCTTTTAAAATTAAAGATCACGTTGAACTTGCTGAATCTTTAGGCTTAATTGATTATGAAAGAGGAGCAAAAGTTAGTGGCGCTGGTACTTGGTTTTATACTGGTCTAGGTGCTCAACTTGAATGGGCTTTAATTAATTTCTTTATTAGTGAACATTTAAAAGATGGATTTACTTTTATGCTTCCTCCACATATTTTAAATTATGAAAGTGGATTTACTGCAGGACAATTCCCTAAATTTGAAAATGATATTTTTAAACTTGATTTACCTGATCAATTTAAATTTATGCTTCCTACAGCTGAAACAGCTTTAGTAAATTATTACCGTAATGAAATCTTAAATGAAAAAGATTTACCTAAAAAATTCTTTGCATATACTCCTTGCTATAGAAAAGAAGCTGGTACAAATAGAGCGGAAGAAAGAGGCATGATTAGAGGATATCAATTCAATAAAGTCGAAATGGTTGAATATACCGCTGATAATGACTCAGATAGAGCGTTTGAAGAATTAGTTAATAAAGCTAAAACTTTAGTTGAAAAATTAGGTTTACATTTTAGAATTTCCAAACTTGCTGCTGGAGATTGTTCTCATTCAATGGCAAGAACATATGATATTGAAATTTATTTCCCTTCGCTTAATATTTATAAAGAAGTTTCATCAGTTTCCAATGCTAGAAGTTATCAAGCAAGAAGAGGTATGATGAGATATAAAGACGAAGATGGGAAAATGCATTACATGCACACCTTAAATGGTAGTGGACTTGCAACTTCTAGAGTCTTCCCTGCATTACTTGAACAATATCAAAACGAAGATGGTTCAGTAACAATTCCAGAAGTTTTACGTCCATTCATGGGTGGATTAACAGTTTTAAAACCAATTAAAAAATAGTATAATTTTTAAGCCGTTACAAATTAATCTTTCGAACCAGGTCAGGATGGGAACATAGCAGCCTTAAGAAAACCTTTAATTGTGTAACGGTTTTTTTAATGGTTTAATTTAAGTATGTATAAAGATAATTATTATGAAAAATACATGGATATTGCTTTAAAAGAAGCAAAAAAAGCATATAAAAACGATGATGTTCCGGTTGGAGCAATTTTAATTGATGAAAAAGGAAATATAATTTCAAAAGGATTTAATAAAAAAGAGAAAGATAATGATGTAACTAAACATGCAGAAATTATTGCTATAAAAAAAGCTAATAATAAACTAGATAATTGGAGATTAGATAATTTAACTTTGATTGTTACTTTATCGCCTTGTTTAATGTGTTTAGGAGCAATTATTGCTTCAAGAATTAAAAAAGTAGTTATTGGATGTAGTGACGATAAATTAAATAATAACGAAAATACACTTATTAATGATTTATATTTTGATAATAAAATTGAAATTATAAAAGGAATTAGGGAAGAAAATTGTAAACAAATTTTAAACGATTTTTTTAATAAAAAGAGATAATTTTTTAAATATAGAACTCGATAATTTTCGAAGAAAATGTCTTTTTTATTTACAATGTAAAAGAAATTAATTTTTGAATATAGAAATAATTATTTTTAAATAAAATTATTTTGTGCAATAATAAATCATGCTTAAAATAAAGAATCTTACAAAATATTACCTAAAAAACGGTAATAAGTTTGTTATTTTAGATAAAATAAATTTAGATTTTTCTAATAAAGGATTGTATGTTATTTTAGGTCCTTCTGGGAGTGGAAAATCAACTCTTTTAAATTTGATTGGTAGAATTGATAAACCTAGCGAAGGTGAAATTTTTTATAATGATTTAAATATTAATAATTTTAATGAAAAAGAAACAAATAATTATCGCTTAAAAGATATTGGATTCATTTTTCAACAATATAATTTAATATCCAATTTGACTGTTGAAGATAATATTTTAATAGGGTTAGAAAATAATAAAATAAAAAGAAGAGAAAAAGATAAATTAGTTAATAAAATATTAAAAAAAATCGATTTAAGTGGTTACAAAAAGAAAAAAGTAAATCTTTTAAGTGGTGGAGAGCAACAAAGAGTTTCTATTGCTAGAGCTTTAATTAAAAATCCATCAACAATTTTAGCGGATGAACCAACAGGTGCTTTAGATCATAAGAATAGTGAGATTATAATGGATCTTTTAAAAGAAATTTCTACTACTAAACTTGTTATTTTAATAACTCATAATGAAGAATTAGCAAGAGTTTATGCTGATGAAATAATATATTTAAAGAATGGAAGAATTACTAATCAAGAAGTTATAAATAAAGATAATTTAACAGATTTTGATATAAATAGTATCAACAAAAAATATCACAAAAGTAATTTTTCATTTATAAATAGTTTAAAAATCACTGCTAAGAATATATTTTCTAAGAAAATTAGAAGTTTTTTAACACTTCTAGGATCTTCTTTTGGATTAATTGGATTATCATTAGTTTTAGCTTTATCTAGTGGAGTTAATAATTATGTTAAAAAAGTAGAAAAAGAAGCATCAATGATGCTTCCAATAACAATTCCAATTATCACAGAAGTTAATAATTTATCGATAAATAATGGTTTAATAGAGTTTCCACATGGTAACATTATACAAGCAAATGACAATGTTTTAAGTCAAAATGAAGTAAAAATTAATTATTTAAGTGAAAAATATATAAATTATTTAAATTATATTAAAGATAATACTCCTTATATGGAAAATTTTATCATTAATAGAAGCGAAGATTATGCTTTAAAAATGGTCGGTCAGAATGCTTCAGAGCAACCGTATTTAATTGACAATAGTAAAAAATTTTCGACAAATAGAAATAATGCTATTTCCATGTTTTTTTATTCATCAAATACAACTTTTCATCCAATAAATGGTAGTGAAAATTATATAAAAGAAAATTATGATTTATTGGATGGAAAATATCCTAATTTCAATGATAAAAATGAAGCAATACTCGTTCTAGACGAATATAATTCACTTCCACGTGAAATGTTTTCTATTTTAGGTTTCGATGGATTTACTGGTATAGGTTTTGAAGATATTTTAAATAAAAAATTTAAAGTGTTTTCAAATGATGATTATTATGCTTTAAATAAAAAACTCGATGCTTTTGGGCCAAACGGTTTTCCACGTGAAATATATACGATAAAAGAAAATCCAATTGAAGACCTTTATAATAGCAATAAAGGTCAAGAAATTGAAATTGTTGGAATATTAAGACCAAAAGAAGGTTTAACACTTTCTTCTTTAGGAGTTGGAGTCTGTTATCAACAAGATTTAGCCGATGATATATTAAATAAAAATTTGAATAGTGAGGTTAATAAAAAAATAATTCAAAATTTTGTTTTTAAAAATTACCAAAATCCTGACTACTTTAAAAATGCTATTTTAAATCTTTACCGAGAATTTGATTTTTATGGTGATATTTATGGAACAGATGAAATCAGCGCTTTAGCTTCTAAAGTAACTACATTAATAGATGATTATTTTGATTTTTATTCACCAACTAACGGAAACATATTAATTAATGGAATTAAAGATTTTATGGAAGAACTTTCTTCTTCGGGAATAAATTTAAATTCTAATTATATTTTTGAAGTTGGTTTAAAAGAATCGATGATGAAAATCTTAGGTTATTTACAAAATCAAAATTATGTTGAGTTTTATGATGCATTCATAAATTTTGTTTCCTTTTTAAATAATTATTCTCAGATTGAATCAATAATGATTTATCCAAAAGATCTTGTTTCTAAAGATGAAATTTTAAAATTATTGGATGAATATAATGTCATTTCTTATACGCCTGGAGATGATTTTCATGCATCAAAAAAGGAAGAACAGGTTTATTACACTGATTTAGTAACTATTTTAGGTAATCAAGTATTTGAACTAACTGAAATTATGAATATCGTTTTAATTATTTTTAGTTCAATCTCATTAATCGTTTCTTCAATATTAATGGGAATAATTACTTATTCATCTGTATTAGAAAGAAGCAAAGAAATAGGAATTTTAAGAAGTTTAGGTATTGAAAAAGGTGAAGTTGGACAAATTTTTATTAATGAAAGTATTATAATTTCAATATTTTCCTCGATTTTAGGATTTATAATTGCATTTTTAATTACAATTCCATTAAATAATTTATTAAATTATTTATATAAAGATTATTTCTTGGGTTCAATATTTTTTGTAACCTCATACAATTTACCGATTTTAATAATAATTTCGATAATAATCGGTTTTATATCAGGTCTAGCACCATCAATTATTGCAAGTAGGAAAAATATAATTGAAACTTTGAGGAGTTAATAAATATGTTAAAGATGTTTAAGAAATTTAAAGAATTAAAAAATAAAAAGAAAGAGACAAAAAGTAAGAAAAATATAATAAAAAGATATTCTCCTAAATACTCGAAAGGTTTATCTTCTTATCAGGTAGAAAAAAGAATTCAAGATCATTTAAATAATAAGACTAAAATTAAAATCTCCGGAACTTATTTTCGTATTATTTGTAAAAATGTATTTACATTCTTTAATATTCTTTTAGTTTTGATTGGCATGGTTTTAATTATTTTTAATCTTTGGTCTTCAACTATTTTCCTTTTAATTTTAATTTTTAATCTAGGAATTGGATTATTCCAAGATATTAGAGCAAAAATAGCAGTAGATAAACTTTCCTTAATTGAAAAAGATTTGGTAACTGTTATTCGTGATGGTAAAAAAATTGAAATTTCAAGTGATGATATTGTTCTAGATGATATTATTTTTTGTAAAAAAGATACAAAAATTCCTTGTGATTCAATATTAATCAATGGTGAAGGAAGTGTAAATGAATCTTTATTAACAGGGGAATCAATTCCTTCTAAAAAAGTTTTAAATAGTAAATTATATAGCGGAACTTATGTAACTAATGGTTCCTTTTATGCACGCGTTGATAAGGTGGGCGAAGAAAATTATATTTCTAAACTTCAACTTAAAAGTAAAGAATTTAAAGAACCTCATTCGAAAATGTTCATTCAACTTAATAGGTTATTTAGAGTAATTGGTATTTTTGTTATTTGTATTGGAATATTAGATTTAATCGAATTCGGAGTTATTTCTATTATAAATATAGATCACGATATAAATAGTATTTTTGAATGGCTAGTTGAAAATAATCGAATTATTTTAACTTTAGCTGGATCATTAGTTTCAATGATTCCTTCTGGAATGTATCTTTTAACCAGTGTTGCTTTAGCGGTTGGTGTAATTAAATTAAGTTCACAAAAAGTTCTTGTTAAAGATATGTATTCTCAAGAAACATTAGCTAGAGTTGATACTTTATGTATTGATAAAACCGGAACAATTACAGATGGATCTTTATCGGTATTTAATTATAAATTGTTTACAAAAAATTTGACTCATGACCGTTTTGAAGCTTTAATTGCTTCTTATTGCCATAAATTAGGTGAAGATAATGAGACTTCGAATGCTTTATTAAAATATTTTGAAAGTAAAAAAATATTTAAAGTACTAACTTATATTCCTTTTTCTAGCGTTTACAAATATAGTGCTGCTGAACTTGAAGATAATGGAACTTTAATTATTGGAGCTTATAATTTCTTCGAATTAAAAAATAGCGATGAAATTAAAGATTATATTGAAGAAAATTCTCTTGCTGGATTTAGAACATTAGTTGTAGGTTTATCAAAAGGGAAAATAGTTAATAATAAATTACCGGATGATATTGAAGCGATTGCGGTAATTTTATTACAAGATCATATTCGAGAAGAAGCGAAAGAATCTATAAAATGGTTTAACGATAATGATGTTGATATAAAAGTTATTAGCGGAGATAATCCTTTAACAGTTTTAAAAATCGCTGAAGCTAGTGGAGTTAAAAATGCTGATAAATATATTTCTTTAGAAAACTTAAGTAACGAAGAAGTAAAAGAAGCGGCTTTAAAATATACTATTTTTGGAAGAGTTTCTCCTGAACAAAAAGAATTAATTGTTAAAAGTTTAAGACAAAATAATCATACTGTTGCAATGGTTGGTGATGGAATTAATGATATTTTATCTTTAAAAAGTGCTGATGTTTCAATTGCTTTAGAAAGTGGAAGTAAGGCAAGTAGAGATATTGCCAATTTAGTTTTGTTAAATAATGATTTTACTAAATTACCTGATGTCGTTTTTCAAGGAAGAAGAGTTATTAATAATCTTCAGAGAACTTGTTCTTTATTTTTAACAAAAACGATTTTTGCAGTTTTATTAAATGTTTTCTTCCTTATTTATGCTTTAGTTACACAATTTGGAAGTTCTAACGCACAACTTTGGCCATTTGCTCCAAATAATTTCTATTGTTGGGAATTATGTACAATCGGAGTTTCAGCTTTCCTTTTAGCTTTAGAACCAAATAAAAATATTATTAAAGGCGACTTCTTAAAAAATATTATTAAAAATGCTTTACCTCATGGAGTTTTGCTTGGTTTAGCAATTATTTTATTATATTTAATATTCTTCTTAGGTTTCCAATCTTATTTCGATAGGTTTCAAATTTTAAATATCGCAACATTATTTATTTCTTTAGGGTCATTTATTCCTTTAATTGAAATTTCTCGTCCTTTAAATAAATATAGAACCTCAATATTAATTTTGGCAGCATTTTTAGTATTTTCTTTATATTTATGGTCAACTTTTGGTGTTAACTGGTTATTAATTAATGGTAATTCGCCAGCTCCTAGATATATGAGTTTAGAAGAATATATTGCAACATTTATTCTTTTATTAACATATATTTTCTTATATTTTATATATCGATTAATTTTAAAATTAAAGGAGAAATATCATGGTAAGTTCATCTTTAGAAAATAGAATTCAAGATACATTTATTAAACTTGCTAGAAAAATTCCTTTAGAAGAAATTGATGTTTCTAAGCTTTGCAATGTTTTAAAAATAACTCGTCAAACATTTTATTATCATTATAAAAATATTTATGATTTGATTCTTTCAATTTATATAAATAAAAGGCTTGTCGCTACAAATTTAGCATCAATAAAAGAAATAATTAAAGAATTTGTTTTCTTTTTATATAAAGACGAAATGTTTAATAAAGAAGTCGCAGATTCTAACGCTTTTCAAGCTTTGAAAGATTTTTCCTTTTCTTATTTTTTTCAATCTTTTTCATTATTTTTAAATAAGTATGAATCAATTGATTCATATACAAAAAGAAAAATTGCTAAATATTTATCTTTTAGCATTTCTGATTTAATTTTAGATTTATTTATTGATTCAAATTATGATGAAACAAAAATAATTAATGAATGTTTATTATTTATTAATGAAAAAATCATAGGAAATATTGTAATTAATTTTAAAAGTAATAAGTAATTGTGATATTATTATTAAGTCTTATCTCTTTTTAAAAAAATGGACTTTTATTAAATAGTTAGATACACGTTTGATGATCTTATTTAATAAAATAAAAAAAGATTATCTTAAAATATAAAAAGGAGAGAAGAAAAATGAAAAAAGAAGATGTAATATCAACATTAGTCTACTTAGTAATGCTAGTAATTGTAGTTATTGTTGGTTATTTTATAATTTCAGCTAATAGTGAAGCAATTTTAGCAAGTTTAGGAAACAATTCTTCAGCAATTTATGGTTTTGTAATTATTTCTTTAATTATTGGAGTTTTAATAAATGTTATATTTGTTGAAGTTGGTCACGTTTTAGGGGCTAAAATTGGTGGATATAATATCTTATCATTTAATGTTTTTGGTTTATGTTTTTATAAAGCTTTAATAAATGATAAATTAAAAACAAAAGTTGGATTTAAAAGTTTTGATGGTTTAGCAGGCGAAACAAAGATATTACCATCAACAAAAAAAGAAAAACATAATCCTGTTGCTTATATTGTTTTTCCATTTATTTTAATTTTATTTGAATTTTTAGCACTTTATCTTTCATTTATGTTTATAAGTGATGATTCATCCTTTGCATTTATTAAATATGCAATTGTTTTAATTGCAACAGTTGGTGGGTTATTTATTCTTTATAATTACATTCCTTTTAAACTTGATGCTACAACTGATGGATATCGTTATACTTTATTGGCTAAAAAAATAAATGTTGAAGCATATAATACTCGTTTACAAATTGAAGGTGATATTTTACTTAATAAAGATTCTAAAAACTATAAAGTTTTTGACGAAATTACCGATTATACAGCTGATGTAAATTTCCTTTCTATTTATAATTATTTAGAAAATAATGATTTTAATTCTTCTTTTACTTTAGTAAATAACATTATTAATACTACTTCTAAAGTAAGTAATGAAACTATTTTAAAAGCTAAAATGTGGTATTTATATTTACTTTTAAAAGAAGATAAATTAGATGAAGCAAAAAAATATTTTGAAGAATTTGATGATAGTGCAACTAATTATTTAAAGAAAAATAATTCTCTTTTAACTTTAAGAACATATAATCTTTATTTAACTAAGATTGAAAAAGCTGAATCATTAATTGAAGAAACATCAATTAAATATTTAAAAGTTTATAAAAATGAAGTATCTACTTTTAAAGAAAAAGATAAACAGTTATTTGAAAGCGATGTTATAAATAAGAATAATACAAACAATTAAAATAAAAAGCCCGATTTATTCGGACTTTTTATTTTTAATTTTAAAGCAATTATTCAGGTTTATTACCTTCATCATTTGGAGGTAATGGTTTTTCTTCTACTTTAGGAGGATTTTGTTTTCTTAATTCATCTCTAATTTGAACAAGTAAATCAACTTCCTTTAAAGAAGGAGCACCTGGAGCAGGAGGTACTGGTCTTTCTTCTGGATGAGCAAGGTAATATTGTTCTTGAAGTCTTGCTTCAAATTCTTTGCTCTTGTTAGAAAGATAAGTGAATACTTTAATAATAATAAATAATGTTAATGCAATAATTAAGAATGAAATAATTGCGTTAATAAATGCTCCCCAGTTAATAACTGCAGCTTGATTATAAGCATAAGTTTGACCATATAAAGTATAGTTAGAAGTAATTGAAGATTTAACTGTTTCAATAACAGATGGAGTGACTTCTTCAGCAGAATAAGTAGCATTTGCTAATTTTTCAGCTAATTCTTGTAACATAGCTTTGTCAAAAGTTTGACCTAAACCAAGAGCATTATTCATACCTTGTTGAGCACTTGTAACAGCTGGAAGGACAGTAATTAAACCGCTTAATCCACCTGGAACAGCCCAAGTACAAACTGAGAGTAAAATATTAACTAATGCTGTAACGATTGCATTGAAAGCACCACCAATAACAACACCAGTAGCCATATCAAGGACATTTCCTCTAGCTACGAAAGCTTTAAAATCTTTCCATAAAGATTTAGCTTTGTTCTTTTTCATAAATACTCCTCGTGAGATATAATAAACTAATAATCAAGTAAAAACTATAAAAATTTTAATTAATTTAACAATTTTCTTATTTTAATTAACTTTTTACTAAATTATAATAAGTAATATATTTGCTTTTTAGGAGTGATAAAAATGAATAAAATAATAGTAATGTGTGACTCCACATGTGATTTAGGTGATGAACTGATTAAGAAAAATGATATTAAAGTCGTTCCTCTCCATGTCACAATTCCAGGTGATGAAAGAGATTATCTTGATGGCGTTAATCTTTTTCCAGATGAAATTTATAAACGTGTTGAAGAAACGGGTAAAACACCAAAAACGGGAGCAAGAAATATTGGCGAATTCATCGATGATTTTAAAAAGTATATCGAAGATGGATATGATGTAATTTATACCGGAATTGGTTCTGGATTATCTTCTTCATATAATAATGCTTTACTTGCTGCAAAAGAATTTCCAGAAGGAAGAATTGAAGTAGTCGATAGTAAAAATTTATCTACTGGATCTGGTTTACTTGTTTTAAAAATGTGTAAGTTTAGAGATGAAGGCGATGATGTTCATGAAATTGCCAGAAAGGTTAGAGAACTCGTCCCTCATGTTAGCGCTAAATTTTGTATTGATCAACTAGATTATTTATATAAAGGTGGAAGATGTTCAGGAATGACCAAATTATTTGCTAATCTTTTATCTATCCATCCAATTGCTAAAGTAATTGATGGTAATTTAACTGTTTATAAGGTTCCACGTGGAAAATATGCAAAAGCAGTTGATTTACAAATTGAGGAATTTATGAAAGATTTGCCAAATATTGACACTTCTAATATATTTATTACTCATAGTGGAAGAATGGATGGAATAGAAGAATATGTTTATGAAAAGATTAAAAATTATGTAGATCCTTCAAATATTCATATTACTAGAGCTGGAAGTGTTATTTCTTCTCATTGTGGTCCGAAAACAATAGGAATTTTATATATATTACATAAATAATCTATTTGTTTATTAAAATTAAAACCTCTTATTCTCATTTTTAAGAATAAGAGGTTTTTTATATTAAGGAATAAATAATTTAAAGAAAATTAACTATTAACTGCAATATTTTTTACAGCTATAGAAGGAACATCATTTGAAGAAAGTGTAAGTTTATGATCATTTCCAAGAGCAATTACATCATTAAATACTTTAAATAAGTTTCCAGCAATTGTAATTAATGTTAAAGGACCAGCTTTTTTACCATCTATGACATGATATCCTTCGCTTTGAAGTGAGAAATCTCCACTTTGAGGATTAAGTCCAGCATGTAAACCACTTATATCAGTGATATATACACCATTTTTAATCTTAGCAAATAATTCTTCCTGAGTTAATTTTCCTGGTTTTAAGACGATATTTGAGAAAGAAATTCCCATCTTTGAGCCACTTCTTGAGGCATTTCCAGTAGATTCAACTCCATCCTTAGCAGCAGTTTCAAGATTATAGAAATATGTTTTTAATACACCTTTATCAAAAACACGTTTATTTGTACAAGCTACACCTTCATCATCAAAGTATGTAAAGAAACAATTTTTTGTTAATGGCTTTTCATCAATTGTAATCTTTTTAGATAAAACTTGAGTATTAAGTTTACCTTCTAGTAACGAAGAATGTTTTTGAACACTTTCAGCACTGCATGAACTTAAAAGGGCATTTAATAATGAAGAAACTACATCTGGAGATAAAATCGCTTTATATTTTTTATTTTTAATAGGAGTTCCATGTAAAAGAGAAATAGTATCTTCAACAATCTTTGTTGCAAATTTATCTAAATCAAATTTAGCAGGATCTGAATCTAAGAAAATATCTCCATTAGATTTTATTTCATCGCCATCTTTAACGACAACGTTTCCATAAATATAGAAATAGTTGCCTTTATTTTTAAGATTTAATCCATAAGAATTAGAGAAACTTTCTTCACTTGAATTTTCACTATATTCAACTTGAACTTCGCTAACTCTAGAATCTAAGTTCTTTAATTTTTCTTCTAATTTATGTAAAAGAGAGATTTTATCTTCAGCTTTCCATTCTTCTAATGCTTTAGAGTAAACATTTTTCTTATGATATTTTTTACTACCTTCAAAAATAATAGGTTTTTCTTCTTTTTCATTTAATGACGCAGCAGTTTTAATAGTATCAATTAAAAAAGAAGCAGTAGTTGTATCGTCTTTTTCAGTTGTAGCAGTTCCAATTTTGCCATTAAAAATACCACGAGCTAAAATTTTTGAGGTTGTAGAAACTGAATATGAATCAATTTCGGAATGGAATAATGAGAATGAGAAGTTAGTATTTTTTGTAATAACAATTTCACTTGCTTCTAAACCGTCTTCACTAGCAAGTTTAATAAATTTTTTAGAATTCATTGATTGATCCTCCTCTTCCTCCGACAACAATTTCATCAACTCTAATAGTTGGTTGACCAACATTTACTGGAATTAATCCAGAAACAGAACCACACATTCCTTGTCCAAAACCACCATCATTAGCAATCATATCAATATGTTTTAATATATCACGAGCATTACCAACTAATGTTGCGCCTCTAACTGGGCAAAGAATTTTACCATCTTTAATAATATATGCTTCACTACAACCAAAGTTGAAATCACCTGTGGAAGGATTAACGCTTCCTCCACCAAAACTTACTGCATAAAGTCCAAGTTTTGTAGCTTTTATAATTTCATCTGGTGTGCTTTTTCCTGGAGCAATATAAGTGTTGGACATTCTAGAAGTAGGCTCAAATTTATATGATTGTCTTCGACAAGCGCCATTTCCTTTTTCTCCCATTCTTCTGCCATTGAAGTTATCAACTAAATATCCGGTTAAAACGCCATCTTTAATTAATTCGTTCTTTTGAGGAATATTGCCTTCATCATCTAGTGAATTTGATCCCCATTCATTTGGTAATGAACCATCATCGTAAGCACTAACTATTGGATTAGCGATAACTTGACCTTTCATTCCTGAGAAGACAGATAATCCTTTAGCAACTGAAGTTGCCTCTAATTGGTGACCGCAAGCTTCGTGGAAAATAACTCCACCCCAACCATTTCCAATTACAACTGGGAATTTTCCTGATGGACATTCTTTGGCACCTAGCATTAAAATTAATTTTTCCGCATGTTCTTTTGCAAGTTTATCAATATTAAGTGTTTTTGAAAAGAATTCCCAACCTGCTTGAGTACCTGGTCCATCAAATCTTGTCTCAATTTTTCCATTTTCACTAGCAACACTTGCTAAAGCTAAACGTCCATAAATACGAGTAGTATTCCAACATTTTCCTTCACTATTAAAAATTGAAACATCATTATGAGTAATAGCAAAGCCAGCATTAACTCTTGTTATACGTTTATCGTATGAAGAAATAATTGTTGATGCTTTTTTTAAATAATTAATAATTTCTTGATTATCAACACTTTCGAGTGGAATTTCTACTTTATGAATATCTTTAACTCTTATTTTTTTTAAAGTGGTTAAAGGTTCTAAAATTCTTTCTCCTGTAAAAGATGCTTTTAAGGAAGCAACGAGTTTTAATAATCCTTTTTTTGTAAGGTCATTGGTATAACCATAAACACTCCTATTTTCTTTTAATAATCTGACTCCAACGCCGTTAATAACATTGCTATCTACTCCCTCTACTTTTTCATTTTCTAAAGAAATATTTTTAACAAGGGTATCTTCATAATAGATTTCAGCAAAGTCTGCGCCAGTAGAAGTAGCTTCATTTAAAATTTCGACAGCTAATTTCTTACTTATCATTTATTTTTCCTCCATCAATACTTAAAATCATAAATTGAATTTAATTTTTGTAAAGAAAAAAGATGTTAAAACATGTAAAGTTTTCTTTACATTTATTATTTTTTAATTAATTAAAATAACCTTTTTAGAAATTTTTAATTAGATTTATTTTTTCCTAGTATAAATAGGATATCTTCCTTTTTAAGATTTGTAATTGAAGAGTCATCATTTGAAATAATAGAATTTGCGACTTCTTTTTTATGTTTTTGTAATTCTAAAACACGTTGTTCAATGGAATCTCTAACAATTAATTTTAAAACTTTGACGTTTCTAGTTTGGCCAATTCTATAAACTCTATCACTAGCTTGTTCTTCGATTGCATAATTCCACCATGGATCTAGGTGAATAACAACATTTGCTCCAATTAAATTTAAACCTGTTCCGCCTGCTTTTAAAGAAACAAGTAAGACATCGTAAGCATCATTAAAATTAAAATCTTGGGCTATTTTTAATCTTTCTTGAGACTTTGTATCGCCTTTTATGATTCCATAGGTGATTTTTTCTTTATCTAATCTATTTTTTATTATATTTAAAGCCCCAACAAATTGAGAAAATACTAAAATTTTATTATTTAAAGATAATTCTTCCTTTATACAATTAATTAAAGTATTTATTTTTTCACTTCCACCCTCGTATTTATCTATATATAAAGATGGATCAATACAAATTTGTCTTAATCTTGTTAAGGTTGGAAGAATATCAAAAGTATTTGTAGATGTATTCATTTTTTCTCTAGCTTTAAAAATTTCAGCATCATAAATCTTTTGTTGCTCATTATTCATTTCGCAAGTTAATAAAACTTCATATTTTTCAGGTAAATCTTTTAAAACATCATTCTTATTTCTTCTTAAAATGAATGGGGTAATTTTTCTTTTTATTTCGTTTTTATAATTTTCATCACTTTCATAATTAGACTTAAATTCAGTTAATGGAGGAAGAAAATTTGGCATTAAAAAATCAAATATTGACCATAAATCAATAATACTATTTTCAATTGGGGTACCTGTTAAAACAAATTTATTTTTAGCTTTAATTTTTTTAACGGATTTAGTTTTTAAAGCATCGACATTTTTTATAAATTGAGCTTCATCTAAAATTATTATTTCAAATTCTTTATTTTCATATTTTTCAATATCGTTTCTTAAACTTTCATAGCTTGTTATAAAAATAGTCTTTTTATTAGATTTTATTTTATTAATTATTTTTTCTCTTTCATTTATATTTCCATAAATTGGAATAATATCAATCTTTTCATCGTCAAAATTATAAAATTCATTTATCCAGTTATAAATTAAAGAAGTAGGAGTCACAATTAATATTGGAGAAGAAATAGATAAAGAAGCAATAAAAGTAATGATTTCTAGCGTTTTACCTAAACCCATATCATCAGCTAAAATTCCACCTAAATTATATTTATATAATACTTTTAACCAATAATATCCTTCTTTTTGATAATCTCTTAAATTAGCTTTTATTACATTAGGAACCTCATAATTTTTAGATTTAAAGTTTTTAATATCTTGATAAAGTTTTTCAATAACATCATTATTTTTATCTTCTAAAAATTCAATATTTTTAAAAGCATAATAAAGAGGTAATTCTTTATTTTTTTCTATTACTTTATTAGAGATTAAATTAAAATCTTCAACTTCGTTTTTAAAAGAGGTTGCATCATTGTTTTCTAAGCCAATAAATTCATTATTAATTAAAATAAATGATTTTTTCTTTTTTATAGAAGCGAAAATTTCTAATAATTCTTCATCACTATATTTACTATCTTCCATAAATATATCTAATAAATTAGATTGATATTTAATTTTTAATCCTGGTTTTTTAAATTGATATATTTTTTTAGATAAAATTGAATGACTAAAATAAATTTGAGATATTTCTTTTAAATCATTTAATTCACTATTTAAAAAATTCCAAATTAAATGAGAATCTTCCATTATTCCATTATTAAATCCATATTCATTAATTATTTTTTTATAAAAAGAAAGCAAATATTTATCGTTTTCATTTAATAAACTTAAATCATAAAGTTCAATATTATTTTTAATATATTTAGATGATATTTTTAAGATATTGTCATCTAAATCAATATAACTTTCGATTATTAAATTATGTTTTTTAAATTTAGATATAATATTTTTATCAATATCAAAATATTTTTCATTAGAAAGATAGAATTTATATTTAAATTCATCAAAAAAATTGGATATATTTGTATAAGGATTTTCATTAATTAAAGAAATTAAAGAATTAATTAATTGATTATCTGTATAAACATCGATTGTTTTATCAATTTCATTAATTAAAAAAGGATAATTAGATCTAAATACTTTATAGTTTGAAGGCAATTCATCCATTTTTAATTCACCTTTATCATTTATTTTAATTTTAATGTTTAATGATTCTAGTCTTAAGGTATAAAAAATATTATCGATTAATATTAATGAACCTTTTATTTTATAAAAATAATCAAGATCATCTAAATCAATAAAAGTAGAATCATAAAGTAAATCTTGCTTTAAAAGTAAGTAGTGGATTAAATCTTGAGCTTTTTCATCAAAATTATTAATCGAATGAATAAATTCTAAATTTTTGCCATATTTATGGTCGCTTTCATTTATTATATATCTTAAAAATCTTGCTACACTTTTTATTGAATAAAAGTTATTTATACCAATCTTTAATTGATAAAAATCATGATTTTTATTATATTCAGGAATTAATTTTACCTTATTTTTTAAACTATTTTTTAAAGAATATTGATCATAAAGAATATGTAAATTAAATATAAATTTTTCATTCTCTTGTTCAATGATTTTAGAAGAATTGATTTTATTGAATTCTTCTAAAATCGAAGGTAAAAGATCTTCATATTTGTTTTTAAAATAGGAAATAATTTCATTTGAGATATGGCGAGAAGAAAATTCTGAACGATAATAAGCTCTTGTACCTTCAATTGCTAAATCAAAAACTTTTATTTCACTAGTTTTAATTTTTGCATAAATATGGAATATTCCATCACTTATTTCATAATTCACTTCAAAATAATCGTCAAAACTTTTAGGTAGTTCAAATGCTTTTATATTATTAAAATATCTTTTTAAACTTTTAATTTCAAAATCATCGGCATCTTTATTATAAGAATCTAATAAAAAAGATAAATATGGGTTTTTTCCAGATAAAAGAAAATATAATTTTGTTCTCGCATCATAAGAAGCAAAACCATTAAAAGAAGTAAAAACTTCATAAAATTTCTTTAATAAAAATAATATTTCATCTTGTTCTATTAACTTTTTAGCAAAAGAGGATATTAAATTAAGTGTCGTTTCATTATATAAACTTAAATCAAATAATTTTTTTATTGTTTTTAAATCAAAATATTCTAAATAATCTTTATAATCAAAATTCTTTTCTTTAATTAATTTAGCTAAAACTCTATTTTTATAAATTTCATCTTTTAAAGAAGAATAAAGAATAACTAATGATGAGGAGTTTGAAATATCTAATAAATAATCAAAATTATTCTCATTTATATTAATAAATTGTAATGAATAATATAAAAATGGAACATAAAAGTCTTTTAATTGGAATTTAAAATTGCTCATTTCATCAATAACTAATTGAAGTTTTTTATAATTGTTATTAAAAAGAGAATATAAAAGTGAATTATTTAAGTTATGTTTTTCTAGGGTAATATCAATGTCATTTAAAGGATATAATTTTTCTTTAATTAACGATAATTCTTTATCATTGGTATTTTTAATATTTTGATTAATGATTTCTAAAACATCTTTATTATAAGAAGCAAAATATTTTAAAGTTAACACTGAATCATTACTTTTAAAATAAAAAGAGTTATTTTCATTATAAATAAATTTTATTAAATCAATAATTTCTAAATCGTTATTAAGCTCAATAAATTTTTCTATTTCTTGATAAATTTTGATTTTATTGTTTAATTTATTAATATCTTTTATAAACTCTTTAGTTTTTTTAAAATATTTATTTTCATTCTCTAGATTTTTATTTTTATTATGTGAAGAAAAAATACTAAGAGAATCCATTTCATTTAAAGTATCTTGAAGAGTAAGATAGCCTTGATTTACGTATTTAATAAAATTAGAAATTTTATGTTTTTGCTTTATAAATAAAATAAGAGCGTATAAATGTTTACAATCTTTTTCATAAGGACAAGTACAGGAAAAAGCAATAACGTTGTTATAGAAAGATATTGATGTATAGTAGGAGTCTGTTCCTAAAATTGAAGCTTCGACTTCATGTTCATTATCACTTAATAATTTTATTGTTTGAGGATTAGCATAGCTTTTAGCGCGGCTAATTATTTTACTTTCAAAAAAATAATCTAATAAAGATAGATGAAAAACATCATAAATCGTTAATTTATCAACAATTTCCTTATTATTTAAAGAATCGATATTTTTAAGTGGGAAATTATATGGTCTTTTTTCTAAAGGAAAATAAATAATTGCGTAAGAAGAAAAAGTTGATATAACAATACCAAATTTAAAGTTATCAAAATAAACTATTTCGCCTTTTTTAATATCCATAATTAATTATTTTAACATGTTTATTAATTAATAAATATTTATAAAAGTTAGATTATTACTATATTTAATTACTTAACAAACTATGAAATTAGATTAAAATAGTAAATGGTATGAATAAGAATGAATTATTAAATGTTTTAAAAGAATTTGTTAAAAGTAAAGATAATGTTATTTTAATTGATGGTAAATGGGGTAGTGGGAAAACTTATTTATTAAATGAATTTATTAAAGATTATAAAAAAACTCCTATCTACTATGTTTCTCTTTTAGGAAAGAGAAACATAGATGATATTAATACATCTTTATATATGGAAGTACATAAAGATGAAGTTATTCATAGTGTAGTACCTACTTCAGTATCACCATTTAAAGATATTTCTTCATTAGATTATATTTTAAAAATAAATAATGAATGTCGATATTTAGTTATATTAGATGATTTAGAAAGATATGGTTCAACTCATTATGATGAATTTCTTTCTTATGTATCTTCACTTGTTTTAAAAGGAGTTAAAGTAATAGTAGTTTCAAATCTTTCTTATTTAGGAAGCGGTGAAAAATATAATTTTGAAATGTATAAAGAAAAGATATTTGATCATGTTTATAAAGCTGATTTATTTTCTTCTTCTTTACTAGAAAGAAAATTAAATAAATATTATAAATATTTTGATGAATCTTTAATTTCTTTATTTAATAATAATATTCGTATAGTAGATAAATGCGAAGAATTCTTAGAAATAATTGATAATCATCTTAAAGATAAGTTTCCACGTGATAATATTAATATGGTTAAATCTCTTATTTTTTATTCTTTAATTTTTTTAACCACTTTTTATAATGAAATTCCTTTATCGTATCCAAAACTTCAAATCAAAGGAAAAGAAGAAGAAAGAAAATATATCTTTTCAAAATGTGAAAATGAAGAAGATGGTTGGGAAATCTTTAAAGTATATGAATTCTCTTTAAATATAGTTTCATCATATAAATTAGATAATCCATTAGATTTAATAATTGCTCTTTATTTCCTATATATTTATGGAAAAGAAGACTATTTATTATCTATTTTTTAATTAATCATTAATTTTTATTTATAGATAATTTAGTCAAATAACAGTTGACTAAATTTAATAAAAGTCAACTAATAGTTGATTTATTGTTTAAAATTCTTTGTTATAAAATAATTTTGTTTTTATATAATTTTTAAATTTATATGAATTTAAAATAATGAAGAAATTCATGAAAAAACAATTTTTATTATTAGTTTCTATACTTAAATTGGTATTAATAATTTTTTTCTTTATTTTATCCATATTTAGATGTTTAATTGATAAATATTTTGAAGTTTATAATAACTGCTTTGATTTACCTAATGACTTAATTATGTGTGGATAAAAAATGATGATATTAATTGAAAATTGTCTTATAAAACCACAAAAATTGTTATATAGATATTATTTAAATATCTTGATGTCGAATATTTTATAGATTTATTATGTTTAGGAATATGATTAGTAACGAGAAATTGGATTAAGAATTAAAAATTTAAGGAAAGATAAAAATCTTTCGCAAGAAGAATTAGGTGAAAAGATAGGAATTAGTAAACAAGCTGTTTCATATTTAGAAAATGGAAGAAATCAAATCTCTTTAGATATTTTGGATAAACTCAATACTATTTTTAATATTTCTATTGATGAACTTTTTTATGGAGAGACAAAAGAAAACGATGTAAATAATAAAGAAAATAATGAAAACATAGAAAAAATAACTAAAGAAGAAAATATTAATAAATAAACTAAAAGAAGAATAAAAAAAGATCCGTTATTTTTAATATTGTTGAGTTTTTTGATATTACTTTTTACTATCCTTCTTATTCAAATTACGTATGCTTGTTTAAATCCAATATATTATAACTACACTACAGAAATTGTTTTTTGGTTTGCTTTTATTGATACTAATGAATCGACTGTATTTTTGTTTTTTTTCATTATTTTTTCAATTTTATTTATTTTAGATTTAGTTTTACTAATTTTGAGGGTACATTATGTTATTAAAAAGAAAAATTAATTTATTCGTTTTATTTTTTCACTTTTATCTATTTCTTCATGCAATTTAAAAAATGATGATGAAATAGATAGTTTTACTATTAATAATTTAAAAGAAAAATATAAATTAGATAGTAATAAATTTGTTATTGACAATAATAATGTTGCTAGAATTAATGATATTTCAGGCTCATTTAAGGTTTTAAAATTTGGGCTTTCTATTTGCGGAGTGTTTCTAGCCATTTTTCAATGATTCTTTTTGGAAACTTTATATCTAATAGTATTTCTTATAGAAAAAAGGGAATTGGAATTTTAAGAGCGTTAGGATGTAGAAAAATAGATGTATTTTCTATCTTCTTCTTTGAAGGATTAGGTATTGCTTTAATAAATTTCGTTTTATCTTTAATAGGAACGATAGTTTGTGTTGTTGTAATTAACAATTATTTAACTTCATTTATTTTAGTTAAAGCTAGTTATTTAAATATTGGAATAATTGAATTTTTACTTTTATTATTAATTTCAATATTAGCAAGTACAATTTTTACATATATTCCTACTACTCACTATACTAAGAAAAATCCATTTGACGCAATTAATGGAAAATAAACTTGTAAAATATAAGTAAATATATCTAAAAAAGCATATTTTCCTTGATATTTATCCCTTTCTTTTCTATAATCTCGATACATGCTTTCTTTGAACAAGAATATAAGAAAGTTCAAGGCGGAAGGAGTAAAGATTATGAAAGAAGGAATTCATCCAAAGTATCAAAAATGCAAAGTTACATGCGTTTCTTGTGGTGCAACATTTGAAACAGAATCAACAATGAAAGAAATTAGAGTTGATACATGTTCAAATTGCCATCCATTCTATACTGGAAAACAAAGATTCGTTCAAGCTGATGGTAGAGTTGATAAATTCAATAAAAAATACGGACTTAAAAAATAGTTTAAAATTAAATTTATTTATAGAAAAAATGGAGATCAAAACTCCATTTTTTCTTATATAAAAGAAATTAAAAAAATGATATATTAATCAATGATTATTTATTAATTATTTTTATAAAACAAAAGGTAAAAAGAAAGGTTAGTTTAATTTATGGAAAAGAAAAGATTTTATATAACAACTCCTATTTATTATCCATCAGGAAATGCTCATATTGGTCATGCTTATTGTACTACCTTATGTGATGTTTTTGCTCGTTATAAAAGAATGAGACATTTTGAAACATTCTTTTTAACAGGTACTGATGAACATGGTTTAAAAATTGAAAAAAATGCTAAAACAGCTGGATTAGATCCTCAAAGTTATGTTGATGGAATCGTTGCAAAGTTTAAAGATTTATGGAGAGTAATGGAAATTTCTAATGATGAATTTATTAGAACAACTGATCCTAAACATATAGCGGTAGTTCAAAAAGTTTTCTCTCATATGATTAAAAATGATGATGTCTATTTAGGTAGTTATAAAGGATGGTATTGTATTCCTTGTGAATCTTTTTGGACCGATACACAGGTTGGAGAAAATCATCTTTGTCCTGATTGTGGAAGAGAAGTTGTTAAAGAAGAAGAACCTTGTCTATTTTTTAAAACTCAAAAATATTTACCTGAATTAAAAGAATTCTTTGATAAAGAAAAAAGTATTTATCCTTTAGGGAGAAAAAATGAAATGATTAATAATTTTATTAAACCTGGATTAGAAGATTTATGTGTTTCCAGAACTTCTTTTAAATGGGGTGTTCCAATTAAAGAATATGAAGGACATGTTTCCTATGTTTGGGTTGATGCACTTTTTAATTATGTTTCCGCTTTAAATTATTTAAGTGAAGATGATTCATTATATAAAAAATTCTGGGAAAGTGAAGAAAGTGAAATTATTCATGTAATTGGGGCTGATATTACACGTTTCCATACAATTTATTGGCCAGAATTTTTAACATCAATGGGTTTAAGACTTCCAGATAGAGTTTTTGTTCACGGATTATTAATGATGAAAGATGGAAAAATGTCTAAATCAAAAGGAAATGTAGTTTCACCTTATCCATTAATTGAAAGATATGGTGTTGATGCTCTTAGATATTATTTAACTCGTGAAATTATATTTGGAAATGATGGTCAGTTTACTCCTGAACAATTTATTGATCGTATCAATATGGATTTAGTTAATAACTATGGAAATTTAGTATCAAGAACTATTTCCATGATTGAAAAATATTTTGATGGAGTTATTCCTTCTTATTTAAAAAATATAAATAAAGAAGATAATGAAATCGATTCATTAATTAAATTAACAATTGATAAATATATTAATGAATTAGATGATTTAAAAATTACCGAAGGATTTATTGATGTAATGACTTTAGTTTCTAGAGCAAATAAATATATTGAAGAAACGACTCCTTGGGTATTAGCTAAAGATGAAACTAAGAAGGAAAATTTAAAATCAGTTTTAGCACATTTAGCACGTGTTTTATTTGTTTCAACTAAACTTTTAGAACCTGTTTTAGTTAAAAAGGTTAAAGAAGTTTATGAAGAATTAAGCTTAAGTAATGAAGAAGCTGATTTTAATAATATTTTAAATGAACATTTATTAGATAATAAACATGTTAAAAAAGGAGCAATTCTTTTCCCTAGACTTGATGTTAATAAAGAAGTTGAATATGTTAAGTCTTTAATGAGTAATAAATAAATTATTTATATTAAAAAAAAGATGGTGCTTATAAGGGATAGAATAAGAAGCACCATCTAGTGTTTTTATTATAAAATAAATTTTTAAAAAATAGTGAAAAAATACGATTATTTCTCTTCTTTTTAAAATAAAAAAGAAAATAATTGTCACTAATTTAATTGTTAATATATGGAAAAACTAGATTTTAATAAAGATTTTGATTTTATAAATAAGCATAATAATAATGTTTATTATGCTTATTTAAATAATAAAGTAGTTATATTTTTAAACTATAAAAAATATCAAGGAATTATAACATTACAATATTTAGATAATGGAGGTATAACTTCTTTAATAGACAATAAATTAATTGTTAAAGTAAATAATGGATATTTAGAAATAAATAAACTTCTTTATAATGATAAAGAAGTTACATCTAAAGAGTTTATTAATATAATTGGAGAAAAAAATTTAATAAATAATTATTTTAAATAATAAAAAATATGAAAAACGAAATTATAAATGTTAAATGTGTCGACTTTACTTTTGATGGTCAAGGATTAGCTAAAGATAAAAATAAAAGGACTTATTTTGTTCCTTCTCTTTTAATTGATGAAGAAGCTGAAATAGAAGTTTTATATCATAAAAAAGATTATGATATTGGTAAAATTAAAAAACTAACTAAATTATCTCCTTATAGAATAAATCCTAAATGTCCATGTGCAACTAGTTGTGGAGGATGTTCTTTTCAAAATCTTTTATATGAAAAAGAATTAGAATATAAAAGAAAAGTTGCTATAAATACTTTAAAATCTATTGCTAAAATAGATGTTAAAAATCCTTCAATCATTGGAATGGAAGAACCATATTATTATCGCAATAAAATCCAAGTTCCTTTTGGCTATGATAAACAAAAAAGGTTAGTTTATGGTTTTTATCGTTTTAAAAGTCATGATATTGTTCCAATTTCTGAATGTGTTATTGAAAGTAAAGAACACGTTTCTATATTAAAAAATATTAAAGATTTAATGCTTTCAATGAAAATAAGTGCTTATGATGAAGATAAAGATGAAGGTATTTTAAGGCATGTTTTAATAAGAGTTGGTAAAGTAAGTAAAGAAATAATGGTTGTTTTAGTTACAAAAGAAAAACAATTTAAAAATAAAGGCGTTTTTGTTAAAGAATTATTAAAATTAAATCCAGAAATTACAACTGTTATTTATAATTATAATGAAAGAAGAACTAATGTTATTTTAGGAGAAAAAGAAGAAGTTGCTTATGGGAGAGGGTTTATTTTTGATTCTCTTTTAGGAGTAAATTTTAAAATTTCTTCTAAATCTTTTTATCAAATAAATCATGATCAATGTGAAAAACTTTATTCATTAGCAATTTCTAAAGCTCATTTAACAAAAGAAGATGAAATTTTGGACGCATATTGTGGAATTGGAACGATTGGTTTAATAGTATCAAAATATGTTAAAAACGTTTTAGGTGTTGAAATAGTTAAAGAAGCGATTGAAGATGCTAATCAAAATGCAAAATTAAATAATATTAAAAATGCTAAATTTATTGTTAGTGATACAAAAGATGTAATATTAAAAAAGGCTTATGATTGTGTCTTTGTTGATCCACCAAGAAAAGGATTAGACCCAAAATTTTTAAAAGGGATTATGAATTCTCATCCTAAAAAAATTGTTTATATTTCTTGCGATGTTGGAACACTTGCTCGCGATTTATCAATTTTAAAGAAAAATTATAATATTGAAAGCATAGATTTTGTAGATATGTTCCCTAGAACATTCCATGTGGAAACTGTAGTTTATTTGGAATTAAAAAGATAAATAAATTTTAAAGATTTCGAAAAGAAAACCGAAAATTGTTTTTTACCCAAATCGATTTTCCTAAAATTTAAAATTTATAATACGTATATTTAGAATTAAAAAATATAATAAGGGAAAATTATTATGATTAAAAAAGAAACTGTTGAAAGAATAAAAAAATTTAGTGATGATCGAAATTTTGATCAATTTCATTCGCCGGCTAATTTAGCAAAATCAATATCAATTGAAGCTAATGAATTATTAGAATGTTTTCAATGGGATGAAAATAATTTTAATATTGACGATGTTAAAGATGAATTAGCTGATGTAAGTGTTTATGTAATTGATTTAGCACTTAAGCTTAATTTAGATTTAGATGAAATTATTAATAAAAAAATGAAGAAAAATGAAGAAAAATATCCTGTTGAAAAAAGTTATGGGAAAGCAACTAAATACGATAAATTATAAAATCTCTTGTCAAAAATTTGTTTTAGCCTTAACATTATTAATAATTCATAAGCAATATAGTCCTCTCTATTATATTTATTAATTAAATTAATATTTTTATTTCACTATATTGCATATAATATTTTTCTCCTTTAGTCGAATGATGAAGTTCAGTTAATCATTCGACTTTATTTTTTTATATCTTTTAAGAAATATAATATTTAATTAGATTAGTGATTATTCTTTTTAACTTTTATTTTATAATATTAATAAATTCATAAACTTATTAGGGAGAAAAGGATAATGAAAAAAGAATATGAAACTTTATTTACACCTTGGAATATTGGGAATGTAACTATTAAAAATAGAATAGTTTTATGTCCAATGGGTGGAACATCTCTTTTTGGTTGGATGGAAAGAAACCATTTTGACAAAGAAGCCGCAAATTTCTTTTTAACTAGAGCTAAAAACAATGTTGGATTAATCATTCCAGGTATTGCTCCTTTAAAAGATACTATTTTAAATCGTTGGCTTTATAAAAATAAAAAGATGTTTGATGAATTAAAGGTTTATATGGAAGAATTCCATAAAACAGGCGCAAAATTATTTGTTCAACTTACTGCTGGATTCGGTAGAAGCTTTGCAATTACCGAACCTTTAAAAATATTAGCTAAAAATAAAGTCTTGAGATTTTTAGCTAAACCTATTATTGACGCATCTTATTTATGTGCTTCTCCAAGCGAACTTCCTTCACGTTGGGATCCATCTATTAAATGTAGAGCATTAACAGTTAAAGAAATCAAAGAAATAATCGAAGCTTATGCTTTAACTTCCAAAATGCTTAAAGATGCTGGTGTAGATGGAGTTGAAGTTCACGCAGTTCATGAAGGATATTTGTTGGATCAATTTACCTTAAAATATACTAATCAAAGAACTGACGATTATGGCGGAAGTTTTGTTAATAGATATCGTTTTCCTGTAGAAGTAGTTCATGCGATTAAAGATAAATGTGGAAAAGATTTCCCTGTTTCTTTAAGATATTCAGTTATTTCAAAAACAAAAGGATTTGATCATGGCGCACTTCCTGAAGAAGGAAGTAACTATAACGAAGTCGGTAGAGATTTAGAAGAGTCTTTATTAGCCGCTAAATATCTTCAAGATGCAGGATATGATATGTTAAATTGTGATAATGGTACTTATGATGCCTGGTATTGGGCTCATCCACCTGTCTATATGCCAAATAATTGTAATTTAGAAGATGTTGCTGAACTTAAAAAAGCAGTCACAATTCCTTTAGTTTGTGCAGGGAAAATGACTTTAGATGTTGCTAGCGAGGCTATCAAAGAAGGAAAAATTGATGCGATGGGTGTAGCAAGACAATTTTTAACTGATCCAGCTTGGGTTACTAAGGTAATGGAAGATAGATTAGAGGATATTATGCCATGTATTCATTGCCATAATGGTTGCTTTAATATGGCTCATTATAAAGGTGTTGCTAATGATCAAGCTTTTAGCGATGTTCAACACATGTCAAGATGTGCTTTAAATCCTGAAACAATGAATAGCTCTTATCGAATTCAACAGGCAAAAACTCCAAAATCTATTGCCATTATTGGAGGTGGAATTGGAGGAATGGAAGCAGCTAGAGTTGCCACATTAAGAGGTCACAAAGTGACAATTTATGAAAAAAGCGATCACTTAGGTGGCGTTTTCTGTGAAGCTTCTAATTTTGATTTTAAGGATAATGACAAGAAATTAATTGCTTGGTATATAAGGCAAATGGAACAACTCAAAGTTAATGTTAAGTTAAATACACCTATTAATGATATTCAAGAATTAAAGGAAGATGAAATAATTGTTGCTAATGGTGCAAAAGCTAGAAAATTAAATATTAAAGGTGCAGAGAAATGTATCGATGCATTATCTTATCTAGATAATAAAGAACAAGTTGGTGACAAAGTTGTAATTATTGGTGGCGGTTTAACAGGGTGCGAAATTGCTTATGATTTACTTTTAAAAGGAAAAACAGTTTCAATTGTTGAAATAAAGCAAGATTTGATGGCTGTTAGAGGGTTATGTTTAGCTAACTCTTCATATTTAAGAGATTTCTTTAAACTTCATAATACTGATGTTCATTTAGATACAAATGTTAGAGAAATTACAGATAAGGCTGTGGTTTGTGTAGATATTTATGGTAATGAAGTCGCTTTAGATTATGATACAATCATCTGTTCAATTGGTTATAATCCAGCCCCACTTGCTAAAAAATCGTCTCACGTTCACTTAGTAGGAGATGCAAAAGAAGTTGGCAATTTAAGAAATGTTATTTGGGGTGCTTATAAAGTAGCAATGGATTTATAAGGAGAAATTTATGATTGATTATAAAATGGAGTTAACTCAAGAACAGATTGACATTTTAGAAGGTAAAAAGGGTGATACTTTAAGAAAAATGATGGAAACACTTGTTCTTTTTGGTGATATTTTCGGTGCAAAGAGAATGATTCCAGTAACACATGAAGAAGGGCACCTTGTTACTTCTTTTGGTATTCCATTATTAAGACCGTTATTTAAAACAATGGAAGAAATTAATAAAGAAGGATTAAAAGCTGAAGGCGGATTTACATGTGATCCAGCACCTTTAGATTATGAAAATGTTAAGTGCAATCTTTTAGAAAAAATTGTTTTCAATAAAATTTTATATGGAAAACAAGAAGAATATACTGAACAAATGTTAAAAGCTGGCTTAGTTGATAAAGATTCTTTTTCTTGTACTTGTTACTTAGAAGAATGTGGCAACAGACCTAAAAAAGGAGATATTTTATCATGGGCTGAATCTAGTGCAGTAGTTTTTGCAAACTCAGTTTTAGGAGCTCGCTGTAATAGAAATTCAGGAATGCTTGATTTATTTGGCTCAATCATTGGATATGTACCTGAATTTGGTTTATTACTTGATGAAAATAGAAAAGCCACTTGGGTAGTTGAAGTTAAAACAAGCAGTGTTCCTGAAGCTCAAATTTTAGGTTCAGCTATTGGAATGAAAGTAATGGAAGAAGTCCCTTATATTAAAGGATTAGATAAATTTATAGGAAGCGAACTTGACCATGAAAACGAAGCTTATTTAAAAGATATGGGTGCAGCAAGTGCTTCAAATGGAGCGGTTGGTTTATTCCATGTTGAAAATTTAACACCTGAAGCTAAAGAAAAAGGTGAAAATTTAGTTATTGCTAATGCTAAAAAATATATTATCGATGACACTGAATTAGATAGAGTTTATAAATCTTATCCAAATATGTGGAAAAAGGAAGATGCTAATCCAGAAATAACATTTATAGGATGCCCACATTTAACTTACTATCAATTAAAATCTTGGTGTGAAAATATTGTTAAATCATTAAAAGAACACTCTAAAAATAAAGTAAATGGTCAAGTAATTTTAACTAGCGCTCCAAAAGTAAAAGCTAAATTTATTAAAGAAAATGAATCTTTGTATAAAGAAGCCTATGACTATGGTGTTAGACTTTCTTCAATCTGTCCTTTGATGTACACAAATAATCCGCTTGTTCATGGTAAAGCGATTTTAACAAATTCGAATAAATTAAGAACGTATTCAATGGCTCGTTATTTTAAAGATGATGAGATTTTAGACTTAATTACTAAATAGGAGGAAGAAGACATGAAAACATTTAAAGGAAGAGTTATTGCTAAAGGTAATTTTACTGGTGAAGCAGCTGTTTCTCATCAAGGATTTAATACACTTGCTTCTTTCCAAAAATCAGCTTTAATGAAAAAGAAAAAAGTAATTGTTAGTGATCAAAATAATAAAGATTTATATGGTGTTGATATTACTAATAAAATTTTATGTTTGCCTATTACAATTGGTTCAACTACTGGAGGGTTAGTAATTCAAACAGTTTGTGATATGGGTATAAATCCTGCTGCCTTCCTTTTTAGTGAAGAAATAGATTCGTTAGCAGCTAGTGGAATTGTTTTAGCTAAAGTGTGGCAAAATTCACCTATTATTTGCATTGATAAATTAGGAAAAGAATTTTTAGATACTGTTAAAACGGGTGACAAATTGGAAATAAAAGACGATGGAAGCGTGACAATTTTATAGATAAAATAAAATTTTAAAAAATGCCATATTATAAGGGAATAAATTTAATTATTCCCACCCGCAACCTACGTCGACGTTCACTAGACAAGAATGCTTTCAATAAGAAATAATATTCACTTTTAAGAAAAATTAATCAATTTTATAATAAAAAGAGCCACTTTTTACTAAATATGGCTCTTTTTACTTACTTTTTATAAATCTAAATATTTATCTAAATTATTTAACATTTCATTTAATTTAATAAATGCGGCACTTAATGGATAACCATCGATAAAACAATGTGAAACAGTAATATTCAGTGTTAAATAATAATGGTTATCATTTTTATCTAAATAATATTTATCCCATAAAACACGAGGAACACTACTAGAAGTATAATTTTTCGAAGGAGTCGGATGATTCATTCCTAAGATAGAAATCGTAGGAACGCAGGTCATATAATAAACGGCATAATCTTCGTCATTATAAACTAAATCAATATTGGTTTTATTCTTAATTAAATCAATATTTTTTCTTGTTTCTTCATAAAATTCTTTAAATGAATCTCTTAAATCATTACGTGTATTATAATAAACCCCATTATTTCCAATTACTGTATAGGTTGGATTAATTGTATCGAAATAAACTATTTCATTATTTATTTCACGAAGATGAAATTCATAAACACTATTCATTGCAAGTGTAGTTAAATATAAAAATGGTATAAAAAATGAAATTTTTTTCTCATTTTTATATTTAACTAAGTTAGTAACATCAACTTTAACATTAAATCCATATGTTGGATCATCAAATGTTTTAAAATAATTATATTGATTTATCTTTTTAAATGTCCTTTTATCTATAATCTTCATATATAAAATCCCTTAAAAATTATATAAAAGAAATAATTAATAATAAATATTTTGATATAATAAAAAGCGTATTAATGAGGTTTAACAATTTATGGATATTAAAGAAGAAATTAAAAATTTAAGTATTGAAGAAAAAATAGCTTTTTTAAGAGGAAAAGATTCTTGGACAACTATTCCTTTAGAAAAAATTAATTTAAAAAGTATTCGAATGAGTGATGGACCTCATGGATTAAGAAAAGAAAGTGAAAATAATGAAAAAGGAACATTTTCTTCTTATAGTGCAGTTTGTTTTCCTACTGCATCTTTATCAGCATGTTCATTTGATAAAAATTTATTATTTGAAATTGGAAGAAGAATTGGAAAAGAAGCAAGAAATCAAAATATCCAAATTGTTTTAGGACCAGCAATTAATATTAAAAGAAATCCACTATGTGGAAGAAATTTTGAATATTTTAGTGAAGATCCTTATTTAACAGGTGAATTAGCTAGCTCATATATTAAAGGTATTGAATCTAATAATGTTGGAGCATGTGTTAAACATTTTGCAGTAAATAGTGAAGAAAAAGATCGAGCAAGAATTAATGAAGTAGTAGATTTAAGAGCACTTCATGAAATATATTTAGAAGCATTTAAAAAATGTATTATTGAAGCAGAACCTGCTTCAATAATGCCTTCATATAATTTAATAAATGGTGTATATGCTTGTGAAAATAAATATCTTTTAACTGAATTATTAAGAAACGAATGGGGGTTTAAAGGAATAAGTATTTCTGATCGGGGAGCAATTAATGATGCAACATTATCAATTAAAAATGGCTTAGATTTAGAAATGCCTAATTCAAATAATGTTAATTATTTTAAAGTTTTAGAAGATTATAGAAAAGGAAATATAAGTGAAGAAGAAATAAATAAAGCAGTTGAAAGATGTATTTCTTTATATCGAATTATTGAAAATAATGAGAATGAAGTTTGTGATTATCTATCTGATCATGAATTTAGTGTCAAAGCTGCTGAAGAATCAATTGTTTTACTTAAAAATGATGGAAAATTATTACCACTCCACGATAATGACACAATTCTTTTTGTTGGTGAATTTATTAATCGTGTTAGATATCAAGGTTTAGGTTCTTCAAAAGTTAATCCTTATAGATTACCTGGATTTATTAAAGAATTAGAAAAATTCTCAACCCACTATCAATATGCTAGAGGATATGACTCTTTATCTATCCAAAATAGTAAACCTTTAATAAAAGAAGCTGTAGATTTAGCAAAAAATAAAAATAAAGTTGTTATTTTCTTAGGGTTACCTAATGAAATTGAAAGTGAAGGATATGATAGAAAAGATGCTTCTTTACCTCTTCCTCAAATTGAACTTGTTAATGAGATTAGTAAAGTTAATCCAAATATTATTGTAGTTTTAGAAAATGGGTCTGTTGTTGAACTTCCTTTTATCGATAATATTCGAGGTTTGGTTGAATGTTATTATGGAGGAGAAGGGATAAACGAAGCTTTACTTAATATTTTATATGGAAAAGCTAATCCTAGTGGAAGATTAGCTGAAACATTCTTTAAAAAATTATCTTCTTCAGTAATGAGTAATTATTTAACTAATAATCGTTTTGATAATCCACATAAAGAATCAATTTTTGTAGGTTATCGATATTATGCTTCTCATAGTGATGAAGTGTTATTCCCATTTGGTTATGGCCTTTCTTATTCAAACATTACTTATTCAAACTTTAATATTGATAAAGAAATTGCTAACGAAAATGAAGAGATTAAAGTTTCTTTTGATTTAGTTAATAATTCATCGATAGATGCTAAAGAAGTAGTTCAACTTTACATTGGAAAACCAAATGATGTAGTTTTTAATGCAAAAAGAGAATTAAAAAAATTTGATAAAGTTTTAGTTAAAGCAAATTCTTCGACTCATGTTGAGCTTACTTTACCTTATTCTTCTTTTGCTTATTATGATATAAATGTTAAAAAATATATAGTTCAAGATGGAATATATAATATTGAAATTGCTAAAAATTCACTTGATGTTATCGAAAAATTTAGAGTTAAGGTAAATGGAGTAAGAATGGATTATAGTGATTCTCCATATTATTTAAAGACTCAAAAATATTTTAAATGTGATGTTAAAGATATTTCTGATAATGAATTTTTAGAATTAGATAAATCATTAGTTTTAAGAAAAATAGATAAAGAAAATATAGTTCATGATATTAATTCTTCCTTAGATTTAGCCTTAACTTATGGTTCAAAAGGCGCAAAATTATTAAAAAATGTATTTTTATGTGTAAAAATTATTCGAGAAGATAGCTTTGTTAGACAATTGGTTTTTGATTCTCCAATTAGACAAATGGTTTATTTTTCTAATGGATTAATCAATAAAGACAATGTTCCTTTATTTATTGATATATTAAATGATAAAAACTATATAAAAAATACATTTAAATTTTTAATGACTTTTACTAAAAAGAAAAATAAATAGTTATTTTACTAGTATAAATATCAATCTTTAAATGAAATTTTATTTATAATATAATCTTTAATCGTGAAAAATAATGCATTTAAAGGTAGTTTAGTTTTACTTCTTGTAGCCTTTTTATGGGGTATAAGTTTTATATTTCAATCGATGGCATCTAAATATATGGATGCTTATACTATTTTATATCTTAGGAGTATAGTAGGAGCATTAACTATACTTCCTTTTATGTTATTTTTCTTAAAAAAAGATAAGAAAAATAACATAAAATATAAAAAGAAAGATTTAATTATTGCACCTTTATTATGTGGAATAGCTTTATGTTTAGCTTCTCTTTTTCAACAGATGGGTTTAGAAACAGTAAGTGCTGGAAAAACTGGATTTTTAACATCTTTATATATAATATTAGTACCTATTTTTGGTTTATTTTTACATAAAAAATGTGGTTTAAATGTTTATATTTCAATTTTTATTGCTCTAGTTGGTTTATTACTTTTATCTTTTGATTTTAATAGTGGGTTTTCTTTTTCTAGTGGAGATTTACTTATTTTAGTAGGGACATTATTTTTTGCTATTCAAATTTTACTTGTTGATCATTATTCTTCAAAAATAAATGTTTATTATCTTTCTTTTGGACAACTTATAGTTCAAGGAATAATTTCTTTTATAATTAGACTCATTTTAGGATTTGATCCACAAGCTTTTATTAATATGATCAATTTAGAATCGATAATTGCAATTTTATTTATTGGAATAGTTTCTAGTGGAATAGCTTATACCTTACAAATGGTTGGACAAAAAATGGGCGTTAATCCAACAGTTGCCAGTTTAATTCTTTCTTTAGAAAGCGTTTTTAGTGCAATAAGCGCAGTAATTATTTATCAATTTTATAAATTTAGTGATGTTGACCAAAATATGTCTATTGAAGAAATTTTTGGTTCGATAATCATGTTTATCGCTGTAATTTTTTCTCAACTTCCTTCAAGTTGGTTTAAATTTAAAAGGAAGAAAAAGATTGAAGAAAGTCAAAATCAAAATTAGGCCATTTTTATACGTTTTTGACAGATTTTAAAAAACTCCCTCATGAAAGTGTAAAAGTTATTACTTACCGTATTTAATTGTCATTGTTTTAATTTCTTCTTCAAATAACTTTTATTTTGACAATAAGTTAACGATTTTAATAATGTAATTAATATTCCTCTATTTTCAGGTATTTTATCTTTAATTTTTGAGCATTTAAGTAAAGTAAAAATTGATAAAGTGCATAAAATAAGTTTAATGATATTCGATTTTGTTTTTATATTTTTTGGATTATTTTCTTTGTTTTATTCAATAGTTTATATGTTTTAAAGGAAAATTTATGAAAAAGTTATTTAAAATTATTGGTTTAAGCTTAGTTAGTGTTATTTTGTTTGGCTCTTGCGGAAGAAGAAATTTGGAATATTTAGTTTTAGATGATTTTTTAAAAAGTAACAAAGAATGTGCTTTATTAGGTTCAATAAAAATTATTGATGAAATTAGAGGTAATGATTTAGGATATCTCCTTTATGCGAGTGGAGACCAAAATAGAGAAGAACATTACTTTTATTTCGATAGGACATTTTTAATTAGCAAATTTGAAGGCCCATACAAATTTAATGCTTACTCTTATAAAAATAATATAGATGATATATGTAGTTTTATTTTTGAGGAATTAAATGTAAAAGCCGGCTTCGAATTAATAGATAATCTCGTGTATAGAATAGAAGATATGTATTTATATGAAAATAATAAACCAAGCGGTTTTTTAGTTTATAATAATTTATATATAATAAATGAAAACGATTATGATTTATCTCTTTCTTTAAAAGATTAAATTAGCGTTTGATTTTATTAAAATATAAAAAATTTCTTGTTTATTCTTTTATAAATTTTGTAAAAATACAATATATTTTAATTTTTTTGTTATTAAGATACAAAATTAAATACAAAAATTTTAAAGATGGGTGTAATCAGTAGTTCGCTATCTTAACTTTCTTTTGTTTTTATGTATTTTTTAATTAGAAATCTTATTTAAGAATGAATGATTAAAAATATATAAAAAATAAAAAAATTAAATAAGGGATTACTACTTTCCAACATTTTTAGTTTTAAAACAATTTGGTACAATTTAATAGCATGCTTTACTTAATTTAAATGCACAAAAAATAGTTAAATGAAGAATCTTCTAATTTCAAAAGAAAATTGCTTTCGAACGTAATGATTTTATTAAATTTATTTAAATTATTTGCCTAAATATTTGTTTTGAAAGTGAATAACGAGTATAAAGTAATTATCGGAGGGTCTTGTATGACAAAATTTGCACTTCAAATAAATAAAATTTGTTTAGCAGCTATGTTTTTAGCTTTAGGATGGCTTTTCCCTTTTATAACTGGACAAATTCCAGAAATTGGGAATATGCTTTTACCAATGCATATACCAGTATTTTTATGTGGATTCGTTTTAGGTCCAATTTATGGAGCATTTATTGGCTTAATCACCCCAATTACTAGAACTTTAATCTTTGGAAATCCACCAATTATTCCAACATCTTTATCAATGATGTTTGAACTTGCTACATATGGTGCTATTTCTGGATTATTATTCATGCTTTTAACTAAAAATAAAAAAATGTCAAAGTTAGACTCACTTGTTCCTATTTATATTTCGCTTATTAGTGCAATGATAATAGGAAGAATTATCGGTGGATTTGCTACTTATATCTTTACATTTTTAAAAACTGATGGGTCTACTTATTCATGGGCTGCTTATTGGACAGGCTTTTTCGTTACTGCATGGCCAGGAATGATTTTACAAATTATTTTAATTCCAGCAATTATCCGTTTGCTTTATGGATTAAAATTAATCCAAAAATTTATCCCTTCTTATCATTTAAATAATAAAGAAGATAATGTAGAAAATAATAATACTAATAATTAATTTCTATCTTTTAATAATAAAAAATGGACTATATTGAATTAATTAAAAATAAAATAGATGATTTATTAAAAGAAAAAAATAAAGAAAATATAGTAATTGCTATAGATGGAGATAGTGCTAGTGGAAAATCTACACTAGCACTATCTTTAAAAACTATATATAAAGATGAATTAGCTATTATTCATATCGATGATTTTTATTTAGAAAATAAAGGTTACATCGATATGAATAATATCTCTTCTTTAGTTAATGGAAATATAAACTATAAAAGATTAAAAGAAGAAGTAATTGATAAGTTAACTAATAAAGACATTTCTTCTTTTTCTTATTCTATTTTTAATTGTAAAACTCAACAATATAATGAAAAAAAAGAAAAAATAAATAAGAAAAAGAAGAAGATAATAATTGTTGAAGGAAGTTATTCTCTGAATACTAATTTATTAGGTAAATATTTTAATTATTCAATATTTTTAAAGTTTAAAGATCAAAAATTACAAAAAGAAAGAATAATGAAAAGGAACCCTTCTAATTATGAAATGTTTTTTTCTAAATGGATTATTTTAGAAAAAAACTATCAATCACATTATGATATTGTGAAAAAATGTGATTATTTAATAAATGTAAGTGAAAATAATATATAAACTGTTTCGAATGAAAGTTTAAAGTGACCATATGAAAGACTTTTTAAAATAAAAGTAAGTCTTACTTTTTAATGACTAGTTTTTAAAAAAGTTGTAAATTAGAATATAAGAAATGTAAGGGCTTTCATACATGAAAAATATATATTTAAACTTAAAAAGATTCGATATTCCTCGTGAGTTAGGTGGTATCAATGACACAGCCTTAAATGAAAGTTATGCAAAAACAATTGTTTCAGGCATCGAAAAAATGAATTTAGACATTCCAATTACAATTTATTTTCAAGAATCTAATCTTTTTCCTGCATTAAGTGAGGCAAAAAAGATTCATATTGGATGTCAAAGTGTCCACTATCAAGATGTGAGTGTTGGTGGCAATTTTGGTGCATTTACAACTTCTAGAACCGCTAAATCAATGAAAGCAATTGGGGTTAATGATTGCTTAATTGGGCACTGTGAAGAAAGAAATCATTTAAATTATTTAACTTCACTTAATGGTGGAAGTTATGACATTAATCTTATTTTAAATAAAGAAGTTAAATGTGCTGCTGATTTAGGAATGAATGTTCTTTATTGCATTGGCGAAAAAATGGAAGAACAAGTACATAAATATGAAGTATTGAAAAATCAATTATTAGTTGGTTTAAAAGATGTTGATCTTTCAAAAGTTACAATTGCTTATGAACCTGTGTGGGCAATTGGACCTGGAAAAACACCACCTGATAAAGAATATATTGAAGATATCGTTAAACATATTAAAAGCGTAGTTCCTTGTAATGTTGTTTACGGTGGAGGATTAAAAATCGATAATGCTAAAATGCTTGCTTCAATTGATGAACTTGATGGTGGATTAATAGCATTAACAAGATTTGGAAAAGATTTCGGTTTCTACTTAAGTGATTTTGAAGAAATCGTAAAAACATATAAGGAAGGGTTAAAGTAGTATGAAAGTTAATTTAGAGTATGGCGATGGTCAAGTTGCTGTCGAAGTACCTGAAGGTAGTGACATTTTTGAAACAGGTGTTACAGTAAAAGACCCAGAAGGTATTAAGGATGTTAAAGAAGCAACGATGAACGCTTTATTACATCCGCTCAATATGAAACCAATTTCTGAATTGGTTCATAAAGGAAGCAAGGTAACAATTGTCTTCCCAGACAAAGTTAAAGGTGGATTTCAAGATGATTCACACCGTAAAACTTCAATTCCATTAATTATTAGTGAATGTGAAAAATATGGTGTTGAAGAAAAAGATATCTTACTTATCTGTTCAAATGGTTTACATAGAAAAAATAAACCTGAAGAAATTAAAAGAATTTTGGGAGATGAGATCTTTGATAGATTCTATCCAAAAGGACAAATTATCAACCATGATAGCGAAGATCCTGAACATATAGTTGATCTTGGTTATGAACCTAAATTCAATGCTAAAGTTGTTATCAATAAGTACGTTTATGATAGCGATATAACATTCTTAATTGGTCATACTCAAGGTAATCCTTATGGTGGATATAGCGGTGGATATAAACACTGTGCAACTGGTATCTCAAATTGGGAATCAATTTCATCTCATCACTGCCCAGCTGTCATGCATAGAGATGATTTCGTTCCAGTTACTTCGCATTCATTAATGAGACAAAAATTTGACGCTATAGGTGAATGGATGGAACACGGAATGGGAAGAAGCTTCTTCTGTGTTGATGCTGTGTTAGATTCATTCTCTCATCAAATTGCTGTATTTGCAGGTGAAGCGCATGCTGTAGAAAAAGCAAGTTGGGAAGTTGCGGATAAAAGAACTTATGTCCATTGGGCAAAGAAAAAATACGACGTAATTATTATGGGTCTTCCAAATGACTTCCAATATGGTACAAGACAAGGAAGAAACCCTATCTTAATTGAACAAGCAATTGCTGCTCAAATCATAAGACTTAAAAGAGTTATGAGTGATAATCCAGTTATTATTGCTTTAGCTCAATGCGATGATTTCGGGGATGAAGAATTCCCAGCAATGAAAGATGTCTTTGATTATTATGTTAATAATGGCAATACATTACCAGATATTGAACATTATTATGATAAGATGGATACAAAAAAATATATTGATGCATATCGTTTCAATTACGCATTCCATCCATTCCATGCATTCTCAATGATCTCTTGTGCTCATATTGCAGAAAGAGATTGTAAAGCTGTTTATATTGTTGGAGCTAAAAAACCTGGCTGGGCTAGAGAAATGGGAATGAAGACAAGAAATACAGTTATGGAAGCATATAATGATGCTAAAAAATTTGTTGGCGATCATCCAAATGTCTTAGTCTTACCAATGACATTTAAACGTCCATCAGTTCACTTATGTATGGAGGAAGACAAAGATGAATAAAGATTTCTTAAAAATTAAAGGTAAAGATATTACAACTGGTAAAATACCAATTGATATTTATAAAGATAAAGAATCAACCTTTAAATCGATGGCCGATTTAATGGTTGATACTATTAAAGAAAATAATGCTAACAATAAAAAAACATTATTTATTGTACCTTTAGGACCTGTAGGTCAATATAAATACTTTGCTAAAAGAGTTAATGAAGAAAGAGTTTCTCTTAAAGAAGTAACATTTATAAATATGGATGAATATATGGATGACGAATCTCACTTAGTTGATGTTACAAATCCATTATCATTTAGAAAAATAATGTATGAAATTTGTTATAACTTAATCGATAAAGACTTAATTATGGATGAAAAGCAAAGAATCTTTCCTAGTTTAGAAAATATCGAATACATTGATAAAGTTATACAAGATCATGGCGGAGTTGACATTTGTTTCGGAGGTATTGGAATTACTGGTCACATCGCTTTCAATGAACCACCTGAACATGGTGAAAGCGAAGAAGAGTATAAAAACTTAGGAACCAGAGTAGTTAAAATTACTGAAGCAACTAGAGTTGTTAACTCAATGGATGATTTCGATGGTGCATATTATCTTATGCCAGAATATGCAATCACTATTGGCTTTAAAGAAATATTATCTGCAAAAAAGATTAGATTGTATTGCTTTAGAAATTGGCATAGATCAGTCGTAAGAAGAGCTAGTTTCTTAGATAAAACTGTTGCTTATCCTGTAACATTGCTTCAAGACCATGATGATACTCGTATTGGCATCAGCGAAGAATTAGCTGATTAAGGAGTAGTTATTTATGGCAGAAGAAAAGAAAAAATCTCTTAAAGAGAAATTAACACCTGCATTCATTATTAAAAAGAGAGAAGAAAGAGAAGCAGCAATTGCAGCCGTTGACTTAACAAGATTATCAAAACCTGTTAACGATGTTGCCACTTCTGGTCCTAAAAAAATGAAAGATTTCTCTTTATGGCCAGGATGGAAAACTGCGATTGTTGGTTTAGTTGGTGTTATTTGCGTTATTGCAATCTGGTGGCTTTATTCTTACATTGCGGTTGATGTAATGGGAGGAAAGAGCTGGCTATCATCACCTCCAGAAGTCGTTTCAAAATTTATTGAAATGGCTAGTAACGGAAGATTGTGGCAGCATTTATGGTATTCCGTTCAACGTGTTCTTATCGGTTTCTTAATTGCATGTGTAACTTCAATTCCAGTTGCATTCTTGATGGCTTGGTATAAACCTGTTAGAGCATTCTTAGATCCATTTGTTCAATTCTTAAGATGCATTCCACCATTAGCTTATGTTCCTATCGTTGTTGCTGCATTTGCTGGTGGCGAAGGCGCTAAATATTTCATCATTTGGTTAGCAGTTTTCTTAACAATGACCGTTACAATTTATCAAGGTGTTAGAAATGTTGATTTAACATTAGTTAAAGCCGCATATACATTTGGTGCTAAAGATAGAAACTTATTCTTAGGTGTTATTGTTCCTAGCGCATTCCCATTCATTCTTACCGCTATGAGACTTGGTGTTGGTGCTGCTATGACAACATTAGTTGCTGCTGAAATGAGTGGAACCCAATTTGGTTTAGGTTTCTTTATTAATAACCAAGGTAATAACTTAAGACTTGATTACTGTATTATGGGTATCATTGTTCTTGGTTTATTTGGAATTTTATTAGATAAAATTTTATTAATAATCGAAAAAAGATTAACAAGATGGAAATAATAGGAGAAATTTATGAGTAACGAAGGAAAAGTTGTTATAAAAATTGATAACGTTAAAAAGATTTATCCTGTTGAAAACGGCGAAGATGTTGTCGCTTTAAATGGTGTTAATCTTGAAATTAGAGAAAATGAGTTTATTTGTGTTGTTGGTCCGTCTGGCTGTGGTAAAACTACATTATTAAATATTATTGGGGGACTTGAACAACCAACAAGTGGAGAAGCAACAATTCATGGAAGGCCGATTCTTGGGCCTGGCCCAGATAGAGGAATTATTTTCCAACAATATGCCTTATTCCCTTGGTCAACTGTTAAAAAGAATGTTATGTATGGTACTAAATTTATTAAACACGAAGTACCAGTAATGAAAAAGAATAAGAAAACCGGAGAAATGGAACAAGTATATACTACCGATGAAAATGGAAATACTGTTCCATTAATGAAGAGAGTTAATTATTCTAAATTAGAAAGAGAAGCTATTGCACAAAAATATATTGACATGGTTCAATTAAATGGGTTTGAAAATAAATATCCAAAAGAATTATCTGGTGGCATGAAGCAAAGAGTTGCAATCGCTAGAGGATATGCATTGAATTCTGAAGTCTTACTACTTGATGAACCATTTGGAGCTTTAGATGCTCAAACAAGATCTCAACTTCAAGAAGATTTATTAAGAACATGGGAAAAGGAAAGAAAAACATGTTTCTTTATTACTCATGATGTTGATGAATGTGTCCTCCTTGCTTCTAGAGTTATTATCATGAGTGCAAGACCAGGACAAGTAAAAGAAATTATTGATATTGATTTACCTTATCCACGTACGCAAGCAACAAAACTTGATCCTAAATTCCAAGAATATCGTAATCATATTTGGGATGTAGTTTATAAGATGTATGTTGACAGTACAAAACATTAATTAGGTTTACACAAAAATATTTGTGAAATAAATAATTTAAAATTTAGAGGAGAATTTATGAAAAAAACAAAGCTTTTATCATTATTAGCAATCGGTTTTCTTGGTTTAGGAGCATTAGTTGCTTGTAATCTAACACCAAATCCAGATCCAACACCAGATCCAGATCCAACACCAGATCCAGATCCAACCCCTACAGTTGAAAAAATCAAAATCGGTTTACATAGTAATTTAGGTGCTGGCGCTGGTTATAGTGCTATTAACCAAGGATTCTTTAAAGAAGAAGGTATCGAAGCAGAAGCAGTCGTTGGTGCTGGACCTGCATTAGCTACTCAAGTTATGAATGGCGATATTCAAATTTCATTCATGGGTGGTGGTGTTGCTTACAATTATTGGGCAGAAGATCCACAAATTAAATTAGTAGCTCTTGACAATTTAACAGATGATGACAGATTATTTGCAAATCCAGCAGGTCCTGGTAAAGATTTAACTCTTGAATCATCTTTAGAAGAAATCGGAAATGCTTTAAAAGGCGCTTCTATTGGATTAGATTTAACAAAAACACCAGCTCAATTCTTAACTACAATTATTGATGGCGTTAATGCAATTATGGACGATGGCGATGATATTTGGTACACAGACTCAACAGGTGTTAAAGTTCCAAATAACTTAACTACTTATAATCCAGACAATGAAATTACAGTTTCACAAGTTGATTCTGCTTCAACAGCAATTCAAGCAACAAACTATGACTTCGTTATTGCTTTCGCTCCATCAGCAACATTACTTGAAGATTTAGGAACAATGAAAGTTGTTTGTAAAACATCAACACACTTTGCTGATCAATATAAACCATCTACTTGGGCAGTTAACGCTGATTGGTTAGAAAACAATGAAGAAACTTTCAAGAAAGTTATGAGAGGTCTCGTTAAAGGAATGAATTTCCGTAGAGATAATCCAGAAGAAACATGTAATGATATCGAAGAAATTACAGCCGGTTCAGTTATGGCTGAAGATTTAGCTACAGATATTGCTATTTGGTTAGGTGATAAAGAACAAATCGAATTATATGAAAGTGGCAAAATGGCTGAATATGCTCAAAATATCTTAGATGCTGATAGAGTTGGTGGAAATGCTGATAAAGTTTCTGCAGACGCTTCAGTTGAGAAGAATGCTGATTTCAGTTACATTTATGAAGCAGCAAAAGCAGTTTTAGGTGAATAATTTATTATAAAAACATTTAAATAATTATTTGTCTTATTGAGAGGAGTGAAAACTCCTCTTTTAAATATGAATCGATCAATTATGCTAATGCAATAATATAAATATTATTTTTATTTACTTTAAAAGTTATTTCTTTTTTTGAATTCTAGAAAATATATGATTATTATCTTATTATTTAATATCGATAATTTGAATAAAATAGTGTGCAAATTATTAATTTTAACTAACAAAAAACATTTAACACATTCTACTACATAGTTATATACATAAATTTAATGTAAAATATTTTTATATGAAAAAGATTTTATTAATTACAACTTTATTTTTTACTTCTTTATTAAGTACTTCTTGTTTATATGCCGCTCCATCACACGAGGAAGTATATGAAGAATTAACAAAAAAATTAAATTATGAAGAAACCTATATTTTTTCTTATGCTTCTGCTTATAAAAATGAACTTGCTCCTAAAGAAGAACAAGAAAATCCTTATGGCGTAATTTATTCTTTATATGGAAAAATAAATAATGTATATACTTTATATATTTATGGCATTGCCGAACGGGGGGTTTTATTTGAACCATTTATTTATAAGTGGCCATTAAAATCAAGTTATGATGAATGTTTAGAACTTTTTAAAACAAATATGCCTACAAAAACTTTTAATAAAAGTAGAGAAGATAACATCTCACTTTTAACAAATAGTGATGTTATAGATTCCTTATTCAATGAAAAATATATTCAAGTAGATTCTAATTTCGTTTTAAAATGTGATTCTTCACACTATGTTTATGAAATAAACGGGTCATTAAATTATATTTATATTGAATAATTTATTATTTAAGTCGTATCTAATAAAACTTTACATATATTCACAACATTTTTATATTTTAAGTGTAATAATATAAATAAGTTTTAAATGATTTTTAAATATTTACACCCCTTTTAAAACTTAAAATGAAAAGAGAATATAAAGTCAATTTATATTCTCTTTTCTATAATAATTTATTTTTAGTTTATATATATTAAATTATTTCACCGAGTCTAAGAGAAGACATTACAATTAAATAAATATTAATAATAATAATTGCAACAGTAGTAGCCATATAAACTATTTGAACACCTTTATTGTTCATTTTTTTATTAAAGAATGTTCCTAAAAGTGATCCAATAATTGAAATAGGTACTAAGATAAGAAGGAATATCCACCAAGATTGATCTGCTTGAGTAGGAAGTTCATTAATTGTAAAAAGTGTAATAAATGTTCCATCAATTCCAGCCATTACTATTTTAGAAAGTTGAGAGAAAATAATTGTAATAAGTGAATTAATTGCCGCTTGTTTCATATCCATTCCAAAGAAAAGAAGTAAAACAGCAACATTAATAGGTCCTCCTCCAATTCCTAAGAAAGTAGAACAAATTCCTAAAAATATTCCAATAATACTTGTTACTATAAAGTTTTTAATATGCATTTGTTTTCCTTTAGGAAGAAGAAGCTTCATATAAATAAGAACAAAAACTAAAAGAGCAATTAAAATAGCTGATTGAATAATAATTAAAACATCACCATTTGAAGAATCTTTAACAAATTGGAATAAATATTGACCAATAACTCCTCCTACAACCGCTCCAATTCCTAAAAATACAGCAGTTTTCCAATTTTCAATCTTACTTTTAGATGCAATATGACGAATTATCGAAGTTGAAGTTCCAAAAACAACACACATCGTTGAAATCATATTAGTTATTTCAGGAGTAGAAAAATAATTAAAAGCATCTAGTACTGGACGAATGATGACTCCTCCACCAATCCCCGCAATCGCTCCAACAATTGAAGCAATTATAACAACTAGAGGAAAAATAAAATAATAAACCATATAAGTAGATAATACTCTTTATAATAATGAAATAAAAGTTATTTTATTATTTATGTATAAATAATAACTAGTAAAATTGTACTTATAAATATATAAATAGTTTCGTTTATATTTACAAAACGAAACTATTAATCTATCATTTATATATGAAGAGACAAGGAAGAATGAAAATTAATAAAAGACAAAGTGAAATAGTCGAACTTGTTGATGCAAAAAAAAGTATAACCGTTAAAGATTTATCTAAATTATTAAATGTTAGTGAAGTAACTATTCGTAAAGATTTAGATCTTTTAAGTGATTATGGAATTTTAATTAGAAGACATGGTTTTGCTTTAAAAAAGAATACTGCTGATATTACTAATCGTTTATCAATTAATTATGATAAAAAATGTAAGATTGCTAAAAAAGCAGCTTCTTTAATTGATGTAAATGAAACTATTTTAATTGGAAGTGGTTCAACCTGTGCTCTTTTAGCTGAAGAAATTGTTAAAAATAAACCAGGTGTTACAATTATTACCCATTCAATTTATATTGCTGAACACGCTTCTAAATTAGGTAATAATAAAATTATTCTTTTAGGTGGAGAATATCAAAATGATGCTCAAGTATTAGTTGGTCCACTTGTAAGAAGTAGTGTTCGTCAATTTTTTGTTGATAAAATCTTTTTAGGAACTGATGGATTTGTTAAAAACATTGGTTTTATGGGAAGTGATTTTTCTAGAAGTGAAGCAATAAAAAATATGGCTGAAAGTGCTAAAAACATTATTATTATCACTGATTCATCTAAATTTAATAAAAGAGGTTTATTAGTTCAATTTACTCAATCCCAAGTAAGTCGAATTGTAACTGATGATGAACTTGCTATTGAATACAAAGATTTCTTTAAAAATATTGGTATTAAAGTAGATTATGTATCTTAATAAATATTTAAATAGTTAATTAATTTTTATAGACAAATGAGAATGAATAAGAGAATTCTTTCTCATTTTTTATAACATTTATCTCATTAATATCTTTAATATTTATTAATTCGTTAGTGTAATTAGAAATACCCCACCAAGGTTCAACACAAATAAATTCACCCTTATTACTATTTGACCAAACTGCTAAATATGGAGCATTTAAAAAATTATATTTAACTAAATAATTAAACCCATTATCTAAAGTAATTGAAGAATAACGATTTCTTAAAACTAATGTATCATATTTTTTAAATGTATCTTTAGTTAAACTTAATTCTTTTATTCTCAAATTTTCTTCAATATTTAAATCGATTAATCCATTTTTAGTTAATGGATTAATTTTTATATCTTTATCAAAACTAATTTTTCCATTTTTTGAAGATGCTTTTAAACCAGTATGAGAACCATAAGCACAATATAAATCTTTACTTTTATCATTATTTATTATTTTAGTTTTAACATTTAAAGTATATTCATTTAATGAAAAAGTAATTAAAAATGTAAATAAAAAAGGATAAATCTTATAAGTTTCTTCATTAGAAGTAAAAGATAATGTTATTTCATCTTCATCTTTTTTAACTACTTCAAAATAAGAATTTCTTATAAAACCATGACGAAGAGGAAATTCATATTTTTTATTTTTATAAATATATTCTCCTTTTCCAATAAGTGGAAATATTTGAACATCTTGGAAAGGCCATGAATTTTCTTCTATTTGATATAAAAGCTCTTCGTTATTATTATTTAAATCTTTAATTGATGTTAATAATGCTCCAATAGTTGATATTTTTACTTCTAAAGAGTTATTTTTTATTGTTTCAATCATATATTTATCCTTTAATATTTTTAAAATTTATTAGTAATATTAATAAAAATTATACCATAGATTATGGTATAATTTTACTAATAAAGAAAAATGAAAGTAGAGATTTTATAATGGAAAATTTTAAAAATATTAAAGTAGTTAAAGAAGATAAAGAGGAGATATGTGATGTCCTTTTTGATTCTACTTTTTTAGGATTATCTAAAAACGATTTAGAAGGTAAAGATTATTCTTCTAAAATAATGATACCAGGTTTTTTTGATGTTCATACACATGGTGGGAATGGATATGATTTTTCAACTGTTAAAAATGAAAAAGAAGCTGAAGAAATATTAAAATTTTATATTTCTAAAGGTGTAACTAGTGTATTTCCAACTCTTTTAACTGAACATGATGAGGTTGTTTTTAAACAATTAGAATTAATTTATAAAGTTTCATTAAATAATCCGATAATTAAAGGAGTTCATATCGAAGGACCATTTTTATCACTTGAATTTAAAGGTGCTCAACTTGAAGAATGTATTCAAAAACCTTCTATTTCTAAGGTAGATGAATATATTTCTCATTCTCATGGTCTTTTTAAATATATGACGATTGCTCCTGAAAGAGAAAATAGTGAAGAAGTTATTAAATATTTAGTTTCTAAAGGAATAAGAGTTGCGATGGGACATTCTTCAGCAACCTTTGATGAAACTAAAAAAGGATATGAAGCTGGAGCTAGATCGATTACTCATTGTTTAAATGCAATGAAAGGAATTCATCAACATTTTCCTTCAATTGCAACTGCTGCTTTATATTTTGATGATTTATATAATGAAGTAATTTTAGATGGAATCCATGTCGTCCCAGAAATGGTCGAATGGATTAGAAAAATTAAAGGAAATAATAAAGTTGTTGGAATAACTGATTCTTTAATGTGTGCTGGTCTTCCTGATGGAGATTATATGATTGGGAATTCTCCAATTGTTGTGAAAAATCAAGATGCTAAATTAAAAGATAGTGGAGTTAGAGCAGGAAGTTGTTTAACTATGGATAGAGGGTTTAGAAATATTAAAAAGTTTTCGAATCTTGATGATGTTATTGCTTCTCATATTACCTCTTTAAATGCTGCTAAACTTATGGGAATGGATGATAAGATTGGTTCGATTAAAGAAGGAAAAAATGCCGATTTTGTTATTTTAAATTCTAATTATGAAGTAGAAGAAGTCTATATTAATGGAAAGAAGGTTTATTAGTTATGGAAAAAAATTTAATTATTGCTCATGGTGGGGCACCTACCGCTGTTATTAATGCTTCATTATATGGGGCATTAAAAAAATTAAGAAAAGAAGGTTTTAAAGGAAGAATTTATGCTCCTAAATATGGAAGTGATGGTCTTTTTAATGAAGAATTTAATGATTTAACTGACCTTAGTAATGAAGAATTAGAGATTTTAAAGGATACTCCTGGAAGTGCAATCGGTTCTTCTCGTTTTCCTCTTTATGAAAAAGAATATGAGAAAATAATTGATATTTTAATTAAATATAACGTTGGCTATGTTTTGTTTACTGGTGGAAACGGAACTATGGATACCATTGGTAATATTTATAAACACGGTTTAAAAAGAGGAGTTGAATTAACTTGCGTTGGTATTCCTAAAACAATTGATAATGATATTGGTGTAACTGATCATGCTCCTGGATTTGCTTCTTGTGCAAATTATATTGCTCAAACGGTCAGCGACTGCGCTCAAGATGTTAAGGGTTTACCAATTCATGTTTCAATTATCGAAGTCATGGGAAGAAATGCTGGTTGGCTTGCTGCTAGTAGTGCTTTAGCTAGAAAGAAAAAAGGTGATGCTCCTCATTTAATTTATTTCCCCGAAGTTCCTTTTGATGAAGATCAATTTATCGAAGATGTTAAAAAAGAATGGGAAAAACATCATGGAGTAGTAGTTGTTTGTAGTGAAGGATTAAAAGATAAAAATGGTAATCCAATTGTTAAACCTATTTTTAAAACAGAAAGAGCTACATATTTTGGAGATGTTTCAACACATTTAGCTACTTTAGTTATTGAAAAATTAGGTATTAAAGCAAGAAGTGAAAAACCTGGATTAATTTGTAGATGTTCTTCAGCTTTAGTTTCGAAAGTCGATAAAGAGGAAGCGATTTTAATGGGTGAAGTTGCGATTGATGCTGCTTTAAAACATATTAATGGTGTAATGGCTGGAATTAAAAGAGTTTCTACAAAACCATATAAAATCGAACCAATTTTAATTCCGATTGAAAAGGTTATGTTGGATGAAAGGGTTTTCCCAGTTGAATACATCAAAGATGGTCATGATGTTAGTGATGAATTTGTTGAATGGTGTAGACCACTTGTTGATGAGGTTAAACCGACAATTTCATTTTTAGATAAGAAAGAGGATTAGGCTCCTCTTTTTTTATATAAAAGTACCTATATATAAAATAAAGGGATTATAAAAGGCTTCCCAACCCCTTGTACCTACAAGAAGGTTACAACTTAATATTTTTATTCACTTTTTATAAAAAAAGATTATTAAAAAATTAATTGTACCAGTATTTGTCGCTAAAAATTTTATCTAAATAAAATATTTTATTAACTTTTATCTTATAATAAATAAAAATACTCTATAACTAAGGGCTGAATGTTATAGAGTATTTTTTATAAACTAAACTTTAAATATATAAAATATAAATAAAATAATTTATTTATTTAATGTATGGAGCATCTCCAACACTTCCAAATTCAACAGAAGCAGTTAAAACAATTTCTTTGACGGCTTTTTCCATTAATGGAACAATTGCTTTAAGTTCATCGTTAAAACCTTTATTTGTTTCGAGTTCATTAATATATTCTTTTAAATAATAACGATATTCGAATGAATCTGGTTTTTCTTTTAATAATTTATAAACTTTGCTACCTTCTTGTCTTGATTTATCAGCTTCATAATATTCAAGTAAATTTCTTGTAGTAGCAAGTCTAATATCAGTATCCATATTAATTTTTGAAACACCTGCTGGGATAACTTCTTTTAATTGTTCAAGTGGGATTCCGTGTCCTTTAACTTGTCCGCCTAAAGCATTAATTTCGTTAACGATATATTGAGGAACTAAACTTGAACCATGTGAAACAATAGCTCCATCAATGTTTTCATGTAACATATTTTCCATTGTTGCAATAACAATCTCTTTTCTTAATTTAACGTTATCACCTTTAACAGCACCATGTTTTGTTCCATATGAGATGGCTAATGAATCAACGCCTGTTCTTTTAAAGAAATCGATAGCTGTCATTGGGTTAGTATAAGTAGAAGAAGCAGCAAAGACATGATCTTCAACACCTGCTAAAACACCTAATTCACCTTCAACTTGAACGCCTCTTTTATGAGCATATTTAACAACTTTTGCAGTTAATTTAACGTTTTCTTCATAAGGAAGGGCACTTCCATCAATCATGACACTATTAAATCCAGCATCAATAACTGCTTTGCAGGATTCAAAACTTCTACCGTGATCGAGGTGTAAACAGATTGGAATAGGTGATTTTTCTGCTAAAGCTTTAACATATTTAGCAATTCTTTTAGCACCTAATTTCTTTTCTTCCATTGTTCCATTTAAAAAATCTGCTCTTCCACCAATATATGCTAAACCTGGTTCAGCAACTTGAATAATAGCAGCACAGCGTAACTCTTCACAAGCTTCAATTATAGCTTTTGCTTGGCATAACGCATTGACATTAAAAGCTCCATGAGCAATCTTATGATCTCTAGCATAAGTTAAAATTTGTTTTGATGATATATATGGCATTTTTAATAACTCCTTTGAATAAATTCTTTCATATATGTTTCGTTTTTACTATGAAAAAACTTCGTATTTTATCGCATTTTTACTTTAAGTGTTTCGTTTAAAAGTTAAAAATCTTTTATTTGAAAAATAAACGAAACTATAATTTTTCTATTTAAGAAGTTTTTTTATTTTTATACAATATATTAAGAAAAATTAGAGGATTTATCATGAAAAAAGTTTATATTGGTGTTGATGTTGGCGGAATGTCAATTAAAGCTGGTGCTGTTGATTTAAATGGGAAGATTTTACTCAAAGATAAAGTTGTTACTGATGGAAAACATGTTGATGTTTTTCTTAAAGATATTAAAGAATTATTAGTTAAAATTATTAATGAGTGTAAGGAAAAAGAGCTGGATGTTCAAGGAATTGGCTTTGGCGTCCCTGGAATGGTTGATAATAAAAAGGGATTAATTAATAAAATGGCTAATATCGGTGGAAGAGATGTTCCATTAAAAGATTATTTAAAAGATCTAAATTTACCAATATATCTTTCGAATGATGCTAATGTTGCTGCTTTAGGTGAACAAAGATTTGGTGTTGCTAAAGGTATGCAAAATGTTGTTTTACTTACTTTAGGAACAGGAATCGGTGGCGGACTTATTTTAAATGGAAAATTATACGAAGGAAACGAAGGTAAGGGTGCTGAACTTGGACATGTTTGCTTAATTTTAAATGGAAGAAGTTGTGGATGTGGAAGAAAAGGATGTTTAGAAACTTATGCTTCTGCTAGCGCTTTATTAAGAATGACCCGTGAATATATGCAAAAATATAAAGACTCAATGATGCGGGAATATTGTAATAATGATATTGAAAATGTTAGTGGTCTTACTTCGTTTGAATGTGCTAAAAAAGGTGATGAAGCCGCTAATAAATTAATAGATGAATATATTATGTATTTAGGTGAAGGTATGCTAGATTTTGCTAATATATTCCGTCCAGAAGCATTTGTTATTGGTGGAGGAATTTCTAATCAAGGAGAATATTTAACTAATAAATTAAAAGCATATTTAGTAAAACAAAATTATGGATATGAAGGAGCTCCAGCTAGCGAAGTTTTAATTGCAAAACTTAAAAATGACGCTGGAATTATTGGTGCTGCTTCATTATTAATGGATTAATTTAAATATTATTTGTATAAAAAAAGCAAAAATTGGAGTTATTAACATTTTTGCTTTTTTATATGTAATAATTTTTATAGAATATTAAAGTTATTTTAGACATTGTTTCGTTATTTCCTGGGGGTCTTTTTGTTTTATGAATAAGGATATGAAATTTATATTTGTTACTGGTGGAGTTGTTTCTTCCTTAGGCAAAGGAATAAGCGCTGCTAGTGTTGGACGTTTACTAAAAAGAAGAGGTTTGAATGTATTTTCAATTAAACTTGATCCTTATTTAAATGTTGACCCAGGAACAATGTCCCCTTATCAACATGGTGAAGTTTTTGTTACTAAAGATGGAGCTGAAACTGACCTTGATTTAGGACATTATGAACGAATTATTAATACTTCCCTTACTAAAGAAAGCAGTGTTACAAGCGGAAAAATTTATTCGTCAGTCATTGAAAAAGAAAGAAAAGGTGAATACTTAGGTGCAACAATCCAAATTATTCCCCATATTACAAATGAAATTATTAAAAGACTTGAAGATGGATTTAATGCAAAAGGTGATACTGATGTTTGTATTGTTGAAATTGGAGGAACAGTTGGTGATATTGAATCTCAACCATTTTTAGAAGCAATTAGACAAATGAGAAGAGATTTAGGCTATAAAAATACATTTTATATCCATACAACTTTAGTACCTTATTTAAAAACAACCGGGGAAATAAAAACTAAACCAACTCAACATAGTGTTAAAGAATTATTAGGCATTGGTATTCAACCAGACGCTTTACTTTTAAGATGTGAAGTTGATATTGATAAAGCAGCCAAAGATAAGGTTGCATTATTTTGCAATTTACCACATAAAGCAGTTATTTCAGTTAAAGATGTTCCAATTGTTTATGAAGTTGCTCTAAATTTGAAGAAACAACATCTTGAGGATTTAATTTTAGAACATTTTGAATATCAAAATTTGCCGTCTGCTGATATGAGTGATTGGGAAGGATTGATTGAAAAGATTAAGAATTTAAAAGGAAGTGTAAATATTGCTTTAGTAGGAAAATATGTCCAACTTCATGATGCTTATATTAGTGTTGTTGAATCTTTAAAATATGCTGGATATGCTTTAAATAAAAAAGTAAATATTATATGGGTTAATAGTGAAACTTTAACTAATGACAATGCTAAAGAAGAGTTAAAAGATGTACAAGGAATTATTGTTCCGGGAGGATTTGGCACAAGAGGAATAGATGGCAAAATCGAGGCAATTAAGTTTGCACGTGAAAACAATATTCCTTTTTTAGGGCTTTGTTTGGGTATGCAACTCTCTTTAATTGAAATAGCTAGAGATGTTTTAAATTTTAAAGATGCTAATTCTAGTGAATTTGATCCAAATACAACTCATAAAATTATCGATTATCTTCCAGACCAATACGAAGGAATTAAACTTGGTGGAACAATGAGACTTGGAGAATATGATTGTCATGTTATTGAAGGAACTTTAGCTCATTCTTTATATAAAAAAGACATGATTAAAGAAAGACATAGACATAGATATGAATTTAATAATGAATTCAAAAAAGATTTTGAAGAAAAAGGTGTTGTTTTTTCAGGTGTTAATCCTCAAACGAATCTTTGTGAGATCATTGAACTTAAAAATCACCCATTTTTTATCGCGTGTCAATTTCACCCAGAATTTCTATCACGTCCATTACAACCACATCCTTTATTTTTAGGATTTGTTGAAGCAAGTATTAAAAATTAAATAAGTAAAAAATGAATAAAAATTATAAACAAAATTTAAAAAATAGAAATATTAAAGAAGAAAAGAAGGTTTTAGATATTAAAGAATATAAAGTTAAAGAAGAGAAAGAACTTTTAACTTATTTAATTGAAAACCTTTCTTTTTCAAGGAATAATGCAAAAAATCTTTTATCACATCATTTAATTTCTATTGATGGGGCTCCAGTTTCACAATTTAACTTTATGTTATCTAAAGGTGATATTTTAATTATTTCAAAAAGACCAATAATGCGTAAAAAGAGAAGAGATTTGCCAATAATTTTCGAAAATGATGAAATTATTGCAATAAATAAGCCTTATGGATTATTATCTGTTGCTTCTGATAAAGAAAAATCTTCAACTGCTTATCGTATGGTAATGGATTATCTGCAAGAAAAAGATCGAAAAGCCAGAATTTTTGTTGTTCATCGTTTAGATAAAGAAACGAGTGGTGTTTTGATGTTTGTTAAAAACGAAAGATTAAAAGATGCTTTAACTGATAAATGGAACGAAATTGTTAAAAAAAGAGGTTATTATGCAGTTGTTGAAGGCGTTTTAAATAAAAAAGAAGACCGTGTTGTTAATTATTTAAAGATGAATTCTTTAAATTTAATGTATGTGACATCTTCAAAAGATAAAGGCGCTTATAAATGTGTAACTAACTATAAAGTTATAAAAGAAAATGATAAATATTCTTTACTCGATATAAATTTAGAAAGTGGAAGAAAAAATCAGATTAGGGTAACTTTAGGAAGTATGAAACATTATGTTTTAGGCGATGATAAATATGGTGAACCAGAAAATCCACTTAATAGATTAGCACTTCATGCTTATGAATTAATTTTCACAAATCCTCTTGATGGAAAAACATATGATTTCAAATGCGAAATGCCTAAAGAATTCAATACTTTATTTAAGAAAACTAATAAAAAATAAGTAAAAAAATATATTCTTTGGTATAATTTGAATTGTGCAAAAAACATTTAAAAATTCTAGATTTTTCTTATTCTTTAAAGAGATTTTTCATCGTTTTAAAGAATCTATAATTTCAGTTATTCCTATTATGGTTATAGTAGGGATTCTTTTTGCTGTTCAATATGTTTATACAAGTTTAAATGTTTTAAATGAAATTATTTTTTCATGGGAATTATTAATATCTTTTCTTATTTCTGGGATTGTTTTGTCAATAGGGGTCGCGATATTTTCTTTAGGGGCAGACTTATCAATGTCTCCAATAGGAAGATATGTTGGAGAAGATTTAACTAAAAGAAAATCTCTAGTTTTATTATGTTTAGTTGGATTTTTATTAGGAACTTTAATTACTATTGCTGAACCTGATTTAACAGTTTTAGCTGATTATATTCCAGCTGAAATCATTAATCCTTGGATTATTAAAATATTTGTTGGAATTGGTGTAGGAATTTTCTTAGTTATTGGAATTTTAAGAATTATTTTTTCAAAATCAATTAAAACATATGTTTTATTATTTTATTTAATTATTTTTATTGTTGCTTCTTTATATGGTGATGGTCAAGGAGCTTTTTTAGAGTTATCTTTTGATAGTGGTGGAGTTACGACTGGTCAAATTACAGTTCCATTTTTAGTTAGCTTTGGTATTGGTATTGCTGGAGTTAAGGGTGGAGATAAATCTGATGATGATTCTTTTGGTTTAAGTGGATTATGTTCTATTGGACCTGTAATCGTCGTTTTAATTTTAGGGTTATTTTTAAAACCAGAAAGTTTAACACCGGTAACTAATGAAACTTATTCTTTAGTTGAATCCTTGATTTCATCATTACAAGAAGTTGGACTTGCTATTGCCCCAGTTATTGTATTTTTCTTTATTTATGATTTACTCTTTTTAAAATTACATAAACAAGAATTAGCAAGAATATTAATTGGTTTTATATATACATTTATTGGTCTTGCTATATTTTTAACCGCAGCAAATTATGGATTTATACCTGTTGGAAAAGCCTTAGGAGAAGGGTTAATAGATATTCCTTATTTATTAATTATTGTTTCAATTTTAATTGGTGCATCAATTGTTTTAGCTGAGCCTTCTGTTCATATTTTAAATTCGCAAGTGGAAGAAATTTCTAATGGTGTAATTAAGAAAAAGACGATGCTTATCGGACTTTCTCTTGGCGTTGCTTTAGCTTGTGTCATTTCAATTGTTAGAGCTTTATATTTCCCTTATTTAAATATTTTATATATTTTTGGTATTGGTTATGGCTTAGCTTTTGTCCTTTCTTTATTTGTTGATGATATTTATGTTGCTATTGCCTTTGATAGTGGAGGAATTGCTTGTGGTTCAATGGCTTCAGCATTTGTAATGCCTTTTATTATTGGAGTTTCTTTACAAAATGACTCTCCTTCTAATGGATTTGGGGTTATAGGAATAATTTCAATGCTTCCAATTATTTCAATCGAACTTATAGGTATAGTTTCTAAAATTAACGCCTTTATTATTGATAAAAGAGCTAGAGATAAAATTAGAGATGTTAATGATATGCAATTAATTGAGTTTAAATAGGGTTTATGATTAGAAAAGGATTTAAAGATATATTTAAAAATAGAAGAGTTAGAAGAATAAAAGAAGATAACTCTAGTTATGATAAAAAATATAAGGTTGAGAAACTTTATCTTTCAGTTGTAATTGTTAATCGTTATCAAGGTGACTATTTTATTAATGAATTTTTAGATTTAGGAGCATCTTCTTCATTTTTAGTATATGGAAAAGGGACTGCACCAAGTGAATTTTTATATATGTTAGGTATTGAAGGAGATAAGAAAGATATAGTTTTAACAGTAATTAAAGAATCTTTAATTGAAAAAGTAGATAAAATTATTGATGATCGTTTTTTAATTTCTAAATCAGCTAAAGGGATATCTTTTTTAATTGAGTTTGATTCAATTATGGGTGTATTACCTTATCGATTCTTTTCAGATACTAGAATCAATGAAAAAATTAATAAAAGATAACATATATAAATAAAAGGAGTGAATAATTTATATGATTAATAGATATTTAATTTGTGTAATAATTAATAAAGGTTTCTCCGATTTAGTTATGGAAGCAGCAAGAAAAAAAGGAGCTAGAGGAGGAACAGTTATTAATGCAAGAGGAACCGGAAATAAAGATATTGAAAAATTTTATGGGATAGTTATCCATCCTGATAAAGAACTTGTTTTAATAGTTATTGAAGAAGATAAAAAAGCTGATGTTATGGAAGAAATATATAAAGATTGTGGGCTTGAAACACGTTCTCAAGGAATTGTTTTTGCTCTTCCAGTTAATAATGTCAAAGGATTAATTGAAGAGGAAGAAGAAAATAATAAAAAAGAAGAAAACTAGTTTTCTTCTTTTTTATTATTTATAAACATCTTTTTTAATATATTTTTATTTATTTTATAGATAATTGATAAAGAGATAATCGCATCTTTTTTAGAAATATTATTTTTAATTAATTCATTATATTTTTCTATAATTAACGACAAATCATAATTGTCTTTTTTAATAGTATTACCTTCTAAAACAAGCACTAATTCACCTTTAAATTCTTTATTTAATGAGGTTATTTCTTTTAAAGATGTATAAATGAATTCTTCGTGAATTTTTGATAGTTCTCTAGCGATAGTAATTTTTCTATCTCCTAATAGCTCATATAAATCGAGCAATGTTTCATTAATTCGATGAGGTGCTTCATAAAAAATAATTGTATAAGGAAAATCTTTAATTTCTTTTATTTCTTTAATTCTTTCAGAGTGTTTTGAATTTAAAAATCCATAAAAAAGGAAATGAGAAGTATCTAAAGAAGATGCTATTAAAGCAGTTAAAGAAGCGGTAGGACCACTTAAAGGAACAATTTTTATATTATTTTTACTAACTTCTTTAACTAATATCTCTCCTGGATCTGATATAGCTGGATAACCAGCATCAGACATATAGGCAATATCTTTTCCTTCATTAAGTAAAGAAATAAGTTTAAAAGACATTTCTTTTTCATTATGTTCATGACAAGAAATAGTATTCTTTTTAATGTTTAAAAGATTTAATAATTTTTGAGTATTTCTTGTATCTTCACAAAAAATACAATCCACACTATTTAATGTATCGATTATTCTTTTAGAAATATCGTTTAAATTTCCAATTGGAGAAGGAACTAAATATAAAATGCCTTTATTTTGATTCATTTTTGTTATTTTTTCTAATTAATTTATTAACATCATCTAAAGATAGAAATTCAACATCATCACTAGCGTCAAGTCTAATGATTTTAGTTAAAATATTATAAGAAGTAATCTTATATTCTTTATTATTTATCACAACTTTAGTGCCGATTGAAGGATATTTTTTCTTTTCTTCGGTATATAAATCATCTTCAAATTTTAAACAACACATTAATTTTCCACATTGTCCAGAAAGTTTAGGAATATTAATTGTTAACATTTGATTTTTAGCTCTATTAAGAGAAACTCCATCAAAAGTATTTAAAAAAGTAGTACAGCAAAGAGGTAATCCGCATGTACCAATTCCGCCGATTAATTGGGCTCTTTCTCTTGCATTAATTTGCTTAAGTTCTATTCGACAATGTAATTCATTTGCTAGATTTTTTAATAATTCTCTAAAATCGACTCTTTCATCAGCAACATATGTAAATAAAATTTTTGTGCGATCAAGAGTATATTGAGCAGAAATTAAATTCATATTTAAATTTAATATTGTAGCATCTTTTTCAAATACTTTTGCTGCTGAAATTGCAGCGGTTGCATTATAATTAAAAGCTTTTATATCTTCTAAAGTTGCTTTTCTTACTATTGGTTTGATTTCTAAAGGAAATTTTAAAGTCGACATTAAACGAGGAAGTTCTTCAACTTCACCCATTTCAATTCCAATTACTGTATCAACTACAACAAAATCACCGACTTTTAAAGTAGAATCGTCAGTTCCAAAGTAATATGTTTTATTTGATTTAGAAAATTTTACACTAATATAGTATTCCATTAAATTAACCTTTGTTCTTAAAAAACTATTATAAAGTTTATTATTTTAGACATCTTTTTTCAATAGATTATAGTTTATTAACTATAATGCCTAAAATTTATTTCCACGTGAAAATTATTTTATATTTTTAATTTATTTGTTGCATTTATAATTTTAAACTTTAAAATCTATCTTAGATGTATATAAAAATGGAGAACATAATAATGAGTTATTTAGAAAAAGAAGATAAAGAAATATTTGATTTTATCGAATTAGAGCACCAAAGACAAAATGAACATATTGAGTTAATTGCTAGTGAGAACTTTGTTTCTAAAGCTGTTTTAGAAGCTCAAGGAAGTATTTTGACTAATAAATATGCTGAAGGATATCCTTCAAAAAGATATTATGGAGGGTGTCAATATATCGATAAAATCGAGGACTTAGCTAGAGAAAGATTAAAAAAACTATTTAATGTTAAATATGTAAATGTCCAAGCACATTCTGGAAGTAGTGCTAATATGGCTGCTATAAGAAGTTTAATTAATCATGGTGATAAAATCTTAGGCATGTCTTTAGATGCCGGAGGTCATTTAACTCATGGTTATAAATTATCTTTTTCTGGTCAAGACTATGAATCATTTACGTATGGAGTTAATATTGAAACTGGTTTAATAGATTATGATGAAGTAAGAAAAATAGCTTTAGAAGTAAAACCTAATTTAATTATTTGTGGAGCAAGTGCTTATCCTAGAGAAATCGATTTTAAGAAGTTTAAAGAAATTGCCGATGAATGCGGTGCCTATTTAATGGCTGATATTGCCCATATTGCTGGACTTATTGCTACAAATTTACATAATTCACCTGTTGGTTATGCTGATGTAATAACTTCAACAACTCACAAAACTTTAAGAGGACCTAGAGGTGGAATTATTATGACTAACGATGAAGAATTAGCTAAAAAAATAGATAAAACTTTATTCCCTGGCTGTCAAGGCGGACCTTTAGAACACATAATTGCCGCTAAAGCAGTTGCTTTTAAAGAAGATTTAGAACCTTCTTATAAAGAATATATGGTTAACGTAGTTAAAAATGCTAAAGCTTTAGCAGATGAATTTATGAGATTAGGATATAAAGTTATAAGTGGAGGAACTGATAACCATATGATTTTGCTTGATGTAAAATCAACTAAAGGAGTTACAGGAAAAGAAGTAGAAGATTTATTACAAAAAGTTAATATTACCGTAAATAAAAATTCTATTCCTGGAGATAAAGAAAAACCAATGTTTACATCTGGAATTAGAATTGGGACACCTGCGATGACCACTAAAGGGTATAATGAAGATGATTTTAGATTAGTTGCAAATATTATTGATAAAGCAATTAACAATCGTAATGATGAAAAGGTTTTGTCTTCTTTAAAAGAAGAAGTTGTAAACTTAAATAAAAAACATCCTACTTTTTTAATATGGTAAATATTATTAAAGCTAATTTAAATAGACTTAATGAGATTATGGAAGTCTATAAAATAGCTAGAGAATATATGAAAAAAACGAATAATCCTAATCAATGGGGAGATAATAACCCATCTTTAGAATTAATTAAGAGTCATATATTAGATGGTAATTTATATCTTGGAATTAATGAAAATAACGAAATATTATTCTCTTTTGCCTTTATTTTAGGAGAAGATCCAACCTATAAATATATTGAAAATGGAAAATGGGTAGATAATTCAGCTTATGGAACTATTCATTCTTTAGCGAGTGCTCAAAAGATAAACCATGTTTTTAGTTATGTCTTAGCTTTTTGTTTAACAAAAACTGATCATATTCGTATTGATACACATGAAGATAATAAAGTCTTTCAATATGTTTTAGCAAAATTTGACTTTAAAAAATGTGGAGTCATTTATCTTAAAAATGGTTCTCCACGATTAGCATATGAACTTGTAGTTTAAATAAACTAAAAGAGTTCAGTTTACTTAATTTTCTACCACCTTACACATCATCGATAGTTTTTTTATACTATCTCTCCCATTAAGACTAGATTATCCTTAATTCCTAGCTGGTAATCTTTTCTTAATTCCTAATTCCATTTCCTACAAATTCTTCTTTACATCTTATTACTTTGTCTTCATTATCTTTAAATAATAATTATTAAACAAAGGATCTTTCTGGATATCATAGAAGTAATTGTTTAATTACTGGTTTCCCATTTTCTATTTTTCCTAGACTTCTTTTTTTAAAAAATATTATATTATCCATCTAGTATTTTTTAGAAAATCTATGATTAGGAAGTTAAGGATATCGTTCCCTGAACTCTTTTATTGACTTTATATTATGAAGAAAAATAATTTTTGTAAAGTACTTTTTTCATATTTTTTTCATATTTTTTAATAAAAAAAGCCTCATTTTTCGAATGAAAGAAAAATGAAGTCAATTTTTTTCGTTCGTAAGTAAAACTTAATAGAGGTTAGTTAAAGTATTTAATAAAAGAAGTGATGGATTAATATTTTTTGAAATTAAATTTTCATCTTCTAAAATAACTTTTATAGCGTGTTCAAGATTAGGAATATTTTTATTAATGATTTCAATTAATCCTAAATAAGGGGCTAAAAATATTTTGTCCTTTAGTTTATTTTTAATCGCTTCATTAAAAAATGCACTTAATAAATCATAAAAAATATAAATTTTCTCTTTACTATTAAGGGAAGGAATAATGTTTTTTTCAATAAAAAATCTTGCTTCAGCTTTCCTAGAAAGTCTTTTTATAAATTCAATTAATAATTCCTTTACACTTAAATATGAAGGATTGGTTAAATTTAAAACGATTTCATCATAATCATTATATAAATAAGAAAGTAAATAAAAATCTTCATTAATTATTCCTTCTTCTTTAGCCCTATTTATAAAAATTTCTTTATCGATATCTTTAAAACGCACAATTTCAAGTCTAGAAAGGATAGTTGGAAGAATTCTTCCTTCATTTTCACTAGTAAAAATCGCATAAGTATCTTTAGGAGGCTCTTCAATAAATTTTAAAAGAGCATTTGCCATTTTTGCGTTTAAATATTCAATATTTTCAATTATATAAACTTTTATTCCTCTTTTTTCTGAAGCTGAACGAGAAAAAAGATCTTCAATTTTGTTTTTTATATCATCGATTTTTAATGAATCCATTCTTGCATCGAGCATTAAAAAATCGCCATAAGTTTCTTCTTCAACTCTTAAGCAAGTATTACAATTTTCGCAAGCAAAGATATCTTTTTCACAAAGTAAAGATTTTGCTATATATTTTGCATAAGTTCCTAATGAACTACCTTTTTTTGAAACTAGTAAATAAGCATGGAAAAATTTATTATTTTTTAAAGCGTTATAAAATAAGTTATAAGCGTTAGGCTGATATATTTTCAATTTTTCACTTACTTTCATGCAATTTTTCTTCGATAATTTTTATTGAATCTTCAAAAACTTCATTGATGGATTTAGAAGCATCAACAATTTTAATTCTTTTTGGATATTTTTTTGCTAAATCTAAAAAAGTTTCTCTAGCTGTATTATAAAAAGATAATTTTTCTAAATCTAAACGATTAACTTCTCTATTTTTATTTTTATCTATTCTTTTTAAAGCATCTTTTGGATCCATATCATAAAGAAGGGTTAAATCTGGTAAAAGATTATCAGTAGCAAAAATATTTATACTATAAACTTCATCTACGCCAAGATGTTTTCCTCCACCTTGATAAGCTAAAGATGAATCTACAAATCTATCACATAAAACAATTTTATTTTCTTTTAAAGCGGGCAATATTCTTTCTTTTAAATGTTGTCTTCTTGCTGCAGCAAAAAGAAGAGCTTCAGTATGGTCATCTAAATTTGTATTGTTTCTATCTAAAATAATAGCACGTATATCCTCTGCGATTTTTACTCCGCCAGGTTCGCGTGTTAAAACTGTTTGATAACCTTCTTTCCTTAATCTTTCATCAACCATTTTTGCAATTGTTGATTTTCCAGATCCATCTATTCCTTCAAAACTTATAAACATAATTTATACCTATATTTATTTTAAATCCGTTCTATTTTCTAAAGCTTTCAAAAGAGTTAAATTATCACTATATTCAATATTTGAGCCCATTGGAATCCCATGAGCAAGACGAGATACTTTAATAGGATAATCTTCATAGATTTTTGCTATATATAAAGCAGTAGTTTCGCCTTCAATTGTTGGATTAGTTGCAATAATTAATTCTTTGATATTTTCTTTTTTAATTCGATAAGTTAATTGATCAATGTTTAAATCTTTAATAGTTTTACCTTTTGAAGAAGATATTTCTCCATTTAAACAATGATAAATTCCTTTATAAGATTCTGTTCTTTCGAAAGTTAAAATATCTTTTGGATAAGAAACAACAATACAGATATCGTGGCTTCTATCTTTTCCACAATAAGGGCATTCGTTTGTATCTATTAATGCACCGCAATTAGGACAAGCATGAATTTTTTCTTTCGCTTCTTTAATTGAGTTAATTAAAAAATCTACTTTTCGATGATCCATATCTAAAATGGCATAAGCCATTCTTTCTGCGGTTTTTTCGCCAATTGATGGGAATGATTTAAAAGCTTCAGTTAAATTAATTATTGATAAAAGTTCCTTCATTTTTAAAAGAACATTCCTCCAGGTTGTTGTTGAAATTTAGCCATAAGCTCATCTTCTTTAGCCATAATTTCTTCTTTTGCCTTGTTATAAGCTAAAACAACAGCCTCTTCAATCATATCTTTATCATCTTTAGTTAAGATAGAATCATCTAAAATAATTACTTTTTCTAATGTAAAATCACCTTTTAAAGAAACTTCAACGATTCCATTTGCGCTTCCTTTAAAAGTGGTTTCTTCTAATTTTTTGTGTTCTTTTTCGTATTCTCTTTGCATCTTTTTAACAGATTGAAGCATTTGTTGCATATTCATAGTAAATTTTCTCCTTTTTTATTCAAATTTAATATCATTTATATTCAAATCTCTTGCTCTAGGTAGTCTTTTTACTTCATCTAAATTCCTATATAAACTAACTAAATTAGTCGATTGAATTCTATCTAAAGCATAAATATTAATATTTTTACCAACAATTTTATATAAGCATTCTTGAAGTTTTGCTTGGTTAGCTTTTATATTAATTAATTTAGCTCTCGAAGAAAGATTATAAGATAAAACAAGTATTGTGTCAGTAAGTAAATATGGAACACCTTCTAAAAGAAGTGTTATATAAGGTTCTAAAGAAGGATTTTTTTTAAATGGAATTAATAATTTCCATCTACTCATTAATTCTCTTTTAGCTTCTTTATTTGATAAAACCGTTAATTTGATTAAGTCATCTTGACTTAAAACATAAGAAGTCCCATCTTTTATAAGACCATTATCTTGATTAAATACATCCCTTTTTTCTTCATTAAATATTGGATCGAGTTTAGAAATTGTATTAATAATTGAAGTAGGAGTTGGATTTTTATCTTCCTTAACAACTTCTTTAATAACAGGAACTTCTTTAACTACTTCCTTAACGATAACTTTTTCTTTAACAGGTTCATCTTTTTTACTTTTTACTTCTTTTATAGAAGTATTTGTATCGATAAGTTTAATTAAGTAAAGTTCGATTAAAAGAGAAGGATTATTCGTTATTTTTAATTCTTTTATTAATTCTAAAAGAACATTAATCATATTTGAGATTTCTTCTTCATTAAAATATTTATTTATTAATGAAGTATATAAATCTTCCTTATTGTTTTTAATTTTTGAAGCGATTAAAGCATCTTTTAACATGGTTAATAAATCATTAATTAAGCGTGTTAGATCAACATTTTTTGAAATTAAGTTGTTAAAAGATGATACCAAATTTTGATAATCCTTATTTTTAATTAATTCTAATAATGTAATTTTTTCTTTTTTTGTTGTTAGTCCAAATAATGATTCGATATCTTTTGCGTGTAATGAATTAGAAGATGTAAATGAAATAAGTTGATCTAAAATCGATAAAGCGTCTCTAGCTCCACCATTAGCAAGTTCGACGATTTCGGTAATTGCATCATTTTCAAAACTAATATTTTCTTTTTTTAAAACATCACTCAAAAGAGAAGTTAATTCTTCATCGCTTAATTTTTTGAATTCATATCTTTGACATCTAGAAACAATAGTTGGTAAAACTTTATATAATTCAGTCGTACATAAAATAAAAACTACGTTAGAAGGAGGTTCTTCTAAAGTTTTAAGTAAAGCATTGAAAGCGTTTGTAGTTAACATATGAACTTCATCGATGATATAGACTTTATATCTTGATTTAGTTGGAGCATATTTAACTCTTTCAATTAAATTTCTTATTTCTTCAACCCCACTATTACTAGCAGCATCAATTTCTATAACATCAGGAGAAGTTCCTTCGCTAATTTCTTTACAATTTGAACAATGATTACAAATATTGCCCATTCCTTCTTCGCAATTTAAAGCTTTTGCAAAAAGTCTAGCAATAGATGTTTTTCCTGTTCCTCTTGGTCCACTAAAAAGATATGCGTGAGCAATTTTATTTTCTCTTAAAGCGTTTTCAAGAGTTTTAACAATTGGTTTTTGTCCATAAACTTCATCAAATGAAGTTGAACGATATTTTCTATATAAAGCAAGATAAGACATAAAATTTAATTACCTAAAAATTATAACTTATTTAATCTTAAATATTAATATTTAAGATACTTATAAGTTTATTTATCTTAATTAATTTAATATAATAAGGCGCATGGAAAAAAGAAAAGTCGTTATTATTCACATAAATCTTTTTGAAACTACTTTAAAACGTATATAACGTTAATTATTTGTATTATTTTATTTTTAAAGTGGAGGATAAAAATATGATGGATAAAAATATGTATGATAGATTAAAAACTAGTGAAGAAAGAATAAAAGAAATCGATGATTTATTATTAAAAGAAGAAACTGCTAAAGATATGAAATTATTCAAATCTTTATCAAAAGAAAGAAGCAATCTTGAACCAGTTGTTGAGAAATTTCATGAATACCAAGAAGCAGAAAATAATAAAAATGATGCTTTAATAATGGCAAATGATTCTGATGCTGAAATTGCTTCAATGGCTAAAGAAGAAATTAAAAATAACGAAGAAAAAATGGATAAAATAGTTGAAGAACTTCGTATTTTGCTCATTCCTAAAGATCCAAATGATGGCAAAGATATTATTTTTGAAATTAAAGGTGCAGTTGGTGGAGACGAAGCAAATATTTTTGCTGGCGATTTATTTAGAATGTATATGCGATATTGTGATAAAGAAGGGTATAAAGTAAAAATTTTAGATGAATCTCCTTGTGGAGTCGGCGGATATTCCTATGTTTCATTTGTTGTTAGCGGAGCTGATGCTTATTCACATTTAAAATATGAAAGTGGCGTTCATAGAGTCCAAAGAGTTCCTAAAACTGAAGCAAGTGGTAGAATTCATACTTCAACTGCGACAGTTGTTGTTATGCCACAAGTTGAAGTAAATGAAGTTACAATTAGAAGTGAAGATTTAAGAGTTGATAGATATCGTTCTCAAGGAGCAGGGGGACAAAACGTTAATAAAACTGAATCAGCTGTTAGAATTACACATATTCCTACAGGAATTGTTGTTTCCTGCCAAACAGAAAAATCTCAAATTCAAAACCACGAAATTTGTATGCAAATGTTAGCTTCTAAACTTGCTCAATTAGAGGAAGAAAAGAAAGAAAAAACCGAAGCTTCTTTCCGTTCAAAAATTGGAAGTGGCGATAGAAACGAAAAAATTAGAACTTATAATTACCCACAAAATAGAGTTACTGACCATAGAATCGGTTTTACAATTCAACAATTAGATAGAGTAATGGAAGGTGAACTTGATTCTATTATTGAGGCATTAATGAATTATGAACAAGAACAACTTATCAAAGGAAACAAACTTGACTAACCGTGAAGTTTATCTTTCTTATAAAGGGAAAGGTAATAAAGAATATATCAATTCAACCGTTTTAAATGCTTTACTAGATGAAGTTAATGGTTTTAAATCGTTTTCAGAATTAATTTTAAATTTTGATAAAGAAATTAAAAATTACGAAAGATTTAAAGAATTATTCGACAAGGTGAATAGTGGATATCCTTTAGCCTATGTTTTAGGGAAAGCTCCTTTTATTAATTTAGAATTAAAGGTTAATAAATCAACATTAATACCACGTCCAGAAACCGAAGAACTTGTTACTAAAGCTGTCGATTATGTTCGTAAATTTGGAGTTCCACGTGGAAATATTTATGATTGCTGCACTGGAAGTGGAGCAATTGCTTTAGCAATGAAAAAATATTTTCCTGATTCCAATGTTTATGCTAGTGATATTTCTAAAGATGCAATCGAAGTCGCTAAAGAAAATAGTAAAGATTTAAAGCTAGATGTTACTTTCTTTTTAGGAAATAAATGTAATCCTATTATAAATAGTGGAGTTAAAATCGATATATTTTTATCAAATCCACCATATGTTGAAAAAATGGAAGATATTGACGAAAACGTAAAAAAATATGAGCCGCTCGATGCTATTTATGTAGAAAATGGTGTCGAATTTTATGAATATTTCTTTAAAAATCATAAAAAATTTATGAAAGAACATTTTATGATGGGCTTTGAAATAAATTATGATCAAGAAGAAAAATTAACCGAATTAGTTGAAAAATATTTTGATATTGATCATACTGCTTATTCTTTTAGCAAAGATTTTTATGGCAAAACGAGATTCTTATTTATATTTGGCGGAGTAGTAGTTGAAGAATGATATTTTTAAATCAAAATCAAATAGATGAAGTTGTTAAATTATTTAATGAAGGTAAAATTATTGCTTTTCCAACAGAAACCGTTTTTGGTTTAGGTGTTTTATCGACCAAAAAAGAATATTTTGATGAACTTGTAAGGGTTAAAAAAAGAGATCCAAGTAAACCTTTTACTTTAATGATCTCCTCGCTTAATCAGGTAGAAGATATTTTATTTGTTTCCCCTTTAGCAAAGAGAATTATTAATAAATTTTCTCCTGGTCCATTAACAATAATCTTAAAAGCAAAAGAACATATTCCTTCATATTTAGATTTAAATAGTGGATTTGTAGGTATTAGAATTCCAGATTCTAAATTTATTTTGAGTGTTTTAGATAAATTAAATAAGCCTTTACTTGTTCCTAGCGCAAATCCTTCAAACTTAGAACCTGCAAAAAACGATAAGGAAGCCTATGATTATTTTAAAGATGAAATTACTGCAATAGTTAAAGGTGAATCAAAAAGTAATGTTCCTTCAACAGTTATTAAACTTGATGGAGAGAATATTACGATGTTAAGAGAAGGAAGTATAAAATTAAGTCAAATTTTGGAGGTAAAATAATGATTATTTCGATTGGTTCAGATCATGGTGGTTTTGATTATAAAACTAGATTAATTGAAGATTTAAAAAGAGAAGGATATACCCTTATTGACTGTGGTACTAATTCTAAAGAAAGTTGCAATTATGCAACTTTCGCCTTAAAAGCAGCTTTAAAAGTAGAACATCATGAAGCTGATTTAGCTATATTAATTTGTTCTTCTGGAGAAGGTGTTTCAATGGCTGCAAATAAAGTTAAACATGTTAGATGTGCAATTTTATATAATGATGAAGTTGCTCATCTTGCAAAAGAACATAATGATGCTAACGCTATTGCTTTTGGAGCAAAATTTATGAATTATGAAGATGTTTTAAAAAGAGTTCATATTTTTTTAAATTCTAAATTTGAAGGTGGTAGGCACATTGAAAGAATAAAAACATTCGATGAATTCATAGAAAAATAGTAATTTATAAACTTATAAAAAATTAATAAAAAAGTGACTTTTTTAAAAAAGTCATTTTTTTGTGAATAATTTTTTTAAGTTTTAGCATTCTTGTATAGTAGAAGGGGGTGATGATTATGGAATATACTTGCCCGCTCTGTGGAAATAAAGATTCTAAGTTTTTTGGTTATCGAAATGGAAAGATTTATTGTAGGAGATGTATTTCTTTTCATGGAGAAATGGCTTCCTTAAATAACCTTTCTACTTCTAAAAGCTTATTTTATAAAGCAAATGTTAAATATGCATTAAGTGAAGAACAAGAAGCCATTTCATTAAAAATATTAGATGGTTATAAAAAGAAGATAAACACTTTAGTTTATGCAGTTTGCGGAGCGGGTAAGACAGAGTTAGTTTTTAAAGTAATTGAATACGCATTAAAAAAAGGAGGTCATGTAGGATTTGCAATTCCTCGTAAAGATGTTGTTATTGAATTAAAAGAAAGACTTGCAAAAACTTTTGATAAAAATAAAGTCATCGCTTTATATGGAGGGCATAATAATGAGCTAATTGGTGATATTATTGTTTTAACAACTCACCAATTATATCGTTATGATCATCATTTCAATTTATTAATTTTAGATGAAATAGATGCTTTTCCATATAAAGATAATCCTACATTAGAAGCATTATTTAAAAGAAGTATTAAAGGAAATTACGTGATGATGTCGGCTACGCCATCAAAAAGAATTATTGATGAATTTAACTCCCCATCTCATCAAATATTAAAACTTTTTCATCGTTATCATAAAAATCCCTTACCTCTACCAAAAATTAAAATCGAACTATTAATTTTTAAATATTTGTTTCTAATTAAAAAAATGAAGGAATTTATTAAAGAAAATAAACCGATTTTAGTTTTTGTACCTACTATTAAAGAAAGTGAAAGTTTATTTTCTTTAGTGCGTATATTCTTAAAAAATGGAAATGTTGTTCATTCTAAAAAAGAAGATAGAGCAGAAATTATTAATGATTTTAGAGAACATAAATATAAATATTTAATCACAACATCAGTTTTAGAAAGAGGTGTTACTCTTCCAAATTTACAGGTAATTATTTTCCATAGTGATCATTATTTATATACTTCAAGCGCTCTAATTCAAATTTCTGGAAGAGTAGGAAGAGTAAAAGAATATCCTAAAGGCGAAATTATTTATATAGCGAGTAAAAAAACTAAAGAGATGGAGGATTCAATTGAAACAATTAATGAATATAACAAAGATTTGTAAGATATGTTTTGAACCGATAGAGTTTAATAGTTTTCATAACTTAACAAATAATTTATGTGTTTGTTATTCATGTATAAAACAAATGAATCCAATATTTAAAAGTTTTGAAATAGATAAAGTAAAAGCATTAGCAATTTATCACTATAACGAATATTTAAGGAAATTAATCTTTCAATATAAAGGTTGTTTAGATTACGAACTTAAAGACGTTTTTATAACTCCTTATTTAAACGAATTAAAAATTTTATATAAAAATTATTACATGTTAGTAGTCCCTTCTAGCAAGGAAAAAATTAAAGAAAGAGGATTTAATCATTGCCTTGAAATGTTTAAGTCTTTAGGATTAAAAATCATCGAGCCAATCGAGAAAATTAAAGATGAAAAGCAATCTGATAAAACATATTTAGAACGATTAAAAGTAAAAGAAAATTTAATTTTAGTTAATAAAGAAATTGTTAAAAATAAAAATATTTTAATCGTTGATGATATTTGTACAACTGGTTCAACTTTAAAAGCGGTGGTAAATTTATTAAAAGAAGCTAATGTTAAAAAAATGAAAATCCTCGTAATTGCTAAAAGGGACTTCACCAAAAAAGAGTTGGAACACTTGGAAGACCCTTCATTTGTCCTCAATTAAGTTTATTTGAATACCATTATTTATAATGGTAAAATATTTAGGATTTTTAAGGTAAGGAACAAAGAAATGGGAAATATTGTTGATAAAATCTTTAGAGTTGATCAAAGAATTTTAAATAAATATAGAAAACAAGCTAAGAAAGTCGAAAGTTATGCTGATGAAATGGCTGCTTTAACTGATGACCAACTTAAACATAAAACCGTTGAATTTAAAGAAAGACTTAAAAAAGGTCAAACTTTAGAAGATATAAAATATGAGGCTTTTGCTGTCTGTAGAGAAGCTGCAAAAAGAGTTTTAGGAATGTATCCCTTTGAAGTTCAAATTATTGGCGGATTAGTTCTTCATGATGGTGAAATCGCTGAAATGAAAACTGGTGAAGGTAAAACTTTAACTGAAACAATGCCAACATATTTAAACGCTCTTGAAGGCAAAGGTGTTCATATTGTTACTGTTAACGAATACTTAGCACAAAGAGATGCTCAAGAAATGGGTCAAATTTATCGTTGGCTTGGTTTAACAACCGGCGTTAATTTACATGCTTTAACAAACCAAGAGAAAAAAGCAGCTCACGCATGTGATGTTACTTATACAATTAACTCCGAGTTAGGTTTTGATTATCTTCGTGATAATATGGCTCCAACTGTTGAACAACGAGTTTTAAGAGGACTAAATTACGTTATCGTTGATGAAGCTGACTCTGTTTTAATCGATGAATCTCGTACACCATTAATTATTTCTGGTGGTGCTAAAGCTAGTGCGTCTCAATATCAAGTTGCTGATAGATTTGTAAAAATGTTAAAAGCATCAACTCCTGTTGATGATGAATATAAAAGAAAACACCCTGACTATGTTCCTGATGGAGACTATGAAATCGATGTTAAATCAAAATCAGTAAATTTAACTGATAAAGGTGTTGATAAAGCAGAAAGAATGTTTGGAATTAAAAATCTTTACGCTCCTCAATATCAAGAATTAGTCCATAGAATTCATCAAGCTTTAAAAGCTAATTATATTATGACTAGAGACGTTGAATATCTTGTTGATGAAAATCGTGAAATTCAACTCATCGACCAATTTACTGGCCGTGTTTTAAAAGGAAGAGAATATAGTGATGGATTACAACAAGCTATCCAAGCTAAAGAAAATGTTGAAATAAAAGAAGAAACAACAACTTTAGCAACAATTACATATCAAAATTTCTTCCGTTTATTCAAAAAGTTATCTGGTATGACTGGTACTGCTAAAACTGAAGAAGAAGAATTTAATAAAATTTATAACATGAAAGTTGTTTGTATTCCAACAAATAGACCTGTTATAAGAAAAGACTTAAATGATTTAGTTTTTGCTAATAAAGCAGCAAAAATGAAAGCTTTAGTTTCTGAAGTTAAAAAAGTTCATGCAACTGGTCAACCTATTTTAATTGGTACTCCATCAGTTGAAGCAAGTGAAGAAGTTGCTCGTGAACTTGATAAATCAGGTCTTAAATATGAAATGATTAATGCTAAAAACCATGCTAGAGAAGCTGAAATTGTTGCAAAAGCTGGTCAAAAGAATCAAATTACCCTTGCTACTAATATGGCGGGTAGAGGTACCGATATTAAACTTACTCCTGAAACAAAAGCTTTAGGCGGATTATATGTTTTCGGTTTTGAAAGACATGAATCAAGAAGAATTGATAACCAACTTAGAGGTAGAAGCGGACGTCAAGGAGATCCAGGCACATCTAGATTCTTTGTTTCTTTAGATGATGAATTAATGGTTAGATTTGCTAGTGATAATTTAAGAAAATTATTCGAAGGATTTGGTGATGAACCAATTGATATGAGAATGATGACTAATGCTATAACTAGTGCTCAAAAACGTATTGAAGGCCAAAATTTTGATGTTCGTAAAACACTTCTTGATTATGATGATGTTTTATCAAAACAAAGACATATTATGTATGCAAAAAGAGATCAAATTCTTTATGCAAAAGATATCACTGAATTACTAGATGAAACATTTAATGATTGTGGAAAAGCATTGGCAAAACGTGCTACAAATGCTGATAAAAATGGTGCTATTGATGGAACATTATTAGCAAAAATTGTTCAACCTCGTTTCTTGCCAGAAGGAACAATTAAACCATCTGCACGGGATGATGCTAACGTTGAGGATTGTGCACAAGATTTAACTGATCTTTTAATTGATGCATATTTAAATAAAAAGAAAGCATGGGATGATCCTGAAACTGTTGAAAAACTCGAAAGACAAATTACTCTTAGAGTTATTGATAGAAACTGGACTCAACAAATTGATAATATGTCAAGATTTAGAGAATCTGTTACATTAAGAAGTTATGCTCAAACAAACCCATTACAAGATTATGTTAATGAAGGCTGGGCATTATTTAGAGAAATGCTTGAAGTTATCTCTCTTGAAGTAGTTTTAAATCTTATGAATATGAGAATTGTTAAGAAAGAAACTCCTAAAGAAGAATTTACTCCAACAATTGATAATTCTGCTCAAGTTGAAGCTGCAAAAGTTGCAGAACAAACTAAAACTGAAGGGTTATCAGTTAATGTTGAAAAGAAAGACGAGCCAATTGTTTCTAATGTTACATCTTTAGTAAACAGTGAAATTGCTCAATCTCAAACAATAGTTGAAGAGGCAAAGGAAGAAGTAAAAGAAGCAAAAGCCGAAAATATAGAAAATAAAGATAAGAATAAAGAAAACGAAAACATTGATCATGCTGCCTTAAATATTTCTGATATCGATAAAGATAAAAAAGCAGCTGAAGAACATGAATACGAAGATATTCACACAAATTAATTATAATTTATGGATTTACTTTTATTACGTAATAACATTGTTGAAAAGGAAGAGTTACTAAAGTCTCTTGGTGACTCACTTTGACAACGCAAAGATTAATGAACGTATAAAAGAAATTGATGAATTATCTTTAAAAGAAAATTTTTATTCAAATCAAAGAGAAGCAAAAAAATTAATTGATGAAAGAAATGAACTTATTGAAAATAAAGAACAATATCTTTCATTATTAAAACAAATTACTGATTTAAAACAATTAGCATTTTCTATAAGTGTTGATGATTTTGATATGGCCGAACTCATAAATAGTGAGACTACGGCCATTTTTTCATCCATTGATGGATTAAGGAAGAAAGTTTTATTTAATGGAGAATACGATTCTTTGCCTGCGATTTTAGAAATACATCCTGGAGCCGGAGGGACTGAAGCTTGCGATTGGGCTCAAATGCTTTTAAGGATGTATGAAAGATATTGTGAAAGGCATCATTTTAAATATTCAATTATTGATTTTTTACCTGGAGAAGAAGTTGGAGTTAAATCTGTTACGATGCTAATTGAAGGAAAAAATGCATATGGCTTATTAAGCGGAGAAAAAGGTGTTCACCGTTTAGTTAGAATTTCTCCGTTCGATTCAAATAAAAGAAGGCATACTTCTTTTGCTAGTGTAAATATTACGCCTGAATTCGATGATAATTTAAAAATTGATATTAACCCTACTGATTTAAAAGTTGATACTTTTAGAAGTAGTGGTGCTGGCGGTCAAAACGTTAATAAAGTTGAAACGGCAGTAAGAATCACTCATATTCCTACAGGAATAGTCGTATCTTCTCAAATTGAAAGAACTCAATTAAAAAACAGAGAAATTGCGATGAATATGCTTAAATCTAAACTTTTTGAACTTGAAGAAAAAAAGAAAAAAGATAAATTAAATGGAATTATTGGGGAGCAAAAAAATATTGAATGGGGCTCGCAAATTCGTTCCTATGTTTTTTGCCCATACACTTTAGTAAAAGATAACCGAACAAATTATGAAACAACTCAAATTGATGATGTTATGGATGGAGATTTAGACGATTTTATCGATTCATATTTAGAAAGGAGGGCTAAACAAAATGATAAAAATTAATGAGAAAACTAAGAAAATTATAAAATTAATTTACAATGTTTTTTTAGTTCTTTTAGGAACTTTTATTGTTGCTTTTGGTGCTTCGGTTTTTCTTCTTCCTTTTGGAATAGTTAGTGGTGGATTAAGCGGTTTTTCTTTAATTATTGCTGAATTTATACCTTTAGACATTGATGTTATTGTCATGATTTTTACTTGGGGATTATATATTATTGGACTCATCTTTTTAGGATGGAAATTTTCTTTAAAAACTTTAATATCTTCAATTTTTTATCCGCTTTTTGTTTCTTTAGTTTTAAGAAGTGGTATTGGAGAATATTTAGTTTCCCTTTTGATAAATAAAGGAGTAGAAATTAATTCTAATAGCAGTGTTTTAGAGTTAATAAATTTAGAAAATTTAGAAGCTGGAAGAATGATAATTTGTGGACTTATTGGTGGAGCGTTCACTGGTTTAGGATGTGGTATCACTTTTATTGGCGGAGGCTCTACTGGTGGATTTGATATATTAACCTTTATTTTAAATAAATATACGGGCTTAAAAACATCTATTTCAGCATTTTTATTAGATGGAAGTGTTGTTATTGTTGGTTTAATAATTAATGCTATTAAATATAGTTCAATAGGATTCATCGCTGGATTAATCGGTATTTTTGCAGCTGTTTTATGTGCTATGATGATTGAATTTATTTATGATCGTCAATCTGGAGCATATTTTGCAGATATAATAACTACAAAAAGCGATGAAATTAAAGAAAGAGTAATAAATGAACTTAATAGAAGTGTTACTATTTATAACGTTACTGGTGGATATACAAACGAAGAAAAAATTTGTGTAAGAATTATTTTTTCTCGCGATGAATTATTAAAAGTAAAAGATATGATTGCTGAGATTGATAAAGATGCTTTTATGACTATTGGAGAATGTCAAACCGTTAATGGTGAAGGTTTCTCTCCCTTACATTCAAGTAAAGAAAACAGCATTTCAAAATTAAAAAAGATAGGAAAGAAGAACAAAAAGGATGAATAAAGAGTTTGAACTTGTATCTAAATTTAAACCTACTGGAGATCAACCAACCGCAATAAAAGAACTTGTCGAAGGGGTAGAAGAAGGAAAGAAGTTTCAAGTTTTATTAGGTGCAACTGGCACCGGCAAAACTTTTACAATGGCTAATGTTATATTAAAAACTCAAAAACCTACTTTAATTTTAGTCCATAATAAAACTTTAGCAGGTCAACTATATCAAGAAATGAAAGAATTATTTCCTAATAATAGAGTTGAATATTTTGTTTCAAACTTTGATTTTTATCAACCTGAAGCTTATGTTGTTGCTAGTGACACATATATTGAAAAATCTGCAATGATGAATGAAGAAATCGAAATGATGAGAGTTAGTGCTGTCAATTCAATTGTTTCTAGAAGAGATACAATTGTTGTTGCTTCTGTTGCTTCAATTTATGGATTAACAGATCCTGAAGAATATAAGAAGTTAATTTTTGAAGTAAGAGTTGATGAAGACATTGATGTTAAAACTTTTTATAAAAAATTAATTGATTCTCAATATAAAAGAAACGATATCGACCTTGCTCCAGGTAGATTTAGAGTTAGTGGTGATACGATTTCAGTTATGGGAGCTGATGATAAAGACAGTTATATTCGTATTGAGATGTTTGGCGATAATGTTGAAGGAATCTATAAAGTTACTTATTTAACAGGTGAAATTTTAGAATCTTATAAAGTTTATAATTTTTATCCAGCCTATGATCACGCCTCAACAAAAGAAAGAATCAATATAGCTTGTGAAAGAATTTTAAAGGAATTAGACGAAAGAATTGCTTATTTTAAAAGTGAAGGTAAGCTATTAGAAGCTGAAAGAATTGAACTTAGAACAAGACAAGATGTTGAATCTTTAAAAGAATTTGGAATGTGCCCTGGAATTGAAAATTATTCACGTCATATCGATGGAAGAAAAAAGGGCGAAAAACCTTTCTGCTTAATGGATTATTTTCCTAAAGATTATTTGATGATTATTGATGAATCTCATGCGACAATTCCACAAGTTAGAGGTATGTTTAATGGTGATAGAAGTAGGAAAATGACCTTGGTGGAATATGGATTTCGTCTACCTAGTGCCTTAGATAATAGACCATTAAATTTTGATGAGTTCCAAAATGAATTTAATCAAGTTATTTTTACAAGTGCAACCCCAGGAGATTATGAATTAGAAAAAACTCATCATAAATTCGTTGAACAAATTATTAGACCTACAGGGCTTTTAGATCCCCAAATTTTTGTTCGACCATCTTTGGGACAAATTGATGATTTGGTTTATGAAATTGAAGAAAGAATTAAGAAAAGTGAAAGAGTCATGGTTGTTACTTTAACTATAAGAATGGCAGAAGATTTAACTAAATTTTTAAAAGAAAAAGGAATAAAAACTGTTTATTTACATAGCGAATGCAAAACATTAGAAAGAAGCGAAATTATTTATCAATTAAGAAAGGGAAAGTATGATGTTTTAGTCGGAATAAACCTTTTAAGAGAAGGTTTGGATATTCCTGAAGTCTCATTAATTGCTATTTTAGATGCTGATAAAGAAGGATTCTTAAGAAGTGAAAGGAGTTTAATTCAAGTAGTAGGTAGAGCTGCTAGAAATGAACATGGCGAAGCAATAATGTATGCAGATACTATGACTGAATCAATGCAAAAATGTATTGATGAAACTAATAGAAGAAGAGAAATTCAAGAAAAATATAATGAAGAAAACGGTATTATTCCTCAAACTATTATTAAGCCTATTGTTTCACCAATTCATGCAATTACTCATGAAGATAATAAATTGGATATTAATGAAAAAGATACTAAATTAACTAAGAAAGAAATTGAATTAAAGATTAAACAAGTCGAAAGTGAAATGAAAAAAGCTGCCAAGGTTTTTGATTTTGAAAAAGCTATTGAATTAAGAGAAATATTATTTACTTTAAAAGATAGCCTAAAGTAAATCTATATAGACTTTAAGTGATATTTATCATAAAATAATTAAGCAAATTTTTAAAAGGAGGATTAATTTATGCAGTGGTATGATTGGATATTCTGGGTAATATGTGTAATTATCATTGTTTTAAGTTTACTCCAAGGTGGTAAGAGTGAAGGTGCTTCCGGTGCTATTACTGGCGGAGGATTAAATGTCTTCGTTAAAACAAAAGAAAGAGGAAGTGAACTTATTGTTTCATATTTAACTCTTGGATTCGGTATTGTATTCTTATTCTTAGCATTACTTTCTTCTGTATTAGGAGTTGGTGGAGGAAGCGATTCAAGCGGAGTAACTGCTGATGATAGCGTTACAACAGCAATTAATTTAATTACCAATTTCTTATTTTAATAAATAGAGAGTTGTATAAAAGGGTTGTCTTATATAGGCAACTTTTTTACTATTAAAAAAAGATAGTTCCAGCTAGTAACTATCTTTAATTTAATATTTTAATATTTATTTTATTCAACTGGTGGGCGTAAATATTTCATTGCTAGCCACATTGCTCTAAAGCCATAACACATTACAAAGAGCATCGACATATATTGGAAAGATCCACCCATAATATAACCAATGATTAATGATAAAATAGCAGGAGAAAGTGTTGCATGGAATCCAACACCCATGATTTGGTAGAATTTAATATTTCTATTTGGATTATTTTTACCTCTTGTCATTAAGAAGAGAATTGGTACAACAATAATTGTGATTCCTGCATTAATTCCTAAACAAATTCCAACAGTCATTCCAATTTGTTGGCCTCTTAAATCTAAATAACCTAAGTCAAAGAATTCAAAAATTTTATTTGCATAAGCTGTTTTTATTTCATTTATAGTAAGAGTTTCATCAACACCTTCTTTAATATAATTTTTAAATGATGCGATATCATCAATATGATTATATCCGCCATTTACCATTCCAACAGTTTGACTAGTTGATGGGTTAATAATTTGAACTTGGAAGGAAGAAGTTGAAATAAAGAAATAAGATTGAATATTAGGATTATTTTCTAATAAAGAATTAGCTTGTTCATTTAATGAAGGCATTCCTTCAGTTGTATTAAAGAAATAATAATCAATTCTTGAAGTCCCTCTTTCATAAGTATAAAGAGCATTTTCTGTGCTTCCTAAAAGCAAATTTGCTTTATGGTCTTTAATTTCAAAATCTAACGTTTCATCGCTTGTAACATAATTATATAAAGATTCGACTAATACATCGTTATATTGATTATTGATTGATGATGAACCATTTCTTGTCGCTTCTGTAGTTAAAACAGGAATAACAGAAATGAAGACAGAAAGTAGGAAAACGAAAATAGATGAAATCCAATGTCTAATACCGATTTCTTTTACAATTCCATTGTTGATTAATGATTTAAGATAAAATAAAACTTTATTTAGATTTAATTTATTCTTACTAACTTTTTTTGCCTTTATATTTTTACTTGCCATTAATTTTTACCTCAACGCTTAAATAGTATATACTATTTAAGGAAAAGAAGATATATAAAAATTGTATGGATAAAAAATATCAAAAATGTATATTAACCAATATGGTTATGGTTTATAGGGGTAATGAAATACTTGTAATTAACCGTAAAAAGAGTGATTGGCCAGGGTTATCTTTTCCTGGGGGACATGTTGAAAAGAATGAAAGCATTGAAGAGAGTGTTTATCGAGAGATTAAAGAAGAAACTGGATTAATATTACATAGTATTAAATTATGTGCAATTAAAGAGTGGAAATGGGAAGAAAATAACCGTTATTTAGGTTTTTTATTTAAAAGTGATGATTTTAGTGGTTCGCTTCATTCTTCAAAAGAAGGTGAAATATTTTGGATTAATAAAAAAGATATTACTAAATATCCATTAAGTGATGACTTTCTAGAGTTATTTGAACTTATTGATAAAGCTTAAAATATATTGTTTATCTTGATAAAACTGTGTTTTATCATTATAATTCAAAAAATCTTTGAAAAATTTAATTGAAATTGGGGATGTCTTGGTTTCGACAGGGATTGATTTATCACTATTTGCAGTGGGGTTGTCGCCTTAAAGACTAAAAACAAATATCTGGCAACAGAAATCAAAGATTAGCATTCGCTGCTTAGTAGCAGTTAATCAACTTTAATTTTAAAAGAATGCCGGAATAAAATTCTTCGTTTCTTCTTTTTGAATTTTATTCTGTGATAGTTAAGAAACTCGTTTAAATGATGATTATAAGTTTAAATTAAATTAATATAATCTAGTGACTGTTAAGTTCGTTAAGGTTGATAAGTCATGAAATTTAAATCTTAACTAAACTGTAGAAGTAGTGGGAAATATTTCTTGGACCGGAGTTCGAATCTCCGCATCTCCACCATAATGGTAATTCATGTCTGATACTCCGAAAGGGGTGTTCAGACATATTTTCTTTTATACGATATATCGCAGTTTTTCGGATTTTGCGCCGTGTAAGTGTATAGCCAATTTGCCGTGTAATAGTTAAATTTTTAAGATGCTCATATACGATGGATGTGCACTCTTACACGCTTTGAAACTCTTACACGGTACTTTGCACACCTCTAGAAATTTAATATCATTTTATCGTTTCAGCCCATTCTTATTGAAGATTGATTCTTTAGTAGGGATGGGCTTTTATTTGTCTCAAAAATATTTTTTACCTTTTTTCATTCTTACCGATACCTCGAAATTGGAAGCTAAAATCAACAGTGCTAAAGAAATTTTGAAAGAATATGCAAAAGAGTTCAGGCTATTGATCGATGCAAATACCAAGACCGTCCAAGACCAGGACATTTGGGAGAAAAAGTATGTAGAACTCGAGGAAAAATATAAAAATAAGGGAAAAGAATACAATAACTTAATTGGCGAAAAAGATATTAAAATAGCAAAATCTAAAGAAATTGAAGCCTTTATGGAACTATTCAAGAAAAGCGATTATATCCAGGAATGGGATGAAAGGATATTCAACTTCACGCTCGAAAAAGCAGTGGTTCATAAAGACAAATCCATAACGTTTATATTCTTATCGGATATAGAAATAAAAGTAGAGGTTGGGGAGTAAGATATCATAACAGATCCTTTGCCTTTTTATAATTTTAAATTTGTCTAAGATATAGAAAAATAGTTAGTTTTTAGTTATAATTAACTAGCTAAGAAAGCGGGTGTTTTTTATAATGAAATTTCAAGAATCTGAAAATATAGAACTTAAAAGAACATTGAACAAAGACTTTGCAAAAGAAGTCGTCGCTTTTCTTAATACTAGAAATGGAACTATCTATATTGGTGTTGATGATAATGGTGATGTTTTAGGTGTTTCTAATGTCGATAAAATAATGAGGGAAATCAGAGACATTATTCGAGATCAGATTCTTCCCTCTACAGAAGGCTTATGTGAAATAGGTTCCTTATTAGAAGATGATAAAACAATCATTGTTGTTAAAGTAACTAAAGGGACCAAACTTTATTACATTAAGAAAGAGGGAAGAAGTGCGACTGGTTGTTTTTATAGAGACGGAACTTCCTCAACTCCTATGAGTGAAGAAGAAATTGATAAGTGCCAAATCGTAGCCCTACAAGAAGATAAATTAGGCTTGGTTGACATTCAAAGCCATGGGGACGGCTATACTTTCGACATTCTTAAGATAAAGCTAAGAAGTAAGGGCGTTGAGATTAACGAAAAGACCTTTGAACGTAGTTTTTGACTTCTTACAAAAGAAGGCAAATATAATCTCTTGGCTGAACTTTTAGCGGACAAAAATTTCTATTCAATTCAAGTTTGTGTATTCAACGGTAAAGACAAACTTTCCTATTCTAAGAGAAACAATTTTGGTCAGCAGTCAATTTTACAAGCGTATGAAGATGTTAAACATTATTGTGAAGCTTTGAATGACACTTACATAGATGATAGTACTCTTCCAAGAAGAACGAAGAAGATGTTCGATAATGAGGCTTTCGAGGAAGCTCGGGTTAATGCTTTAGTACATAATGATTGGATTCATGGAAATCCTCCTTCGATTTATTGGTATGAAGATAGAATGGAAATCATGTCTTATGGAGGATTAAAGGAGGGTTTATCAAAAGAAGATTTCTTTGAAGGAGTAAGCGATCCGGTTAATAAAGAACTCATGGACGTCTTCGTTCAATGCGACATCGTCGATCGTTCTGGACATGGCGTTCCTAAGGTTGTCAAAGCCTATGGCAGAGAAGCTTTCAGATTCCTTGGTGTCGGGATAATGGTTACCATAACTTTTGATAAAAAAGGATTTAATGCGAAGGACGATTGCATTGTAAATTGCACTGTAAATTGCACTGTAAATGAAGCAAAGATCCTAAATCTAATAAACGAAAATAGTAAAGTAACGATAAATGAAATGACTTCTAAGGTAAACTTATCACGCCGAACAGTCCAAACAATTATTAATTCTTTAAAATCTAAAGGCATCTTGGTGCGTGTCGGCTCAGATAAAAATGGCCATTGGGAAATCGTAGAAAACGGTAAAGAAGATTAAATTAAAACATTAAATACCACTAGATCATAATAGATAGGTGGTTTTATGGCACAACATATAGTAGTTAAAGAATATAATCCAAATTATCCTTTGATGTTTGAAAAGGAAAAGAAATTAATAATCTCAATACTAAAAGAAAATTTAGTGGGCATCTTTCATATTGGTTCAACCGCGGTACCAGGTCTTAAATCCAAACCCATTATTGATATCATGATAAGTGTTGATTCATTAGAAGAAGTAGATAAAAAACAAAGAGAATTTGAAAATATCGGATATGAATACCTAGGTGAATTTGGAATTAAAGGTAGAAGATATTTAAGAAAAGGTGGAGATGAAAGGACTTATCAAATTCATATCTTCTATAAAGATGATAAAGAAAATTTAGTTAGGCATTTAGCGGTTAGAGATTATTTGATTGCTCATGAAGATATCGCAAATGAATATGGAGAACTTAAAGGAAAACTAGCTCTTAGATATCCTTATGACATCGATATGTATTGTGATGGGAAAGAAGAGTTTGTTAGGCAACTCGAGCGAGATGCACTTATTTGGTATAAACATTGAAAATATCGAAAAATGCGCACTTGCTAGGGTGTCGTGTAAGAGTATAAGGGTGTTACAAAGTATCGAATAGAAGTAACCACGGCATTTATGATATATTTTGAAATTAATTTTTATAAAATGTTTCAGATATTTTCCCGTTTGTTTAAAAATTGTTTGCTGTTTTAATTTTATGTCGTTAATTTGTTTTCACGTGGAAATAAATATTCTTATGTTAAAAAAATGAACAAATGCTAAAAAATAATAATAGTGACAAAGTTGCGCAACAAATCTTAAAATGTGTCATTTATTGGTTGAATTTAATGAGATTTTTATAGATAAAGAATCATTTACCCTTTAAAATGAATTTCAGTTACATCTTAATATGGGGTAAGGCTTATGAGTGATTCAAATGATATTTTAAACGCAGTTAAGATGCTGGGTTATTTGCAAAACCATTCTCCAATGGCAATATCTAGGAAAAAACTTTCTGAATACTTAGATTGTTCTGTTAGGTCGATTACAAGATATGGTAAAAAATTAGAAGCTGTTGGGGTTGAGTCTGCTAGAGGTAGAGATGGTGGTTTTTATTATGGGGGGAAAGATGCTTTTCCTTTTAATCTAACTAATGTTGATGATCTTTACAGATTAAACTTGTCGATTAATTCTGAATATGTAATTGATAAAATTAACGAAATTAATAAATCGGGAATTGATTTATCTAAAGATCTGATTTTTTCAAATAGCAATATCGCTCAAGAAGATATTGAGAAAATGACAAAAATCACTGAGGCGATTTATTTAAAAAGAAGTATTAAAATAACATATGAAAAAAAGGGAAATTATTTTGATGCTTATGTTTGCCCAATTTGTTTTAAAAATTACGATGGCGTTGTTTATTTATTTGCATATTATCGTGATTCAATTAGAGTTTATGATTTAAGAAAGGTTGATTTTAAGGATTATCAAGAAAGACAATATTCAATTAAAAAAGATGACCTTGAACATATTAAGAAGCTTCCAAATCATGAAATTTATGGCTCTGATATTCCGTGTACATTTAAAGTAAGAGTTTATAAAATTGCATATAATCGTTTTAAAAAATCTTTTAAAGATTTAGTTGAATTAAATTACGATTCAACTTATACCGATGTTGAAATAAAAACTAGATCATATCGAGAAGTCGTTTCGTTGTTACTCTCTTTAGGCTCTAACGTTGAATTTGTTGACAAGGATAATGATGTTTATAGATTATATAAAGAAGAGTTATATAGAATGATGACCCTTACGCGTTAATTTATTTATAAATTAATAATGAGGAAACTAGTTTTAAAACTAGTTTCTTTTTGTTTAACTTTTATCTCTTTTTTTATATAATAATTTTGACTTTTAAAAAGGAGAAATTTTAAAATGACAGATTTTACAGAAATTGTTGATGTTTATGCACGTGAAGTCTTAGATTCTCGTGGAAATCCAACTGTTGAAGTTGAAGTTGCTTTAAGTTGTGGAGTTGTTGGAAGAGCTATTGTTCCATCAGGTGCTTCAACTGGAGAAAGAGAAGCTCTCGAATTAAGAGATGGCGATAAAACAAGATATCAAGGAAAAGGTGTTTTAAAAGCTGTTGAAAATGTTAATGAAGTTATCGCTCCAGAAATCGTTGGCATGTATGCTGATAACCAAATTGAAGTTGATAAAAAATTACTTGAACTCGATGGCACACCATTCAAAAAGAATTTAGGTGCTAACGCATTACTTGGTGTTTCATTAGCATGCGCTAGAGCAGCTGCTGAAGCATTTGGTTTACCACTTTATCAATATTTAGGTGGAGTTAATGCAAAAGTTTTACCAACTCCTATGATGAACGTTATTAATGGTGGAGCTCACGCAGATTCTACTGTTGATTTCCAAGAATTCTTCATCATTCCAGCTGGATTTGATACATTCCACGAAGCATTAAGAGCTGGCGTTGAAACATTCCATGCTTTAAAAGATGTTTTAAAGAAAAAAGGTTATGTTACATCAGTTGGTGATGAAGGTGGTTTTGCTCCTTCATGTAAAGATGGTAATACAGAACCATTAGAATTAATTATGGAAGCTATCACTAAAGCTGGTTATGTTCCAGGAAAACAAATTTTCATGGGCATGGACGTTGCAGCTAGTGAATTCTATGATGATACAACAAAAACATATGATTTAAAGAAATCAGGTCAAGGTGTTAAAACAAGCGAAGAAATGATTTCTTGGTATGAAGAAATGGTCGCTAAATATCCTATTATCACAATCGAAGATGGTTTAGGAGAAAAAGATTGGGATGGTTGGAAAGTCTTAACAGAAAGACTTGGAAACAAAATCCAATTAGTCGGTGATGATTTATTTGTTACAAACCCATCAATCTTAAGAGAAGGTATCAAAAAAGGTATCGCTAACTCAATCTTAATTAAAGTTAACCAAATCGGTACATTAACTGAAACATTAGATGCTATTAGAATGGCTCAAACAAATGGTTATACAACAATGGTTTCACATAGATCTGGTGAAACTGAAGATACAACAATTGCTGATTTATCAGTTGCAGTAAATGCTGGACAAATTAAAACAGGTTCTGCATCAAGAACAGATAGAATGGCAAAATATAACCAATTATTAAGAATTGAAGACGAACTCGGCGATACAGCAGTTTTCGAAGGATTAAGAGCTTTCAAAAAATATAGATTTGAAGACTAATTCTTAAGTAAAAATTAAATCAGTTAAGCGAGATTTTAAATAAGTCTCGCTTTTTAAAATGTTTTCTATAAGATGGGAATAAATGTAATTATGCCTTCCCCACAACGACTTTTATTAGTCAAGAACCTTTCTAAAAGTTAAAAATATTCACTTTTTGATTGTATTTAATGAAATTTTAATTTTTGAATCGAATATCTCTATTTTATAGACATAAATTATGTTATTTTTTCTAACAAAATTAAAAATTATGATAATATATTAAAGTTATGGCAAAAAGACGTGGAAATTTTTTAACTACATTTGCTGTTGGTGCAGCGGCAATTTGTTTAGTTTATATCTTATTAAATATTGTTACTTTATTAGTTACACTAATTACAACAAAATCAAATATTGATTCTTTAGATATTATTTCTTTGGCAATTAATATTTGTTTTTATTGTATTGTTGCACTTTATTTTTATAGAGCAAGAAGTGGAAATGGAGGAAGTGCTTACTATGCAATGCTTTGTCTTGCATTAGCTACTTATTTGATTCCTTTTATAATGCAGATTATTACAGGAATATTAACTTTATCTTTCGATGTGATGATTCTTTCTATTTCTTTAATTGCAGGAATTATTTATGCGATTATTCTTATTTTAGAAAGTAGAGGGCATAAAAAAGCTTATGTAATTATATTAATTATTTTAGGAATTATTCTTTTAATTAGTGGGCTTTCTAGTTTAATTAATACTTTATGGAATGATATATCTTTATTAATTAATAATTTTACTTCTTTAAGTATTGGGGTACTTGCTAGTGAAATATTATATTTATTAACTGTAATAGTTAATTTTGGATTCTCAATTATTTTTGCATCTTTCCCTCTTTTATTAATTAAGTGATGTAAAAATATCATCTTCAATACTTAATATATTTGATATTGGGATATAAAAGTTAGTGAAATACACTAACTTTTTATTTTTATCAATAAAAATTATCTTATCAACTATTTTATAAATATATCCATCAAAATATATTTTTAAAGATAAAGGATTAATAAAACCATACTCTTTAAGAGTTTTATTAATTATTTCTGATGTATCATCTAAAATAATAGGTTTTTCAACCTTATATTTTTCATACATCATTTTTGATAGATATTCCCCTTGTTCGACAAGTGAAGCAAAAGGGAGCCACTTTTTCATTCCTCTATCTGCCATAACTAATTTATTTTAGCGCATTTAACTAACGATTTATATTTAATTTAGTTTAAAATAGTGACTATTATATGGACTTAAATTTTATTGATTTAGATTTAGATATTTTAAAGAAAATTAAAGATAAATTATATATAAATAACTCTTATATGTGTGATTATACTTTAGGAGTTTTATATATGTGGAAAGATTTTTATAAGATAAAAATCGCATTTATAGATGAAAATAAAGAATCTTTTATATTAAAAGCTCGATATGATTTAAAAAATAATAAAGATATGTTTTATTTTCCTTTTTCTAATGACATTAGAAAAAGTATTGATTTAATAAATGATTATGCTTTAAAAAATAAAATATTTAATCTTGAATATACCTGTTTAAATTTAGAAAATATTGAAAAATTAAAAGGTATTTATAAAGAATATTATTTTCATTTTGATAGGATATGGAGTGATTATTTATATAAAAATGAAGATTTTATTGAGTTTAAAGGTAAAAAATATCAAAATAAACGACATTTTGTATCACGATTTAAAAAATTATATATTTTAAATGAAGATAGTAATGGTATTAATAAACATAATATTAAAATAGTTAAATATGATAAAAAGATAGATAATGATTTACTTTTAAAATGTTTTGAGTTTATTGATGAATTTAAAAAAGATAAATTTGTTTTAAATAATAATGATAATAATAATGAAATAGAAATAGGAATAAAAGAAGAAGAGTTTTCTAAAAATATATTAAAAGTTTTTAGTGAGTTATCTTTAGATTTATTTATTATGTTTGATAACGATAAAATTATTGGACTATCTTTAGTTGAAATTATTAATGATATTCTTTTTGACCATTTAGAAAAATGTAATAAAGAATATATTGGAATTGTTCCTTATTTTGTTAACTTTCTAGCTAATTATTATAAAGATAAAATTAAATATTTTAATCGTGAAGATGATAGTGGAGATGAAGGATTAAGAAAATCAAAAGAAGATTATCATCCATTCTCTTTAATTCATAAATATGCTTTTAAAGTATTAAATAATATGAGTTTATTATCTTCATTTCCTTTTATTAAAGTAAATGAAGATATAGTTTTAAAAAAGTTAGATTTAAAAAATAAGAAAAATTATTATTTATTATCAATTGACGAAGTAAGAAATAAATATTGGGGATATGATTATAAAAAAGATTTAAAAGAAAATGAAATTATATCTAGTGATTATTTCTTTAATATGGTAATAAATGATTTTATTAATAAAGAGAACTTAAGTTTAATGATTGAATATAAATCTAACTATGCAGGTGAAGTAATAATTTATGATTATTTAAATGATAATAGTGTTGAAATAGGTATTAGATTAATTAAAGATATGGAAAATAAAAATATAGCATATAATGTTATTTCTTATCTTTTAAAATATTTAAAAGAAGAAATAGGTATAAATAAAGTAAGAATGAAATGTTATAAAGAAAATAAAAAGAGCGATAAACTTATCGCTCGATTAGATTTTAAATTTTTAAAGAGTGATGAAACTTATAATTATTATGAATTTATTTTATAGGTGCTTTTTTTGTAACTGTTAAAGCTAAAACACCTGGACCAGTATGAGTTGAAACAACAAGTGATAATGGTCTAAGTTCAAATGAATCAACATCTAATTCTTTTGCAGCTTCTTTAATAAATTCTTCAGCTTCTTCTTTATTATTTGTATAAGCAGCTCCAAAATATAAATCTTGTTTATCAATACCTTTAAATTTTTCATTTAAATCTTTTCTAATAGCATCGATTAAAACTTTTCTTCCTTTTTTAGATCCGATAACTTTTTGATAAGCATCGAGTTTGCCACCAAAAATAGCTAAAATAGGTTTAACATGAAGTGCTCCACCTAATAAAGCAGCAGCATGAGTAACTCTTCCACCTTTTTTAAGATATTTTAATGTATCTACCATAAGATAAATTGAAGAATTTGGTCCTTCTTCAACAAGTTCTTTTTGAATTTCTTCAGGAGTATAACCTGCTTTAATTAATTTTAATGCATCTCTAACGCTTTCTCTTAAAGTTGGTTCAACTCTATGATTATCACAAACAAAAACTTTTCCTTTAAATTCATCGTCTTGAGAAATCATTTTTGCACTATTACATGCTTCAGATAAACCACTTGAAAGAGGAATATGAATAATTGCATCATATTCTTTTAAAAGTCTTGTCCACAATTCCATTAATTCACCTGGTGAAGGTTGAGAAGTTTGGATGTCGTCATCAGATGCTAAACGTTTGAAAAAAGTAGCATCATCGATTGTCTCGTTTTGGAAATAAGCTTCTCCATTAATAATAATTGGAACTCTAACTATATATAAATTACCGGCTTCTGCAATTTCTTCTTTTGTAAATTGAGCAGTATCATCACTTGTAACACAAATTTTCATAAAAATAATTTTACCCCTTAAAACATTCAAAATTTTAACATTTTAGGCATTTTTTTAAAATGTGATACTTATTACTAGATTATATGGTATGAAATTAGATTATCTAGTTTCAAATTCTATGTTATTTTTAACGTCTTTTAAATTAAGTAAAATTCAATAAAAATTCTATTTTTAATATTCTATATTAGTTTGAAAATAGAGTGTTATTTTACTATAATTATGCAGGGGAAAAATATGGCGCTTTATTTAGTTCGTGGTGATTTAGTTAGCATGGATGTCGATGCTATTATTGCAAATGCAAATGTTAATTTAAAGATGGTTGAAGGCGTAAGTCGAGCTATTTTTCATCGTGCAGGAGATTTATTATTACAAGATGCATGTAGAAAGATAGGCCACTGTGATGTAGGAAAAGCTGTTATGACACCTTCCTTTAATATAACAAATTGCAAAGCAATTATTCATGCTGTCGGTCCTAATTATATAAATGGTAAACATGGCGAAGAAAAAAATTTAAGAAATGCTTATAAATCTGTTTTTAATATTATTGACGAAAATAATTTTAAGAGTGCTGCATTCCCAGTTATTTCAAGTGATTTTAATTATCCTTTAAGAGAATGTTATGATATTGAAAAGGACGAAATTATAAAATATTTATCAAACCATATTGATTCTGATATTTATGTTGTTTTATTTAAGCAACCATTTGATATTTTTGATGATGACTTCAAAGAAAATCTTTCTCAATATGTTAATGCCCATTTCGAAACAAAATCTCCAAAACAACTTTTAAAGGACACTAATGTCGATGTTGTAAATGAGATAAAGAAATTAATGAAAGCTAAAAACATTGATAAAAACACTCTTACATTAAAAGCTAATCGGGATAAAACTTATTTAGATAGACTTTTTGAAGAACCAACGTTCATCCCTACTAAAAATATGCTTTTATCTTTAGGTGTGGCTTTTGAATTAAGCACTAAAGATATTGCTTATTTATTAGCTAAACAAGGTTATGGATTTGGCAAAAACTCAATGTATGAACTCGTTGTTCAATATTATGTTGATAAGAAAATTTTTGATGTTTTGCAAATCAATGATTGTTTATTCTTCCATGGATTAGAAACACTTTCAAAAAAGTTGTTTTAACATAATTTTTAAAAGAAAGTCATAAAGTTCGAATTCGAAAACTTATTAATAAAATTAATAAAATGTGGTAAAAAATAACCGAATTTGGTTAAAAAATACCGCATTTTTATTTTTTTGATATTTTATTTTACATTCAAAAAATTAATGCTAGAATAGATATGTATTTCAGACAAATAGGAGGAAATTATGTCAAGATTTACATTACCAAGAGACGTTTACTACGGAAGTGGTTCTTTAGCAGAATTAAAGACACTTAAAGGTAAAAGAGCTATCGTTGTTACCGGCGGTCACTCAATGAGAGCTAGCGGTTTCTTAGACAAAACTGTCAATTATTTAAAAGAAGCAGGATTCGAAGTTGAATTATTTGAAGGTGTCGAACCAGATCCATCAATCGAAACTGTTATGAGAGGCGCAGAAGCAATGAGAAAATTTGAACCAGATTGGATCGTTGCAATCGGTGGTGGTTCTCCAATTGATGCTGCTAAAGCTATGTGGGCATTCTATGAACACCCAGAAACAACATTTGAAGCTTTAGTTACACCATTTAACTTCCCACACTTAAGAGAAAAAGCAAAATTCTGTGCTATTCCTTCAACAAGTGGTACGGCTACCGAAGTTACAGCTTTCTCAGTTATTACAGACTATGCTAAAGGTATTAAATATCCATTAGCAGACTTCGAAATTACTCCAGATGTCGCAATCGTTGATCCAGATATCGTTAGAGGATTACCAAAAGTTCAAGTTGCATATACCGGAATGGATGCTTTAACTCACGCAGTTGAATCATATGTCGGTACTATTGCTACACCATTCACAGAATGCTTATCATTAAAAGCAATTCAAATGGTCAACACATACCTTGTCGATTCTTACAATAATCCAGAAGGAAAAGGCAGAGAAGAAATGCACTATGCTCAATGTTTAGCAGGTATGGCATTCTCAAATGCTTTACTTGGTATCGTTCACTCAATGGCTCACAAGAGTGGTGCTGCATTCTCAACAGGACACATCCCACATGGTTGTGCTAATGCTATGTATTTACCACACGTCATTGAATACAATGCAAATAACAAAACAGCTCTTGAAAGATATGCTCAAATTGCTACAGCATTAGGTATCCAAGGACATGATGCTCGTGAACAAACACAAGGATTAATCAATAGAATCCATGAATTAAATACTCTTTTAAACATCCCACATTCAATGAAAGAATTCGGTGTTAAAGAAGATGAATTCTTAGAAAAATTATCCTTCATTTCACACGAAGCAGTCGGCGATGCATGTACAGGAACTAATCCAAATCCTATCGATGATAAGACTATGGAAGAACTCTTCAAATGCTGCTACTACAACACTCCTTATAAATTCTAATTAAATAATAAAATTTATAATCTAAAGATGAGGACTTAAATCCTCATCTTTTCTTTTTTTCCAAATTATCGATTATAAAACTGCCAAACTTTCGATTGAAAACCTTCCAAATTAGGCTCTTTAAATTTCCCGGATGATAGGGGATGTGAAAAATAAGAGCTTAAAAATTTTAAATAAAACAGAGGATGATTAAGGATGAAATATAAATGAATTTATATAGATGTTTTGACAAATCTCGAATGTGTTTTCTTAAATAAGTCGTCTTTTGACAACCCGGTTCCTTTGTAATTAGCGCAATTACTTTTGTTTGAATCTCGTAATCTAAATTAGATGAAATCTCTTTATAATTAGAATTCTTTATAAAAAATTCATTAGTTTCTTTTTGGAAAGGATTATAAATAATTCCAAATCTTTTTATATCCATTTAAAAATCTTTTTTCTTATTTGTAAAATAACAAACACAATATGTAATAAATAAGTCGATTAAAACAAAAATATTGAGATAAGTAAAAGACTGTGAAATCGAAAAACCTATATCAGTGGCTATAGAAGAAAAATCAATTGCTTTATATACTTCAACATATTGAATTAAAAGATAGAATAAATAGTCTATAACAAAATAAACAAAAGCAAATTTTTCTTTTTTTACGATACTTTTTATACCTGCATATATAAAGAAATAAGAGAATAAAATGTGGAATAACGTTAAAGAAGTAACTATAACTTGATTGTAATTTAAAATTTCTTAATTCGGCCCTTTAACATATATTATCCCAAGCATTGTTAAATAAAAAGTCGAATTATCTTCTAAAGAAGAGATTTTTAAATAATAAAAAGGATAGAAAAAAGAAAAGGATACTAAAACAAAAAAGGACACTAAAAAAACTATTTTATACGACTTCTTCATAATCAACAAAAATAGGCTTACTTGTATAAGGAGTAACAGTTCCATTTGGAATTGTGAAAGATAATGGCCCAATACAAATACTTACATTTGTTGGGAACATTCTATTATCATGCATATAGCAGGAAAGAATATTAAAATCATTGTTTGCCGAGAAGGAGTAAACTTGTTCGACTTTAAATAAAGTGCATATTCTATGATACGTGACATCAAATTTCGTAACTATACCATAATTGCTATAAACTGTTGGTTTTATATTATAAAAAGAGTGCTGAACTTTAAAATCGTATGTCATATGATGAACGTTTAAGCCTGGTTCTAAATATTTATCATTATAAATCGCATTTGATGAAGTCGACACGCCGAAATAATCATTACTGAGTTGCCAAAAAGTTTTTTGAGTTGTTGCTCTAATAAAAACTCTAAAATATTTTTGATTATTTGACTCGGTAATATAGTAAATATATGTTTCAAAATAAATGAAACCACTCGATTCTTTAAACTTATCTTCTTTAAAAGGATTGTAGTTAATTCTTCTTTCAATAACCTTATCTCCCTCAAAAATCAATAATTCATTAGTATAAAACAAAGAGATAGGTTTAGATTCAGAAATATTATCAGCCATAAAAGAAATACTTTGCTGAATTGGTGTAAATTTAGCTAGGATAAAATCGTTATTATTTTCTTGTTTGTTAATTTTAACAGCATAAGATAATGATAAAGAAAATATTAACAATATTTTTTTCATATATAAAAAATTATAACGCGTGATTTCCATTAAAAAATGAATTTAAAGGAATATTAACATTTTTTTACATTATATATCTAATCTTATATTTTGCTTAAAATTCGTAAAATTTTTAGTATATCAATACGATACATTATCAATTAAGTTGTTAAAATAATGACTCTGTTAAAATAATATTAATTTTCTTTTTCCCCAATTACAATACTTCCTTTTTCATTATCAATATCTTTCAACAACCATAAATTACAATTTTAGTTATTTTCATAACTTTATTAATCTTTTTAAAATTTTAATAAACTTTAAATAAAAAGGGGGAATTGCAATTTTTATAATTTTTTCTTATCCCCGCTAAGTTTAAAGAATTCCAAATTATCGATTATTGTTAATATTTTCGATAATTATCGTTAAAATTGAATCATGGAAAAAGATTATATTTCAAAACTTTTTTACTTTTTATTTGAATCGTTGAGAATAAGAGATTTAAAAGTCTACGCTGAACTATTGGAGCTAAGATTTTTCACTATAGAGATGAGAAGTAGATGTTGTTATTGTTGTTTTTTAAAATAAAAACTTTGGTTTAATTGAAATAAAATTAGGAAACGATGATTCTATAAAGGAAGCTTCCGATAAATTAAATACTTTAAGTAATGATTTAGATATAAAGTCAGTATTTAAAATGGTTATTACAATAGCGAAGTTTGCCCATAAAAGAGAAGATGGTGTTTGTGTTGTTCCACTAGTTTGTTTAAAAAATTAACGTTAATTAAATGTTAATTCTTATTAAAATTTTTTATTTATCTTAATTTTATATTTTATATTCGTATTACTTTTAAAAGACTTAAAAAAATGTATAATTTTATCTTGTATGCAAAACGATGAAATTAGAATAAAAGGGGCTAAAGAAAACAACCTTAAAAATATAGATTTAAATTTACCAAAAAATAAATTAATTGTTTTTAGTGGCGTTAGTGGAAGTGGTAAATCTACCCTTGCTTTTGATACTATTTTTGCTGAAGGTCAAAGAAGATATGTTGAGTCATTATCTTCATATGCTCGTCAATTTTTAGGTAATTATGAAAAACCAGATGTTGAATCAATTGAAGGATTATCTCCTTCGATTTCAATTGATCAAAAATCAACATCTCATAACCCTAGATCAACTGTTGGAACAGTTACGGAAATTTATGATTATTTAAGATTGCTTTTTTCAAGAGTTGGGGTTCCTTATTGTCCGCATCATCATGAACCAATCGTTGCTTTTTCAATTACTAAAATCGTTGATATTATTTTAAAAAGTGAAATTGGAAGTAAAATAATTATTTTTTCTCCAATAGTTAAAAATGAAAAAGGTACTCACAAAGCTATTTTAGAGAAAATCGCTAAAAATGGTTTTATTCGTGTTAGAGTTGATGGAGAAATTAAAAGAATTGAGGAAGTAGGAGAACTTATTAAAAATAATAAACACAATATCGATATAGTTATTGATAGAATTGTTAGAAAAGAAGGAATTGATTCCAGACTTTTTGAAGATGTTGAACTTGCTACTAACTGGTCTAATGGATTTGTTAGTGTTGATATAAATGGAGTTGAAAAATTATATAGTGAAAAAAATGCTTGTCCAATTTGTGGATTTACTATTCCAAAATTAGAACCAAGATTATTTTCTTTTAATAATCCTTTAGGTTGTTGCCATTCATGTAATGGACTAGGGATTAAACAAGAAGTTAGTTTAGATTTATTGGTTCCAGATCCTTCTTTATCAATCGATGAAGGAGCAATTCTTTATTATAAAAATACCGTTAATTCGACAAATTTAGATTGGCTTAGTTTTAAAGCTCTTTTAGATTACTATCATATTCCTACTAACATTCCTTTTAAAGATTTAAATAAAGAACAAGTTGATATTATTTTAAATGGTTCAAAAGAAAACATTTCTTATACTTTAACTTCAATAAGTGGAAATGTTCAAAAGAAAAACGGGCATATTGAAGGTGTAAAAGAAAGAATTGAACGACTTTATAATGAAACAACTAGTGAATTTAATAGAGCTTATTACGCTAAATTTTTAAAAGATAGAATTTGCAGCGAATGTAATGGAGCTAGATTAAATAAAGAAGTTTTAAGTGTTTTAATTGATGGGAAAAATATTTATGATGTTTGCTGTTTAACTTTAGATAAATTACATGAATGGGTTTTATCTTTAAAAACTAAATTAAGTGAATATGAATTAAATATTGCAACATTAGTTATTAATGAAATATTAAATAGAAGTCAATTTTTAATTGATGTAGGATTAGAATATTTAACTCTTTCTCGTTATGCGATGACTCTTTCTGGAGGAGAGGCTCAAAGAATTAGACTAGCTACTCAAATTGGATCAAAATTAAGTGGAGTTTTATATGTTTTAGATGAACCTTCAATTGGTTTACATCAAAAAGATAGCGCTAAACTTATCGCCTCTTTAAAAGAAATGAGAGATTTAGGTAATACTTTAATCGTCGTTGAACATGATGATGAAATGATTAAAGCAGCTGATTATATTGTAGATATTGGTCCAGGAGCTGGAGTCCATGGAGGAGAAGTTGTTGCTTCTGGAAGTTTAAAAGATATTGAAGATAATCCTTCTTCTATTACTGGAGCTTATCTTTCAGGAAGAAAAAAGATTTTAGTACCAGAAAAAAGAAGAAAAGGTAATGGAAAATTTGTTGAACTTAAAGGAGCAAGTTTAAATAACCTAAAAAATGTTGATATTAAAGTTCCTTTAGGTTGTTTTGTTTGCGTTACAGGAGTTAGTGGAAGTGGTAAATCTTCTTTAATTAATGAAACTTTATATCGAGCAATTTATAAAAAAATATCAAATATTGAAACTTATCCAGGTCCTTATAAAGAATTAAATGGAGTTGAAAATATTGATAAAATTATCAATATTTCTCAAGAACCAATTGGAAAAACACCTAGATCTAATCCAGCTACCTATATTAAAGCTTTTGATGATATTAGAGATATTTTTGCTCAAACTGTTGAAGCTAAAGCTAGAGGATTTAATAAATCTAGATTTTCATTTAATCTTCCAGGAGGAAGATGTGAACATTGTCAAGGAGCAGGTGTAACAAGAATTCCAATGAATTTCTTACCTGATGTTTATGTAAAATGTGATGAATGTGATGGTAAAAGATATAATGCTGAAACTTTGTCATGTTTATATAAGGGAAAAAATATATACGACATTTTAGAAATGAGAGCTGAAGAAGCTTATAATTTCTTTAAAAACCATACTCAATTAGCATTAAAATTAAAAACTTTATGTGATGTAGGGTTAGGCTATATTAAATTAGGACAAAGTGCAGTTACTCTTTCAGGAGGAGAAGCTCAAAGAGTTAAACTTGCTTATTATTTAGAGAAAAAACCTACCGGAAAAACTTTATATATTCTTGATGAACCTACAACTGGATTACATACTGATGATGTTGCTCGTCTTTTAAAAGTATTAGAAGGAATTGTTGATAATGGTGATACAGTTTTAGTTATTGAACATAATTTGGATGTTATTAAAATGGCTGATTATATTATCGATATTGGTCCAGATGGGGGAGATAAGGGGGGAAAAATTATTGCAAAAGGAACTCCTGAAGAAATTGTTAAATCTAAAATCTCTTATACTGGAGAATATTTAAAGCCAATTTTAGAAAGAGACAAAAAATAGTTTTTATTATAAAATTAGCAATGAAATAAGGAATAAAAAGTATGATTGCACATGAAATTATTTATTATATAGGATTAGTATTACTTTTAGGCGGAATTATCGCAAATTTTGTCTTTTTGTATTTAATTAAAAAGAAAGAGAAAAATTATAGTTCTTTAAAAAATATTTTAAAGAAAAATTGGATTAAATTGATGGTTTCAACTATCGCTTTCACTTTGGGTTTAGTTTTCTTAAATCTCGCTTTTTATATTGATCCATATACATCTAGTTTTTTAGAAGAAGCAAATATAACAATTAAAAATTATCATCAGGCAATGGTATATATTTTTGGTCCGCTTTTTACTTTAGCTTTAACTACATTCATTTATTCTTTATTTGTTAAGTTATATATTGAAAAAATAGAAGTAAATCAAAAAATATTTTCTTATTCAGTTGGAATAAGTTTAGCTTTAACTATTGTCTTTTTCTTTTTATGGGGAGAAGGAAATGCACCTTATTTAGAATATCCTTTAGCAAATGCGATTTATTTTGGGGCTCAAGGAATAAAATTAATTAATGTTTATGAATATGGCAAGCTTTATCAAGATGGCTTATCAATTTATTTATATGCAATATTTATTCTTTTTGGAGCATGCTTAGTTTTATATGTTTGTGATTATAAGTTATATAAAATTTATGGAAGTCATGATTTAATTACAAATACTTTCCTCATTGGTTTTCCTTTTGGAATTATTGGTGCAAGACTTTGGTATGTTGTTTTAGATATTTCCACTGGAAGTGATTATTTTTTAGGAAGTAATTGGACTAATATCTTTAATTTTAGAGATGGTGGTTTAGGAATTATGGGTGGCGCAATTTTAGGAATTATTGCTGGTGTTAGCCAAGTATTAATTGTTAAATATGCGATGAAATCACCTCGTTATAAACATTTTAATATGTTAACTGCCATTGATATTATTATCCCATGTATTTTATTTGCTCAAGCAATTGGAAGAATTGGAAATTTCTTTAATAATGAAGTTTATGGAGGATTAGTTGATATTTCTAGCTGGGAATTTTTACCTACTTGGATTAAAAATAATATGTATTTCCAACATGGAGAAATTTTATCTTATAAACTTGATAGTGGAATGGTAATTTCCGGAAGTGAAGCGTTAAATTATTATTTAGAAAATGGAAAATTCTATATGCCTTTATTTTTTATAGAATTTTTATCTAATTTAGTTGGATATTTTATTTTAGAATATGGAATTAGAAAATTACTTGGGAAATATCATGCTGAAGGTTCACTTTTAGGTGGATATTTAATTTGGTATGGAATTACAAGAGCAATTTTAGAACCTTTAAGAACTTCGGCTGATTATTATGGAACTAGTGAAATTACCTCTTATGTAATGATTAGTGGAGGAGCTTTAATCGTAATTTTAGCTTATATTAATAAATATGTAATAAAAACAAAAAGACTTTTATGGTATAAAAATTTGCCAATTAATCTAGATGAAACTAAAGAGAAAAGAAATGATTAAATTAATGATTTTTGACATGGATGGTACGATAATCGATACCGATTTAATTCTTATTAAAACTTGGGAAGAACTTTTTTCTTTATATAAAAATAATGAAAAATTTGATAGAGAAAAAATTGCTGAATATAGTGGACCTCCTCTTTCTTATGCGATTAATGATGCTTTTAAAGATTATGAAGATAAAGAATTTATAAGAAAAGAATATCGAAAAAGAACTAAAAAATATTATGATTATGATCTTTCAATTTTTAAGCATTCTAAAAAGGTAATAAAAAAATTATATGAAGATGGAGTTATTTTATGTGTTTTAACTTCTAAAACACTAGAAATGACTGAATTTTGTTTAAAAAGGTTTCATTTAAGAAAATATTTTAAAGATTTAATTACATGTGATTCTATTTTCCCTCCTAAACCATCTCCAGAAGCTATATTTTATTTAAAAGATAAATATAAGTTAAAAAATGAAGAGATGATGATGATTGGAGATACTTCTTATGATGCTTTAGGAAGTAAAAATGCTTCTATTAAAGGAGTAATATTTACTATGCATAAAAGAATAAATATAGATAATATTTCTTATGTATATAAAGCTAAAGATTGGGATGATTTTTATTCTTATTATTTATCTATAAAATAATAAAATAATAATAATTAATAGTTATATATATGGAAGAAAATAAAATAGAAAATATTAAAAAAGAATCTTTTTCTAAAGAAATAAAGGAAGAATTAACTTCTTTAGAATATTCTAAAGAAGTTGCTACTTCCCTTCTTTCTTCATTTTTAAGATGTAATGGAGAATTAATCTTAAGTAAAAATGAAGAAAGAATAATAGTTAAAACAGAAAATGCTAAAATAGCTAAATTTATATATAAGTTATTAAAAGAAGTATTCTCTTCTTTTAATATAAAACTTTCTTTTTCATATCGAAAAAATATGAGATTTAATAAATCTTATGAATATATTATTAATATTCTTTCTTCTATAGATGAAGTGATTAATGAATTATCGATATTTAATTTAGATGATAAAATACCTTATTTATTAACTAATAGTGAAAAGAAAATAAGAGGATATATTGTTGGATTATTTTTAGTTAGTGGAAGTTGTTCTAATCCTAAATCAAGTAATTATCATTTCGAAATTTATACTCATGATGAAAAATATTCAAAAAATATATTATCTTTAATAAAAAATAAGATAAAAGTATATCCTTTTGATTTTAAAATGATAAAAAGACGAAATAACTATGTTTTATATTTAAAAAGAAGTGATCAAATAGCATCTTTTTTAGCATATATGGATGCTAATCAATCTTCTTTAATTTATGAAGGTTATAGATTAGATAGAGATGTAAAAAATAATGTTAATCGTCAAGAGAATTTAGATATTTATAACTATAAAAAAGTAATTAAAAATAGTGAAGAATTAATTAATATAATTAATTTAATCGATAAAAAATTAGGTATAAAAAACATCAATAATGAAAAACTAAGAGAGCTTTGTTATTTAAGAAAAGAAAATCCTGAAAGTTCTTATAGTGATTTAGCCATGCTTTTAAGTGAAAAACTATCTAAACCAATCTCTAAATCTAATATTAATCATTTAGTTATTAAAATTAGAGAAATGGGCGAAAAATTTAAAGATTAATGTATTAAAATATATTTAGTTATGGAAAGAGATATTTATTTTGAAACGATATTATTAAAAAAATTTGGAAAACATATTAAAGAAATAAGGATAAATAATTATTTAACTCAAGAAAAAGCTGCGCTTTTATGTGAGTTAAATCAACATTATTTATCTGATTTAGAAAATGGAAGAAAAAATCCCTCGTTAAAAGTTTTATATAAGCTTAGTGAAGGATATGATGTTTCTTTAGAAGAATTAATGAATTTTTAAAATAAAAATATTCTTATATGTTAAAGTCTATTAAAAATGTTTATATAGTTGGTCCAGGACCTTCATCATCTCATACTATTGCTCCTTTTAAAGCAGCAACTGATTTTATTTTATCGCTAAAAAATGATACTTTTTTACGCGATAAAATATCATATTTTCATGTTACTTTATATGGCTCTTTAGCATTAACTGGTAAAGGACATTTAACCGATAAAATAATTATTAAAGTATTTAAAGATTTTTCTTTAGATAATAAGAATAATAAGGTTATTTTTGATATTGCTACACCAATAGAAAAATTAATTCATCCTAATACGATGAAATTTGAATCATTTGATAAAGATAATAATTTAATTAAACAAGATTTATATTTTTCTATTGGTGGAGGAGAATTAAGAAAAAATAGTTTAACTATTAATAATGAAAATAATAAAAATAATGAATATATTTATCCTTTTTCTTCATTTAATGAAGTTAAATCTTATCTAAAAGATAATAATTTATCGATTAATGAATTAATCGATAAATATGAAGAAAAAGATATAAATATTTATCTTAAAGGAATATTAGATCAAATGATTAATAGTGTAGATAATGGTTTAAATAGTAAAGAAGATTATCTTCCAGGTTCATTACATTTAAAAAGAGTAGCTAAAGAGTTATATAAAAACACTATTAATATTACAAATGATGGTGAAAAGAAAGAGATGCTTTTAACTAGCTTTGCATATAGTGTTGCTGAAGAAAATGCGAGTGGAAAAATGATTGTTACAGCTCCTACTTGTGGAAGCGCAGGAATTATCCCTTCAATAATGTATTATTATAAAAATATTTTAAAATTTGATGATAGAAAATTAATAGACTCTTTAAAGGTAGGTGCTTTATTTGCATCATTAGCAAAGGAAAACGCTTCAATTAGTGGAGCGGTTAGTGGATGTCAAGCTGAAATAGGAGTAGCTAGTTCCATGGGTGCAGCTATTTTAGCTTATTTAAATGATTTAAGTATTTATCAAATAGAATATGCTAGCGAAGCTGCTTTAGAACACTTTTTAGGGTTAACTTGTGATCCTGTTAAAGGATATGTTCAAATTCCTTGTATTGAAAGAAATGGAATTGGTGTTTTAAGAAGCGAAGCAGCATATTTATATGCAAAAAATATTGCTCCATTAAGAAAAAACAAAGTCTCTTTTGATGATGTTTTAAAAGCTATGAAACAAACTGGAGATGATTTAAATCCAGAATATAAAGAGACTAGTGAAGGTGGATTAGCTAAAATTATTGAATAAATTTTTATTATCGAAAAGAACAACATATTGTAAATATGATAACAAGTATAAAAAATGCAAAAATTAAATTTTAGACATTTTAAGGAAATTCATTTAATGGAAAACATTATTTATAATGGGTTAATTTATCGTGGATTTAATCTGAAAGTAGGAGTTGTTGAAATTAATGAACATAATTTAAATGGAAAAATAATAAAAAAACAATTAAAAGCTGAACTTTGTTTGTATTAAATCATTTAAAAAATTTTATATTTAATTAGCATTTTCTGTTCTTGATGAAGAATTCTTATTAAATAAAAATAGCCTATATTTATAGAAAATAGGCTATTTTTATGAAATACTTAATTTAAACCATAAATTAATCCTAATAAAGTTTCATCTTTTTCTATATCTGAAATTGTAATTGAAATGGAAGCATTATTAGAGGTAGGGGTTTGCCCATCTTGTTTAATAGGAATAAAACCTAAAATTGTAAATTCAGATTGATAATATGTATAACCAGTTAGCTGATAATACTCAATTGAATTATTTTTTTCATAATTATGAATTGAATTTATAAAATTATCATATCTTTCCATAGAAGATGGTTTTTCAATAAGTTTTATATCTAAAGAGAAGCTAACATCGATTAATCCGGCTAATCCATCAATGATTAAATTATCGTTACCACTTCCTGTAATTAACAGCGAAGTTAATTTGTTATCGGAATAACTTAAACTAATTTTAGCGCCTAAAAGTTCATCCATATTTGCTAAGTTTCCTAAATCAAAAATCATAGAGAAGTTTGATGAACTTGTTTCGAAGTTTTGCATGCAACCAAATAAATCTAAAGGTTTTGATTCACTGCTAGATGAATCTGAGTTTAGAATAGAGTTATAGATTACTGCCATTAAAGATTCGTGTGATGCTTTAACTAAAGTAGTATTAAGCTTCTCAATTATTCCTAAATCTAATAAATAATAAACTATATTTAATCCGCCGTTACCTAATAATTCTTCTTGGGTAACTTTATAGATTGTTTGATTAAATTCGTTATGTGAAGGGATAGTTTCGGTTATAGGTTTAGAATAAACCGTTAAATCATAACGAGGACCAATTACTACTTCATAAGTTGTCCAAAAAAGAACTTTATGTTCATTTACTTTAGCTAAATTACTATCTTTGTAAGTTTCGTTTAATTCTTTTTGTCTATTATATGCGCCATTTCTATCTCTTCCCCAACTTTCTTTTTTAGCCTTTAATTGTTCTTTCCCGTTTATAATATAATTTTCTTCTGCATATTTTTGTTCAAGTTCTTTAATTTTATTAGAATCTGTAGTGTAAACTGTTTCAATTAATTCTTGTTCTTTAATGATATTAATTTTTTCTGGTACATATGTTCCACTTGTTTTAACAATATAACAAATTTCTTGATATCCTTGAGCTCCTAAATCTAATCTTTCAGTAAAATATTCAACAAAATTATCGCTAGAATCAATAATGCTGTTTTGGCCATAGTTTCTTAAAGTAAGATGAGCTCTAGTTTGAGAATATAAATTACTTCCTTCTGGTTTAATTAATTCTATTTTTGCATTTACAAATTTATCTGGAATTGCCGAAGATAAATCATAATCAATTCCAAGAATTGATAAATTAATTTTTAAAACACCTTCTAATTCAAAATAATGTTGTTCGGTTGTAGAAATACCAATATTAATTAAATTTACACAATCATCTAAATTAACAAAATCAGAAGAATTAGTATTTTTATCGTATTTTTCAAAAGAATCTAACAAATATAAAGAAGAAGTGGTGTTTTCTTCAATAAATTTGCCATTATTTTTAAGTTCAATATAAAAATTTTCTAAATTAAATGCACTTGAATCGGTTGCATCAATTTTTAAATTATTTAAACTAATAACATTATTTTGATCTAAATTAGCACTTAAATAAATTTCGATATCTTTTGAATATGTTTTTTCTTCTTCATTATTTAAATATGCTGGATTTATCAATAACTTAACTTCAATATCTTTAGATTTATCCATGTTTTCTTTTAAAGTAAATGAATAATCTTTAAAAATATTTTTATCTAATAACTCTAAATATTCTTTATTAGAAATTAAGGTAAATAATGGTAAATCTTGATTAAATAATTCATCTAAAATAGAAGCAAAAGAATCTCTAAATGTTGCTAAAACATTTTCATCGCTTATAGATAAAAACTCTGATAAACAGTTAAAAGGGGAAGAAGTTTTAGTGATTAAATGAAGCGGACTAACCATATTATTTAATTTAATTTCGGCTTGTAATTGACCTTCTGGAAAAATTATTCCGTTGCTAGGATCATTAAAAATAATATTTCCATCATTATATCCAAGAGAAAAAGATTCATCGTTAAATTCTTTATCATCATAAATGAATTTAAAATCTAAGTTTGTCGAATTATTAATGTTTAAATTAAACATTCCTTCACTATAAATATCACCTTCATTATTTCTATTTATTCCTACTCTTGCATTATTAATATTTATTCCATCCGCAAAATTTCTAACATCGATATCGTAAATATTATTTATTGAAAAAGAAGGGGTAAAAGAGTTTATATTAGAGACAGTTTCAATAACTTTAGAAGCATCTAAATAATCTTTTTCTTCATCTTTAGAAATAAATTCTAAAGATGAATAATAATTATATCCATAAGATAAAGTAATATTAGTATCATCTTCGTTTAAAGATAGATATATACCAGATAATTTATTAAGTTTTATATTATAAAATAAAGAAATTTCATCGTTTATATCATTACTTTCTTTTTTTATTCCTTTGTTTGTTAGATCGTCATTAAATAAATAAGAAGTATTTAATCTAATTTCTAAAATATCTTCGTTATTATAAATAGAAATTAAACTTTCTAAGTTAGATAAAGAAAAATCATTAATAACTTTATTTAAATCATTTTTTAATGAGTTATTATTCATTATTTTATCTATATAAGTATTAATTAAATTGATATAAGAAGGATCAATTAGAGAATCTAAAAAATTATTATTGTTATTATTAGATGAAAAAGAGGATATAAAATCAGTTAAGGTTTCATCTTTAAGTAAATCTTCATTCATTTTTAATTTTAGTGGTAAAAATCCATTTTTACCGATTTCTCCATTAAAAAAGATGCTCTTTTTATTATTTTTATCTTTTTGATAAGATAGTTTTTCTATCTTTAATGGTAAAGGAAAATTATTATTACCATTACTATCAACACTTGAAAAGGAAGGAGAATTTAAAACAAATGAAGAAGTGGTTAAATCATCAAATGAAGGTAAATAAGCATTTAATTTAGTATTTAAAGATAATAAAGATTTATCTTTTTTATTAGTAATAGCAAAAGATAAATTTCCACCAAATCTTTTTTCATCAACTATTTTATATAGTGAATTAATAAAAGAAGGTAAAAAATCATATGAAGGATATTCTTTTTCATCAATAGATGAAAAAGAAGAGTTTTCTATAAAACGTAATGATCCACTTAGTATAGCTTCATCATTAATTTTAAAATTATCTATTTCAATAGTTTTAAGTTTTAAATTGTTAAGACCGATTTTTAAAGAAAGAATTGATGAAGGAAGAGAAAATAATTTAGTATCTAATTTTAAAGAAATTACATTGTTTCTAATTTTTAATTCCTTTATATAATCGTTAATACTATTAATTGAAGAAATATTTCCTTCACTTATCTTTAAAAATGAATCATTATTAAAAATATTATTAAGTGGGTTTGCTAAAAGAGAAGAAAAAGAAGTGTCATCACCAATTAAAGAGATTGTATCAATTAACGAAGAAACACTACTTTCTTTAATTTTCCCTTTTATTAAATTTCCGCTTCTAAAATAAACATTAGTATTTTTATATTGTAAAGAAATTTCGTTAGATAAATCTTTAGAAGTATAGTGAGTTAAATTAAGTTCAATTTTTGAATTATCAAGTAAATCACTATTTCTTAAATCAAAATTTATATCTCCTTTAAAATGATAAGATTTTTCATTTAAATCGATACCTTTTGTATTAATATTACCTAATTTAACTTCTTTTATAGGTTCAATATTTATATCAAAAATTGTTTTAAAATTAGAATTATTAAATAATTTAGTTAAAGTTGTTAAAAAATCTGTTGGATTATCTTCATTTATTAACTTTCTTTCTTCAACCTTGTTTACTTCATTAAATTTTAAATCCATTTCATAATTTAATGACTTATTATTTTGTTTATTAGTTTTGATTTCTTTTAATTTGAATGATGATGAATCGGCTATTAGTTCATAAGAAGGTGAAACAAATTTATATTCGTTAGTAGCAGAGTTTTTAATAATTGTAGATTCTTCGATTGAAGAAAAAACCTCGTTAAATAAGGATGAAATTGATGTGTTTTCATTATTAAATGTAATTTTCTTATTATTTGCCAATGAAAAGAGTGATGATAATTCATTATTTTGCTTGATGTATGCTAAATCATCTTTATTTTTTATTGAAGAAAAAACTGCACTTGTATTATTTAAAAGCAAATCTGATGTATTATCTTTATTTTCAAAAGAAATGTTGTAAGAAGAAGTAGTGCCGTTTTTAAAAGACAAATTTCCATAATTAATATTTAAGGTATATTTTTCATTACTATTTCTATTTTTTAACGAAAGAAAAGATGAATCATCGAGTTTATATGTATAATTTTCTTTCAATGATTCATTAAATTTTTCTTTGACTATTTTTTCATCATCTTTTTCATTTATTAAAATTTCCCCTTTATTAGTATTGTTTGAAGAGGATGTATTTTCATTTGCTATATTTTCACCACAACTTGTTAATGTAGCCAAAGCAATAAAAAGCGAGCAAAAGATAAGTTTTGTTCTTTTAAGTTTCATATATATCAAATACCTTTTAAAGTTAAACTTTTAATTAATTCGTCACGAATAAAATATATACTTATTATTTTGTTATGTCAAAAGAAAAAAGCCCTAAATTAAGGCTTTATTCAATTTTCTAGTTTTAAATACTAGATTCCATAGTTTTTAAAATATAACTTAAAACTATTAATTTATTTGTATTTTTTATGAATCATTAATGTCAATGAGTGGCAAACACAAAGAAAAGTAACTCCTACGTCTGCAAAAATTGCAATCCACATAATATAAGCAGGGATAAGGTTAAGAGTAGCAATTATTACAGCGATTAATTTTATTAAAATAGCGAAAACTATATTGATATAAACTGCATTTAATGTTCGTTTAGCAATATGTTTTCCTTTTACTAAAGTTGATAATTTATCATCCATTATAACAATATCACTAGCTTCAATAGCAGCATCGCTACCAATTCCACCCATTGAAATTCCTAAATCAACAATTCCCATTGAAGGAGCATCATTGACTCCATCTCCACAAAAAGCAACTTTTTTATTATTTTTGTCATTTTCAATTTTTTTAACCTCTTCAACCTTATCTAAAGGTAAAAGATTAGCTTTAACATTATCGATATGGCATATACTTGCTACATAATTAGCGGTTTCTAAATTATCACCAGTCAACATATAGGTATTTTTAATACCGATTTTCTTAAATTCAGTTAAAGCATTCTTACTATCTTCTTTAATTTCATCTTTAATAACCATTGACCCTAAGAATTTATTGTCGTAAGCAATATAAACAATTGTTCCTACTTCTTTATTTAAAGTAAATTCAATGTTATATCTTTTTAATAATTTAGTATTTCCAGCAAGAAGAAGTTTATTTTTATATAATCCTTCAATTCCTTCCCCTTCAATAGTTTTATCATTTTTCCGTTCGCTTATATCAATATTTGACTTATCATCGCCTATTATTGATAAAGCAATAGGATGGAGTGAGTTATATTCAGCAATTTTTGCTAAAGATAATATTTCTTCTTTAGATATATCATTTGAAGCAGGAATAATATCTGTTAAAACAAAGTTTCCCTTAGTAATTGTTCCGGTCTTATCAAGAATTACAGTATCAAGTTTAGATAAATCTTCTAAATATGCGCTGCCTTTAATAAGCATTTTAATTTTACTAGCCTCTCCAATCCCAACAAAATAAGCCATAGGTACAGAAAGAACAAGTGCACAAGGGCAAGACACAACTAAAAGTGAAGCGGCATTAAAAAATGAATTACTCCAAGTGTTTAAGACTCTAAAATCTCCAAAAAATGGGGTAATAACAGCAATGAGTAAAGCTATAATTAAAACAATTGGAGTGTAATATTTTGAAAATTTTGTAATAAATCTTTCGTTTTTTGTTTTTGTATTTGTAGCATTTTCGACCATATCCATGATTTTTGAAACGGTGGAATCATAAAATGGCTTATTAACTTTGATAATTAAAGGAGACCCTTTATTTATAACTCCACTTAAAACAACATCGCCTTCTTTAGCTCTTTTAGGGACAGGTTCACCAGTTAAAGAAGAAGTATCTAAAAAAGATTCGCCTTTATAAACTATACCATCAAGAGGAATCCTTTCTCCATTTTTAACAATAATTAAATCATCAACATTTACATCATATGGATCAACGACTTTTTCTTCGCCATTTATATATAAAGTAGCTTTATCTGATCTAATATCTAAAACTTCTTTAATAGATTTTCTAGATTTATTAACGGCATAATCTTCGAATTTTTCGCCGATTTGGAAAAATACAACGACTGCTAAACCTTCAACGTATTCTCCAACAATAAAAGCAACGATTGAAGCTATTAATGTTAAAGTTATTTCATCAAAAAATCTTTTTTTCTTAAAATTTTTAACTGTTTTAATTAAAAAATCATAAATTAATAATAAATAAGCAAGAAGTGATAAAGGTAAAATAATCAATGTTTTAATATCGCTTGGTCCTAAAAGATTATCACCAATTGTAAAGGATAAAATTAACATTGGAATTGTGATTATAATTCCAAAAATTATTGCAAAAATATCATATTTTTCTTTTTTAGACATAAAAACACCCCCATTTATTAAAAGATATTATTTGATTCTTTTTAGAGTTAAACCATCTTCAAAATTATTAGCGATTTTTAAAATTTCTTCTTCACAATCATTAGATAAATCAACAATAAGTTTTAAAGTCATAAAATTGACGATAGCTTTATTTACTCCAATAACTTTATTTATTTTTTCTTCAAATTCTCTTGCACAATTAGCACAATCTAAACCTTTTACAATATAAATTCTTTCCATAAAACTGTTTTATCTCCCCTCTTTTAAATGAATTTGAGCTGTTTCTATAATTGTAGAAATATGTAAATCATCAAGTTCATAAATCACATTTTTTCCAACCTTTCGATAATTTACTAATTTATTATCTTTTAATACTTTAAGTTGATGAGAAATTGCACTTTTTGTCATTCCTAAAAGAGAACATAATTCAGTAACAGTCATTTCGTTTCTATCAAGTGCCCAAAGTATTTTTAAACGAGTAGAATCACCAAGAACTTTAAAAAAATCAGATAAATCATAAATTTCTTCATCTTTTATTTTTCTAGTTAGCTTATTTACAGGTATTATTTTTTCATCCATTATTAACGCCCCCTCGCTTTATCATTAATATAATAGTTGAACAACCGTTCAACTGTCAAGTTTTAAATGCATATTTCTTGAAAATATTTATTTGTTGATTTAAATTCAAAATAGTTAATTCTTAAATTTTTAAAAATTGACCTGCTTGTTTTCATGATTTTCTTATATATAATAAGGTTATTATGGAAAATTTAATTGTTTATAGAAGTGATACTGGTTTTACTAAAAAATACGTCGATTCTTTAGAAAGAAGATTACCAGAATCAGAAGTGGTTGATATTAAAAAATTTAAGGTAAAAATGATAAAAGATGTCGATTTTATATTTTTTGGAGGGCCGTTAAGAAATAGCAAAATACTTGGTTTAGATAAATTTTTAAAACATTATGAAAAGTTTAAAGATAAAAATATATTCGTTTTTTGTACTGGAATTGAACCTATAACTGATGAAAAGAAAGATATAGTTATAACTTCGAATGGATTAAATTATTATCATGTTAGACTCTATCTTCTTCCAGGAGGTATGGATTATTCAAAAATGGGTAAAATCATGCAAAAAATGATGAAGATTGGTTTAGAAGCTGCTGCTAAAAAGCAAAATTTACCTTTAGATCAAATAAGCGCAAGATTAACTACACCAATGGATTTAACTGATATTTCGAAACTTGATAAAATGTTAGATGTTTATCATCGTTTAAAAATTAATAAAAAGAATTAAGTATTTATTTAATTTTAAAAGCTATTTATTCTAAAAAAATAATTTATGGAAAAAGAATATAGCGTTAAAAATATGCATTGCGCAGCATGTAAAATTAATGTAGAAAATGCTGCTAAAAAGGTTGATGGAGTTACTTCTTGTGAAGTAAATTTAATGACTAATAGTGCAAAAATCTCTTTTGATGATAAAAAACTTGATAAAGAAAAATTAATTAAAGCAGTTAAAGATGCAGGATATGAGTTAGTAGATGATTTTGACGAAGAAAGCGTCTATGAAAATAAAAAAGATTATAAAAGATTAATTAAAATAATTGTTGGATTTATTCTTCTTATTCCTCTTTTATTTTTTGGAATGGGAGGAATGTATAGTGATATATTTCCAGAAATAATAAAAGAAAGTCCTTTTATTATTTCTAATGTTGTTCAATATATAATAACTATTATTATTGTAATAATGTTTTTTGATTATTATAAAAGTGGATTCTTATCGATTATAAAATTATCTTTTAATATGGATTCATTAGTATTTTTAGGTAGTTTCTTTTCTTTTATTTATTCAATATATTTAACATTTAATGTAATAGTTAATCCAGGAATTTATCCTTTTTCGCATTTCCATTTATATTTAGATAGTGCTGCAATGGTATTAGTCGTTGTATCTTTAGGAAAATATATTGAAGATTTATCTAAAAATAAAGCTAAATCAACAATTAGAGCTCTTTTAGCATTACGTCCAAAAACAGCTCATGTCTTAATTAATAATGAAATAGTTGATACACCTACAAAACTTGTTAAATTACATGATGTTTTAATTGTCAAACCAGGAGAAACAATACCTTGTGATGGTATAGTATTAAGTGGAAAAAGTAGTGTTGATGAATCAATTATTAGTGGAGAATCACTTCCTATATTTAAGAAAGAAGATGATTTAGTGGTTGGAGGAAGTGTTAATAAAGAATCTTCTTTAAAAATATTAGTTAATAAGGATAAAAAAGATAATTTATTAAATAAGATTGCTTCTTTAGTTAGCGAAGCTAGCAATATGAAAACTCCTTTAACTAAAAAGGTCGATAAAGTTGCTAAAATATTTGTTCCAACAGTCATGATTTTATCAGTCATTGTATTTATTATTTGGATAAGTTTAGGTTATACAATCGGTAATCAAAACTGCGTAATTATAACTTCATCTCATTTTATAAATGGATTTGATGAAGCATTTACTTTTGCAGTAGGAGTTTTAGTTATTTCTTGTCCTTGTGCTTTAGGTTTAGCTACTCCTATTTCTTTACTAGTTGGTTCATCAGTATTTAGTAAAAACTATGTTTTAGTTCAAAAAAGTGAAGGAATTGAAAAAGTAAAAGATATTGATTGTTTAGTTTTAGATAAAACAAATACAATTACAGAAGGAGAATTAACTGTTTCATTTACCGTTTTTAAAAAAGAATTAACAGATGAATTAAAAGAAAAAATTTATACGATGGAATCTTATAGTGAGCATCCTATCGCTAAAGCAATAACTTTATATTTAAAAAATGAAGTAAATTCATTAAATGATAAATTTATGATGAATGAAACTTTACCTGGGGCTGGAATAAAAGCCACATTTAAAGATGAAGTTATTTATGTTACTAATTTATCATTTGCCAAAGATATAGTTTCATTAAATGAAGATATTTTAAAAGAAATAGAAGATAGATCATTTAAAGGTGAAATTCCTATTTGTGTTTATAATAAGGCCGGTGAAATTTATGGATTCTATTATTTGAAAGATAAATTAAAAAAAGAAAGTAAAGAATTTATAAAACAAGCTAAAAAAAGATTTAAAAAGATGGTTTTATTAACTGGGGATAATAAAAATATTGCATCCTTTATTGCTAAAGAAGTAGGGATTGAAGAAGTAATTAGTGAAGTTAAACCAACCGAAAAAGATAAAGAAATAATTCGTCTTCAAAATGAAGGATATAAAGTTATGATGGTTGGAGACGGAGTTAATGATTCAATTGCTTTAACTAGAAGTGATGTTGGAGTAGCTGTAGCTAAAGGAAGTGATATTGCTTTAGCGAGTGCTGAATTTATATTAATGAGATCTTCATTGACAGATATATTTAAAATTTTAAATATATCTAAAAGAATAAGAAATAATATCTCTTTTAATCTTTTTTGGGCATTTATTTATAATGTTATATTTATTCCAGTAGCTGCTGGGGTGTTTGCTAAATTAGGATTTGTATTAGAACCAATGTATTGCTCAATGTTAATGGCTTTATCTAGCGTTACAGTTTGTTTAAACGCCTTAACATTATTTATAAAAAGAAATTAACACACGGGATCTTAATGATTGATTATAATAGGGGAGCGAGGACATGTCTCTTCTCATCTTAGATTTCCTTAGTTATAATGAATTTGAAGTTGATGAGGAAAAGGTTGATTGTAACTTCAAAAGTCACAATCCGACTTCCTCTTTTTTTCACTTTCATACATGAGACTTTCCTTTATTGCTTTTTTGGAAAAATAAGATTAACAAGAGGCAGAGGTATTCATAAAAGGGGTTGTCGAACATCGATAAAAAAAGTTTCCCTCACTATAACAAGACGTGAAAAATCAAAAAAATTAATCAACGAATTTATTTTTTTGGTTAAAAAATATATAAGATTATCTAATTATTACACTTCTTGTCTCTTTTTAAATAAACTTCATTTTCATTAAGGTATCTTTAAAGAAAGAAGTGGTTTATAATTAGTAAGCAAGAAATTGAAATATGAGGTTTAATTAAATGAAAGTATTAATCACAGGTGGATTAGGATTTATAGGTGTAAACTTTACTAAATTCTTTTTAGGAAAATATAAAAATGATGAGTTAGTTATTGTTGATAAATTAACTTATGCTGCAAATAAAAAAATGCTCGATCAATTCAAGAATTTTTCAGCGTTTTCATTTTATAAGGGCGATATTTCAGATTATTCATTTTTAGAAAAGGTTTTTAGAAAAGAAAAATTTGATTATGTAATTAATTTTGCTGCTGAAACAAGCGTTGATAAATCTTTTATGGATGAGGCAACTTTTTTTGAAACCAATGTTTTAGGCGTAATTAATTTAGCAACTTTATCTTTAAAATATAATGTTAAAAGATTTCATCAAGTATCTACTGATGAAGTTTATGGTGATTTAAATATAAATAGTGATTATCATTTTAAAGAAACTGATCCATTTAATCCAAAAAATCCATATGCTTTAAGCAAAGCTCAAGCTGAAGAATTTTTAATGATGTATCACAAAGTTCATGGATTAAACGTAACAATTTCTAGATCAACAAATAACTTTGGAAAATATCAAGCAAGTGATAAACTTATCCCTCTTGTTATTAATCGAGCTTTAAATAATATGGAAATACCTGTTTTCGGTGATGGCAAAAATGTTAGAGATTGGATTTATGTTTTAGATCATTGCAAAGCTATCGATTTGATTATTAAAAATGGAAAAAGTGGTGAAGCATATAATGTTTCATCTCATGAACCTCATCAAAATTTAGAATTAATTAAATTTATCTTACAAAAAATGAGAAAAAAAGAATCTTTAATTAGATTTGTTGAAGATCGTAAGATTCACGACCGTAAATATGCAGTTGATACAAGTAAAATTGAAAATGAGTTAGGTTACCGCCATGACTATGATTTTGAATATGCTTTAGACCTAACTATTGATTTTTATCGAGGAAAATAGATTTCACGTGGAAAATAAAGAAGGAATTAAAATAATAAGTAATAACCGTAAGGCCCGCTTTAATTATTTTTTAAGTGATTTTTTAGAATGCGGAATTGAACTTAAAGGAAGCGAAATAAAATCAATTAGAAATAATAAAGTTAATATTGACGATGCTTATGTAATTATAAGAAATAATGAAGCCTTTGTTATAAACATGAATATCGCTATTTATGAAAAAAGTAGTGTTTTTAATCATGACCCTTTAAGAAGTAGAAGATTGCTTTTACATAAAAAAGAAATCCTAAAACTTAGAAATCGTATTGAAAGAGATGGCTACACAATTGTTCCAACTAAAGTCTATTTAAAAAAGGGAAAATGTAAAATCGAAATTGCCCTTGCTAAAGGTAAAAAACTATACGATAAAAGAGAAACAATTAAGAAAAGAGATGTTGATAGAAACATCGCCAAAGCTTTAAAAAGATAGATAACTATGAGAAAAATGACCGTTTTATATAAAATAGCATTTAGTGCGTTATTTATTGCTTTAGGTATTATTTTATCTAGATTTTTTTCATTACCTTATCTTTTTGGTCTTCCATTTTTAAAGATTTCTTTTGCGATGAGTGTTATATTTTTCGCTACATTCTATTTAGGACCTTTATATGGAACAATTGTTTCATTTGCTGTTGATTTTTTTGGAGCCTTGCTTTTTCCTCAAGGAGGACCATATGATTTTTTATTTTCTATACCAGCAATAATTCAAGGTTTTATTCCTTATTTTGTATATAAAGTCTTAGAAAAGGTTAAGGTTGATCGAAAATACCCAATAATTTTAGGAATTATAATGCTTTTACTCGATGTTTTTGTTTTAGTATTTGTATTAACTCATGATACTTTCTCATATACAACAACATCTAAAGTTTATGAATTTACTCCAACATTAAAAATTGTAATTCCATTAGTTTTTTTTGTTCTATCAATTATTTTTTATGTTGGAATTATCCTATTTAAAAGAAAATATAAAGATAGAAAAATTAATAAATATTACAATCTATATTTAATTGCTGCATCGATGTTTATTACATACTTTTTCTTTAAAATACCAGTTTCATCACTTATTTTTGTTTATAGACTAAATTATTCATTCGAAGTTATTTTTGGAGTTAGGGGATTAACTGGATTTTTAACTGCTTTTGTACACTATATTATTGTTGTCGTAGCACTCAATGTTTCACTTAAAAGCGGAGTCAAAGGAGCTCTTTTACCAAAAAATTTGATATTTGAAGAGAAAGAAGTAGTAAAAGAAGGAGAAAATAAATAATGTTAGAAAATGAAAAATCTCATCTAGTTGAAGAAAATAAAGAAGATGATTTAAAAAATAAAAAACATAAAAAGGGATTAATTATTTTTATAATCATTCTTTTTATAATAGTAATTGGTTTAATTATCGGAATCGCAATTATAAACGGATTAAATCCTTCATCTAGTGGAGGAAATGATTGCAGGAGTGGAACTTGTCCTATAAATTGCGATTTAATAAGTCTTCTTTTTTAATTTTATAAATCTTAAGAGCGTTTAAATACATGATTTTATCATAATCGCTCTTTTTTAATTTGTAATAATTTTTTATATATTTTTGATAAATATCTTCATTTAAAGTATCTTTTCCATCAATTGGAGTATCACTTCCAAAACAAATTTTATCAATTAATCCTCCTTTAATTATATTTTTTAGTAGAGATGGTTCAACCCAAGCCGTATCTCCATATAAATTTGGCGCTTCTTTTAAAACTTCTAAAGCGTGCAAATGATCACTCCCTAACTCTAAGTGAGCGGCTATAAAAGTTAAATCTTTATTATTTAATGCTAGTTCTTTTATACTATCAATATAAGAATATTCATCTAAAGCAGTATGAATTAAAATAGGAAGATTATATTTTCTTGCTAATGATAAATATGGATTCATTTTTTTAGAAGTAACTTTCTTTTTTGATAAAAATGGATGAAATTTAAGTCCATAAATTATTGAACTATTTTGAGCGATAAATTTTTCGAGTTGAGAGACATTAATTTTAGTTTTACCAAAAGGAATCCAAATTAACATCCCCATTCCTTTAAATCTGGAAACAAAATTTTTTAAATATGTTAAAGATTTTTCAAAAGAAATATGCTCATTAACTTTATAATCATATTCACCATTATCATAAGAAATTAAAATAAACGATAAATCATAATTATTAAATGAATAAAGAAGATTATTTTCACATTCTTTTAAAGACCCCCACCATCCAAGATGAGTGTGCGCATCTATTAAATAAGTTGGCTTAAACATATGTTTATTATAGTATTAATTTAATTAAATAGTTCTATATTTTATTTATTTTATTAAAATATCAAGAAGATATCTTAAAAATGATAATTTCTTTTTATGAAAACGAAACTATTATATAATAGTTAAAGTAATTATAAATAATTACTTTTTAAAAATGGAAAAATCAAAGATTGTTAAATATAGTTGTATTGGCGCAGGGATTACTTTTATTCTTGTTGGATTATTACTTGTTTTAATCCCTTCTTTAACTACACCTAAATATTTAATGTATAAAAATGGAGAAAATGTTACTAATCAATATTCTTTAGCTTCAAATGAAGAAGAATATTTAAAAACTGTATACTCAACTTTAAATTATGAGGAAAAAGATTATTTTTTATTATCAAATGAAGAAGAAAATATAGTTTCTAAAATAAATATTTCTTCTATTTATGATTCGAATTTTAATGAAGAAGGTAGAAAAGTTTCCCTAAATATAACTTTCAATTTTGAGTATAACGAACAATTTGTTAATAACATTAACGCTGGACTAGAAAAAATTTCCGCTTATCCAGGGATTTATCTTTCTCTTAATACAAATGAAAAAGAAGTAAAAACTTCATCATTAGGATTAATTCCTTTTTCAACTACATTAGAGTTTGAAGAATTTGAGTTAGGAAATTTTAATAAAGATAAATTAACTGATGGATATATTAATGTTATTAGTGAAGGAAGTTTTGAAACTTTAACTAATAGCGGAGAAAACAAAACGTATGATTTTAACGTTTCAAGAATTGATCTTGAATTTTTTGCTGAATGAGTATTAACAAAGGAAATAAAAATTATGAAAAATATTGTTGATTTATTTAAAGATTTAATTAGTTTTGACACAATGAGTGATGAATCTTCAACCACATATCCTTCAAGCGCGAGTGAATTAGAATTTGCTTCTAAACTTGTTGATATTTTAAAAGAAGAAGGAGTTAATGATGCATATAGAGATGAATTCGGACTTGTTTATGCTCGTGTTGATAACAATAAAGAAAAAACTATTGGATTAATTGCTCATATGGATACTTCACCTGCTTTAAAAGGAGGGATAAAAAATCCAAGAATTATCGAAAAATATGACGGTTCACCTCTTAAATTAAATGAAAAATATACGATGGATTCACAAGAATTCCCATTTTTAAAAGAAATTACCGGCGATGATATTATTGTAACTGATGGCGAACACCTTTTAGGCGGAGATGATAAAGCTGGAATTGCAATTATTCTTACTTTTTTATCTTATTATTTAAAACATAAAGATGAATTTAATTATAATTTAGCAATTTCTTTTACTCCTGATGAAGAAATCGGCCAAGGAGCACTTCATTTTGATGTTAAAAAAATGAATGCTGACGTTGCTTATACTCTTGATGGTGGATCAATTTATGAAGCAAGTTATGAAAATTTTAATGCAGCAAGCGCAAATGTTTCAATTTATGGAGTAGGAGTACATCCAGGAAGCGCTAAAAATATCATGGTAAATGCTGCATTATTAGCTACAAAATTTGTTAATCTTTTGCCTAGCGAAATGGTTCCTGAGAAAACAGAAGGGAGAGAAGGATTTATTCATCTTACTGATATAAAAGGAGATGTTGAAGAAGCTCACCTATCATTTATTTTAAGAGACCATGATAAAGATTTATTAGAAGAAAAGAAAAATATTTTAAAAAAGGCTCTAGAAACTATTCAAAACGAATATCCAAGAGCTAAATTAGAATTAAAAATACACAATGAATATCGTAATATGTTTGATTATTTTAAAGAGGATATGAGTGCTATTAATTTAATTAATAAAGCTTATATTTCTTCTAAGATTAGAATTAATTATGATCCAATTAGAGGTGGAACTGATGGAGCAACTATTACTTATTTAGGATTACCTTGCCCAAATTTAGGAGTTGGAGATTTTTCACCTCATGGAAGATTTGAAGTTGTTTCAATTAATCAAATGAATACAATGGTAGAAATTTTAAAAGAATTATTTAAATAAAATGAAGAAAAAAGAAGAAAAAGAGAACATAGTTAATGATGTTAATGAAACTACAATTAACGATGAATCGATATATAATGCCATGAATGCTAAAAACATTTTAATGGCAAAATCACACTGTGATAAAGCTTTTAGTTTACTTTCTAGTGGGAAAAAAGAAGAGGCTAAAAAAGAAATCGAAATAGCTTATGAACTCGATGAAAATAATGCATATGTTTATTTAGCAAAACTTTACATTAAATTTAATATTAAAAACTATGCTGATTTAGAGAAAAAAGCTAGCAATAGTATCATTTCATCTTCATTTTTTAAAGCTGCATATGAACTTGGTGATAAAAAATTAAAAGATGATTTAAACCAAATAATTGAAGAAGTTGAATATAAGGAACTTGAATTAAATTTAGACAATGCTGATGTTGAACAACTTTTAAAACATTTAAGAATTCAAAAAAATAAAGGAATAGATTATACATATACTATTTCCTTAATTTTAGGTATTTTATATCGTTCTTTTAGATATATTGATACTGATTATATCGATGAAAATTTATCAAAAGATAATTTTGTTCCAATTTTAAGTAAGATGGAATCTTCTTTCCAATATTATATGGATATTCTTTATCATTTTGATGATATTTCTGATATTAAAGACATTATTGCTCAATGTGTTAAAGATCATAAAACTGTTTTAGTTTATCTTTTAGTTATTTTTAAGAAAATTATCGATAATACAACTGATCAAGATAAGTTATTAGAAATAAAAGATTTCTTAGAATCAACTTATGTAAATCATGAAGCTGATGATTTGCTTGAAGAAATTAGACCAAAGATTAAAAAAGAGTTAAAAATGTCTAAAAAAGGCTTAACTATTGCACTTTCTTCTTTAGCCGTATCTTTAATTTGTATTTTTGTTGGAGTTGGAGTTGGAGCTAGTGTTAATGATGCGCCAATTACTTTAAATGGTGTTACTTACGCCAAAAATGATCGAAATGGTTTAACAATTATTGGCTATGATTCCGATAGCACTATTATTACTTTTGAAGATGAAATAGATGGAATGCCAGTTAATATGATTGAAAGTGACGTATTTTATGATTCATCAATTCAACAAGTCGTAAATTTCCCTAAATTTATTAGTGAAATTCCTGCTTCTACTTTTGAAAGTTGTGATTTTTTAACTACATTTACTTTCTCGGATAATAGTGTTTTATCAAAAATTGGTGAAAATGCATTTAAGGATTGCACATCTTTAGAAACTTTAACTATTCCTCAATTTGTAACATCTATTGGAAGCGGTGCATTTTTAAATACACCAAACTTAATTAATTTAACAAAGGAAACCAATGTTGAATTTGATGAAGAAGACCTTGGTTTAACCCCAAGAGTTTTAACTATTGAAGATAGCGATTATCAATTAACTTATTATTGTTGGGATAACATTACTTTACCAGTTTCAACCGAAGATGATTATGATTTTACCGGCTATCAAATTAATGGAGATCCAACAGATTTTAAAAATGTTGATGAAGATAATGATGGAGTTACTTTCTCTTGTTCGGGTTATTATTCAATTGAAGCTAAACCAATTTTCCTTTCGGCATTAGTTATAACCGATCAATATGGTGTAACATATGAAACTGATGAAAATAGAGAATTCTATACAATTGTTGATTATGATCCAACACCTACTTATTCAAATAGAATTACTCTTGCTTATATATTAAATGGAATTCCGGTTACAGAGATTTGTCCTACCGCCTTCCAAAACAATAGAAGTATTGTTCAAGTTAACAATTTCCCTCATTTTATTAAGGAAATTCCTGAAAATTGTTTTAAAGGTTGTGTTTCTTTAGAAAGTTTTATTTTTTCAGATACTCCAAGTGAACTTGAAACAATTGGAAATAATGCTTTTGATGGATGTTCATCATTAACTTCATTTGCACTTCCTAGAAACGTTAAAACAATTGGGGATAATGCTTTTGCTAATACCGATAACTTAGTTGAATTCTATAATACTTATGATTTTGGAAGCAATGATGAAGAATCTCATAAAGAAGCTCATCGAATAGGCTTTAAAGAAAGACCATATACGATTACTTATGATAACGGAACAAGTGTTAGCGGAATTTATTATAACTGTGAAGATTTATTAAATATTTCAATGACTGCTAGAGAAAATTATCGAGCTGTTATTTTAAATAATATTGATGAAAATGATGAGCCAATTATTTGTGATGTTGGTGATACAAATTATCGATATAATGTTCAAGGACATTCTTCTATTAATTTGAGTTTACATTATGAAAGATATTTTGATCCTAACTTATATAAAGTAGAACTTGATGATAATCAAATTGGAGAAATTGTTTTAGAAGGAAATGAAATTAATGTCCCATTATATTATTTATTTCAAGATAAGAATGGAAATGTAATTTCAAGTGATGAATATAATGTTGAATTTGTTGTAATTGATTCATCTTCTCAAATCGATGCTAAAGTTGTTAATAATAATTTGATAGTTACACGTCATGAAAACTCTTCAGAAAGACAGCAATTTATAATTATGGAAGTAAGAATCAAAGGAAAATATTCTAATGAAATTATGGTTTCTTCAACATCTGAATTTGTTAATGTTTTATTAAGATAAAAAAAGAAAGGGGTATGAAAATATTATGAAAAAATGTCCAAATTGCGGAAAAGAAAATAGCGATAACGCGAAATTTTGCATTGATTGTGGCGCTTCTTTAAACGATCATAATTTGAGATGTCCTCGTTGTAATGCTGTTACTAGTGCAAATTCAAAGATTTGCCCAAAATGTGGATATCGTTTTACAAGTGTAAGTAATTGTGAAACTCAATCGATAAATACAATTGATATTGATGTTATTGATGAAGAAGAATATTTAAAAGAACAAAAAGAAATCAAACAAAGAGTTTTTAATTCTAAGATCAGAAGACTTAATGAAGATGAATATAAAAATATTAAAAAAGCAAAAATAAAAGAATATAGTGAAGATTTTGCTTCTAGTAAAAGTAAAATTAATGCTGAAAAAATGTTAAAAGTTGAACGTGTTTTTCATTTTACTTCATTTATTTTTTCTGCTTTAATTCTTTTGCTCGGTTCAATTTTCTCATTTTTACCTTTAATTATTTCAAATAATGGTAATTCATTGGTTTATCCTTATACATTTTTAATTGATAATTGGAAAAATGTTGTTGAAGGTTTTTCTTATGGTTATTTCGCTAATGGGGTAGCTCATGGTTTAGCTCCTATCTTACAATTTTTATTTGTTTTAGCTTTCATGATTTGTTCGATTACTTTCTTTTTAATCGTTTTAATTCAAGGATTAAATAAACTTAATAGACATGATATTAAAAATAATTATTTTGTTTTAGTTTTAATCGATTTATTAATTTGTTTAGCATCGATGATTTCTATTTCTTTAGATGTTAGTGTATTGATGTATTCTCCTACCATTTTAATATTTGTTATTGTTTCGCTGATTTATTTAGCTTTAATTGGAGGATATTATATTTTTAAAGCTTCAGTTGTTAAAGAAACTATTTTAATTATTAGAAGAATTTTACTTACTGTTTCTTCATTTTTAGGGATCGGAGCATTAGTATTACTTTCTTATCGCTTTATTGTTACTCCTACATATAACGAAACAATTCATACTTATTTAAATGAACTTTTAATTTCTTTTTCCGATTCTAATAACGGATTAAGTTTTTATTTAGGATTTGTTGGATATTTTATTTATATTTTATGTGCGATATTTATTTCTCTTTCTACTCTTTACTCATTTAGAATGATTAGAAAATATAATACATATCGCTTAAATAATCTTATTTTTACTATTTTTGGATTTATTTTGTCAGTATTAATCTTAGTTTTATTTACTCTTTCTACCTACTATTCTAATTTAGATGATGTATATACTATTAATTTATATCCTTTACTTGTAGTTATTTTAGAAGGTGTTTCGTTACTTATTTCTTTAGTATCTTTTATTCTTTTAAAAGATGAAAGAATAAAAGATAAAGATTTTGATAGATTAACTTTAAATAAAGAAGAAAATTAGGTGTTTATATGCATTCAGGAAGAAAAGATATTATTTCATGGGATGAATATTTCATGGGAATAGCATTATTAAGTAAAAAAAGAAGTAAAGACCCATCTACTCAAGTAGGAGCTTGTATTGTTGATGATGATAATAAAGTTATCTCAATTGGATATAATGGAATGCCTAAAGGATTAGATGAAAATAAATTAAGTTGGGATAAAAATGAAGATTTAGATAGTAAATATCTTTATGTATGTCATGCTGAATTTAATGCCATTTTAAATACAAAAAACAATATGTCATTAAAAGGATGCACTTTATATGTAACTCTTTTTCCATGTAATGAATGTGCTAAAGCAATTATTCAAGTAGGAATAAAAAAGATAATTTATTTAGAAGATAAATATCATGATTCTTTAGAAACTAGAGCAAGCAGAAAATTATTTGATCTTGCTGATGTGAAATATGAACCATATAAAGGTAGATATAAAGAAATTGAATTAATTGAATAATACTTAACAAATTAACTAATAATAAGAGGAAATTAAAAATAACGAATTCCTCTTTTTATTTAGATAAAAATATAGTAATTACTAATTTGTTAATATATTCGTAAGTATAATACATTAAAGTATATTAATTTAAAACTGGTATTAGTTTTGAATAGATTTGAAAAATTTCTAGGTTTATAGAAGTTTAAATTGAAGTGACCATAGAAGTAACTTTTTATTAATAATATTAATATTATTAATTTAGTTGAAATTGATACTAAATAAAGTAATAATAATAATCTAATTAATTAAAAAATTAATTGGTTTTTAAAAATGGAAAAAATTATTGAAGTTAAAAATATAACATTTGGATATGGAAAAGATAAAAAGATACTCGATGATGTATCTTTTTATATTAATAAGGGAGAATATGTAACTCTTATCGGTCATAATGGCAGTGGTAAATCAACACTAGCTAAACTTTTATCTTATATTTTAGAACCTCAAAAAGGAAAAATTTATATCGAAAATGAAGAATTAAACGAAAAAAGTATTAAAGATATAAGAAATAAAATCGGTATAGTTTTCCAAAATCCAGATAATCAATTTATAGGTTCAACTGTTGAAGATGATATTGCATTTGGATTAGAAAATAGAAACATTGAACAAAAGAAAATGAGAGAAATTGTTAAAGAATACTCTAAAAAGGTAGGAATGGATAAATTTTTAACTAAAGAACCTGAAGAATTAAGTGGTGGGCAAAAACAAAGAGTAGCTATAGCTGGAATTTTAGCTTTAAATTTAAAAATTATGATATTTGATGAAGCAACTTCAATGTTAGATCCAGAAGGAGTTGAAGAAATTAGAAATTTAATCTTAAAAATGAAAAAAGAAAACCCTGAATTAACATTAATTTCAATAACTCACGATATCGAAGAAGCTTATTTAAGTGATCGAGTAATTATTTTAAATGAAGGAAAAGTATTTAAAAATGATATTCCTTCAAATGTTTTTTCTAATGAAGAAGAAATGAAAAAGATTAATTTAGATATTCCTTTTGTTTTAAAAATTAAAAATAAATTACATGAAAAAGGGATAATTATCGATGAAAATATTAAAACTATTGAGGAATTAGCAAGATATATATGTCGTTAATTAATTTTGATAACATATCTTTTATTTATAACAAAAAAGATCCTAATCATTATGATGCCTTAAAAGAGGTAAGTTTTAATATTGAAAGAGGTGATTTTATTGCTCTTGTTGGTCATACGGGAAGTGGGAAATCTACTTTAGTTCAAACTTTAAATGGCTTATTACTTCCTACTAGTGGTTATACAAAAGTTTTAGATTATTATGTAACTGCTGATAAAGAAATTATTAAAAAATTAAGAAAAGAAAAGGGATTAAAAAAGAAAGATTTTAAAAAGTTTGCAAGTTTAAGAAAAGAAGTTGGAATGGTTTTCCAATTTCCTGAATATCAACTTTTTAGTGAAACAATTTTAAAAGATGTAATGTTTGGTCCTTTAAATTTTGGAATGAAAGAAGAGGAAGCTAAAAATAAAGCGATTGAAGCATTGAGTGAAGTTGGAATTGATGAAAGCTATTATGAAAAAAGTCCTTTTGAAATAAGTGGCGGAGAAAAAAGAAGAGTAGCAATTGCTGGAATTATTGCTTCATCTCCTTCAATTTTAGTTTTAGACGAACCTACTGTTGGACTTGATCCAAATGGAAAAAAAGAAGTTTTAGGTTTAATTAAAAAAATTCATGAAAAAGGAACAACGATTATTATTGTTACACACGACATGGATGTAGTAATGGAATATGCTACAAAAGTTGTTGTTTTAAAAGATTCTCGTTTTATAAAAATGGTTACTCCAAATGAATTATTTAATTCTAAAGATTTAAGTAATTATTCTTTAGAAATACCTTCTTTTTATAAATTTAAAAGATATTTAGATGAATTTGGTTTTAATAAAGATATTTCTAATGCTAATACAATTGATGAATTAGTTGATGTAATAGGAGAAAGTTATGGCAAATAGCAATATTTTAGGTAAATATTCTCCATATAACACGATTATTCATCGTCTTGATCCACGTTTTAAATTATTTAGTTTAATTTTATTAATGGTTGTTACATTTTTACCTTATGGGAATTATACTAATCGTTTTATCGTTTTAGGATTTTTAACTATAATCATTTCTTTAATAATGATTATAGGGAAAGTTTCTTTTAAATCATTCTTTAAAAGCCTTTCTTCAATGTGGGTTATGTTTATTTTCCTACTTATTTTTATGTTTTTCTTACCTAACGAAGGAAAATATTTGATTTATCAATTCGAAAATGGATATGCTCTTTATTATGATGGACTTTTAAATGTTGGTCATGTCATTTTAAGACTTCTTTTAATGGTTGCTTTAACTATTATTCTAACTTCTACAACTCTACCAATGGATATTACATATGCTCTTGAATGGTATTTAACCCCATTAAGAATTGTTAAATTTCCTACACAAATAGTTTCTTTAACTATTTCACTAGCTTTAAGATTTATTCCAACTCTTTTAAATGAATCCAATAGAATTATGAATGCCCAAAAAAGTAGAGGTGTTGATTATAATCGTGGATTTTTAATGAGTAAAATTAGATCAATAACCACTTTAATTATTCCTCTTTTAGTAAGTTGTTTTTCAAGAAGCGATGAACTTGCTATTGCTATGGAAGCAAGAGGTTATGATCCTTATAAAAAAAGAAGTCACTATAAAACCCTACATTTTACCTATAGAGATTTATTAGCAATATTTTTTATTCTTTTAGTAGCTGGAATTATGATTGCTGCATCATGTTTTGCCTCATATGTTCCAGGTTTTGATGATTTTTTAAACTCAATATTTAATATACCTACTTGGTAATTTGTTCTTAAATTTTTATAAAAGTCCCTTGGAAAATTTGCAAAATCATTAAAAACTCGTTCGATTTTTTTTGAAAAATATAAAATATACGATAATTATCGACTTTTTATTTTATTATCTTTTTTTTGAAATAAAATTTAAAATTTTATGACTAATAATTCTTTATAGTTGATAAAATATTTATATATGCATATAAGAAATGAAGAAACAAAAATAAAAATTAAAGAAATTCAAGAAAAGTTAGGTAATTATAACTATAAAATTATTTTTTCTTATGATGGAACCTCTTTTTTTGGTTATCAAAAACAAAGAAATGAAAGAAGTGTTCAAGAGGAAATTGAAAAAGTTTTAAATAAAATTATCACCTTTCAAAAAGAGACTAAAATTTATAGTAGTGGAAGAACTGATAAAGGAGTACATGCTTTAAATCAAGTTGCAAACTTTTTTACAATTAAAAAAATTGAAGATTTATCACTTTTTAAATATAAAATGAATAAACTTTTACCATCCGATATTTATATAAAAAAAATAAGTAAAGTTTCTTTATCTTTTTCTTCACGTTTTTCTTCCTTAAAAAAAGAATATTTTTATCTTATTAATATAAAAGAATATGATCCATTAAAAAGAAACTATGAACTTTTTTATAATAAAAGTCTTGATATAAATAAATTAAATGATATAGCTAAAGAATTTATTGGAAAACATAATTTTATTAATTTTACATCTAAAAAAGAAGATGAAGATAACTTTATAAGAACTATTTTTAATATAAAAATATCAAAAATAAGTAATAAATATATAAAAATAACATTTATTGGTGATGGATTTATGCGCTATGAAATTAGAAAAATAATCGGAACTTTTTTAGCCTATAATGAAAATAAAATAAGTAAAGAAGAAATAGTTAATTATTTAAATAATATAAAAAATAGAAAGATAATAAATTATCAAGTAGATGCTAAAGGATTATATTTAAATAAAGTATTTTATAAATAAAAATTAAGTTTAAAAGATGAAAATTTGTAAAAATTTCTACTTTATTTTTTAAAAATCTATCTTATAATAAAATCAATAAAGGTAATAAATATTTATTAAAAGTAAGCCAAAAAAACTATGAAAATAGTAATTTTTGGTGATTTTTTCATAAATAAGTGTGAAAATTTGCAAAAATAACCCTAATATCTTTAATTATTTGTCAATTTAATTATAAAAGTAAGAAAAGAGAATATTTTAAGGATTTAAAAAGTAATAATTTATATATGGCAATTCTCTTTTTAAATTAAAATTACAAATATCAATCTTTTCTTTAAAAACACGTCGTTATAAGTTGTTAGATTAAAATTTATGGAAAAGAATGTGAAAAATGAAGTATTAAAAAAAGAAAAAAGGAACAATTTCCCACTATCAATTAGTAAATCATATCGTCCAAAGGTTTTAGTATTAGATGAATCTTTAACCTTTCTTTTTCATTTGTCACTCTTTTTAGAAAACGAATTCAATTTACTTTTAGTTTCTACTCGATATAAAGCTTTAACAGTTTTAAAAAAAGAGATGGAAACAGATAAAAATAATCCAACCTATCAAAGAATCGATATAGTTTTACTTTCTTTAACATTCTATAAAAATATTTTAAACGATAAAGATTGTTTAGAAATCGTTAACATGTTTAAAGAAATTAATAAACTTGTAATTTATGATGAATTATTTAATAAAGAAGGCAATTCTAAATTTGTTGAACTTTTCTCAGACGATAATATATTTATTGATTTTATTTATATGTCTAATTATATTAAAGTTGTCATTGATAACTTTAACTATTCTTATTTAGAAAATATTGATTATAAAGATTTTAATGACGATTCTAATTTACATAAAAATGTTGAAGCAATATTTACTAAAGAATATTTAACATTCCTCAATGAACTTAAAATAAGATTAAGATTAAAATTAATCGTTAAAGAAATTATTAAAACAAGTGATCTTGAAATTAATAATGTTAAAAAGAGTGTCAAAGTTAATAATAAGAAAACTAAATTTACTCCAATTCAATTTAAGATTCTCTTCTTATTAGCTTCTAATCCAAATAGAGTATTTAGTGCTCATGAAATTTATGATAGATTATAGAAAGAACCATCTTTGAGTGAAAGAACATCTGTTCCTAGACATTTATCAACAATTAGAGCAAAAATTAATGTTAATAATAAAGAATATATTAAAATTATATTTGGAAAAGGCTACTATTTTGATCCATTAGGAAATAAAGAAAATTACGATGAAGTTATAGAACTTGAAAATCCTGGAAGAATTATTAATTTAAATGGTCAGGATAAAAATTTAAGCGATACATTTAGAGATATCTATAACGAATTAGTAAAAAATAATAAGTAAATTAAGCAACATATCTAAAACTTGGTGTTATAAGAAATGTTGCTTTTTATTTTATCTAAGCAAGTTTAAAATTAGTTAGAATATCTAAAATATATAATGTTTTTACTTTTCCTAAAGAAAAACTTTATTGATTTTTGATTTTTAAAAGTTAAGAAAGCCTCATAAAAGAATATAAGACTTTTAGGAAGTAGGTCAAAAGTCAAATTAAAAAGAAAATATAGTTGTCAAAGAAATGATCCTTATCTCCGTGCTAGGGAAATAAAGAAAGAAGAATTTAATTATCCTAAATAAGAACAAATTATATTTATTAAAGTTTTGCCTTAAGAATATAATTTTTTATTATTGAATTCTCTTTAACTAGAAAGAGTAGTAGTTATTGTTATAGATGTTTAGATTAAAAAATTAATAAGTTATAAATTGGTATCGACAAGTGATAGCAATGAGGTTGGTGCAAAAACTGCAGCAACAAGGTTTAAATTCGTACATATATTAAAATCGAAAAATGTCGAGTTAGCAAGGGTCGAAATTTTAAAGTGACGGACGTTTGGCACTTTAGTGTCTTATAAGGAAAAATTTTAACCTTGTTAATCTTTAATGTCGTTGTAAATGTCGATGCAAATGTATCAAAATATCGGTGTAAACAAAGGAAAACAAATTAATAAGAAGAACTCATTAAAATCTCAAGTTTAGCTTTTATGACTTTATTTTTCTTTGTTTTCAAAGATGATTTTTCTTATCAATGTCAAAAATCTTCTATAAGCCAAAATAATAATTGAAATTAATTTGCTTTCTTTAAATTCTTTAAAATTTTAAAAAAATGTGAATATTTTCGCTTCTTTTTAGCATTCTTGTATATAAAGGAGGGTTGTCTAAAAAATATTAACTATAAAGTCAATTAAAAAAATGTGAAAACATGTGAAATTTATTGAAAAATATATTAAAAATTTGTAACGACTTGTTAATTTTTATTAAAAATTACTATTTTTTTATTGTTTAAAAATATCCGACACTCGTTAAAATAATGACAAAAATTTAAACTTTCATTAAAATATTTAGAATTTCTGTGAAGAAGATTTTTTTCGATAATAATCGGAAAAAATAAGAATTTTATCATTATTTTTATCATGTTTTCACTTAATTTCACAAAATTTTATTTATATTTTTATATTCTTTTTTGTAAAGATATGTGAAATTTCTTTCTTCACAAATCTTCTTAAATAGTTAATATTATAAATAAGCAACAGAGGAAAAAGTATGCTAATAAGAAGAGTAGCTAGATTTATTCTTATATTAGCTATCGCTTTATTAACTTTAGGCGTTAGCTTCTGTGCTTGGTATTTCTTACTTTTAAAGAGTAATGTTAGTTTTAACGAAGTAAAGAAATATTAATACGTTTTATTACTTCTATAATTAATTACATTTAATATTTTTAATATTTAAATGTAATTAATTAACTTAATAACTATTATTATTCATCTATTTATTAATTTAAGTTATTTTTATTTTCTTTAACTTAAAAAAACTTATTCATTAATATTCTTAATTAATTTATAAGGTTAACGTTAGTTTTATTAACTCCCCTTAAGAAAACTATATTAAATAATTAACTAAAATAATAATTAATAATTAATAAAAAATAATAAGTAAAAAAAATATTAAATTAAACTAAATTAAAAATAATTAAGGGATAGATCTAAATTAATAATAAGAAAAAAGCGCAATAGTAAAGATGTTATTGTTATTAACTATTAATTATTATTTTAAAAATAAAAAGTATTAAATAAGCACATATTGTGGTGTATTTAATATAAAATTTACTACTTCCTACTTATTAACTATGTCTTTATTGTTTATTATAATTACTGTTTATACTTATAAATAGAATTTTAATTATGAAGATATTCAAGAAATCTTCATAATTTAAATAAATTTATAAGATAAATAGTAATTTAATCAATATTATCAATTAAAAAGATAGATAATTATCTCTATATTTTATATTGACTTTATAGTCAAAAAATATAGTTCTATTTTTTTTTTTTTTATTTTTGCTTTAATTAAAGTGGCATTGGGATAGGTGTCGTCTTTTTATATATAAATTTTCTAATTTATTATTCTTAAGGGGAGTTAAGGACATATGTTAAAAAGAAAATTATTAATGACAGTTTTACCACTTTTAACTGCCGGAGTTTTAGTAGGAAGTGGATTTTCAAGTTGGAGTTTTAGTGAATCTAATACTAAAGCAACAAATACTTTAGGTGTTACAATTACAGATATGACATCAAATAATTATTCTATTACTTTAAATTACTCCAATTTAACTTTAGTTTTAGATCAAGGTGGCTCAAGCAATAAAGATGATGTAACAAAAGGTATATATTTTGCTACTACAAATGATACTAATACAGCCGTTACTACATTAACAGCTTCTAAAAATGGTACAGCAACAGATGGAACAAATTTTGATAGTGTTAAATTCAGTATTACAATTGCTGAGGCTTATAGACCATATTTAAAAATTGCAAATGATGCAACAGGAAGAACAAGTGATTATGAAGCTACAACAACTGTTTCTTTATCTTCTAATGTTGCTGAATTAACATTAGGAACTGATAAAACCGAAAATAATTTTATTGATTATCAAGCAGCTGGAAGTGGAACAACTGGAAAACCAACATCAAGTACTGCATATACAACTTGGAAAAATGCAATTGAATCTATTGCAGATAAAAACGCTGTTACAATTACAGCAGAATTAGTCAATGCTTAATCAACCTATCTAAACAATGAATCTATCAAATCAATCTATCTTATATCCTAATATTTAAGATAGATAAAAATATAATAATTAAATAAGATAATTAAAATAAGGGATAGAAAACGAATTAATATTTATTTTAATAAATATATTAATTCATTTCTTCTTTCCCTTATTTTAAGGACTATCAATCATTATTTGATTATTATTTGAAAACATAAAACTATTAATTATTTAATTAGTCAATATTAGAGAGTGAACTAATTAAATAATTTTAAGATTAATAATTATTTAATTATTTGTTATTACTTATCTATTTAAAAATTATATTTATTATTTTAGGGAGTGTAATTTTATATATAATCTTAAATATTTAATTTTTAAAAAATAAATAATAATTTTTATTAAAAATAAAATATACATATTTTAAATAATTAATTTATTTAAAATATTTAAGATTATAAATATAAAAGAAATTAAAGAAATGAAAAAAAGATTATTATCTATTTTTATAATATTTTTAGCATTATTAATAGTAGTACCTACTATTGGTTTTTCTTATTGGGTATTTAATAGTGAAACAGTTAAAAAAGATACAGGTGTTAATTTTGGAGGAATCGATAATATTAAAGAAAACTATGATAGTAGTGCTAATAGTAGTGATACCTCAACTGAATATACAATCTATTTTTTTCCTTCTACATTTTATACTGAACAATATAGTAGATATTTAAAGCCAGTTACTAATGTACAAAATCCTGGAGAACGCCCTCAAAATATTTATGATTTAATATATTATAAAAGAATGACTTTAGATACTATTTTACCTGAAGATTGTTTCGGCTATGTTGAGCGGAATTTTGATGAAGATGGAAATGTTATAAAAAAAACCAGTGAGAAAAACGAATATAATGCAAAAAGTTCAGAGACATTAAATAATAATACTTTTGGGGATAATGCTTATTTAACTTTAATTCGATCTGACTTTGCGTCTGTAGAGCACCATGGGTGGGGATCGGATGATTGGGGATCATATTATTATCGGAATTATATTGGTGGTTTAAATACAGATCCTTATTCTTATAAACAAACAGTAATAAATGATTTGTTTTATGAAAATGAGACTGATGGAGTACTTGATTATATTGATAATGATGATGATTTGTGGAATAACGATTCAGTCTATAATGACAATGTTCCTGGCTATAGTTATGAATCTGAAGATGGCAAAATACACGATAGAAGCAAAAGACTTGGTTACTGGGAAAATGTTGATGATGCCGGTTCAAACTATTTGCCTATAAAATTAACAGTAACAGACACTTTATCAACAAGTATTTATGATTTAATTCCAACTCCTCAAAATGAAATGGGTGACGATTATCCTGATTCTAACGAATCCTATTATAATTATACATTCGCTTCATGGGGTTATTTTGATGATAGTAAAAATTTTTCTGTCCATATAGTTGCAGATAATGAAGATCTTAAATCGGGTTCTTTTACTTGTAAAGATGTTATTGATTTATTCGATATAATGAGAAATTTAGATCAGTATGCCGACGAAAATAATGTTATTAGATTATTTCCTATTTTTAGTAGCGGAAAAGCTTACGATTATTATGGTGGTGATGATGGCTGGGTTGACGACAAAACAACAGTTAACGGCGGCAAAGACTCGATCGACTTAAATATAAACGGAAAAAAACAAAATTTTTTATATCACGATGAACAAATTATGCTTAATGTAGATGGCATTGATGTTCCATTTATATATGGGTCGGTTAAAAATGTTACTCTTGGAGAAAGTAAAGGTTCTACGATTATAGAAGGTGCTGCGGCCGCTATTGATAACACTAGTGATGGGCGTTATGAAGGTGGGTCCCATAAATTATACGATTTTAATAACAATAATTTTTTTGAAAAATATGGTGATGAAGATTCTTTATACAATGTATATATTTTCTTAACTAACAAAACATTATTGAATAATTACCCTTCTGGTAATATTAATTTTTCTGGTGGGTTTAACGATGTTAAAACCATAATTGAAAATTCAAATTCATTTAATTCATTACGTGGAAAACATATCGAAATTTTAAGCAATGCTTTTTATCAAATATGTAATTGTGAAATAATTTCAACAGGTACTGCTAATCATAAATATGAAAATTCATCGTATTTTATTGTCGGTATCGAAAAAGTTCTTGAAGCTAAATTTGTTACTGGTTTAGATTCTTCTGGTAATATTAATAATCAAGTTGACTTTTATTATCACAATTCTCCTTCAATGGTTAAACAAACACATGGTGTTTATAAAGGAAAAAGTGAAGTAATTCATATTAATGACGATACTATTACAGATATAGTAAATCCTAAATTTTTAACAACAAATGGGACTACTAGCGAAGTTATTAATGATGATATTAAAAATTCAGCTTTAGATAATGAATTCATTTATATTATTAAAAATGTTGATTTAACGAATTTTTCTTCAATTCAATATGCAGCATTCCAAATAAGATTATATAAAGAATACGATAAAAATATACATTTTTATCGTTCTAATTTAGAAGATCATAGTGATAAAGTAAATGTAGATGCATCATATTTAGATCAAAATGGTGTAAATACACTTATTTATGATTTAAACAATAATGGGACTATTGATGATAATGAAGTTTATGTTAATGCTTCATATTATTTTGATTTAAAAAACGATGAACATCATTCTACTGGAGGTGGAACAGGAAGATATTACATTCCAAAATCATCTCTTTATTTAGGATTATATGATTTTATTTTATACGCTGATGAAGATCCAGTGTTAGGATTACATTATCATTTATATGCTTTTAGGCATTCAAATGTTTTCGTTAAACTAGTTAGCGATGTTAATCCAACTTCTTGGGATAAAGTAGACGGGTATTTAAATCATGAAAATTTAACTACTGTTTGGGAAAAGAGTTATTACATCGGAACAAATATTAGTGGTCAAGATGTTGATAAAAATGATTTGTCTAAAACTTTAGAAGACGCTGTAAAAGAAGTTGCTTTAAGTAGGAATGATCCTGGACTTTATAAAGTTTATGATTATGTCAGTGGTTTAGTTTTAGCTGAATATGATACTGAAACAGACAAATTTAATGGTGAATTAGAGTTTAGAATAAGGAAAAATTATGTTTTATATATTGAGAAAGCTTCTTAAAAAATGAGCTATTCTAGATATTAGATAAATTAATTAAAAAAATATATAGGTTAAAAGAGGGAGTAAAAAGATATGGGTGGACAAGAACGATTATTTATAATTGCAATTATCATTTCTATTTTTGTTATTCTTGGTTTAGCAATTGTATTTTCTTTTATGTTCTTTTTATATTCATTTTATAAAGTTAAACATATCGATTATGGATATGAAGATAAAGCTTTAAAAAAAGAATATCGAAATAAGATTTATCATCTTAATTTAAAAAGAAGAAAAGAAAATAAATCATTTTTAAAATGCACTGAAATGATTGATAAGGAAGAAAAAACTCAAAGGAAATTACACATTATCATGGATGTATTAAGTGGAGTTATTATTACTTGCTTAATTGGAATATTGGCTGTAGGAATTTCTTATAGAGCTAATGGAGATCAATTTTTTATCAATAACGATGCTTACATTACTATTCTTACAGGTAGTATGGAAGAAAAACATGAAGATAACGATTATTTATTTGAAAATGGTTTAAACGATCAAATTACTCAATATTCTTTGGTTGGTATTGAAAAAATCGAAAAAGCTGAAGATATTAAACTTTATGATATTATCGCTTATGAACATGAAGATATCATGATTCTTCATAGAGTCATCGAAATAAATATAGATGAAAAAGATCCTTCTAAATTACTTTTTAAATTACAAGGAGATTCAAATATAGCGTCTTTATCTTATGAAACAGCTTTAGAATTTGAAGATGTAATTGGTAGATATAATGGTTTTCAAAATTATGGTTTAGGAGTTTTTATTACCTATATTAAAAGTGAAATAGGAATGATTGCTCTTTGCGCAGCATTTGTTTTTCTCTTTTTAGCAACGCTTGCTGAAGAAAGAATTGATAAGTCTTATAAAAAAAGACTCGATTATTTCTGTACCATTCCTCATGGAGATGAGAAAAAATCATTTATTTTCTATATTGATGAAGACGATAAAAATAAAGTAATTTTTGATGAAGTTAATGTTTCAGAAGATTTAAAAGAATCTACCTTTCTTTTAAATCAAGAAACTATAAAAGAAGAAACAAAAGAAGTTGAAGAAGAAGTTATTGATTAATTAATAATAAGGAAAAAGAAAAAAATGGAACGCAAAACAAAAAGTATAGTTTTATTAACATTAGCCCTTCTTTCTACCTTTACTATTGTGGGTAGTGGTTTTGCTTTATGGAATTTTTCAAGTGAAGATGGAGTTTCTCAAGAATCAGTGGTCAATATCAATGTTGAAAATTATCTCGAGATGGGGAATATTGAAATAACTTCCTCTCCAGATTCATTTTATGTTGAAAGTGATAATGATCAATATGCAAATTATGGTGGTTTAGTTTTTTATTCAAAAAATAATTTATTAGGGGAAGGTCAATTAACTAGTGAATTTGATTTTAGAATTACTCCTAAAGAAGGTTATAGCGGAATAACTTTAACAAAAGAAATGGTTGTAGCAAAATTAAAATTTGAAATAAAAGAACCTCTTTCTACTTATTTTGAAATGGATAAAGAAAGTGCGAACTTAAATAAACCTTTAGATTTTGATACTTATGATGAAATTAATCAAATTTATACATTTGATTTGACGGAATTTAGTGATGGAGGAGTAAGCGGTTTAGAGGTATCTACAAATGGATATTTATCACTTAATAGATGTTTTAAATATAAGACACACGGAAAAGATGAAGAGATATTTGAAAAAGTCAATTTAGCCTTATCATCTTATGTAGGTGAACCTTTAATCAATCTGACCCTTACAGTTTCACTTATATCTAATTGGGAAGATTACATTTAAAAACATTTAACTTAGAAGATTGCTTGTTAACATATACACTCTCTATAGAATGGCTCATTATTTATTTTTTAAAAGAAAATAATAATGAGCCATTCACCTTGTAAAGAACAATAAAAAGTAAGCGTTGAAAATTTCACGTTCTTATCGAACAACAAAAATAAATATAAAATCCTCTCATAAAATTGAGGAGATTTTTTATGAGACGTAAATATGATTATGCTGAAATAAAAAAAGAAATTAATGATTTAAAAATAACTCCTTATGCTTACTATAAACAAAAAGGGTATAGTTATAATGTTGTTAAAAACGGATTAGGAAAAATAAAAAAATCAAGATGTCAATGTCAACAGCAAAATGTCGAAAAACGCCAATTGAAAATGTAGGTTATATTTCTAAGTTATCATCATAAATATTTTTACCTTTCAATCTATAAG